>NZ_JFCQ01000001.1 GCF_000738265.1 Corynebacterium jeikeium
CGCCGCAAACGTCCAAAAAGCCACTAGACATCCCGTCCAAAAACATCCTGGACTCCGTGTCCAAAATGTCGCTAGACATCACAAGAGCCCGCTAAGCCAGCCAAACACCCTAGCAAACTAGGCCAGCAACGCCGAGCCCGCTAAGCCAGGGCGCGGGCGATCAGCGCGCTGACCAGGTCGCCGAAGCTCACGCCATCAGCGGCGAACATCTTCGGATACATCGAGATCGGGGTAAACCCAGGCATCGTGTTGATCTCGTTCAGCACGGGCCCGTTTTCCGTAGCAAAGAAGTCCACTCGCGCGATGCCGTCGCACCCCAGCGCGTTGAACGTGCGAATGGCCAGTTGACGGATCTCCGTCAACGTCTCCGCAGGCAGCGGCGCCGGGATGGTGGCGGAGACGGTCGAATCGACATACTTGGCGTCAAAACCATAGAACCCTTCGGCGCCATCCTCAGTGCCGTTCAGCATCGCCGGAACAGACGACACGATCGAGCCATCCGCGTGCTGCAGCACACCGCATTCGACTTCGGCGCCGTGGATCATCGCCTCCACGATCACCTTGCCGTCGTGGGAAAAGGCCAGGTCAACGGCGGAATCGAAGTCCTCCCAGCTGTCCACCTTGGAAATGCCGATGCTGGATCCGCCGCGCGCGGGCTTCACGAACACGGGCAACCCCAGCCGCTCCTTTTCCTCCGCGGTCAGTTCGCGTGGCTGGAACAGGATCAGCTCCTCGCCGACGGGGATCCCAGCTTCGCGCGCCAACCGCTTGGTGAAGTCCTTGTCCATGCCCGCCGCAGACGCCAGCACGCCGTTGCCGACATACCGCACGCCCGCCAGATCCAGCACGCCTTGCACGGTGCCGTCCTCGCCGTTCATACCGTGCAGCACGGGGAACACAACGTCTACCTGGGCAAACACCTCGCCTGCCTGCGGGCCGGTCACGTAGCGCATCTCGCCAGCGCCGCCCTCAGCCGAGTCAGCGCCACCCTCAGCCGAGCCTGCCGAGCCACCAAAAGTCAGCTGCACGTGCACACCGTCGTCCTTCACGCGCGGCATGTCCCGCCCATCCGCGCGCAGCTGCGTAGTATCCGTCGTCCCCGGCACCCACGCGCCAGTTTCGGTAATCCCGACCGGCACCACCTCGTAGATCTCGGGATCCAGGTGGTCGATCACCGCACCTGCACTAATGCAAGATACGGAGTGCTCAGTCGACTGCCCGCCGTACAGAACGGCGACGGTGGTTCGTGCGTGCTTTTTGGGTTCGTTACTCACGGGTTTTTACCTTAGCCCTTTTCTGGACGCCACATCCCCACCGCCCCGCAGTTTCCCCTACTCTGCCTTCCGGCTGCGCCCGAGCAGCCCCATCATCACCTGCTGCACGTCTGCGCCTTCGTGGCACACTCCCACGACGGCTTCCGTGATCGGCATTTCCACGCCGACCTTCCCCGCCAGCTCGAACACGGACTGGCTGCTGACCACTCCCTCGGCAACTTGGCCCTTGGTCGAGGCAGCTGCCTCTTCCAGGGTCTCCCCTTTGCCCAGGTGTTCGCCGAATCGGCGGTTGCGCGACAGAGTAGAGGTACACGTTGCCACCAGGTCGCCCATGCCCGCCAGGCCACTGAGTGTCCGCGCGTCCGCGCCGACTTCCAGGGCTAGGCGGGTGGTCTCCGCCAGGCCGCGGGTGATCACGGTCGCGGCAGTGTTGTCGCCGAATCCCATGCCCGCGGCAATGCCCGCCGCCAGCGCGATGACGTTCTTGCACGTGCCTGCGATCTCACAACCAATGACGTCCGCGTTCGTGTACGGGCGGAAATAAGGCGCGGCCACGGCCGCCTGGATCAGCTTCGCGCGGTCCATGTCGGTGCAGGCCACGACGGTTGCGGCGGGTTGGCCTTGTGCTACCTCGCGCGCCAGGTTCGGCCCGGTTAGCACGGCCACGCGTTCGCTGGGCACGCCCGCCACTTCGGAGATCAGCTGGCTCATCCGCAGGCCGCTGGAATGTTCGATGCCTTTGGCCAGGCTCACCAGGGAGGCGTCTGGGCCGATAAGGTCGGCCTCTGTCCATTTCTCCAGATTCCCGCGCAGCGATTGCGAAGGGACACCCAGTACCACGATCTCCGCGCCGTCCAGGGCCTCGGCGGGGTCGGAAGTCCCGGTCAGTGATTCCGGCAGTTCGATTTCCCCCAGGTAGGCGCTGTTGCGGTGATTGTCGCGTACGTCCTCGGCGACTTCGGAACGGCGTGCCCAGAGGCGGACCTCGTTACCGGCGTCGGCAAATACCTTGGCAACAGTCGTGCCCCAGGATCCTGCGCCCATCACTGCTACTTGCACCATCTGCTTGTTGCCTTCCCACCTGCACTGCGTGCGCTTATTTGTCTGCTTGAGTTCGATATAACTTTTGGGTTCGTTATACGATTGTCGGCAATAGTCTATCGAAAGGGATCCTTTTAAAAGTGATCACTCACACAGGAACTGGCGATCTTTCTACGTCCCTGGCCATGTCGCGGCACGATCAGGGGCACGTGACCCGCATCGGATCCCGCCCCAGCGAGGAGTTCGCCCGCCCCACCTTCGCCGCGGGCGCGGTTATTTGGCGCTTTTCTAAGGACGCCGCCGCCTCCACCCCTTCCGCCCCAGAGTCCACGGACGTGGAGATCGCCCTGATCCACCGTCCCCGTTACGATGACTGGTCCCTGCCGAAGGGCAAGGTCGATCCGAGCGAGAACTTGCCGGGTACCGCTATGCGCGAGATCTGGGAGGAGACTGGCTTTGACGTGCGCCTGGGCTGGCTTCTGGGCTACGTCCACTACCCGGTCGGTTCGCGCACGAAGGTGGTGTACTACTGGACTGCCCAGCACCTGTCCGGCGAGTTCGAGGCCAACGAGGAGTCCGACGAGCTGCGTTGGGTCTCCCCTGCCGAGGCGAAGGAGCTGCTGAGCTACGAGGCTGACCTCAAGGTCGTGGATGCCGCCATGGGGCTGCTGCAGCTGGGCTGCGACCGCCGCGTGCTGTACGTCCGCCACGCGAAGGCGCACGCCCGCGAGGGGTGGGCTGGCGATGATGACCTGCGCCCGTTGACGAAGAAGGGCCGCCGCCAGGCGGAACTGCTGGTCTCTGAGCTGTCGGGTTACCGCCCGGAGGCGATCGCGTCTGCCGTGCCGGTGCGCTGCGAGCACACGGCTGCGCCTATCGCTGAGGACTTGGGCCTGGAAGTTTCTTATGACGCCAACCTGGGCGATGCCGGGTGGGCTGCCGATTCGGATGCAGCGGTGGATGCGTTCCACGCCGCCACGACCGCGCCTGTGTCGATGGTCGTTGCCCAGGGCACGGTGATCCCCGGCGTGCTGGCCCGCGTTGCGGGCGAGCACGATGTGGAAATTGAGGATATACGGGTGAAGAAGTCCAGCACGTGGGTGCTGCACTTCGCCGGTGATAAGCTGCTGGGGCTGGACTACCTGGCCAGCCCGCTGTCCGTAAAGTAGCGCCCCCCGGCCTTGCTGCTCCGGCGCCGTAGCTAGCCTGCGCTAGCTGGCGGGGATGGTGCGTGGCTTGAAGCTGGCGCGCTGAGATTCGAAGGCCTCGATGGCTTCCTCGTTGCGCAGGGTCAGGCCGATGTCGTCCAGGCCTTCCATCAGGCGCCAGCGGGTGTAGTCGTCTACGTCGAAGCCGAAGGTGTGGGTGCCCAGAGTGACGGTGCGATCCTCCAGGTTCACGGTGATTTCCGCGCCCGGCTGCTGCTCCAACAGCTTCCAGATCAGCTCGATGTCGCTCTGTTCCATCTGTGCCGCCAGCAGGCCGGCCTTACCCGAGTTGCCGCGGAAGATGTCCGCGAAACGGGAAGAAAGAACCACGCGGAAGCCGTAATCCATCAGCGCCCAGACGGCGTGTTCGCGGGAGGAGCCAGTGCCGAAATCCGGGCCGGCCACCAGCACGGAGGCGTTCTTGTAGGGCTCCTGGTTCAGGATGAACTCCGGGTCCTTACGCCAGCCGGCGAACAGGCCGTCTTCGAATCCGGTGCGGGTCACGCGCTTCAGGTAGACGGCGGGGATGATCTGGTCGGTGTCGACGTTCGAGCGGTTCAGCGGTGCCGCCACGCCAGTGTGGGTGTTGAACTTTTCCATGGTGTTCCCTTTTCTTTCTAGCGGTCGGTTTACAGATCCGCCGGGCCTGCAAGGTGGCCCGTCACGGCGGTGGCGGCGGCAACTGGCGGGGAGACCAGGTGCGTGCGCCCGCCCTTGCCCTGGCGGCCTTCGAAGTTTCGGTTGGAGGTGGAGGCCGACCGCTCGCCCGGGGCAAGCTGGTCCGGGTTCATCCCGAGGCACATGGAACAACCTGCGGTGCGCCACTCCGCCCCGGCGTCAATAAAGATCTGATCGAGCCCCTCTTCCTCCGCTTGCATCTTCACCCGCGTGGAAGAAGGAACAACGATCATGCGAGTGCCGTCGGCGACAGACCGGCCCTTGACGACCTCCGCGGCGGCGCGTAGGTCCTCGATGCGGGAGTTGGTGCAGGAGCCGAGGAAGACCGTGTCGATCTTGATGTCGCGCAGCGGGGTGCCGGGCTTGAGATCCATGTACTCCATGGCGCGCTCGGCGGCGAGGCGGTCGTTGTCGTTGGTGAAGTCCTCCAGCTGCGGGATGGATTCCGCCAGCGGCAGGCCTTGGCCGGGGTTGGTTCCCCAGGTGACGAAGGGGGTCAGTGCGGAGCCGTCGATGTGGACGACGGTATCAAACTGCGCGTCGTCGTCGGTGCGCAGGGACTTCCAGTACTCCACGGCTGCGTCCCAGTCCGCGCCCTTCGGCGCGTGCGGGCGGCCTTCGAGGTAGTCGAAGGTGGTCTGGTCGGGTGCGATCATGCCCGCGCGGGCGCCGGCCTCGATGGACATGTTGCACATGGTCATGCGGGCTTCCATGGACAGCTTCTCGATAGCCTCGCCGCGGTATTCGATGATGTGGCCCTGGCCGCCGCCGGTGCCGATCTTGGCGATGATGGCCAGGATCAGATCTTTGGAGGTCACGCCCGGCTGCAGCTCGCCGGAAACTTCGATGGCCATGGTCTTGAAGGGCTTCAGCGGAAGGGTCTGGGTGGCCAGGACGTGCTCGACTTCGCTGGTGCCGATGCCCATGGCGATGGAGCCGAAGGCGCCGTGGGTGGACGTGTGCGAGTCGCCGCAGACGACCGTCATGCCGGGCTGGGTCAGGCCCAGCTGCGGGCCGACGGTGTGGACGATGCCCTGTTCAATGTCGCCCATGGAGTGCAGGCGGATGCCGAATTCTTTGGCGTTGTCGCGCAGGGTGGATACCTGCAGGCGGCTGGTGGGCTCCTGGATTTCCTGCAGGTCGCCGGTCTTCACGCCGATGGTGGGCACGTTGTGGTCCTCAGTGGCGATGGTCAGGTCCGGGCGGCGGACTTTGCGGCCGGCCTGTCGCAGGCCGTCGAAGGCCTGGGGCGAGGTAACCTCATGAACCAGGTGCAGGTCGATGTACAGCAGGTCGGGTCCGCCGTTTTCGCCCGCTGCGACGACGTGGTCGCGCCAGACTTTTTCCGCGAGGGTTAAGGGTTGGTTCGTCACGGTCTCTCCTCTGTGTCCGCTATACAGTTCCACTGGATGGAATGTATAGTATCAACTCATGGGACACAATACGGAAATTCCCGCAACTAGCGGCATTCAAGTTTTGGACCGAGCGATCTTCATCCTATCGGTCATCGCAGCAGAACCTCGCAACCTTTCCGACCTGTGCGCCATCACCGGCCTGCCGCGCGCCACCGCGCACCGTATCGCCGTCGCGCTGGAAAAGCACCGGTTGATCGAACGCGGGGTCGACGGTGCATGGGTCACTGGCCCAGCCCTGTCCGAGATGGCGCCGTCTACTTCTTCTCGTCTTGAGGACGCCGCAGAGTTCATCCTCCCCGACCTCATGGCAAAGACCGGCGAGTCCGTGCAGCTATATCGCCTCTCCGGGATGGAGCGCGTGTGCATCGCCAACGCCGAGCCTGCCACCGGCCTGCGGGATACGGTTCCGGTGGGCCACCGGATGACGTTGAAGGCGGGCTCCGCGGCGAAGCTGCTGGTTGCCTATGCGCCGGAGGCGTTCCAGAACCAGGTGCTCCCCCAGGCCGCGTACACCCGCGAGGACTTGGAGAAGATCGCGGCCGACGGGATCGCGGAATCCTCTGCGGAGCGCGACCCCTCCCTGGCTTCGGCCTCCGTGCCGATCTTCGGGGCGGATATGCCGAATCGCACAGTCATCGCCTGCCTTTCCATTTCTGGCCCCGTGGCGCGCATGGGCGACCACCCGGCGGAGAAGTTCGGTGCGGAGCTGAAGAACTCCGCCCGGCTGCTGGAGGACCTGCTGCGGAAGTAGTGCAAAGCCTTCTGAAAAGATTTTTTAGAGCCCCAATCCCTTAGGAGAAACGCAAGCATGACCTGCGAAGACGCTGCAAACCAGAATCCGGCTACCAACGACAAGCGCTTTGAGGCGGGCATTCAGGTTCGCCGGGAAGTCATGGGTGACGAATTCGTGGATGCTGCCCTGTCGGCGATGAAGGTCGCCCAGGAGGTTCTGGTCGCGGAGCTCGGTCCGCTGGAGGATTAGGTGCGCGGCAGCTCACGCCACTCCACGGTCAGCTCGCTGGCGCCGTGGGGTTCGCCAGCCTCGGCGCGTTCGGCACGGGCGACTCGTTCGGCTAGGAACTCGTAGAGGTTCTGCGTGCCGTCCTCGATTCCGTCGGCTACGTCCTCACCGGCGGAGGTGATGTCCACCAGCGCCGGGCTAGCCGTGTCGTCGGGGTTGACCAGCTCGGCGCCCCAGCCTCCTTCGCCCCGCCGGCCATCCTCGTCCGCCGAGAGGGTACGGAGCCAGGCTTCGGCTGAAGTGTGGGCGTCATTACCAAAAAGAGCGGCGCGAACAGTGGCGGGCGTGCCATCGTTGCCGGGTGGGGTGCCCCAGAGCCAGTCGAGGTTTACGCGATATGGAGAGAGAATGGGGAACTCCTTTAGTAGGGTAAAACCATGAGTGAATACAAGGACAAGCGCTGCACCGACCAGGAACGATCCGCCGCTGTGGAGGCGCTGTCCAAAGCGATGGCCGATGGTCAGCTGACTATCGCAGAGTTCGACGAGAGGTCGGGCCAGGCGCATGCTGCTACTCAGCGTAGCGAGTTGGTGGACTTGCTGGATGATCTCGTGGACGAGCCTGCGGAAATGCTGTTTAGGATCGAGGCGAGCACTGCGGTTGCGCACCGCGCGCCGAGTGACGCGGAGTGGGCTGCTCACCAAACTTCGGACGCCCAACGCCACCGCGAAATGGTTCTTGCGCGGTCGCGGTCGCTGGTGACTGGCGGGGGTTCCGAGACGGGCTTCAGCCTGGCGATATTCGGCGGGGTGACGAAGGCGGCGTGGCAGGTGCCGAAGACCCACTGGAACTTCAACATCTTCGGCGGTTCGGACTTTGACCTGCGGGAATGCCGGTTTAGCGATCCGGTGACCACGCTGTGGCTGAATAGCTGCTTTGGTGGCGCGGATGTGCTGGTGCCGGAGGGCGTGCGCATCGACATGGGTGGCCTGGGCATTTTTGGCGGCGACGAGCTGGTGGTGGAGAACGGCGCAATCCACCCGAACAGCTTGCCGGCGGACGCTCCCCTGCTGCGGATCCGCGGGCTGTCAATCTTCGGCGGCGTGACCGTGAAGGTTGTGCGGGGTTAGCAACCGAACGACCACCATTAGTAATGAATAACAAATATGGAGAATGCTGAATTGCGCAAACAGGCCGACACACAGGCGATCCATCAACAAATCGCGTTTAACGAAGCGGGGGTTCAGTCGCTAAAAATCCGCCGCGAAGAGAATGATCGCCTAGCAGCATTTAGAGATCGAACGATTAAAACTGACGATGATCTTCTCTATAATTTTCCGGTCGTTTACGTAATCAAGAATGAAGAAAAGAATCAAACCAAGCCCTATACGGCGTATGTGGGTGAAACTACGGATATTATCCAACGCACTACATCCCACCTAAAAAACACTAGAAAAGATGACGCAGACTGGACCAAGCTCAAGGATTCCAAGAACAGTCAGCTAATCATCCTCGGCCATGAGCTTTTTAATAAGTCATTGACTCTCGACGTAGAGAATCGTTTAATGCTCATGCTCTCCAGCGTGGAAGCTGTTAAAAAACTTGAGAACCGGCGCAGCAACGATCAGTTAGATTATTACACCAAAGAGCGATTCGACGAAGTTTTCCATGAAATCTGGGCACAGCTTCAGACCATCGATGCGAATCTTTTCCCGGAGCTTGAAAAAGTTTATGACTCCGCTCTTTACAAGGCCTCCCCTTTCCACAGCTTGACCGAGGAACAAGTCGCAGCCAAGCGAGATATCATGGAGGTGCTGTACGAAAAGATTCATGCGGGGTCGCAAGGCAACCTAGTCATGGTCGAAGGTGAGGCCGGCGCAGGTAAAACCGTATTGCTCAGTAGCCTTTTCTACGACATTATGCAAAACCCCGTCACCACCAAGTCTGGTGAAGAACGCAGACTCGATTGTTACCTGGTCGTTAACCACGACGAACAGGTAAATGTCTACACGCAGATCGCTGAAAAGCTTGGTCTTCACTCGAAAAGCAACGAACGGGTCTTGAAGCCAACCAGGTTTATTGATCGCCATTCGACAAACGAAAAGGTTGATCTCGTACTGATCGACGAAGCACACCTACTGTGGACCCAAGGCAAGCAAAGCTACCGGGGCGATAACCAGCTGTTAGACATCATCAGTAGAGCTAAGGTAACCGTCGCCGTTTACGATAAGCAACAGGTATTACAGGCAAACCAATGGTGGGAGAAGGAACCTCACGAGTTCGTGGCTGCGGATAAGTATTCAAAGGTTCCCCTGAGGAAACAGATGCGCATGGCTGCGTCTCAAGGCACTTTGGACTGGCTCAATTCGTTCCTTAAGGAACATAGAATCACCAATCTCGACTTGGATACCTCCCATCGGGATGCCGAGGGCTATCACGTAGAGTTTTTTGCCGACGTCAACGATATGCGAAACGCAATCAAACATAAGGCCTCGGACACTGACCGTGGCTTAAGCAGAATGGTTGCTACATACGACTGGCCATACAACGCTTCTAGGAAGCCGGAAAATGGTGACTCGTGGGGTGTATCCATCGGGGATTTCTTTATGCCCTGGAATAGAGAAATAACAGTTGACGCCGCAACCAAGCGGAAGAAGCTTGCCTGGGCGGAGCAGCCTCAGACTATCAACGAGGTTGGTTCGGTATACACCGTTCAAGGCTTCGACTTGAACTATGCCGGGGTAATCATCGGTCCATCGGTGAAGCTAGAAAACGGCCAGATCAGAATCTCGCCTGATAAGAGCTTCTTCAGAGCTGCAACAAATAAGCGGACACTCAGCTATGGCTCCGGCAAAGGGGATTTTTCCGATGAACTTCTGTGGAATCAGCTCTACGTTTTGATGACCCGTGGCGTTCACGGATTGTTTGTCTACGCGTGCGATGAGGAGCTTCGGAATGCTCTAATCCAGGCACAGAAATTCCATGCGTAAAAGAAATCCCTAGACAAATTCAACCGTCGGCTCTAAAGAATCCGAAGAATCCTCCGAACAGACTCAGCAGCCAGAAGAGCAGACAAAGGAGCCAGCGAAGGGCGAATGCATCTGGCCGGATGTTTACCATGCCACCTACCAACCAGGGACCGATAACCTCGTGTCTAAGTATTGCGATGGGAGATGGGCAATCGTTGGCCGCTACGGCTCTGGTGGACTTGCCCTATACAAGTTCGATGGCGCCGAATGGAAGCTGATCCCCCAGGACAGTGAGTACGAAAGTGGCTTCGGTCCCTGCTACACGGAGCGTTACCTGCGCGAAATGGGCGTACCGAACATTGTCCTCACCGAAGGCCCCAACTGCAACGGCTAACCGTCCCCTTCCCGCCGGTTCTCCACCCACACCCCACTGCTCCCCCACACCCCGGAGCGTACCCTGGTGGCCATGAGTGAATTCTTCCCAACCGAAACGTTTAGCAAGCGTCTTGCCACCGTCCGCGACATCGCCGCACAGGCGGGCCTGGACGGCGTAATCGCCACCCCCGGCCCGGACATGGAGTACCTGATCTCGTCGAAGATCACCACCCACGAGCGGTTCACGGCTCTGGTTCTTACTAAGGACGCCACCCGCATCATCGTCCCCGGCGTGGATGTCGCAGACCTGAAGAAGTCCGTGGCGGGCAAACTAGGCGTGGAGATCATCGGGTGGAACGACGGCGAAGACCCCTACGGCTACATCGCCGAAGGCTCCTATGCTGTCAGCGCGGCCATGACCGCCGACCACCTGCTGGAGCTGCAGTCCCGCGGCATCTCCACCGTCAACGCCACCCAGGTGCTCGCCCAGGCGTTCATTCGCAAGGACGATGAAGAGCTTGCCGAGCTGCGCCGCGCTAGCGCCGCCATCGACGAAGTCCACCGCCAGGTCCCGAACCTGCTGCGCGCAGGCGTGACGGAGAACGACGTGGCCAAGGAACTGGAGCGCATGATCCTCGAAGAGCACGAGGTTGTGGACTTCATCATCGTCGGCTCCGGCCCGCACGGCGCGGACCCGCACCACGATCACTCCGATCGCGTGATCGAAGCGGGCGACGTGGTGGTCGTCGATATCGGCGGCACCCTGGCCAGCGGCTACCACTCCGACTGCACCCGCACCTACGTTGTTGGCGAACCCACGGACGAGCAGCAAAAGATCTACGACGTGCTGCAGCGTGCCCAGGAGGCCGGGTTGGAATTCGCCAAGCCCGGCGTGACGGCAGGCGACGTGGACAAGGTCGTCCGCGACATCATCGAGGAGGCCGGCTACGGCGAGTACTTCATCCACCGCACCGGCCACGGCATCGGGCTTTCCTGCCACGAAGAGCCGTTCATCATCGCGGGCAACGACTTTGTGATTGAAGAGGGTATGGCCTTCTCCATTGAACCCGGCATCTACATCCCCGGTCAGTGGGGCGCACGCATCGAAGACATTGTGATTGTGGCGTCAGAAAAGGTAGACCCGATCAACAAAACACCCCACGAGCTAGTGCGCGTGGGGTGAGTGAAGACGGGCTGGATTCTCTAGCTGGAACTAGTGAATATCCACGAACAGCTTGAGGATCCACTTACGGGCCAGGAACATGACTGCGCCCAGGCCGACCATCACCGCGAACATCGCGATGAAGTAGGTCCGCTCCGCGGAGGCATCCTCCGGGTTGTAGAAGGCAGCCAGGCTACCCGACAGGGACGTGCCCAAACTGATCGACAGCAACCACAGGCCGAACATGCGGGTGGGGAATGCCTTCGGGGCCAAGCGGGTGGCCATGGAGTTACCCACTGGGCTCAGCATCAGCTCGCCCATGGTGAACAGGAACAGGATCAGCACCATGGCCCACATCGGGGTGGAGTTAGCTCCGCCACCAGCGAACGGCAGGAACAGCAACAGCGCACCGCCGATAACAACTAGCGCCATAGAGAACTTCGCGGCGTAGGAAGGCTGCTTGTCCCCCAGCTTCGTCCACATCGCGCCGAACACGGCAGCGAACAGGATGATGAATAGCGGGTTGATGGACTGCACCACGCCCGGAGGAATCTCCATGCCGAAGAGGTTGCGGTTCAGGCGCTCGTCGGAGTACACAGCAATCACGGTGAACTGCTGTTGGAACAGCGACCAGAACGCCACGGAAGCCACGAACATGGGGACAAAACCGACCAGGCGGGAACGCTCGACATCCGTGACCAGCTTGGAACGGTACATCTGCACCCACAGAACAACGGCAATGATGACGGCCAGGAGCGCCGTGATGTTGGACAGCTGCCCAACCTTCAGCACACCGGTGATGAACAGCAGTACGAAAACAACGATCGCTGCAGCAGCGCCAATGAATACCGGGAGGTACTTCTTACGCGGCAGCGGGTTCACAACGTCGTGGCCCGCGTCCTGAATGGTCTGCTTACGCAAGAGGGTGTACTGAACCAGGCCGATAGCCATCATCAGGGCAGCCGCGCCAAAGCCCCAGTGGAAGCCCTTCCAACCCCACAGTGCGTTGGTAATCAGCGGGCCGAGCAGGCCACCGATGTTCACGCCCATGTAGTAGATGGAGAAGCCACCGTCGCGGCGAGGGTCATCGCGGTCGTAGAGGTCGCCCAGAACCACCTGCGAGGTCGTCTTGAGGGCACCAGAACCAACAGCAATAAACACCAGACCCAGGATCACGCCGATGTAGCCCGGCACAAGGGCCAGGCTGATGTGACCGAGCATGACCAACACCGCTGAGTAGTACAGGGTGCGTTCGGCCGAGAGGATGCGGTCGGCAACCCACGCGCCAGCCACACCGGTGAGGTACACCAAGCCACCGTAGGCACCGACGATGGAGGTGGCGGTGCTCTTGTCCATGCCAAGGCCACCGTCAGTCACGGAGTAGTAGAGGTAGAAGGCAAGCAGAGCCTGGAGGCCGTAGAAGCTGAAGCGCTCCCACATCTCCACGCCGGAGAGGTTAGCTAGGCCGAAGGGGTGGCCGAAGAACGTCCGCTCGTCCTTGTGTGCGCTGGATGATTGCGCGGTTGCTGTGGAGGCCCCGTCTGGTGCGGGGGAACCCTCCGATTGAGATTGAGATGTCATTCGTCAATTCCATCACAACCGTTGCTAATAGTTGAAACTATTCAACTATTTTTGTGGAAATAGTTGTGAACTAGCGGCATCCCGAAATCCCTATCCCCCAATTTTGTACCCCGTACGGGATTTGAACCCGTGTTACCGGCGTGAGAGGCCGGCGTCCTAGGCCGCTAGACGAACGGGGCGCGTGCGCCACATGATCGGCGCGCGTGCTTTTGCAAGCAGCAAGAAAGAACTCTACACAGTAGTTCCTTAACCTACCTAATCCGCTGGTGGCGCGGTGTTTTTGCAGCCACGCCAGAGCAGCACCTACAGCGCACGCAGTTCCGCGACCTTCTCCTCCAGCACCGCGACCAGAGGGTTACCGGGAATGCGTTTGGCAGCGACCTCGCTGACCGCGCCGTACCACCACTGCTGCCTATCCTTGCCGGAGTTGAAGCGTCCCCACAGCTCATCCCCGATCTCGGCGTGATCGGCCAGGATCGAAAGCAGGTTGTGCAGCTTGTCCGCCACGGAAACGATCACGGAGCCCTCATCGGCGCCGGAAAGGTGCGCCAGATAAGCATCGGAGCGTTCCTGCCAGTCACTGATGCTGTCATCCTTCGTCACGCCCAGCACTAGCTCCACCACGCGATCGCCGAAGTCCTCCCGCATCTGCGCCTCGGAGTACTCCTCCGGCACGTCCTCCAAAATGTCGTGGAACAGCGCGGCGATCAGCACGTCTTCGTCATCCGTAACCGTGCTGGCCAGGTGCATCACGCTGAAAATGTGCGAGACATAAGGAATGTTCGTTCCTTTGCGAGTGTGGTTGCGGTGTGCGTACGCCGCCACGTTGATGGCCTTCAACAGGCGCGGCGAGGTCGCCACTTCCAGCAACCCCGCGCCCACCTTTGCACGAGTAGTGACATCGGTCATCGTCAATCTCCTGTTCGGTCTGCCCGGCATTTTCCGGGAACACTCTTGACTATAAGAATCCCCCGGACACCCCCTCCCCTTCGCGCGCCCTTGTTCGATTTCTTTTCTCGACGCCCCAGTCCGCACCGCTACAAACTCCCACCTACCAGGTATCTTCAGTAGCTAATGAGTGTTGAAAAACCCCAGAACGAACGCCCCTCAGATGAGCGCATCGTTCCCACCCTCGGAGGGCAGGTCACACCGGCACTGCCCTCTGAGGCGTACCACGAGGAGGTCGTGCGGGAGCACCGCTGGCTGGAACCCTCAACTTGGAAGGTCATCGCCAAGCGTCTCTATTTCGAGGTTTTCTTCAACGCTTTGCTAGACAAAGGCGCCACGCTGAGCTTCTTCACACTGCTCACCGGACTGCCGACTTTGCTGGCCTTTTATGCGATCATCACGCTGTTCCTTGACCAAAACCGCAACCAGGTCACGGAGCTCACCGACGAGTTCATCGATAAAAACATCCCCACCAACTTCCAAGACAATGCGCAGAGCATCGTCTCCACGGTCATCGGCTCTACGGAGCAATCCATCGTCATGCTGGTGATCAGCGTGCTGCTTGCCCTGTTTTCCTCGTCGGCGTACCTCCGCGCGTTTTCCCGTATGTCCAACGAAATGTACGGGCGGCGCGAAGGACGTGGCCTCATCAGGAGGTGGACGACCATGTGGGGAGTCACCCTTGTTTTGGTGATCGGACTGGTCTTCATCGCGGGCGCATACTTTCTTCGGGAGGATATCGCCCGGCCGCTGTTGGACAAGGTCGCCGAGCCGCTTAGGCTACAGGGCTTCACCACCTTCGTCCTGGAGCACTTCCTGCCGGTCTGGCAGTACCTTCGCTGGCCAGTGATCTTCTTCGTGTCGGCGATCCTCATCGCCGTCCTCTACCATGTCGCCCCGAACGTGCGCTTCGGGCGCGTGCGGTGGCTAACGGTGGGCTCCACATTCGCGCTGATCAGCATAACTATCGTCGGCCTGCTGCTACGCGCCTATCTGAACAACTTCGGCTACATCGGTATCTACGGCGCGCTGGGAGGCATCATCGTCGGCCTCCTCGGCTTGGTCTTAAGCAACTCCCTGCTGCTCCTCGGCGTGAAGCTGGATGCGGAGATCGCCCGCACGCGCGAGCTCCAGGCCGGCATGGAATCCGAGCGAATCATCCAGGTTCCGCCGCGCTCCTCCGCAGCGGTGGAGAGCTTCAGCCACCTCCACGACAGCATTGAGGAACAGTCTTCGCAGTTGCGAAACGAAGCGGCGTCCAAAAAACACTAGCCCCCTGCCCCGCACCCGACCAGCGAGTTCACCGCAGGCACCATAGAATCGGGAACTATGAGCCACGAACTGAACTCCACCACCGTCGGCAGCCACGTCCGCGCCGCCGCCGGCACCCCGCCCCAGCACGCTTCCACCCGCAAGTTTTGGACCGGCCTTTCCCGCAATATCCAAGAGCGCATCGCCGACGATTGGGAACGCACCCGCGAAGCCTACGCCGCCACCCGCCAACAGCACTACTTCTCCGCCGAGTTCCTCATGGGCCGCGCGCTGCTGAATAACCTCACCAACTTAGGCCTGGTGGAAGAGGCTCAGGCCGCCACCCGGGAGCTCGGCCACGAGCTCGCGGACGTCCTAGAAATTGAAAACGATGCCGCCCTGGGCAACGGTGGCCTGGGTCGCCTGGCGGCCTGCTTCCTGGATTCCGCCGTCACCCAGGATTACCCCGTCACCGGCTACGGCATCCTTTACCGCTACGGCCTGTTCCGCCAGTCCTTCGACAATGGCTTCCAGGTGGAGCGCCCGGACCCGTGGCGCGAAGAGGAATACCCCTTTACTATCCGCCGCGCCTCCGACCAGCTGGTCGTGCACTTCGACGACATGAAGGTCCGCGCGATCCCCTACGACATGCCCATCACCGGCTACGGCACCCGCAACGTGGGCACCCTGCGCCTGTGGAAGGCCGAGCCGTGGGAGGAGTTCGACTACGACGCTTTCAACTCCCAGCGCTTCACCGATGCCATCATCGAGCGCGAGCGTGTCAGCGACATCTGCCGCGTGCTCTACCCGAACGACACGACCTACGAGGGCAAGAAGCTGCGTGTCCGCCAGCAGTACTTCTTCACCTCCGCCTCCCTGCAGGCGATGATCCGCAGCCACCTGGCCCGCCACGGGGATCTGAAGAACTTCGCGGACTTCCACTCCGTGCAGCTGAACGATACCCACCCGGTGCTGGCCATCCCGGAGCTCATGCGCCTGCTGATGGACGAGCACGGCATGGGCTGGGAGGAAGCCTGGGAGATCGTCTCCAACACCTTCGCCTACACCAACCACACTGTCCTCACCGAGGCTCTGGAGCAGTGGGACCAGCAAATCTTCCAGCAGCTGTTCTGGCGTGTGTGGGAGATCATCGCCGAGATCGACCGTCGCTTCCGCATCGAACGTTCGGCGGAGGGGATTGATGGCGTCACCATCCAAAGAATGGCCCCGATCCAACACGGTGTGGTGCACATGGCGTGGATCGCCTGCTACGCCGCGTACTCCATCAACGGCGTGGCCGCGCTGCACACAGAGATCATCAAGCGCGAAACCCTCGCCGATTGGCACGAGCTGTGGCCCGAGAAGTTCAACAACAAGACCAACGGTGTTACGCCGCGCCGCTGGCTGCGGATGATTAACCCTCGCCTGTCTGCGCTGCTTACTCGCCTTTCTGGTGATGACGCCTGGGTCACCAACCTCGACAACCTCAAGGAACTGCGCAGCTACGCCTCCGACCCGGCGGTCATGCAGGAACTCCGCGAGATCAAGGCCGCCAACAAGCACGACTTCGCCGAGTGGATCGCCGAGCGCCAGGGTGTGGTCATCGACCCGGATTCCATCTTCGACGTGCAGATCAAGCGCCTGCACGAGTACAAGCGCCAGCTGCTGAACGCCCTGTACGTGCTGGACCTGTACTTCCGCATCAAGGAGGACCACCAGCGCGACCTGCCGCCGCGCACCGTCATCTTCGGCGCGAAGGCCGCGCCGGGCTACACGCGGGCGAAGGCCATCATCAAGCTGATCAACGCGATCGCAGATCTGGTGAACAACGATCCGGTGGTTTCCCCGCTGCTGAAGGTCGTGTTCGTGGAGAACTACAACGTCTCCCCCGCCGAGCACATCCTGCCGGCCTCCGATATTTCGGAGCAGATCTCCACCGCAGGCAAGGAGGCATCGGGCACCTCCAACATGAAGTTCATGATGAACGGCGCGCTGACGCTGGGCACCATGGACGGCGCGAACGTGGAGATCGTGGATTCCGTTGGCGAAGAGAACGCCTACATCTTCGGCGCCCGCGAGGAGGAGCTGCCGGAGCTGCGCGCGGACTACAAGCCCTACGAGCTGTACGAATCCGTGCCCGGCCTGAAGCGCGCCCTGGACGCGCTAGATAACGGCACCCTCCACGACGACTTCACCGGCTGGTTCTACGACCTGAAGCAGTCACTGATCCACGGCTACGGCGAGGGCGCCTCCGACACTTACTACGTGCTGGGCGACTTCGCGGACTACCGCGACGTACGCGACCGTATGGCTGCCGACTACGCGGCCGACCCGCAGGGCTGGGCACAGAAGGCGTGGGTGAACATCTGCGAATCCGGGCGTTTCTCCTCCGACCGCACGATCCGCGACTACGCAACGGAAGTTTGGAAGTTGGAGCCCGCGCCGATTGACAAATAGTTCCCGCCCTGCACCGGCGCAGGTCGGGGCGTCAAAAAAGGGTGTAAAAGAGGGGCGTTAAGAAACCGTAAAGAGTCATTAGCGCGGGGCACCACCGGTGTTGTTATATCTACATGCTTTTTGACTTTTTAATGGTTGCAGTAACCTGCGCGCTGTTCGGCGCAATGGGTGCCGCCTTGAAGGCGGTGGACAAGCTATGAGCTGGGAACTGATTGTCGGTGGGATCCTGGGGATCCTGGCCATCATCTACCTGTTGGTTGCCCTGTTGAACCCGGAGAAGTTCTCATGAGCGGGGCCATCACAGGGTGGATCCCTGTCATGACGGTCATCATTGCCCTCGCGGCCTTCTACGTGCCGCTGGGCAACTACATGGCCGCCACGTTCACATCCAAGAAGCACAATGCCTTCGAACGTGGCTTCTATCGCCTGATCGGCGTAAACCCCGACGGCCAGCAAAAGTGGACTCGCTACTGCGCAAGCCTGCTGGCGTTTTCCGCCATCAGTGTCGTGTTCGTTTACCTGCTGCAGCGCGTGCAGCAGGCGCTGCCCCTGAACCACGGCAAGGAGCCCGTGCACTGGGACCAGGCGTGGAACACCGCCGTATCCTTCACGACTAACACCAACTGGCAGTCCTACTCCGGTGAGACGGCCATGACCATCCTCACCCAGATGGCGGGCCTGGCAGTGCAGAACTTCGTGTCCGCCGCGGTGGGCATCACCGTGGCCATCGCGCTGATCCGCGGCCTGGCCAACCGTATGGGCAACGGCCAAATCGGCAACTTCTGGGTCGACCTGACCCGCGCGGTCTTCCGCATCCTGCTGCCGATGGCAATCATCGGTGCGATCCTGCTGATTTCCCAGGGTGCGATCCAGAACTTCCACGCTCCGACCACTGTGGAGACGATCACGGGTGGCCAGCAAACCATTCCGGGCGGTGCAGTGGCCTCGCAGGAAGTCATCAAGGAGCTGGGCACCAACGGCGGTGGCTACTTCAACGCCAACTCCGCCCACCCGTTTGAGAACCCGAACGCATGGACCAACATGCTGGAGATCTTCCTCATCCTGGTGATCCCGGTTAGCCTGACCCGCACCTTCGGCAAGATGGTGAACGACACCCGTCAGGGTTGGGCAGTTCTGGCCGCCATGGCCGTGCTGTACTTCGCCTCCCTGGCAGTCGTGATGTCCAGCGAAACCTCCCTGGCTGCCTTCCAGGGCGGTGGCATGGAGGGCAAGGAGTACCGCCTGGGCGTGCTTCCTTCCTCTTTCTTCGCCGTCACCACGACAATGACGTCGACGGGTGCGGTGGACTCTTTCCACTCCAGCTACCACCCGTTGGCAGGCGGCATGCTGATCCTGGACATGATGCTGGGCGAGATCTCCCCTGGTGGCGTGGGCACCGGCCTGTACGGCATGCTCATGATCGCCCTGCTCAGCGTGTTCGTCGCGGGCCTGATGGTCGGCCGTACCCCGGAGTACCTCGGCAAGCGCATCGGCGTTTCCGAAATCACGAAGGTCAGCCTGTACATCCTGGTCATGCCGACGTTGGTGCTGGCAGGCGTGGGTATTTCCACCATGCTTCCCGATACCCGCGACTCGGTATCGGCCGACGGCCCGCACGGCTTTAGCGACATTGTGTACGCCTACACCTCGGCCTCCAACAACAATGGTTCCGCGTTCGCCGGCTTCGGTGCAGATACCCCGTGGTTCAACATCACCCTGGGTCTGTGCATGTTGCTGGGCCGCTTCCTGCCGATCGTCTTCGCGCTGGCACTGGCCGGCGACTTCGCTAAGCAAAAGCCGGCTGCCGAAAACGCCGGTACTCTACCCACCCACCGCCCGCAGTTCGTGGGAGTGATGGTCGGTATCGCCATCATCGTTGGCGCGCTGACCTTCCTGCCCACCCTGGTCCTCGGCCCGTTGACGGAGGCTCTGTCATGACAACCCTAAATGCTCCTTCGCGCACTGAAGCGAAGCGTGCGACGGCTCCGGCCACGCACGACAAGAAGAAAAACGAGGGCGCTTTTTCCGCAGCCCAGTTGAAGCAGGCTCTGCCACTGGCGCTAAAGAAGATGGATCCGCGCCTGCTGTACAAAACGCCAGTGATGTTCCTGGTGGAGGTCGGCGCGCTATTCACCTTTGTGTTGGCGATCGCGCATCCTTCCCTGTTCACCTGGTCCATCACGGTATGGCTGTGGCTGACCGTTCTGTTTGCCACCCTGGCCGAATCTGTGGCCGAGGGGCGCGGTAAGGCGCAGGCGGACGCCCTGCGTGCCACCCGCACCCAGTCGAACGCCCTGAAGTTCACCGGTTCCGACGTGAACGATCCCCACCTGGCACCGGCGCTGGAAAACTCCGGCGCGGGCATGCAGGAGGTCACCGAGGAGGTCTCCAGCGAGTCCCTGCTGCCGGGCGATATCGTGCTGGTCAGCGCCGGTAACGTGATCCCCGCCGACGGCGACGTCATCATGGGCGCCGCCAGCGTGGACGAGTCCGCCGTCACCGGCGAATCCGCACCCGTCATCCGCGAATCTGGCGGTGACCGCTCCGCCGTAACGGGTGGTACCCGCGTGCTCTCTGATGCGATTGCTATCCGCGTGACCAGCAAGCCGGGCGAGTCCTTTATGGACCGCATGATCGGCCTGGTCGAGGGCGCGGAGCGCAAGAAGACCCCGAACGAATTGGCCCTGGGCACCCTGCTGATCGTGCTGACGATCATCTTCATGATCGTGGTGCTGGCTCTTGCCCCGATGGCTGCGTTCAACGGTGCCGAGCAGTCCCCGGTCGTACTGGTCGCCCTGCTTGTCTGTTTGATCCCCACCACCATCGGCGCGCTTCTGTCCGCCATTGGCATCGCGGGCATGGACCGCCTGGTGCAGCACAACGTCCTGGCCATGTCCGGCCGCGCCGTCGAGGCCGCGGGTGACGTAGCCACCCTGCTGCTGGACAAGACGGGCACCATCACCATCGGTGACCGCCAGGCCAGCGAGTTCGTAGCCATGGAGGGCATCAACCAGGAAGAACTCATCTACGCCTGCCAGCTATCTTCCCTGGCCGACGAGACCCCGGAGGGCCGCTCCATTGTGCAGCTCGCCGAGAAGCAGTCCGGCCTGGCCATCCCGGAAGAGACCTTCCGCAACGCAGAGTTCATCCCCTTCACCGCGCAGACCCGTATGAGTGGCATCCAGCTGCCCGCCGGCGCCGGAGAGCACACGGAGTGGTCCACAGGCCACCAAGCCGCGCACCGCAAGATCGTCAAGGGCGCAGCCTCCGAAGTTGCGAAGCTCGTGACGAACCTCGGCGGAGACGTCCCGACGTCCATCACCGACGTGGTCAACGACATCTCCAACAGTGGTGGCACCGCACTGGTCGTGGCAGAAATCGCCCTGGACTCCCAGGGTGAAGACGTCACCGGCCGAGTATTGGGCGTCATCCACCTCAAAGACGTAGTCAAGCCGGGCATGACAGAGCGCTTCGAGCAGCTACGCAAGATGGGCATCCGCACCGTCATGGTCACCGGCGATAACGCCCTGACCGCGAAAGCCATCGCTGCCGAGGCGGGCGTGGACGACGTCCTCGCGGAGGCAACCCCGGAGCAGAAACTGAAGCTCATCCGCAAGGAACAGGCCAAGGGCCGTCTCGTGGCCATGACTGGCGACGGTACCAACGATGCTCCCGCCCTGGCCCAGGCCGACGTGGGCGTGGCGATGAACACCGGCACCACCGCGGCCAAGGAGGCCGGCAACATGGTGGATCTGGATTCCGACCCGACCAAGCTCATCGACGTCGTGGCCATTGGTAAGCAGTTGCTGATCACCCGCGGTGCGCTGACCACCTTCAGCATCGCCAACGATATTGCGAAATACTTCGCCATCATCCCCGCGATGTTCGTGGTGGCCTTCCCGGGCCTGTCCGCGCTGAACATCATGCGCCTGCACTCCCCCGAGTCGGCGATCCTGTCCGCCGTGATCTTCAACGCGCTGGTCATTATCGCGCTGATCCCGCTGGCTCTGAAGGGTGTGAAGTACCGCGCGGGTTCGGCGGCCTCGCTGCTGTCGCGCAACCTGACCATCTTCGGTTTGGGCGGCGTGATCGTACCGTTCATCGGCATCAAGATCATCGACCTGATTATCTCCGGAATCTTCGGGATCTAACACTCTTGGGCTGGCATTTACCGGCCCTTTTTGAAAGGAAACACAAGAGAACAATGGCACGCGCAACATCTAACAACGGCTTGCGTCTGGCCTCCACCACGGTGCGCATTTTCTTCCTGCTGACGTTAATCCTGGGCATCATCTACCCAGCGTTCATGGTCGGCGTGGGACGGATCATGCCCGCCAAGGCAGACGGATCGATGATCACCAATGCTGAGGGCCAGCCCGCCGGTTCCTCCCTGATCGCCCAGGAAGTCACGAAGCCGGGCTTCTTCTACCCTCGCCCTTCTGCTGCTGGGGATGCTGGTTATGACGCCATGTCGTCCTCCGCCACCAACCTGTCCCCCTACAGCAAGGAGTATCAGGAGGCCATCGCCTCCAAGCGCGATGAGGTTGCCAAGCGCGAGGGGGTCTCTCCCGACGAGGTTCCGGTGGACGCCGTGACGTCCTCCGGTTCCGGCCTGGATCCGCACATCTCCACCGCGTATGCGAAGCTGCAGGCTCCGCGTGTGGCGAAGGAGCGCAACCTGGACCAGCAGAAAGTGGAGCAGCTGGTATCGGAAGCCACCGAGGGCAACTACACCGGTAGTGCCGACGGGGCGCCGGTGAACGTGGTGAAGCTGAACAAGGCGCTGAGTGAGCTGTAATGGGCGAGCGGTAACAGGCGAGCTGTAGCGAGGCTGTAGCGGGCGCGGACACGTGCCCGCAAAACCCAGGCGCGGTCGGCCTCAAGGTGTAAAACAGGCACTAGCGCCCGGACGCGTGGCGTCCAAAAATTTCAGCGCAAGATAAACAACAGGAGTAACAACAACAATGACTAAGCGTGGCACGCTGAAGGTGTACCTCGGCTTCGCCCCTGGCGTGGGCAAGACGTGTGCCATGCTTAGCGAAGCGCACGACCTGTACGACCGCGGGCGGGACGTGCTGATCGGCATCGTGGAGGATCACGGCCGCGAGCGCACCCGGAAGCTCACCGAGGGGCTGCCGATCCTCCCGCGCAAGTCGGTTCCCCACCGCGGCGGCCACTACGAGGAGCTGGATCTGGAGGCGGCGCTCGAGACGCACCCGGAGATCATCCTGGTCGACGAGTTGGCGCACACCGTGGTGGGCGAGCACAACGCGGATAGCAGCCGCCCGGCCGAGGCAGCCAAGCGCTGGCACGACGTGTACGCGCTGCTTGATGCCGGTATCGACGTCATCTCCACGATGAACATCCAACACCTGGAATCCCTCAACGACGTGGTCTCGGCCGTCACCGGTACGCGCCAGCTAGAGACGGTGCCGGACCAGGTTCTTCGGGACGCCGACGAGATCGAGCTGGTGGACCTTTCCCCCGACGCGCTACGCATCCGCCTGGCCCGCGGAGAGGTCTACCGCCAGCAGCAGGCCGAAACCGCGCTGAATAACTACTTCCGGGTTGGCAACCTCACGGCTTTGCGCGAGTTGAGTCTGTTGTGGCTGGCCGACAAGGTCGACGAGGGTCTGGCGAAGTACCGCGAAGACAAGAAGATTGAGGAGAACTGGCCGACCCGCGAGCGCGTGGTGGTGGCCGTGCGCGGCGATGAGGTATCCGAGGCGTTGATCCGCCGCGGGGCTCGCATCACCCAGCGCGTGGCCGGGCGTGAGATGCTCGTGGTGTATGTCTCCGGCGCCGACGAAGCGCTGGGGGTTGATCTCCCCCAACGGCTACGGCGCCTACAGGAACTCACCGAATCCCTCGACGGCCAGTGGCGCGTGATCGAAGGCGACGACATCGCCAATACCCTGCTAGAGTTCGCGCGGACCGTCAACGCCTCGCAGTTAGTGATCGGCCTGGGCACGCGCATGAGCCGACTGTTCAGCTCCACTGCCCACAAGATCATCGACGGTTCCGGACGAATCGACGTGCACATCGTCTCTACGTCCAGCGCATCTTCGGACAACGGTTCCACGAGGATGTCCCAGCGGGTGCTGCGGAAGGCATCCCAGTTCATGGGGCTCACGCGGGATCGCAGGACGGGGCTGGATACCTCGAAGCAACTCAGCCCCGCGCGCCGCTGGATCGGCTGGTTGCTGGCAGTGCCAGGGCCGATCCTCTTGACGCTCCTCGTGCTGCCGTTTTTCAGCGAAGACGGTGCCCTGGGTTCCATTCTTCTGGGGTATTTGACGATCGCGGTTTTCGCCGCCCTGGCCGGTGGCTTCGGCCCGGCTATCGTGGCGGTGATCATCGGCTCGGTTTTGGCCAACTGGTTCTTTACGCACCCCTATCACACCCTCACGGTGACCGAGCCGGCGAACCTGGTGCAGATTGCCCTGTTCTTTGTTATTTCTGCCGCGGTGGCGGTGGTTGTGGATATTGCAGAAAGGCGCCGTGCCATCGCAAACCGGCGCCTCGGTCAGGCCGTTGTGCTCTCTGACCTCGCCCGCGGTGCGCTAGACGAGGGCGACGACATCCGCAGTCTGCTGGAGCGCCTGCGGGAAACCTTCAGCCTGGAGCGGGTGGACCTGCAGCAGTATTCGAAGGAACGCAAAAAGTGGGTCACGATGGAAACCACCGATCCAGGTGGCATCGGGGTGCCGTGGCCCAGCAAGAAGGCGCCGTCGCATGTCGGCGCTGGTGATGGCATGCGTTTCGTCCTCGACGGGCGGGATCTGTCCCCTTCCGAGGATGCGATGATCGAAGCTCACGGAGCTCGCATCACCGCGATTTACGACCGCGAGGAGATCGATGCGATGCGCCGGGCGACGGCCGCCCTGGAGGCCGGCAACCGCGTGGGCACCGCGCTGCTCACCGCCGTATCCCACGACCTGCGCACTCCCCTGGCTGGTATCAAGGCCGCGGTTAGTGCTCTGAACATGGACGACATGGAGTTGGATGAGGAATCCCGCTCGCTGCTGATGGAAACCATCGAGTCCAGCACCGATCGGCTGGAGACCGTCATCGGCAACCTGCTGGACATGAGCCGCGTGAATTCCAACACCGTCGCCGTACACCGCGCCAAGGTGCACTACAGCACCGTGGTCGAAGCTGTTTTGGCGGAGCTGCCCGAGGCTACACATCACGTCGATTCTTTTATTGACGCCACCGTTCCGCCCGTGTTAGGCGATGCCGGTCTAGTGCAACGCATCATCGCGAACATTGTGATTAATGCCCGCACCTACGCACCGAATTCCCGGATCGAGCTGCACGCTCAGCAGGTTGCAGCGGGCTCCGACGATCTGGCGGGTACCGACGATCTGGCGGGTGCAGACGATCAGCCTGGCGCAGAAGCAGGCGCCGTGGAGCTTGCAATTGTCGACCACGGTCCGGGCTTCCCCTCGGAGCACCTAGCGGACGTGTTCACCCCCTTCCAGCGCCTCGGCGACCAGTCGGCCAACCAGAACGGGCTGGGGTTGGGTTTGGCTGTGGCCCATGGCTTTGCCGAAGCCATGAACGGAACCCTCGAAGCCCGCAACACCCCAGGTGGAGGCGCCACCCTGGTTCTTTCCCTGCCAACAGCAACGGGGGAACTGGAAGACGGTGAAGAGCGTGGCGTCCAGAAGAAAGTACAAGGAGAAGCGCCATGAGTGGCGAAAAGATTTTGATGGTCGAAGACGACGTGGCGCTGGCTAACGCGGTGCTGGTGACTCTGCGGGCGCGCGGCTACGACGTGCAAGTGGCGATGACGGCGACGAAGGCGATTCAGGTGGCCTCGAAGTGGCACCCGCAGGCGGTGCTGCTGGATCTGGGGCTGCCCGATCTGAGTGGCCTGGAAGTGCTGCGCGCGCTGCGGAATTGGACGGATATTCCGGTGCTGGTGGTTTCCGCACGTCACGACGAATCGGGCAAGATCAACGCACTGGATGAGGGCGCGGACGACTACGTGACCAAGCCATTTTCTGTCGGCGAGCTGCTGGCCCGGCTGCGCGCGGCGCTGCGTAGGGCGCCCGGCGCGCCGATTCCGGAGGAGCCCGTGGTGGAGACCTCTGACGGGCGCGTGGTGTTTGATCTGCCGAACCAGCGGGTGACCGTCGACGGGCAGGACGTGCACCTGACCCCGCGCGAATGGGGCATTGCCGAGCACATGATCCGCCACCGGGGAACGCTGGTGACGAAGGTCGAGTTGCTGCAGGCGGTGTGGGGGCAGGCCTACAAGAAGGAGACTAATTACCTGCGGGTCTATATCTCTCAGTTGAGATCGAAGCTGGAGGTCGATCCGAGTAACCCGCAGTACTTCACGACCGAGACGGGCATTGGCTATCGCCTGGTGCTGTGACGGGGTGCCGCCGGCGCCGGCGAAGGGTCAACCAACACCGCGAATGAGTTCACCTGGTGGCCATGTTGCCTTAAACCTGGCGCAAAAAAGAGGTGGAAATATGTGTCTGGTTTTATTCATAATTCGCACATAGAGAGGCGCGGCTCTTCATGCAGCTCAACAACTTCAAAAACTCGGTCTCCCGGCACTCCCAGCGCTCTCAGCGCGCGCAGCTTGTTCGGCGCTCCCAGCGCAAGGTTGCAGGTATTTCCCTTGCCCTGGCGGTGATTCCCTTCGCCGCGGTACCTGCAGCGAAAGCGACCGTTAGCTCCGAGACCGCGGTCGGATCCACCCTGGGATCCTCCAGCTTCGGTTCCTCGGCTGGTTCTTCGCTGACAGGGTCTTCGCTGACCGGTTCCTTGGGCTCTTCGCTGGCGGGCTCTTCGCTGGCGGGCTCCTCGAAGCCGGGCACCCCGGAGACCCCGGGCGCGCAGTCCACATTTGAGCGCACCGCAACCTTCCCGGTGTACGAGAACCGTCCGGAGGGCGCGGACAAGTCCGCGGAGACGGTGGCGGAAATCTCCACGGTTTCTAAGGACGGCAAGACGCTGATCCACACCGACGCCCTGGCGCAGCGCATCGGCTTTATCGACATCAGCGACCCGAACGCTCCGAAGGGTCTGGGCACCCTGGATCTAAAGGCGCAGGGACATGCCAAGGACGAGCCGACCTCCGTGGCCGTGTACGGCGATTACCTGCTGGTGGTTGTCGACGAGACCGGCGGGGACTTCGCCAACCCGAAGGGCCGCGTGGACATCGTGCGGATCTCCGACCGCACCCGCGTTTCCTCCATCGACTTGCAGGGCCAGCCGGACTCCATCGCCATCTCCCCCGCTGGCGCGCCAGGCAAGCCCAAGGCTGCCATCGCCATGGAGAACCAGCGCAACGAGGAGCACAACGACGGCAACCTGCCGCAGCTACCCACCGGATTTGTGCAAACCATCGACCTGTCAGGTGAGCCGAAGGACTGGAAGGCCACCCCGATCCGCTTTGAGGACGACAACGGCAAGCTGCTGGACGTGGTTCAGAAGGCCGGACTGGATACCCCGGAGGATCTGGAGCCGGAGTACGTTAGCATCAACGGCAAGAACCAGCTGGCCGTCACTCTGCAGGAAAACAACGGCGTGGCCATCATCGACCTGCAGACTAACCGCATCACCAACGTGTTTAGCGCAGGCAGCGCTGAGGTCAAGGGCGTGGACACCAAGTCCGACAAGCTCATCAACCCCACCGACACCCTGCCTGCTACCCCGCGCGAGCCGGACGCCATCGCGTGGATCGACGACAACCACCTAGCCACCGCCAACGAGGGCGACTGGAAGGGCGGCACCCGCGGCTGGACCGTCTTCGACACCAGCGGCAAGGTCACCTGGGATGCCGGCAACTCCGTGGAGAATCTGGCCATCCGCCACGGCCTGCACAACAACAAGCGCGCCAAGAAGAAGGGCGTGGAGATCGAGGGCATTGCTACCGCCACGATGAACAGCACCAACTACGCGTTCGTTGGCTCCGAGCGCTCCAACTTCGTGGCCGTGTACAACGTCAACGATCCGGCGAACCCGCAGTTCGTGCAGATGCTCTTCACCACCAACGGCCCGGAGGGCATCCTGCCGATCCCGGAGCGGAACATGCTCGCCGTATCCAGCGAGGTCGACGAGCCAGACAGCGCCGTGCGCAGCGCGGTGACGCTATACCGCCTGGGTGGCAAGGACTCTCAGCCCTCCATCGTTTCCGCCGACGAGGGCGAGGCACCGATCGGCTGGGGCGCGCTGGGTTCCCTTACTGCCGATCCGAAGGACGCCAACCGCCTGTACGCGGCCTCTGACTCCGCGTACGCGAACGGCTGGGTGTACACCATCGACGCCTCCAAGCAGCCTGCCGTGATTACCGAACGCCGCGCTGTGAAGCGCGACGGTGCTCCGGCCGAGGGCCTGGACATCGAGGGCATTTCCGTAGCCGCCGACGGTGGCTTCTGGATTGCTTCCGAGGGCAAGAAGGGCAAGGATAACCGCCTGTTCCACACCGATAAGGACCTCAACATCACCTCTACGGTCGAACTACCTGCCGACGTTGCTGAGCACATCGGCAAGTGGGGGCTAGAGGGCGTCACTTCCACAAAGGACGCCCACGGCGTGGAACAGCTATACGTCGCCGTGCAACGACCACTGTGGAAGGACCCGGAGGCGAAGAAGCTCGAGGCGCAGGAAGGCGAGAACACCACCCGCATCGGCAAGTACGACACGAAGACCAAGAAGTGGCAGTGGTTCGGCTACGAGCTGGAGAAGCCCGCTGGCAAGGGCGATTGGATGGGCCTGTCGGAGATCACGGCGCTGGACGATAAGCACCTGTTGGTGATCGAGCGCGACAAGCTGAACGGCCCGGATGCGAAGGTCAAGCGCGTGATGAAGGTGACGCTGCCCGAGGGCGGCGAGGGTCTTGGTCAGGGTGCTGGCCAGGGCGCGGGCACGGGCGAGGCTCAGGGCGCGGGTGCGGGCGAGGCTCAGGGCGCGAATGGTGGCGCGCTGCCGATGGTGAAGAAGGAGCTGGCCGTGGACGTGCTGCCGAAGCTGCGCGCCACCAATGGCTGGACGCAGGAGAAGCTTGAAGGCTTCACCATCACAGCGGATGGCCAGATGTACGCGGTGACGGATAATGACGCGCTGGAGGATGCCACTGGCGAGACCGTCTTCCTACGCCTGGGCAAGGTGAAGTAGCAGGCGGGCAGCGGTGCCAACTGGGCAGGCCGGGGCTCTCAGTGCAGCCCTAGTGCAGCCCTATCGCTGCGAAGCGTGAGGATCTAGGCTGAAATCCATGGACCTACTTCTCGCTTCATACCTGCACCCAAACATCAGCGACTACCTGTCTGGCCGAGTTCTTTACATCGACGATGCGGCTTCCACAATGAGGCAGGCTCCGTTCGCACAGGAAGAGCTCAATGCCATCAAGGACGTCGCCGACGCGGTGGTTCCCATCACGGTAGCTGAGACAAGCCCTGCTGCTTTCCGCAATGAACTGGACGCTGCGGACTGCATCTACGTGGCCGGAGGCGAATCTTTCCGCCTGCTCTACGGATTGAAGTCCACTGGGGCTGACGAATTGCTGGTTGACGCTGTTCGGAGCGGAAAGCCCTATGCGGGGAGTTCGGCAGGCGCAATTATTGCTGGCCCCTCCGTCGAACCGGCGTCTGTGATGGACGACCCGACTGTGGCTCCGCAGCTCACGGATTGCTCGGGCCTCAATCTCACGGAGTTTGTCATTGTCCCCCACGCCCAGGGCACGACTGGCCCGTACCCCATCGAGGTCATCAGCCAAACAGTGGAAAAGTACGGCAAGGATTGGAAACTGGTACTGCTCCGCGATGGGCAAGCGCTGCATGTCAGTAGCCGCGGTTCAATGCTGATTTAGCGCCACAGCTTCCAAGCGGATCCCGCCTGTTGTCCGGGCGAATCCCGCCTGCTATTCCAGGCGAATGTCCCAAATCTTCGAGTTATTGAAAGTAGCGGGTGTGCAGCTAATTTTGGCAACGCGCTGACCTGCAGAAACAGAATAGTTATATTCTAAGACGTGGAATTTGGGACATTCCCCCTTCCCCGGGCAGAGCTCTGGCAGGCCCCAGGCGGAACCCGGCTCTTCAGCGATTGGGTTGACGGTGTCGTTCGCGCCGATGACCAGCACCACGTCGATGTTCCCGAAGCCGTCTTCGACCTCGTCGAGTTCAAGGACAATGCCATAAGGCACCTTGGCCTCGGCTCTGTGGAGACGGCGCCAATTAAAGCCATTCAGAGTTACCGAAATAAAGCCATGCGAGGCTTTAAAAACTTGCGTAGTCTCACTGCCATGTTCGGACTATTTGGCAAGAAGAACAAGAACAACACCACCCCACCACAAGAATCAGCCGCTCAGCAGCCAGCAGCGCAGGAAGCTACTGGTCAGCAGCCAACAGCGCAGCAGCCAGGAGCTCAGCACGGCCACTTGAAATTTCAGCACGACAGCGACGGTAACGCGACCTTAACCGCCCCGAATGGCGAGCTGGTGTACGGCATCATCTCCCCTGCCCCGCAAGACGCCAGCAACTACTCATACGCAAAGGAGATTCTGCCGGGCGTCTACCGCTTCCTCGCCACCGTAGATTCCGGTTTCAAGCCACTCTCCGACGCTGATCTGCCGGAGGGCTTCAGCCTTGATCAGCCAGTTCTTGGCGACGCGAACTTCCCCGGCACAGACCAGCCCGCCACCAACTACACCTTTTGGGCAGTCGCTTTCGGAGCCACAGAGCATAAGTCCCTCGAAACGTTGAAGATTGCAAGCGCTGGCGATGTCTTCTTCCAGGTTAAGTCCGACTTCCCTTTCGGGGCGACGCTCGCCATCACGTTCGATCTCTTCCTGCAGATCACCAAGATTCCTGACCATGGCCACGGACACGTGGTCTCCATGCCCGGTGGCAGCACGGTTCTGGTTCACCCTGTGGTGCCGAACCAGCCGGCGGACAACATTATGCAGCAGATGACCCAGACCCGCCACGAGCTGCGCCAGCACCCGGTGAACGTCTCTCCGCTGACGTTCTGGGTGCACGATAACCACTGGGATGTGCTCACCGCCAAGGATGGCGTATCCCTCTTCCCGCCGGAGAACTTCCCTGTTCAGCGCAATGCTGACGGCGCGCCGGTGACATCCCGCGGCGATTCCGGTACGCGAGCTTAAAGCAGGATTAAAGGATCGGTGACCATGCTGCGAATCACGACTGAGCCCGACGGATCATCCACCCTCACCAACGCCAACGGCGCGGAGATCTACGCCTTCATCACGCCACTGCCGCAGGATGCGTCGAAGGTCACCTACGCTAAGCCCTCCCCGATTCCGAATGTCCATCGCATGCTGGCAACGCTGGAGGGCGGACACTTCAACCCGATCGAGGATAAGGATCTCCCAGACAGCTTCGACATGGATGCCAAGCCAACATCGGAGTTGTTCTTCCCCGGGGTTGACGCAACTAATGGGTCCATGCCGCTGTTCTTCATGGCGCTATCCAACACGATCCACAAGTCGCTGAACGAGTTGCACCGTGTTACGTCGGCAACGCAGTATGACATACAGCTGCTGGAGTTCGATTTCCCCTTCGCAGCCGCATGGATCTGCGCATTCCCCACGATGGTGCAGATGCTGGAGTTACCTGACCACGGGTACGGCCACGTAGCGTCTGTCGTCGGCGGGCGCACGATCTTCATCCATGCGATCCGCCCGGACAACACCGCGGATGACATCATGGCGCTCGCCGCGGTTACGGAGCAGTACTACCCCATGCAGGTCGGCAAGGTTTCTCCGCAGGTCTTCTGGATTCAGGGGACGAAGTGGCGCTCGCTGGCGCTGAAGGAAGGGCGCGGCCTCTTCTTGCCGGAGGATTTCCCCGTGAAGCGTAATGCCGACGGCGCGCCACTTATGTCCGACGGCAGGGCGGGCATTCGCGTTTAGCTCTCTCGCATCTTCTTCTTGCGCATATCCAGTGCGAAAGCGATACCGATAACTGCAGCATGCACGTTCTCGTCAAGTCCCGGTTCAATGATGATGCGGTACGCAGTCTTGCCCATCAGTGCCCTGCCTAAACCAGGAGATTGCGCGTTCACCTGCGCGATATTGCGCCCCTGGCTCGACAACGTGTGGTCGGGCTGGAAAGACTCGCCGTAGACCTCAATCTGCGGATAACCGGCAATATCTACGTCATATTTGGCGTTGAACCACGCAAACCGCTTCGTGATGTGCGCGAGCTCTGAGTGTTCGCCGGACTCAGGGTCGGTTCGGTGTACGGCGTACCTGTCGAAGAAGAAATTCACCGGGTCCTCGATCGTAAGCACAGTCGTGCCTGCCTCATCGAAAATCTCTACCCCGCGCGAAGCTTTGAACAGATCGCCCAGCTTCCGCGTCTGGCGCGCAGTACCGAGCTGTACGCCCTGCGGATCGGTGATGGTGAACTCGTCCCGACCGATCGCCTGGTATTGGGAGATAATCAACTCATTCGACGTGAACACGCCACCAACGATAAAGAAAACCTCCAGCCCGCTTCTGAAGTGAAGCCGACCGGAGGTCGTCGTATTCAATATTTGTACCCCGTACGGGATTTGAACCCGTGTTACCGGCGTGAGAGGCCGGCGTCCTAGGCCGCTAGACGAACGGGGCGCTGGCCTACCAGGACTCGAACCTAGAATGACGGTACCAGAAACCGTAGTGTTGCCAATTACACCATAGGCCATCGTTCGTCGAACAAAACCCGCAAGCGTTACTCCCCGGATATCCAGGTCGTTGAACACTGCGAACCTCGTTCGCAACGGTGAATACTATAACCAGAACAGCGAATTACAAGCAAATCAGCTGGTCAATCCACATTTTCTGGTCATCGTACGCTCACTGCGCCGCCGCTCCCGCAGGGCGGCACGCGCTACTGTTCCTACCGTTGCGCCTACCGCAGTTCCTACCGTTGCGCCTACCGCAGTGCCTACCGCTGCGCCTACTGCTGCGCGGGCTACTGCGCGGGTGCGAACGGCGTCTGCTCGCGGGCGGACTTCAGGCGCGCCAGCGTGGACTCCTTGCCCAGCAGCTCCATGGACTCGAACAGCGGCGGGGACACAGCCGCACCGCTGATGGCCACGCGCAGGGCACCGTAGGCCTTGCGCGGCTTCAGCTCCATCTCCTCGATCAGCTTCGACTGCAGCGCATTCTCGATGACGTCAGTCTTGAACTCTCCGTCCGCGATGGCCTCCAGCTGCGCGATGGCAACCTCGAGAACCTCCACCGCGTCCTCCTTCAGGTTCTTCTTCGCGGCCTTCTCGTCCAGGGACAAGTCGGCGTCAGAAGTAATGAGGAAGCGAAGCAGACCGTCAGCGTCCGAGAGCGTCTTGATGCGCGTCTGCACCAGCTCCGCGGCGAAGGCGAACTTGTCCGCGGGATAGTCCGCCGGGAAGTCCTTGTACTCCTCCAGGTAGGCGCGCAGACGCTCGGTGAAGTCGCCCAGCTCGAGCAGGCGGATGTGGTCGGCGTTGATGGCCTCCAGCTTCTTCTGGTCGAAGCGCGCCGGGTTCGGCTTCACGTCCGCCACATCGAAGTTGTCGATGAGCTGCTGCATCGTGAAGATATCCTCGTCCGCGGACAGCGACCAGCCCAAAAGCGACAGGTAGTTCAGCATGCCCTCGGGGATGATGCCGTTGTCGCGGTGGTTGAACAGGTTGGATTCCGGGTCGCGCTTGGAGAGCTTCTTGTTGCCCTCGCCCATCACGAACGGTAGGTGGCCGAATGTAGGTACTTGTTTAGCGACGCCCACCCGTACCAGCGCCTCGTAGAGTGCGATCTGTCGCGGTGTGGATGGCAGCAGATCTTCACCTCGCAGGACGTGCGTGATCTCCATCAGAGCATCGTCCACCGGGTTGACGAGGGTGTACAGCGGCTGGCCGTTGGAGCGCGCGACCACGAAGTCCGGGACGGTCTTGCCGTCCACGCTCATGTCGCCGCGGACCAGGTCGTGCCATTCGTAGATGCGATCGTCGGGCATGCGCAGGCGCCAGACCGGCTCGCGGCCTTCCGCCTTGAACTGCGCGATCTGCTCTTCAGTGAGGTCGCGGTCGTAGTTGTCGTAGCCCAGCTGGGGGTCCCGGCCAGCAGCCCTGTGGCGGGCCTGGACTTCCTCGTTGGTGGAGTAGGCCGGGTACACGTCGCCGGATTCCTTCAGCTTCTCCAGGACGTCCGCGTAGATGTCCATGCGCTGGGACTGGCGGTAGGGCTCGTGCGGGCCGCCGACCTCGATCCCCTCGTCCCAGCCGAGGTTCAGCCACTTCAGGGAATCGATGATGGCCTGGTAGGACTCTTCGGAGTCTCGCTTCGCATCAGTATCCTCGATGCGGAAGATGAGCTTGCCGCCGGTGTGGCGGGCATAAGCCCAGTTGAACAGTGCCGTGCGCACCATGCCGACGTGCGGGGTGCCGGTGGGCGACGGGCAGAATCGAACGCGAACTTCGCTAACTTCACTCATGGTATTTAACTGTACCTTTTCGTGTTCAGCGCTTCGCGGTCGCTAGGGGTGGTGCGACTAGGCGTGACGCTGGCGCGACAGGAAGTGCCATGCAGCCGTCGGAGCGTCCGGAGCGTAGGCATTCCAGTTGTGGCCTCCCATGTGTGCGCGCCACAACACGGTCGACGCTCGGCAGCCACTGTAGGTATAGCCGCTAGTAGCAGGGTGGGCACGAGTTCCGTGCAGAGTCCCCATGTTGCAGGAGTTACGGCGTGCTGCATTGTCGAAAGCAGCGCGAGCGCCGTAGTAGTGCATGCCGTGACGGACACCGCCGCCGTAGCGAACTACGTTGTCGTGAGTGCCGTGGATCAGCATCGTCGGTACGTTGCGGCCTTTGCAGTTCTCCATGGTGGCGTCATAATAAGCACCAGAAACAGACACAACACCAGCAACCAAATCCGGAGCCTGGCAGGCCAGATTCATCGCCATGCCGCCACCGTTGGACATGCCAGCCGCGTAGATACGCTTAGTGTCGACGTTGTAACGCTTAGCGAGGGTCTTGACCATGGTGCGGACAAAGGCAACATCCTCGCCGCGGCGAGTCTTGGAATACGGCGCGCCTTCCCATGCGTGGCCGATGCCCTCCGGGTGAACGACGATAGCGGTGCGGCCAGCGATCGCGTTGAAGCGAGACATGTCCTTTGCGCTTGCAGCCGATTGGCCAAGACCGCCAAACATGAAGAGGATCGGTTTCTTGCGGTTCCCCGAGTTGGCTGGGACGTCGACAAGGGCAGTGCGGGTCTTACCGTTGACGTTGAAGGTCTGGTAGTTGTTCGCCGGACGCGGGGACATGCCACTAGCCAGGCCGCTGAGGCTGCCAGAGAGTTTGCCTACCAGGCTGTTTGGGGTTGCAGCGCTGGCCTGCGGAGTTGCAGAGTCGTTGCCTGCAGCGGTGTCCAGAGCCGGGCCGGCTAGAGTGCCGGTGGCGAGGCCGAGAGCTACCGCGAGGGAAAGAGTGAGCTTGCGGAAGCGATCGGCGTGGGTACGACCAGTGGAGTGAGTGGCGGCGTGGGAGTGAGCCACGCTGTGGGCCGCGGAGCCGTTAAGACTTAGACGCATGAAGGATTTTTGCACCGCTTAAACATACACCTAGCGGCGGGAATTACCCACTTTCCCTTTAAAAACCATTCAGGCGGGTGTAGCCCTGGCAAGCCCCTGTGACCCATGAGGCACAATCTTCCCCATCAGTCACATCTCTTTCCAGGAAGCCCTCGTATTTCACTCGCCATAACACCCCTTCCTCAGGGCACCTGACTACTCCCCTCGCCTACAACCTCCGACAGCATCGCCCCGCCACATTCACCCCTACCTCCTCACCCCGCCTACAAAGAACCTTCACGGCACCTGCACCTCACTAGTCGTCGCCTTTTGCGCCGATGGGCACTTGTATCTGCGCCGATGAGCACCTAAATGTCGTTAGAACGGGAATCCGTTAGCGACTCCAGTTTTCATTTACCTAAAAGCGCAGCAGCTGGTCAGCCATATGCCCCAGCGCAGCTAACTAACTAGCAGCCCCCGGCAGTGCCTTGTTCTGGCGCGCCAGGAAGTTCCACGCCTCATTGGCAACATCCGGAGCAAAATGCCAGTTGTGTCCCTGGTCATTGATCCGCCAGAACACGGCCTCGTCGCGACATCCCGGGTAACCAAACTGGGTGACATTGTTGGGCTTCTGCTCCACCACCGACTGTGGGGCACATCCATTCCGCAGCGCACGCGAATGGATCAAGTGCGGTGCGGGCAAGTACGGCGCATCGTGCAGCGTGCCTCCGTCGTAGTGGGTCAGCTCGTCGCGCTGACCGTGGATCACAAAAGTCGGCACCGATTCTGGCGCGCAGCCTTCGTTGACTGGGTTGTAGAAGGCTCCGGAAACGCTCACCACGCCAGCCACCAGGTCGGGAGCCTGGCACGCCAGGTTCATCACAAACCCGCCGCCGTTCGACATTCCCGCAGCGTAGATGCGGTTTCGGTCAACGTTGAAGCGCTTGCCCAGCTCGTTGACGATTTGTCGTACAAAGTCCACATCCTGGCCGCGTCGGCTGGTCGCGTAGGGCGCGCCTTCCCATGCGTTGTCGATGCCACGCGGGTAAACCACGATCGCCTCGTTGGCCGCGCCAGTGTTAGAGAAGCGCGAGTAGTTGCGGTAGTTCTCCGGGGTATCGTCACGCCCACCGAACCCAAGCAGCACCGGCGTGGGCCTATGCGGGTCGTAGTTAGAGGTCACGCTCACGATTGCACTGCGGGTGCTGCCGTCTGGACGCCGGAACTCAATGTTTTCTGGCCGCCCCGGTTTCGCCCTATCTATTGTGGACGCCAACTTCTCCGCCGGTGCCGGCTTCAGTGCTGGCACTGGCGCTGGTTTAGGCGCAGGGGTCGGAGCTGGAGCGGGCGCAGGTTTCGGTGCAGGAGCCGGTGCAGGAGCCGGTGCGGGGGCTGGTTTAGGCGCAGGGGCCGGTGCGGGGGCCGCCTGAGCGGGGGCAACGCCCGCGCCGCCGACCAACATCGAAGCCAGCATCGCCAGCGTCATCGCTACGGAAACAGCCACAAGCAGAACGAGGCGCGCAGCGCGCCCAGTTTTAACACCTTTAACACCTTTAACACCTTTAACAGAGGTCACAGAAGTCACATGAGTCACAAACGTAACACTAGAGGCAACCACTACTTCACGGGTGCTACAACACGCCGACCCCTATGAACTTTCTTCAGCTTTCTTTCAGCTACGCCCGTTAGACGTGTTCGAGGACGACCTCGCCCTCGTACCCAGCCTCCCGCAGTTGGTTAACCCACTCCTCCAGCGGAGCATCGCCAGCCCCCGGCGCACCGCGGCCTGGGAAGTCCGCGATCTGAATATGTTCCGGCCACAGCTCGTACTCCGCTCCCCGGCTGGCGAGCCAAGTCCAATCTTCACCGTTGGCGGCGAGGTGGTAGGCGTCAATAAGAAGGCGACCGCCTGCGGCAACCAGGGGCGCTGCCTCCTTAATGCTGGTCACAGGGTAGTTCTCAATGCCGCTAAGAGGCTCGATGAGGGCGATGCCCCCGAAGCGGGCCAGGCGCTTCGCCACCGCGGCGAAAGCGCGCACCTGACGGCGCTGCAGTACGCGACCGCCGCGGCCAACCAACACGTTGAAGCGGCGGACGCCCGTGAGGCGATGCAGGTACTCGATGACGTTCAGGTGCTCGATGAGCTCCTCGGTGATGGCGGGGTCGCCGGATTCAGCGTCGGGGTCGGTGCCCGCGCCAGCACCGTCGGCACCTTCCTCCGGGCCGACCAGGTGCAGCACTCCCCGATCGCCGGCAGCCAGATCCCCAGCCCACAGATTCAGCGCAACCAGTTGGCGGGGATTCTCTGGGCGCCCCTTGGCCAGCGCATCCACAAGCTGGCGCATCTGCTGCTCGGACGGGTGGGGCGTATCCCACGGCCACCACAGCTCCACCTTGTCGAAGGGGGAATTCGCGACAGCCTCTAGAGCCTCCGCGCCAGTCTTCGCCCCGAGGGAGTAATTCATCGCGGTGGCGTAACCGGCTGGCCGCACACTTGATTCTGTATTCATAAGCATCATCTTTTCATGCAGGACGTTGTAATTCAGAATCCGGATCGCGCCGCTGTGTCGCGCATGCGCCACGCGCGGACCACCCCCAGCCGCCGCGCACGCGCCACCCAACCCCAGCCCAAGGAGCGACAGAGTAGCCCCGGGCAGTAAACTGGCACGCATGACCCACGAGCAGAGACCGGCCACCGCCCCGGATTTCCTGCTTTCCCGCCCAGATCGCAGCATCCGCACGCAGGGCCGCAAGGCGACGTTCCCGGACCCTTTCGAGGCCTCCACGGCACTTCGAAACAAGGATGCAGACTTGATCGTCGGCGCATTTCCTTTCGATACCTCACTCCGCGCCGCCCTCATGGAGCCGCAGACCGTCATCCGCGCCGAAGGCCCGTTGGAACCCCCAGCGTTCTTCCGTGGGCAGGATGCCGCCCGTTCCCTCGTCGTCGAATCCGTGGAGGCGCAGACCACCATGGAGGAACACGCCGCCATGGTCGCCGCCGCCGTCGCCACGATCCAGCAAACCCAGTTGGAGAAGGTCGTGCTGGCCCGCGCCGTGGACATCACCTTCGCCGAGGCGGTCGACCCACTGTTGATCGCCGCCCGCCTGATCGACCTGTCCGCGTATCGGGATGGCTTCGCCGTGGACCTTTCGGCCACCGGCCGCGACGAGTACCGGAACGCCATGTTCGTCGGCAGTTCCCCGGAGATGCTGATTCGCCGCGAGGGGCGCCGCGTCTCGGCCTTCCCCATGGCCGGTTCGGCGCCGCGCACCGGAGTTTTTTCTATTGATGACGCCACAGCCCGCGACCTCGCCAGTTCCACCAAGGACCTACGCGAGCACCGCTTCGTGGTGGATCACTACCGCCGCGTGCTGGAGCCATTGTGCGAGAAGCTGGACATCCCCGATACTCCGGAGATCCACGAGACAAACGAGATGATCCACCTGGGCACTCAGATCGCTGGCACGTTGAAGGACGACGAGTATTCCGCGCTGGATTTGGCGCTGATGCTGCACCCCACCCCGGCGATTGGTGGCACGCCGACAGATGATGCGTTGGGAGTGATTTCCCAGGAGAAGTCCCCACGCGAGTTCTACTCCGGCGCGGTGGGCTGGTGCGATTCAGAGGGCGACGGGGAGTTCATGGTCTCTATCCGCTGCGCCATCGTGGAGGAAAACACCGCCCGCGCGTGGGCGGGCGGCGGAGTTGTGGTCGATTCGAACCCGACCAAGGAGGCAGAGGAAACCTCCGCGAAGCTGCAAACAGCGCTGCGGGCACTCAACGTGCCTGCAGCGCTGCGGGAGGTTTAGGCCGGGGCTCGGCGCGAGGGGCGCGGCCCCGCCGGCTACTTGCCGTAGGCCTGCACTGGGTTGGCCAACTTGCCCAGCCCGGGGATTTCAACCTCAATGCGGTCGCCCGGAACCATCTCTGCGGTTCCGGCGGGCGAGCCGGTGCAGATCACGTCGCCCGGCAGCAACGTGAACGCGGAGGAAACCCATTCGATGATCTCCGGGATGTCCTTGATCATCTGGTTGGAGTTGGAATCCTGCTTCGTTTCCGTCTTCCCATCGTGCGTGAGGTGCGCCTTGATCGGCTGGTTGTCGATCTCGATGCTATCGACAGCCGTTTCGATCCACGGACCCAGCGGGCAGAAGGAATCCAGGCCCTTCGCGCGCGCCCACTGTCCGTCCTGGAACTGCAGGTCGCGGGAGGAAACGTCATTGACGATGGTGAACCCCAGCACCACGTCCTTCCAGTTGGCACGCTTGACGTCCTTGCAGGGGCGGCCGATGACGATCGCCAGTTCGCCTTCGAATTCCACTCGCGTCGCCCACTCGGGGATGCGGATGGGAGCCTCGGGTCCGATGACGGCTGTCGGGGGCTTCAGGAAGATCGTCGGCGGCAGGTGCTCGGCGCTCTTGGCGAAGACTTCTTCGACGTGATCAGCGTAGTTGCGTCCGACGGCAATGATCTTCGACGGCAGGATCGGGGCCAGTAGCCGCACGTCCTCGATGGGCCATGATTTTCCGGTGAATTCTGGCTGGCCGAAGGGGTGGCCGGCGATCTCGCGGCAGGTGGCGCCGGTGCCGTCCGGCTGGCCCCCCTCGACGATCGCGAAAGCCATGCCCTCTGGGTGTGCAATTCGAGCAATACGCATGTTTTCATACCCTACCCCACCCGTCTTGGGTCCCTCTTGTTGTGTCCCTTTTTCTTGTTTGTCGCTTGCTCCCCACAACTATCGACGCCACCTCCTCCCCCGCTCGGCCATTCACCGCGAATTTGTTTTCCTGTCATTCGCGGTTAATTCCCCTGCCACGGCTGCGACAGATTTCACACGTAGCTTGGCCGCTATGACGAATCGCAGCGTTAACCCTCACACTTCTAACAACCCCAACATTTCCACTGGCGCCCGCTCCCGCGCGCGCGGCACCTCCCGGCGCACGTTCCTAGCCGGCGCAGGCGCCACCGGCGCCGCACTACTCGGCACGGGCGTGGCGAACGCTCTCGGCTCGCAGGCCGGCAGCGTGGCAGGCTCCGCGGGCTCGACAGGCTCTGCTGGCGTGGCGGGCTCCAGCGGGGCAATCGACTCGCTTGGGCTGCAGCGCGCCCGCCCGGTGATCACTCATGGCGTCGCTACCGGCGATGTCCGACCCGACGGCGGCCTTGTATGGGCGCGCGTCGATCGACCGGCGCGCATGGTCGTCGAAGCTTCGACGGACCCGACCTTTCCGCGCCACAAGACCAAAACCTTCCGCGGCGCCATGCTCACCCCAGACAGCGACGGCACCGGGCGCCTGCGCCTCGTCGGCATGCAGCCGGGCCAAAAGATCCACTACCGCGTGATCATGGAGGATCAACACACCGCCGTGCGTTCCCAACCGGTGACCGGCAGTTTCACCACCGCGCCATCGACGAACCAGGCACGCAAGAGCATCCGCCTACACTGGTCCGGCGACGTGGCGGGCCAGGGCTACGGCATCAACCCAGACATCGGTGGCATGTTCTGCTGGAAGACGATGGCGGATCGCAACCCGGACCTGTTTATCCACTCCGGCGATACGGTTTACGCCGACGGGCCGATCGAGGCGAACCACAAGATGGACGATGGCCGGATCTTCAAGAACCTCACCAGCCCGTTCAAGAACAAGGTGGCCGAAACCCTAGAGGAATTCCGCGGCCAGCACGCCTACAACCTGATGGACGAAAACTACAAGAGGTTCAACTCCCAGGTCGCCCAGCTTGTGCAGTGGGATGACCACGAGACGACCAACAACTGGTACCCAGGTGAAATCCTGGAGGACGACAAGTACCAGGTCAAGGACGTGAACCTGCTGGGTCAGCGCGGTTTCCAGGCTTTCCACGAGTGGCAACCTCTGGACCGGAAGATGGCGGTGGATGGGCGCGTGTACCGCAAGATCTCCTACGGCTCGCTGCTGGACATCTTCGTGCTGGACATGCGCAGCTACAAGGATCGCAACCCGGACAGCGGAGCTTCCGCCACCAAACCGGGCCACATCCTGGGAGCCAAGCAGGAAAAGTGGCTGGTCGACGGGGTGAAGAACTCCACCGCTACGTGGAAGATCATCGCCAACGACCTGCCACTGGGGATCGTGGTTCCGGACGGGGACGATCAGGAAGGTGTATCCAACGGCACGGGCGGAAAGGCCGTCGGCCGCGAGGCGGAGATCGGGCGCGTGCTCAGTGGCATCAAGGACGTACGGAATGTGGTGTGGCTGACCGCCGATGTGCACTACACCGCCGCCCACCACTACTCGCCGGATCGTGCGGACTTCCAGGACTTCGCGCCGTTCTGGGAGTTCGTCTCTGGCCCGCTGAACGCCGGCGGCTTCGGCCCGAACAAGATGGACGGCACCTTCGGCCCGGAGGTTGTGTACGTTCACGCGCCACCGAAGGATAAGCAAAACTCCTCGCCGCTGGATGATTTCCAACACTTCGGAGAGGTGGACATCGACGGTGGTTCAAAGGATCTGACCGTCCGCCTGTTCACCACCCGCGGCAAGGAGCTGTGGTCGAAGACGCTGCGCGCCCAGTAGCCGCTACAGGCTCCTGTCGCCGGAGCGCGCAGCAGCCGAGGGCACGGCTAGCGCTGCGCAGCGGGCAGCGCGCCGTTGCGCGCTAGTTGAGGTTCGCGACCACGCGGTCGCCAACCTCCGCGGTCTTCACGGGGCCGCCATCGCGCGAGCCCGCCTCCGCCAGCACGGCGGCCTCGATACGCTCTGCGTTGGCATCGTCGCCCAGGTGGCGTAGCATCAGCGCCACCGACAGGATCGCCGCGCAGGGGTCAGCGATCCCCTGGCCCGCGATATCCGGCGCGGAGCCGTGCACCGGCTCGAACATAGAGGGGTTCTTCCGCGAAGGATCAATATTGCCCGAGGCAGCCAGGCCGATACCGCCGGTGACGGCGCCCGCCAGGTCGGTCAGGATGTCGCCGAACAGGTTGTCCGTGACGATCACGTCGTATTCGTGCGGCTTGGTGACCATGTAGATCGTCGCCGCGTCGATGTGGTTGTAATCGACCTGCACCTCGGGGTACTCCTGCCCCACCGTTTCGATGGCGCGCTGCCACAGGCCACCAGCGTTGACCAGCACGTTCGTCTTGTGTACCCAGGTCAGCTTCTTGCGCCTGCTCTGCGCGCGCTCGAACGCGTCGCGCACCACGCGCTCCACACCGTAGTAGGTGTTTTGGGATACTTCGGACGCCACCTCGTGGTCAGTTCCTTCGCGCAGTGTGCCGCCGTTGCCACAGTAGAGGCCCTCGGTCCCCTCTCGCACGACGACGAAATCAATGTCGCCCGGGTTAGCCAGCGGGCTGGAAGATCCGGGGTACAGCTTCGACGGACGCAGGTTCACAGCGTGGTCCAACTTGAAGCGCAGCGGCAGCAGCAGGCCGCGCTCCAGCACGCCGGCGGGGACGGTGCGGGGGTCGCCGATGGCGCCCAGCAGGATAGCGTCGTGCTCGCGCAGGGAATCCAGATCCTCGTCGGTCAGGAGTTCACCATTGCGCAGGTAGCGGCGGGCGCCGAGATCGTAATCGGTGGTCTCCACGTCGTCACGCAGAGCGTGCAAAACCTTCAGGGCCTCGGCGGTTACTTCGGTGCCGATGCCATCGCCGGCAATCACTGCGAGTTTCACTGTATGAACTCCTTTGTCTCACTAGCTGGTCAGTTATGACCATAGCACGCCACCCGGACAGCACTTGCCTAACAACCTAAAAATGGATTACTTCCAAGGCACTAGTACACCCGAGACAAAAGAGACAATGCTTTAACACCATTCATTATGCGCCGCTGTTAGTGTGAAAAACATGACCTACGAGCCATATCCCTCACAAACAACTTCAAATCCGGAGGTCAGCGACGCAGCGCTAGCCATCCGCAATCTACATAAAATCTTCCCTGGCAAGGTGGCGGTAAATAATCTCAGCCTCACCGTGCCCAAAGGCAGCTTCTACGGAATTGTCGGCCCTAACGGCGCCGGTAAAACCACCGCCATCCTCGCAGCGACGGGAATCATTCGCCCTGATGGCGGTAACTCCTGGATCGCTGGCCACCCATTGTGGAGCGACTCCGAGAACACCCAGCCCGATAATGAAGTGCTGGCAGCAAAGCGCAGCTATGGTCTGCTTGTAGACGGCCTTCCCGTTTTCGAGCGCCTCAGCGGCAAGGAATACCTTGAGTATCTTGGCTATCTCCGCGACATCCCCGGCGACGAACTGCAGCAGCGTATCGCAGACCTGCTGCGGGCACTCGATCTGGAAGATGCTGGAAAGAAGTACATCGCCGACTACTCCGCGGGTATGAAGAAGAAAATCCTGCTGGCCGGCGCCCTTTTGCACAGCCCGGAGGTGCTCATCCTGGACGAGCCTTTTGAAGCCGTGGATCCCGTTTCAGGCGAAGTGATCCGCACGATCCTTCGGCGCTATGTCGGCGCGGGTGGCACAGTCATCATGAGCTCGCACGTCATGGAACTGGTCGAAGGCCTATGCGACCACGTGGCGATCATCAACCAGGGCACCGTCGTCGCTGCTGGAACCACTGAACACGTGCGCGCGGGCAAGTCCCTCTCCGAACGCTTCGTCGAGGCCGTGGGCGGCAAGCAGTTGGACACGCAATCCTTCGGCTGGCTGCGCGGCGGACAAGCCGGGAACAGTGGACACGACCAGTCTACCCACCACCGCGAAGGGTAGGGCCAGTGTCGAAAACCAAGATTCTTCTCAAACTCCACTGCACACTCTGGGCGCACGCCTTTACAGGCAATATCCAGATGATCATTTCGTCCGTAGCCATCACTATCATCGCAGTGTTGGGCTGCGTCGGCCTGGCCTTTACCAGCTACGGAGCCCTCGTGTTCGACGGCAGCCCGGCCATGTTCGTGCTGACGATGGGACTCGGCAGCGTGCTCTACCTGGCACTATCAGCCATCTTTCCCAGCGAGGAACGCATGCTGGATCCACGCATGTTTAGCTCGTTGCCACTCTCTGACCGTGACCTCGTGCCAGGCATGGTCACGGCAATGTTCCTCAACTCCCGTGCCGCGATCTCGCTGGTCAACACGATCATTATGTCCGTGCTCGGTTACCTTGCCTTTGCGAAGGTGGCTTCCCCCGGTGCCGGCGCACTGTGGATACTCGGGTGTGTACTCCAACTAATTTTCACCCTCCTGGCGGGAGAAGCTCTCGCTGCTGCGATTAGCAGTATTGCTACCAAGTTCAGTGAACTGTGGGGCAATGTCGCCGTTTCCGTTGTCACTTTCAGCTTGCTGGCGCTGTACCTCGCTCCCCAGTTCTTGTCCGATGGCTCGGATCCCACCGCTGCCGTGGAGACCAGCTCCACAATCATATCCTGGACTCCCTTCGCCGCCGCTGCTGGCGCTGCCGCTGACATGACCGACATCGGAAATGGTGGCGTCAATACCGGCATCGCCAAGGGCACGATCTGCCTCGTGGGAATCCTCGCAGTCGCTATTGTGCTGCGCGTGGCCGTCAAGCACGACCTAAACAATCCCCTCCCTCCGCAGCACGTCACCCGGGCGGCGAAGGGAGACAGCCTACTACTGCCGCGTGTCCCCGCATCCCCCGTTGGCGCCCTGTACTCTCGCGAGATTCGCTATTGGCGCCGCGACAACCGATTCGTAATGAGCTTGACGTTCGTGGTCATCTTCTGCGCTCTTTACCTGCTGATGGGAATGTCCAATAGCGACAACGACTGGATGCTGTGGTTTGCGATGTTCTTCGTCTCCCTAGGCCCCCAACAGGTGGCGGGCAACTCTCTGGGCATGGACGGGCCGTCCAACTGGGTGCATATGGTCGCCGGTGTGCGTGGCAAGCAGATCGTCACCAGCCGCACCCTTTCCACCCTGGCGGTATTGATCCCAATCTGGCTGGTTATTTGCATCGCCACGGGAGCTATCAAGAGCTTCAGTGCCACTTGGCTCTTAGTCAGCGCCTTGGCGCTGGGGACCGTTTTTGTTGCCTCCGCCCTGGCCAACTTCAGCGCCAGCTACTTCCCCTCCCAGACCACCGCACCGGGAACCAATGCCTTTAAGCAGCGCAATGGTGGCTCCAGCGCTTTGATCTCCGCATTCGCAGTGATGCTGATCTTGGGCCTATCCATCCTGCCGGGTGCACTCCTGACGCTTATCCCGCTGGATTCCTCTGCGGGCAACAGCGACAGCATTGCCGACATCCCTCTTCTGAGTTGGGCAGGCGTACTGCTCCACGGGATCATCGTCATCGGTGCCGTCTGGATCTTGAACCACCGCGCCTCCCGCCGGCTCGATCTGCACTGGCCGGACATCGCGCAGAAGGTACAGCATTACCTGTAGCTGCGCGGCGGGGTGGCCGCCGCGGCACAACTTCGAGGTACTTCTTAGAAGTTCAGCACGAACGCGTTGGAGGCGCTCAGCCCTGCCTTGACCTCGTCGACCAGCTCCTGATCCAGATCCTGGGCGACACGCAGAACCAGCGTAGCCTGCGCTTCATCGCTGGTCGGGGACAGTGCGGCGGCGTCGATGTTGATGCCCTTGCTACCCAGCAAAGTGCCGACCTTGCCCAGCGCACCCGGCTGATCCGGGTAGACCAGGAACAGGTTGGTGCCGGTGGCGCGCAGGTCCAGGCCGCGGTGGTTGATGCGGACGATCTTCTCCACGTGCTCCAGGCCGGTCAGCGCACCAGCGACGGTGGCGGTGGTGCCATCGGCTGCGACTACCTGAACCTCCAGGACGGAGCGGTGGCTGACGGACTCGTCGTGCGTCTGCACGTCCAGCTCCACGCCGCGCTCTTCAGCGATCTGCGGGGCGTTGACGAAGGTGACCTGCTCGTCGATCACGCCGGAGAACACGCCACGCAGAGCAGCCAGGCCCAGTGCGTCAACGGACTCGGTGGACAACTCGCCGCGGGCGGTGACGGTTACAGCGTTCGGGGCGCCGTGCAGCAGCTCGCCACCCACGCGGCCCAGGTTGGTGGCCAGGTTCAGCCACAGAGCAACTTCCTCGGAGACCTTGCCGCCGGAAACGTTGACCGCGTCCGGTACGAAGTCGCCGGCCAGGGCCTTCAGGACGGATGCGGCAACGTCGGTGCCAGCGCGGTCCTGCGCCTCAACGGTGGAAGCGCCCAGGTGCGGGGTAACGACAACCTCGTCCAGCTCGAACAGCGGGGAATCCGTGCACGGCTCGGAGGCGTACACGTCGAAGCCAGCGCCGCGGATGTGGCCGGACTTGATGGCCTCCGCCAGGGCGGCCTCGTCCACCAGACCACCACGGGCGGCGTTGATGATGATCTGCCCCTTCTTGGACTTTGCCAACAGGTCCGCGTCGAACATGCCCGCGGTTTCCTTGGTCTTCGGCAGGTGGATGGTCACAAAGTCGGAGCGACCCATCAGTTCTTCCAGCTCCACCAGCTCCACGCCCAGCTGTGCGGCGCGGGCGGGGTTGGCGTACGGGTCGTAGGCGATGATGTCGGTCTCGAAAGCGGCCAGTCGCTGGGCGAACAGCTGGCCAATGTGGCCGAAGCCGACGATGCCGATGGTCTTGCCCAGGATCTCCACACCCTTGAAGGAGGAACGCTTCCACTCGCCGTCGCGCAGCGTCTTGTCGGCGGCGGGGATCTGGCGGGCGGTGGACAGCAGCAGGCTGATGGCGTGCTCGCAGGCGGAGTGGATGTTGGAGGTCGGGGCGTTGGCGACCATCACGCCGCGGGAGGTGGCGGTGTCGATGTCAACGTTGTCCAGACCCACGCCAGCGCGGCCAACGATCTGCAGCTTCGGTGCTGCCTCGAGCACCTCGGCGTCAACGGTGGTTGCAGAGCGGACCAGCAGTGCGTCTGCGTCTGCGACTGCCTTCAGCAGTTCGGGGCGGTTCGGGCCGTCGACCCAGCGAACCTCGACGGAATCGCCGAGGGCATCGACGGTGGACTGGGACAGCTTATCGGCGATGAGGACTACCGGACGGGTGTTACTCACGAATGTTTTCTCCCTAAAGTGCGACATTGCCTCGCCCACGCCGAAACGACCGCGCCGACGCGGGAAGGGACCACGCCATCCAAATGTGACGTGCGACCCTTACAGCATATCCCTTACCTCTGCGTCACTCAGCATTGCCTTCCGGAATTGTTGTACCGCTCTGTCTGCATCGAAATTGACGCCAATCAGTACCACCTCACTCGAGGGGGTTAGCCCCACTTGGCGCCACCCGCCCGCCGGCTGTATCCGCAGGTCAGGGCCAGCCTGGTGCCACACCTGTGCCAGCTCCGGGCGGTCGGCGATCCAGCAGTATCCCTTGGAGCGCACCAGCCCGGTCGTGGACCGCAGAGCCTCGATCAACCTACCCCGATCGAAGGGGCGGTCCCCGCGGAAGACCACGGAACTGATGCCGTATTCCTCAGTTTCTGGGGTGTGGGGGTTTTCAAGCTCGTCGAGGTAGCCCTCGTAGGCGCGGGCTGTGGCCTCGTCGTAGAGATGCGCGCCGAGGATATCGTCGACGGCCGACCGCCCGGCGCCGTCCGCAGTATCCGTCGCCTCAGCCGCGCTGCCTGACAAGCCGCCAGGGGTCCCGTTCCCGCCCAGCGATCCGGCGGTGGCGATGCGACCGTGAATGAGTTTTTCGATGCGCGCCCGCGGGTTCATTCGGCGCAACAGCGCGACCGTCGCGCGGTAGCGTTCCTCGCTGACGAGGTCCGCCTTGGTGACGTAGATGACGTCCGCGAACTCGACCTGGTCGACCAGCAGATCTGCGATAGTGCGTTCATCCTCTTCAGTTGCCTGCAGGTCCGCCTCTGTGAGCAGCTTCTTCTGCCCTATTTGCTGCAGGAACTGGGCGGCGTCAACAAGAGTAACCATAGTGTCGATCGGCGCAACGTCCGCGAGGCGAGTGCCGTCCTCCCAGCGCCATTCGAAAGTTGCGGCGACGGGCATAGGTTCGGAGATGCCGGTGGATTCGATGACGATATGGTCGAAGTCACCGCTGCGTGCGAGTGTGCCTACGGATTCCACCAGATCCTCACGAAGTGTGCAGCAAATGCAGCCGTTAGTGAGCTCGACGAAGCGGTCCTCGCCGCGCGTGAGGTGACCTTCGCCGGCGATGAGGGCGGCGTCGATGTTGATTTCCGAGAAGTCGTTAACAATCACTGCGATCCGGCGGCACCCGCGATTGGCGAGCAGGTCGTTCAGTAGCGTCGTTTTGCCCGAGCCGAGGAAGCCGGATAGCACGGTGACGGGCGTGACAGCGCTCGCGGGCGCGGCACTGGCGGGCACGGCGCTCGCGTTTTCAGGCGCGGACGCGGCACTTGCGCTCGCGGACGTGCTCCCCTGCCTCGAGGAATGGTCGGCGGCTGTGTCGTCGGGAGAATGGCTATGCATGTGTCTCATGCGTAGCACCCTACACGTTACTGACATCCGTTTTCATTTAAGGGTCTGTCGATCCATCTTTACCCCCGCCACCTACACCAACACATCTATGCAAGGTTAAGAAGTGTCTTAAAAACAGCTAAGCTAAAGCAGTTCCTTTCGACGTTTCAAGAAAGCATTTCCCATGAAGAACAACCGCAAACGCAATGTTCGTCGCGCGCTCGTCGCGTCGGTAACTGCAGTGGCTCTGACCACCAGTGCTGTAGCTGCCCCTGACAATTCAAGCCTTCTAGCCGCACCGCAGGCTGAGGCAGCAGAACCGTCTCCGCTATTCAAAGCGCTCCCCCTGGAAGTACAACAAGGCATCGCCACCCTTTTCGGCTTCACGATCCTTGCAGGGATTGTCGGAGGTCTGATCAAGGCACTAGCCGAAGGAGGCCTCGCCGGTTCTCTCGGCGGGGGCAATAACAGCGGGAACCCAGGCGCCGGCAACGGCGGAACCACCCAGCCTCAGAACAACAGCTACGAGGCGATGGGAAAGCAAATGCTCGCTAAGATCAACCGCGAGCGCCGCGCAAAGGGGCTAAATGAGCTGATCTGGAACGATCAGATGTTCAGAGAAGCCACCGCATACTCCCAGAAACTCGGTCGAGAGAACGCATTCGACCATGACAAGAGCGGTTACTACTACTGGCGCATGGGCGAGAACCTCGCGGCAGGCCCGAACCCCCGCGAGCTCGCTGATATGTGGATCAACGAGAAGTACGGCCCGGCCAGCGAGCAGGGGCACTACAAGGCGCTGATGTGGGAGAAGCATCGATACGCCGCAATCGGCATCGCGAAGCACCCGAAGTGGGGCTACGTGGCGACGGGACTCTTCGCCGACACCCCACGCCCTTCCTAACCCACTCACCCCATTGGGTGGCACTGTTCAGCAACACGGTGTTTCAAGTGCTGTAACGCTGAAATGCAATACGGGTTTGCGCTGCTGTGTCACGTTGCCGCGCCGGGGCTAGCGGTATGGAATCGGCAGCACTCGTCCCGTCTCCGGATCCTGCACCTCCAGGCAGGAAATCCCGAAGAGCTCCTCAACGAGCGGCGCAGACATGACGTCTTCCGTATCCCCCGCCGCCAGCACCTGGCCATCACGCATAGCGACGATCGTGTCGGCGAAGCGGGCCGCGTGCGTCATGTCATGCACGACCATCACGACAGTCCGGCCGGCGGCATTGAGGTCCCATACCAAGTCCAGAATTGCAATCTGGTGCGCGGGGTCCAAATAGGTCGTCGGCTCGTCGAGCAGCAACACGGGGGTCTGCTGAGCCACAGTCATCGCCACCCACACACGCTGCCGCTGCCCGCCGGACAAATCCGTCGCCGGTACATCCAGCAGAGTGGTCACTCCGGCGCGCTCGGCAGCCTCCTCCACCGCGCGGTAGTCTTCCGCTCCCAACGACGCAAACGCACCTGTATACGGGTACCGGCCGTACGCGATAACTTCCCGCACACTCACCCCCTCAGGGGTAACCGGCTGTTGTGGCAAAAACGAGACGTGCCGGGCAAACTCACGCGCGTTCATCTTGTGGATGGAGCGATCGCCCAGGTAAACCTGTCCCCGCGAGATTGGTTGTTGACGCCCCAACGCTCGCAGTAGCGTAGATTTTCCGCAGCCATTCGGGCCTATGAGGGCGGTAATCTTCCCCTCCGGAACCTGGAGGGAAACATCTCGCAAGACATCCGGGCCGCCGTAGCCTACCGTGATGGCCTCGGCGTGCAAGGCAGGTTCACTCATTGGGAGTTCCTTTCATCTGTCGTGGGCACTGCGGGGGCTCCCGCTGGGCTGCGGGACATACGCAGCAGAAGATAAATGAAATACGGGGCGCCGACAACGGAGATCAACGCACCCGCGGGGATTTCAGTAGGCGCAAATACCCAGCGACCAAGGGCGTCACAAAAGACGACCAACCCCGCGCCAGCCAGCGCAGACACAGGCAACACACGCCTGGTAGCACCGCCAACCAGCAGTCGCGCAGCATGCGGAACAATTAATCCTGCAAACCCCAACACACCCGCCGCAGCCACAGCGGCGGCTCCCAACAGGATCGCGAACAGCACCGCCACGGTGCGCCACGTTCGCTCGCTGACGCCCACTCCCGCCATGGCAGAAGAGTCCAGATCCAGCATGTCCAAGTGCCTCGAAAGCACGACGACTACCACGATGACCACCAGCACCACGGGCCCTACGACTTGCGCATCTGCGAGAGTGCGGGCGTAAAGCGAACCTTTGAGCCACGTCATTGCCGCGCCGGCTTCCGGGGCAGCTTTCACCAGTAGCAGCTGAGTAAGCGCGCCCAAACCAACAGAGACAGCCACTCCTGTGAGAGTGAGCCGTACCGGATCCGTTGCTCCCCTCCCTGCGAGTACCAGCACCAGGCCTGCACCCACCAGTGCACCGACGAACGCCACGGGGGTTAGCGCCTGCGCGGGCAAGGAACCGACACTCAACAGAGCCGCCACGGCCGCTAAGCCCCCTCCTGCGGTGACGCCCACAGTGTCCGGGGCTGCCAGCGGATTACGCAAGGCTAGCTGCAGCAACGCGCCGGAGACCGCCATCGCTGCACCGGCGAAGATCCCCACGAGCACGCGAGGCATGCGATAGCGCCAAATGAGCTTGTCGCCGGTGAAGAGATCGTGGATGGTCTCTGCAGGGGGCTTCATGACGGCACCGACACTTAATCCCAGGACGATCGCAAACGCCAGCAAAGCCAGGAGCGCTGCATACACCGCTATAACTCTGGTAACCCCGGTGCCACTAGTACGCGGCGCCGCGGTATCACCCTGTGACGCCGCAGTATCACCCTGCAGCGCCGCAGTATCACCCAGCGGCGCTACAGTGTCACTCTGCGGCGCCGCAGTGCCGGGCTGGGAAACGGTACTCCGGAGGATTCCTCTGCGATTCAAACCGCGCTTCATCAACGCACACCTCCCGGTTGCAGCCGATTAATACCCCACAGCAGCAACGGCACGCCAGTGATGGCAGTAACCACGCCCACTGGAGTCTCCGCCGGCGCCCACAGAGCCTGCGCAACGGAATCCGCCACCAGCAAAACTGCCGCCCCCACCACGGGGGCAATCACTAAGCTCAACCGATGGCGCGGGCCTGCCACTCGATGCGACACAACCGCTGCCAATAGGCCAAGGAAACCAATGGGGCCAGCAGCCGCAACTGCCGGCGCGATCAACAGCACTGCGCCCACAACTGCCACAATGCGCAGTCGGTGGGGGTTCGCGCCGACGGAGGACGAGAGGGCGTCACCGGCAAAAAGCGTATCCAGTCCCCGACCAGCAGCGATAGTAAACGGCAGAACCACCGCTACAGTAATAATGCAGGGCACTACGTCCGGGAAACGAACCCCGCCCAAGCGGCCAGAAAGCCACGACAGCACGGTCGAAAGCTGAGCCTCATCGATGACCAAAATGATCGCGGTACACGCCGAGAACAATGCAGAAACGGCTATGCCGAGCAAAATCATCCGCTGCACCGACTGAGCACCAGTCGGATCCCCCACCGTCACACGCATCCCGATACCTACCGTGATCGCAGCTCCAAGCGCTGCACCACACAACGCCCCCGGCAACACAGCTGCGCCCGACACAGATCCCGTGATCGTCGTGCACAGCACAGCGCCGAAAGCCGCACCGGAATTCACGCCGGTGATTTCCGGATCCGCCAGCGGGTTGCCTGTAGCCGTGCGAAGCAGCACGCCTGCCGCGCCCAAAGCCATGCCGATCACCGTCGCTGCCAAGAGCCGGTCGCGCATGACGGAGTGCATCTCCCCCGCGAGTTCTGGCGCGTTAGTCGGCACCTCCACGCTGCTCATGCGCCAAACCCACGTCGCGAGAATAACGGCCAACCCCAGCGCCAGCAGGATCCACTGCGTTGTACGGCGTGGTTGTAGCTCTCTTTGCACTTCACTTCCCTCGGTCGCTGACGCTCGAAGGTGCGTTTATTTACGAGCGTTTTCCGTTTCGATGATCTGATCCAGCATTGCTTCTGCGGCCAGTGGGCCTCGAGATCGGGACCACGTGTCCTGCTCCACGTCCACGATGTCCTTGACCACGTCCTTGTATGGGCTGGACTTAAAGCCTTCAATGTCGTTGTACAAGTACATTCGATCCAGCTTCATCGCCGGGAGCTTATCGCCTGTCATTTCAGCAACGTCAGTCTTGGATTCGATCGCGGTGCGGGAACCGTCGTAGCCGTAGACGTAGCCGGCGTCAGAAAGAAGGGATCCTGCGAAGGAATCCTTGATCCACGCATAGAGAGTGCCCTTCGACCATCCAACCAGTGCAGCACGAGTGTCCGGTTTAACGAGCTTCTTTGCCTCTGAGACTTTGCCTTCAATACGCTCGCGGATCTCCTTTGCCTTGTCTTCTTTGCCCAGCTTTTTTGCGATGTCATCCATGGCATCGAGGACGTCGGTGTAGCTGGCGTCGCTGTAGGACTTTGTCTCCGCGATTTCCTCCAGCTGGGGCATGATCGAATCCTGACGCGTTGGGCTAGCGAGGATCAAATCGGGCTCAAGAGACTGAATAACCTCCAGGTTTGGCTGCTTAGCCTGGCCGACCGATTCGATGCCCTCGAGCTTGCCCTCCAGGGTTTTCGGCCCGGATGACTTGCCGATCTCAACAATTCCTACCGGTTTTACGCCCAGAGCCTCGAGGATTTCCTCATAGCGCCAGTCCAGAGCAACGACCCGCAACTCGCCATCTTTTGCGCCGTTATCGTTGGTGCCACCGGAACCGCATGCAACCAAAGTTGTGGCTCCTAGAATCGTCGCGACTATGAGGGCAAGGGCGCGCCGGAGGGAGCCGCGCCGGGAATTTCGAGAGTTCATCATTCCCCAGACACTACCCTACTTAGGGTTACCTAAACAAGGTAAGCCTATATCCTAGACTTCCCGCTATTGTGAGCAGTTTTCCGAGCCCTTAGCAGACATTTTGCGGCCCCTCATGGCCTGCGTGTGCGGCACGCTCCACCTGAATGGTGGCGTGCGCAATCCCCCACTCCTGTAATTCCTGCTGTGCCGCGCACAGCACCGAAGCTGGGTCACAGCCGTCCGGAACCACAAGGTGTACTGAGGCTAGAGCGCTTGTGCCATCCAGCGACCACAAGTGCAGGTCGTGCACGTCCAGCACGTTGTCGACCTGCCGCAGCAAAGCGTCGATCTCAGCGGGTTGATACCCCGGAGGAGCTTGCTCGAGCAAAATGCGTAGGGCCTGCATCATCAGCTGCCAAGCCCGCGGCAGTACCAGCGCAGCGATTACCAGCGAAGCAATAACGTCGGCATATTGCCAGCCGGTCACGATAATCACACCGCCAGCCACAAGCACCGCGACGGATCCCAACATGTCCGCCAGCACGTGCAGGAATGCACCCTGGACATTGACGGAATGCTCCCGCTGGCGGTTCAAGATCCACGCGGAAATGATGTTGGCTAGCAGGCCGATCACCGCGACGATCATCATCGGGCCGGCCATAATCTCCACCGGCTCGCTGAGGCGCTGGAACGCCTCGACCACGATCCAAGCGGAGATTCCCAACACGGTGACCGCATTGACGAGCGCAGCGAGCACCTCCACCCGCCGATAGCCGAAGGTCGCCTGCGCAGTTGCGGCCCTGCGACCGATGAAAATGGCGACGACCGCAATGATTAGGCCGGCGGCGTCCGAAAGCATGTGCATCGCATCGGCGAGCAACGCGACGGAGCCGGTGATCAGACCGCCGATCAGCTCTGCAAAGAAAACTGTGCCAGTGACGCCCAGCACGATGAGCAGCGCGCGCAGCGGAGCATCCGTCGGCGCGTGGGAGTGCGAATGCCCGTGCGAATGCCCGTGGCCAGAGTCGTGGGACTGTGCATGGCCGGATTCGTGCGAATGTGCATGGCCCCCCTCAGATACGCCGGCGGGCGCGGGCGCGCTGCCAGCGGTCGACGCGGGCGCGCCGCCAGCCGCAGGCGCGGACTCGCTGGAACGCGCAGAACCGTGGCGGCGCACGTCGGCACCACCACGGTCCTGTGGTTGTTGCTGAGCTGCGCTTGCGGGGTCGTTCATACCCTCACTTTAGGCAGCCACATCCCTTATTGACAACTTACTGAAAACAAAGACGGGGAGCCAGAACGGCTCGCCATTGGCGGCCGGAACATGGGCTCCCCGCTAAACAGATTCCAAATTCAGAATCCATAAACTTGGAAATCTAAAGCATTCAGTTATTCAGCCAGACCGCTTTAAGCAGGCCGCTTCAGCCGAGCAGTTTCGGCCGAGCAGTTTCGGCCGAGCAGTTTCGGTCGGGCAGTTTCGGCCAGGCCGTTGTGACCAGGCCGCTTTAGGCGGTCTCGGCGCGAGCGTCGACCTTGACCCAGCTCATCAGGTCGCGCAGCTTAGCGCCGGTTTTCTCGATCTGGTGATCGTTGTAGGAAGCACGCAGCTCCTCCAGCTCCTTGTTGCCACCCTCAACGTTGGCAACCAGACGCTTGGTGAAGGTGCCGTCCTGAATGTCGGTCAGAATGTCCTTCATGCGCTTCTTGGTGTCCGCGTCAATGACGCGCGGGCCGGACAGGTAGCCACCAAACTCAGCCGTGTCAGACACGGAGTAGTTCATGTTGGCAATGCCGCCCTCGAACATCAGGTCCACGATCAGCTTCATCTCGTGCAGGCACTCGAAGTAAGCCATCTCCGGCTCGTAGCCAGCCTCCACCAAAACCTCGAAGCCTGTCTTGATCAGCTCCTCGGTGCCACCACACAGAACAGCCTGCTCGCCGAACAGGTCGGTAACAGTCTCCGCCTCGAAGGTCGTCGGGATCACGCCGGCGCGTGCACCACCGATGGCAGCTGCGTAGGACAGCGCCAGGTCGCGGCCGTTGTTCTTCGGATCCTGCTCAACGGCGATCAGGCACGGAACGCCCTTGCCGTCGACGAACTGACGGCGAACCAGGTGGCCTGGCCCCTTCGGCGCAACCATGCCGATGATGATGTTGTCGGCCGGCTCGATCAGCTTGAAGTGGATGTTCAGGCCATGGCCGAAGAACAGCGCGTCGCCGTCGTTCAGGTTCGGCTCGATATCCTCAGTGAAGATCTTCGCCTGGGAGGTGTCTGGAGCCAGCAGCATGATCACGTCTGCCCACTCCGCAGCCTCTGCGTTGGTCTTCACGGTGAAGCCGGCTTCCTCAGCCTTGGCGCGGGACTTGGAGCCCTCACGCAGACCGATGACGACCTCCACGCCGGACTCGCGCAGGTTCTGGGCGTGTGCGTGGCCCTGGGAGCCGTAGCCGATGATGGCTACTTTGCGACCCTGGATGATCGACAGATCAGCGTCGTCGTCGTAAAAAACATCAATTGCCATGGGGAGCTTCCTTTCGTTGACTGTCTACCTTTATAGCAGAGTTTATTTCATTTGGTGAGACTTTGGCGTCCACATAGTGAACTCTTGTGGGGCTGCTGCCCTCTTTTGTAGGTAGTGACGCCCACCCGGCTGCAAGCTGAAGGCGTCACCAAAGAACCTAGAGATTCGCCGGGTACATGGCGCGAGGACCGCGACTGATCGCAGTCGGCGACGCCTCAACAAGCTCGCGAATCCCGAACGGCTCCAAAACGTCCAGCAGAGCCTGCAGCTTCGACGGCGTGCCGGTGCACTCGATGATCACTGACTCCGGCCCGACGTCCACCACGTGCGCGCGGAACAGCTTCGCGGACTCCACCACCTGGGTGCGGTTCGCGTTGTCAGCGGAGACCTTCACCATCATCAGGCCGCGGGAGACGATGGTCTCCGGGTCGTGGCGCGTGACCTTAATAACGGGGATCAGCTTGTTCAGCTGCTTCGTGATCTGCTCCACCACGTGATCCTCGCCCTCGACGATGATGGTGATGCGATTGATCCCCTCGACCTCCGTGCGACCAGAGCTGATCGACAGGATATTAAACGCGCGGCGGGTAAACATGCCGGAGATGCGCGAAATGATGCCGTCAACGTCTTCACACAGGACGGACAGGGTGTGGACCTGCGACTTATTCGTGTTCATTACTCTTGCTCACCTTCCAGGGTGACCTCGTGGATCTCCGCGGGATCTTCCGCCGCCGAGGATTCCTCGTCGAACAGCGGCCGCAGGTTGCGTGCGTACTGGATTTCTTCGTTGGACGTGCCGGCGGCGACCATCGGCCAGACCTGCGCGTCCTCGCCGACGATGAAGTCGATCACGACGGGTCGGTCGTTGATCGCTTCAGCCTTGCGGATCGTCGGCTCTACATCTTCTGGCTTTGTGACGCGGAACGCCGCACAACCCATGGACTCAGCCAACATGAGGAAGTCCGGCAGGTAGGTCTCCCCCGGCTTCAGGTTGGTGTGGGAGTAGTGCTGGTCGTAGAACAGCGTCTGCCACTGGCGGACCATTCCCAAGTTTCCGTTGTTGATGAGGGCAACCTTGATCGGCAGCTTCTCCACCGCGCAGGTAACGAGCTCCTGGTTGGTCATCTGGAAGCAGCCGTCACCGTCGATGGCCCAGACGGAAGTCTCGGGCTTGCCGGCCTTTGCACCCATGGCGGCGGGCACGGAGTAGCCCATCGTGCCGAGGCCACCGGAGTTCAGCCAAGTGCGGGGGTTTTCGTAGTCCACGAACTGGGCTGCCCACATCTGGTGCTGACCCACGCCTGCAACGTAGATTGCGTCCGGGCCGATGGTCTTGGACAGTGTCTCGATGACGAACTGCGGGGCGAGCTTGCCGTTCGGCTGCTCGTCGTAGCCGCGGGGGAAGTCCTGCTTCAGCTTGTTCAGGTAGTTCAGCCAGCCGGCGGTGGTGGGCTTCTTCAGGTCCAGGTTCTTCATCGCCTTTTGGAGTGCTGCCAGGACCTCACGCGCGTCACCAACGATCGGCACGTTGGCTTCGCGGATCTTGCCGATCTCCGCCGGGTCAATGTCGGCGTGGATGACCTTCGCGTCAGGCGCGAAACTATCCACGTGGCCGGTAACGCGGTCGTCAAAGCGGGCGCCGATGGTGATCAGCAGGTCGGAGCGCTGCAGAGCAGCAACTGCCGGGACACTTCCGTGCATGCCAGGCATGCCCATGTACAGCGGGTGGGAGGCCGGGAAGCTACCCAACGCCATGAGGGTGGTGACAACTGGGATGTCGTTAGCCTCTGCAAATTCCAGCAGTTCTGCGTGTGCTTCCGCCTTGATCACGCCACCACCGACGTACAGCGTCGGGCGCTTCGCTGCACTGATCATGCGCACAGCTTCCTCCACCTGGCGCGGGTGCGGGCTGGTAACTGGGCGATAACCGGGCAGCTCGTACTTCGGCGGCCAGTTGAATTCCAGCTCTGCGTTTTGCACATCCTTTGGGATATCCACCAGCACCGCGCCGGGGCGGCCGGTGGAGGCCACGTGGAAGGCCTCGGCGATGGCACCGGGGATGTCTTCGGGTCGGGTCACCATGAAGTTGTGCTTGGTGATTGGCATAGTGACGCCGCGAATGTCCGCCTCTTGGAAGGCGTCAGTACCCAAAAGCCCCTTACCGACCTGGCCGGTGATGGCGACCAGAGGCACCGAGTCCATGTTCGCGTCAGCGATGGGGGTCACCAGGTTCGTCGCACCCGGACCGGACGTTGCGATGCACACGCCCACGCGGCCGGTCGCCTGCGCGTAGCCGGTGGCGGCGTGGCCTGCGCCCTGCTCGTGGCGGACGAGGATGTGGTTCAGCTTCTCGGAGTCGTACAGCGCCTCGTAGAGCGGCAGCACAGCGCCTCCGGGCAGGCCGAATACTACGTCGGTGCCTAGCTCTTCTAGGGAGCGGACCACGGCCTGGGCGCCGTTAATTCGCTCTGGCCGCTTGCCGCGGGAGTTCTTCGCCAAGCTGGCGGGGCTGGGTTGCGAGCGTGATGTGTGTGTCACGTTGTCCTTCGCTCCTTGAGTCCGTCCTGCCTTCAATTCTTTGCCCCCGCTCCCCGGCCGCTAGCCGCGCTACGCGCTGCGCCGCAGCGTTCGCCGTGCCGCGGCGTGCGCCGTGCCGCGGCGTGCGCCGTGCCGCAGCTTTCGCGCCGTATCGAAGCGCACACACTTCAGCGAGCTAGCGTCACCGGGAAGCGATGGGCCGAAAATCTTCGGTATGGAATCGCTTTTTCGGTTTGGGTGCATGTCCTCCACACAACAAAAGCCCCCAAGCACCCGACGTTGCCGTCGGTTGTTGGGGGCGCCGTATCGAGCTCGACGAGGTGGCTAGTGGCGCCCCTCGGTAATGAGTACTCGTACTAGTTCCGTGGATTTCATAGCTCTAAATGTAGCTACTTTTCCTCGATGCGTCAAGCGTTTGACCAGATGTTTCCCAAACTGTGGCGAGGTATTCTCACCTAATGGACGCCCAAAACTCCCCGCGACCTGTACTTCCCCGCGCCCGCCGGCGCTCTCCACCCCGTGCCACGCCCCACGCTTTCCACCCCGCGCCCACGGCTGCGCCCGTGCCACTCCCCGCGGCTGCTCCCGCGTCTGCGCTCTGCGCTCGCGTCTGCCCCCGCGTCTCGCTCCCGCGTCTGCGCTCGCGCCCGCGTCTCGCGCCCGTGCCCGCAAACCTGAACACAGCATTCGAACTCCAACAGAATCCAGACAGAGCGCCGCTAAACCCCGGCGAGCTTTCGCCGAATTCGGCTGAATTCGGCTGAATTCTATCCGCAGCTTCCGAACTGGCAGCTAACAAACAGCTTCCGTGACTACGGTGGGAAAGCATGTTGAAGTTCTATGCATTTCAACTCTGGGAATGGCTGGTCGCCCACGGCATTCCCTTGAGTGCACTGATCATTATCGCAATTCTGATCCCCCGTGTCGGGCGTTTGGCGATTCGCATCGTCAGTGGTCGATTCGATCGTGGAGAAGAGGCAACAAAGTCCCGCCTCGCTCTAGTCGGCGCGTTGGTGTACGTGGTGCAGGCGATTGCCTACTTCGCGATCATCATGCTGGGGCTGACGAACCTGGGCGTGCCCGCGATGGGGGCGGCGTTGCCGGCGACGGTTGTCTCGGCGGCTATTGGTTTCGGCGCGCAGAACGTGATTGGGGATTTCCTGGCGGGGTTCTTCATCATTTCGGAGCGCCAGTTCGGCGTGGGAGATTTCGTCGCTTTCGACGGCACGTCGAGCAACATTTCCGGCACCGTCGTCGCACTGACGTTGCGCGCAACGAAGATTCGTACTGCGTCGGGAGAGGTCGTGATGATTCCGAATGGTTCCGCGGGCGTGATTACAAACTATTCGCAGGATTGGTCTCGTGCGGTGGTGGATTTGGCTGTGCCGTTGCAGCCGGGCGAGTCGATGGCTCAGTTGACGGATCGCGTGGAGGCTACGGCTGCGGAAGCGCTCCGGGATCCGACGATCGCGGAAGATGTGACTGGCGAACTGGAAGTTCTGCCTGCAACGGACATTGTCGCTCCTACGGCGGCGGGCCAGTCCTGGCAAGTTAATTTCCGAGTGATGGTCGTGGTGAACCCGGCGCGCCAGTGGGCTGTGGAACGCGTATTGCGCTCGGCTCTGGTGAATGTTTTCTGGGATCGTTACGACATGCCGCGGGTCTTTCGCGCTGGTACGGACGCCGACGCCCACACCTCCGCCTCCCGCAATGCCATCAAGGCGATGGCCGCGGAGTCCGCGCTGGCGCCTACGGAGGTCATGCCCGCCCAGCACCCCCGCCCGACGTCTGGGCACGCGCCACATGGCGGGCACACCGCCGCGGCCAACGCCGAGCCAGCGGCCGCGGCCAGCAACGCAGCCCCCGCACCCGCGACTGGCACCGCGCCAGCGGCCGCCGCAAGTGACGCAGCGGCCGCCGCCGCGGGGAAAACCGCTGCCGGCGGAGAGGATGCGAACTCCCAGAGCGACTCCACTGCCAGCTCTGCGGAAGCGTACAGTCCGACCCACCCGGCGTCGAAAGACGATGGTCCGGGAACGGCTCCATTGGACAGCGACGGAACCATCCGCCGCCGATCCGCCGGCGCCCCCACCAGCGCCAACGCCACCGCCACCGCAGTCGCCACCGCTCCGGACGCGGGCGCTACTGACAGCGTCGACTCTGCTTCTGCTGCCACCGGCGCCGCCAATGGCACTGCCACTGGCGCTGGCACGGACACTGGCACAGAAAAGAACGCGGACGATTCAGAGCAAAACGACAGCCGGGGATTCTGGCGTGACGAAGAGCACTCCTCCCGGTTCAAGAGGATCATGAGCGTCGGCGGACGCACCCGCCCGTCGACGACCGGCCTGATCATTGCACTGATGGTGGTCGGTGGCCTGGCGTTGGCGTCATCGAACCCGGATGGACGCGACGCCGGCTGGCTCTCCCCTGACTACTGGCGCGACCGCCCGGCCAACAGTGCAACCACCAACAAGAAGGAATCCGACGAGAATCAGCCGACGGGAACCAACGGGACATCAGAGCAGCAATCCTCCGACAAGCAGCAGCCGACCGACGGCGAACAGTCTCCTTCCAACGGGGAACAGTCCCCCACTGGCAGCGAGCAGTCCCCCGCTCAGGGCAGCGATTCTTCTCTGAACGACCAGGGCGGCCAAAGCAATCAGAACCCGTCCGACGGAGACAGCAACTCCCCTGGCAACAACCCCAGCGACGGATCCGCCAGCGGTGGCGCCGGCGGCAATGGTGGGGCCGGCGGCAATGGTGGCGCAGGCACCAACGGTGGAGCCGGCAACGGAGGCGCAAATTCCAACGGCGCCGCGGGTGGCGCTGCAGGCGGGAACAGTGGCGCGGGCGGAAATGCGGGCGCCGCGGGCGGCGGCGCTCAGAATAATGTTTCGAACGAGCCGTATGATTCAGGCATCGACGCTTTTGACTCCCCCGCGTCTATTACCCATCTACACGCCCTGGGCGCGCCCAATGCAACCAATGCAACCAATGCAACGCGCGACTGATTAAATGACAGACATGAGCTCGAAGGTTTTCCACCCCAGCCGCGAACACATCCTCGGCGGGATCATTATGTTCCTGATCTGCCTGCTTTTCACCGGCTATAAGGTCGCCTGGTTTTTCTGGGTTCCGCTGGTGCCGCTAGTGTTTATTGTGTGGACTTTGCGAGTACGCACCACCGTGACGACCAAAGCCATCACCACGCGCTACCTCTTCCGCGCAGGCAAAACCATGCAGTGGGAAGACTTCCGCGCACTCCGCTTCAACCGAGCCGGACGCGCCTACGCAGTAGATAACCAGGAAAACAGCTTCTGGCTGCCGGGCGTGACCTTCAATTCCCTGGCGAGCTTGAGCTCCGCAAGTGGCGGCCGTATCCCCGATCCGGTGACCCCGGCACGCACAGCCACCGATGACAAGGTGCAGGTCGTGAACAAGGACGGCTACGCCGTACTCATGGACAAAGACGAGTACAAGGAATACGAAAAGCAGCGCCGCCGCGAAGCGGGAGTCGACGCTGGTGCCGAAAGTAGCCACGCGAAGCCAGGAGCAGCCAACGGGAAAGAAGGCGCCCCCGACGCACAGAACTAACCGGGCGACGCAGCCAACCGGGCGACGCAGCCAACCGGGCGGCACTCGCCAACCGGGCAGCGCAGCAACCGGGCAGCGCAGCAAATGCACGGCCACGAAAGCTAGATAGCAACCTCCACGAACAAAGACTCCACACACAAACCCCACACTCAGAGATCCCACACTCAGAGACCCCACACTCAAAGACGACGAGAAGAGAACCGAGAACAGCATGAACGCCATCCCCTTGCGATCCAGTGTCACCACCCAAGGCCGCAACGCCGCCGGCGCCCGCGCCCTGTGGCGTGCGACAGGCATGACGGACAAGGACTTCGAAAAGCCCATCATCGCTATCGCGAACTCCTACACGCAGTTTGTACCGGGCCACGTGCACCTCAAGGACGTCGGAGACATCGTCGCCGACGCCGTCCGCGAAGCCGGCGGCGTTCCCCGCGAATTCAACACCATTGCCGTTGACGATGGCATTGCTATGGGGCACGCGGGCATGCTCTACTCGTTGCCTAGCCGCGAAGTTATTTCTGACGCCGTCGAGTACATGGTCAACGGCCACGCAGCCGATGCGCTGGTGTGTATCTCCAACTGCGATAAGATCACGCCCGGCATGCTGAATGCCGCCATGCGTCTGAACATTCCGGTGGTGTTCGTATCCGGCGGGCCGATGGAGGCTGGCAAGGCGGTGGCAGTCGACGGTGTCGTGCAGGCTCCGACGGACCTCATTACCGCTATCTCCGCCTCCGCGTCGGACAAGGTCGACGCACAGTCGCTGTTGGAAGTTGAGTCCGCCGCCTGCCCGACATGCGGCTCCTGCTCCGGCATGTTCACCGCCAACTCGATGAACTGCCTGACCGAGGCGCTGGGCCTGTCGCTGCCGGGCAATGGTTCCACCTTGGCGACTCACGCCAAACGACGCGACCTGTTCACCAAGGCTGGCACCACCATCGTCGAACTGTGCCGCCGCTACTACGGCGAGGGGGATGCCTCCGTCCTGCCGCGCAACATCGCCACCCGCGAGGCCTTTGAAAACGCCATGGCGCTGGACATGGCAATGGGTGGATCTTCCAACACCGTGCTGCACATCCTCGCAGCTGCCCAGGAGGGCGAAGTCGACTTCAACCTGCACTCGATCGACCAGCTGTCACGGGAGGTTCCGTGCCTGTCGAAGGTCTCCCCGAACTCCGACTACCACATGGAAGACGTCCACCGCGGAGGTGGCATTCCCGCGATCCTCGGCGAGCTCTACCGCGCAGGCAAGCTGAACGAAGGCGTACACTCCGTTCACTCCGCCACGCTGAAGGAATGGCTGCTGGCCTGGGATATCCGCTCCGGCGCTGCCACGGAGGAGGCCATCGAGTTGTTCCACGCTGCCCCCGGTGGAGTCCGCACGACCGAGCCGTTCAGCACTGAGAACCGCTGGTCCAGCCTGGATACCGACGCGGAAGGTGGCGTCATCCGCGATGTAGAGCACGCGTACACCGCCGACGGCGGCCTGGTTATCCTCCGCGGCAACCTCGCTGAGGACGGTGCCGTGATCAAGTCCGCTGGCGTTGATCCGTCGATCTGGCACTTCGAAGGCACTGCACTGGTCGTCGAATCCCAAGAGGAAGCCGTGCGCGTGATCCTGGACAAGAAGGTCAAGCCGGGTCACGTTGTAGTCGTACGCTACGAAGGCCCCGCCGGCGGGCCGGGAATGCAGGAAATGCTGCACCCGACCGCGTTCCTCAAGGGCGCCGGGCTGGGCAAGGAGTGTGCTCTGATCACCGACGGGCGATTCTCCGGCGGTACGTCCGGCCTGTCCGTCGGCCACATCTCCCCCGAAGCCGCGCACGGCGGCCTGATCGGCCTGGTTCGCGACGGTGACCCGATCACTATCGACGTGCACGAGCGGCTCCTGCAGCTGAACGTCTCCGACGAGGAGATCGCGCGCCGCCGCGCCGAGATGGAGGCCTCCGACAAGCCTTGGACTCCCACCACCCGCCAGCGCAAGGTCACCAAGGCGCTGCGTGCATATGCCGCGATGGCAACCTCCGCCGACCGCGGAGCCGTCCGCGAAGTGAAGTAGCTCAGCCTCCTCCATCCTTTCCGCCTCCACCCTTTCCGCCTCGACCACATCCAGTCGCGGCATCGTGGACACTTCAGTCGCGCCTTGGTGGACAATCATGGCGGACAAACATGGTGGACAAACTGGCGTCTCGGTATTCCTTTTCCGAGGCGCCAGTTTCGCCTGTATGCAAGGGGTAGCTGGCCTTTCTTCCAATAAGGTTTTTGGCAATTGCGGGACGCGTCGATGAAGTGCTCAGTGATGACCATGCGGATGGCTTCGCCGGTGTATTTTCGCCCGATGCCGAGTTGGTAGAGCCTGCTTGCGCAGCGGACGGTTGCCTCTTGCCGTTTGGGGTAACGGCATCTTTGCGGACACGCCATTGCTCTTCCGGTTAGCCGTTGGGTTCGGTTTTAGGATCGGTGGTGTAGACCTCATGCGGTGTCCGTATTCCGTGGGCTAGGTGGGCGGTGAATACGAGTCCGTTGTCGGTGACGAGTTCGCCTTATTCGCGGACAACCCCCGCCGCGCCAACGCTGAAGTGTCGAACTCGACGCCCGCCGCGCCGTCCGTAGGGTGGAGGGCATGCGCGATTCAAATTCTCAGGCCCAGGCGACCCGTCAGGCGGTATCCGCGGCGGGTGGCGTCCATAGCAATAACCGCGACCGCGAAAGGGCTGATACGCATGGCGCTGACGTGCGCGGCGCTGGCGCTGGGATGATCCGCGTTCGCGACGCCCACCTTCGCAACCTCAAACACCAGGACGTCGAACTCCCCCGCAACGCGCTAGTAGCAGTGACAGGCGTGTCGGGATCAGGGAAATCGTCGCTGGCATTCGGCACTTTGCACGGAGAGGCTCAGCGGCGGTACCTGGAATCCGTCGCGCCTTTTGCCCGCCGCCTGATCGGCGGAGCAGTGGACCCGCGCGTGGGATCCGTCGACGGGTTGCCGCCGACGGTAGCTCTGGAACAAGGCGCGCGGGCGGGCGGAGCTCGGTCGACGGTGGGGACGGTGTCGAACCTGTCGAACACCGTCCGCCTGTTGTTTTCCCGCTGCGGCGAATACCCGGCGGAAGTTCGAAAACGCCACGGAGGCCGCTTGGCCTCGGACTGCTTCTCCCCTAATACGACCGCGGGAATGTGCCCAGAGTGCCAAGGCACGGGAGTCGTCCATGAGCCGACGGAAGAGACCATGGTTCCGGATCCGTCGCTTTCCATCGACGAGGGCGCCATTGCCGCGTGGCCCGGCGCGTGGCTGGGGAAGAATTTCCACGACATTGTCGCGGAGCTCGGTTTCCCTATGGATGTTCCGTGGAAGGATATCCCCCAGGCCGACCGGGAGTGGATCCTCTTCACGGACGAGCGTCCGGTGGTGACTATTCACCCTCACCGGGGTGCGGATCAGATCCAGCGGACATATGAGGGCACCTGGCGTTCGGTGGCCTCTTATTTGCGGAAGACTCTGGCGGAGACCGGCTCCGATTCCACGCGGAAGCGTGTGTTGTCGTTTATGAGGTCGTCCCGCTGTGGGGTGTGCGCCGGCCGTCGACTGATTGTCGACGCCCTCTCCGTGGAATACCTCGGTCTTCCCATCGATAGCCTTGGGGCGCTTCCCTTGGAGGACGTTCTCAAGCGTTTCGCTGCCCGCCGCGCCTCAACAGCGCCGGCAACGTCCGTCGGCGCGGTGTCGGAGCGGGCCAGCGCCGCGGCGGAGGCGGAGCGGGCCAGCGCCGCGGCGGAGGCGGAGCGGATTCTGCTGGACCAGGCGATTCCGACTCTGGAATCAGTGGTGGATCTGGGCCTGGGGCATCTGAGCCTGGACCGCGCAGCCGCTACCCTGTCGGCGGGTGAGATGCAGCGGCTGCGGTTGGCGTCTCAGCTGCGGTCGGGGCTTTTCGGCGTGGCATACGTTTTGGACGAGCCGTCCGCGGGTCTGCATCCCGAGGAGCGCCGCGCGGTGATGAAGCTGATCCGGGGGTTCCTGGACGCGGGCAATAGCGTCCTGCTGGTCGAGCACGACATGCACCTGGTGGCGGAGGCCGACTGGATTGTCGACGTCGGCCCGGGAGCGGGCGAACTCGGCGGCGAGATCCTCTACTCCGGCCCGGCCGCAAACCCCTACGCCGCCGAACGCCCCAACCCGGCCGCAAACCCTAACCCGGCCGCAAACCCCAGCCCGGCCGCAAAACCCAGCCCAGCCGCAAAACCCAGCCCAGCCGCAAACCCTAACCCGGCCGCAAATCCCACCCCGGCCGCAGAGTCCCGCGGCGCCGGCGGAAGCGCCGGGCTAGCGGAGCTGGATTCCCCGACCGGGCGGGCACTCGCCGCCGGGCCGCTGAAACTGGTCAGCGACGCGGACGCCCGCATCCCCTCCGGCAAACTCCGCCTCACTGACATCAACGAACGCACCCTGAACAGCCTCAACGTAGACTTCGGCCTCGGCGCATTCACCGCTATTACGGGCGTCTCCGGCTCCGGCAAGTCCACCCTCCTGCACGTGCTGGCCGACACACTAAGCGAACAGGTGAAGACGGCGGTTAACGACGGAGACGTGGCGTCCAAAGGTAAGAATCCGGTAACGAACCCAGCACAAACCGAAATCGCAAGCCCAAACCCCAGCGCCACACTCAGCGCAGACAAAACCATCGACCGGCTGGTGCAGATCTCGCAGAAGCCCATCGGACGGACTCCTCGGTCCTGCCTGGCGACGTACACCGGGCTGTTTGACAAGGTGCGCAAAATCTTCGCCCAAACCGACGCCGCCAAGCAGCGCGGGTGGACCGTTTCGCGATTCTCGTACAACGTCACCCAAGGACGCTGCCCAACCTGCAGCGGCGAAGGACAAATCGAAGTCGAGCTGGTATTCCTGCCCGGCAGCTACACTCCCTGCCCAGACTGTCACGGAGCACGCTACAACGCTGAAACGCTGGCCGTGACGTGGAACGGCCGGACGATCGCGGACGTGCTGGGATTAACCGTTGCCGAAGCGCGGGAAGTCTTCGCCGACGAAGCAGCCATCGCACGGGCACTGCAGGCGTTGTCGGCCGTGGGGTTGGATTATTTGCGACTCGGCCAGCCGGCGACGGAACTGTCCGGCGGAGAAGCTCAGCGCATCAAGCTGGCCACTGAGCTGCAGCGCGCGCAGCGTGGTCACACTGTGTACCTCATGGACGAGCCAACCACCGGGCTGCACCCTGCGGACGTTGATCTGTTGGTCACAGAGCTCCAGCGGCTGGTCGACAGTGGAAACACGGTGGTAGTTGTCGAGCACGACATGCGAGTTGTCGCGCAGACCGACCGGCTCATTGAGATGGGCCCAGGCGCTGGTGCGCGCGGTGGCCGGGTCGTGGCAGACGGAAGTCCCGCCGCAGTGGCCGAAACGGACACCGCAACGGGGCGGGTTCTAGCGGAGCGCAGCCAGCTAACTTCAGCTAGTTGAAGGGGTTGCCTCCGCCGACACCGAGCCACAAGCCGGCTGTCGCCGCTGCTGAGACGACGAAGAAGATCCACGCCGAGGCCAGCGGGCGGGTTGCCCAGCCTCTGCTGCGATCGAGGCTGATCCGGCCGGGGCCGACGAAAATGATACTTATCGACGCCACCGTCAGCGCCGCCCACAATTGGACGTAAGGGTTCAGGCCGTATGGCCAGAGGGATCCTTGGAATCCATTGAGGTTATGGAACGTCATAAAGCCAGCGACGACCGTAGCGACTGCCGCGCCGAATGGCGTGAGCAGGCCGAGTAGCAGCAGGCCACCGGCGACGATCTCCGCCACCGGAATGCCGATCGCGAGGATGTCAGTGAAGTTGTAGTTTTCCAGCTGGCCTTGGAATACCTCCAGCCCGGGGTCTCCGCCGAAGGCGAACAGAGTCTGCAGGCCGCGTACCAGGAGGTACGCGCCCAGCACGACGCGCAGCAGGAAGAGTCCGAAGCTTGTGGTTCCACGCTTCGCAACGGATTGGGAGTCCACTGCGCCCGCGTTCGTCGTAACATCCGCACCTTGAGCGCCACCAGGCACACCCGCCCCAGTAACGCCAGCGCCCGCCGCGCTAGCAGCGCCCGCGCCGCCTGCCGCGTTGGCGGGGATCTCCCGCTCGCCGACGTTCGCGCCCGCGCCGGTCGTCTCATCGCCGCCTGGGTTCCTCGTAACATCCGCACCTTGAGCGTCACCAGGCACACCCGCCCCAGTAACGCCAGCGCCCGCGCCGACCGCCGCGTCGGCGGGGTTCTCCCGCTCGCCGACGTTCGCGCCCGCGTTCGTCGTAACATCAGCACCTTGAGCGCCACCAGGCACACCCGCCCCAGTAACGCCAGCGCCCGCGCTAGCAGCGCCGCCTGCCGCGTTGGCGGGGATCTCCCGCTCGCCGACGTTCGCGCCCGCGTTCCTAAACTCCGAAGTTTCAGCGTCGTCGACCTTGCCCCAGCGGTCTTCGTCCCCCTTGGCCGAGGAGCTTCCGCCCGCAGTGGTCGCGCCCAGGCCAGCCCCCGCTGCGGCGCTCGCTCCAGCGCCAGCTGCGGCGCTCGCTCCGGCGGCAGCTGCCGTGCCGGAGCCGGACGAGGCCTCGGAGCCGTCCAGCTTGGTCAGATCGACATCCGAAGCGCTGTCGGTTTCCGGGTGATCCGTGTTGGCGTCATCAGTTCGAGTCGGCGCAGCATCGGGCGAACGGCCCTCGATGCGCTGAGGGCGAGCCCTCCCCAACATCGCGTATACATCTCGCTTAGCCGGCTTCTCCGTGGCTTCGTCAGAATCTCCCACGTTGGCGTTCGCCTCCGGAGCGGACGCGTCCGCGGGCGCAGTCGCCTCAGCCTCGGCGGAATTCTCAGCGGAATTCTCGGCGGGCTTAGGGGCGTCCACGTCGGCGGGCTTAGCGATCTTCGTCGCTCCCGTCGAGGCCTCCTTGGGCTGGGGCTTTTCGTCGGCGTCGGCGCGCGCGTCGCGGCGGTAGACCGGTACGTCGATGTCATTGTTCATGTCATCGGCCAGCTCGTCCGCCGAGTTGTCGAACAAAGCGTCGTCTGGGCTAGGTCTACGGAATCGATCGGGCCTAGGGCTGTTGGGCTTTGCGTTGTTACTCACACAACCCAGACTATTCTGACCAGCACGATTTGCGCGGGAGGTCGCTCGGCATGTCACAGATGGCGTACTCCATCGACTATGCCCCGGCCAGAGCGGCCGCCGACGGCACCTTGGCCGCCGACGCGCCGCTAGCTGAGCTTCTTAGCGATCAGCTGGTTAACCTGCGCGGGGTCTGCTTTGCCCTTCGTGGCCTTCATGACGGCGCCGACAATTGCGCCGGTTACCTTCTTGTTTCCTGCGCGGTACTTTTCGACGATGTCCGGGTTTGCAGCCAGGGCCTCGTCGACGGCTGCTTCGATGGCACTGTCATCGCGTACAACTTCCAGGCCTCGGGCGGCGACGACATCGTCGACGTCGCCTTCCCCGGCCAGCACTCCGTCGACGGCCTGACGTGCAAGCTTGGTGGTTAGCTTGCCGTCGTTTACTAGTGACGCCACCCGCGCCACCTGAGCCGGCGTGATGTCGAGCCCGGCAAGTTCCACGCCTTGTTCATTTGCCTTGCCAGCGAGGTAGGAAACCCACCAGGAGCGAGCCTCATCGGGCTTGGCGCCTGCTTCGACGGTGTCGATGACGAGGTCGAGGGCACCGGCGTTGACGAGGTCGCGCATTTCCTCGTCCTTCAGCCCCCACTCCTTCTGGATGCGGGCGCGGCGGATCCATGGCATTTCCGGCAGGGTGGCGCGGATTTCTTCGACCCACTCGGCGGGTGCCAGTACGGGTGGCAGGTCCGGGTCGTTGAAGTAGCGGTAGTCCGCCATGGTTTCCTTGGGGCGACCCTTGGAGGTGGTGCCGTCGGTTTCCTGGTAGTGGCGGGTTTCCTGAACGATCTCCACGTCGTTGACGAGGCACGCTGCCTGGCGCTGCATTTCAAAGCGCACGGCTTGTTCGACGGACTTCAGGGAGTTGATGTTCTTCGTTTCGGTGCGCGTGCCGTATTCGGTGGTGCCGACGGGGCGCAGCGACAGGTTGGAGTCCACGCGCATGGAGCCTTGGTCCATGCGCGCGTCGGATACGCCAAGCGCCTTGACGAGGTCGCGCAGTGCGGAGACGTATGCCTTCGCAACTTCCGGAGCGCGTTCACCGGCGCCTTCGATCGGTTTGGTCACGATTTCGATCAGTGGCACGCCTGCGCGGTTGCAGTCCACGAGGGATGCGGTGGCGCCGTGGATGCGGCCGTCGGCGCCGCCGAGGTGGGTCAGCTTGCCGGTGTCTTCTTCCATGTGCGCGCGCTCAATTTCTACGCGCCATTCGGTGCCGTCTTCCAGGACGACGTCCAGGTATCCGTCGTAGGCGATGGGCTCGTCGTATTGGGAGATCTGGTAGTTCTTCGGCTGGTCCGGGTAGAAGTAGTTCTTGCGTGCGAAGCGGGACTTCGGAGCAATCTCGCAGTTCAGCGCCAGGCCGATCTTGATGGCCCATTCCACGCCCAGCTTGTTTACGACGGGCAGCGCGCCCGGCAGGCCGAGGCTGCATGGGTCGACGTTGCTGTTTGGTGCGTCGCCGAATTCCGCGGAGGACGTGGAGAACATCTTCGTCTTCGTGGCGAGTTCGACGTGAACTTCCATGCCCATCACTGGGTCGAAGCGCTCCAGCACTTCGTCGAAGTCCATCACATCATCGGAGTAATCGTAGACAGGCGCAGTCATGCCAGCCATCTTAATACGTCCCCGCCACCTTGTGTCGTTAGGGTCACCCCGGTGGCAGCCACGTGACGCGCCCGCTGACGCGCGCCATCCGCCCGCGTCCGTGTTGCCCGTTTACTCCGTTGTGGTACGCGCATAGTAGTGCCATGTTTTCGGGGTTCGTTTCCCCTCCTTTGGCAAATTCCTGCAGGTGGTGGACTTGGCATTCATTCGCCGGACGCCCGCACCCTGGCCAGCTGCAGCGCGTCGTCTCGGCTTCGAGCATGCGGCGTTGTTTTCTGGACGCCAACCGCCTCACCCTGTACAAGTTCACCGGCCCTTGCTCTGGAGATATCAGGGTGATGTAGTCTCCATCTTTCAGCCCTGTGCCGCCCACGCCCGCGGCAACCACATCTGCCCCGGAAGCCTCAGGCCCCGCGACAGTTTCTGAAGCCGCACCGTCGGCGCGGGCGCCGGCTACGCCCGTGCCGGTCGGGCCTGCAGTACTGGCTGCACCAGAAGGAGGCTGAGCGGCGCGGGCACGGTCGGCGCTGGCACGGTCGGCGCGGGCGCCGGCTGCGCCCGTGCCGGTCGGACCTGCAGTGCTGGCTGCACCAGAAGGAGGCTGAGCGGCGCGGGCACGGTCGGCGCTGGCACGGTCGGCGCGGGCACTGTCGGCGCAGGCACTGTCAGCGCGGGCAACTTGGATGCCAGCTTCCTCGAGCCGGCGGGCGACATACTCCGCGCCCGTGAGGACGGCGCCGTTGGTAGCTTGCAGTTCAATCTCGTCCCCGTGGCCACCGAGCACCTGCATGTAGTCATCCAAACTGACGACAACGTTGGTGGTCAGCGTGCTGCGCTGGATGGTGCGATTCTCTGTCAGCCAAGCAAGTGGATCGGTGCGCGCGGATTCCCAAATTTCCGACATGCGGTGCGACGGGCCGGTGAACTGAATGGTCGCTTTCTTCCCGTGCATGATCCGACGTCCCCCGTCGGCGGGAATCCGGGGGCCTTGCATTTCACGCCGCAGTTGCGTTGCCCGGCGGGAGATCGCCGCGTAGTCACCCGCTGTGTTGCAGAGCGCTTCGGTGAATACGTAGCGCTGTTTGATCCCCAGCATCCGCGCCCGCTCAGCGATGAGTATCAGCACGTCCAGCCCGTGTCCGTTGCGCCGCGCGGCCTCCAGGGCTCGCTTCTTGTACCTCGAGTACGCCGCCCCGGAAAAGTGTTCGGCAGCCCGCGCCACGCTCCGGGCAAGTTCCCGGTCCAGTGGCAGCTGCTCGGCGGGGGTTCCGAATGCTTCGGTCAGCAGCTCCACGCCGTGGCGCTGCGCGTCGGCCACTTGGCGCTGAAGCTCCGCGAGCTGCTGTAGTTTTTCCATGCCTCGGACGCTAGACCATCGGCAAGAATCCCGCCTCGCCCCGTACGACTGCCTGTGGATAACTCGCCCTCCCCGAGGGCGTTTTCCACAGGCAAATCATTTCCCCCTTGACAGCCTCTCCCCAGTGTGCAGTTCCAGCGCGCCGTCATACCGCACACGGCTCGATATACCGCGCACGGCTCGACATACGCAGCTGCATCTGAGCTACATCGGGGCCAGATCCGAACCGCCGGCTCGACTCGCGACTGCGCGCCGACGTTCCTGCGCGCCGACGTTCCTGCGCGCTGGTGTCAGCGTGCCATGCCCGCGCGGCGTCCGCTAGCCGAAGAGCGAGCGCGCGGTGGCGTAGCGCTTCTCTGGTACTTCCTTCAAAGTACCGACGGCCTCTTCAAAGTCGATCAGTTCGATGCTGCCACCCTTGAGCGCAACGACCTTGCCGAATTCTCCCCTGATCGCGGCTTTGGTGGCGTTCACGGCAAACCGGGTGGCCAGCACTCGGTCGAACGCCGTGGGGGTTCCGCCGCGCTGGATGTGTCCCAGAACGGTCGACCGCACGTCGGTATCCAGTCGGTTTTCAATCTCCTTGGCGATCAGCGCGGACATGTTCTGGAACTTCTCGTGGCCGAACTGGTCTACTTCGCGTTCGGCAACGTCGAGGGTTCCTTCCTTCGGCAACGCCCCCTCGGCCACGACAATGATGCCGTACTTCTCCCCCAGCTGGAATCGACGAGCCATGCGGCGGCAGACGTCATCGATGTCGAAGGGGAATTCCGGAATCAGGATCTCGTGCGCACCTCCGGCCATGCCCGCGTGCAGCGCAATCCAGCCGACGTGGCGGCCCATGACTTCCACGATCATCACGCGGTCGTGTGATTCGGCGGTGGTGTGCAGGCGGTCGATGGCGTCGGTGGCTACGGCGACGGCGGTGTCAAAGCCGAAGGTGTAGTCGGTGCCGTTGACGTCGTTGTCAATGGTTTTCGGCACGCCGATTACTGGCACGCCGTTGTCGTGCAGGAAGCGTGCGCCTTTCAGGGTGCCTTCGCCGCCGATGGGAATTAGGGCGTCGATGCCCGCGTCCGCGAGGTTGGCTTTCACGCGATCGATGCCGGCCATGAAGTCGTTGGGGTGTAGGCGTCCGGTACCGAGGATCGTGCCGCCGCGTCGCAGGATCCGGTCGATGAAGTCGTCGTCGTACAGTTGCACGCGACGGTCTTCCAGTAGTCCCTGCCAGCCGTCTTCAAATCCGACGACGGTATGGCCTTGTTCGGCCGCTGTCCGCACGATGCCTCGGATGACGGCGTTCAATCCTGGGCAGTCTCCACCACTGGTCAAGGTCGCAATACGCATGCTTTAAAGTGTAGCGACACGCTGCCGGATCTGCCGGGCGGAACTGGAAGCCTTTTTATTGACGCCTACTCGCCTCCCCGACTGACCTCTGACCGAGCCATGCCGGAGGCCACCGCGCCGAGAATCAGCATGACTACCGCGGGCAGCAGGGAGTCCCCGAAGGCCTGGGGGCCGACCACGCCGACGCGGGCTTGCACAACGGCGGCGATGACGGCGGCTCCGGTGACGGCGCCGAGTTGCCGGGTGGCGTTGTACATTCCAGAGCCCGCACCGGCGAACTGGGGCGGCAGGTCCCGAAGGGTGGTGGTGGAGTTCGGAGCCCAGACGAAGGAGTTTCCGAACCCGAGGATCACGAACGCGCCGATCATCATCCACAGAGGCCGTTCGGGTCGCATGGAGAACACCAACGCGGCCACGCCCGTGGCCATGAGGCAGAACCCCAGTACTGCGAAGCGTCGGGGCGCATATCGGTCGACCAGCCTGCCGACGAAGGGCGCCATGAGGCCAGCGATGATGGCCATGGGCGTCACGACGAAAGAGGCTTTCATTGGGCTGAAGCGGTGAACTTCCTGCAGGAACATCATCACTGGCACCATCATGCCGGCGATGGTGAAGCCCATCGTGAAGATGGATGCGTTGCCGAAGGCGAAATGGCGGCGTGCGAACAGGGCGATCGGAACTAGCGCACTGCCTGCGGACAGGCGCGACTGGAGCCAGACGAATGCCACCATCAGCGCCACGCCTCCGAGCAGCAGCGCCCAGATCCACGGCGCCCAGCCGGCGGGGTCGCCTTCCTGGATGCCGTAGATGACCATGGTCATCGCCACCATGGACAGGACGATCGACGGCAGGTTGATGCGTTCTTCCGTCGGCTGGAACCGCGGTACCCAGCGGGCGACCATCACGACGGACAGCACGCCGATAGGCACGTTGATGAAGAACACCCACTGCCAGGTTGCGTATTGGGTGATGAAGCCTCCGAGCAGTGGTCCGGCGAGCGTGGAGATTCCCGCCGTGGCACCCCAGATGCCCAGTGCTGCCCCGCGCTTGTCGCGCGGGAAGATGCGGTTGATCACGCTCATGGTCTGGGGCGTCAATAAAGATCCGCCAATACCCTGCACGGCGCGGGCGGCGATCAGCGCTTCGATGCTGCCGGCCAGTCCGCAGGCCAGCGACGAGAGCGTGAAGATCGTCATGCCCGCGATGTACAGGTTTTTCGGCCCGAAGCGGTCGCCCAGTCGGCCGGTGACCATCAGGGGTACCGCGAATGCCAGCAGGTACGCGCTGGTGACCCACAGCACCTGCCCGTAGTCGGCCTGCAGGTCGGCCTGGAACGCGGGCGTGGCGACGGCCACGATCGTCTGATCCAGCAGGATCATGAAGAAGCCGATGCACAGCGCCACCAGGGCGCGCCATGCTTGTGGGAGCGGAAGCGGCAGGGCGGGGTATTTCACTAGAGGGAGTCTACTGCCGCCCGCAGGGTCGGCAAACTGGATTTGAACTCCGGCATCAGTGGCAGTTCTTCCAGCCGGTCGATGGGCTGCCACAGTAGCTCCAGCGATTCGGCGGTCGGATGAAGTTCCAGGTGTTCGGAACAGGTGGCCAGGACGGTGGTGTACGTCCACTCGGTGATCTCCGGGTTTTCGTATTCCCACCAGAACGTGCCTCCGAGTCCGAAGATGCCGTGCGCATCCAGCGAGGCATCCAGGCTGGGGTGCCGGACGGGGAATTCTCGCAGGGCTTGGCGGGGATCCCCGTTGCGCTCGACGATCTTTTCAATGTCGGCAAACAGGTGCCGTTCGTCGTCACGGACGGGCAGGCGGCAGTAGGCGGTCTTGACGGGCACGGTGGAGGTCACGATTTCTCTGTGCACCTTTACTGAGGACGCCCCCACGCCCGTCTCCTCCCACGTCTCCCGCAGGGCACCGTCGGTGGGTGATTCGCCGACGTCGATCGCTCCCCCGGGCAGAGCCCAGGTGCCGCCGCGATTGGTCCACTTGGCGCGGTGCTGCATCAGGACGTGCTGGTCGTCGGTGACGAGGAACAGCCCCGCCGCGCCGAGCACTCCCCAGCGCCGGGACCCGTCGGGGTCTTCGACTAAGCCGTCGCCTGTGTAAAGTTCGGGAATCCTACCCATGTCCCCCACCATACGCGGATCCGCGCCCGGCCAAACGCTGCCGGTCTGGACCAGGGCGCCTGCCAGCGCCCTGGCCATTTCAGTGCCCTAGCCCCCGGCGAGGCTTTGCCTGGATGGAAGCGCCCGCCCGGCCAGGCCGGCTCGGGCGGTTAGGCGCGGCCTGCTTCGAAGGCGGCTCCGACGCGGTACAGGCGGTCGTCGCCGTGCGCCGGCCCCATGATCTGCAGGCCCGTCGGCAGGCCGGTGTCGCTGGCGAAGCCGCCGGGCACGGACATGCCGCATACGCCCGCCAGGTTCAGCGGCAGGGTGAACAGGTCGAACATGTACATTGCCAACGGGTCGTCGGTCTTCTCGCCCAGCTTGAAGGCGGTGGACGGCGTCACGGGAGCGACGATCGCGTCGACCTGCTCGTAGGCCTTGGCGAAGTCCTGGGAGATCAGGTTGCGGACGCGCTGGGCCTGCAAGTAGTACGCGTCGTAGTAGCCGACGGACAGAGCGTAGGTGCCCAGCATGATGCGGCGCTTGACCTCCGAGCCGAAGCCTTCGGCGCGGGTCAGGCTCATCACCTGGTCGGCGGAGCGGCTGCCGTCGTCGCCGCGGCGCTGGCCGTAGCGCATGCCGTCGAAGCGGGCCAGGTTGGAACTGACCTCACACGGCAGGATCAGGTAGTACGCGTTCAGTGCGTGGTCGAAGTTCGGGCAATCGACCTCCACCAGCTCTGCACCCTGGGACTTCAGCTGCTCCAGGTTCGCGTTGTACGCCTCCAGCACGCCGGGCTGGAAGGCCTCTGCGCGCTGGAACTGCTTGACCACACCCAGCTTCACGCCGCTCAGGTCCCCGGAAGATCCCTGCTTCGCGGCCTCGACGACCGGCGCGACTGCGTGGGAGGAGGAGGTCGAATCGTTGGCGTCATGCCCCGCAATAACCTCGTGCAGCAGCGCGGTATCCAGAACCGTGCGCGCCGTCGGCCCGCCCTGATCCAGGGAGGAAGCACAAGCCACCAGGCCGTAGCGGGAAACGGTGCCGTAGGTCGGCTTCACGCCGACGGTGTTGGTCAGCGCGGCGGGCTGGCGGATGGAGCCACCCGTGTCCGTGCCGATGGCCAGCGGAGCCATGCCCGCGGCCAGGGCTGCCGACGAGCCGCCGCCAGAGCCACCCGGGGTGCGCTCTAGGTCGTAGGGGTTCTTCGTCGGGCCGTAGGCGGAGTTCTCGGTGGAGGAGCCCATGGCGAACTCGTCCATGTTCGTCTTGCCCAGGATCGGGATGCCGGCGGCGCGCAGACGCATGGTGACGGTCGCGTCGTAGGGGCTCATGTAGCCTTCCAGCATCTTGGAGGCACACGTCGTCGGAGCATCGGTGGTGGTAAAGACGTCCTTCAGCGCCAGCGGCACGCCGGCCAGCTTGCTGGTCGGCTGGTCGCCGGCGGCCAGGGCGTCGTCGACATTCGAGGCCGCCGCCAGCGCTTCGTCGGCGCCGACGTGGAGGAATGCGTTGATGTCGCCGTCGATCTCGCCGATGCGGTCCAGGTGGGCCTGCGTAACCTCCTGAGAGCTGATCTCGCGCGCGTGGATCTTCTCCGCCAGTTCCGCGGCGGTCCAGGTGGTGAAGTCCGAGTCGTCCCGGGAACCGACGATGTACTTATTCTCAGCCATGAGTGTTCCTGAAGTTCCTTCTTCTAACGATTGATTGTTTGGCGTGCGGGCCTTTATGACGCCAGCCGCCCCAGCCGGTCTAGTCCGCCAGGATCTGCGGCACTTCGAAGCGCTGCTCGCTTTGCTTCGGCGCCTGGTCCAGTGCCTGCTCCGCCTTCAGGCTCGGCACGACTACGTCTTCCCGCATGACGGCGACGTCTCCGTCAACGTTTTGGGTGGGGTGGCTCAGCGGCTCAATACCTTCGGTGTCGACCTTCCTGATCGCGGCCACGTGATCGACAATCCCGTCGATCTGAGCTGCGTATTCATCCAACTCCTGCTCCCCCAGGGCCAGGCGGGCCAGGCGGGCCAGGTGGGCAACATCTTCGCGCGAAATCTCAGACATGGGTTCCACTCTAGTCAAGCCAACCAGCCCCCGTGGACTTCAGGTGGCGCTAATATCGGTTCTATGTCTTTCCTCATGCGTGTCCGTATGCCCGATACCCCTGGCTCCCTCGGCCTGCTGGCCATGGCGCTGGGAACCGTCGGCGGGGACATCCGGGGCGTCGATATCGTTGGTCAGGCTGAACTCGAAGAGCCAAACACAGTGGTCGACGACATTGTCGTGTCCCTCCCCACCGGGCATTTGCCCGACAGTCTGATCACGGCCACGCAGGAACTCGATGGTTTCTTTGTCGATTCGATCCGCCCCTTTTCAGGCACAGTCGACCGACGCGGCCAGATTCAGATGCTGTCCGGGGTGGCGGAGCAGCGGCGTCATATAGAAAAAGCGCTAGAGATCCTCATGCAGGATCTGCCCCGCACCATGACGGCAGGCTGGGCGGTCGTGCTGGAAACGTCTCCGCGGACGCACCGGGTGGCGGCTTCGTCTGCCGCGCCGGAGGACAATGGCCAGGAGCTCGACCAGCCCCCGCTGACCGAAGCGCGCGTGCTGAACCCCGAGCGCGAGGACTGGATCCCCGAGAACTGGGCCGTTATGGATTCCGCGCTGGCGGGCACTCCGATCGCCGGGACGGATCTGCTTTTGATCGTCGGCAGGCCGGGTGGGCCGGACTTCCTGGTCAGCGAGGTGGAGCATTTGCGCCAGCTCGGCTCGATTTTCGGCGCGCTGTTCAGCTAGCGCCAGCGAGCGGCACGCTCTATTCGGCGCTGATGAAGAAGTCGTACGCAGGACTGTCCGTCACGTCCGTGGCGTGGTAGCCCAGCTGCTGCAGGTGGGCCTGGAATTCCGGGTCGCCGGAGACGTCCTCGAACGCCGCCAGCACACGACCGTGGTCCATGCCGAAGCTGCGGTAGTGGAAGCCGGTGATGTTCCAGCGGGTGCCCAGCACTTCCAGGAAGTGCTGCAACGCGCCCGGGTTTTCGGGGAATTCAAAGCTGTAGGCGGTCTCGTCGACGTGCTGGCCGGGCGTTCCGCCGATCATGTAGCGGACGTGTTCCTTCGCAACGTCGTCGTCTGACAGGTCGACCACGCCGTAGCCTGCTTCGCGGAGGTCTGCGGTGATGGCTTTGCGCTCATCCTCGCCGTTTTTTAGCTTGACGCCCACAAAAATACGGGCGGGCTTTTCACCGTCGCGTTGGCCGACTCGGTAGCTGAATTCTGTGACGGCACGGTGGCCAAGCAGTTTGCAGAACTCGAGGAAGGCTCCCTCGCGTTCGGGGATGGTCACGCCGAAGATGCCTTCACCGCCCTCGCCGATTTCCGCGCGCTCGGAGACGTAGCGCAGGGAGTGGAAGTTGACGTTCGCGCCGGAGAGGACGTGCGCCAGAGTTTCCCCTTCGAGTTGGTGGGTGGCAGCGTAGCGCTTCAGGCCTGCGAGGGCGACGGCGCCGGCGGGCTCGGCGATGGCTCGCGTGTCGTCGAAGATGTCCTTGATGGCGGCGCTGATCTCGTCGGAGCTGACGGTGATGACGTCGTCGAGGTATTCGCGGCAGAGCCGGAATGTTTCGGCGCCAATCTGCTTGACGGCCACGCCTTCGGCAAAGAGGCTTACGTGGTCGAGGGCTACGGGCTTTCCGGCGGCGAGCGCGTGCGTGAGGCAGGCGGATTCCACCGGCTCCACGCCGATGACCTTGATGTTCGGATTCAGTTCTTTGAGCAGCACGGAGATTCCAGCGGCCAGTCCACCGCCGCCGACCTGGACGAAGACGCGGTCGACGTCCGGGCGGGCTTGGAAGATTTCCAGCCCGGCGGTGCCTTGGCCGGCGATTACCGCTTCGTCGTCGAAGGGGGCTACCCAGACCATGCCCTCAGCCTCGGAAAGCTCCATGGCCTTGGCCTTGGCCTCGTCGAAGTTGGCGCCGTGCAGCAGCACTTCCCCGCCAAAACTGCGAACCGCATCGATTTTGATGCTGGGGGTGACTTCCGGCATCACGATCACGGTGCGGATGCCTAGCTCAGTGCCGGACAGCGCTACGCCCTGGGCGTGGTTTCCAGCGGAGGCCGCGACGACTCCGCGGGCGCGCTCTTCTTCCGTGAGCTGGGCCATGCGGTTGAATGCGCCGCGGATTTTGAAGCTGTGGACGGGCTGCAGGTCTTCGCGCTTGACCAGAATCTCGTTGCCAATGCGCTTCGACAGCGTTTCCATGTGCTCGAGTGGCGTGTTCGTTGCGACTCGGTAGACGGGCGCGGAAACGATCTTCTTCAGGTATTCCGCGCCGTTTCCCCCGCTGACAGGATGCGAAGCTTCATGTGACATGCGCTTCAGTATAGCCCCGCCGGTGATCCCCCTTACCCGGCGGTCCCCACACCCCCACAGTCGCGAGCCCCGGCGTTACTGCCCCGCCCCAGCCGCCACTGCGACTGCTAAGGCTGCGGCCGCGCTACCAGCTCTGCGCCAACGCCCCTGCGCCAACTTCCCTGAGGTAACACCTCTGCGCGGTTTAACACCAATGGCGCTGGCGCTTACTGCTGGCGGTAGTCGTCCAGGTTGACCTGCGGGGTGGGCTGCAGGTGCTCCGTGGCGGGGTTCTTCACCGACGGGTATTTGAGGTCGACATCATGGTCATCTGCGGTTCCAACGTACGGATCCTGGCCATTGAGCACCCGCTTGACCTGTTCCTTGTCCACTGTGTTCGTCCACTTGCCAACCAGCAGAGTGGCCACTGCGTTACCGGAGAAGTTGGTCAGGGCGCGGGCCTCAGACATGAAGCGGTCGATGCCAGCGATGATGTCCACGCCGTCCAGCAGCTCCGGACGGTGCGATTGCAGACCGACAGCCAGGGTTGCGATACCCGCGCCGGACACACCCGCGGCACCCTTGGAGGCGATAATCATGAAGATCAGCAAGCTGATCTGATCCCCCATGCTCAGGTGCACGTTCATCGCGTCCGAAATAAAGATGGCTGACATGGTCAGGTAAATCGCGGTGCCGTCCAGGTTGAAGGAGTAGCCCGTCGGCACGACGATTCCGACCGTGGACTTGTCCACGCCGATGTGTTCCATCTTGCGCATCAGGTTCGGCAGCGCGGACTCAGAGGAACTGGTAGCGAAGATAAGCAGGTACTCGCGCCCCAGGTACTTCACCAGCTTGAAAATGTTGAATCCGGTGAAGACCCGCAAGATGGTTCCCAGGATCACGAAGATGAAGATGATGCAGGTGATGTAGAAGCCTAGGATCAAGATGCCGAGCTGCAGCACTGCCTTAATACCAGTGCCGCCGACTACGCCAGCCATCGCACCAAACGCGCCGATCGGGGCCAGCCACAGGATCCAGGACAGGATCTTGAAGACCAGCTTCTGCAGAGCGGCCACGAAGCCCAGGATCGGCTCGCCGGCCTTGCCCATGGATTGCGTTGCGAAGCCGACCAACAGGGCGATTAGCAGTACCTGCAGAATCTTGCCTGAGGTGAAGGCGCTGAAGAAGGTTTCAGGAATGATGCTTTGTACGAACCCGGTCTCTTGCCCTTTATTGGCGTCGAAGCCGCCGGTTTTTCCAATGTTCAGCCCATCGCCTGGCTGCAGCAGGTTTCCCACGACTAGGCCTACTGCGAGGGCGAAGGTGGACATCGTGATGAAGTAGGCCAGTGCCATGCTTCCTGCTTTACCTACTGACGCCGCAGACCTCACCGAGCCAATTCCCAGCACGATCGTGCAGAAAATCACCGGCGGGATGATCATTTTGATCAGCGTGACGTAGGTGGTTCCGAGCTCTTTGAACCCCTTTGCGACATCGGGTGCCACGAGGCCGAAAATGATGCCGGCGATCACGGCGACGATCACGCCGATGTATAGCCAGTGGGTGTTGTCCTTCTTCTCCCGCTTCGACTCAGCGATCTGCGGAGAGGTGGCAACCGCGGCTCCGGCGATGACGGGCTGGGTGCCGCCGAGCCCGGAACCATTGAGCTCTGCGCCATTAGCGCCATTGGGTTCTGCGCCCTGGGGATTGTTCTTGTCATCCATGGATCCCTGGTGCTCCATTTCACTATCTTTAATAGGTTCACTTGAAAGCGCCGGCCTTCTCCCCCGTGCGCGACCACGCCGTCCATTGGCTCTGGTGGGAGCGGGTGGGGGCGTCACAAAGATCGCGAAGGAATAGACCTCAACACCTTCATTGTGCTACTTCGAGAAGATAAGTAACAAATGACCTGTGCCATAGGATCGGGCTGGGTCGTCGCGTAGCAGCCCAAGCGCCGTTGACCTGCGAGACCATGCGGAGTCCGTGCCAGTTACACCGTGGCCAAAAAACGCCCTTTTCATGCGGAAACCCGCTTCTTTTCCTAGACTCTCTATCCGCAACGGAAAATATTTTCGTATCGGGAACATTGCGCCGATGTAACGCATCCCACACTTGAAAACTCGTATATACCTATGTCTAAAGGAAGGCGTTGATTCCCTTTGTTGTCCGCTGAATCGGCTCAGCACATCAGCCAGAGACAAAAGCCGCAGGCCATACAGCCACAAAATCCACCCGCCACTACCTGGCGCCTGGCCACCGCCCTGCTGGCATTCCTCACCATCCTGGCACTACTGCCCATCCTGGCTGTCAACGCCAACGCAGAGGACAACAACACCGGCGGCGACGGCACCGGTGGCGCCGCAGGTGCCGGAGGCGACGGCAAAGTCGCCATCGTCCTCGACGCCTCAGACTCCATGGCCGAAAAGGACACCAACGACGGCGGCACCCGCATGGACGCAGCCAAAAAAGCCGCCACAGACACCATCAACACCCTCGCCGACAAAACCCAAACCGCCATCATCGCCTACGGATCCAAAGAATCCAACGCCCCCGACAACCGCGCCAAAGGCTGCCAAGACATCACCACCCTCGCACCCCTAGGCAACAACAAGGCCGAAGACCTCAACAACAAAATCAACGGCCTCCAGCCCAAGGGCTACACCCCCATCGGCAACGCCATCAAGAAAGCCGCCGAAGAACTCGGCGACTCCGGCAAACGCAACATCATCCTCGTCTCCGACGGCATCGACACCTGCGCCCCACCACCAGTCTGCGACGTAGCCAAAGACATCGCCGGCGACGGCATCGACCTCGCCATCCACACCGTCGGATTCAAAGTCGACAACAAAGCCCAAAAAGAACTCCAATGCATCTCCGAAGTCTCCGGCGGCACTTACTCCTCCGCCGATGACACCGACGCACTTTCCAAAGCCCTCGCCGACGCCGCCCAACGCGTCGCCGGCGACTACGAATCCGCAGGCACCCCCGTCCAACTAGCGGACAACGCCACCGACGGGTTCTACCTCGGCGAAGGCCTCTACCAAAGCTCCCTACCCGGTCCGCGCGATAACTCCAATGGAGGAGAAGGCGACGAGAAGTGGTTCAGCATCAGCGTCCCAGAAGGCAAGAAAGCTCAGGTCTCGGCGAACCTGGTGCCGGTTGGCTTCGAGGGCGGCGACCACATCTACTACAACGTTGACGTCGAGTTCAAGAACGAAACCTGCGACCACAGCGGATCCGGTTACTACACCGGATCTAATTGGCCCGGGCCGCCGGAGGCGGAAACTGTAACGATCGATCCAGAAGAGGACTGTGATCCGACGAAGTACCGCGTGAAGTTGAACCACTCCGGCACCGAAATTGACCACGACCTGCCGGTGGAGGTCGTCATCGGTTTCGAGCCCCAGGTCGACGGTTCCGAAGCCGGCCCGAAGAACGATCGTAAAGTCCCAGAGGGCGAAGACAAGGATAAGGTCAAGGTTCCCAGCTCTAAGCCGACGCCGACCCCGGGTGGCACGTCGTACAACAAGGCAACCGAAATCACCCCGGGCACAGTGTCCGACACTCTGGTGCCCGGCGAGACGAAGTTCTACCGCATGAACGTCGACTGGGGTCAGCGCCCCCTCGCGGAAGTGGAATTCGACAAGAAACACTCGAACGATTCCCGAAATGGGGACATCTACGTCGCATCTCCCCGTCGCACAATTACTTCTAAGGAGACTGTTAAGTCCCTCGATAAGGATGTTCCCGTCACTGCACGAGCTGTGAGTACGCCGTACGTCTTCTACCGCAACAAGGAAGGAAACGTATCCCAAGGCGAAGCTTCGGATTCCGGTCAGTGGTACGTCATGGTCACTCTCGAGGGCTACGGAGACAACGGAAAGCAGGATAAGGACATCGAGTTCCGCCTGTCGACCGCCCTGGAGGGCAATAAGGTCGATGGACCGGAGTGGCGTCAAACCCTAGAGCCCGGGCCAGCACCATCCCAAGACCCGCCCGGCAGCAGCAACGACGACGGCAGTGGCAACAGTGATGGCGCAGAAAACGGCGACGGCAACAACGGCGACGAAGCTGCCGCGCAAGCCAAGGACATCGACAACGCGTCCCAGAGCAACACCATCCTCTACATCGGCCTGGGAATCCTAGCGGTGATCCTGGCTGCAGCCGTGGCGGTGTACTTCACCGCCGTGCGCCGCAAGTAGCGGCCGCGCGGCGCGGACTCGGCTCGCCGCTGCCTTCCCTTCCCTTCTCGCGGCCTAGTGTTCCCACCGGCTAGGGGTTCCCGCGGGCTGAGGATTCCCACCGGCTAGGGGTTCCCGCGGGCTGGGGGTTCCCGCGAGCTGGGGTCACTCCGCTAGTGGCCACGCGGTGTTGACCGGCACGTCCTTGCCTTTCTTCTGGAACCATTCCTGCAGAGATTTCTGCGATTCGTAGAACCACGTGGCCTGGGCAAGCATCAATTCATCCGTCGACATTTGCACAATTTCGGGGTACTTCCGCGCTAGCATCCATGCCACACGAGCGGCAGCCACCGCATCTGCCGTCGCCTCGTGTGCATTGTCCAGAACCACACCGTAGTGCTCGCACACACTTTCCAACGTGCGCTTGCCTTTGCGGTACTGATCTTTTGCCCGATCTACGACAAAGGGATCGAACACCGGGCCGTCGACGGTGAAGCTCGGCTCCAACGCTCGCAGCACACTGAGGTCGTAAGCAGCGTTATACACGATCAGCGTGGCACCAGCGCGCCATGCCTCTCGTATCCCTTCGATGGTTTTGGCCAACACTTCGTCGTGATCCTGGCCGTGTTCGCGGGCGTACTCGGTGGTGATGCCGTGGACGTCAGAGGCCTGCTGCGGAATCTCCACGCCAGGGTCGGCCAGCATTTCAATGTCGTTTCTTTCCCGTCCCTTGATCGTCACCAGTGCACTGGTGACGATGCGGGCGGTCTTTGGGTCTATGCCGGTGGTTTCCAGGTCGAAGCTCAGCATGTGTGCCGGGTCAAAATGCGGTGCAGTCATGCTGACCACTCTATAACTGTCCCCGGACACCCCCTCGCGGTGTTCGAGAAGAAAACGGTTTTTCTTCACCACACTTTCATCTCTCTGGGAGCTTTTTCTTCGCCGGGAACATTGTGCGGTTGCGTTGCGTCTCACTTCTGAAATTGTCCGTTGGCTCCGTGAATCGCACCTCAGGCAAATTGAACAAGACCCGCAATCCAGCGGACCGAACAAGGCCAGCAATCCCAGCACAGCAAACTAGCTAAACGTACCGAAGCAGAAACCAGAAAGGCGCTGATTCTCTTGTTTTCTGTTAGTTCGGATCCCACGTCAGACAGGACAGGGCTACAAAGCGCTGGGCTACAAAGCGCTGGGACGAACAGGGCAAGCGCACCTCGCACCTGGCGGCTGGCCACCGCGCTGCTGATTTTTCTCACCATCATGACGCTCGTGCCGATCCTGGCAATCAACGCTAACGCCGAAATCAACGCCAACACTCAGGCCCTCATCGCCGCAAATTTCGTTGCCCCGCACCTCAGGAACGATGAATCACGTACTTCACGTACTTACAGTGCCAGACTGAATTACAGAAACGACGATTGCAACGATAGCGGGCAGGGGTCTTTGGACAACCAAACTTGGCCGTCACCCGCCTCGGCCGGCACCCTCATTATCAAGCCCAAAGAAGGCTGCGATCCGTCGCAGTACCGAGTGCGAGTCAGCAACCCCCGCAATCCATCCACCGACGCATTACCGGTCGAGATTGTCGTTGGGTTTGAACCTCTAGTCGCCAGTAGCGAAGCAGATCAAACAAGCGACCAAGAGCTTCCGGATTACGATGACCTTAAAAAGGTCAAGGTGCCTCACCCAACTCCGACGCCGACTCCCGGTGGTCCGTCCTACAGCCAAGCGCCGGAAATCACCGCAGGAACAGTCTCCGATACTCTTGTACCTGGTGAAACGAAGTACTACCGCGTGAACGTCGACTGGGGCCAACGTTCGATCGCGGAGGTGGAATTCGATAAGAACAACACAGGTTCTTACCGCTCTGGACAGATCTCCATCGCCTCTCCGCAACGCGAGTGTACATCCGCAACCACCTTTGCACTCCTGGAGCAGGATCGTCCCCACACTGCACAACACTTGGCTACTCCCCGCGTTTTCTACGACAACCGGAATAAGAACCTGGGACTCCAAGAAGCCTCCAATGCCGGCCAGTGGTACGTCATGGTTATCCTCGATGCTGGCTATGAACACCGCAGGCCAAACGATGGCACCAAGTGGCGTCAAACCTTAAAGCCCGGACCAGCACCATCCGCGGCGGCACCCAGCGACAACAACGGCGACGGAGGTTCCAGCATCAAGGCCTCCCCGAACCACAGATTCCTGTTCATCGGCCTGGGGCTCCTGGCTACCGCCCTGATTACTACCGGGGCGTTCTACCTCACCACCGTGCGTCGCAAGTAGCAGGCCTAATAACAGTGCAGGACCTCGCCAGCCACAAGAAAGCGTTTTCCTGCGGATAGGCGCCTTGTTCCCTAGTATTTCCTTCACCACAGATTCTTATGACCGGGAACCTTTATTGCGTTGGGAACATTGTGTGATCGCTTTGCGTCCAACATCTATAAACGCGCGTGGGTTCCGTAGGGCGCAGCCCGAACGAAGTGAACGCACCAAGGCAGAAACAAAGACAAAGTAGAGATAGAAAAAGGAAGGCGTTGATTCCCTTTGTTGTCCGCTGAATCGGCTCAGCACATCAGCCAGAGACAAAAGCCACAGGCCATACAGCCACAAAGCCCACCCGCCACTACCTGGCGCCTGACCACCGCCCTGCTGGCATTCCTCACCATCCTGGCACTACTGCCCACCCTGGCCGTCAACGCCAACGCAGAGGACAACAAAGACAACAACGACAGCGCCGACCAACGCGTCGCCGGCGACTACGATTCCGCAGGCACCCCCGTCCAACTAGCCGACAACGCCATCGACGGGTTCTACCTCGGCGAAGGCCTCTACCAAAGCTCCCTACCCAGCCCGCGCGACAGCGTAAAAGACGGCGATGACAAATGGTTCAGCATCAGCATCCCGGAAGGCAAGAAAGCTCGAATCTCCGTGAATGCGGCTCCGCGTGGATTCGAGGATGAAGACACGCACTACTACGGCACCCGGGTGGAGTACACGAACGACTCTTGCAGTGACGAGGGCGGTGGCTCTTCCTCCACTACAAGTTGGCCAGATCCGCCCGAAGGAGAGTCTGTGACCATCGACCCCGAAGAGGGCTGCGACCCGACGAAGTACCGCGTAAAGATCAACGGCGCTGGCACCCAATTTGATAGCGAACTGCCGGTGGAGATCGTCATCGGTTTCGAGCCCCAGGTCGACGGTTCCGAAGCTGGCCCGAAGAACGATCGTGAAGTCCCAGAGGGCGAAGACAGGGACAAGGTCAAGGTTCCCAGCTCCAAGCCGAAGCCGACCCCTGGCGGCACGTCGTACAACACGGCAACCGAAATCACCCCGGGCACAGTGTCCGACACCCTGGTACCCGGGGAGACGAAGTTCTACCGCATGAACGTCGACTGGGGCCAGCGCCCCCTCGCGGAGGTGGAATTCGACAAGAAGCAGACTGATTCCTACCGCTCCGGCCAAGTCTTCGTCGCCTCGCCACGACGCACCCACACGTCTTATTCGAATGCGGAATCCTTGGACGATGATATTCCCGTCACTGCACGCGCTGTGAGTACACCGTACGTCTTCTACCGCAACCGCGAAGGATCCACGTCGCAGGATGAAGCCACAGATGCCGGTCAGTGGTACGTCATGGTCACCCTTGATGGAGGTGATGAGAACGGAAAGCAGGATAAGGACATCGAGTTCCGCCTGTCGACTGCCTTGGACGGCGACAAGGTCGATGGACCGGAGTGGCGTCAAACCCTCGAACCCGGACCGGCACCCTCTGCCGAGCCATCCAGCGACAACGACGGGGGCGCCGGCAATTCCAACGCCAACCCCGACGTGCGCGCCGAGAACATCGACAACGCACCCCAGAACAACACGATCCTGTTAATCGGCCTGGGACTCCTGGCTATCGTCCTAATCATCGTCGTGGCGGTCTTCGTCGCCGCGCGCCGCAATTAACTAGCACGTCAGTAGACTGGCGGGGGTGAGTACTCATTCCCGCTGGCAAGAACTCGCTGACCAGGTGCGTCACCACCGGCAGCTCTACTACTACGGCGACCCGGAGATCTCGGACGCGGACTTCGACGCACTATTGCAGGAGCTCAAAGACCTGGAGCAAGCCCACCCCGAAGTTGTCACCGGCCCATCCCCTACCACGGAAGTCGCCCCGGCCCCGCCCACCAGCAGCCCGTTTCGCAACGTCGACCACCGCGAACAGATGCTCAGTCTGGATAACGTCTTCGATACAGAGCAACTCGCCGGCTGGCTGGACCGCACCCCCGCGAAGACATATCTGACGGAGCTGAAGATCGACGGGGCGTCCATAAACCTCCTTTACATCGACGGAAAGCTGGAACTCGCGCTGACACGCGGCGACGGTACAACGGGCGAGGACATCACGCACAACGCGCGGACGCTCGACGACATCCCGGATACCCTCCACGGCACCGACGAGTTCCCCGTACCCGCCCTGGTGGAAATCCGCGGCGAGGTGTTCATCGACGTCGAGGACTTCGCCACCATGAATGCCCAGCGCCAGGCCGAGGGGCTGAAGATGTTCGCCAACCCTCGTAACGCCGCGGCTGGCGCGATGCGGCAGAAGAACTCCGCGGATACGGCGAAGCGTCCGCTGAAGTTGATTTGCCACGGTATCGGCGCGCGCGAGGGCTTCTCCCCCGCTTCCCAGCACGATGCGTATCGCGCGATTGCCGCGTGGGGGCTGCCGGTCAGCCCGTACACAAAGCAGGTGCACTCCGCCAAGGAGGTCCAGCAGCAGGTCGAGTACTGGGGCAACCACCGCCACGACGCGGCGCATGAGATGGACGGTCTGGTCGTTAAGGTCGATTCCCTGGAAGAGCAGCTGGAGCTCGGCCACACCAGCCGCGCCCCGCGCTGGGCGATCGCGTACAAGTACCCGCCGGAAGAGGCGATGACCACGCTGCACAACATCCGCGTCGGCATTGGCCGGACGGGCCGTGCTACGCCGTATGCCGTCATGGCGCCGAAGTACGTCGCGGGCTCCACGGTTTCGATGGCCACGCTGCACAATCCCACGGAGGCGCACCGCAAGGGCGTGATGCTGGGCGATACAATCACTATCCGCAAGGCCGGCGAGGTCATCCCGGAGGTACTGGGCCCGGTCGAGGACAAGCGCACGGGTGCGGAGCGGCCTTTCCTGTTCTCGACGTTCTGCCCCGAGTGCGGCACCCGGTTGGCTCCTTCGAAGGTTGGGGACGCCGACTGGCGCTGCCCCAACACTCAATACTGTCCTGGCCAGTTGCATACCCGCTTGACGTACCTGGCTTCCCGCAAGGCGTTTGATATCGACGCGTTGGGGGAAAAGGGTGCTTATGATCTGATCCATTCCGGGGTGTTGCCCGACGAGTCGGAGCTGTTCGACCTCAGCGCGGAGGACCTGGAAAAGACCAGTTCGTATGCGACGAAAGCCGGGAAGTTGAATAAGCCCGGCGAGACGTTGCTGGAGAAGTTGCAGTCCGCGAAGGAGGCGGACCTGTGGCGGGTGCTGGTTGCGCTGTCGATCCGGCACGTTGGGCCGACTGCAGCGAAGGCGCTGGCGAAGCACTTCGAGTCGGTAGAGGACATCGCTTCTGCCACGGTGGAGGACATGGCCGGCATCGACGGTGTGGGTGAGACGATCGCGGAGTCGATCTCCGCGTGGTTCGCGGTGGATTGGCATCGCCGGATCGTAGACCGCTGGACGGCTGCTGGCGTGCGGATGCGCCAGGAGGCCGGAGACGCTTCCGGCGCAGAGGACGGTGTGGATTCCACACTGTTGGAGGGCCTGACGATCGTGGTCACCGGCTCGTTGGAGGATTTCGATCGGACGGCGGCGAAGGAAGCCATCGAGGCTCGCGGCGGCAAGGCTGCGGGCAGCGTGTCGAAGAAGACGGACTTCCTGGTGGCGGGCGAAAAGGCTGGCTCCAAGCTGAAGAAGGCCGAGGACCTGGGCGTGCCGGTGCTGGACGAGGCAGGCTTCAAGGAGCTGCTGGAACACGGCGCAAACCAAACGCCGCAAAACCGAACTGAGTAGAGAGGCAGGATCGAATGACTCAGACCACAGCACTTTCCCTCCCGGAGATCGGGCTCGGCACGTACAAGATGCAAGGCCAGGCGGGCGCAAACTCCGTGGCCGCGGGCATCCGCGCGGGCTACCGACTGATTGACACGGCCTACAACTACGAAAATGAGGGCGCGGTGGGCGCGGGCGTCCGCGCGGCGACCGGTGCCGCCGGCGCGCCTGACATGGCGGCCCCTGCCGGCGCGATCCGCCGCGACGAGGTGATCGTCACTTCCAAGCTGCCCGGCCGCTACCAGCGCCACGAAGACACTGTCGCATCCGTCGAAGAATCCCTTTTCCGCCTGGGCCTGGACCGCATCGACCTGCACCTCATCCACTGGCCGAATCCCCAGCAGGGCCTCTACGTGGAGGCCTTTGAATCGCTGCTGGAGCTGCGGGAACGCGGGCTGATCCGCCACGTGGGCGTGTGCAACTTCCTGCCCGATCACCTGGAGGCCGTCCACGCCGCCACCGGCGAATATCCCGTGGTCAACCAGATTGAGCTACACCCGCATTTCCCACAGGTCGAGGCCGTTGCGGTACACCGCGAGCTGGGTATAGTCACGCAGGCTTGGTCGCCACTGCTGCGCGGCGCGGTCTTGGAGGAGCCGGTCATTGCTGAAATTGCGGACGCCCACTCCGCAACTCCTGGCCAGGTCGTTCTAGCGTGGCACCGCGGCCGCGGGGTGTTGGCGATCCCGAAGGCTTCCTCGGCGGACCGGCAGCGCGAGAACTTGGAGTCGTTGGATATCACCCTGAGTGACGCGGAGATCGAGGCGATCACCGCACTGGGCCGCCCGGACGGGCGCCGGAAGAACCAGGACCCGGCGGTCTACGAGGAGTTCTAGCGGGATTGGCCTGCGCCGCGCTCAGCCGCGCCGGGCCAGCGCCGCGCTCAGCCGCGCCGGGTCTGTGCCGTGGTCAGGCGCGCTTAGTCGCTGCCGGCGTGCGCTCGCAAAGTATCAATTGCTCCACAGTAAGGCCGCCGCGTGGCGGGCACGAGCTGCAGACACGGAGGCCTGCGCTGCAGTGCGCTTGCCCTCGGGCACCACGACGTCCACCATCCCCGGCAGCTCGTCGGCGGGCAGGGTCCACTGCGTCCACTGGCGCAGAACGGCGCGGGCGATCTCGCCCGCGGCGGACTCCACGTTGGCAATCCCCTGGTCAGTATTCACCGCCCAGCCGATCCCCTGACCGCGTCCGATCATCCCGCCGACCAGGTCTTTTCCGCTGACTGTCCGCAACTGATCCGCAGGCACCACGATGCGGTGGAAGCCGGGCGCGTGCGAGAGGGCGTCATCGATAAAAGACCCCGTATCCAGCACCGCCGGGCGCGCGACCTGCTGCTGGAAGCGCTGCCACACCCCGTAGATGAACTCGCGGTCGACGGCGGGGATCGTGTCGAAGCGGGTGGCGCCAGGCAGGCCGCCCATGACTTCGCGAACGCGCGGCTCGTGGAGGGCAATAATGACCTCGCAGCCGAGAGTCGCCGACAACGCGCCGGCGACCTGCTCCACGCCGAAGCCCAGGTGCAGCGCGCAGTCCTTAAACGCCGGCCGGTCGCGCAGCACGGGATGGCCGCGGAACTCCACCTCCGCGCCAAAGGTCCAGGGGCCGGTGACGTGCAACATCAGGCGCTCGACTTTGCCCGCCAGCAGCTCCTCGGCGGCATCCGTGGCCTCGCGAACCCAACCGTCCATGCGGCGAGATTCCAGGCTCGGGTGGGCCGTCAGCTCCCACCCGCGCGGATTAGCGCGGATCGGCAGCTGCGCGAAGCTGGCCGTCAGCGCCGTGAGATCCCCCGCCTTTCCACAGCGCGGGAACGACAATACCGGCGGCGCGCCCGTGTCCTCGTCCACGTCGCAGGTGCGGGTCAGCGCGGACTGGATCGCGGCGCGCACCTCCGCGTGATCCGTGACGGTGTTCTCCCACCAGCCCAGTCGCTCGATCGGCTCCGGCTGCGCGGTGTCTCTTGCCATCGCCGTACTACGCCTCTGCTGGCGTTGCGAGCTCGCCCGTATTGCCAGCAGCTCCGGCGTCGTCCCACGGCGCGGTAGCGCGGATGGTTCCGCTGCCCAGCAGGATGTCACCGTCGGCGTCTGGCTGGTACACCACGGCGGCCTGCCCGCGCGCCACGCCTTGCAGCGGCTCGTGCAGGTCGAGCTCTAGGCGCCACGGGCTCTCGCCCTCCTTCTTGACGCGCCCCGCCGGCGTAGTCCCCTCCGGGTCGTCCACCAGCCGCGCGGTGGCGGGCACTACCCCACCGTGGGCGCGCACCTGGACCTCGCACTCAAATTCGCGGCCGTGTACGGCAGGGTCCAGGCGCTTCAGCCGGTCGGCCGTGATCCCGCCGACGCGTAGGTCGTCGCGCTGACCGATAGTCACGGTGCCCGTGGCGGCGTCAATATCCGTCACATAGCGCGGCTTGCCGTCCAGGCCTTCACGCGGCAGCCCCAACCCCTTGCGCTGGCCGATGGTGAAGCCGTATACCCCGTCGTGCTCCGCGACGGTCGACCCGTCCTGGTCCTTCATCAGCCCCGGCCGCAGGCCGATCTTTTTGCCCAGGAACGCCTGCGTCTGCCCGTCGGGGATGAAGCAAATGTCGTGGGAATCCGGCTTGGAGGCCACGCCGAATCCGCGGTCCTTCGCCTCTTCGCGAATCTCCGGCTTGATCGTGTCGCCGACCGGGAACATACAGTGCGCTAGCTGTTCGTCGGTCAGCACGCCTAGCACATACGACTGATCCTTGTTCGCGTCCACGCCGCGGCGCATCACGCCGTCGTGCAGGCGGGCGTAGTGGCCCGTCACCACCGCATCGAACCCCAGCGCGATGGAACGGTCCAGCAACGCCTCGAACTTGATTTTCTCGTTGCAGCGCAGGCACGGGTTGGGTGTCTCGCCGATGGCGTAGGAATCCACGAAGTCGTCGATCACGTCGGCTTTGAAGCGGTCGGAGAAGTCCCACACGTAGAACGGAATCCCCAGCTTGTCGGCCACGCGGCGCGCGTCCGCGGAGTCCTCCAGGGAGCAGCACCCGCGCGAGCCCGCCCGCACGGCCTCGGGAGACTGGGATAGTGCCAGGTGTACGCCGATCACTTCGTGTCCGGCTTCGAGCGCTCGGGAGGCCGCCACGGCGGAATCCACACCGCCACTCATTGCTGCTACTACTCGCATGTTTGGCACCCTACTCGGGTACCCGCCGGTTAGGCCATTCCGGCGGCGCGGGCCTGTTCGACCACGCGCGGGAGGATGCCCGCCAGATACCCGACTTCTTCGTCGGTGATGTCCGCGCCCAGGGTTATCCGCAGCGCACCGCGGGCAACATCCACTGGTACGCCCATGGCGGTCAGCACGTGGCTGGCGCGGTTCACCCCGGCGCTGCAGGCAGAGCCTGTCGATGCGTCCACCCCGGCGGCGTCCAAAAGCATGATCAGCGAGTCTCCCTCCGCGCCGGGGAAGCTCATGTGCAGGTGCCCGGGCAGCGCGCCAACCTCGGGAGTCCAGATCCGCACACCGTCGATGCCTTGCGCCGCCGCCCGTAGCGTCTCGCGCGCCACGCGCATTCTGGCGGTTGCTTGTTCTAGCTCTTTTATTGATGACGCCAGCGCCGCCGCACATCCCACCGCACCCTGCACGTTCACGGTGCCGGAGCGGAGCTTTCGCTCCTGTCCGCCTCCGCGCACGGGGCTTAAGATATCCGCGTCTCGGCGGGCGAGCAGCAGGCCCGTGTTCTTCGGGCCGCCGAACTTGTGGGCGCTGGCGGCCAGTGTGGTGGCGCCGAGGGCGTGGAAGTCGACGGGGATGTGGCCGACGGCTTGCACTGCGTCGGTGTGGAAAGGCACGCCATTGTCGCGGGCGAAGCTGGCGAGAGTCTCCACCGGCTGTATCGCGCCGGTTTCGTTGTTGGCCCACATGCAGGTCAGCAGCGCCAGGTCGCTGGGCGCGTCCGCGCCGCGTTCTAGCCCGGCAATCCAGTCTTCGGCACGGATGCGACCGGTGGCGTCCACAGGAAGGACCGCACGCTCAAACCCCAGGTCGAGCGGCCCCGCGGTGAGCCAATCGACGGACTCGACCACGGCGGGGTGTTCAATGTCGGAGCTGGCGATCACGTGCGCGCCCCGGTGGGCCTTCGATCCAAACGCGAGCCCCTGGATGGCGATGTTGTCGGCCTCCGTGCCGGAGCCGGTGAAGATCACCTCAGCTGCATCCGCGCCGAGGAGTTCGGCGATCTGCTCGCGGGCGTCCTCGAGGCTGCGACGGGCATCGCGGCCGGTCTTGTACTGGCCTGCGGGGTTCAGCAGCCCCGCAGCGCGATCCATCGCCTCCTGCGCTTCGGGCCGCAGCGCCTGGGACGCCGCGTTGTCCACGTACAGGCGTCCCTGCGCAGCTGCTCCGCCGGGTTCCGCGCCACCAGTACCTGCGCCGCCCGTCACATCAGCCGACGTGCCGGGCGCCGGGCTCTTCGCTGCGTGGTTTTCCATGTTCACGTCCCCTACCCTACTTCCCTCGACGCAAAGACAAGGGGACAGCCGGATCGAAAGATTCCGGATCTAACACTTCTAACAAGCCCACCAGAATCTAACAGATCTAACAAAAACGCCAGGCTTTTCACTATGGTGTGAAGCATGTCCGAACCCTCATACCAAGCCACCGTACCCGGCCCGCGCAACCCCTTCCGCCCCAGCTTCGGCACGTCGCCGTACTACCTGGCAGGCAGAGCAGAGCTGCTGCAGGATTTCGAGCTCAGCCTCGCCGAGGGCCCCGGCTCCCCGCACCGCACGATCTTGGCCAGTGGTCTACGTGGTGTGGGTAAAACGGTACTGCTCAACGAGATCGAGGACAAGGCCCGCACCCAGGGCTGGATCGTCCTGCGCGCCTACCCGAATAGCGACATGATCTCCGAGCTGGTCGAAACGACTATCCCCACCGCCATTACAAGTATCGAGCAGCCCCCGGAGCGCAAGCTCTCCGGGGCCTCCATAACCGGCGTGGGCAGCTTCCGCACGGAAGCGCACTCGCGGGCCGAGGAACTCCGCAGTGTGCCGACACTCATCACCCGCCTGCGCGAGCTCTCCGACGCGATCACGGGCGCCGGCATCCTCATCACCCTCGACGAGCTGCAATCCGCCGACCTCGACCAACTCCACCGACTGGCCACCGCGGTCCAGGACCTCATGCGCGACGAGCGCGACATTGCCCTGGTCTGCGCGGGCCTGCCTCACGGCGTGGACACGCTACTGCAGCACGAGGGCACCACGTTTCTCCGCCGCGCTTTCCGCGTAGACCTCCACGCGGTGCCCACCGAGGAAGTCTCGAAGACCCTCGCCATCACCGCCGCGGATTCTGGTCGCCCTTTTACTGATGACGCCCTAATCCGCGCCACCGACATGTGCCGCGGATACCCTTACCTCATCCAAGTGGTTGGCGCACTGTCCTGGGCTGCTGCCGGGATCGACAGTTCGGGCACCATCGAAGCCGCACACGTGGAGACTGCCTCCCAGCGGGCTATCGACCGCATGACTAGCCACGTTCACCGGCCCGCACTCAGCCGCCTGCCGGAGGGGGAAATGAACTTCCTCCGCGCGATGGCTGCGATAAGTGCCGACGAGGGGGCGTCCGAACCAGAACCGGTAAGCACAGCAGCACCGGCAACGAGAGCTGTCAAGACTGGCGACATCGCCGCCCACCTGGGCGTGGAGCCGAGGGGCCTATCCACCTGGCGTAGCCGCCTGATCACGCGCGATCTGATCGAGCCGGCGGGATTCGGCCACGTGCGTTTCACGCTGCCGTACATGGACGACTACATCCGGCAGCAGGACGCGTAGCGCCGAACGGGGCGCAAGAAAAACCGGCGCCCTCTCGCCAGCGTAAAGCTAAGCGAAAGGGCGCCGGCTAATGGCTGCCACCCGCGCCAGTAGAGGCGACAGGGCGGCTTTAAAGCCTAGGGCGAAGAACTACTTGCGGTTCTTCAGCTCCTCGGTAGCCTGCGGTGCAACGTTGAACAGGTCGCCAACAACACCGAAGTCTGCGATCTCGAAGATGGAAGCCTCTTCGTCCTTGTTCACAGCGACGATGGTCTTGGAGGTCTGCATACCAGCCTTGTGCTGGATAGCGCCGGAGATGCCCAGTGCGATGTACAGGTTCGGGGAGACCGTAACACCGGTCTGACCGACCTGGAACTTGCCCGGGTAGTAGTCGGCGTCCACAGCCGCACGGGAAGCACCAACAGCAGCGCCCATGACGTCGGCCAGCGGCTCGACAACGTCGGTGAAGCCCTCCGGGCCGCCCACGCCACGACCACCGGAGACCACGATGTTGGCCTCGGTCAGGTCCGGACGGTCGCCGGCCTCAGCCGGTGCGAAGGAGGTGATGGTAACGGCGGTCGGGCCAGCGGCCGGCAGCTCAACCTGCTGGACGTTGCCAGCAGCAGCCTGCGGCTCCGGATCCAGGGAGCCCGGTGCCAGGGTGAAGACCGGGGAAGCGCCAGCGGCGGAAGCGGTAACGGTGTAAGCGCCACCGAAGATGCTGATCTCAGCGGTCTTCTCAGCGGTGATGTTGTTGGTGTTGTACAGAACACCGGAAGCAACGCGGGCGCCAACACGGCCGGCAACCTCGTTGCCCGTTGCGGTAGCGGATACGACGACCGGAACCTGCAGCTGTGCTGCCAGGCCGGACAGTGCGTCGACCTCCGGGGTAATCAGCAGGGACTCTGCCTGATCGGACTCTGCGGCGTAGATGGTCTCTGCGCCAGCCTCGGCCAGGGCGCCCTGCAGCTTCTCGGTGGTGCCGGGAGCGCCAACAACAACGGCGCCGACGGTGCCGAACACGCGTGCAGCGGTGATCAGCTCGACGGTGGAGTTCTTCAGCTGACCCTCACCGTGCTCAACCAGTACTAGTACGTTGGTCATGTCCTTAAATCCCTACTTCCCTTAAACCAGCTTTTCCTTGACCAGGAACTCGACCAGCTTCTTGCCGCCCTCGCCCTCGTCGTTGATGATCTCACCAGCCGACTTCGGCGGCTTCGGGGTGGAAGCGGAAACGGAGGTGGTGGCGTTTGCCAGGCCAACGTTTGCAGCGTCCACGCCGATCTCGCCCAGAGACAGCTCTTCGATGGTCTTCTTCTTGGCAGCCATGATGCCCTTGAAGGCAGCGAAGCGCGGGGTGTTGGACTTCTCAGTCACAGACACGATGGCCGGGGTCGGAGCCTCCAGGCCGAACACGCCCTCTTCGGTGACGCGCTTACCGGTGACCTTGCCACCCTCAACGTTCAACTCTTCCATGTGGGTCAGAGCCGGGATCTGGCGGTACTCAGCCAGCAGACCCGGAACGGAGCCAGCGCCACCGTCGGTGGAGGCGTTACCGGCGATAATCAGCTCGATGTCCTCGATCTGGTTCAGAGCGTTGGACAGGGTCCATGCCGTGCCCAGTGCGTCGGAGCCAGCCAGGTTCTCGTCGACAACCAGCTTGGCCTCGTCGCAGCCCAGGGACAGTGCCTTGCGAAGCGCCTCGGTTGCGCGCTCCGGGCCGACGGACAGGACGATGACGTTACGGGAGCTGTCAGCTTCCTTCAGCTGCAGTGCAGCCTCCACAGCGTTTTCGTTGATTTCGTCCAGGACAGCGTCTGCGCTGTCGCGGTCGAGGGTGAAGTCATCGTCGGTGAGCTTGCGCTCGGAGTAGGTGTCCGGCACCTGCTTAACCAGAACAACGATGTTCGACATTCGTTGACCTTCCTGCTTGGGTATTGTGATTTGGCACCATAGTACCTACCACCGGGTGATCATCGCCACAACTTTCCTATATTGTTTTAGAACTACCCCCGCGAGCTGCGGCGCGCTCGGCAAATGTAGGCCACAGCCTTCGCCGCACCGCCCTCACCGACGCGAGTAACCACCACAGAGAACCCGGAATCCGCCGCGCTGGCGCCACTGTGAGTAGCGCCCGCACTGCCCGCGCCCTTCTTTAACTTCCACTTCTTCCGCAGCTCGTCCGGATCCACGTCCACGCCCCGCACGAGGATCTCCACGCTCTTCGCGCCCAGCCCCACCAACGCGGGTCGCGCTTTCTTCAGCGGCACCTCTTCTAGAACCTCGAACCCACGCACGCCCGCGGGCAGCTCGTCGCCGGTCAGATACGCGATGTGCGGGTCCAGCTGCCACAGCCCGTGCCGCGCCGCATACTGGCGCACCAGCCCGGCGCGCACGATGGCACCGTCGGGGTCCACGATGTAGCGCCCTGCCGCGCCCACACGATCGGTCTCGGGGTCGTCGCTGCTCACTGTTTCTTTAACTGATGACGCCCCCATCACCACCGCCCGGCGCCCCCGCCCAAGGATGCCGGGTGAGTACAGGCAGGTCTCCTTTACTCCCCCATCGACGGACACGACCTCCACATGGCCGTCGAACTCGGAGTAGTCGATCCCCGGGGCACACTTGACCACCAAGTTGTCGTAGCAGTCCATGAGCTCCGGCAGCGGCGGCTGCAGATCCTCCAGTTTGGCGATGCGCCCCGAGGAGTTGCGCCGTGCCGGATCCGCCACGACCACACCCGATTTATGGGCACCCGCGAACGCGAAGGCCGGGCGCAGCGCATCCATGCGCACCACCGGAACCTCCGGCATATTGAAACGCGCCATGCGCAGGCGCTGCTGGTCCAGGTCCCCGCCCAGCACGCGCAGCCCTGCTTCAGCCAGCGCGTGCAACTCGGTGCCGATGCTGCAAGTGACGTCCACGGCAGCTTCCACCCCGGCACCCTTCAGCACTTCAGCGCGCCAGGCCGCCACGATCGGCGGGGTGGCCTGTTGGGTGGATTCACTATCCATTAGCCAGTCCTCCGGCAGCTTTCCTGCCCGGCGGGCCTGTACTAGCTCCACCAGGGCGCGGGCGTTTTCGCCGTGAGCTTTGCGCAGCTGGGAAAGGTCCTGCACCAGTGACTTCTTGGTCAGCTGGTACGTGGTGGCGTCATTAATAAGGGGCGAGCCAGCGGCGCAATCGGCGAGCAGAAAAGACAGCTCGGCAGAAGAAAAGGCCATGTCCTATGCGCACCTACTGCTCGTAGGAATGGGGGCGGCTGGCGAAGGGGTTGGTGGGAAGGTCAGCTGGGTCGACCGCGAACTTCATGCCCGGCGCGAACTGGCGGGCGGGCGCGCCGTACATCTGCTGTTCCATCAGGTAGTACTCGGCCATGTACGGCTCGTCGACAGGTTCGGCCAACACGGGGTCGACGGAGAGGTTGGAGGAAAAATCCAGGACCTCTTCGACCGTGCGGAAGGTATCCAACAGCTTCAGCTGCGCCCACGTCGGCGGCATCAGGGAGATCTTGCGGGAGCGCCAACCATCCAACAGCGTGGAGGGGCGGAACCAACCCGTCGACGTCGCCTCGGGGGTGCCAGCACTCGTCTGCTGGCCTTCCGGCATGGCGGCGACGAAGAAGGCCGTATCGTAGCGAATCGGCTGTTCCACCGGGGTGACCCAGTTTGCCCAGGGGCGCAGCAGATCGGAGCGCAGGACCAGGTCGTTGTTGCTCATGAAGTCGGAGAAGCTCAGCTGGTGGTTTTCCAGCAACTTGCGCTCTTCCTGGTAGGGGGTCGTGTCCTCCACCGGCGAGCCATCGCGGTGGGTGGCCAGCAACGTGCCGCTTTCCTCGAAGGTCTCACGCACCGCCGCACAAACCAGGGCGCGGGTCATGGATTCCGGCTTCTGCAGGCGCTTGGCCCACCACTTGACCTCCGCGCCCTGCCAGTTGATGGCCGGGGACATGTGGCCATCGCCGTCCACGTCACCCGGCATATCGCGGGAATCCACCCCGCCGCCTGGGAAAACCGTCATTTCTGCGCAGAACTTCATGGTCGAGGCGCGCTCCTGGACGTACACCTCGATCCCCGACAACGTATCGCGCAACAGAATCACCGTTGACGCGTGGCGTGGCTGCACTGGGCCCAAACGGTTTTCCTTCATGGGGCAGAGTCTACCGATCTTCCCGCTATTGATCCCCGCGCGAACGGTGGCTGCCCCGGCGGCTGCGGCTGCGGCGGGCGAACCAGCGGCCGTCCTCGTGCTTAACTTCGATTGGCTGGTGGAAGGTACGGGTCAGGTTCTCGCTGGTCATTACGTCTTCCAGGATTCCCTGGGCGACGACTTCCCCTTCGTCCAGCAGCAGCGCGTGGGTGAATCCCGGTGGGATTTCCTCTACGTGGTGGGTGATCATCACGATCGTCGGGGAGTCCGCGTCCGCCGCTAGATCGGACAGCAGCGCCACCAAGTCCTCGCGACTGCCGAGGTCCAGCCCCGCACCTGGCTCGTCCAGCAGCAGCAGTTCGGGGTCGTTCATCAGGGCGCGGGCGATCAGCACCCGCTTGCGTTCGCCCTCGCTGAGGGTCCGCCAGGTCTGTTCGGCCAGGTGGTAGGCGCCGACGCTTTCCAGGATTTCGATGGCGCGCTCGTAGTCCATCTCGTCGTAGTCTTCGCGCCAGCGGCCCATCACGTCGTAGCCGGCAGAGATGACGATGTCCGCGACCTTCTCCTCCCCCGGCACGCGCTGCGCCAGCGCGGAGGAACTCATGCCAATCGCGGTGCGCAACTCACGCAGATCCACCTTGCCTACTTGTTCGCCCACCAGCTTCACCGTGCCGGTGGTCGGGAACATCTGTGCCGAGGCCAGGCGCATGAGGGTGGTTTTGCCCGCGCCGTTCGGGCCGACGATGATCCAGCGTTCGTCCAGCTCTACCTGCCAGTCCATCGGCGCCAGGATCGCCCGACCGTCGCGTACGACGGATACGCCGCGCATGTTGATGATCAGGTCGTCCTCGTCGACCTGGGCGGTTGCCGGGGTGGAAATCAGGTTCGTCACATTGTCGCTCACTCCCCCATGGTGCCTCATAATCCGCGCGAAGTGTGCCAACAACATAGGCTTGCTGTGTAAGCACCAACACCAACTGCCTACGGATTCACCAACTGCCATTTGAAGGAGCTTCCCCCATGACCGGCCGCCTCGGCATCGACCACATCTCCCCCGTTATCTCCCACGGAGCTACCCCCGCCAAGGCCATCGTCGGCCAGGTCTTTCCGGTCAGCGCCAGCGTCTGGCGCGAGGGGCACGATGCTATATCTGCCACCCTTGTCGTCCGCCGCCCCGCCGGCGCCGAGGGCGGTCGCGCGAAGATCACCATGTCGCCCGACCCTGATGACGTCGACCGTCGCCATGCCGTGTTCGTTCCTGATGTGCCGGGTATGTGGACCTTTCGTGTTGACGCCTGGTCGGATCCAGCTGCCACATGGTTCAACGCAATCACCAAGAAGGTAGCCGCGGGTCAGGATGCACAAGCCCTGGCGAACGATTTTGAGGTCGGCGCGCGGCTGTTCGAGCGGGCGTCGGAAAAAGCTTCCCGCAAGCACCGCGAGCTGGTGGCCTCCGTTCCGGGACAGCTGCGTGATGAATCCTTGAGCGTCGACGAACGCCTTGCCACCGCCCTGTCCGCCGAGGTGCGCGAAGCGTTGGAGAAGCGCCCGCTGCGCGACCTGCTGACCCGTGGTCCGGAGTTCCACGTGCTGGTGGAGGAAAAGACCGCTGGTGTGGGCGCGTGGTATGAGATGTTCCCCCGTTCCACCGGCGGTTGGGATGCCGAGGGCAACCCGGTGCACGGCACTTTCGCCACCGCAGCTGCCGACCTGCCGCGCATCGCGGGCATGGGCTTCGACGTGGTGTACCTGCCGCCAATCCACCCGATCGGCGAGATCAACCGCAAGGGCAAGAACAACACTCTGACCCCCACCCCGGAGGACGTCGGCTCTCCGTGGGCTATCGGCTCCAAGGATGGCGGACACGAGGCCGTCCACCCGAGCCTGGGCACTGTCGCGGACTTCGAGGATTTCGTCGCGGCGGCCAACGACCAGGGGCTGAAGGTGGCTCTGGATCTGGCGCTGCAGTGCGCCCCCGACCACCCGTGGGCGCAGCAACACCCAGAATGGTTCACCGTACTGCCGGACGGCACCATCGCCTACGCGGAGAACCCGCCGAAGAAGTACCAGGACATCTACCCGCTGAACTTCGACAACGACCCCGAGGGGCTGTACCACGCAGTGCTGAAGGTCGTGCGCCTATGGATAGGCCGCGGCGTGCGAATCTTCCGCGTGGATAACCCGCACACCAAACCCGCTAATTTCTGGCAGTGGCTGATCGCCGAGATCCACGCCACCGACCCGGACGTGGTCTTCCTCTCCGAGGCCTTCACTCGCCCGGCGCGCCTGTACGGCCTGGCCAAGGCCGGTTTCACGCAGTCCTACAGCTACTTCACGTGGAAGACCACCAAGGCAGAACTGGAAGAGTTCGCCGGGGACATCGCCAACTACGCCGACGTTTTCCGCCCGAACTTGTTCGTCAACACTCCGGACATTCTGCACGAATCCCTGCAGACCGGTGGCCGGGCGATGTTCGCCATCCGTGCTGCCCTGGCCTCCACCATGTCCCCACTGTGGGGCGTGTACTCCGGCTTTGAGATCTACGAATCCACACCGGTCCACGCAGGTTCGGAAGAGTACCTGGACTCCGAGAAGTACGAGCTGCGCCCGCGCGACTACTCCGTCGACAACTGCGCTGAATGGATCAGGGATCTGAACCTGTGGCGTCAAGAAAACCCGGCACTACAGCAACAGCGCACCCTGCGCTTGCACGAAACGACGAGCGACGACCTCATCGCGTATTCGAAGGTCGACGGTGTGACCGGCAATGCGGTCCTGGTTGTGGTGAACCTGAACCCGAACGCGATCGTCGAGGGATCCGTGAACCTGGATACCGAGGCTCTTGGCCTGGGCAAGCCGGAAGACGCGCACTTCGAGGTCACCGACCTACCGACCAACCAAACCTACACCTGGGGCGCCAACAACTACGTGCGACTGGACCCGGATTTCCAGGTGGCGCACATCTTCCGCCTGCCCACCCTTGGTGAGGGTGAGCGCGAGCGCGTATGCATGCGAGCCCAGGAAGAATACGATCCCCGCAGGTAGAATCGTCGGGTATGAACCACGATTACCACCGGCTCGCAGAACGTAGGCACCACGCTCCACACGATGTACTAGGAGCACACGACGACGGCGACGGAACCACCACCATCCGTACCGTGCAATGCGGGGCGGAATCCGTGGCCGTACGCATCAACGGTGGCGAGCCTCTGCCGATGGCGCCGGCGGAGGAATACCCGGCGCTGTTCAGTGTGAACGTGGACTACTTCGTGGACACCTACACCTTCGAAGTCACCTGGGCCGGTGGCAACACCTCCACCCTGGAGGATCCCTACCGCCACCTGCCTACGGTTGGCGACCTGGATCGTTACCTCATCGGTGAGGGTCGCCACGAAGAGCTGTGGAAGGTCCTCGGCGCGCACCCAGTGGACGGCGGCGTGGCGTTTTCCGTATGGGCACCGCACGCCGCGGGAGTGTCCGTGATCGGCGACTTCAACGGTTGGAACGCCAACCAACACCCCATGCGTGCGCTGGGCAGCAGCGGAATCTGGGAGCTGTGGCTTCCGGGGGTAGGCGCCGGTGCCCGCTACAAGTTCTCCATCACCACCGGTGACGGCGTGCGCCTAGATAAGGCCGATCCGATGGCACGCCTGGCTGAGCCCGCCCCCGCTACCGCCTCCATCGTGGTGGCTGACAGCGAGTTCACCTGGTCCGACGACGAATGGATGGCTCACCGCGCCGCGACCGGCGTTGACGAGACCATGAGCATCTACGAGATGCACCTGGGCAGCTGGCGCAAGGGGCGCAGCTACCGGGACCTGGCCGTGGAGCTGGTGGAATACGTACAGAACCTGGGTTACACCCACGTAGAGCTGATGGGTGTGTCCGAGCACCCCTTCGAACCCTCGTGGGGCTACCAGGTCACCAGCTACTACGCGCCGAACAACCGCTACGGCGGGCCGGACGATCTGCGCTACCTGATCGATTCCCTGCACCGCGCCGGCATCGGCGTGATTATGGACTGGGTTCCCGGGCACTTCCCCAAGGACGGCTGGGCGCTGGGCCGCTTCGACGGCGAGGCCTGCTACGAGCACCCCGATCCTCGCCGCGGCGAGCAGCCGGACTGGGGCACCTACGTCTTCGACTTCGGTCGTAACGAGGTCCGCAACTTCCTGGTGGCCAACGCTTTGTACTGGTGCAAGGAGTTCCACATCGACGGCCTGCGCGTGGATGCCGTGGCCTCGATGCTGTACCTGGACTACTCTCGCGACGACTGGCTGCCCAACGAGTTCGGTGGACGCGAAAACCTGGATGCCGTGGAGTTCCTGAAGGAAATGAATGCCACCGTGCACCGCGAATGCCCGGGCTCGCTGACGATCGCCGAAGAGTCGACTTCCTGGCCCGGCGTGACAGCCCCCACCCACGAGGGCGGCCTGGGATTCAGCCTGAAGTGGAATATGGGCTGGATGCACGACAGCCTGGAGTACATCCAGCGCGACCCGGCCTACCGCAGCTACCACCACAACGAGATCACGTTCTCCATGGTCTACGCCTACTCCGAGAACTATGTGCTGCCGATCAGCCACGACGAGGTCGTGCACGGCAAGGGCACCCTGTGGTCGCGCATGCCCGCCGATTCCGCCTGGGACAAGGCCGCCATGGTGCGCAGCTACCTGGCTTTCATGTGGGCGCACCCGGGCAAGAAGCTGCTGTTCCAGGGACAGGAATGGGGGCAGACTAAGGAGTGGAACGAGTCCCGCGGCCTGGACTGGCAGGACATGGAAGGCTGGGAGGGCGAATACCACCGCGGCCTCAGCGCCCTGACTAGCCAGCTAAATAAGCTCTACCACTCCGAGCCCGCGCTGGGACAGGACCACTCCCCGGAGGGCTTCCAGTGGATCGCCAGCGACGACTCGACCAATAACGTTCTTTCCTTCATTCGACGCCACCGTGGGCGCGAACTGGCGTGCGTCGTTAACTTCTCGGGCACAACCCAGGAGAACTACCGCATCGGCCTGCCGCGGGCCGGAACGTGGCGCGAGGTACTGAATACGGACGATGTGCAGTACGAGGGCGCCGGGCGCGTCAGCGGTGATCTGCACACCGAAGACACCGGTTCGCACGGCATGGCCACTTCCGCCGTGCTGCAGATCCCGGCGCACTCCGCGCGTTGGTTCGTGCTGGAGGGCTAAGCCCGGCTCAGCACTCGCGGCCACGGCGGCGAGTGTCGCGCCTGAGGTGGCGAGCGTCAGCGCCGGTGCTTGCGCCGCCCGCGCGCCTGGCTGGCGATGGCGTCTAGAACAGCGCGGAGGCCATGCGGGTGCGCCCGGCGATGACCTCCGGGTCCGCCGGGTCGAAAAGGCTGAATAGCTCGAGCAGGCGAGCCTTCGCCTGCTTTTTGTGATCCGCGCTTCCCTCGGCGGAGGGGCGCAGCTCCTCGATCAGCAGGTCGAAAGCCTGGGGCTTGTCCCCGGCCAGCAGCAGACGATCGGATTCCGCGAACTCGTCCCCGCCCATGGACAGTCGCTGCATCAACAAGGCGTTGGCACGCGCCGCGCGGGCCTCGGCTACGAGCTCTTCGTCGGCCTGTGCGGGGTGGGCAAGGATGGCGTCATACTCCTCAATGGCGCCCGCATAGTCCTCTTGCTCTAGCTTCTCGGCGGCCGCAACCAAGCGGGGATCGCCTGCGTCCGGATCTGGGTTAGCAGCGTCCGCGCCCGCACCAACGCCACCGCCGGTCGCGTTGGCCGGGTCCTCCTCCGGCGCCAGACCGCGCAGTTTGCCGTCTACAGCCTGCACGACCGCATCGACCCAGCCGTGCAGCTGGGCGGCGGGCTGGCCTCCCTCGAAGTTGGTCAGCGGGCGACCAGCGGCCAGCGCGATGACGGTCGGGATCGCCTGCACGCCGAAGGCCTGAGCGACCTCCGGGGTGGCATCCACATCCACATAGCGGAACAGCCACTTAGTGGGCGCCTGCTGGGACTCGGCCAGGTTGGTGAAGTCCTGGCGCATCTGCTCCGAAGCCTCCGAGCGGGTGGAGCCGAGCAACACCACCACCGGCACCTGGGTAGAGCGCACCACCAGGTCAAACTCGAAGTTTTCCGGGGTGATCGTGCTAACGAAAGTCACAGGCCCTGCAGCGCCCGGGGCGCCTGCGCTCGGCTGGCCGGGTGCTCCCTGCGCCCGTGCAGTCTGAGCCGACTGAGCCGCCTGGGCCGCCTGAGCTTGTGCGGCCTGCGCCTGCGCGCGCTGCTCAGCTTGCTGCTTAACCGCACCCAGATCCACAGCCCCGGCCACGAAACGCGACGGAGGGATATTGGAAGGATTAGTCACCTTGAAGTGTCCTTTCTGCTTGGCAACCCACGCACCGCGCGGGCGAAAATGATCGCCGGTTTAAGGCCAAAGCTGGCTTCCTAGAAAAGCCGCAGCTCCGAGGAATCCGTTCCCCGCATTGCTTCATAGTCCAGGGTAACGCACCGGAAACCGCGGTCCTCCGCCAGTGTGCGGGCCTGCGGCTTGATCTCCTGCGCGGCGAACACGCCCTGCACCGGGGCTAGGAGTTCGTCGCGGTTCAACAGCTCCACGTAGCGGGTCAACTGCTCCACGCCGTCGATGCCACCGCGGCGCTTGATCTCCACCGCCACCGTGGCGCCCGTCGAGTCCTTGGACAGGATGTCCACCGGACCGATCGCCGTCGGGTACTCGCGGCGGACCAAAGAGAAGCCTTCGCCCAAAATCTCGATCTGCTCCGCCAGTAGCTCCTGCAGGTGCGCCTCCACGCCATCCTTAACCAGACCCGGGTCCTCCCCCAGGTCGTGCTCCGTATCTGAGAAGATCTCGAAGATCTGGATTCGCAGCTGCTCCCCCTTTGGATTCGTGACGATCCACAGCTGCTCGACCCCTTCGTTCTCTAGTTCCGAATACTCCGTAGGGGCGTCACCACCATCAAAAGAGTTAGCCTCGACAACCTCGAGGGAACACGGCGGCATCATCCAGTTGAGCGGCTTGTACGCGCGATCGTCGGCATGGATCGAAACGGAACCATCAGCCTTGATCAGGATCAAGCGATCGGCGGGAGGCAGGTGAGCCTCCAAGCGACCAACGTAATCGACACAGCAGCGAGCAATGACTAAGCGCATGGTTGTTCAGCCTACGCTACTGCGGCCAACGGCGAATCAATGACGGGGTATGCGGCGCTCAGAGGGGGCGGATTCCAACCACGAAACCAGGGCAGTATCGCCGGAGCTATCCAGGGCGATCTCCCAGTGAGTACTGCGGTGAACAACCTCAACGACGTGGACGTGATCCTCTAGGAAAGCCGACTCGCGCGGCGTGATGTCTCGGCGGGACACGATGCTGGTGCCCAGACGGGTCAACACAACGTCGGAGGCGGGACGCAGGCTACGCAACTTATAGAACTTCGCGGCCTGTCCCGAATACTTCAAAATCCCGTGGCGCCAATGCCTGCCATCGGAATTCGGCAGGCGTCGCACAACCACGGGATAGCCCTGGGAACGCAGCGTAAAAAAACGCCACAGCACAGCGATGACAACGAACAGCGCCACCGCCGCAAGGAAATACAACAACCACGCCATACATTTAACCTACAGGCATGGAGGGGTTTTAGATAAAGCAAAACGGATCTCGCTTAAGAATTAAGCGGGACCCGTTTTAAAAGGGACTTAAAAGCTAGTTCTAGCTTGCGTCCAAACGCTTCACAGCGCGCAGCTCGGACTCGGCGACGGCCTTCTCGTGCTCAGTCTCAGCGGACTGTACGCGAGCCTCGGCATCCGCAACGTCGACCTCGTTGGCCCACGTTGCAGAATCCGCCAGGATGGTGATCTTCTTGTCGGACACGGACAGGAACCCGCCCTGTACCGCCGCGACCAGCTTCTCACCGGTGTTGGTCCGAATGGTAACGACGCCGTTCTCGACCAGCTGGCCGAGCAGGGGCTCGTGACCAGGGAGCACGCCGATCTCGCCCTCAGTGGTCTGCGCGGTAACGGACGTTGCGGTACCAACCCACAGCGGACGTTCCACGGAAACCAGTTGTGCGGCAATCTCAGCCATGTGCTTAACCCCTTACTTTTCGGTCATCTTCTTGTAAGCAGCCTCGACATCGTCCAGGCCACCCAGACCGTTGAAGGCCTGCTCCGGGTAAGCATCGAACTCGCCGTCGCAGATGCGCTCGAAGGCGTCGATCGTGTCGGCCAGCGGCACGTAGGAGCCCGGGATGCCGGTGAACTTCTCCGCAACGAAGAAGTTCTGGCCCAGGAAGCGCTCCAGGCGACGTGCGCGCTGAACGGTGATCTTGTCCTCTTCCGAAAGCTCGTCCATACCCAGGATGGCGATGATGTCCTGCAGCTCCTTGTTCTTCTGCAGGATGTGGATCACGCGCTGGGCAACCTCGTAGTGACGCTCGCCGACGATACCCGGCTCGAGGATTCGAGAGGTAGAGGTCAGCGGGTTCACTGCGGGGTAAATACCCTTCGAGGCGATGGAACGATCCAGCTCGGTGGTCGCATCCAGGTGGGCGAAGGTCGTAGCCGGTGCCGGGTCGGTGTAGTCATCGGCCGGCACGTACACGGCCTGCAGGGAGGTAATGGAACGACCCTTGGTCGAGGTAATACGCTCCTGCAGCACACCCATCTCATCAGCCAGGGTGGGCTGGTAGCCCACGGCGGAAGGCATACGACCCAGCAGGGTCGAAACCTCAGAGCCGGCCTGGGTGAAACGGAAGATGTTGTCGATGAACAGCAGCACGTCCTGGTTCTGAACATCGCGGAAGTACTCCGCCATGGTCAGACCGGACAGAGCCACGCGCATACGGACTCCCGGCGGCTCGTCCATCTGGCCGAACACAAGCGCGGTATCCTGCAGCACGCCCATCTCTTCCATTTCCAGGAAGAGGTCCGTGCCCTCACGGGTACGCTCACCAACACCGGCGAACACGGAGGTACCGGAGAACTCGCGGGCAATACGGGTAATCATCTCCTGGATGAGAACCGTCTTACCCACACCTGCACCACCGAACAGGCCGATCTTGCCGCCCTTCACGTACGGGGTCAGCAGGTCGATGACCTTAATACCGGTTTCCAGGATCTCGGTCTTACCCTCGAGCTGGTCGAATGCCGGCGGCTCGCGGTGGATGCCCCACTGCTCGCCGTCGCGGCCCAGGCCCGGCTCGTCCAGGCAGTCGCCCAGGGCGTTGAAGACGTGGCCCTTGACGACGTCACCGACGGGCACGGAAATCGGCTTGCCGGTGTCGGTGACCTCTGCACCGCGGACCAGGCCGTCGGTGGGGGCCATGGACACGGCGCGCACGAGGTTGTCCCCGAGGTGCTGTGCAACCTCCAGGGTGATGGTCTTTGCCACTGCCTCGAGGTCAACCTCGACGGTCAGTGCGTTGAACAGTGCTGGCTGCTGGCCACGCGGAAACTCCACGTCGACGACCGGGCCGATAACTCGCACGACGCGGCCCGCAACAGCCGATTCAGCGGAAGGCTGAACCATGTTTGCTGTAGTCATACTTAATCACTTTCTCCGCTATCGGCGAGCGCGGATGCGCCACCGACGATCTCTGTAATTTCCTGGGTAATCTGGGCCTGACGAGCCTGGTTGGCAACTCGGGAGAGCTGCTTGACCAGGTCGGTTGCGTTGTCGGTTGCGGCGCTCATCGCGGTACGACGCGCTGCGGATTCCGACGCCGCAGACTCCAGCATTGCTGCGAAGATGCCACGGGAGACATACTGCGGCAGCAAAGCCTTCAACAGGGTGTCCGGGTCGGGTTCGAAGTCGTAGTCGGCGGAGACGTGGTCGGACTTATCCGAAACCAGGTCCTCACCGAGTTCGAGCTTCTCTTCCTCAACCACAGTCTCGATCGGCAACAGTCGGTGTGCCTCTGGCGTCTGGCTCAGCATGGATACGAAGCGGGTGTACACGATGTGTACCTCGTCGAATCCCTGAATACCCTGACCCTCTTCCACATTGAGGCCCTCGCGCCACTTGGCGGTTCCTTCGGAACCGGCGATAAAGCCATCAATCAGGTGGCGGCGAACATCGTGGGTAGCTGCGTAGTCGGGATCCTGAGAGTAGCCCGACCAAGAGCCTGCGATGTCCTCGCCACGGAAGTTGTAGTAGGAAATTCCCTTGTTACCAGAGACGTACAGAACAACGTCCTTGCCTTCGTTCTCCAGGCGCTTGCGCAGCTCTGCAGTCTTCTTGAAGACGTTGTTGTTGTAGCCACCGCACATGCCACGGTCACTTGAAACCACGAGGATCGCAGCTCGGGAAGCGTCTGCCGGCTCCTGCAGGATCTTGTGATCCAGGGTGCTGGCGGAAGCCAGGCGCTGAACCACGCGGGTGATTTCATCCGCGTAGGGCTCGGCCTCGTCAACGCGTGCCTGGGCCTTGGTGATCCTCGAGGTGGCGATGAGCTCCTGGGCCTTCGTGATCTTCTTGGTTGAGTTCACGGACTTGATGCGTGTCCTCAGCTCGCGAAGACTAGCCATAACTATCGCCTCCCTTCTGTTTCATTAATGTTCTTGGTGGTCACTGTGCTCACTTACCTTCCGCAGTTACTTTGCTTTGCGGGAGACAGTGATCTGAGACTTCGAGACCTCGTCGTCGCTGAGCGGACGAGCCTCAGGCTCGTTGATGACGGGGGTGCCATCGGTGGTCTGGAAGCCCTGCTTGAATTCGCGAACAGCACCGGCCAGCTCGGCCTTGGACTCGTCGTTGAACGGGGTGCCACCCTTGATCTGCTCGTACACACCGCTGTGGTTAGCGTGCAGAGTCTCCAGCAGCTCGGCCTCGAAGCGGCGAACGTCCTCGACCGGAACGTCGTCGAACTCGCCCTCGCCAGCCAGGTAGATGGAAACCATCTGATCCTCGACGGACTGCGGCTGGGTTTCCTTCTGCTTCAGCAGCTCGACCAGGCGCTTACCGCGCTCCAGCTGTGCCTTGGAAGCCGGGTCCAGGTCGGAAGCGAAGGCTGCGAAGGCCTCCAGGTCGCGGTATGCGGCCAGGTCCAGACGCAGGGAGCCGGAAACCTTCTTCATGCCCTTGGTCTGTGCGGCGCCACCAACACGGGAGACGGACACACCAACGTTGATAGCCGGTCGGACGCCCTGGTTGAACAGGTCGGACTCCAGGAACACCTGACCGTCGGTAATGGAAATAACGTTGGTGGGAATGAAGGCGGAAACGTCGTTTGCCTTCGTCTCGATGATCGGCAGTGCCGTCAAGGAACCGCCACCCAGCTCATCGTTGAGCTTCGCAGCGCGCTCCAGCAGACGGGAGTGCAGGTAGAACACGTCACCCGGGTAAGCCTCGCGGCCCGGCGGACGACGCAGCAGCAGGGAGATCGCACGGTAGGCCTCTGCCTGCTTGGTCAGATCATCGTAGATAACCAGAACGTGCTTGCCCTGGTACATCCAGTGCTGACCCAGTGCGGCGCCGGTGAACGGTGCCAGCCACTTGAAGCCGGCGGAGTCGGATGCCGGTGCTGCCACGATGGTGGTGTATTCCAGCGCGCCGTGGTCCTCCAGGGTCTTCCGGATCGAGGCGATCGTGGAGCCCTTCTGGCCGACGGCAACGTAGATGCAGCGAACCTGCTGCTTCGGGTCGCCGGTTGCCCAGTTGTCGCGCTGGTTCAGGATGGTGTCGATGCAGACCGAGGTCTTACCGGTCTTGCGGTCGCCAATGATCAGCTGGCGCTGACCACGGCCAATCGGGGTCATTGCGTCGATAGCCTTGATGCCGGTCTGCATCGGCTCCTCGACGGGCTGACGCATCAGGACGGAGGGCGCCTGGAGTTCGAGGGCGCGTTCTTCCTCGGACTCGATGTCGCCCAGGCCGTCGATGGCCTGACCCAGTGGGTTGATAACGCGGCCGAGGAACTTCTCCCCGACCGGGATGGACAGGACCTCGCCGGTCCTCTTGACCTCGTCGCCCTCCTTGAGGGTCTCGAAGTTACCCAGGATCACGACGCCGACGGTGTCGGTGTCGAGGTTCTGTGCGACGCCAATCACGCCGCCTGGGAACTCGAGTAGCTCGTTAGCCATCACAGAGGGCATGCCGCTTACCTGGGCAATACCGTCTGCAGCCGCCGTGACCACGCCGACCTCCTCGCGGGAGGCCTCCGGGGAGTAGCTCGAGGTGTAGTTCGCAATCGCGCTACGGATCTCGTCGGAGGAGATCGTCAGCTCCGCCATGTTCTTCCTGCTCTCGGTTTCGTCTTCCAGCATTTACTATCTTGCTCGGTCTTTTTAGTCTTTAATTCTGACTGTTTCGTTGTGCCCGTGGCGTCTTTTTTATTGACGCCCTAAGCGATCGACGCGCGGAGGCGCCGCAGGTTACCTGCAGTGCTGCCGTCGATAACTTCGTGCCCAACACGGATAACGGCACCGCCGAGGAGGCTGGTATCAACCTCGGAGTGGACCGCAATCTTGCGACCGTAAATCTTTTCCAGCTTGTCCGACAGAGTCGACTTCTGCTGTTCACCCAAGGCAGCTGCGGAACGGACGCGCGCTACGGTGCGTCCCTCCAGTGCGGCTACCTCTTCCGTCAAAGAGTCAAGCTCCTCGACTGGACGCTGGCGCAGTCGGCCAATGGCCTGCAGCGCTAGAGCCTCGGTCGTAGAGGTGACCTTTCCGTACAGAACCTTGGCCAGCAGGTCGCGGCGAGCATCCGGGGATGCGGCGCGGTCGGCCAGCTTCAGCTCCAGCTCCGGCTCGCGCTCGATGACTCGAGCCAGCTGGAACAGTTCTTCTTCGACGCGGTCCTGTTGCCCCTGGGCGTCGGCGGATCGCAGCAGGGCCAGGCGGCCCAGCTTGACCAGTCCGTCGCGCAGATCGCGAGTGTTGGACCACGTCTGGGATACAGCAGCAGACACGATTTCTTCCGTCGAGGCAGATACCTTGCCGCCGAGCAAGCTCTTGGCCAGCTGCGCGCGGGTGTTGGCATCCCTCGCCGGATCGATCAGCGCGACACGCAGGCCGCGGTCACTGTCGAGCAGATCGACAACGTCGAAAAGCTCGGTGCCGGTGGTTACACCGGTGCCCACTTTGTCGGAGGTCTCGTTCAGACCCTGGTCCAGGGTCTTTTCGAGGCGCTCAATTGCCTCTCGGCTCGCTGCGTGCATACCGATCACTTCCCGGATGCGCCGACGTTATCCAGTCCGGCGAGGAAGTTATCGATGGTGCCCGAGCGCTTTACGTCGTCCGACAGCTGCTCGCCCAGCAGGCGCTCAGCCAAGTTGATGGAGTTCTCGCCCATCTCCTTGCGCAGATCGGAAACAACAGCGGAACGCTGTGCCTCGAGCTGCTTGTGTCCCGACTCGACGATACGGTTGGACTCTTCGGTTGCCTGAGCCTTCATGTCCGCAATGATCTTCTGGCCCTGGGAACGGGCGTCATCGCGAATCTGGGCGGCCTCAGTGCGGGCCTCAGCAAGCTGAGCGTTGTACTTCTCCAAGGCAGCCTTAGCCTCTGCCTGGGCGGATTCGGCGCGCCGAATGCCACCCTCGATCTGATCCTCGCGCTGATTCAGCACTTCCTGGAACTTCGGAAGTACGAACTTCCAGAAGACAAACAGGATGACTGCAAAAGGAATGATGGACCAGACGATGTCGTACAGCGGAGGAAGCAGCGGGTTTACCGACTCCTCCATCGGCAGCTTCTCAGCTGCTAACAAAAAGGTGTTCGTCATAGTCTCCAGCTTTCGATTCTGGTGCGGTGGTTAGAAAGTGCTCTTAACGAGCGGCCAATCGCACTGAAATTAGAACAGGAAGCCGGCGACGAAGCCGATCAGAGCCAGAGCCTCGGCGAAAGCGATACCCAGGAACATGGTGGTGCGCAGCTGGCCGGCCATCTCGGGCTGGCGAGCCATAGCCTCAGCGGTCTTACCTGCAACGTTACCCACACCAATGGCGGAGCCGATAGCAGCCAGGCCGTAGCCGATGGTGCCGAAGCCCTGGAACTTGGTGGTGGTGTCCTGCGCGATGAGGAAGATGTCGTTCATTTGGTTTCCATTACCTTTCTGAGAACCAGCCGGTTGCAGCTTTTCTATTGTTGTCCGGCTTAGTCATTTTGAGTACTTAAAAGGGGCGAATTAGTGCTCGTCTGCGTGGAGGGACAGCTCGATGTACACGGAGGTCAGCAGGGCGAAGATGTACGCCTGCAGGAAGATCACCATGAGCTCGAACAGGGTGAAGGCGATCGCGAAGATAATCGTGCCGCCAGCAGCCGCAGTCCAACCGCTCATCTGCCAGAAGAAGAAGTTCGTGGCACTGAACAGCATGACGAGGATGATGTGTCCAGCCAACATGTTCGCCATCAGACGAATCGTCAGCGTTACCGGACGGAGGACGAATGTGGAGAATGCCTCGATCGGCGCCACGATGAAGTGGAGCCAAGAAGGCAAACCAGGAATGATCAGCGAGGACTTGATGTACTTGCCGAAGCCATAGCGCTTCACACCCGCGTAAATGAATGCGATATACGCAACAACAGCCAGCACCAGTGGCAGACCCACTCGAGCGCTGGCTGAAATGTTCATGAACGGAATGATCGTCGACATGTTGACGGCAAGGACGGTGAAGAAGATTGCGGCGATGATCGGTAGGAACCGGCGCCCCTCCTTCTTGCCCAAGACATCCTCCGCAATGTGAATCCGAACGAAGTCCAAAAAGTACTCAGCAACGTTTTGCACGCCGCTCGGAATCAGCTTCGGCTTCCGCATTGCAAAGAAGAAGAATGCGGAGACCAGAAGAATCATCACAATACGGATGACCATGAGGCGGTCGAGCGCAAACGCTCCACCAGCAAACTCACTGAACCACAGGTGGTCGCTATCCACTTGCCCCGGGAAGAATTCGTGTTCCAATGAAGGTACGTGGAATTCGCCCTTCATGGCCAAGGTTGTTACGCTCAGCGTTCTCTCCCGTGATTGGGCCGCAAGATTGCATTGAATCACTGCGGTGCGATGGAGGTCTCTTTTCGAAGAGTTAGGCCGATATTGAGGGACTCCGTCGCACGTCCCTACATAATCAGCCGGTGCCGTATCTACTGTTCACACATACGTGTGCCAATAAAAGGCCCGCTAAAACAATATCAGTATTGATTCACTAATCGCTAAGCGAGACGCGCCGTGGGTCCCCCCACTTGGTCGTGTTATCCAACCTTTTTGGTTGAACAATGTTTTGCTTCCTGCCAGTGCCTCCGAGCAGCGCCAAAGATTGACTACCGGCTCTCGACCGACTATCAACCAGCTATCTACTGGCTAGCTGATGTAGAGCTTCTGCGTACGGGTGACGGCCAGGGTTTCGATGACCAGCACGGCCAGCATGCTCAGCATAACGGTCACGGTCAGGGCCGGGGTGTCGTAGAAAGTCCTGTCCTTCAAGAAGAACAGAATTCCCAACAGCAGCGCAGCTTTGACGATCCAGCTGCCAAGGATCAGCCCCATCGTGGCGGTGGGCGAAGTATTGGAGCTAAACAGCACAATCACCACAGTCAGCAGCATGAATCCGCCGCCGACTAACCAGCCAATTCCGGCTCCCCACAGACCGGCGGTGCCGCTAATCAACCACCACACCAGCAGCGAAAGCACTCCCAGCACAATCAGCGCGAGCGCGCCAGCGCGCATTGCTGCCTTTAGCGGAGCCGCGTGGTCGGCGGCCCCGGATACGTCGTTGAGCTCGGGCAACTCTGCGGCCCCGTTGTTCTCAGTCGCGTCACTCATGGCGATTAGCTTACCTGAGCCGTGTCTGACTTCCGATTCTCCCGCCACAGCGGCACGATCGTCGCCACAGTAGCGAGGACAACCAGCACCCCGAAGGAAATTGCCATCACGTGCAGGGGCAGCACGGTCAGTCCCACTGCACCAAAGGCCACTACCCCAACCCAGGTGTACAAAACCAAAACCACGCGCTTCTGGGTGTGGCCAATGCGCAGCAGCCGGTGGTGCAGGTGCATTTTGTCTGGCGAAAAGGGGCTCTTGCCCTGGGACACGCGTCGCACCACTGCCATCACCAGATCCAGCAGCGGGATAGACAAAGCAGCCAGCACCACGATCATGGGCGACAGTAGTGCCAGCATGTCGGCCGGACCGTACAGCGCGGCGTTAATGCGCCCGGAAGCCGACGTGCAGGCCGCGGACAACAACACCCCGATCAGCATCGCACCGCTATCCCCCATGAAGATGCGCGCGGGCGAGAAGTTATGTGGCAGGAATCCTAGGCAAATGCCCACCAACGCGGCGGAGATGATGGCCGGCGGATAGGCGGCTACCGTGCCACCTTGGTCGTGCAGAATCGTAAGCGAGTAAATCAGGATCGTGCCCGCCGCGATTGCTCCCAGTCCCGCGGCCAGCCCATCCAGCCCGTCGACGAAGTTCATGGCGTTGACGATCGTCACGGTCAACAGCGCGGTCAGGATGGTGGACTGCACTTGATCCAGAATCAACGTAGTGCCGTCCCCGAAGGGGAGGTAGATCAGGTACCAGCTCAGACCCATGAGGCTCATCACCACTGCGCCCACGACCTGCCCGCCGAGCTTCAGCACCCAGGAGATGTCGTAAAGGTCATCCACCACGCCCACAACCACGATGACAAAGGCAGCTATGATGACCGCCGTCATATCTGGCGTGACCGGCGGAAATCCGCGCGTCAATGCGGGCAGCTGGTTGGCTACAACAACCGCGACCACCAGTCCCGTGAACATCGCCACCCCGCCGAGGCGCGGCATGGGCACCGTGTGCATGTCACGCTCGCGCGGTGCGGCCATCCGCCCGTAACGCAAGATCAGCGATCGCACCACACCCGTGACCAGGTAGGTCGCGGAGCACGCGACGAATAGCACCAGCACCAACTCGCGCAGGGGAATTCCTGCGCCGATGGTCGGCTGGGCAAGTACGTCCATTAGACGTCTCCCCGCAGCTCCGCGCTGCTCATGCCCAGTACCTCTGCTACCCGCTCGGTGGTCGCAGCGCCCTCACGCAGGATGCGCGGCCGCCCGGAGGAAAGGTCCACGATGGTGGAAGCCACGCCGTGGTGCGCTTCCCCACCGTCGATATAGGTCGTCACATCCGCACCCAACTGGTCTTCGGCCATCTGCACATTCGTCGCCGGCGGCTGGCCGGAAATATTTGCGCTAGATACGGCCATGGGCCCCGTGCGCTCCAGCAGTTCCAGCGCAATGGGCTGGTTGGGCATGCGCAGCATTACGGTGCCTCGGGTATCACCAAGGTTCCACGGCAGGCTGGGAGCCTGGTGGACGACCATGGATAGTCCGCCCGGCCAGAAGGCCTCGACGAGCTTGCGCATGTTGTAGGTGTACTCGCGCACGAGCCCCTCGATCGTGGACCAGCTCGGCACAAGAACCGGCACGGGCATGTCGGGACCCCGCCCCTTGGCGCGCAGTAGCGCGGCGACGGCTTCGTTGTCGAAGGCATCGCAGCCGATGCCGTAGACCGTATCTGTAGGCAGCACGACCAGACGCCCACCGGATACCGCGTTCGCCGCGGCGTCTAGCGCGGCCTCGCGGTTCTGCGGATCGGTTGCGTCTACGGTTCTCGACATAGCGGCCCTTCCTTGCTTTCTAATTACGTGCTCTACCTTAACCCCAACGCCCGAATTACTGCGGCAGCAGGGCGGTCACGAAGCGCGGTCGACCTGCCAGGTCGCGGTGTTGAATCACTTCTTTCCACCCGCGTTCCTGCATCATCGCCGCTACCTGCGCGCCGTTCGAATCGTCGTGTTCGATACCGACGCCAGCACCTCGGCGCCCCAGCGCCTCAGCCCACTGCAGCACCCGTGGCATAAGTTCCAAACCGTCTGCCCCGGAAAAGACCGCAGTGTGCGGGTCCGCGGCGACCTCTGGGGAAATTTCGGTGGATTCCGGGACATAGGGAGGGTTGCACACAACCACGTCCGCGGGTTCGAGGTTAGCGGTGACTGCCCCGAGAATCGCTGACAACTCTGCGGGACTATTGGCAGACAGGTCGGCTTGAATGAACCTGGCTTTAGCCTGCGGAACGAGCCCCGCGTTCTTCTCGGCCAGCTGAAGCGCTGCGCGAGAGATGTCGATGCCGATGAGGGAGATGGGGGCGTCAAAAAGAAAAGACACCCCGAGCCCCAACGTGCCGGGTCCACAGCACAGATCGACCACGCGCGGCGTGGGGCGACCGGCGAGGAACCGCGCGGCCCATTCGGCGAGCAATTCGGTTTCGGGGCGGGGAACGAAGCAGCCGGGCTCGACGAAGAGGTCCATACCGCAGAAGGGGGCGGAGCCGACGATGTGTTGCAGGGGCTCGCGCGCGACGCGGCGGGCGATCCAAGCGCCGTATTCGGCCGGGGCGGGATCGTCGGCGCGCAGGAACAGGGTGCCGGGATCCACGGCGGCGCGGGGCGCGGACGCGGCGGCCTCGGTGGCTTCACCGGCACCAGCGACCTCGGCAGCGCCTGGCTCCGCCAGCAGGTAACGCATCAGCAGGCGCGCTTCGACCGCGGCGGAATCAATGCCCGCCGCGGCCAGCCGCGCGGTGGCCTCGCGGACTGCCTGGTTGATGGTCAACGTTCTACCCTGCCTCTGCCCCCGAGCAGTGGAAGCTAGCCTTCTGCCTCGAGGCGACGTGCGCGGTCGGCTTCCTTCAGCGCGGCGAACAGAGCCTCCAGGTCACCGCCGAGGACGGCGTCCAGGTTGTTGGCCTTGTAGCCAATGCGGTGGTCGGAAACGCGAGACTCCGGGAAGTTGTAGGTGCGGATGCGCTCGGAACGATCCATGGTGCGGATCTGCGCTGCGCGTCCCTCGGCTGCCTCAGCCTCGGCCTCTTCTTCCTTCAACTGCTGCAGGCGCGCGGCCAGAACCTGCATCGCGCGGGCGCGGTTCTGGATCTGGGAGCGCTCCTTCTGACAGGTCACCACGATGTTGGTCGGCAGGTGCGTGATGCGCACGGCGGAGTCCGTGGTGTTCACGCCCTGGCCACCCTTACCGGAGGAACGGTAAACGTCCACGCGGATGTCCTTGTCGTCGATCTGCACGTCCTCGACCTCGTCGGGCTCCGGGTAGACCAGCACGCCCGCGGCGGAAGTCTGAATACGACCCTGCGACTCGGTGACGGGGATGCGCTGCACGCGGTGCACTCCACCCTCGAATTTGAACTCCGACCAGGCACCGTCGCGGGACGGCTGCTTGGAACGGATAGACAAGGTCATGTCCTTCACGCCACCCAGGTCGGTTTCGTTCAGCCCCAGGATCTCAGTGCTAAAGCCGTGACGCTCTGCGTAGCGCTGGTACATACGCGCCAGCTCACCGGCAAACAAAGCGGCCTCCTCGCCGCCCGCACCGGACTTGATCTCCATGACGATGTCATCGCCGTCGTGCGGATCGCGCGGAGCCAACAGGTCGGTCAGCTGCTCCTCCAGCTCGCTGATCTCCTGCTCCAGGCGCTTGGCTTCCTCGGCAAATTCCTTGTCCTCAGACGCCATCTCCGCCGCAGCCTCGTGGTCTTCACGGGCCTGCTGCAGCTTCTCGTGGGTCTGGATGATCGGCTGCAGCTCGGAGAAACGCTTTCCGACCTTGCGGGCGGCGGCCGGGTCGTTGTGCAGTTCCGGGTCGCCCAGCTGCATCTCCAGGCCCTGGTATTCGGCCAGAATATCGTCGATGACTGATGGTGATTGACTCATGGTTTAATCCTCCTCGTCCTCGCCCGCCAAAGGCGCGGAGCTGGCAACCTGCAGCATGAACTCCCGGTTGGTCTTGTTCTTACGCAGCTGCTTGATTAGCAGGTCGATGGCGGCCTGCGGATCTAGGGCGGACAGGATGCGGCGGAGCTTGTGCATGATCCGCGCCTCCTCCGGGCTGAGCAGCAGCTCGTCCTTGCGGGTACCGGACGGGTTGACGTCCACGGCCGGGAACACGCGACGCTCGGCGATCTTGCGGTCCAGCTTCAGCTCCGCGTTGCCGGTGCCCTTGAATTCCTCGAAGATCACCGTGTCGCCAGCGGAGCCGGTTTCCACCATCGCGGTGGCGATGATCGTCAGCGAACCGCCGTTTTCGATGTTGCGGGCGGCGCCCAGGAAGCGCTTCGGCGGGTACAGCGCGTTGGAATCCACACCACCGGACAGGATGCGCCCGGAGGCCGGCGAAGAGTTGTTGTACGCGCGCCCCAGTCGGGTGATGGAATCCAGCAGCAAGACAACGTCCTTGCCCTGCTCCACCAGGCGCTTCGCGCGCTCGACGGCCAGTTCGGCCACGTTGGTGTGCTCCCCTGGCGGACGGTCGAAGGTAGACGCGATGACCTCACCCTTGACGGAGCGCTGCATGTCCGTCACTTCTTCCGGACGCTCGTCGACCAGCACAACCATAAGGTAGCACTCGGGGTTGTTCGTGGTAATCGCGTTGGCGATGTCCTGCAGGATCGTCGTCTTACCGGCCTTCGGCGGGGAGACGATCAGCGCGCGCTGGCCCTTACCGATCGGCATGATGAGGTCGATGACGCGCGTGGTCAGCGTCTTCGGGTCGGTTTCCAGCCGCAGGCGCTGGTTTGGGTACAGCGGGGTGAGCTTGGCGAAGTGAGGTCGCGCCGCCGCCTGCTCCGGGGTCAGCCCGTTCACGGTCTCTACCTGGTGAATCGGCGTGTACTTCTGGCGGTTACGCCCGCGGCCACCGCCGTTATTGTTGTTGTTCTTCGGGCGGATGGTGCCGGTAATCGCGTCACCGTGGCGCATGCCGTACTTGCGCACCGTGTTGATCGGCACGTACACGTCGGTCGGGCCAGCGTGGTATCCGGTGGTGCGAATGAAGGCGGTGTTCGCGTCGGCGAAGTCGAGGATTCCTGCGACCGGAGTCAGTTCCTCCGGCTTCTGGTTCTGGTTTTCCCGGTTGTCCCGGTTATCCCCGTTGTTGTCGCCGCCATTGTTATTGCGGTTGTCGCGGTTGTTATCGCGCCCACGGTTACGGCGGTTTCGGCGGTTGCGACGATTACGGCGGTTGCCGCGCTCGTTGTCACCGCGCCCGTTGTCACTGCGCTCGTTGTCACCGCGCTCGTTGTCACCGCGGCTATCCTCACCGCGGTTGCTGTCACCGCGGTTGTTGTCACCGCGCTCGTTATCGGCGCGGTCGTTGCCTCGCTCGCGGTTGCTTTCTACTGGACGCCCCTCCCGCGCCCCAGCTACCGGCGCCTCCTGCGAAGCAGGTGCCTTTTCCGGTCGCGACTTGGGGGCGGCTCCCCCGCCCCCACCGGTACCGGCAGATTCGATAGCGGCGATCAGATCACCCTTGCGTAGACCGGAGGTGCCTTTCAGCCCCTGCGCTGCTGCGATCTGGCGCAGCTCCGGCAATTTCAACGAGGCGAGGCCATTGGCTTGGCCACGAGCCAAAATATCGGACAGGCTCACAAAAGTCCTTTCACGTCTTGTGCCTTTAATGACCCTTCAAGAGCCTGCGAAGCCCCAGGATCGGCCAGACATGCGTATTCGACAACAGTTTTTAAATTAACCCAAAGATTGCGGGAATCTTCCAGAAAGATTGCCACCTTCAAGTCCCACGATGCGACTGGTGGCGGGTGTAGCGCGGGGTGGCGTCGTAAAGAAAGAAAAGAAAGGAAAAACGAGCCTCGCAACCGGCTTCCGTAGCTAACCATAGCACCACACGCGCGACCATTACCTAACGGCTAGGCTGAAAACCATGAAGTCGACGATGCAGGAGATCCCACTTTCCGTAGCACGGATCCTGGAATACGGCGCCAGCGTTCACCGAAATACGACCGTGACCACGTATTTTGACGAAACAGCAGAGCAGACCAGCTTCCTGCACATCGGTATCCGGGCCGGGGCCATGGCCAACATGTTCACAGACGAGTTTGGCATTGGTCGCGGCGACCGAGTAGGCACGGTACTGCCGAACTGCACGGAACATCTAGAAGTGATGCTCGCCGTAGCTTCGATGGGCGCGGTGTTTAACCCCATCAACCGGCACCTGATGGGCAAGCAGATCACCCACATCATCAACAAGGCAGCACCCAAGGTCCTGGTTATCGACGCGACATGTGGCGAACAGATCATCCCGCTGCTCGCCGACTGCCCGTGTGTCGAGGCAGTGCTGGTGATCGGCGCCGCCCAGGAACATACGGACGCAGTGCAGAAGCTGGTGGACGAACACCTGGAGAAGTTGCGCGTATTCAACCTGGAAACCTGCCTGGACGGACGCAGCGCCGACTTCGACTGGCCGGATCTGGAGGAGACCGCCCCGGCAGCAATCTGCTTTTCCACCGGGACCGAAGGTCCGCCGAAGGGCGTGGTCTACTCGCACCGCGCGCTGTGGCTGCACTCCATGCAGCTCCGCGCCGCCGATAGCTTCAGCATCCGCAACGGCACCAGCTTCTTATGCTGCGTGCCCATCTATCACGTACTGAGCTGGGGCGTGCCGCTGGCGGCTTTTATGGCCGGCGCGCCCATCGTGTTCACCGGGCACAGCGCCGAGCCAGAACACCTTGCCCACGTGATTGCCGATGCCATGCCACGCCAGGCGCACGGTTCACCCGCCGTGTGGACTGGACTGCTGGTGCACTATGCCAAGCAGCATCCAAAAAAGATGAGCTTGCAGGAAATCTACGTCGGCGGCTCCCAGGTCTCCCCCGCCATGATCGACGCCTGGGAGGAACGCTTCGGCGTGGATATCATCCACGCCTGGGGAATGACAGAAACCGGGCCGGTCGGAACAGTTGCCCATCCGCCTGCAGGCGTGGCTGGCGCGGCGCGTGCGAAGTACCGCGAAAGCCAGGGGCGCTTCCACGCCGGCATGCGCTATCGCATCGTCGACGACAACGACAATGTGTTGGATACCAACGACCGCAACGAGGGCGAGCTCCAAGTCCGCGGCAACACTGTGACAGGCTCCTATTTTGATGACGACGCCTCGCGCTTCACCCCCGACGGGTGGCTGCGCACCGGCGACATCGCGACCGTCAACAAGGATGGCTACCTAACGATCCACGACCGCAAGTCCGATATCATCCGCTCCGGCGGGGAATGGATCTATTCCGCGGCGCTGGAAAACTACTTGCTGGAACCAGCAGCCGTCATCGAAGCCGCCGTGATAGGCATCCCATCAGAAAAATGGGGGCAACGCCCACTGGCAGTGGTAGTTGTGGCCGAAGGAACCCCATGGACCGCGGAAACTGCACAGAAGCTGGCCGACGAGCTACGCGAGCGCGTGCCCGGTTGGATGGTGCCGGAGAACTGGACCTTCGTGGATCATATCGACAAGACCAGCGTGGATAAGTTCGACAAGAAGGACCTGCGCCAGCACTTCCGCGAGGGGAAGTTCGAGATCATCACGGTCTAGGATGCGCGCCTAGAGTGCGTGCAAGAGTTACTCCAGGCTGGTTGAGGGTAAAATCACTAGCTTTTAACAGGTGCCGCTCTAACTACTACCGGGCAAAGTAGAGTAGCGTTTTCCTGCATGACCGACGTAACTGTGCTGGCCCTCGGGCCACAATGGTTCGACCCAATTTATCTGCTTTCGGGTTCTGGCCCCTTCGGAGCGGCGATCCTGCCCGCCATTTTTGCGATAATCTTCATCGAATCCGGACTATTCTTCCCTTTCCTGCCCGGCGATTCCATGCTCTTCACAGCAGGTTTGCTGGCCAGCCAACCAGATGGCTTCGCACCGCTGTGGCAGGTGCTGCTGATCACCCCGATCGCGGCGATCCTGGGTGACCAGGTGGGCTACTGGATTGGCCATCGTTTCCACCCCGCGCTACGCAACCGAAAGGACGGTCGATTCTTCAAGCAAGAGCACCTGCACCGATCCGAGGAGTTCTTCGCGAAGTACGGTTCGATCACAATCATCCTGTGCCGTTTCGTACCCTTTGTGCGCACCTATGCCCCGCTAGTAGCTGGAATGTCCGGCATGCGCTACCGCACGTTCATTGTCTTTAACGTCATCGGTGGCGTGCTATGGGCCAGCGGCATCGTCTACCTGGGATCGCTGCTCGGCGGTGTAGAGTTCGTGCGCAACAATATCGAGGCCATCTTCCTCGGTCTCGTCGCCTTCTCCGTCGTCCCGATGCTATTCGGAGTGATACAGAAAAGCCGGAGCCAGAAGAAGCAATCTTCCGCTCCGGCTAGCGCCCAGCATTAGTTTCCGGTCTTATCCGGTGACCTCCACCTCGACCGGCCCGGCGATCCCCAACTCCAGAACTTTCATCCCACGCCCACGGGCTTCCTCGATCAACGACTCTTCCACCGGGTTGGTGCTAAGCACCATGATGGTCGGTCCCGCACCCGACAGGAACGCAGGGTAACCCAGGTTGCGCAGGCGGTTAACCCACTCCGCGGTAACCGGTAGGACCTCCGCGCGATAGGTCTGGTGCATGCGGTCGCGGGTGCCCTCCCACAGCAGCTCCGGGTCATCCCGCAGCGCGACAGTCATCACTGCCGTGCGGGAAACATTGAAACGGGCATCCAGGTGGCTGATGTCGGATGGCAGGACGCGGCGAATTGCCTCCGTCGACGCGTGGAAATCCGGGATAAACGCGGTGGCCTTGATGTCCGGGTGAACGTCGATGCGCCGGGCAAAGTAGTCCGGCGCGGACACTCCGTCGATCGGGACGTTGGTCCAAGAAACCACGCCCGAACCCAGCACGGACGCACCGGCGTTGTCTGGGTGACCTTCGAAAGTCGAGGCGATCTGCACTTGTGCCTGATCATCCAGCGTGAACCCTGCCAGGCCATTGCCCGCGGCCACACCCGCCGTCGCGGCTGCTGCGGAAGACCCCAGGCCACGGGACTGCGGGATGGAGTTCGTGCAGCTCACGCGCAGCCCCGGAACCGTCACGTCGGCTTCCTTCAGCGTCGTGCGCAGTGCCCGAACAACCAGGTGGCGCTCATCCAGCGGCACTTCGCCTTCGCCCTCGCCCGTAACCTCGACAACCAGGCCCGAATCAATGACCTCGGCGGTCACGTAGTCATACAAACCCAGCGCCAACCCTAGGGTGTCGAAACCCGGCCCAAGGTTCGCGGTCGAAGCCGGTACCTTGACGGTCGCCTTGCGCCCAACAGGTATTTCGACGCCCATTAGTTCAGCCCCAACGCGTCTGCAACGGCGTGCGGATCTACGTCGGTGACGGTGGGATCCGGCATCTGCGACAGGGCGGTCGTCGGATCCTTCAGGCCGTGACCGGTGACGGTGCAGACGATGCGCTGGCCGGCGGAAAGCTCACCGTTGGCGTGCGCATCCAGCAGGCCCGCGACGGAGGAGGCAGAGGCCGGCTCGACGAAGATGCCCTCACGACCTGCGATCAGGCGGTAAGCCTCCAGGATTTGTTCGTCGGTCTGGGCACGGAAGTCGCCACCAGATTCCTCCTTTGCGGCAACGGCCTGCTGCCAGGAAGCCGGGTTACCGATGCGGATCGCGGTCGCGATCGTCTCGGGATCCAGAACCGGCTCCCCCTTCACCAGCGGAGCTGCTCCGGCAGCCTGCACGCCCTTCATAACTGGGCGGTGGGTGGACACGCCATCCTCGGCATACTCGGAGTAGCCCTTCCAATACGCCGTGATGTTGCCCGCGTTGCCGACTGGCAGGAAGTGAACATCGGGGGCGTCACCAAGACAATCCACAATCTCGAACGCGGCGGTCTTCTGTCCCTCAATGCGCATCGGGTTCACAGAGTTGACCAGGGCAATTTCCGGGAACTCGGTGGTGGTCTTGCGCACCAGCTCGAGGCAGTCATCGAAGTTGCCGCGGATCTGAATGATCTGCGCGCCGTGCATGACGGCCTGCGCGAGCTTGCCCTGGGCGATCTTGCCCTCCGGGATCAGGACGGCGGACTTCAGACCAGCGCGGGCAGCATAGGCAGCCGCGGAGGCGGAGGTGTTACCGGTCGACGCGCACATCAGAACCTTCTGACCCTTGTGGTACGCGTCGGTCACAGCAACGGTCATGCCACGGTCCTTGAAGGAACCGGTGGGGTTGGCGCCCTCGATCTTCAGGTAAACATCGCAGCCGGTGAGCTCCGACAGGTGGTTCGCACGCAGCAGCGGGGTGCCGCCCTCGTTAAGAGTCACCGGCTCCCAGTCCTTCGCGAAAGGCATCCGCTCGCGGTACATGTTGATCAGGCCGGTCCAATGGTTCAGAACCTTGTTAGTCATTATTCCCTGTCGTTTCTTCCCAGTCGTTGGTTCTTTGTAGAAGCACTATTGTAGTGCTTCCCCGGCACGCTTAAACGCGCCTTCAGTTTTTAGCCCGCAGTTAGCCGACTACCGGGGTTAGCCTTCCATGCGGATGACGGAGTCGATGCGCTTCACAGCGTCGAGCTGCTTGAGCTTCTCTACCGTCTCCTCCAGGTCTTGTTCCTTCGCACTGTGGGTGATCACGACCAGGCGGGCACCGTCGTTCAACCCTTCTTGACGCACCGTCTTCAACGAAACACCCTGCTCAGAGAACACGGACGCAACCTCGGCCAGCACGCCCAGGCGATCATCCACCTGCATGTCGACGTGGTAGCGGGTGCGGATTTCCCCGAAGCTAGCGATAGGCAGAGAAGCGTAGGTGGACTCCCCTGGGCCGCGACCACCCAGGACGATGTTGCGGGCCACGGCTACCACGTCGCCCAGCACGGCGGAGGCCGTCGGGCCGCCACCGGCACCGTTTCCGTAGAACATCAGGCGACCGGCGGACTCGGCCTCGACGAAGACTGCGTTATAGGACTCGGACACGCTGGACAGCGGGTGCGAAACAGGGATCAAGGCGGGGTACACGCGGGCGGAGACGGACTCCTTACCCTGCTCATCGACCAGGCGTTCACAGATAGCCAGCAACTTGATGGTGGAGTTTGCGGCCTTGGCTGCCTCAATGTCGGCGACAGTGATGTCGCGGATGCCCTCGGTGTGCACGTCCTCGCCGGAGACGCGAGTGTGGAAAGCCAGGGAAGCCAGGATGGCTGCCTTGCTGGCGGCGTCGAAGCCGTCGACGTCGGCGGATGGGTCGGCCTCGGCGTAGCCCAGCTCGGTGGCCTCTGCCAGCATCTCGTCGTAGCTGGCGCCTCGGCTATACATTGCGTCGAGGATGAAGTTGGTGGTGCCGTTGACGATGCCCATCACCTGGTTGACCTTGTCGCCAGCCAGGGAGCGGCGCAGCGGACCGACCACCGGGATGGCTGCTGCGACGGCGGCCTCGAAGAACAGGTCCACACCGGACTCGTCGGCAGCAGCAGACAACTCGTCAGCGTGAGCGGCGATGAGTGCCTTGTTAGCGGTAACCACGGACTTGCCGGAGCGCAAAGCAGCCAGGACGACCTCGCGCGGGTAGTCGATGCCACCGATAACCTCGATCACCAGATCGATGTCATCGCGCCCCACCAGGGAAAGCGCATCATCGGTCAGCTTTTCCTGATCCACGCCCGGGCGGGGCTTGGATAGGTTGCTGACGGCGATTCCTCGAACCTCCAGCGGGCCACCGATGCGGGCGGCGAATTCCTCGCTGCGCTCCTCCAGCAGACGCAGGACCTCCGCGCCGACGGTACCCATGCCCAGCAGAGCCACACCAACGGTCTGGCCAATTCCCTTGCCTGGCTTAAAATTCTGCTCGGTCATGTCGCTCCTTTGTGGGGTCTCGATGAGAGGATTGTCGATATCGTTTTCTTAGGTTATCGCACCAATCTACCCCGCGACTAGACAAAGCTGTCCATTACCCCTGTTTTAGCCCTTTAGCGGGGAGGTTACTCCTCCAAAGCCAGCACGTCGTCAATGGTTTCGCGGCGAATCATCAACCGCGCTTCGCCATCCGCTACGCGCACCACCGGGGGTCGGGTCATCATGTTGTAACGGGAGGCCATCGCATAGCAGTAGGCGCCCGTCGCGCCGATCATCAGCAGGTCGCCGGGACGCACATCCTCTGGCACGAGCGCGTCGTTTACCAGCACGTCTCCCGACTCACAGTGCGAGCCCACGATGCGGGTCGGCAGCAGCTCACCAGCTACCTCGCGGTTTGCCACGCGGCAGTCGTATTCCGCCTGGTAGAGGGCGGGTCGAATGTTGTCGCTCATGCCACCGTCGACGGAAATGTATCGGCGGGAAATGCCATCGGCAACCTCGACGTCCTTCACCGTGCCGACACGGTACAGCGTGATCATCGACGGACCCGCGATCGCGCGGCCCGGCTCGACGTTAAGCGTCGGCTCGGGAACGCCGGCCGACTCTGCTGCCTTGCGCACCTTGCTCTTTAGTTCGGACGCCACCTCTTCCACGTCCAGAGCCTCCTGATCCGGCATGTAGGCGATACCGTAGCCACCACCGAGATCGAGGGTATCCAGCAACGTGGGGGCGTCCGAACCAACACCTTGAGACGGGTCAACAGCGTGCTCGTCCGTGAGCGTCGCGATGGAGTCCAGCAGCTGCTTCCACAGGCCCAGCAGGCGCTCGGCGGCCAGGGCGAAGCCGGCGGCCTCGAACACCTGGGAGCCGACGTGGCAGTGCAGACCGCGCAGACGCACGCCGTCGGCGGTGTGGCACGCCATGGCCGCGTGGTGAGCTGCACCGGAGGCCAGAGAGAAGCCGAACTTTTGGTCCTCGTGGCTGGTGGCGATGAACTCGTGGGTATCAACGTGCACACCGGGGGTCACGCGCACCAGCACATCCTGGGTCTTGCCGAGCTCGCCAACAACGGTGGAGAGCGCCTCGATTTCCTGCAGCGAGTCGACGACGATCAGCTCCGCCCCTTCGGAGACCGCTAGACGGAGGAACTCCGGGGACTTGTTATTTCCATGGACGGTGATGCGCTCGGCCGGGAATCCCGCGGCTAAAGCGACCTGCAGCTCGCCGAGGGACGCAACATCCAGGGACAGACCCTCATCCATCACCCAGCGGGCAACCGTCTTCGACAGGAAAGCCTTGGAGGCGTAGTGCACAAAGTGCCCACCGCCGAAGGCCTTGGCCAGGCGACGACAACGAGTGCGGAAGTCCTCCTCGTCCATCACGAAGGCGGGAGTGCCGAAGGTCTCGGCGATCTCGGTCAGCGGCACGCCAGCGATGGTGACCTCACCCCGGTGCTCCCCTGCTGTCTCACGGCGAAGGGTCTGCGGGTAGACGTGCGCGGGGATCGCATTGAACTCCGCGGCGTTAGCCGTGCGACGGCGCAAGGGTGTGGAGTTCAGGTGAGTCTCCGGATCCAAGGGAACCTCCTAGGTGAGTGTGGTGTGCAGGGGGCGGGGACGTGTGGGCGTCCCCAAAAAGCGACAGCTACATGCGCTCCGGGGCGGTCACGCCCAACAGCTCCAGCGCGTTGGCCAGGGTCTGGCGGGCGGCGGCGGCCAGGGACAGGCGGGCGGCGAACAGAGCCTTGCTCTCCGCCACAGTCTGCTCGTCGTCACTGGGCTTCGGCAGGACCTGGCAGGCGTCATAGAAACGGTGGAAGGTGCCGGCCAGAGACTCGGCGTAGCGGGCAACGCGGTGAGGTTCGCGCAGCTCAGCCGCGGTCTTCACCACGGCCGGGAACTCGCCGAGGGTGCGGATCAGGTCGCCTTCGCGGTCGTGAGTCAGCAGGGATAGATCGGCACCCTCACGAGTGACGCCAAGGTCAGCGGCCTTGCGCCCCAGGGAACTCAGGCGAGCGTGCGCGTACTGGACGTAGAAGACCGGGTTGTCGTTGGACTGGGAGGCCCAGAGATCCATGTCGATATCCAGGGAGGAATCCACGGAGCTGCGGATCATGGCGTAGCGGGCAGCGTCCACGCCGATGGCCTCCACCAGGTCGTCCAGAGTGATGACGGTGCCGGCGCGCTTCGACATGCGCACAGCCTTACCGTCCTTGACTAGGTTCACCAGCTGGCCGATGAGAACCTCCACCTGCTCCGGGTCATAGCCCATAGCGGCTGCCGCCGCACGCAGGCGAGCAATGTAGCCGTGGTGATCCGCACCCAGCATGTAGATACACAGGTTGTGGCCACGGTCGAACTTGTCGGCCACGTAGGCGATGTCGCCGGCGATGTAGGCCGCGTTGCCGTCGGACTTGATGACCACGCGGTCTTTGTCGTCGCCGAAGTTGGTGGAGCGCAGCCACCAGGCACCGTCGGCCTCGTACAGATTGCCGTTGTCCTTGATCTTCTGGATCGCAGCCTCAACCGCGCCGGATTCGAACAGGGAATTTTCGTGGAAGTACACGTCGAACTCCGTGCCGAACTCCGCGAGGGTGCGCTTAATGTGAGCGAACATGAGCTCCACACCCTGGGAGCGGAACAGCTCCTGCGCCTCGTCCTCCCCGAGCTGCTGCCAGTCAGGGTTTGCCTCCACGATCTGGGAGGCGATGTCCTGGATGTAGTCGCCGCCGTAGCCATCCTCCGGGGTGGGCTCGCCCTTCGCGGCAGCCAGCAGGGAGCGGGCGAAGCGGTCGATCTGCGCACCGTGGTCGTTGAAGTAGTACTCGCGGGTTACCTTCGCCCCGCGGGCAGTGAGGACGCGTCCCAAGGAGTCGCCGACCGCTGCCCAGCGGGTACCACCCAGGTGGATCGGGCCGGTCGGGTTGGCGGAGACGAACTCCAGGTTGATGGCTGTGCCTGCGAACTCGTCGCCGTGGCCAAAGTCTGCACCGGCGGCAAGGATCTCCTCAACGATCTTGCCCTGGGCGGCGGCGGCCAGGCGAATATTAATGAAGCCCGGGCCGGCAACGGTGGCCTCGTCGATGCCCTCGTGGGCGCCGAGGGATTCCGCTAGCCAGGTGCCGAACTCGCGGGGGTTCGTGCCGGCCTTCTTGGCCACCTGCATGGCGATGTTCGTTGCGTAGTCGCCGTGCTCCGGGTTGCGCGGGCGCTCCACGGTGGCGCTTTCCGGCACCACGGAGGAATCCAGACCGTGGGCATCCAGGGTCGTGCGGGCAGTTTCGGTAATCAGTTCAGACAATTCAGCAGGAGTCACAGCATTAAACACTAGCAGTGAGGCTGGACGACTCACGCAGTGGCGGAGGTGATTAAACTACCGCCCCGGTGCAGTGCTAGACTTTCAACCCGTATTGACGTGAACGTGAAGTGAACCGCCGATACGCGCCTTCGTAGCTCAGGGGATAGAGCACTGGTTTCCGGTACCAGGGGTCGTGAGTTCGAATCTCGCCGAGGGCACCATTTTTTTACTGACGCTCACCACCGTCACGGCTGCGAAGCTCCGGCTTTCTTTACGCTGTCAATGCTTTGGAACTCCACGCCCGGAATCCGGGAGAATCGATCCTTGTCGCAGGTCAAAACGATGATCTGATTGTCCTTTCCCAGGGCGCCAAGCACCTTGTTCATGCTCTTAGCACGGTCAGTGTCGCTGAAGCCCAACACGTCATCCAGGAAGATCGGCACACCGTTGCCGTCGTGACCCACCAAGCGAGCAATAGCGAGCAACTGCAGGATCTCCACCTGCTCCTGCGCGCCACCGGAGAGCTGTTCCTTGTCCAAGCGCACGTTGCCGATAGCGCGGCTCGAAACCTGGAACTTCTCATCCACATCCAAATCAACGTCACTGCCAAAGACCATCCCGGAGAGCTTGTTCAAAGCCTTGCGGTAGGGCTCGGAGTACTTTTCCTGCATCCGCTTCCGCGATGCCTGAACCACCCGATGCAGTAACTCCGCCGCATCCGCCTGCCTACGCAACCTGGCAACTACTCCCCCGAGGCGCTTTACTTCCGCTTCTGCCTGTTCTTTCGCTTCTGCGGAACCGCGGGCCTGCCCCAGCTTCGCATTCAGGGCGGCAATGTCCACGCGGCACTCCTGCATCTGCTGGTTCAGCATGTTCACGCGGCTCTGGGCACCGTCGAGGCTCGCCTGCACGTCCGCCACGTCGCCTAGTTCGCCGACCTCCAGGCGCTTCGACTCCAGCTTCTCGCGGGCCGCAGCCACAGCCTGGGTGGCTTGCATGTGCTTCGCCTTCAAATCTTCGTCGGAGCAGCGTTCGCGGGCCGTGTTCAGGTCCTTCGTCACCACCTCCAGTTGCTGCTGCAGGTTTTCCACCTTGGCTTCGTGCTGGATTTTCCGCTCGATCGCATCGCTGCTCTGCAGGGAAAGCAGCCGTTCGTTGGCCTCATCACGGGCAAGGGTGGCCGATTCCAGGGCTGTGACCGCTGCCGCTTCGTCGACATTCTCGTCGGCCCCCACGTTGGCGTCACTACGCAGCACATCACAACGCTCCTGCAGCCTTTCAACTTCGGCGGTGAGGCTGCCGACCTGGCCGGTCAAATCGGACAGGGTGCGCTTGCCGAGGGTTGCCTTGAGGTTCGCGCGCAGGTCGCGCAGGTTTTCCTCTTCCTCGTTGCGCGCCCGTACTGCCTGCCCAAGCTCCTCGAGGACCTCCGCACGGGAGTCCTCTAGTCCGATGTGCTCGCGCCCAACCGCCGACAGCTCCGCGTTGACTTTCTGCAGAGCCTCGGCGACGTTCAGGTCGAGGTTGCTGGAATCTTGCGCCGGGGTCACCCGCACCTGGTATTCACCCAGACCGACGGTCCATTCGGCGGTGATCTTCTTGTCCAGGCCACCTTCCTCCAGGGTGGTCTCGGCACCATCATCAACGACCGTGCCACCTGTCGGCCCAGTGATGTGCACGGAGGTCGCGCCCGCATCGCGGATCTTTATCTGCGCTTCGAGATCCGTCATCGCCTCGCGGATCTTCTGCTCCGCCTTGGGGGTAGCCGGGTCGCGAGCGACTTTCTGCGCCAGCTCCGCGACCTGCGAGTCCAGCTTTACCGCACTGTCGCGCTCCTCCGTCAAGCCATCCAGGCGCTCCTGAACTTCCTCCGCACTCTTCAGCGCCGCGGCCAGCTTCGCCCGCTTATCGGCCAACACATACGCAGCGTGAGCACTATCGAAGGCCTTCTTCGCCTCGTCGCGCTCGGCCTGTTGTTCATCTGCTTGTTTCTGGACGCCACGTAGCGCCTCCCTCGCATCCTTGAGCGACTGTTCTAGCTTCCCCAGCGCGGACTTCTGACTCTCCCGGGCTTCGGTGGCCTCCCTCCACCGCCCGACCTGGCTGTCCTTGAGCTCCAGCTCGTTTTCCAAAGTGCGGAGAGTCTCCGCTACCTTCTTCGCAGCCTCCAGTCGCTTGGCATATTCGTCGTATTCTTTCTGGGCCTCCGGCAGGTCGGCCTCCGCCGCCGCGCGCTGTGCCTGCTTGGATTCGATCGCGTAAATCGCTTCCTGCGCATTGTCGTAGTCACTCCGTGCCGTGGCCAGCGCCTCCTTTGCGCTGGCTAGATCCGCCTCGGCCGTGGCTAGCTCTCCTTTGGGATTTCGGTTGGCTCGGCGATCCTGTAGCTTCTTGTCCTCCTCGTCGATCAGGTGGACCAGAAGCTCAGCAGCGCCTTGGTCACCTTCGCTGATGCTGGCGCCCGTCCCCGCTGTGGCGTCACTAGCGTCGTCGCCAGCGCTGCGCAGGGCCGAGGAAAGGGAAGGAATGGCCGTGAAATCGAGGGCATCCAGGCGTTGCCCCTGGCTGACGAACAGAGCCTCTCGCAGCGCGGAATCGATGCTTTCGTTTAGCAGCTCGTTGAACTTCTCCATTGCTTGGTCGCCGGTGTAGTTGCGCACGGAGGGGCGCAGCACATCCAGCTGCATCTTCTTGCCCTCGAAGTCCTTGGTGTATTCCACCAGGTTCTCGCCCAGGCACAGTCGCGCGGTGATCTTCGACTTACTACCACCACCCACGGGGAAGAAAGTGCTGACTTTTTTGGAGCTCGTCGAGACCTTCCAATCGGAAAGCAGCAGTCCAAAGGCATTCATCAGGCTGGATTTTCCAGCCTCGTTACTGCCGTGGATAACGGTCACACCCGTTGCACTGGGGGCGAAGTGTGCGGATTCGATGCCCGCGAAGTTGCGGACGTCCAGGCTTTCCAGCACAAAGCTGGCCTTGGTCTGAATGTTGGACGAAGCCTCGTTAGAAGTTGTCATTTCTTTGCCGTTCCTCTCCCCTAGTTACCCTTCTAGTTACCCTTTTCCGCGTGGTGCGCCAGACGTACCAACAGGCGCAGAGCGTCCTGTGCCTGCTGCGCTTGCTGCATCTGCTGGGGGTCTTGGCTGTCGGACTCGGCCAAGCTTTTGAGTTCCTGCACTGCCTCGCCGATGAAGCCCTGGCTCAGTAGCCCTTCGGATAACTCATCCTCGTCGGGGATGACGTGCACGTCCATCAGTCGTTCGCGCTCATACAGGGCCGCGAAGGTCGGCGCGATCTTCTCCAACTGCTCATCTAGGTACGCAGCATCGTGGACAGACAAAGTGCCCACCAGCGCGTACTTCACCACGGTGGTGCGCTTCGACTCAATTCCCCCCAGCCGCTCCAGGAACTCGTCGATATCGGCGGTCGAGTTCACTGTCGCGTTGAGCGCCTTGAACGCCCAGCGCCCAACTGGCACCTCTTCCACCTGCACCTGCGCTTGCTTTTCTGGTCGCGCCGGATCCACTGCAATCTCCACCACCAGGACGTTGCCGGAGTTTGACTCGCCCCGCCCGTCCTGCTCAACGAAGTCCGTGACCTCCTGCGCCCCGGAGTACCACACCCGCGCCTGCGTCGCGTCTGCGTCCAGCGGCATTGTCGAGTGCGTATCCCCTAGTGCCACATAGTCCACCTTGCGCTCGTGGCATGCCCGGGCAGCATTGTCCACGTCGATGCGGTCGAAATCGTCGATCTCACCGAAAGAGCTCACCCCGCCATGCCCAACCAGCACGCGGATCCCAGCACCCTGGACCGGCTCGAGACCACTCAATGCGGCCGCAACCAAGTCCTCGTCCGCGGTTTTTCCACGCAATGGGGCGCCGACGATCTCCAGGGCAGCTGCACCCTCTGCTCTACCACCACCGGACTTTGGCACCGCCACCGGCTCCGAATCCTTCAGCACGAAGACATTCGCCAGGTTGTCGAACTCCTCCCGGTGATACACACTCGCCGCATCCAGCGGATCGTGGTTTCCAGGCAGCAGAAATACGGGCACTGTCGAGCCCTTCAGCACGTCCATCGCACGCCCGTAAATCTCTGGTTTCAGCAGGTTATCGTCGAAAACGTCACCGGCCACCACGACGGCGTCACATTGCCTTTCCTCCGCGAGCTCCAGCAACGCCTCGATCGCCGCCAGCCGCGATTCGTCGAAGCGCGACTGCGCCTCCCCACTCAAAAAGTGGCGCTTCATCCCCAATTGCCAGTCCGACGTGTGCAGGATCCGCGCCCGATGCGCGGACGTTGCTGCCATTGCTTGTGTCACGTGTCTGCCCTACCTGTTCTTTCCGTACTATTCGTTCCGTCCTCGCCGCTTACCTCGTCCGCAGTTTTATCAATCGACCCGGACAACCTAGCTTCATAATAGAACATAGGTTCGACACTTTCTAAGGTTTCGTAGCAAACCTCCAGCTCGTGCTTCGCCTTCAGCTGATCTACCGCATGCCATGTCACCGACCGCAGAGCCTCATTCAAAGCCTTCTGGTCACCCTGTTCCATCCCGGATTCCCACCGCAGCGGCTCCCATTCGATTGGTTCCGCCGACGTGCCCCAGAATGCTTCCGAATCGACTTGTTCCGGCTGGTTAGCCTGCTTGTCTAAGCGTTCCTGTTCTTGCGGTTGCCTATTTGGGGACGCCCCCACGCCCCCGCCACCCCAGCCCTGCACCGGGCGCAGCAGCTCCTGTGGGTTCAGCCCCCGCCATTTCAGAAGGAGACTGGGGTCCCGATCCAGCCTCTCAGCCGCCGAGTAGGCCAGCGCCACCACGTGTTTGCAGATCGCGGACTTGTCCGGGCACGTACAGCTCACCCGGTTGACGTGCCCGGGATGTAGCAGCACCGATGCAACGTCCAAGCCCGGCGCGCCGCCACCCAGGAGGGAGCGGACATGCGAGCTATCGGTCAGCATCTCGTGGTGCACGAAATCCCTCTGCCGATCCGTAAGCCTGCGCAGATGAATGGACGTTTCAAACGGCTCCAGCTGCGAGCCGTGGATCAAGCCGGCTACGACGTTCTCCGCAAACTCCACGCTCAGGACCTTCCCGCCCCGGAAGTACTCTCGACCGCGCGCCAGGCGGCCGGAATCCGTCGACCTAGATATTGCCTCCATCAGCTGCGAACTAGCCCAGCTATCCTCACCGCGGATGTGTGTGCCGTGCTGATCCCTCAGGCGGTTCATCTCCTGGCGTCGTTTAGCTCCAAAATCGGCGAGCACCACGTTCTCACCCCAGGTCGCATCGGTGCGCGTGCGTTTCCTCGGCTGCTTGTTAACCATCGTTATCCTCCAGCTGGGTGGACTCGCGCAGCTGCAGCAGTTCACTGAGCTCCGCGTCATCGAGGTTGGCGATCCACCCTTCGCCCGCGCCGACGATGTCCCCCGCCAGCTCGCGTTTGCTCATGATGATGTCGTGGATTCTTTCGTCGATGGTGCCCTGCACCACCAGCTTATAAACCTCCACGGACTTGTTCTGGCCGATTCGGTAGGCGCGATCTGTGGCCTGGTCTTCCACCGCCGGATTCCACCAGCGGTCGATGTGAATCACTACCGAGGCTTCGGTCAGGGTGATGCCAGTACCGCCCGCCCGCACCGACAGGATCATAATCGGTGGCCCATCGGCGCTCTGGAAATCGCGGACCATCTGCGTGCGCTTGCCACGCGACAGGCCGCCGTGCAGCACGGGAACCTCCACGCCGAAGGTGCTCTGCAGTTCCGGTGCCAGCATCTTGCCGAAGGTCGGGAACTGGGTGAACATCAGTACCTTCTTGCCTTGTTCCAGCGCCTGGCCGGTGATCTCGAAGATGCGCTCGATCTTCGCCGAACGGTGCTTCCCGTCTGCCAAAATCCCCGACCCGTCACCCGCAAAATGCGCCGGGTGGTTACAAATCTGCTTGATCTTCACCAATGCGCCCAGGATGTTGGCGCGCCGTTTGCCGCCGGGCAGCTGCAGGCGCATCTCCATGTCCTTAATGAAGGACTCGTACAGCGCCGCCTGTTCCCTGGACAATGGCACGCGTTCTACGATGTCCTGCTTCTCCGGCAAGTCCAGACCAATCGCAGCGTCGCCCTTCAACCGGCGCAGAATAAACGGCTGTACCAGCCCACGTAACCGCCGCTTGGCTTCCTCATCCCCGTAGCGCTCAATGGGGATGGCCAAGCGATTCTGGAATGCCGCGGCGGATCCGAAGATCCCTGGGTTCGCGAAGTCCATGATGGCGTACAGGTCGCTCAACCGGTTTTCCACCGGGGTGCCCGTCAACGCAATGTGGGTCGCAGCTCCCAGCGAGCGCACCGCCCGGGACTGCTTCGTCGCCGGGTTCTTAATCGCCTGCGCCTCGTCGGCTACCACTCTTCCCCACTGAACTTGCTGGTAACGGGCAGTGTTCCGGGCCACGCGCCCGTAGGTTGTCACCACCAGATCCGGCTGCTTCGCTGTGCCCTCTAGCCCCCGAGACGTGGCGTCACCAAACTCCTCATCAGCGAGCAACCCCGAACCGTGATCGACCAGGACCTCCAGGCTCGGCACGTGCAGGGCAGCCTCGGCACGCCACGCTTCCACAACGGTGGTGGGCGCAACGACAAGGGTCGGACCTTCGCAGTCGTCGACCTCACGCTCCAAGGCCAGCAGCGACAGCACCTGCAGAGTCTTGCCCAGACCCATGTCATCGGCCAGGATCGCGCCGATGCGGTGGCGGTGCATCCAGGCCAGCCAGCTTAAGCCGCGGCGCTGGTGGTCGCGCAGCGTGGTTCGCACCGCAGCGGGCACCTGCACCGGCTCCGGAGGATCCAGTTGCGCCTCACCATCCAGCAGTCGCGCCACCCATCCGTCGGCAACCACCCGGAACTCATGGTCGGTATCGACCACCTCGGCGGCGCTTAACAGGTCGGCTTCCACAATGTCCCGCACACTAACGGTGACGTCGCCGACGGGCGCATCCTGCTCCTTTGTCACCTCCGCGAACCACTTGCGGGCGGCCGACAGGGCTTCCTGGTCCAGGAACACGTATTCGCCGTTGATGCGCACGATCGCTTCGGCCGCATTGAGCAGCTCCTGGCGCGTGGCCTCGTCGAGATCCCCGTCTGCCCCACCAGCACCGTCGGCACCATCGCCGCCCAGGCTGACCTCCCACGAGAAGTTCATCAGCTGGTCCATCCCCAACTTTCCCGATCCCGGTCCCTGCCCCACCGGAGTCGCCGTCGCCTTCACCCGCGGACGCACCTTGCCCCATTCGCGCGGGATCATCACGCCGAACCCGGCCTCCCGCAGCGCCTGCGCTCCTTCTTCTAGGAAGCTCGCGAGCTCGGTGATGTCCAGGTTCGTGCCCAAGGTCGGCTGTTCGCTCGGCAATTCTTCTGGACGCCACCATCCCCGCTGCTGTGGATTCGCGCCAATGTTGATCCACGTCAGCAGGCTACGCACGTGCGGGTTGAACTCTTTCCACGCCTCCTCTGCCCGGTAGAGGCCACGGATGATCTGCTCCCTGAGCTCTGCGTCCATGGTGGCAGGGTTGAGAGGCTCAAAGGGGCCACCATTCAGCGAATAGGCGATCTGTAGCCACCAACTCGGCGTAGCACCACCTACTGCTAGATCGTCGCCGGCCTCTTCTTCCTGTTCTTCCTGTTCTTCCTGCACCTCCGACGGAGTAGACAACAGAAAGACCAGCTGCCCAGCCTGCGCTTCAGCCTCGCGCCGCCACTGCCCCAGGTTGACGACGGTGCTGGCTCCTCCACGTCGGGTGGCCGTGCCCGTCGCCAGGGCGCGGACGAAGTCGGAGGTAAAGTCGCCCAGCTCGCGGCGCAGGTGCGCCACAGCGATCCAGTGAGCAAACTCGTCGGCAATCCGCTCCACCACATCGGCGCCGCCGTTTCGCGTGAGCACCCCAGGCACGCGCGTGCGGAATTCTTGCAGCACCCGCATGTGGTCGCCCGCCGGCGACAGAGTCCACCGGGGGAACCACTGATCGTCGACGCGTTCCATGCGCACCATTACCCGCCCAGCAAGTACCGCTTCCTCAACGAAAGTGCAGAGCTGCATGAGAAATGTAACTTCCGCGCCGAGTCCATCGATCAGTCCAGATTTAGTACCCTGCCCAGAACTAATATTATTATTCGCATACTCGCATAATTCCCCCATTAACCCAACAGATTCTTCGGGCGTTAGAGCCACCGCAGGAACCGGCAATTCCTTCACCCGCCCACGGGGCGTGGCCAGCCACATTCCACCCCGATTTCGCCACGGTCGGGACCCCAGGATTTCCATACAAACCGCAGGCAGATCGCCTGATTCAAGTTCATCTATATCGAGCACCACCCCGTGGCCTGCAACGCGCTCTACCCACAACCACAGCCCGCCCGATGTGGGTGCAACAACGTGCATCTGATGCGTGTATCCCATGGTGGAAGTTTTACCACGTACCCCAGACAACCTTCGCAGCGCAGAACTGTTCGCTAACGTGGATACGGAGTTGTGCGCGTCACACATGCGCGCGCCTTCTGTACTTCGGAGCACAGAGAGCCCGAAAGCTGACGTATAGAACTTATACATTCAACTTGAGGAGATGACTGTTTATGGCTGACCAGACATGGTTTGTCATAGCCATGGTGATCTATCTGTTCATCATGCTGCTGATTGGACTTTATAGTTTCAACCAGACCGACGAGTATGAGGATTACATGCTCGGCGGACGCAACCTGCACCCCTTCGTCGCCGCTTTGTCCGCCGGCGCTTCAGACATGTCCGGCTGGCTGTTGATGGGCCTGCCGGGCCTCATCTATGCGACAGGTTTTGGCGGAACATGGATGGCCATCGGCCTGCTGATCGGTGCCGCCGTGAACTGGATCGTCACCGCTCCGCGCCTGCGCTCCTACACCGAGGTGGCGAACAACTCCATCACGATCCCTTCCTTCCTGGAGAATCGCTTTAACGACCGCAGCCACTTCCTGCGCATCGCCGCCGGCATCATCATCCTGGTGTTCTTCACCTTCTACGTAGCCTCCGGCATGGTCGCCGGTGGCGTCTACTTCGAGTCCACCTTCGAGGGCGACTACCTGACCGGCATGATTATCATCGCCGCCGTCACCGTGGCTTATACCTTCATCGGTGGCTTCCTGGCCGTATCCTTCACCGATACCGTCCAGGGCTGCATCATGTTCGTCTCCCTGCTCCTGGTGCCGGTCATGGCACTGTTGCACATGGATGATCCGGGCGCGATCTGGACCTACCAGCTGGAAAACTCTTACGGCCTCGATTCCATTGAGCCGAACCCGGACTGGTTCTCCCTGTTTACCGGCGTTTCCTTCATCACCATCATCTCCAACGCCGCGTGGGGTCTCGGCTACTTCGGCCAGCCGCACATCATCGTGCGATTCATGGCGCTGCGTAGCCCGTCCGATGCCCGCGCAGGTATGCGCTACGGTGTCGGCTGGATGTTCCTGTGCATGGTCGGCTCCGTCATGGTCGCCATCATCGGCCCTGCATTCTTCGGCATGGACCCCTCCATCGCCATCAATGACCAGGATAAATTCGAATCTATCTTCCTGGACATGGGTCGCATCCTATTCCACCCGCTATTGGCTGGTCTGATCCTGACCGCCGTTCTGGCAGCGATCATGTCCACCATTTCCTCTCAGCTGCTGGTTGTTTCCTCCGCGCTGATCGAGGACATCTACAACGGCCTGATCAACAAGAATGCGTCCGACCAGTCCCTGAAGAATCTCTCTCGAATCTCCGTGCTGGTTGTCGCTATCTTCGCCGGCGTGATTGCTCTTAACCCGGAGTCCGGAATTCTTGGCCTGGTCGAGTTCGCCTGGGCGGGCTTCGGCGCCTCCTTCGGCCCGGTAATCCTGGCTTCGCTGTACTGGCGCCGACTCAACGCTACGGGTGCCGCCGCAGGTCTCGTCTCCGGCGCCATCCTGGCCTTCATCTGGGGTGGCCTGCCGCAGTTCGGCGTCATGGAAAAGCCGTTCGGCCTGTACGAGATGATCCCGGGCGTGGCACTGAACGTCCTCGTCATGGTCACCGTCACCCTGCTCACGAAGGCACCCTCCAAGGCAATTACCGATACCTTCGACGAGGCAGCCAAGCTGTCCAAGATTGCCGCCAAGAAGGACATCGACTTCGAGGAAGCCGCCGAGGTTACCGCCAAGTAATCCAACCGTTTTCTTGAGCGAACCTTTCTAGCGCCGCTGCAGTCTATTACTGCATGCGGCGCTTTTTCTTGCCTTCTTCCCACCTCACTCTCTTTCGCCCCGCCCCCTTCGCCATTTACTGCCTTCTCCTGACCGTGCTGGTCGCTGGTGTTGCTTGGGTGAGGACGCCACATCGTCACCACCCCCAAGATCAACAAGCGGTCACGGAATACCTGCAACGCATCCACCAAATTCCCGCCCGTCCCCGGGTGATTGGCTATTCGCGGGAACGCTTCGGCGATGGATGGGGCATGCAAGTCACAAACCTGGGTATCTGCACCACCCGCCACCTGTTGTTGGTGCAAACCTTCGGAGGTTCCTCCGGCGGATGTGCCAGCAACAACGCAGGCGGTGAATCGGGGGAACGAAGGGGCGTCGATCCCTATACACATCACGACATGGACCGCCAGAACGTCGACATCGACCACATCGTCCCACTAGCGGCGGCGTGGGACCTGGGAGCCTATGCCTGGCCGGAGGCACAGCGGCAAGAGTTTGCCAACGATACGCTGCGGAACTTGGTGGTCACGGACTCTGCGGTGAACCGGGAAAAGTCCGATGCCACGCTGAGCGAGTGGCTGCCTCCCGTAGACCAATGTGCTTATAGCGCACGCTTCGTGCGGGTAATCGGCGACTACGGCCTGGCTTTGGCAGAGGCAGATGCGCGCGCTGCTCGTGAAGCCTGCGACATTTAACTTTGCCCCCTCGCTTATGCTCCGTGGTCGCTCTAGGTTCGCTCAGGGTTCGCTCTGCGGTAGCTCTGGGGTAGCTCTGGGGCGTATGAAGCGCCCGGCGGACGTGCGGGAATGGGTGGACTGTCAAAGTGACAAGTCACCTGCTGATCTGTCAAAGTAGAGGACATGTCTACTTTAATTGTTGCTCTTCACGTTCTGGCTGCGATCCTGCTGATCGGCCCAGTTGCAATCGCTTCTTCCATGTACGCCCCGCAGTTCCGCAAGGCGCAGTCCGGCGACCAAGCTGCTGTCGGCGCGTTGCGCCTGGTTCACCGCATCACCCGCGCATACGGGTTCGTCTCTCTGCTGGTTCCAGTGCTGGGCCTGGTTGCATTCTTCACCGTCGATGGAGCAATGAAGGAGCACGCCCTACACTTCGCCCTACTGCTGGCGATCGTCGCCTGGGGCATCCTTATCGCCCTGGTTATCCCCAGCCAGCGCAAGGGCCTGGTTGCCCTTAATGCTGTCGAGGCTGGCGACGCTCCAGCTTCCGAGGCTGAAGCTGCCAAGGCTGCGGACGCAGATACCTCCAAGATCCCGGGTCAGGCTGCAATGTTCGCCGGCATCTTCAATCTGCTGTGGCTGATCACTGCAATCCTGATGTTCATCTAGCCAAAGAATTTTTTAGACGGTCGCTCAGACCGAAAAACGCACCCCTCGGGGTGCGTTTTTGTTTGATGGCGCTGGGACAGCCTTCTAGGGCGCAAAAGAGCCGACACCCCTACCAAGGGGCGCCGGCCTTCATTGTTAGTGGCGGCCGCCTCGATGCCCGCGGTCACCCTTAAAACCATGTCCGCCGCGACCACCGCGGCCATTACGGTCATCGCGACCACCTCGATCGCGACCACCGCGGCCATTCCAATTACCACGGTCGTCCCGGCGGTCGAACCCGCGACCGCCGCGGTCCCGTCCTCCGCGGTCGCCGCGGCCACCGTGATCACGGTCGCCACGTCCGCCACGATCATATCCACGCCCACCGCGGTCGCCACGATCCCGATTGCCGAAGTCATTGCGGTGCTGGCGCTTATGGCTGCCCGGACGGCCAGACGGCGCACCCGGATCCGGTTCGATATTGATCAACTGGCCGGACACGCGGGTCTGATCCAGCGCGTGGAAGACCTCCATCGGCAGATCCACCGGAAGCTCCACCAGGGAGTGCTCCGCGAAAATGCTGATACGACCGAAGTCGCGGGAGTTCATACCGCCCTCGTTGGCCAAAGCACCCACGATGGCACCCGGGCGGACTCGCTGACGGTGCCCCACCGACAGACGGTACACGGCAAATTCCTTGCCACTGCGGTCCGTGATGCGCGGAGCTTCCTTGTTGAAGCGCTCGTCGATCGGCCTGTAGGCTCCGCCGCCGTTGCGGGAATCGTCGCCATAGCGGTCCTCCCGGCGGCGCCGCGGGCGCTCCTCCTTCGGCTTCTCCTTCATCAGGAAGTCCTCGCCCGCCTGCAGCTGGGCGGCCAGAGCTGCGGCGATATCCGCAAGCTCCACCTCGTTGGACTCCGCGTATTCCTTCACCAGGTCGCGGAAGATGCCGATCTGCGGATCTGCCAGAGACTCGGTCAAGCTGTCGCGGAACTTCTCCTTGCGAGCCTCGTTCACCGCGTCCACCGTGGGCAGCTCAATCTCATTCAACCGAGACTTAGTTGCCCTTTCGATTGCTTTCAGTAGGCGGCGTTCACGGGGCGTCACAAACAAAATAGCGCGACCCTTGCGACCTGCACGGCCCGTGCGACCAATGCGGTGCACATAGGACTCAGTGTCGTGCGGAATGTCGTAGTTGAACACGTGCGTGATGCGATCGACATCCAGGCCGCGGGCAGCAACATCGGTGGCCACGAGGATATCCAAGCGGCCGTCCTTCAGCTGGTCCACAGTGCGTTCACGCAGGTTCTGCGGGATATCGCCATTGATGGCAGCCGCGTTGAAACCGCGGGCGCGCAGGCGCTCGGCCAGCTCCTCGGTCTCGTTCTTCGTACGCACGAACATGATCATGGCCTCGAACTCAGTGACCTCGAGTATGCGGGTCAGTGCATCCAGCTTGTCGCGGTGGCTGACCAACAGGTAATCCTGCTCGATGTTTTCGCTAGTCCGCTGAGTAGCCTTGACCGTGATTTCCTGCGGATCATTCAGGTACTGCTTCGATAGGCGGCGAATGCCGGAGGGCATCGTCGCAGAGAACAGCGCAACCTGCTTGTCGCTGGGCGTATCCTCCAGGATGCGCTCGACATCCTCCTGGAAGCCCATGTTCAGCATCTCGTCGGCTTCGTCGAGCACCATGAAACGCAGCTCGGAGATATCCAGGCTGCCCTTTTCCAGGTGATCAATCACACGGCCGGGGGTACCAACCACAATGTGCGCGCCACGGCGCAGGCCGGACAGCTGCACGCCATAAGCCTGGCCGCCGTAGATCGGCAGCACGTGAATGCCACCCAGGTGCTCGGCGAAAGACTGGAAGCTCTCGGCAACCTGCAGCGCAAGCTCGCGCGTCGGCGCCAATACAAGCGCTTGGGGGTGACGCTTCGACACGTCAATGCGGGACAGAATCGGCAGCGCAAATGCTGCCGTCTTACCGGTACCGGTCTGAGCGAGGCCGACCACGTCGTGGCCTTCCATCAGCACCGGAATGGTCTCTGCCTGAATCGGGGATGGTACTTCGAAACCGACCTTCTTGACCGCAGCTAGAACGTTGTCTGGTAGTCCTAGGCCGTCAAAAGAGGGTCGCTCGTCGCCCTTGTCTGGGGTCTTGTCCGGGTCGTTATCTGGAACTTTCGCTTCGGCGTTCTCAGACTCTACTGCCTCATTGGTCACACTCTGTGACTCTTGCTCTTCTACGGCAGAATCCTGCGAAGAATTCTCCGTGATGTCACCCTGCAGTTCACTCTGAGATACCACCTCGTCATTGGCCGGCTGGTTTACGTCGCCGGTGACGTTTTCAGTATCACTCATCGTTGCCCAAGCCTACGCGCACTGGAAGGATAAAGCGATTTACAGACCTAGAGGCCTAACTGCTTGATCACATGGTTGGCTGCGCGCTGTCCACTTCGGAGTACCCCGTCGATACTCGGCGTCGCGTGCTGGGCGCCTGCCAGGGCGATGCGACTGCCTTGAAGTTCCCGCTCCCCGATCTTCTTGCCTATGCGCTGCAGGCTCTTGGGGAGGATAAGCGGGATGGCGTCAATAAACTTTTGCTCCGCCACCAGCTCCCAACCGGAAGGATCAACACCGAACAGGGTGCCCAGACCGCGCTGCATTTCATCGACGTTCGGCCCGTCCGCAGGGTTAGCTCCGCGCGGGTGCACGTGGTTGCAGGCCACCAGGTGCTTGCCCGGCGCATAGCTCGGCGCAGCGGCTGTCACTTCCGTGGCGGAGGTAATGGGGGTGCTGCGGGTGCCGTCGACGGCGAACAATGCCTCGTCGGCCACTGGCTCATCAGAGACGAACCACCAGGAAGACACGCTGGCCGTAGGTACCTCGGGTGAGCCCAACAGCTTCGTTTCCTGCTTCGGGCCGACGGCAACGATGACGTGGGAAAAATGCTCGGTGCTGCCAGACCCCTTGTCGGTACCTTCACCCTCCGCGCCAACTGTCACGCGCACGCCATCGCCGTCCTCTACGATCCGCACGATCGGTGAATTCAGCCGGTAGTCCACACCGGGCACGCGCGCCAGCATCGTCACCAGGTCCCCCATGCCGTTTTCCAGCACAGCCAAGTTGCCTCGCAGCAGGGTACCGACCATCCACTTGGCAAAGATCGCCGAAGACTCACCCTCCGCATCGAAGAGAAACGCGCGCAGCAGCGGATCGATCGCCACCGCGCGGGTGCGCCGGTGCACGCCACGCTGGTCGAGCGACTCGCAGACCTTCACGTCCTCGTCCATGTGCCGTTGCTTGATCGTCCGCAGCTCCAGGCTGGAGCGGTGGGACAGTTCAGACCTTAGCCATTTACGCAGGGCAATAAGGTCGCGGAAGGATAGTGCACTGCGCGCCTTGGATCGCATCAGGCGGGGAATCAGGTGCGGTGCGCGGATCGGGTCACAGACAAGCGCCAACCCGTCATCTGTGAGTGTCTGGATCGCAGGCTGGAAATAGCGAATCCCCAGGGCAGAGTACTCGCCTGGCTGCAGCAGTTCCTTCACCGCCGGGTACCAGGAGTTAAATGTCTGCAGCCCATGATCGACAGTGATGCCGTCAATCTTCTCCGAGCGGACCCGCCCGCCCAGCTGGTCACTTGCCTCAAAGACAGTGCAGGTCACACCACTTTTACGCAAAGTACGAGCGGCAGCCAGACCAGCCAGCCCGCCACCGACGATGGCTACATTCTGCGTGTTGCCACCTACCGTGCCCTGTGCCATATTCGTCGCTCCCAAAACTGTCGCTCGACTGTCTGCCCACGTTTTCTTCGCCCCATGCTATCGCACCGGGCGCCGCGTTCGGTCGTTCAAACCATCTTCCCTTATTCGATTGTTTGTTCTATTATTTTTTCTTAGTGACGCCACCTTGTCCGCCCCCTCCCCTAGTGTTCGCCCTTGAACGCAAGCCACTGCCGACGGATCTCCACCGTGGAGCCCCGGCACAACACAAGCCTGAAGCAAAGGAAGTGAACAGCACCATGAATTCCCGCATCACCACGTCGCGCACCATCAACGCCTCCACTGCGGTACGCCGTTTTGGCTTGGGCGAACCTCACCGTACTGCGCAGGAAGCCCGCGCAATCCTGCGCCATCCACGCAGCTTGATTCGCATTACACCCGGCTGGCGGGCACCCAGCTTCTACGTTGGAGCGGGCGAATCCACCGCGGTGGTACACATTTCCCGGCGCCGCATGTCGCCCCTGATGTGGCGCAGGCTCTCCCAGAGCTCAGCACCCACTGGGCAAGAACTTTTCCTGGTCACGGCATCCGTGGAAGGCCCCCGCTGGATGACCCACAGTTCGGCACGGCTATTGGAGTTGATCCTTGGGCAGGCGTGGACCGTAAAGGAGGACCCGCAGGAATTCAGGGATAACGACCACCAGCGGCAGGTGCGCCTGACGTGGCATGCACTGATGACTAAGGAGGATCTGCGGGCGGGCGATAGCTCGACTCCGCAGGTGGCCTAGTCCTCGTCCTCCTCTTCGTCAAAGTCTTCTCCGTCAAAGTCTTCATCGTCGAAGTCTTCATCGTCGAACGGGTAGTCCTCCAGTGGAACGAGCAGCTCCTCCCACTCGGTGGCCTGCACCTGCGCTACCGCCAGGGCGTTAAAGAGCTGGTCGAAATCCTTGAAGGTGCCGAGTTCCAGAGTTTCCTGGGTCATCTCGGCGGCGTCCTCCAGCACGTTCTGGTACATCATTTCGCGCTCGAAGTCCGTCAGCGTCTCATCCGCTTCCAGTTCCGCTACAGCCTGGTCGATCAGCTCGTCGTAGTCCTCACCGAAGGTAACGAAGGTCACGGTAGCCTCGGGCTCATCGGAACCCGATCCCAGCAGCACGGTGATCATGGAGTCGGTTCCGACCTCCGCACGCACCAGCATCGGTTCAATCAGATCCTGCTCGAACTCCAGGTCAGAGATACGATCGTCGGTGCCCTCCAGCAGGTCGTGCAAAACGGTAATGCTCTGATCGGTAGCGATGTACCGGGCAACCTCCGCTACCGCAGCCTCCACAGAGAAGACCACGCCGACCAGGGTGGCCTCAAACTCCTCAATCCCCTCTTCCTCGTCTAGCTCCCCCTTAGCCAGGAAGACATTGGCCGAATCAATGCCTGCCGTCGTACCGGTCTGCTCGATCTGCTGGAACTGGATCTCCAGCTCCGGGGCGATCGGCACAAACAGCATTCCATCATTTACGCGAGACTCAATCCCCTCAGTGTCCAGCGCTTTCGCAATGTCCTCGTAGAAACCCACAGCCAATGTCTCCTAGTGTTTGAGGTGTTTGAGGTGTTTTTTCGCCCCGGCCACAACGTGTAATCCGTGACTTGGCCACCATAGTAACCCGATCTACACCAAAGCGTCCCCACACAAAACGACTTTCTTTACACCCCTGCTTATCGTCCCGGTCTGGGCATCGCCACAGAGCTTTCATCCCCGTTCCAGCCCCGCATATCGAATTCCTCCCACACACGCCGGAACGGCGCCCGCGGATCCTCCTCCATGCGGGTCTCCCGCTCGAAAATCTGCGTGGCACGGTACATCGCGGTGTAGGGCTCCCACCCAGGGTGTGCGTCCCAGATGAAGCTCTTCCAGGATCGTTGCATGTGTTCGGACACCACGGCCAGCTCATCGCCCAACACGAAGCTGGCTTTCGAGGATTTGGCGTCACCAAAAAGGGCCGACAGCTCCATCGAGTGCATCGCTCCCACACCAAGGCGGCGCAACATCGTGGGCGCGTAGTCAAAGCGATACATCCACACGGGCGCCCCGGCCGCCTGGTGCAACTCGGCCAGCCGTACGGATTGAGCCCAAAACACAGCGTCCGTCAGCATCTGCGCGAACACGCCACGGCGTCCAATATCTCCGTAGGCAGCCTCGATGTCCTCGGCTAACGCCGGGTCGTGGGCGCGCAGCATTTCGCGGGCAGTCCTCAGCCGCGCGGACTTAGAGAAGAACAGAATCTGCGCCGCCGACAGCTCGTCGTTGTTCGTACCAATGAGCAGCGGAATGCGCTGCTGCAGTGATTGTTCGAACACGTCCAGCGGGTGCTGCGACAACAACTCGCCGTCGATAGCAATACCAAAAGCCGCGTTCAGCTGCCGCAAACCGCGCCCTTTCCACAGCATCTGCTGCCCGGCGCGAACGACATCCGCAAAGGGCAAGGCACGCAGCTCGGCGATGGAGGTCGTGCGCGGCACCAGTCCGGAATATTGAGCCAGCTTCCGCGCCCACAGGTTCGACTGCGCGTTCGTGTGCACGCTCATGACTGGCGCGGACTGCAGGATTACCCGATGGAACAGCCCTCGCGCCGCGGGCATTGCCATGAGGGCCGCTGCAGACGTGCCTCCAGCGGACTCGCCCATCAACACCACGTTGTTCGGGTCGCCGCCAAAACTCTCGATGTTGCGTTGCACCCATTGCAGCGCCAGGATCTGGTCGCGGGTTGCGGGGTTGGCCTCGCAATCGTGGGCGTCCGGCACCTCCAGCGAACTCAAGTCCACATACCCCAGGGCTCCCAGGCGAAAGTTCAGGGCAACGTAAACCACGTCTAGCTCTTTGGCGAAGTTACGGCCACGCAGTACCGCTGTGTGCGACGCACCGGCGAAGAACCCGCCGCCGTGGAGGAATACCACGACCGGCAACTTGTCTTCCGTATCCGGCCGGACGATGTCCAGATTCAGGCAATCCTCGTCGCCGATGACCTCGTCTTTCCAGTTGTAAGCCGTCTGGGGAGCAACATTTCCGTACTCATCCGCAGGCCACTCCCCTTCCCAATGCACAGGGCGTGGTGCCTTCCAGCGCTCCGCCACGCCGAAGGGGATGCCCCGCCACGTCCGCACCCCATCGATCCGCACGCCGTGCACGGTGCCGCCAGAGGTTTCTATTCGCGTGGCGCCTGTAGTCGTCATCTGTATTACTTTTGTCTTGCTTTCATCAAAGGTGTCCCACCATCCTATGCCGACTACTGCCAAAGTTTTGCCCTACTCTTGGGAAACATGGGTATTTTCAATTTCGGCAAGTCCGGCCATGCGCGCGACGAAGCCGCAGCTACTGCGGATCTGATTCACCAAGCTCAGCGCGCCCCCTATCCTTCGGGGCCGATCGCTCGCCGATTCTTCGGCGCGATCGATCGGACAGTGTCCGTCCAGGAACCGCTGATCCGTTCCTACGTCGCCAACATCGAAAAGAGGCACGGCGACGCCAGCCTGCAGCGCAAACAGGAAGTTCTAGACACGCACTTTAAGAACCTGGCCACGGGTTCCGGCGCGGGAACCGGCGGCGTGGCAGCCGTGCCGGGAGTGGGCACGTTGCTTTCACTTGCTGGCATTACCGCGGAATCCGCGCTGCTGGTCGAGGTATGCGCACTGTACGCTCTGGCCTCCGCGGAGCTGCATGGCATTGATATCTCAAAGGAAGAAACCCGCCGTGCTGTCGTCTACCTGGCTATCTCTGGAGCTACGGCCAAAGAACTGGTGCAGGCAATCGCCGAGGACAACACGTTCAGTTCCCTGAAGGCTGCGAACAACCTGCGCGGTACGCGGAAGCTGCGGGATACCAGCTCTGTGGAGCTCAAACAGGCCAACAATGTTCTGGGACGTTTCGCATTCCGCCAGGTCCGCAAGCGTTTCGACGGGGCGATGTTTAAGAAGGTTCTGCCGTTCGGCGTCGGCGCCTACCTAGGCGCTAAAGCCAACCGCAAGATCGCGGAACACATGATCGACAACGTGCATGTCTTCATCCGCGAGGCTGACAAGATCTTCTAGTTCTCGGCCAGCTCTCGGCTAACTCTCATCCAGCCCCAGGAAGCCGCTGTTCGACGGTATGGGGTGGTCCGCGCCTCGCGTTAGAATCATCGGCGTGTTCCGAGTCATCCAAGAAGCCGCCCGACACCATCGATGGTTGTTCATTTCCGTCGTCGTGTTTTCGGTGCTGCTTCCTGCCATCGAGCTGCTTTTGCCACTCCTGGCGGGTGCCTCTGTGGATGGCAGCCGGCGCGCTATTGGGCTCCTGGTGGCCGCTGCCTGTGCGCGTTTTGTCGTGCAGTCGCTGCGTCGGTTCCTCGCCGGTACGTTCAGTGTGCGCACCCAGCACAGCCTGCGCACTCGGATGTTCCGCGCGATCCAATCCGTCGATGCGCAGCAGGGGCGAGCTTTCGGCACTGGCCAGGTCATTTCGCGCACCATCACCGATCTGACGAAGGTGCAGGGCACGGTAGCGATGTTGCCGTTGATGGCGACCAGCATGTTGGAGCTCGTTCTGATCTTCGCCGTGGTTCTCTGGATCTCCCCTCCCATCGCAGGCATTGTGGCGGTGCAGATTCCCCTGCTCTTCGCGGTGGCTTATGCCTCCCGCACGCGTCTGTACGAGCCGTCGTTGGCGTCGCAGAAGCAGGCCGCGGTGATCGCCGAGCAGGTCGACCGCACGGTCTCTGGGGTCCAGGTAGTCAAGAGCTTCGCCCAGGAGCCCCGGGAGGTCGCCCGCTACAGGCGGGAATCGGCGAGGCACTACGGCATCAACATGCGCGTCGCAAAACTGAGTGCCCTCTTCCAGCCAGCTCTATCCGCCCTCCCAAACGTTGCTCTGGTCGCCGCAATCGGGCTGGGCGGATGGTTGGCGATGCGCGGCACGATCAGTGTGGGGGATTTCCTGGCTGTCTCCACGTACATCACAATGATCGCGCGCCTTGCCCGAATGGCAGCGGGGATGCTGGTCAATGTGCACGTCACCGAACCGTGTGCGGATCGGATTTTTGAAATTATTGACGCCCCGCCCCGCCCCACCGGCACCACGTCTGTGCGCGGCCCGATGGGGTTCTCGGGGTTCGTCCCCATCTCGCCGGGAAACACCCCAGTAAGGCTGGACATTTCCCCCGGCAGCACCGTCATCGTGGAAGGACCGGTGGCCTCGGGGAAGACGCGCCTGGCGCATGCTCTAGCCGGTTTGAACAGCGTGGATGCGCAGGATATCGAAGTCACCGACGGGGAGTCGGCAGAGTCGGGACGATCTGCACAGTCGATTCCGCTGCTGGAGATTCGGGAAGCCTACCGGCCCGCACTGGTGATGGATGAGGCCTTCCTCTATTCCGGCACGATCCGGGAAAACATCTTGCTCGGTCATTCGGCCACGGATCAGGAGGTGTGGGAAGCAGCGCGCCTGGCCTGCGCCGATACTTTCATCAGGGACGCTGGCGGGCTGGACACAATCGTCGGCGAGCGCGGAATCACCCTGTCCGGAGGGCAGCGCCAGCGCATCGCCATCGCCCGCATGCTGCTGCGTAAACCACACACGATCATTTTCGATGACGCTACCTCGGCCATCGACCAGGCCACCGAGGCGACAATCCTAGCTAACCTGCGCGCCACCATTTCCCGTCCCACCGTGGTTTACATCAGCCATCGAGCCGACGGGGGCTTCCGCAATCCGGACCAGGTAATCACTCTGCCCTCGGCGCGTCCCAACCCCGAAAACGACACAGTTAGCGAGCAGCCATCTGAGAATTCTGCAGAGAATTCGGCCGAGAAGCTCGCAGAATATCCGCCCGCCGAACCGCACATCGCGGATCTTTCCCTGCCGTCCGGCGGCGATGGTTTCCGCCTGCGCACCCTGTTCGGCATGGTGCCGGGTCTGATTGCGGCAGTTGTGGCGACCCTGCTGCTGTCCTCGGCCGCGGACATCGCCCTCCCCACCTTTATCCGCCACGCCATCGACCACGGAGTTGCGGCCAACGATATGCAGGCGCTCTGGATTACCTGTGGGGTCGCATTGATAGTAGTCGCAGCTTCCTGGGCGGCGCAGATCGCCAACACCATCCTCACCACCCTCACCGGCGAGAAGCTGATCTTTGCACTGCGCAACAGACTCTTTAGGCACATCACCGACATGGATCTGCTGTGGTTTCACCGCCAAGCCAGCGGCAGAATCATGACTCGTCTGACGACCGACATCGATTCGCTGTCCAACTTCCTGCAAACGGGTCTATCGCAGACGATCGTGTCCGCCTCCCTGGCACTGGGTATCGTCGGCATGCTGCTGGCCACCGACCTAACTTTGGCCGGAATAGTGGCACTGTTCTTGCCCGTCATCGTGGTCGCCACAGTCGTCTTCCGTATCATTTCCCGCCGCCTGTACAGCCGGGCACGCAACCAGGTCAGCCAGGTTAATGCAACGTTCCAAGAAGCCCTCATGGGGCTCAGTACCGGCCAGGCCTACAACTACGGATCCACTTTGCAGGGTCGACTGGATGAGGAATCCAGGCAATACCTCCGTCTGCGCACCTACTCGCAGACTGCCGTCAGCCTCTACTTCCCCGGCATCAATCTGTTGACTCAGCTGGCGCAGGCCGCGGTTCTCAGCGCCGGTGGAACCCTCGTTGCACAGGGACAGACCACCGAGGGCGCACTGGTGGCCTTCAGCCTGTACCTCACCATGCTCTTCGGGCCGATCCAGCAACTTTCCCAGGTATTCGACCAGTTCCAGCAGGCCAGCGTAAGTGTCTCGCGTATCCGGGAACTCCTCAACGAGCAACCAGCAATCACCGCACCCGCGAACCCAACTACGCCCGAGTTGTCGGCAGGCCCGGCGATCCGGTGTGAGGGCGTCATGTACAAGTACGGCGATGGCGAACCCACCGTGCAGATCAACCACACCTTCCGCGGCACCACGGCCGTGGTCGGCGCAACCGGGGCGGGCAAGACCACGCTGCTGCGATTGATCAACCGATTCGTGGAACCGACGGAAGGGGCGATCCTGGCCGACGGGGTGGATATCCGAAACTTCGACGTGCGCGACTGGCGACGTTGCATCGGCACTGTGCCCCAGGAACCACAACTTTTCGCCGGAACTGTCGCGGAGAACATCGCGTATGGCTCCGACAACGGCAGCGTGCTTGCTGCGGTAGAGCGCATCGGCGGGGCAGCTATCCTGCAGACGATCCCCGGCGGGCTGGGCGCCCACATCTCCCCCGGCGCACACGCGCTATCGGCGGGCCAGAAGCACATGATCGCCCTGGCACGCGCCGAATACATCCGCCCGGCGATCATGCTGTTGGATGAGGCGACGGCAAACATCAGCGACGAAGAGGAAGCGCAGATCGTCGAGGCGATTGCCCTCGCTACCCGCGAGCGCACGGCACTCATCGTCGCCCACCGGCTGCGCACCGCCGCGCGAGCCGACACGATCGTCGTGATGGAACACGGTCGAGTCGTAGAAATTGGCTCCCACAAAGAGCTGCTCCAGCGTGACGGAGCCTACGCTGAATTATGGAATGCCGCCCCAAGCCCAACTGCGGGTTTGTAGTAGGGTGGAACGACGAGACTTAGAGTCATTAAGGAAAGAGGCGAGGACCTGCTGTGAGCAGCGCGAATTTCGGTCAAAACGAATGGCTGGTCGATATGATGTACCAGCAGTATAAGGAAGACCCAAAGTCTGTCGACGCAGAATGGCGCGATTACTTTGAAAAGAATTCCTCCCCCGTAAGTACGTCGGGCAACATCCAGGCTGCGACGGGCAATGGATCTCAGAAGACCACCGTCACCCCTACCCGGGATACGACGGCCGGCGGTAAGCAGCCGAAGGGCTCTGCGTCCCAGCGCCAGACCCCTCAGAGCTTGGGCAGCAGCGCTAAGCCCACGCCGAAGCGCACCGTCCCGCCGGCACCGAAGCAGCCGGTTGAGGCTCCAGAACCGGGCAAGACCACCATTAAGGGCGCCGCAAAGGCCGTGGTGAAGAACATGGACATCTCCCTGGAGATTCCGACTGCTACGTCCGTGCGCGATATGCCGGCAAAGCTGATGTTCGAAAACCGCGCCATGGTTAACGAGACCCTGCGTGCGCGCGGTGGTGGCAAGATCAGCTTTACCCACATCATCGGTTACGCCCTGGTGCAGGCCGTCAAGGCTCACCCGGACATGAACAACTCCTACGAGGTTGTCGACGGCAAGCCGACCCTCGTTACCCCGGAGCACATCAACCTGGGTCTGGCTATCGACATGGTCGGCAAGAACGGCCAGCGTTCCCTGGTGGTCGCCGCCATCAAGGAAGCCGAGAACATGTCCTTCGGCGAGTTCGTCGAGAAGTACGAGGACGTTGTTCACCGCGGCCGCGAAGGCAAGCTGACGATGGACGACTTCACCGGCGTGACCATCTCCCTGACCAACCCGGGCGGTATCGGCACCCGCCACTCCGTGCCGCGCCTGACCAAGGGCCAGGGCGCCATCATCGGCGTGGGCTCCATGGACTACCCCGCTGAGTTCGCAGGTGCCTCCGAGGATCGTCTGGGCGAGATGGGCATCGGCAAGCTGGTGACCATCACCTCCACCTACGATCACCGCATCATTCAGGGCGCCGAATCGGGCGAGTTCCTGCGCACCATGAGCCGCCTGCTGATCAACGACGAGTTCTGGGATGACATTTTCCACGCCATGCGCGTGCCCTACGCTCCGACGCGTTGGAGCCAGGACCTGCCGAATATCGGCGTCGATAAGTCCACCCGAGTGATGCAGCTGATCGAGGCTTACCGCTCCCGTGGCCACCTGATCGCCGACATCAACCCGCTGCAGTGGACCCAGCCGGGTCTGCCGATCCCGGATCACTCCGACCTGAACATCGAATCCCACGGCCTGACCCTGTGGGACTTCGATCGCACCTTCCACGTCGGTGGCTTCGCTGGTCGCGAAACCATGACGCTGCGCGAGGTACTTGCCACCCTGCGCAAGGCCTACACCCTGAAGGTCGGTTCGGAGTACACCCACATTCTGGACGCCGAAGAGCGCAACTGGCTGCAGGATCGTATCGAGGCTGGCCAGGCAGAGTTCACCCCGGCTCAGCAGAAGTACATCCTGCAGAAGCTGAACTCCGCCGAGGCCTTCGAGAACTTCCTGCAGACCAAGTACGTCGGCCAGAAGCGATTCTCCCTGGAGGGCGCTGAAACGCTGATCCCGATGATGGATGCAGCCATCGACCGCGCAGCCGACGCAGCCCTCGACGAGGTCATCATCGGCATGCCGCACCGCGGCCGACTGAACGTGCTGGCCAACATTGTGGGCAAGCCCTACGCGCAAATCTTCACGGAGTTCGAGGGCAACATCGACCCGGCCGCCGCAGGCGGTTCCGGTGACGTGAAGTACCACCTGGGCCAGCAGGGCCAGTACCACCAGATGTTCGGCGATAACGAAATCGACGTTTACCTGGCTGCGAACCCCTCCCACCTGGAGGCCGTAAACCCGGTCATGGAGGGCATCGCCCGCGCCAAGCAGGATCAGCTGCACGAGAAGCACACCGTTATGCCGCTGTTGCTGCACGGTGACGCCGCGTTTACCGGCCTGGGCATTGTTCAGGAAACCATCAACCTGGCTCGCCTGGAGGCCTACGAGGTCGGCGGTACCGTCCACATCGTGGTGAACAACCAGATCGGCTTCACCACCACCCCGGATGCCGGCCGCTCCACCCACTACGCAACCGACTTGGCAAAGGGCTTCGACTGCCCGGTGTTCCACGTCAACGGCGACGACCCAGAGGCCGTTGTGTGGGTTGCACAGCTGGCTGTGGACTACCGCAACCGCTTCGGTAAGGACGTCTTCATCGACCTGGTGACCTACCGTCGCCGTGGCCACAACGAGGCCGACGATCCGTCGATGACCCAGCCGCTGATGTACAAGCTGATCGGTGAGACGAAGAGCTCCCGCGACCAGTACACCGAAACCCTGCTGGGCCGTGGCGACCTGACCGAGGAAGACATCGAGCGCGTTCAGCGCGACTTCCACGAGCAGCTGGAGACCGTGTTCACGCAGGTTCGCGAGGCAGAAAAGGGCGCTAAGCCGAAGGAACAAGGTGGCATCACCGGTTCCCAGGATCTGCCGCACGGTCTGGATACTTCCGTCGACCGCGCGCTCATCGAGCGCATCGGCGATCTCTTCGCCGACGTGCCCGACGGCCTCACCCCGCACCCGCGCGTTAAGCCGGTCATCAAGCGCCGCAAGGAAATGTCCCGCAACGGCAACATCGACTGGGGCTTTGCCGAGCTGCTGGCCTTCGGTTCCCTGGTGGACGGCGGCAAGTTGGTTCGCCTGGTCGGTGAGGACACTCTGCGTGGTACCTTCACCCAGCGCCACGCTGTCCTGTTCGACCACACCGACCACGACCGTTACAGCCCGCTGGAGGAACTCGCCCGCGAGTCCGGCAAGGGCGGCCGCTTCGAGACCTACAACTCCGCGCTGACCGAGTACGCGGGCATGGGCTTCGAGTACGGCTACTCCGTCGGTAACCCGGACGCTCTGGTCGCCTGGGAAGCACAATTCGGTGACTTCGCCAACGGCGCCCAGACCATCCTGGACGAGTACGTTTCTTCCGGCGAGGCCAAGTGGGGCCAGATTTCTTCCCTGGTTCTGCTGCTGCCGCACGGCTACGAGGGTCAGGGTCCAGACCACTCTTCCGCCCGCATCGAGCGCTTCCTGCAGATGTCCGCGGAGGGCTCCTGGACCATCGCCCAGCCATCCACTCCGGCGAACTACTTCCACCTGCTGCGCCGCCACGCACTGGGCTCCCTGAAGCGCCCGCTGGTTGTCTTCAGCCCGAAGTCCATGCTGCGTAACAAGATGGCGGTCTCCTCCGTGGAGGACTTCACCGAGGTCAAGAAGTTCCAGTCCGTCATTGACGACCCGAACCAGAACGGCAAGAACGAGAACATCAAGACTGTTCTGATGTGCTCGGGCAAGATCTACTGGGATCTGGAGAAGAAGCGTCAGGCAGACGGTCGCGATGATGTCGCCATCGTCCGCGTGGAGATGCTGCACCCGATTCCGTTCAACCGCATCAAGGATGCGCTGGATAACTACCCGAACGCCGAGGTGCGCTGGGTACAGGACGAGCCGGCCAACCAGGGCCCGTGGCCGTTCCTGGCTCTGCAGCTGCCGGAGCACATCCCCGGCATCCAGCTGAAGCGCGTTTCCCGCCGTGCACAGTCCTCCACCGCTACCGGTGTGGCAAAGGTGCACCAGCTGGAGCAGAAGCAGCTGCTGGAGGAGGCTTTCGAGTAAAACTCGGCAAGCCCTCAGCGGCTAGCTACTAGCCAGCAACAAGCCCGTCGCACTAGCGGCGGGCTTTTTCTTGGTCTCAGCGCCCTGCCCTGCCCCGAGCCCAAGTCCTAGCCCTAGCCCTGCCCTGCCTCGCCCCGAGCCCTAGCCTCCGAGCATCTCCATGGTCGTTCCCGTAGCCACGGAGTTCAGCTTCCCAACAATGTCGCGGCTCAGGCCTTCCTTCGCGTAGAGCACCACGGCGTTCTGCGGCAGAACAGTGCCTTGGCACGGCATGGCCTCCCCCGGCGCAGTAATACCGATATCCTGCGGAAGCACGTTGCGCAGCTCGTCGTACACCAGCGCCTCCCATTCCCGGTCGGACTTCGGGGTGCCGGACTTCGGGGTGCCGGACTTCGGGGCGCTCTCGTCCTGCTCCCCGCCCTTCACAGCGTCCCGATCCGCATACTCCCGGCGCAGCTCGAGGCCCCGGTTCCGATCCAGCCTTTGCAACAGCTCGCCCGTGCAGCCGAAGGTCACGGTCACTTCACCAGTGCGCAACTGCCGGACCCGGTAGTCTGCGGACACGAGTTTGCGCTCCACCTTTCGGTGGTCATCCTTGAGTCCCCGCACCAGGTAGCGGGCAAAAGCATCGGCATTGCGGTTGGGCATGGGCGAATTCCCGAGGGACTGCTCCGGCACGCCGACGACGAACTGCGGAGCGCTCTGTTCCGCGCACCCTGCCAGCCCACTTGCGGTGGCAAGACAGGTCACTGCCACGGTTAGCGACGCCACGTTCCGCCCGCCCAACACTCGCATCTGGTTCTTCCCCTTTAACTTTCTGGCGATATCCAGTATTTCTGGCTCTATCCAGCACTTCTGGCTGTGTGCAGCCATCCAACTTGCCACATACTACCGCGTCTTAGGCATCAAGTAACCTTAGTAGACATGAGTACTAGTCGTGTTTATGCAGGACGTTTAGCCGGCTTAGTGGTGCTGGGGCCAGACGGCGAATCCGTCGGTCGTGTCCGCGATGTCGTGATCACCATCCACGGCGATAATGCGACGGCACTTGGTTTGGTGGTGGAGATCTCCAATAAGCGAAAGATCTTCCTGCCGATGCTACGAATCGCGGCCATCACTGCCACGGACATCACCACTACCTCCAGTTCGGTGAACTTGCGCCCATTCAAATCCCGCTCTGCGGAGTTGACGATCTTCGAGGACCTCATCGGCTCCAAGGTGCACACGGACGATCCGGAGCACGAGGATCTTCACGGCAAGGTCGTGGAGATCACCGATGTGGAGCTCAGCCGTAGCCGTCGCCGCGAGTGGAAGATCCGCAACCTGGCGGTCACCCAGCGCAGTCGCCTGGGGCGCCGGACTGCGATCGACGTTATCCCCATCGAGCACATTCAAGGCCTCCACGCCTCTGGAACGGGAGCGGTGAACCAGGATGCGGAGCTGATCGCCTCATTCGCGCAAATGCGCAATGCTGACGTGGCTAACGCCCTGGTGGAGATGGATGATGCCCGCCGCAACAAGATCGCCGCGGAGCTCGACGACGAGCGGCTGGCGGACGTGTTGGCGGAGATGCCGGATGACGATCAGGCTGCGATCCTGGAGCACCTCAACATCGAACGCGCCGCGGACGTGTTGGAGGAGATGGACCCGGATGACGCAGCCGATATTCTGGCGGAGCTGCCGGAGGATACCTCGGACGTGCTGCTGGAGCTGATGGATCCGGAGGAATCCGAACCCGTTCGTCGCCTCATGGACTTCTCGCCCGAGACCGTAGGCGCGCTCATGACTCCTGAACCCATTATTTTGACGCCGCAGGCCACCGTCGCCGAAGCTCTCGCTCACGCGCGAAACCCAGAGCTACCGACGTCCCTGTCCTCCCTCATTTTTGTAGTTCGCCCACCCCAGGCCACCCCGACGGGTAAGTACCTGGGCTGTGTCCACCTGCAGAAGCTGTTGCGTGAACCGCCGTCCTCCCTGATCGGTGGGATCCTGGATCTCGAACTACCGGCGCTGTTCGCGGAGGATACGCAGGAAACCGCGGCCCGCTACTTCGCGACATACAACCTGGTGTGTGGCCCGGTACTCGACCACGACCAGCACCTGCTGGGCGCGGTCAGCGTCGATGACCTGCTGGACCACATGCTTCCGGAGGACTGGCGCGAAGAGGATTGGCGCGTCGACGCCTCCTCCGTGGCACGCCCTGCCGCCGAATCCACTGACAGCTCCAGCCCCGAGGCAGCGAATGCGACCAACAATGAGACTGCGACCAACAATGAAGTGAAGGGGGTCTAGGCACTCTATGGCACGAAAGTTTTCCCGCGCAGAGCTAGATACGCCCACCGACGCAACGCGTCAGAAAAAGAAATTCAACTTGGACGGCGACGGTGTTGGCCGCGTAGCCGAGAACATCGCCCGCTTCCTGGGTACGGGCAAGTACCTCTTCTATCAGACGATCATCGTGGTCGCCTGGATCGCTCTGAACCTGGGCGGCATGTGGTGGAACTGGGATCCATACCCGTTCATCCTGTTGAACCTCGCTTTCTCCACCCAGGCCGCCTACGCCGCACCGCTCATTCTATTGGCGCAGAATCGCCAGGACGACCGTGACCGCGTGAGCCTGGACGAGGACCGCCGCCGCGCTGCGGAGACCAAGGCCGATACGGAATTCCTGGCCCGCGAGGTCGCCAGCGTCCGTATCGCCGTCGGCGAAACCGTCACCCGCGATTACCTGCGTCGCGAACTGGAGGAGCTCCACGACATTCTGCAGCGCATCGATGACAAGATCGACGATTCGCGGCGCGATGAGGAAGCCCGCGGAGAGTCCCGCGAAGACTAAGTCAGAGTTCCACCTACCAGGCCAAGTTAACGTCTGAGCAGTCGTTCGATACACTGAAAACCATCATGTCCCAAGTCACTGAATCCGCTGTACGCAGCGCGCTATCCCGCGTAGAGGATCCTGAACTCAACCGCACGATCACGGATCTCGGCATGGTGAAGTCCATCGACATCAACGGTAGCGATGTCGCCATCGAGATCTACCTGACCATCGCTGGTTGCCCGATGAAGAACCACCTGACGGAGAAAACGCGCGAAGCCGCGGAATCCGTCGATGGCGTGGAGAACGTCACCGTCACGACCGACGTGATGAGCGACGAGCAACGCCGCAACATCCGCCAAATGGTGCGTGGCGATTCCGCTGATCCGGTCATCCCCTTCGCCCAGGCCGACTCCACCACCCGCGTGTTCGCCATCGCCTCCGGCAAGGGCGGCGTGGGCAAGTCCAGCGTCACCGTGAACCTCGCCGTAGCCTTGCAGAAGCGGGGTCTGAAGGTTGGAGTGATCGACGCCGACATTTACGGCCACTCCGTGCCCGGCCTCATGGGCTCCACGGATAAGCCCCACCAGGTGGACGAGATGATCATGCCGCTGCAGGCGCACGGCGTGAAGCTGATTTCCATCGGTCACTTCATCGGCGACAACTCTCCCGTCGTGTGGCGTGGACCCATGCTGCACCGCGCTATCCAGCAGTTCCTGGCGGATGTGTTCTGGGGTGACCTGGACATCCTTCTGCTGGACCTGCCACCGGGTACCGGCGACGTGGCGATCTCCGTCGCCCAGCTGGTTCCGAATGCTGAGCTGCTGATCGTCACCACCCCGCAGGCTGCTGCCGCAGAGGTGGCGGAGCGCGCCGGTTCGATCTCCCAGCAGACCCGCCAGCGCATCGGCGGCGTGATCGAGAACATGAGCTGGATGGACATGCCGGACGGCTCCCGCATGGAGGTCTTCGGCTCGGGCGGTGGCCAATTCGTCGCCGACCGCCTGTCCCAGATCACCGGCACTAAGGTGCCTCTGATGGGCCAGATCCCGCTGGATCCGAACCTGCGCATTGGCGGAGACTTAGGCAATCCGATCGTGCTGTCCGAGCCGAACTCTCCGGCCACGATCGCCTTCGGCGGAATTGCCGATCAGTTGGCCGTTCGTCGCAGTTCGCTGGCAGGTAAGTCGCTGAACCTCGGCGTCACAAAGAAATAGGCCGAAAGGCCCCGGCCGCAACCGCGGCTAGCGCGGTTTAGGTCACGTCCTCCCACCCGTAACCGGGTGCGGAGGGCTTTTCTTTATCCCCAGCGTTACCTGCGTTTCCCGCGCCCCCGGCATCGCCCGTGAGCTGCTCTGCAGCATCGGCGACCGGGCTCGAGGTCTGCGCGCGGGACTCCCCAGCGGTCGACTGCTGGGTTACGGCGATGCCTCCGTTGTCCGCGCTACCGCTCGCGGGGGCAGCGCTGCCGGCAGGAGCCTTCTTCTTTGCACTGTCCGCCTTGAGGGACTCGCGCAGGTTCGGCTTACGCACCGTATCTACGGTGTCTTTCACTTCCCGCTTCGTCTCGCTGAAAGAGGTCAGGATACTGTCGTCATCGTCCAACAGAGTCTTGGTAATGAAGCCCTTGGCGCCCATCTGGCGAACATTGTTGAGCTCCTGCAGTGGCTTAGAGAACTCCCGGAAATCCTCCCCCAGCTCCCCATCCAGCTGCTCTTTGGCCTGCGAGACGGCCTTGCGCACTGCCAACAGCATCGCCCGAGCTTCCTTGATGAGCCCCGGCAAACGCTCCGGGCCAATCAGAAACAGCGCAACGATCAAAAGTACGAGGACTTCGCCCCAACCTACATTGGAAAACACCTGTCTAACCTAACTTAATCCGCACAGACTTTCACTCTACTTGCCGCGCAGGTGCATCTTCCGAAGCAACAAATCAACTCGGTCGACTAGAGTTTCGGGGTGCCGACAGCCGTCCACTGAGAATCGGTGGGGCGAATCGTCCTCGCAGCATTCCTCGGGAATGCGCTGCAGCTTCTCCATCAGCCCACCCGGGGTGTGTACTGCTGCGGCATGTTTGCGCATGCGATTGGCTGCCGTGCGCTGTGCACGAACCTCTTCCCGGCAGTGTTCGCAGTGTACAAGGTGGATCTTGGCTCGGTGCTCTGCCCGGCGCGATAGTTCGCCGTCCACGAGGGCGGCGATGGCCTCGGTCGACAGGTGATCGATAGACAGCTCCCCGGTGAAGTTTTCTACGAAAGATGTCACGCGCGCTACCTACCTTTCTGTCCCTGTCTGTCCCGCACTATCTCGCGCTGTCCCGCTTCGCTAGCTACACCGGGCTTTAGACCTGGCCGGTGTAGACCAGTTCGCCTTGGTTACGTTCCAGGTTACCGCGAAGTTGGGCACGGGCGCGGTGGATGCGGGAGCGTACGGTGCCCATCTTGATGCCCAGGGTTTGGGAGATCTCGTCGTAGCTCATCCCCAGCCCGTCACACAGCACCACCGCCACACGGTATTCGGAGGCTAGCTGATCCAGGGCCTTCTCCAGCGCCGGATCCAAGTTATTCAGCTCAAAGGTCTCCGCTGGGTCCGCGATGCCACCTTCGATGCGGTCGTAATCCTCGGGCAGCTGCTCCATGCGAATCTTCGCGCGACGGCGCACCATGTCCAGAAAGAGGTTGGTTGTGATGCGGTGGAGCCAACCTTCGAAGGTGCCTGGCTGGTAACTCTTCAAGCTCCGGAACACGCGCATGAACGTGTCCTGTGTGAGGTCTTCGGCGTCCTGCTGATTGCCCGCCAGCCGGTAGGCCAGGCGGTACACGCTGTCTGCGTGTTCTGCGACCAATTCACCCCAGCTGGGAAGCTCGCCGGTACCTGCATCAAACTCTGCGGTACTACGGGGGTTGGGGGTTCGGTCTGCGTTCATGACCATATTGTGACTGATCGTCCTCAAATTCTTGTGCTGCACACCTGGCAGTTTCCTGTGAGAATTTTACCCCCTCGTGGGGATGGGGGAAAGTTAGTCACTCCGGTCACATCTGTTCACTCCTTTTTCTATTTTTGACGCCACAGTCTGACATGCCGAAGACAAGCACAACATTGGCGCTTTCCTGGCCTATCGTCAGGAATCGTGAATGCTGCATCATCTTCCCCAATCGAGGCCATTCGTAAGTACGTTCGGGCCACTACCGAGCCAGACGAGGTCGTCACTGCCGCCGTCGAGGCCGCGCAGGAGTTCGGTCTGCTCACCCCCGATGCGATGACGGCCGAGTTCCTGGAGTTCCTGGCTACCCGCGCCGGCGCAAACGCCGCCGCCAGCGGCCACACCCCCACCGGCATTATCGTGTCCCCCGCCAGTGGTGTGATCGGCCTGCACCTTTTCAAGGGGCTCAACGCTGCCCAGGTGGAGGGACACCTGACGTGCATCGAGCCAGAAGTGCAGCATCAGCAGCTGGCTAAGCAGGCTTTCGCGAACGCTGGGCAGCGCCCCAACACCTTCCGATTCCTGCCCAGTGCTCCGCTGGATGTTATTCGCCGTCTGGCTAGCGATAGCTACGACATTGCAGTTGCGGAAGCCGCCACGGAGGAGTTCACCGCGATCGTGGAGTCCACCCTCCCGGCACTGCGCCGCGGTGGCGTCCTCATCCTGCTGGACTCCCTGATGGATGGCCTCGTCGGCGATGACAAGCACGCCGATCGCCAGACCACCCGCGCCCGCGAGGCAGATCAGTTCTTCCGCGAGCTGGATAACGCGAAGGTCGCTCGCCTCCCCCTCGGAGCGGGCGCCACGCTGATCACCAAGATCAGCTAACTCCCCTACTCCCCGCCGCTTACGCGGCGGAGGTTTAGACAACCACGTTCTTGCCGATGCAGACCACGCCACCCTTGGAGATGGTGAAGCGATCCTGATCGCGGGCGCGGTCCACTCCGATAATCTCGCCCGCGGAAACCTGAACGTTCTTGTCCAGGATGGCGTGGCGCACCACTGCGCCGCGGCCAATGCGCACGCCCGGCATGATCACGCAGCCTTCGACAGAGGCGCCCTCTTCCACAATCACGTTCTCACTCAGCACGGAGTTACGCACCGTGCCGGCGGAGATGATGCAGCCCGCCGAAACCATCGAAGACTGGGCGATTCCGCCCTTAACGAACTTCGCGGGCGGCAGGTTACCGGTCTCTGCGGTGTGGATCGGCCACTGCTGGTTGTACAGGTTAAACACCGGGTGCACGCTGATCAGATCCATGTGCGCCTCGTAGAACGCGTCGACCGTACCCACGTCGCGCCAGTATCCCTTGTCGCGCTCGGTCTCACCCGGGACGTAGTTGTTGGAGAAGTCGTAGACGTAGGCCTCTCCACGGTTCACCAGGCGCGGAATGATGTCGCCGCCCATGTCGTGGTTGGAGTTCTCGTCCTCAGAGTCCTCCTTCAGCGCGTCAATCAGCGTCTGCGCGGTGAACACGTAGTTGCCCATGGAGGCGAAGGAGACCTCTGGATCATCCGGCACGCTCGGCGGTTCCGCCGGCTTCTCCAGGAACTGCTCGATCTTGTTGTCATCGTCTGCTTGAATCACGCCAAATGCCGTAGCTTCGTGGCGCGGAACGCGCAGTCCTGCAACCGTCACACCGGCGCCGCTGGCGATATGTTCCTGCACCATCTGCTCCGGATCCATGCGGTAAACGTGGTCCGCACCGAAGACGATGATGTAATCCGGCTGCTCGTCGTACACCAGGTTGAGGGACTGCAGAATTGCGTCCGCGGAACCGGTGAACCAGCGCTTCCCCAGGCGCTGCTGTGCAGGTACAGGGGTGATGTACTGGCCGGTCAGACCCGACAGCTGCCAGGACTGGGAAATGTGGCGGTCAAGGGAGTGGGACTTGTACTGGGTCAGCACACAGATCTTGTAATAACCTGCGTTGACCAGGTTGGACAGTACGAAGTCGATCAGGCGATAGTTACCGCCGAAGGGCACGGCGGGCTTAGCGCGGTCGGCGGTGAAAGGGTACAGGCGCTTTCCCTCGCCACCGGCAAGGACAATGGACAGGACATTCGATCTGCTCTTCACACTTTCCAACCTAGCGACCCGGCGGTAGTTTTGCTTGCCAAGCAGGCAATCAATGTCCTGGCGACCGTTGTTGCCAGGACACGCGGTGCGCAGCCGGTTAGTCTGGAAGCATGCGTATCGCCATGCTGACAAAGGAATATCCCCCAGAGATCTACGGTGGCGCCGGGGTGCACGTCACCGAACTGGTTCGCTACATGCGGCAGCTGGAGCACGTCGACGTGCACTGCATGGGCGGGCCTCGCGAAGAGCAGGATGTTTATGTCCACGGGGTAGATCCCGAGCTTTCGGACGCCAACGGTTCCATCAAGACACTTTCCACCGGACTTCGCATGGCGCACTCCCTCGGCGATGTAGAGGTTGTGCATTCCCACACCTGGTACACCGGCCTGGGAGGCCACGTTGGTGGCCTGTTGCACGGCATCCCCCACGTGGCGACCGCCCACTCGCTAGAGCCGCACCGCCCCTGGAAGCGCGAGCAGCTCGGCGGTGGCTACGATGTCTCCTCCTGGTCGGAGAAGAATGCGATGGAGAACGCGGATGCCGTTATCGCCGTCTCCGCCAAGATGAAGGAATCCATCCTCGACGCCTACCCAGCAATCGACCCGGATCGCATCCACGTGGTGCTCAATGGCATCGATTCCGAACTGTGGCAGCCCCGCCCCACCTTCGAGGCGGCCGTGGAGGCTGGCAATCGATCCGTACTCACGGAGCTCGGCGTCGACCCCAATCGCCCCATCGTCTCCTTCGTCGGACGCATCACCCGCCAAAAGGGCGTACCCCACCTGCTTAAGGCAGTCGCCCACCTTGATCCGGAGATCCAGGTTGTGCTGTGCGCCGGCGCCCCCGATACCCCGGAAATCGAAGCCGAAGTCACCGCATTGGTGGAGGCGCTGCAGGCAGAACGCGACGGCGTGTTCTGGGTAAAGGAAATGATGGAGAAACCGGCTTTGCAGGAGATCCTGTCGGCCTCCGATGCGTTCCTCTGCCCCTCCATCTACGAGCCCCTGGGAATCGTGAACCTGGAAGCCATGGCGTGCGGGACGGCAGTTGTGGCCTCCGACGTCGGAGGCATCCCGGAGGTTGTCGTCAACGGAGAGACCGGCACGCTGGTCCACTACGACGAGAACGATGCCGAAGCCTTCGAACGAGGCCTCGCCGAAGCCACCAACGCACTTGTCGCAGATAAGGACAAAGTGCGCAGCTTTGGAGAGGCCGGCCGCCAGCGTGCAGTGACGACTTTCAGTTGGGCAACCATCGCCGAGCAGACCGTGGACGTGTACAAGTCCCTGCTTTAACCGCAATCCGCTGGTATGAATGGTGGCATGCATTCTTCCTCCCACAAACACCGCCCGGAACTGCACATCACCGCAGAAACGGGGGTGTTGGAAGCCCCAGCAGGCGCCGTTTTCTCCGGCAATGCCCTGCACGTATTCCACCAGTTCCGCCCGCGCCCTTCCGAGGGCTCTCGGTGGGCGCACCAGGTGGCTTCGGAAGCCACCTACGACTGGGACATCTGCGATGACGTGGTCGTTCCAAACCGGGGGCTAGCAGACCGGGAGGGCACCGCCCGCGGCGCAGAGGTCGATATTCTGGCCGGCGCCACGGTCCCGGTGGGTCTGGGGGCGGAACTGTTCTTCGTCGTTACTCACGCTGCAGGTGAAGCCACTGCTGCGGAAGCGCGCGGTGCCGACATTCCCCACGGCCAGCGCGGCCCACGAACCTTCACGATCGAACGGGCGCTTATCCCCAACCTGATGGAGGCCACGGAGGTATCCGACGATCCGAGTCTGCCGGATCCCCACGTCCAGCGGCTCGGCGCCATCGACATTGACGATTCCTCCCACCCGGTAGAAAACCTGGTCACCCCCAGCGTGATTCGCCACGAGGATCCCGCCCACCCGGATGAAGGCTGGCTGATGATCGCCCTATCCCTCACCAACGACGTGGATGCACAGATCGTTGTTCTGCGGTCCAGCGACCGCCAGCATTGGCGGGTACTCGGCCCACTGGAACTGCCTGCCGAGGCCGCCCTGCGCCCCGATCGCCCCTTCGCTCCGCGCATTGTTTCTATGGTGGACGCCGACTCCTCCGCCCGCCGAGATGTCTTGTTCGTGACCTTCCCCGGCGGCGCGGGCGAATCCGATGAGGTCGCTGGGTACGTAGTCGGCAACCTGAGTGGCAGTGCCTTCAAGGTGACCACCCCGTTCACCGTCATCGACTTCGGCCACGACTTCACCCGCCCGCGTGTGATCGACTACCACACGCCGGTGATGTTCGGCCTGGTGGGCGCGCACCCATCGCTGGACGGCCAGTGAGCCAACTGCCTGTCGGCACCCCGCTACCTCTCGCTGGTGGGCGGGGAGCTGTACCAAGATGTCGTCGGCGCCCCTACCGCCGTGCGCACGTTCTCTGACTATGCGTTCATTTGGTCCGCTCAGCTGGACGCCCAGCAAGGCAGCGTGGATGTCGATGTCACGGATGATTCCGGGCAGGTCATTGCAACAATCAGCTACACCAACGATGCGGTGTCCGTTACCCGCCTGGGCGTGGATACCCGCACGGCACCGCTCAAAGACGCAGACTCGGACACCCTGACGGTGTTCCTGGACGGGCCGGTGTGTGAGGTGTTCGCCGATGGCGGTGCTGTGACCCTCACCAGCGCTATTCCGGCGCACTCGCAGATTTCCGATATCGACGTGCGCGCAACCGGCGGCGCAAAGATTATCTCCTCCATGCAGACGGCGGGTCGGCATCTGATGCGCATGCAGGCTGGCCTGACCTCCCCGGAGGATCAGGAAGCCTACATGGCGGAGGCCCTCATCGCCGATCGCGACGTGGCCGCGGGAATCTTCGACGAAGACTAACTGGCCACTAGTCGCGACCGAGCAAGAGCCTAGCGGTTGGCCTTCGCCAAGCGCGTGATGGCCGCGCGGGCGGTGACCTCCATGGTCTCCGGCAGTGCAGCGATGCGCTCCTGCAGCACATCTGGGTGGATGTGGCGCGCAGAGGGGCTCATGCCGATCTGGGCGGCAATGGAGGCCTGATCCAGCACCATCGGGAACTCGATGTGCTCCGGATCCCCCACCGGCACCAGGTGGCCGGAGGCCTGGTTGATCATCCGCTCAACCTTGCCCTCTTCCACATCCAGAATGCCCAGGGGCTCGCGCAGCTCACCCAGGTGGCCAACCTCCGCGGTAAGGACAACCACCTGTCCCTCCGGCGTAAGGATGCGGGCGAACTCTGCCGCATTGCGTGGAGCGAAGACAACCATGATGGCGTCCACACTTTCCGAAAGAATAGGCAGGCGCGACCAGGCGTCGGCAACAACCGCACCGACCCGCGAGTGGGAAGAAGCCAAACGCTTCGCCGCCGCGGTCGAGACATCGATGCCCACGCCGCGAGAGCGCTCGATCGTGTCCAGGGTGTGAGCCAGGTAGTAGCCCGTACCCGCGCCGATCTCCACGATGGATGGGGCGTGCTCAGCGGCAACATTGCCATCGTCGAGGACCTTCTCGACATCGGCAGTCACAGCCTCGACGAAGGGGGCGAAGTGGCCACCGGAGAGGAAGGTCTCGCGCGCATCGATCATCGAGGCGTCATCACCCGAATAGCGCAGCCCAGAGCCACCGGCAAGAGTCACATAGCCCTGCCGTGCGACGTCATAGCTGTGGCCCGATTCGGAAACCAGGGTGCGCCACTCTTCGTCGCCAGCGCTCAAGCGGGAACCGTCTACTGGATCGGCGAGGAGGTCAATGACATCTGCAAGCACGAACAGATTCCTTCCTGAAAATTTCTAGATAGCTCTCTTGAGAGGGAGCTAATAAACGACTCCCCCATGGTAAACCGTCCACTGCCTTTTCGCGGAGGGCTAGTGCAACAGCCACTGCACGAGCGTGCGGGCGCCAAAGCCCGTACCCACCGGAGTGACTTCGTCGTAGGTAGATTCCGCGCGCCCCGGACCGGCAATATCCAGGTGAATCAGAGGTAGATCGCGGGTGAAGCGACGCAGGAACATCGCAGCGGTCGTCGCGCCCGGCCCCTTGGGGGTTTGACGCACATCGGCGATCTTGGAGGTGACGTTGTCTTCCAGGTACTCCTGCATCGGCATCGGCCACCAGTTTTCGCCGACGGTCGCGCCGCGACGGGCAAGTTTGACGCCTGCTCCCCAGTTGTCGGAAAACACAGCGCCAGTACGCGTGCCCAGGGCGAGCTTCGCCGCGCCCGTGAGGGTAGCGATCGTCACCACGGCAGTCGGCTTGTACTTCTTCGCGCCATAGCTGATGGCATCGGCCAGAATCATGCGCCCCTCGGCGTCGGTGTTCGTCACTTCGGAGGTCAGACCACCGTAGTGCTCCACCACGTCACCGGGACGGTAGGACTTGCCATCGATCATGTTCTCGGCGGTCGGGATGAGGGCCACGATCTTGCGCGGCACCTGCTGCTCCGCCAGCGCTCGGAAGGCAGCAATCACGCTGGCGCCACCTGTCATGTCGGTGCGCATCGTGTCCATCCCCGCGGCGGGCTTCACACTGATGCCACCGGTATCAAAGGTCACGCCCTTGCCTACCAGGACGACAGTGCGGCGGCGACGCGGCTTGTCGATCTTCTGCGGATCCCAAACCAACTCGATCAACATCGGCGGGCGGGACGACCCCCGGCCGACGGCCAGGATGCCGCCGAAGCCCTTGTCCTCCAGCCAACCCGCGTCGCGCAGGCGCACCTTGACCCCGTCCAGGCCAGCCACAGCTTGCTTGGCCTGGTTGGCCAACCACTCTGGGGACTTCACGTTGGCCGGGGCGTTGGCAAGATCGCGGGACAGGCAGGTAGCCTTACCCAGCGCCGTGCCCTGCTGGACCGCGTCGACGTAGTCGGAGGTTTCGAACCCAGAGAACTGATACCCCTCCGGCAGCACAACATGCACGTTGCGCACGCGGGCGGGCTTGCGCTTGTTGGTCGTCACGAAGGAGTGGTTACCGACGATCAGGCCGATGACCAGGGAGCGGACGTTGTCCGGTGTAAACTCCGCCGGCAGGTTCACCTGTACGATGTGCTTCTTTGCGCGCACGGGGTGGCCGTCTACCACCTTGCCGATCCGGCGCACCAGCTTCGCACCAGCGCCGCGCCAGCCGTCCTCCAAGAACTCCCGGCCGTCGCTTAGATCCAGCGGGCGGGTCGGCTCGGCGGGAACCCACGCTGCCCAGCGTCCAGAGGCATCAAGTTCCACGTCCCCAGGCGCGGTCTGCCCCGGCGCGACTTTAATTTCGGTTTCGATGATCTCGGAACCTTCGGCGCGCGGGCCGATCGTCACGTTGGTCACTTTCTGCGGGATGTTCGGGATCGGTGCCATCGTTAACGCTCCTGTTCCAGAGTTTCTGCTGTATCTACTTCGGTTGCGCTCGCGTCTACTTCCGTCGCGTCGGGCTGTTCGCTGTGGCCTTCCAGCTCTTCGATGCGCGCTGCCAGGCGCTCGATGTAGAGGTCCACCTCAGCCTGGTTGTAGCCACGGAATGCCAGGGAGAAACTGGTCTCTCGGATCCCGTCGGCGGTCAGCGGGCTGTTCTGTAGGTCATCCCAGTGCTGTCGTTTCGCCGCTCCCTCCGTGACGGGCGGTAGCGCCTCCCCACGCCCAAAAACGGTGCCTAGTAAGAAAACCAGGAGCGCGCCCACCAGGAACGCTCCGACAAGAGACAACAACCAAAACATGATTCTTAATCTACCGCCTTGCGCCAGCCCTAGTCCGCGCGGGGCTCTTCGCCCTCAAAGCGCTCCAGCTGCGCGTTGATCCGCTCCTGCTCGATGGACAGCTCCTCCTGGCGGATCTTCAGCTTCCGCACGTGGTTGGCGTGTGCGTCCACGCAGATCTGCACGGCCTCCGCCGGGTCGTCGGTCACGTGGAAAAGATCCACGTCCTCCGGGGAGATCATGCCCTCGTCGACCAGACGTGTGGTGATCCAATCGACCAGCCCGCCCCAGAATTCCTTGCCGATCAGGATGATCGGGAACTTCCGGATCTTCTCGGTCTGCACCATCACCAGGGCCTCGAACAGCTCGTCCAGCGTGCCGTAGCCACCGGGCAGGCAGATGAAGGCCTGAGAGTACTTCAGGAACATGGTCTTGCGCACGAAGAAGTAGCGGAAGTTCAGCCCCAGATCCACCCAGTGGTTCAGGCTCTGTTCCATCGGCAGTTCAATGCCCAGGCCGATGGACATGCCGCCGGATTCCTGCGCGCCCCGGTTAGGGGCTTCCATCAGACCTGGCCCGCCGCCGGTGATCGTCGCGTAGCCGGCCTCGTGGATCAACCGTCCCAGCTCTCGGCCCTTTGCGTAGTACTCGTGGTCGGGTTTTACCCGCGCGGAGCCGAACACTGTGATGGCCTTGGGGATCTTCGCCAGCGCGCCGAAGCCATCGACGAACTCGGACTGGATGCGCATCACGCGCCACGGATCGGTGTGCAGCCAGTCGATGTTGGCCTGCTCGCCCAGCAGTCGCTGATCCGTGGTCGACTTCTGCTTCTGGCTGTGCTTCTTGCCGCGCAGCAGCACGGGGCCGCGGAGGCGGAAGTCTCGGTTGTTCTCGCTGTTGTTCATGCGGGAGTTTGCCTTAAATGTCTTCTAGATCTTTATGTTTCTGTGTGCTTTTCACGCTACTGCTTGGCGGCCTCTGGCGCTCGTCCTAATTGACGCCACCTCACTTCCACCCAGTTCACACCTCCTCTAGGTGCCACGCACCGGGAGCGCGGGTGGTCGGGGTTAGCTCGGGTCCCAGCGTGCGGTTAGCGGGTAAGGAACTGAATTAGTTCCCTACTGACGTCCTCGATCTGCGCGACCGGGCACCGCTCATCCTTCGTATGGCACAAGCCGGGGTCGCCGGGGCCGAAGTTCACGGCGGGGATGCCCAGCTGGGTGAAACGTGCAACGTCGGTCCAGCCGTACTTCGGGCGCACGCGCCCTCCGGTGGCCTCCACCAACTTCGCCGCGAAGGGTTGGTTGAGGCCGGGGCTCGCCGCGGCTGCGGCGTCATCAAGAAGAACAGAGAAACCCTCGGCAGGCGCATCGGGCGTGCCGACCTGCAGCACGTCGTACAGGTGCTCCAGAGCCTCGTCGACGCTGCGGTGCGGAGCATAGCGGAAGTTGATGAACGCCCAGGCCTCGTCGGGGATGGTGTTGGTGGCCACGCCGGACTCAGCCATCACGGCGTTGAGGCCCTCCTTGTAGACCAGGCCGTCGATCTCTACATCCTGGGGCTCGTAATCCGCCACCCGCACCAGCACCCGAGCCAGATCATGCAACGCGTTGTGCCCCAGCCAGCTGCGGGCGGAGTGCGCGCGGGCACCCAGGGCGGTGACCTTCACCCGCAAGGTGCCCTGGCAGCCGGCTTCGATCATCCCACCGGAGGGCTCGCCCAGCAGCGCCAGGTCGCCCTCCAGCAACTCGGAATCGGACTGCACCAGGTGGTTCAGCCCGTTGTATTTGGTGGCTACTTCCTCGCCTTCGTAAAGCACCAACGTCAGGTCGCAGGCCAGATCCGGGGAGTTCGCCAACGTCGCAAACGCATGTGCGTAGCAGGCCGCGCCGGATTTCATGTCCACCGAGCCGAGGCCGAAGATGGTCTCCTCCCCCGTCTCCGGATCCGGCCCTACTCGGGAAGGCAGGTTATCCGCCGGCGGCACCGTATCCAGGTGGCCGGCCAGCACCACCCGATCGCCCAGGTCGCGGTGGGTACGAGCGACCAGGGTGTTGCCCCGGCGGGTAACCTCCACGTTTTCGATGGCACGCAGGGCAGGCTCGACTGCGTCGGCGATCTGCTGCTCGTGGTGCGATTCGCTATAAATATCGACAAGCTGACGGGTGAGCGCCACCGCGCCAGCGGTCAGGTCAATGGACGTCTCTGGTGTACTCATCGCTTGCGATCCTAGACGAATATCAAACACCTACGGGGTTAAAACTGCCCATGCTGGCCTGTGGGAAAGCCCGTTGTGTTCTAATTCTGTTATGAAAACTCGAGATTCCGACACAGGTGCTAGCGAGGGCGCCTCGAACCAGCTGGGTCACAGCCTAGAAACCCGCCACCTGACGATGATGGGCCTCGGCTCTGCCATCGGCGCCGGGCTGTTCCTAGGCACCGGTGTAGGCATCCAGGCCGCCGGCCCGGCGGTGCTGCTGTCCTACATCGTCGCCGGCATCGTAGTGATCGCCGTGATGCAGATGCTTGGCGAGCTCGCCGCCGCCCGCCCCGCGTCCGGCACCTTCGCCACGTACGGCCAGATGGCTTTCGGTCGCTGGAATGGCTTCGCCCTGGGTTGGCTGTACTGGTTCATGCTGATCATGGTGATGGGCGCGGAAATCACCGGAGCGGGCGCGATCATGGGTTCGTGGTTCGGCGTAGAGGGCTGGATCCCTGGATTGATATGCGTGGTGCTGTTTACCATTGTGAACCTCGTGGGCGTGCGTGGCTTCGGTGAATTCGAGTACTGGTTCGCGTTCATCAAGGTCGCGGTCATCGTTGTCTTCTTGTTCGTGGGTGCGGGTCTGCTGTTCAACCTGTTCCCGAACTACGAGTCCCCGGGGCTCAGCAACTTCGCCGACTTCGCCCCCAACGGCGTTTCCGGCATGGCCGTGGGTCTGCTGGCCGTGGCTTTCGCCTTCGGTGGCATTGAGATTGTGACGATCGCCGCCGCGGAGTCCAAGGATCCGGCCTCATCTATTGCCGCGGCTGTGCGTGCCGTGATCTGGCGAATCTCGATCTTCTACCTGGGCAGTGTGTTCCTCATCTCGGCCCTGCTGCCCTTCGAAACGCTCGGTGAGGCAGAGTCCGCCGAAGAATCCCCCTTCACCCGCATCCTGGCTCTCGCGCAGATCCCGGGCGTCGTGGAGATCATGGAGGGCGTGATCGTCCTGGCCCTGCTGTCCGCTTTCAACGCGCAGATCTACGCAACCAGCCGCCTGATGTACAGCTTCTCCCAGGAGGGCAACGTCCCCCGCTGGTTCGGCAAAACCAACGCGCAGAAGGTTCCTTTCCGCGCCGTGTGGTGCTCGCTGTTCTTCGCCTTCGTTTCTGTCGCCCTGCAGGTATGGGGTCCGAAGGACCTCATCAACATACTGTTCAACGCCGTCGGCGGCACCCTGCTGGTGATCTGGATGGTGATTGTGCTGGCGCAGATCAAGCTGCGCCCGACCTTCGAGCAAGATGGCACCCTCACCGTGCGTATGTGGGGCTACCCGGTTCTGCCGTGGCTGACTTTCCTCGCACTCGTTGCGCTGACCGTCCTGATGCTCTTCGACGAAGGCGCTCGCATGCAGGTTCTGACGGTCACTATTGCCTTCGCAGTACTGAGCGTGATCGGCTTTGTTCTGCAGAACACCCAGAAGGGTCACAGCAGCCCAGAATCAACGACCGCTGAAAGGTAGGATCGAAAAGCATGACTGCTGCTTATGGAAATGGATTTGCCACTCTGACCGATTCCGGCGATGTGCTGGATACCTGGTTCTTCGAGTTCGACCTCGGTACATCTGACGCCGCTGGCGATAAGGCTGGAACCCAAGTGTTCGATCTTGATGACGCCACCACCTCCGCCCCCGAATCCTTCCGTCCCCTGGCCAATCTGGCCGGTACGGACGAGGTCCGCGGCACCCGCCGCGTTGCGGTGACCACCACCATTACTGACCTGGATGCCCCGGCGGAGGATGCGCACGACGCCTACCTGCGCCTGCACCTGATCTCCGGCCGCAAGATCAAGCCCCACGGCTGCAACCTGGATGGCCTGTTCGGGCTGCTCAGCAACGTTGTGTGGACCAACCACGGCCCGTGCGCGGTCCCCGGTTTCGAGGCTGTTCGCGCCCGCCTACAGGCCGAGCGCGGCCCGGTGACGATCTACAGCGTGGATAAGTTCCCCCGCATGGTCGACTACGTGGTTCCCACCGGCGTACGTATCGGCGATGCCGACCGCGTGCGTCTGGGCGCTCACCTGGCCGAGGGCACCACGGTCATGCACGAGGGCTTCGTGAACTTCAACGCCGGCACCCTGGGCTCTTCAATGGTTGAAGGCCGTATCTCCGGCGGTGTTGTCGTCGGTGATGGTTCCGACATCGGTGGTGGCGCCTCCATCATGGGCACCCTATCCGGTGGCGGCAAGCAGGTCATTTCCATCGGCGAGCGCTGCTTGCTGGGCGCCAACTCCGGCGTGGGCATCTCCCTGGGCAATGATGTCACCGTCGAGGCCGGCCTGTACGTCACCTTCGGTACCAAGGTCACGCTGACCGGCGAAGTCGCCCGGCAGCTGGGCAAGCAGGAGGGCGAGGCTGTGAAGGCCGCCGAGCTCTCCGGCGCCAGCGGCATCCTGTTCCGCCGCAACTCCGTCAGCGGCGCGGTAGAGGCCGTCGCCAACGCCAACACCGTCGAGCTCAACGAGGCTCTACACGCCAACTAACCCCTGTTCCACTGCGACCAGGGATCTTCCAGGCAGCGCTCGATCGCGATGCGCTGCCTGTTTTTTATTGCGCCTTTTTCTTCTGACGCCACCAGCGCCAACTCGATAACGACCGCGCGCAGCTGTAGCGCCCCCGTCCCGGGACAATATGCCGGGTACGTGTCGTCGCCGTAGATGGGAGCACCCAGATGATTCATCAACGCCCGTAGCTGGTGCGTGTGCCCGGTCCGCGGTTGCAGCTCATAGACAGCGGTAGCGGCTGTGCCAGCGGCAGCATTGGTTTCTGAGGTTGCCACGCAGCGACGGGTTGCCAGCTTCCGGATGCGCGTCACCGTGGACTTCGCCCGGCCCTGCGGTTTGAGCTGTGTAGGCAACGCTGCGGCGCTGCCCACCCGCACCTGCGGGTCGTCCTTCACCTTCAGCATCGGCAGTGCTACTTCTTGCCACTGCGCCCCGATCTCCGGAATGTCCGGCGCCATCGCCTGGTAGGTCTTTTCCACTTCCCTACGCTGGAACTGTGACTGCAGGAACCCGCGCGTGGCGGGGTTGCGGGATAACACCAACAGGCCGCGAGTGTCCCGATCCAGGCGGTGAGCTGCCACTAACTCCGGCTCCCCCAGGCGCACGCGCATCAACGACTGCACGGTGGCGCGCAATAGCCTGCCATTGGGCGTAGACGGCAGCCCGTGGGGCTTGTCCACCACCAATGCATCCGGTCCGGAGTACAGAATCTGAATATCAGCTGCCAGGAGCTCGGCGGGTTCTTCTGGAAAGTCGGGATAGACCCATGTGGGCGTCGGATCCACAAGAGCAAGCCCTGGTTCCAGCGGGGTGCCGGGCGCGAAAGGGGAATCGCCCGCCGCGGCGGCCAGGTAGATGCGACCGTCGTCGGGGACGCGGCCAGTCAGCATGGTCTTGACGGCAGATACGCCGTGGCGCGGCGGTGGGCGCCAGCGTTGTAGGGCAGGAATCGGCGCCAGAGCTCCAATTACGGCGCGCTACTGCGCGGCTGCCGATTCGTCACCGGTGAGGCGGCGGGCGGCTGCCTCAATCCGCTCGTCGGTGGCGGTCAGCCCCACGCGGACAAAGTTCTTCCCCTTCGGGCCATAGAAATCGCCCGGGGCAACCAGGATGCCCTTGTCGGCCAGCTCAGCGACGGTCTCGCGGCCGTCACGCCCCTGGGTGGCCCACAGGTACAGACCACCGTCGGAGTACTCGATATCGAAACCGGCCTGCAGCAGGGCAGCCTTCAGCAGCTCGCGGCGATCGCGGTACAACTGCTTCTGCAAAACTTCGTGGCCGTCGTCCTCCAGGGCGGCGACCATGGCGGACTGGATCGGGCCGGGGTTCATCAGGCCTGCATGGCGGCGGATTCCCAGCAGCTCCTGGATCAGCGCACCGTCGCCGGCCAGCCAGCCCGCACGATAAGAGGCCAAGTTGGAGGTCTTCGACAGCGAGTGGACGGCGATGAGGTTAGTGAAGTCACCGCCACATACCTCGGGATCCAGGATCGACACGGGGCGCTCCTCGCCCCAGCCCAGACCCAGGTAGCACTCGTCGGAGACGATGATGGTGCCGCGTTCGCGGGCGAATTCCACGAACTTGCGCAGGTGCTCCACTCCCAGCACCTGGCCGTGCGGGTTGGCCGGGGAGTTCAGGTAGATCAGCGCCGGGGTCTGCGGCCCCAACTTCAGCAAAGAATCGCTGCGCAACACGTCCGCCCCAGCCAGGCGGGCGGAAACCTCGTAGGTCGGGTACGCCAGCTCCGGAATCACTACCGTGTGGCCTGCGCCTAGCCCCAGCAGGGTGGGCATCCACGCGATGGCTTCCTTGGTGCCGATCACCGGCAGCACCTGGCTATCGGCATCCAGGCCGGTCACCTTAAAGCGGCGCTCCATCGCCCCCACGATGGCTTTACGCAGTTCCGGGGTGCCCTTAGTCTGCGGGTAGCCCGGCTCCGCGGCGGATTCCGTCAGCGCCAGCTGAATCGCCGGGGAAACCGGATCTACAGGAGTGCCGACCGACAAATCCACGATCCCGTCGGGGTGCTTCGCCGCCGTGGCTTTGGCCTCGGCAAGCGAATCCCAGGGGAAGTCGGGCAGTCGGTCGGCTACTTTGGTGCGCTTCAGGGTCATGCTTGTACTCTATACCGCCTGCTCCGTGCGCTCGGCGCTAACCGGCGCAACAGTGGGCGTCAATAAAGGAAAAGCCCTAAGCCTGCGGCGGCAGGTTAGCGATCAGCTCCGCATCGAAGTCCTGCGGTCCCAGCTTCGCAGCACCGCCCGGGGAGCCCAGGTCGTCGAAGAAGGCAGCGTTAGCGTCGTTGTACTCTTCCCACTCGTCCGGCACGTCATCCTCGTAGAAAATGGCCTCGACCGGGCAGACAGGCTCACAAGCACCGCAGTCAACGCACTCGTCGGGGTGAATGTACAGGGAACGCTTGCCCTCGTAGATGCAGTCAACGGGGCACTCTTCAACGCAAGCGCGATCCATCACGTCTACACAAGGCTGCGCGATCGTGTAGGTCATCGTCTAAATACCTACCCTTTCTGGAAAGTTCGTCATACTCCACAGAGCTCTCTATGAGCTTCTATTCTGTCACTTCAGCGGTTCCAGAGAAAACTGAGGCCGAAGTGGCCACGCGGCCGCTGCCAAACCGACCACAAGCAGCAGCATAGACCACACGGTCTGTGGCATTAACGTCGCCTCACCGAAAGGCAGCTCCGGCCACATCACCGCCAGCAAGTACCCGGCTAGCCACACCAGCGCGGGAATGCCGGCGATCAGCTTGTTATCGGTCCACAGCAGTGCGGTTTTAGTCAGTGCGCGGTTGAACACCAGGGCAAAAAGTATTGTCCACGGCAGCGGCACCTCGACGTCCCCCACCGTGATGCGGGAGCCGATGTATAAAACGCTGATGAACAGCCCAAACAGTGCGCCGATAGAGAGCCACACGATGCCGGAAATGCGCTCCGCGCGCGTCGTATCCTTGCGCGCCTGGCTTTTCGTGGGGTGCCCCCAGTTCGGCTCTTCGTCCCGGCCGGTTCCGGTGCTCTTTTTCGCATTCACGTCGATCTATCCTAGTGCTTGCTCTTCTTATTGACGCCCCAGGCCGCGCCGTTTAAGACTTCCCGCCCACCAAGCGCTCCCCGACTGCGCGGGCGAAGAAGTCCTCCGGCACTCCAGGTTTGGTCCACCCGACGCGATAGCTTTCGTTGTCCAGCAGGGGCTGGGTGATCAGGTTGGAAAGGCAGAACAACGTGGCGGCCGTGCGCGCGGGCGGGTTGGATTCCCGCGCCTGATCGTTCACATCAGAGGTCGACCCATCCGCCACCCAAATTTGTGTGGCATGGGCGCGCATGGCGGCCTGCTTTGCTGCCACGTCTTCTACAGAACCGTGAACCACCAGGTCCACCTCGGCGGAAGGTACGGTGGCGATGTCGCCTGCGCTGGGGAGCTTCCATCCCTCCGGCGCCTGCACGCTTTCCATGCCCTCGGCGAACTTCTCGTCCTCCGTCACGCACCACAACACTTGGCTGGGCACGAAGCTCTCCGCTTCTGTACCTGTAGCTGCTGCCTCCAGCCGCTGCACGGCCTCGTGCACGATTTGGTGCGCCCGCTTGTGATCCGGATGGCCATAGCCACCGTCGGCGGCGTAGGTCAGGATGACCTCCGGGCGGATCTGCTGGATCTGCTGGATAAGCTGCGCAACCTGTGCCTCTAACCCCGCGTCCGCGGTTCCATCGGCGCCGTCGCTGGGGCTTTCCGGCGCGCGTGCGAATGCCCGCGGGTGGCGAATCGAGTCGCTTCCTTCCATTCCCGAATCCCGCCAGGCACCGCAACCACCCAGCAGGTTCGGGCCATGCTGAATCCCCAGCGCTCTAAGTGCTCGCTGGAGCTCGGCGATGCGGTAACCACCGAGCATTCCCGTGCCGTGTTCGTACTGTTGGGCGTCCACAAGAGCTTGGTACTTCTCCCCGATCACCTCGCCCTCTTCACCGAGGGTGCAGGTCACCACGGTCACCTCATGGCCGAGTCTGCGTGCCTTAGCTAACGCCAGACCCGTCCACAGAGTTTCGTCGTCGGGGTGCGCATGCACCGCCATTACAGTGATCGCGTGCGCTGGTTCCGGATTGCTGCTCACGGTCTAGTCCTCCTTGCGGGCGTTATCGGCGGCGCTGCGATCCAGCTCCTCCATCGGCATCAGAGTCCACAAAGGCGCGGAGATCAGCAACGAACTACTGTCGTCCAACGGCCAGTCCTCCAGCTTCCGGGTCGGCCCACTGAGCCTATTCGACGCCACCACGGTGAAACGATCCGACAGGATCGGTAGGACCGTCGAGAGTTCCGCGATGCGATCGTCCACCTGAGGACGTTCATCATCCAGTTTCGTCTCGCCTTCGCGGAGCTTGGTGAGGCGCTGTTCCAGTTCTTGGTCGCACGTTCCGCTGAGGTTGCCGCCGCTTGGCGTGTTATCCAGGCGCGCTTCCGCGCCGGATTTCTCATCGGCGCTCCCATCGGCACCTTCGTTGGCGCTCGCGCTTGCCCCTTCGCCAGCGTTCTTGCCTGAGCGTTTGCCTTTCCCACCCTGAACTTCGGAGCCGGAGTTGTTATTCGACGTGCGCGCGTCCGCAGTCTGCGAGCTGTTCGTGCAGCCGTATTGCTGCACATAATCCGCGATAAGCTGCGGGCTGCGCTGCCAAGTGATCACGCCGTCGACGGTGCCCTGTTGCACCGACGTACCCAGAATGTCTGAGGCTTCCCCGGTGCGCACCACTGCGGGGATACCGGCCTGTAATAGCTGATCCACCACCGAACGGGCAGCGTCCACAGCCAGCTGATCGTCGTTGACCGCACCGATGACAATTCCATCGGGTCGGTCATCGGTCACCAGATTGTCCGGTACTTCCTTTTCCATCTTCGGCTTGACGTTCCAGTGCGGGGAGCCGACATCAGGGTCCCCGGAAACGATCCGGGCGATCTTTTCGGAATCGATTGCACCCAGCAACCGGCGCCGCAGCGTGCGGTTCTGCAAGAGAGGGCTAGCCTGATTCAGCTGCAGGTTCAGCTGCACTTCACGGGTAGTTTTTCGCACCTGGGCATAGGGCAACTGCTCCATGGCCAGGTCGGTAGTGGCCGAGGTGTGCGTCATGTACATCTGGATCTGCTGGGTGCGCATCATCTGCGCACCCGTCGACTCATTGGGAACCGTGGTGAAACGAATGATGTCCGTCTTCGCCGCCTTCTTGCCCCAGTAGCGGTCGTTGCGCTGCAGTTCCAGCAGCCCTCGGCCTTCGTCTACCGACTTCACGGAGTACTGTCCCGCCGAGGCGACTGACCCTTCGGCCATCATCGTGGTGAACGTGCGCCCCTCGGCTCGATAAATGTGGCTAGGCAGCAGGTGCATAAACAGTCGCTTCCAACCGCCCAGCGGGCGATCGAAAGTGACCTTCACGCTCTTTTCTTTATCACCCGGTTTGATGGAAGTCACATGCCGGTACAGCCCCTTGGACTCCGCTAGCGGTTCCTTTAGGATCGCCTCGCGCAGGTACTGAAAGTCGGAGATCGTGATGGGGGTGCCGTCCGACCACTGCGCTTCCGGATTGAGGGTGTAGGTCACCTCTGTCGGAAACTCCTCATCGTTTGGCGCGATCGAACTAATCAGGTCGTTGTTGAGGCCCTCCTCCTCAGTACCTTGCATGTATACGCTCGGTAAGGTCAGATCCGCTACCGCCGCGACCACCGGGTTGCGGTTACCCACCAGGTGCGGGTTGAGGTTACTGGTGAAGCGATCGACTCCCACCGTGATCTCCCGCAGGCTCTCATCCACCGGCTTGGGCGGCTGAGACTGCGTGGTGGCAGAGGGGTCTTCCACCGTCGGAGCCTCCCCGGGGTTCGCCTGACACGCGGAAAGCGTCAGCGCGAGAGCCGCAGAGGTCAGCGCGGCCGCAACGGTGGGCGTCGAACCCCAAAAACGCCGACGACGCGCCCAGGCGGAACGGTGTCGCGACGAGGGATCAGATAGGGGGAAGAAAGAGTACAAGAGTGCTTCTAGGAGTTGTTATTGCGCTGCTTCTCGCGGGAACGAGCGCGGGCGCGGTCGGTGGCGTTCAGGATCACCTTACGCACACGGACGACCTCCGGGGTAACCTCGACACACTCGTCGAAACCACAGAACTCCATGGCCTCTTCCAGGGTCAGGGTGCGAGCCTTAGCCAAGGTCACCGTCGCATCCGCGGTAGCCGAACGCATGTTGGTCAGCTTCTTTTCCTTGGTGATGTTGATGTCCATGTCCTCGTCGCGGTTGTTCGCGCCGACGACCATGCCCTCGTAGGCCTCTGCACCCGGCTCGACGAAGAAGGTGCCACGGTCGGCCAGCTGGATTAGCGCGTAGGCGGTGATCTGGCCAGAGCGGTCGGCAACCAGGGAGCCGGAGGCGCGGCCCTTGATCTCGCCCGCCCACGGCTCGTAGCCAGCGGAGTAGCTGTTGGCGATGCCGGTGCCGCGGGTTTCGGTCATAAAGACGGTGCGGAAGCCGATCAGGCCACGGGCCGGAACGATGAACTTCATGCGGATCCAGCCGGTGCCGGTGTTGTCCATGGACTCCATGCGACCCTTGCGGGCGGCCAGCAGCTGGGTGACGGCTCCGAGGTGCTCCTCCGGGACGTCGATAATCAGGTTTTCGTAGGGCTCGTGAACCGTACCGTCGATGGTGCGGGTAACCACCTGCGGCTTACCGACGGTCAGCTCGAAGCCTTCACGACGCATGGTCTCCACCAGGACGGACAGAGCCATCTCGCCACGGCCCTGAACTTCCCAGGCATCCGGGCGCTCAGTGGGCAACACGCGCAGAGAAACGTTACCGATCAGCTCCTGGTCCAGGCGGGCCTTGACCATACGGGCAGTCAGCTTGTCGCCACCGCCACGGCCTGCCATCGGAGAAGTGTTCACGCCGATGGTCATAGAAATCGCGGGCTCATCCACGGTGATGCGCGGCAGAGCGACCGGGTTTTCCGGATCGGCCAGAGTGTCGCCGATCATGATGTCCTCGATGCCGGAGATAGCGGCGATGTCGCCAGCGATCATCTCCTCGGCCGGCACGCGCGTCACGCCTTCGGTGCGCAGCAGCTCCGCAACCTTGGCGGTCTTGGTGTGCTGGTTTCCATCTTCGTCGTAGTGGATCCACGCAACCTGCTGCCCCTTGCGCAGGCGGCCAGCGTGAATACGCACCAGGCCGATACGTCCCAGGAAGGAAGATGAGTCCAGGTTAGTGACGTGCGCCTGCAGCGGGCCGTCTACGTCTGCGGAAGGCTCCGGCAGCACGTCGTAGAGAACGTCGAACAGTGGCTGCAGATCCTCAGAGTCCGGGACGTTGCCGTTGCCCGGGTTCTCGGTGGAAGCCTTGCCCTCACGACCGGAGGTGTACAGAACCGGCAGATCCAACAGCTGTTCGGCAGCCTCTGCCGCCTCTTCGTCCTCCAGGGTGGAGGCGAGCTCTAGCAGCAGATCCTGTGATTCCTCAACAACCTCGTCAATGCGGGCATCGGGGCGGTCGGTCTTGTTCACACAGATGATCACCGGCATTTTCGCAGCCAGGGCCTTGCCCAGCACGAAACGGGTCTGTGGCAGCGGCCCTTCAGAGGCGTCAACAAGAAGAACCACACCGTCGACCATGGACAGAGCGCGCTCGACCTCACCGCCAAAGTCAGCGTGGCCGGGCGTATCGATCACGTTGATGATGAGGTCGCTGCCATCCTTGCCCAGACCCTTGCGGTGAATGGCGGTGTTTTTCGCCAGGATCGTGATGCCCTTTTCCTTTTCCAGGTCGCCCGAGTCCATCACGCGCTCTTCCACTTCGCCGTGCGAAGAGAAGGCGCCGGACTGGTGCAGCATGGCGTCGACGAGGGTGGTCTTGCCGTGATCGACGTGCGCGACGATGGCGACATTACGGAATTCAGTCAAAGACACAGATCCGATCTTTCCTTAAATTGGGGTCAGTTTTAGTAGTGCAGCGTAAGGCAGTACATGGCCTAGAACATTGCTTAGAACCTGGCCTAGAACATTGCCTACGGGAACCTTTCACAGCCTACTCCTTTAGTTCACCAGGATAACGCATAGGACATGAAGAAGTTTTTCTCAAAACCGCAAGACGTGCACTGAAGCCGGTGTTATTGTTTACAAAAGGTTCCTAATGAACGTTACTAATGTGACAAATGTGACTAATGTGACTAATGTGGTTTGGGTATATGCTCGAGCAACTTTAGAAACAGCGACAAAACCTGAAAGGTACGCCATGGCTTTCTCCCGACGCTTGACCCGTGCTGCTGCAGCACTGACGACCGCCTGCGCGCTTGCTGTCCCGACCGTGGTGGCCCCTGCAACGGCTGGCGCTCAGGTCCAGGGTTCCATCGATCACCTCGGCCGCCCTGCGCCGCACATCCTGAACCAGATCGAGGCTTTCGCTAACAACCCGCAGCTGCCGCCGAACGTTAAGGCGTCCCTGAAGAAGCTGGTTGGCTTCTTCCGCGGCGATGGCAAGCCGGGTGTTGACATCCCGAAGAACGCCCCGGTCTTCACCCAGTTCGGCTGGCCGACCGTTTCCGGCAAGTGCATCGGCGGCAAGAACAAGGCCGTCGGCACCGCCATGGGCGTACCCGGCCCCGCTAAGCTTCCACTGCCGGGCATCGGCGCTGGCGAGGTCAACTTCGTGTTCACCGCCATGGGCACCGGCACCGTGGCTAAGAAGCAGAACACCGCCATGAACGTGCACTGGATCAACATCAACACCGGCAAGATGGGCCGCACCCCGCTGGGCTACACCGGCATCAACCCGAAGGGCCCGGCTACCGTCAACGGTGTTGCTAAGACCGGCAAGGGCACCGTCATCGCCCTGCTGGAAGGTGGCGTGACCACCCACGAGAAGGAATCCGGCAACTCCAACTGCAACTTCCTGCCCACCGCGGCACTACTGCACGTCTAGTAGCTTTCGCCTAGACACCCGGGTTTCCGCCCTTGGCCGCGCTTCCCTGCGCGGCCTTTCTCATATCCTTATCCTCTACCTGCACCCCGCTCCCCCTGGGCACACCGCATCCTGCTCACCACAATCGCACAAGCCATGGCCGATCTGCACAAAGTAAAGCAAGAGACCTTCGACATCGCCCGCGCAATCAACATCGACCCCAAGGGATTCGAGCGCGCCGTGGACGCCTACGAGCTGCTTTCCGCGCTGCCCGTCACGGAGCATCCCAGCCCAGTACACCCAAGCCCGGAGCAGCCCAGCCCAGAGCACCCAAGGCCAGTGCTGTACATGCGCCGCCCCACCCCCGGCCATCCGCGCTTCCATTACCTCGAATCCTGGCTAGTCCCCCACCTAGACATACGCCTCAACAAGTTCCACTTCTTCGAGGGCATTGAGCCCACGCAGGACCTCTACATCGACATCGCCTTTATCGATATTGATGACGCCACCACCCCAGCAACCTGGCGTACCCGTGACCTGTACGTGGATGTGGTGACGCACCTCCCAGAGGCTCCCTCCCGGGAACAATCCCAGTCGAGTTCTAACTACGCCCCGGGCACATCTTCAAAGGCAAAAGTCCAGGTGCTGGACCTGGACGAGTTAGGCGAAGCACTCCTGGCGGGCTACATCACCGCCGAAGAAGCACGCAGGGCATTGGACTCTACCCAGCGCCTACTAGATGGACTGCATGAACACGGCAGCGTGGCCGAATGGCTGGCCACCCAGGGCGTGCGTTTTTGACGCACCACCTAGACCAGTCGCAAGCTCGAAAAAAAATAAACCCCCACCACCCGACACGGGTGATGAGAGTTGTAGCGGACTAGTACCTCGGACGCTTCTCGCAGCCTACGCCGTCGCCGTCACGATCAAAACGGCTTGAGAAACCGGCATCCCGCTGGTAGATCGGACGACCCAAGCGATTCCAAACGTCCTTGCAATTTGCGTAGTACGCGCTTTGCGGGCGTGCAGGAGCTGGGCGCTTTGCCGGTGCAGGGCGCTTCACCGGTGCAGGCTTCGCAGCAACGGGCTTCTTCGCCGGAGCAGGCTTCGGGGCAGGCTTTGCCGGTGCCTTCTTTGCCGGTGCCTTCTTTGCCGGAGCAGGCTTGGGGGCAGGCTTTGCCGGAGCTGGAGGTGCAGGCGGATTGGGGATCAAGCCCGGGAGAGGATTGGGGATAAGGCGGAGCTGAACTGCCCAGTTCAAACCAGCAGCGATGAGGGCGCCCGCCGCGAAGGTTCCGACAATCGCGCCAATAACCGTCTTCAGGTCAGTCGACCCGACTGGCTTGGAGCTAAGATCTGCTCCACCCTGCGGGTCAGAAGAAGGGTCCTGACCAGCTTCGGAATCAGGCTCCTTGCCCTCGTCCTTTTTCTTATCCTTGTCAGAGTCCTTGTTCTTATCCTTGTCAGGGTTCGGCGCCCCCTGGGAGGAGCTTCCTACAGAGATTTCAGGCTTATCTTGCGCCGCTACCGGGGAGATACCACCCATGACCAGGCTGACCGAGAGTGCGGCCACCACCACTTTTTTCATCATGGTGTAAAGATAAACCATTGTTTAACTTTTTTCTAAGCAAATACTCAGGGGGGGTAGTTTTTGCACCACCCCCTCCGAATAGGCCCTCCCGGAACTCACACCCGGTGCTGCAACGGCCAAAAACGACAAAGACTAACCCCGCGCACCGGTTAAGTGCGCGGGGCTGCGGAAGCGTCGATCACTCCCTCTCGAGAACGGGTTGTGGATTACTAGCCCAGGATCTGGCGCCCCATCACCATGCGGCAGATCTGGTTGGTGCCCTCGTAGATCTGGGTGATCTTCGCATCGCGCATCATGCGCTCCAGCGGGAAGTCGCGGGTGAAGCCGTAGCCACCGAGCAGCTGAACAGCGTCCACCGTGACCTCCATGGCAACGTCGGAAGCAAACGCCTTGGAGCCTGCAGCCATGAGGCCCAGCTTGGCACCATCCTCAGCCACGCCGCGCTCTGCGTTGGACGCAGCGGTGTAGATCATCAGGCGTGCGGCGTCGATCTTCATCTTCATGTCCGCCAGCATGAACTGGGTGTTCTGGAAGTCCGCGATCGCCTTGCCGAACTGCTTGCGTTCCTTGACATAAGCCACTGCCTGGTCGAACGCACCCTGCGCGATACCCAAGGCCTGCGCACCAATGGTCGGGCGGGTGTGGTCCAGAGTCTGCAGAGCAGTCTTGAAGCCGGTGCCTTCCTCGCCGATCATGCGGGAAGCCGGAACGCGGCAGTCCTCGAACAACAGCTCAGCCGTCGGGGAACCCTTAATGCCCAGCTTGTGCTCGTAACCAGAAACACTGAAGCCCGGGTCGTCCTTGTTCACCATGAACGCGGAAATGCCGCGCGCGCCGGCCTCCGGATCGGTTACAGCCATCACGGTGTACCAGGTGGACTTACCACCGTTGGTGATGAAGCACTTGGAGCCGTTAATCACCCAGTCGTCACCGTCGCGGACAGCGCGGGTCTTCATCGCTGCGGCGTCCGAACCAGCTTCGCGCTCCGTGAGCGCGTAAGAAGCCAGAGCACCGTTAGCGATGTCCGGCAGAACTTCCTTCTTCAGCTCGTCGGAGCCCTGCAGGATCAGGCCCATGGTGCCCAGCTTGTTCACGGCTGGGATAAGGGAGGAGGAACCACAGACGCGGGCAACCTCTTCGATGACGATGACGGCGGCGAGGGAATCGCCACCCTGTCCGCCGAACTCCTCCGGGACGTGAATAGCGTTGAAGCCGGCAGCGTTCAGAGCGTCCAGGGCTTCCTGCGGGAAGCGCTCGTTTTCGTCAACGTCCTTGGCGTATGGAGCGATCTGCTGCTCCGCCAGATCGCGGATGGCCTCGCGCAGAGCGATGTACTCGTCAGGCAGACGGAATGGTTCGAAATCGGGGTTGAAACCCATGGTTAACTCTTCGCCTCTCTAGCAATGAAGTTCAGAACGTTCTTTCCCACCGAGTGTAGTGCTCTCCGGCAAGTCGGTGATCCTAAAGGCCATATTTACATAAAGAAGTTTGCGAGTTGCACTCCCCCTTCCCTGTGGTCTGCCCGTGCGCATATCACTGCCCGTTCACCTTTTGATAACAAAATGTGAATCACTCTAGCCCCACCAGCACTTCACATTTACAGTAATAACCATGAAGAGCTTCAGCCCCCGCCGCAATTCCCCCAGTTCCCGCTCTCCGCGTGCAACTTTCCTCGCGGGAGCAACCACGATCCTGTTGGCAGGCTCCGCCCTCACAATGGCCGCCTGCGACGATGAGGACACAACCCCCTCCGAAGCCGCCTCAACAAGCAGCGCCGAAGCCGACGGCGACGCAGGACAGTCCCCTGCCGACGGTGACGGCAGCGCCAACCCCACAGCCCCCGCCGCCAACGCCAACGGCAACGGCAACAACAGCGAGGCCGGCGACGGCTCCGTCGGCAAAAACGGCATGTGTGCCACCAACAGTCTCAAGATCACAACCGCCGACCAGCAAGGCGCGGCGGGCTCCACCTTGATCAACGTCGTATTCACGAACACCTCAAACGAACCGTGCTCCATGCGCGGCTTCCCCGGCGTATCCCTCGTCACGAATAACAACGGCACCCAGCTGGGTAAGCCCGCCAAGCGCGAAACCGGCGCTCCGGACGAAACGGTGAAGCTCGCTCCGGGCGCGTCCGCCGTTGCTGGGCTAAAGATCTCCAACCCGGGTGTTATGGATCCCGAGCAGTGCAAGCCGCAGCAAGCTGACGGCCTGCGCGTCTACCCACCAGAGCAGACCAAGGCCGCATACGTGCCGATGAAGGGTCTGGAAGGCTGCAGCGGCGACGTCGAGTTCCTGTCCGTGCAACCCGTTGGGCCGAAAAGCTAAACCGTCGAACGCTACTCACTAGTGCGACTCTCTATTCCCACTCACCTCACTGTCACGCGCGCCAGCACAGGCACTGTCAAGCGCGCCCGCTTCACCGCCCTCCTCACACTGGTGGCCGTCGTGGCGCTCGGCGTGCGCGGTTGGCAGCTGAGCCAGCGCACGTTCTATTGGGATGACTTCATCATCCCCGCGACCTTCCGTGGCGGTTCCATCGGCGATTACTTCACCAGTTACGACGGCCACCTGATGCCCGCCTCCGCGCTGGTACAGGTTGTGGCGCATCGGATCGCGCCGCTGAACTGGGCACTCCCCGCAACCCTGTTGCTTGTGCTCAGTGCTGTCGCGGCTGCGTTATGGGCGCGGGTCTGTGTGCGATTGACCGGCCGTTCCCTCACCACCTTGGGGCTCTACACCGCTCTGCTGTTCAGCCCCTTCCTTATGGACGCCGCCGGTTGGTGGTCCGCAGGCATCAACGCTCTGGCTTGGCAGGTAGGCATGGCAGGCTTCACGCTCTGCTTCCTTTCCGCCCGAAGTTCCCCCAATCCCTGGCGCCACTCCCTCATCGCCACAGCCATCCTGCTGCTGGCGCTGTGCTTCACCGAGAAGTCCCTCACCATCGTCCCGGCTGCCGTGGCCCTCGCGCTTCTCGTCGACTGGTCTGTTAAAGGGGCCCACGATTCTTCCCGCAGCACCATTACACGCTTCTTCGCTGCTCCCGGCGCGGTTTTCCTGTTCTGGTGCGTGCTATACCTCACGCTCTGCCCGCTCCCTGCAGAAGAGCCCGCGCGCGAGTCCCTATGGTCTGGCATTCCCACGAGCCTTTTCTCCACAGTTCTTCCCGGCGCGCTCGGCGGTCCACTGTCCTGGGATCGCTGGTCACCGTCAAGCGCCTTCGCCACCGCCCCCACCTGGTGGAGCATCACCAGCGCCGCGCTGCTCCTCATCGCCGCCTCTATCTGGTTGCGCCGCGATACCCGCCGCCGCGCCCTGGGGCTGCTGGTGATCGTGGGTTACCTCGCCATCATCTACCTGCTGCTCAGCCGTGCGCGAAGCACCACCGGCACCTCCGACTTGTTGCTGCGCTCGATGCACTACTTCGCCGACTGGTTTAGCTTCGCCGTGCTGGTCGTAGGTTGTTGCCTGTTTTCTTTAGGACGCCCCCACGCCCCCGCCCGCCCCGATGTCAGCTCCGCGCACGCTCGCGGAGCCCAGTGGCTAGGAGTCTGCACAGTCGTGTGCGCAGTGGCAATCAGTCTGATCTCGACGTTCACCTGGGTGGGAGCCTGGCGCGACGATAGGACAGCCGATTACCTGGCTAACCTGCGTGCATCCACCAAACTGGACGGCTCTGGGCCTCCCCCGCCCCTCCTGGGGCAGCCGGTACCGCTGGATATCCTCACTCCAGTGGTGCACCCGCACGACCAAGTCTCTACGCTCACTGGCCAGCAGCCTGTCACGCAGCTAGACCACGAGCCCCGGATCATCGACGAATCGGGCCAGATTGTGGATGCGGAGGTGGTGGCGTCCGCAACAACACAGCAAGGAAAAGAACCAGAGTGCGGCGTGCGCATCACCGCGGGAAAGTCCCAACCAATCCTGCTGGATAAACCGCTACCTTTTGGAGATTGGACATGGCAGCTCAACGCGACGGCAAGCACAGATATGACGCTGACCATCACCACCCCCAATGGTCTGGAGGACGCCAAGGAGACTAAAAGCCGCGCCACGAAGGTGCAGGTCGATTCGGAGTTGAAGCCGCGTTGGGTGCGGGTCTCCGGGGGCGGGGGGATCCTCCTGGTGCGGTCGGAGGCTACCCCCGGCAGTACTGGCAACAATGGCAATAGCGGCGCTGCTAATGCTTCTGTGTGCATCGGCGCCGGGAGTATCGGCCCGCTAGTCGCCAAGCAAAAATAGCCACATCTCGAAATACATTGGCGCTCCGGCCTGTTGGAAATTACCGGAGCCAAGGCCGTAGTGCAGGACATCGAGCAGCTAGATGTCGCAGGTTTCGAAGAGCTATTCGCTGATCAGGACGTAATTATATGGTCCGCAGGCGTGGGCGGTGGCGATGATGCGCGCACCTACCGCGTGGATCGCGATGCGGCGATCCGCTCGATCGATGCGGCGGGTAGCAAGCGCTACATCATGGTCAGCTACTTCAACTCGCGTGCTGACCACGGTGTACCGGAGGATCACCCCATGTTCACCTACTGCGAGTCCAAGGCTGCGGCGGATGACCACCTGCGTGCCTCGGCAAAGCAGTGGACTATTGTCGGGCCGTCTGCGCTGACCTTGGACGAACCGACCGCTAAGATTGAAACTCGCGCGCCGAAAGCCGACGGCACCGCCAATGGAGACGATGAGCTGCCGTCCAGTCAGGTCTCCCGCGCAGACGTCGCCACCGTGATCGCCGAGGTAGTGGATCGCCCGAACCTGGTCGGCCATTTCATTGAATTCAATAGCGGCGATACCCCCATTGCCGAGGCTCTCGACGCACACGCCGAAAGCTAAACAAACCCCACCGCACAGAAAAGAGAAATCCCCATGGCAGCTGGCCTTGCAGCACTGTTGGACGACATTGCACTTATCGCCAAGAAGGCTGCGGCCACCACTGATGATGTCGCTGCCATGGCCGGTCGTACCTCGACGAAGGCGGCTGGGGTTGTTATTGATGACGCCGCCGTCACACCGAAGTTCGTCGCTGGGGTAAGCCCGGCGCGCGAGCTGCCGATCATTTGGAGGATCACCAAGGGCAGCCTAGTCAACAAGTTGGTCATTATCCTGCCGATCATCTTGCTGCTCAGTTGGCTGCTGCCAGGAGCGCTGACTCCCCTGTTGATGCTCGGTGGTTTCTATCTTTCTTTCGAGGGCGCAGAGAAGGTCCTGCAGAAGGTCGGCCTCGTTGAGAACGAGGAGGCCGAAGGCAAGGACGAGGCAGCAGGCCAGTCCGAGGACGCAATGGTTCGCGGCGCAGTGTTCACGGACCTCATCCTGTCTGCGGAAATCATGGTGATCTCCCTCAACGAGGTGGCTCACGAACCGCTACTGACCCGCGCCCTGGTGCTGATCGTGGTGGGGCTCTTGATCACTTTCGCCGTGTACGGCCTGGTGGGCGTACTGATCAAGATCGACGACATCGGCCTGGCACTGGCAGACAAGCAGGGCGCTAGCGAGGGCACAAAGAAGTTCGGCCTGTTCCTGGTCAAGGGAATGCCGAAGCTCCTCACCGTCATTGGAATCATCGGCACCCTTGCCATGCTGTGGGTCGGCGGGCATATTCTGCTGGTCGGCTCGGACGAGCTAGGGCTACACTGGCCGTATCACACGGTCCACCACGTGGTGGAACTCGTTGAGCACCTTGGCGGGGCCGTGACCTGGCTTGTGGAAACCGGCTTTAGCCTGGTCTGCGGCCTGCTCATCGGTGCGATCATCGTGGCTGTGATCCCGGGCATCAAAAAGCTCCGCGCTCGCTAGACCTCCGTCCGCTAAACCTCCGTCCGCAATCACCACGTATCCGCACAAGCACCACTAACGCACGCAAGCACCCGATCAACATAAGGAGGCTCCACCGCCGTGTCTGCCAAAGAAGTCGCCCTCATTCTCGAGGGCGGTGGAATGCGCAATAGTTACACCGCCGCCTGTATCGACCAGCTTCTGGAACACAACATCCACTTCGGCTGGGTCGGCGGCATCAGTGCAGGAGCCTCACACACCGTGAACTTCCTTTCCGGGGACAGGAAGCGCGCCCGCGAATCCTTCGTGGAATTTGGCGGCCATCCTAAGACCGGCGGAATGAAGTCATTGGTGCGCGGCACTGGCTACTTCAACGCGGAGTACATCTACGAGACTGCGGGCGCCCCCGGCAACGATCTGCCCTTCGACTGGGAAACCTTCCAGCGCTCCACGTCCCAGGTGTGCATCGGCGCGACCCGCGCGGATAACGGCGAGACGGTCTACTGGCGTCGCGAGGACATCAAGGATCTTCCGGATCTCATGCGTAAAGTGCGCGCCAGCTCGACTCTGCCGGGTCTCATGCCCGTGCCCACCATCGACGGGGTGGACTATGTCGACGGTGCGCTGGGTTCTTCCGGTGGCCTACTGATCGACGCAGCTATCGAGGATGGCTTTGAGAAGTTCCTGGTACTGCGTACCAAGCCAAAGGGCTACGTCCGCCCGGCTTTGCGCAGCCCACACCTGGTACGCGCCCTGCTACGCAAGCGTCCCGCCGTCGCCCAGGCGATGATCGACCGCCCGCCGAAGTACAATCTGGCCTCCGACAAGATCGCGGAACTGGAATCCAAGGGCCAAGCGCTAGTGTTCTATCCGGAGAAAATGCAGGTGAGCAACACAGAGCGACGAATGGATCGGCTGGAGCAATCCTGGAACGACGGATTGGAGCAGACCAAGCGCGAGTGGGATACGTGGATGGAATTCCTGGGCTAGAAGATGCTCAGCAGTCCCAGGACGATCAGCATCGCCGCCACTACATAGCCCGCCAATGCCACCATCTGTTCCTTGCGGTGGCGCAACCCGTCAATGAATACTGCCAGCCCGCTTTCGGGCTTGCGCAGCACTATTCCTAACGCCAGCGCAGACAACGCCGGCAAGCTCAGCGCGAGGCTGGCATATAGAAACACGGTCAAGTACTTTCCAGCCGCGCTGATCTCCACGGTGCTCAGATAAGCCAAGCCAGCGAAGAAGGGCGCCGATGTCGCGGACTGCACCAGCCCTAGAACCATGCCGGAAAGAAAGGTGCCCAACGACGCTCTGCGAAGGGGGCGGGCCAGGCGATTGATCATCGGAGCAGGGTCGCCGCCTCGTAGCGTCAAAAAGATACTAAGAAGGCCAATAGCAATCAGCACCAGGCCGAAGATCGGCGAGGCCAAGGCCGCCTGCACCGCATCCTCAATGCCGTTGAAAAGCAGCAGCGTGACCAGCGAGAGCAAGAACACTCCGCACCAGTCCCCCGCCACCAACACCGCGGCGATAGTCGCGTAGCGCCGTGGCTTAGGATGCATCACCGCGATAGCGAAAAGCACTCCGATGAGTAGAACGTTGACAGAATCGGCCAACGCGAAACTCACGGCGTGCAGCATGCGGTGGGGTCCTTTCGGCAGATCCCCTTCGCGTAAAGACCGTTGCAAAGGGGAAGGTTTGAACTCTTGCGAACTCTAGCTAACCTTCCGGCCGTGAACAAGGAAGTACACGGCAGCACTGATGACAACCAGCCCGGCCAACATCGTGTACATCGCCTGGTAGCTAGTGGCCGAAACGATCATGCCCAGCAGGATCGGACCAAAGCCCACGCCGACGTCCAGCAGCAAAAAGAGCGTGGAAATCCCTGCACCCATCTGATGTGGCTCAACAGCCTTGACGGAGATCGCCTGCGCCGCCGGCATAAGTGAACCGTAGCCCAAGCCGGTAAGCGCACCTGCCAGAATCACCATCCAGTCCTGGGTAGAGAATGCGAGGACAACCAGCGCGATAGCGAAAGTGACCAGCCCCAGGTAGATAACGATGTTGTCACCCTTCTGATCCTGGATTTTTCCCAGCACGAAACGCATCACGAGCGTGACCAACGCATAGGCCAAGAAGAAGTACTTCGCGCCGGTGACCAGGTTGTTGTCCTCGGAATAGCTGTTCAAGTAGGTGATCACGCCTGCGTAGCAGATACCGACCAGTAGCATAAAGAAGCCGATGGGTGCGACCTTCGGATGGACGATGGCGGAAAGGTTGAAGGTCGGGCGGTGCGGGTGCGCATGTTCACTGTGCCCATGAGCCTCTGGGGAACGCACCAGCAAGGAAAGCAGGAATGCCACGATGGACATTCCGATGACGACCTGGAACATAGTGGTGTAACCGACGGAACCGACCAGCCACAGGCCCAGTGCTGGCCCAATCGCGGTGGCCAGGGTGGTACCCAGCGCAAAGTAGCCGGTTCCTTCCGCGCGCCGTGAACTGGGAATCACGGACTGCGCGACGGCCATCACTGCGGTGCTAGCGAAGGCGTACCCAATGCCGTGGATGATGCGCACGGTAATCAATAGCCCCAGCGAATGTGCGGGAATGTAAAAAGCACAGGTCACGATGATCAGCACCAGCGCTGTGAAAAGCACTCGCCGCCGCCCCACCGCATCGACCAAGAAGCCCGAGAACACACGCGCCCCTGTTGCGCCGATAACGAAGGCGCTGGAGGCCAGACCTGCGCTCGCGTTATTGGCCGCGAATTCCTTGACTGCGTAGCCCGCCATGGTCGTCACGAGGACGTAGAAGATCATGAACTGGGCGAAGTTGACTAACCATGCAAAGACGAAAGCCGGTGTTACAACCGGCTCTTTCGTTGGTGCGGACGTTAGGAACACCTTCTTCATTTAATTGTTTCTATGTTTTATGCCGCAGAGCACGTTACCAAACATCTGCAGCCCCGGTGAGGCAGGGGTCACTTTTTCTGTGTTCTTTCTTCGTGACGCCCCTACGCATCCAGCCCGCAATCAGGCATCAGGAAAGCACCACGCGCTCACCCACGCTGGGCCTCCAATACGCTGCCTCGGCTGCGGTGATGGACTTGAGCTCGCGCGGTGTGATCTGGGACAGGGCGTCAATATAAGAAGGAACAATATCCCGCGGCAGCCTTAAACCGACCGTGAGGTGCGGCACCCAGCGCGGACCGCGACCATCGGAATTCAGCGCGCTGAGCTCGCGGGCGGCATTCTCCAGCTCGTCCGTGGCTTCGAGCAGCCACGCTACGGTCTGCTTCTTGCCTGTGCCGAAGACGACCACGCCCCGGCGACTGAGCTCCGAGGGCACGGCGGAAGGCAGGATCTCGCGGGCGCGCTCCACGACGTGCGGGGCCATGTTCGGGGAGAACGTGACCGTGATATGCGGGGTCTGCCGCTGGGGCGGGAATCCGCGGGCGGCGAGCTCGTCGAAGATCCCGCGGATGGTGGCGCACTGCTCAGCGGGCAGGTTCAGCAGGATGTTCTCAGGGGAATTGACAGACATTGCCCCCCTATCCTAACTGGCTGCACCGAGACCACCGGTGCGTCGCGCCGCTTGGCAGCACGCAACCCGGCGGCGCACTACTTGAAGGACACGTACTCCGGCAGGTCGGCTGGCTTTTCCAGCGGCTGCTTCTTCGGGTTCATGTCCAGCCCCAGCTCCTTGGCGAAGACCAGACGGGTGGACTTGTAGACCCGTTCATCCGCCTCGTCCAGCTCGAACACGCGGGCGCCACGCAGGGTGTGCATGGACCAGGTGCCGTCTTTCAACCCGTAGGGGCCGAAACCGGTGCCCGGGCAGTAGCCCAGCTCTACGCCGAAGTAGTTGCCGTTAAACGAGTTGATGTGGTCGTGGCCGCAGTAGATGCCCAGCACATCGCCGCGCTCGCGGACGGCAGTGTAGATGCCGGGGTTGAAGGCGCCGACATAGACGTCCTCGTTCTTCACGCCTTCGATGCTGTGGCGCTTCTTCGCCTGACCGTGCTTGATCAGGTCGTTGTGGTACGGGCCGCCGAACCACATATCGCGGTGCTCGTATGTCGGGATGTGGAAGTACATCAGACCCGGGATCTTCTTGCCGTAGCGTTCCTCATAGCCCCGGGAGGTATCGCGGTACCACTGGATCTGGTCACTGTGGATGTAGTCGTAGCCGGGGATCTCCTTCGTCTCCTGCCCCGCCAGCTCCTCGCCTATGTAATTGCCGGAGTCCAGCAGCCAGATGGCGAATGCTGGGTTCGGGTTTGCGTTGCCCTGTACCAGCAGGGATACGTTGGATTCGCCGTGGATCGGATCGTCGGCGACGTTAAGGTTGTACTTGTACTTGCGCACGAAGTTCAGCAGCGCGACCTCGTTGGCTTGGGTGCCGTCTTCCATCGAGTCTTCGTCGTGGTTACCGAAGGTGATGGCCCACGGGATCTTGCGGGATTCCATCGGCAGCACCACGTTGTTTACCGCCTGGAATGCCTGCTCGGTGGTCTTGGGCCCAGAGGAGATCACGTCGCCGTTGATCAGCGCAAAGTCCGGCTTTTCCTGATCCAACACCTTGCCCATGAACTCGATGGTGCGACGATCAGTGAGGTGATCGTCTTGAGTGTCGTTGAACTGGACGATCTTGAACTTGCCGTCGCCGTTGAACTTCAGCGGCATGTCTGCGCCGTTGCCGCCGCTGCCGCCGCCGTTGTTGCCGCCGCTGCCGCCGCCGTTGTTGTCGCCGCCGTTACCGCCGTTTCCGCGCCCCGGGCCGAAACTGGATCCTGCCAGCGAGCCTGCCGACGAGTTCCACCCCTGTGCCTGCGCAGCCGGGGCAAGTGCAGCGGTGACGCCCAGCGCCCCCGTTCCTGCCAAGAAGTTACGGCGATTCACATTGAACTGCTTGGACGCATTCTGGCCTTCCAGCTGCTGCGATTCTTTAGATGAATTACTAGACAAGGTAATTGAGTTCCTTTTCCTGCGAGAATTGAACCATCACAAGTTATCGGCCGCAGGTAAGCGCGAGGTTGCCTAAAGATGAATTCATAACAACCTCACCGCTTGACCTTGCCGTTTGACCATTTCGCTTGACCTTGCCGTTGCGGCAACCGAAAGGATGTAGCCCATGACCGAATACACGATTGGTGATGCTGCAGATTTTTTGGGAGTGACGCCCAAAGCGTTGCGCCATTGGGATTCCATTGGGCTGCTCAGCCCACAGTGGCGCACATTGGGCGACTACCGCCTCTATACCGAGGATGATCTGCGCATCGGCGCGGCCGTTGTGCTGTACCGGAACATGGGCTTCAAGCTGGCGGAGATCCCCGACCTGATTGAAGCACCTTCCGATGCTGCCCTTGGCCGTGCCCTCCGCGCCCACCGGGAAGCCTTGGCGCGCAAGCGCGACGAGGTGGAGAGCCAATTGCGTGCGGTCGAGGATTTGATAACAACAACCCGAGTGGAGGGATACACCATGGAACAGATGGACAAGATCAAGCAGTACTTCGGCGAGAAAATGCCTGCCTACCAGGAGGAAGCTCGCGAACGTTGGGGCGACACCCCTGAATACCAGCAGTCTCAGGAAAAGCTGGCCTCTATGACCGACGGCGACTTCCAGGAGGTTAAGGCCGACCACGACCGCTTCGTGGCGGATTTGGTGGCTGCCCGAGACGGTGGCGTCATACCCAATAGCGAGGAAGCACAAGAACTCGTGGAGCGGCACCGCGCAACGATCAACCAGTGGTACGAGGTTACGACCTCGCGGCAGCTGATCCTGGCGCGGATGTACGTAGGCGACGAGCGCTTTGCCGAGGCATACCAGGGTGCTCAGGATTACCTGCTCTCGCTGGTGGAGTACCGGGCGCAGCAGGAGGGAATCACAGACCCCAGTTGGGATGACTAGCTGAAGCAGCTAACCGGGACGACGAGGCGCCGAGCTGCACCATGGTTGCTACGATTGCGCCATGAAAGGCTACCGCACCGGAGAACACGCACTGGCTATCTACTTATCCTCCATTGCAGGGTTCGTAGATACGCTGGGCTTTTTGTATCTGGGCGGGTACTTCCTATCTTTTATGTCGGGTAACACCACGCGCCTGACAGCGGCAGTGAATGCTGGGAAATGGGAGGTCGCGGCCACTGCGGGCGGAGTGATGGTGCTGTTCCTGGTCGGCGTGGGGATTGGGGCGCTGATCAGTCAGCTGGGGCAGCGGTACTTGCCACGGACGCGAACGCGCGAGGCGATTCTGCTGTTCATCTGTGCCACCTCGACGATTGCCTCAGTAATGGTACTGACCGGGCACGAGCAGTGGGCGGTGTACAGCCTGTCGTTCACGGTTGGCGCTATGAATTCCACTTTCGAGCGCGACGGCGAAGTGAGTATTTCCCTGACATACATGACCGGCACGCTGGTGAAAATGTCTCAGCGGTTCGTGGCCGCACTCTTCGGCGGCCCGCACATGGATTGGCTGCGCTATTTCGCGCTGTGGATGTCACTTGCCTGCGGGGCACTGCTGGGCGGTTGGATGTATGTCCAGGTGGGCCTGCACGCAGTTCTGGTGGTGACGGGCATGCTGTACGCGGGAACGGCGGCGGCGCTGGCGTACCGCCAATGGCGGCGCAACCGTGGACTGGCGGTTTAGCGCTAGTGGACTAGAGCTCCCAGGGGTTCAAATATTGCACCCTCGCGGTTCGAAGTCCATCCTTACGTCCTCGAGGTCAATGTCCTCTTCCATTTGCAACCGCGAAGCCCAGCCTTCATTCGAGCCAGAGATCTTCCGGTAGTCATCAATGGATAGCAATACGAAGGCTGGCTCACCTCGATCTGTAATCACAACGGGCCCCTCACTGGCCTTCCTTTTCGCGTAACTCACATCCTGGTTGAACTCACGCGCGCTCACGCTAGTCATAGCCAACCTCCTGACGCAACAACGTAACTACAAAATAGCGCGAAAAGTCTGGGCGTCTTTCATAACAAGTTAGAAACACCCTGTTTTTATCTTGGCAACACATCGTTGCTAAAGTCTGTGTAGCGACTGATCAACCGCTCACCTCCCCAACCCCAACCCCAGGAATTTTCATCATGTTTCTAGCCTTGCGCGAAATGCTTTTTGCGCGCACCCGCTTCCTTCTCATGAGCGTCGTGTTGGCGCTCATGTCCTTGCTGGTCGTCATCATCTCCGGCCTGACAGCCGGTCTGGTCAACGACGGCGTTTCCGGCTTGAAGGCAATGGATAGTGACGTCATCGCTTTCGCCGATGGCACCCAGACCGATTCCGCCTTCACGCGCTCCGTCATCGACATTGCAGAGGCCGACAAGTTCTCCAACATCGACGGCGTTGAAGAGGCCGCCCCGCTGGGCCTCACCATCGCCAACGCTCACAACCAGGACGGCAAGGCGGTCGACCTCACCCTCCTCGGTGTAAAACCCGGCTCTTTCATCGCACCAGAGGGCCTGCCAGAACAAAGCACCACTCCTAACGACGGCGCCCCGACCAAAACCAAGCACGAGATCGTCGTGTCCTCCACCCTCCAAGACGAAGGCATCAAAGAAGGCGACACCATCACGATCGATCGCCTGGAAATCCCGTTGAAAGTCGTTGGCTTCTCCGATGGCCAGCGCACTTTCGGCCACGTCGATGCTGCCTACCTGCCCCTCGACGTCTGGCAGGAAATCCACGCCGGCGCACGTAAGGGTGAAAAGGTAAGCCCGGAGGCGTACAAGGAAATCTCCGTCATCGCCGCCCGCACACAGGACAAACCAGACACTGGAGCGCTCTCCGACGCCTCCGGCCTGGACGTCCGCACCCTCAAGGAAAGCTTCGATTCCTCCCCTGGCTACACCGCCGAAATGATGACCCTTTCCATGATCAAATGGTTCCTCTACGTCATCGCCGCCCTGGTTACCGGCGCCTTCTTCCTGGTGTGGACCATCCAGCGCGCCGGCAACATCGCCGCACTGCGCGCGATGGGAGCCACGAAGGGCTTCCTGCTGCGCGACAGCCTGGGCCAAGCCGTCATCATTCTGGGTGCGTCCGTCATCGTCGGTGCACTCATCGCCGTCGGCCTCGGGAGCCTCCTGGAAACCACGGCCATGCCCTACGCCACCGAACTCGGATCCGTCCTCAGCGGCAGCGCGATCCTCTTCGTATCTGGCCTGATCGGCGCACTAATCGCCGTCGTCCGCGTCACCCGCACTAACCCGCTCGCAGCCCTAGGAGAAAACCGATGAGCCCCACCCCGCACCTTCCCGCCCCGCACCTTCCCGCTCTGGAACTTAAAGACGTCACAGTGACCTACACCGACGGCGATTCCCAGATCACCGCGCTCGACCAGGTGAACCTGACCGTCGAGCCCGGAGAGTTCGTCGCCGTGGTCGGCCCGTCCGGTTCAGGTAAGTCGACGCTGCTAGCCGTTGCTGGAGCGCTGACCAACCCGGCCGCGGGTGGCGTCACAATCGGCAACGAAGAAATCACCAACTACGACGACAAGGAACTAGCCCGCATTCGTCGCGACTACATCGGCTTCGTCTTCCAATCCTCCGGCAGTCTGCCGGGCGCCCTCACCGCCGAGGAACAACTTGAGCTCGCCGCGCGCGTTATGGGTAAGCACGGTCGTTACTCTGGTACGGAGCTGCTGGAAAAGGTTGGTATGACGCCCCGAGCTAAGCACCGTCCGGGAAATCTGTCGGGTGGCGAGCGTCAGCGGGTGGGCATTGCCCGAGCTCTCGTCGGCGACCCACAGGTGTTGCTGGTCGACGAGCCCACCGCGGCTCTGGATCGCAAGAGATCACAAGAAATCGTGGAGCTGTTGGCCCGCGAATGTCACGAATTCAACGTCGCGGGCGTGATGGTCACTCACGATCACGAGGTCTTGAACCACTGCGACAAGGTCTACGAAATGGTCGACGGACGCCTGAGCGCTGCCTCCATCTAGGCACCCAAATAGGCCTGTACGCAGGCCGAAAAGCGGGTAGTAAACTAGGGAACCATGCCGAAGATCACGGAGACGACAGTAGCGGAGCACCGCGCGGTTCAGCACCGCGCGGTGCTGGAGGCCGCCGAGCGGCTGATCGTTGCTGGCGGCGGCAAGGTTCCCTCACTGGCAGAGGTGGCAGCCGAGGTTGGCCTAGCCCGCCCCAGCGTCTACCGCTACGTCTCCTCCCAACATGATCTGATGGTTCAACTGCTGGTACTTAACAGCGAAACCTGGCATGACCAGCTGGAAGACAAGGTCAAGGCCGCTCCGCCAGAGCACGAAGAGCGCATCTGCGCCTATGTGGACGCGATGCTCGATCTCTTCGTTCACGGCTCCCACGGCCCCCTAATGGCCGCCGCCCAGCACTTCCCGGAAGCGTTCGCCGAGGAAAAGGTGCAGAAATCACACGCTGGTTTTAAGGAGATCGTGGATAGCTTCTGCCCCGGCGTTTCCTCCATCGATATTGGATTGCTGAATGCGGCGGTGGTGAGGGCGTCAGAAATGGCAAAAACCCCCGAAGACCTAGAACAGGCGACGGCAACACTGCACCGCATGGCGCGCGCGATCGTGTCGGGATAGACCGTCGCAACGAGCCCCCAATTCCTTAGTTCGGCGGGGACAATCCCCGGCGACGTTGTACGCTTAACCTCATGCGAAATCGCCTTGTTGCACTCTCCGTTGCCGCATTGACGGCCCTCTCGCTTGCAGCCTGTTCGGATGATGAGAATCCACCTGAGCAGAGCGCGGCTCAGTCTTCGAAGGAGTCTGGCGAAACTTCCGCCGCCGAAGGACAAGGAGACACTTCGGAAGAAGGGCAAGATGATGAGGCCGCAGATAACACAGATAACAAGGCCAAAAAGCGCCCCAATCCCACGGCACCAAGCACTCCGAAGCCCGATAAGGTCGAGCTCGCTCCGAATGAAGCAGCCCTGGAGGGCGAGCTGATGAAGGTGCGTTTCAGCGACATGACCCCACCGGAGGACTTCGCACGTGTGGCGGACATCGTGGACGATAGCGTGGTCTACTACGCGATCAAGCTCGACCCGAAGAAGCCCGTGACGGCGAAGTTGGGGGCGGGCATTGGCACCCAGACTCCCGAATGGGCCATCGTTGGCAGCAGCAGTATGCCGAATGAAATGAACTGGGACTCTATGGTCGGGCGTAAGATCCGCGCCATCGCGCACAGGGATAACATGACCTTCGCGACGGACCCATCCGCTCCCCCGACGGCGGTGACGGTCGAGAACTCGGACTACAAGCCAGAGATCCTCGACTAAGGGGTATGCCGCTATATTCCCATCAAGTTTTCGGCAGATGCATCCAGAGTTCATGAGATCATGTACCTGGAAAGCTGCTGGTTACTCCGAGGTGAAAAATGGGATTCCTATCTAAATTGCTCGGCCTGCAACAAGCCAAGCCGAAGCCGCAGAAACGCGAACCTGCACGCAAAAATGGTAACTTCCTGAAACCATGGCCCGCCAAACCACAAACTAAGATTCTGGAGTTACCCGGCGGGTTCGACCGCACGCTCTATGTTTACGATGACTCACCTTTCTCCACCGCCAAACGCGGCGACACTATTCAGGTTGAATTCTTCCCTGGCGAAGCAACTCTGTTGAGTAAAAAGTCAGGGTCGGCGGTGGATACCCATAAAGACGCGGCGGTTTGCCTGCTCCACAAGGGCCGGCCAGTCGGCGTGGTTTTCGACTATCGGAACGACGTTCGGCTCGCTTACGACAAAGGAATCCGGCTTTTGGCTACCGCAACGGTCGGCCGCCAATTACCTGATTATGGCAATATCCGCGCTCTAACTCTTCACCTTCCAACCAGCCGAAGCACTACTAGACAATTAATTGAGAACTATGAGGTAAACAGCAAAGTTCCCAAGAGTGCACAAAGGATTCAATTTAACGAATGGGACGAGCAGGACTTCGAACAGCTCACTGGAAGAAGTAGTTGGGTCTTCGAAAATGCAAGATTGGAGTTTCTCCCTGTCCCCAAGGGATCATCCGCGAAGCCCCACATTCTTGCTTCCTCAGCGGAGGGGCGAAAGGTATTCCGTCTAACTGCACGTAACTCGGTCTACAAGGATGTAGCCTCAGCCATTGAATCCAGCGCAGAATTCCTGATTCTTGCTGAACGGCGAACTGCTGGAGATGGGCGAGTGGGCTACAACATCACACTCGCTCATTGGTAACAGGCTAGTTTTAAGTTTCCCTTCACCCTGACCAAGGGAGTTGGCCCCATATCCTTCACCACCCTCGCGTCACTTAGTGCCCAGCAACTCCCGGATGCTGACAACCGACCTCGACACCTTGCTCACGTCTCTGCCCTCGACGGTAGACGGCGGAGGATAGAGGGAAATGCCCTGTGACAGCGCCAACGGCGCCACCTCGTCTTGCCAGCCAGGCCAGCGCAGCCCCTCGAAAACCACCCCCAGTCCGCCGCCCAGCGCAGCCATAAGGAACGCCGAGTAGCCTCCACCGAGCCCGTCCCATGTGAGGGTGTCCGGCCCGAAGTAGCAGACTTCGCCGGGCGAGACACCCAGCGCGCCGCCGTCAATGGCGAATAGGCCACCGAGGACGTCATGTCCGACGATGAGCGCACCAGGCGGTGCCGAAACGGAGCCTCCCAGCCCGTTTGTTTCAGCGATGCTAGGCAGGCTCTCACTACCGCCGCCGTACAGACGAACCCAGCCGTGCTCCGCGACGATACCGCCGGTGTGCAGCGCGACGGCTCCCATCATCGACGCGGCAGTGACCTGCAACTCCCACAGCGAACGCTGCCCTTGCTCTGAGGCGACGGACAGCGCGATAGCCTCAGATTCAGCTAACGCCTTCTGAAGGTGGGGCCAGGCCGGATCGTCGACGGCGATGAGGCTTTCGGTGTCGCGCATTAGGGCTCCTTCGCTTGTGGTAGTCACATATCCAATTGGAGGGCGGCCTGTTCGTCGTCGACGATGCCCGTCAGGTAGTCGACCATTCCGAGCATGCCCATCTCCCAGTGAATAGCTTCTGACAGGTATTGCAACGGAATTCTAGAACAGAGTTCTCCTAAGCTCAGCGCAGTCGCGCCTGGGCGGATCGACCTTGTCCGTGGCGATCGCAGTTCTATGCCGAGGCAGCTTGGACCGGCTGAATCTGCTCAATCTCGGTGAGGATTTTATCCTCGGCCACATCCAAGTCGTACTGGGTCTGTAACCCGAGCCAGAACTGGGGGCTCATCCCGAAAAACTTCGCCAAACGAAGGGCCGTGTCCGCGGTAACAGCGCGCTTTCCATGAACGATCTCATTGATCCGACGAGGGGGAACGCCGATAGAAACAGCAAGCTTGTGCTGCGTAATCCCCATCTCCTTGAGAAAATCCTCCATGAGGATCTCGCCGGGGTGAACCGGAGGGAGCTTGTCAGTGGTAGTCAACGATCTCAACCTCCTCTGGCCCTGCGGCGGACCACCGAAAACAGATCCGCCACTGGTTGTTGATTCGAATACTGTGCTGACCCTGACGATCGTCTTTCAATGCCTCGAGACGGTTTCCCGGAGGAATCCGCAACTCTTGAAGGCTCTGTGCGTAGCCAAGCTGGCGCAGTTTACGCAGCGCCACTGAGTGAATGCGGGGATCAATCGAGGGCACACGCTCTCGATTCCACAAACGCTCAGTGTCCTTGTTGGCGAACGACTGGATCATGCTTCACCCTATCCCCCATAACGCGAAGCGTCAATAACGCTACACGTTAAACTTGAACTCCACGACGTGTCGTTGCTAGATACACTTTAGCCTATGGACATACAGTAGAAGCTGCTAGAGATTGAGTAGATACAAGAAGTAAAAAGCGATAGCTAGGATCGCAGTACAACCTTCGAGACCGCGACGACGGCTGCTACCGTAGGCCTCGTTGCCTAACTGACACCAACGCCGTGTCCACTACTCGGAGGACACCCCCAACATTAATGCTGCCCTGCCGGCAGACCAGGGCGGCCGTGTGAGTATCGGACAATAATGCGTAGTCCTCCAAGGGTCTGGACACAGGGGCTTTCCCCTTTCCTCAGTGGTGCGACCAGAGGGAGTAGAAGCATCCACCCCGGTGCACCCGCTGCGGTGACAACGACCCATCGCCCGCAGCAGGTGGCAATCGTCACGGTTATCCCTCTTTTTCAGATTCCTGTCCTCGGGATCAGAAAAAGACGGGGACCTGTCATAGGTCAGTGAGCATTTGCTGCATCTGGGCGATCTCGGCCTCCTGGTCGTTGATAATTTGTTCGGCCAGGGTGGTTGCATGGGGATTCTGGCCGTCAGCCACCTCGTCACGGTCCATGTCGACCGCACCTTCGTGGTGGGCGGTCATCCGCTCCAGGTAAAGGCGGGCGGCGCCGGTGCCCTGGGCTTCCTCAAGGGCTGTCATGTCCTCCTGGCTCATCATCCCGCTCATGCCACCCATCTCGCCGTGATCCATTCCACCTATCTCATCCATGGTCCCCATGCCCCAGAGTCGGTGACCGGCTGCTGGCCCCAGGCCTCGAGCATGGCGTTCATCCGGTCAATCTCCGGTCCCTGGGCGTCAATAACCCCCTGGGCAAACTCCACGACCTGGGCGGGGATGCCCTCCTTGGCCAGGAGCATCTCACTCATTTCCACGGCCTGCTTGTGATGGGGGATCATCATCTGGGCAAACATGATGTCCGCGTCGTTGTGATCGGCGGAGATCTCCCCGTCCTCCTCAGTCGCCGCCCTGGTGGTCTCGGTCGTCTCAGCGGTAGTCGTCACAGTGCTGGTGCCGAGGTGGTGGCGTCGGTGTTGCCTGAGTCGGTGGCCTCACCGCAGGCGGCCAGCGCCAGGATGGAGGCTACGGCGAGAGCGGAAAGAACAAGGGTGCGCTTTATGGTGGAGCCCTTTCAGGGTCATATGGGGTCAGTGGAGAGAAGTGATGGATCAGTGGACGGCGGTGGATTTCGGAATAGGCGTGGTGTGTTACTCCTTCGGACTGGTGGGAGCCAGGTGGGCCGGGTCCAGATCAATCCGGCGCAACAGCTGGGCGTTCAGGGCCACCACGATGGTCGAGGCAGACATCAAGATCGCGCCCACGGCCGGGGACAGCACGAACCCGATCGAGGCGAGCACTCCGGCGGCCAGCGGCACGGCAAGGATGTTGTAGCCAGAGGACCAGACCAGGTTCTGGATCATCTTGCGGTAGCTGGCCTGGGACAGCTCAATCATCGACAGCACTGCCCGCGGGTCATCACTGGCTAGGACCACCCCGGCAGATTCCATGGCCACATCCGTGCCGGCACCGATGGCGATACCGACCTCCGCGCGGGTCAGAGCGGGGGCGTCGTTGACACCGTCGCCGACCATGGCCACGCTCAGGCCACGCTCCTGTAACTGGGTGACCTTGGTGTCCTTGTCCTGGGGCAGGACCTCGGCGAAGACCTCATCGATCCCCAGGTCCTGGCCAACCGCCTGGGCCACCTGCTGCGCGTCACCGGTGATCATCGCGACTTTCACCCCGCGGTCCTGCAGGGCTTTCACGGCGGCGTGGGATTCGGGGCGGATCTTGTCCTCGACGGCCACCGCACCGATGATCTGACCGTCGCGGACAATATGGAGCACACCGGCCCCACGCCCGGTCCAGGCGCTGGTGGTGTCGGTGAGCTCGGCCGGGGTGGTGAGGTTGAACTCGCGCAGCATGTTCGGCCCGCCCACGAGGATCTCAGCGCCATCGACAGTGGCCCGGACCCCCCGGCCGGAAGCGGCGCTGAAACCAGTTGCACGGATTTGCCGACGGGAGGCCTCGGGATGGGCGGCCGCGGCCGCCACGATGGCGCGGGCCACGGGGTGCTCGCTGTCGGCCTCCGCGGCGGCGGCCAGGGCCAGCAGCTCGCCCTCGGTGACGCCGCCAGCTGCCGCGACACCGGTGACCGCGTGCGCTCCCTCGGTCAAGGTGCCGGTTTTGTCGAAGAGCATCACGTCGATGGTGCGCATCCGCTCGAGCGCCATCCGGTCCTTGATGAGCACTCCGGATTTCGCGGCCCGCTCGGTGGAGATCGCAATAACCAGCGGAATCGCCAGGCCCAGGGCGTGCGGGCAGGCGATGACCAGTACCGTGACCGTGCGCGCCACGGCATCGTCCGGGCTGCCGATGATGGTCCACACCACCGCGGTGATCAGAGCGGAGATCAGCGCGAACCAGAACAATAACGCCGCCGCCCGATCCGCCAGGGCCTGGGCCCGGGAGGAGGACTCCTGGGCGTCGGCAACCAAGCGTTGGATCCCGGCCAGGGCGGTGTCCCCGCCGGTAGCCTCCACCCGGATGCGGACGGTGTTGTCGGTGGCCACAGTACCGGCGACCACCTTGTCACCGGTGTCGCGGAAGACGGGACGGGATTCGCCGGTGATCATCGCCTCATCGAATTCGGCGGCTCCGTCGAGGATGGTTCCGTCGGCCGGCACCCGGGCACCGGCCCTCACCAGCACGACGTCGTCGACGGCCAGCTCGGAGATGGCCACGGTGCGGGTGGTCCCGTCGATGACTTTCTCGGCCTCATCCGGCAGCAGGGCAGCCAGCGCGTCAAGCGCGGAGGACGCGGCCCCGAGAGCGCGCATCTCCAGCCAATGGCCCAGCAGCATGATGGTCACCAGCAGAGCCAGCTCCCACCAGAAGTCCAGGTCAAAACCGCCCAGCCCCAGAGTGGTGACCCAGGAGGCGACAAACGCCACGGTGATGGCCATGGCGATCAGGAGCATCATCCCGGGTTGGCGGGATTTCAGTTCGTTCCATCCGCCCTTGAGGAAAGGCGTTCCGCCGTAGACGAAGATGATCGTGCCCAGCACCGGGGGGATCCAGGTGGATCCGGGGAATGCCGGGAGGTGGTAGCCGAGCAGCTGGGCGACCATGGGGCTGAAAATAACGACGGGAAGGGACAGAATCAGCGACCACCAGAAGCGTTCCCGAAACATTGCGGTGCTGTGTCCGGCGTGTTCGCCGTGACTATGAACGTGGTGGTCGTCGTCCATGGCGGAGTGCGGGTGATCGTGGGGCATCGCCTGGCCGTGGGTGTCGGCATCTGCGTGGTGTTCGTGGCTGGCATGATGCGGGTGGTGGGTGTGGTCTGTTTCCGGAGCGGGGTGATCACCATGGTGATCACCGGAATGGTGGGGAGTACTCATGACGTTCCTTTCGCTCAACCCGGTCGGGGTCGAGATGATGGGTAAAACTGATCAGGATAAGACGGTGTAGCCGGCCTCTTCGATGGCCCGGCGAACCATCTCCGGAGGTACGACACCGGTGACCGTGACGGTGGAAACACCACCAGCAGCGAGATCAATCTGGACGTCGTCGACCTGGGGGAGGGCCTGAAGGGCCTGGGTCACGCTTTTCACGCAGTGTCCGCAGGTCAGGCCGGTGACCTGGTAGCTCGGGGAGGATCCTCCTGCTGACGAGTCGCTGGCGGCAGGGATGGAGGCGGTGTCGGCACGTGAGGCAGGTCCGCAACAGCTGCAGCCGTGGGAGACCATCGGCAAGAGGCGGGGCGGGGAGGTGATCATAGGAAAGCTCCTTCGGTTCGGTGGGGTGCGGCGATGCCGCTCTCTAGCGTATACCCCCAGGGGGTATATTTTCAGCATACCCCCTGGGGGTATATTTTCAAGGGGTGGAGGGCACGGCCCTCACGCGGGGCAGGCTGTGGTCACCGAGCAGCCTCCTCACTGTCGGGAGGGGACAGCGGGAGACGGAGGGCAAACACCGCTCCGCGACCAGGTCCGGGGGAGGTGGCGGTGAGAGTGCCGCCGTGAGCCTCGATCAATGCCTTGGAAATGGTCAGACCGATACCGGCCCCGGCGTTGTCCTGGCTGCGGGCGGCATCCCCCCGGTAGAAGCGTTCGAAGATGTGTCCGAGCTGGCCAGGTGGGATGCCCTCACCGTCATCGGCGACCTGGATGAGCGCGGTGGACGCCCCCTGTCGGTGGACGCTGATCCGGACCTGCCCGCCGGCCGGGGTGTGCCGTAGCGCGTTCGACAGGAGATTGCTCAACACCTGGCCGAAGCGTTGCCGGTCCACGAGCACCCGGGCGGTGTCCGTAATGGTCTCGACCTGTAAATCGACGCCTTTGTCAGCATAAGCTTCCCCCGCGGCAGCTGCGGCGGTATGGAGCAGATCCCCGAGCCCTTCCTCCGCCAGGTCCAAATCGATCCGGCGTTCCTGGGCCCGGGAAACATCGTCAATGTCTTCCATCAACCGGGTCAGGCGGGTGAGTTGGTCAGCCATGATCGTGTGGGTGGCATTATTCCAGTCCACGACCCCGTCCTGGAGACCATCGAGGTAGACCGTGAGCACCGATAAGGGGGTGCCCATTTCGTGGGCCAGATCAGAGAGCATCTGGCGGCGGACCTGTTCGGTGTGTTCCAGCCGGTCGGCCATGGTGTTGAAGGCATGCGCCAGGGTGGTGACCTCGGGGCCTGCTTTTCCGGCGGGCACGCGGATACGGGAGTTGCCGGCCGTTAGGCTGGTAGCGGCGCGGGTGAGATCCTGCAGGGGGGTGCGCAGACGACGCGATAACCACAGGCTGGCCAGCAGGGCACTGATCAAGGCGGTGGGTAGGGCGACGGCCAGGGTGATCAGGTTGGCGCCCCGGTAGGCCTGCTCGGCATGGAACAGCTCCAGCGAAGGGTCCTCCCGGCCGGTCATCAACATATGATCGTGGAACAGGGTCGGGCCCACCATCGTGGCCACGGCCGCGGCCACCAGCAGGCTAATCACCACGACCAACACCTGGGCGGCCAGGAAGCGGAAGGTCAGGCCGGGTCCGTGATTCATGGCTGCCCCACCCGGTAGCCCACGCCACGCACGGTGTCGATAAACCCCCGGCCCCGGGTGTCGGTGCCGAGCTTGCGACGCAAGTTGCCGATGTGGACATCGACGATGCGTTCATCACCGACCCAGGTGGTGTCCCAGACCTCGGTGACCAGGTCGTGGCGGGTCAGCACCTGGCCGGGGCGCAGGGCCAGGGCAACCAGCAGCTCGAACTCCGTGCCGGTGAGCTCCACGGTCGTCTCCCCCACCCGTACCTCATGGGCGACGGGGTCAAGGATGAGGTCACCAACGATCAAGGGGGTGGTCACCTGCGGTGGGGTGGTGCTGGTGCGTGGACGGCGCAGCACCGCATGCACCCGGGTCACCAGTTCCCGGATGCTAAAAGGTTTGGTGATGTAGTCATCCGCCCCCAGGGTCAAACCGCTGATCTTGTCGTCCTCGCTGCCACGCGCGGTGAGCATGAGGATGTAGCAGTCCGAGAAGGTGCGGATCCGTCGGCACACCTCCAGGCCGTCGAGTTGGGGCAGCCCCAGATCCAGCACCACGACATCGGGGGAAAAGCGACGGGACTCGTCCACGGCCTGGGTGCCGGTGTGCGCCTGGCGGGTATCGAAGCCGGCCCGGATGAGGTAGGAGGCCACCATCTGAGCCAGGGGTTGTTCATCATCGACGACCAGCACCCGCCCCGGGGGCGTGGCGGTGGTCGGTGTGTGGTCAGCCATAGACCCCAGTATCGCTCCGGTCAGGGGGGAATACCATCCTCGCTCAGTGCCCGGCGGGGAATCTTCATCAAATCTTCAAACATCACCCTTCGACCGCCGTCACCCCTGTGCCCCGCCCCGGGCCGGCGGCATCGCCTCCCCTGGTCGGTTCAGCAGGCGCCACCAGGGATTTCACTGTCTGCACCGCATACCCGGGGCGGGTAGAAGGCCATAGCCCACAGCTGTGGGGTGGTGTTCCGGTGGTGACCCAGCCCACCGAATTCACCCCCCTTTTCGCCCTGTTATAAGACTGTGAGCAGGGTTTTTGAATTCTAGTCCGTCAGGCACCCGTGCTAGATAAAGGTATGGCATCGACCTTGAGGCGGTGTCTTCTCATGGCCCAGCCACGATCCAAGGAGATTGACGTGAAACGAGCAGCGATCGCAGCCGCCGCCCTTGCCCTCGCCCTCACGGGGTGTTCGGCCGCCGACCCGGAACCCACCGCCGATGGGACGGTGTCCCAGGACACATTCCTGACTACCCATGGCCTGGCCGGCATGGACGCGGTGGAGATTATTGATCACCTCGACCGGCAGAAGGTCACTGAGCGTCCCACGGATCTGATCGCCTCAGTGCGTAACGATGAACTGCTGCTCTCGAGCGATGACCAGGAAGTCGTGGTTGATCTTCCCGACAATCAGACGTATGTCTCGATCGCACCCTATCTCACCTCCACCCACGACTGCTTCTACCACAGCCTCACGACCTGCCAAGGGGAACTCGACAATGAGGATATCCAGGTCACGATCACCGATGAGGCGACCGGTGAGGTGCTGGTGGACGAGGCGACAACCACCTTCGACAACGGGTTTGTCGGCTTCTGGCTTCCCGATGATGTCACCGGCCTGATTGAGGTCAGCTACCAGGGGCGTACCGGCACCACGGAGTTTTCCACCACCGACGACGGTGCCACCTGTGTCACAGACCTGCGCCTGACGTGATGGCTCAGCAGGATCCTCACCTGCGCCTGTCTCCCGTGTCACTGAAATCTTGCACCAAGAAAGGTTAAATCATGACGAACGCGTTTTCCCGACGACAGTTTCTGCTCGGCGGGCTCGTCCTCGCCGGCACCGGGGCCGTGGCCGCCTGCACCAGCGCCCCTGGACCCGCTGCCTCGGCACCAGGTCCCTCCCTTCGCCCCACCCCCACTGCGCTCGGTGAGCCGACGGTGCGCAGGACACTGACCGCCCGGCCCCTCTCTCTGGATATCGGCGGTATCGAAGCCAAGACGTGGGGATACGTCTCTGACACCGGGGATGCGGCCATTGAGGCCACCGCCGGCGACGTCCTCCAGGTCGATATCACCAATGAACTGCCTGAGAGCACCTCCATCCACTGGCATGGCATCGCACTCCACAACGCAGCCGACGGTGTGCCCGGCATGACCCAGGACCCCATTGAACCTGGCGAGTCTTTCTCCTATGTTTTTGAAGTCCCCCACGGTGGCACCTACTTCTACCATTCCCACTCCGGCCTGCAGCTTGATCGCGGCCTCCACGCCCCACTGATCGTCCGTGACCCGCAAGACGCTGAGGACCAGGACGTCGAGTGGACCATCGTGCTCGACGACTGGGTCGACGGCATTCAGGGCACTCCCGACGATGAGCTCGACAAGCTCACCAAAATGGGTTCGGGCGACCATAACGGGAAGAACGGGATGGGAGGTCACGGCCATATGATGCACGGCACCCCGGACCGGGTACTGGGCGGGGACGCCGGCGATGTGATGTATCCGCACTACCTCATCAACGGACGTATCCCCCGTGCTCACCGGACCTTCGAGGCTCGCCCGGGCGACAAGGCCCGCCTGCGGTTTATCAACTCCGGCGGTGACACCATCTTCAAGGTGGCCCTCGGTGGTCACCGCATGACCGTCACCCACACCGACGGCTTCCCCGTCCAGCCCCGGGAGACCGAATCGATCTACCTGTCGATGGGCGAGCGTGTCGACGTCGAGGTCATCCTCGGCGACGGCATCTTCCCGCTCACGGCTTTGGCAGTGGGTAAGGACGACCGCGCCTTCGCTGTCATCCGCACCGCCGGCGGCCAGGCCCCCCACCCCGATGTCGACTTCCCCGAGTTGTCGTCCACCGGACTGCTTCTGTCCTCCCTGAAGCCAGCAGACCGTGCACTCCTACCCGAGGACACACCAGACCGAGAAGTCAGCATCGACCTGGGCGGGCAGATGATGCCGTATGAATGGAGCATTCTCACCGACGGCCAATCCTCCTCCGCGACCGTGCAGGAGGGCCAGCGCCTGCGGATGGTCATGCGCAACAGGACCATGATGCCCCACCCCATGCACATCCACGGCCACACGTGGGCGCTGCCCGGCAGCGGCGGACTACGCAAGGACACCGTCCTTCTCCGCCACGGTGAAACCATGATCGCCGACCTGATCGCTGACAACCCCGGTGAGTGGGCATTTCACTGCCATAACGCCTATCACATGGCAACCGGGATGCTCAGCTCGCTTCGCTACGAGTAACCCCCACAGCAGGGTATCGAGCGAGATGCGAAGGTAAATGGCAGCACGTGTTGTTATACGACTAACACTAGCGCGCCTTAGGTTACGTTGAACTTGAACTCCACGGAGTGTCGGCGATAACTAACCATTTGATGCGCGCGTGCGGAATTAACAACGAAATACCGCTAAAACAGACAACATATGGGGTGCACAGAAACACATATAGGTTCTGCGGAAAACCTATAGGGCGCGTCGCTAAAAACCGCTGTGCGCGGAAAACATAAAGGGTTTACGGACCCGGTCCCAGACCCCTCAATACTCTGAGCCGGAAGAATGGAAAGTGGAAGGTTGATGTATCCCCGCTATTTATTTTTTCCGTTTTTCGGAGTACATCGGGAGCTACAACTGCGGACCAGCTCTGTGTGAACTAGATGAGAAGGCGCAGCAGCGAATCATCGACGCTGGACAGTTGGTGCTGCGGGCACGCGAGCGGCACCCCCGGCGGTCACTCGCGGAGCACTACAACCCGTTATCGATGGACCCAATTCTGCTCAAGGCTCACAACAACTTGGACCAGGAAGTCGATAAGGCTTTCGGTGCGGCACGCAAACTCACCAACGAGCGCCACCGCCAGGAGCTACTGTTCGCCAGCTACGGGGAGTTGGCGAGGGGCTATGTCTCCTCGCTTTCATCAAAATCGAAACCACCAGCAGGGTCGTTCCCCGTGCGGGTGATTTTGATCGGCCCGCTGCCGGGTGTAGAACCCTGTCGCTGGCAACGCCGGGAACTATGACTGTGCCCGACGAGAACACGTCACTGTCATAACGCGGCTCACGGTAGACGAGCATGGGTCGTTCACTACTACTGGTGGATTTCGGTTTTGGTGGTGGGGGGATTACCGCCGCCGGCCTCGTTTTTTCCGTTGAGGAGGGCGTTGACTACTTCCCGATTGTGAAATGGGCCGATGGCGCGGTGGAGAGAAACCAGTCACCTGGAAGAGATCGATCCAGTCGCTGGTGCGCAATCTGGGAGGTAGGGTTGCGGGGTCGATTCCTCGCGAGCGCAACCATGATTGTGTCTCTGAACGTGATGAAAACAACCCTGCCCTTCGGAGAATTTCCCCTATCCCGCGTCCCCGGGCGGTGAAAACGGTGTGCACCATCGCCTGAAAGGCTTTGCGCTGCTCTATCGGGATCTTCGGGTCACCCACCCGGCGGATCACTAAGATCCCCCCGTCAACGTTTGGCTGTGGCCGGAAAGCAGACCTTGGTACTCGGGAACCAAGGTGAAATGTGAACCATGGGGACCACTGAGCCGTCATCATTGTGCTTGCGCCTACCCCGGCCCGGCGGCGAGCGACTTCCCACTGCATGAGGAGTACAGCGTCAGTCCATGCCGGCGCATGCAACAACTTTCGAAGAATGGCAGTAGTGAGGTGAAAGGGAATGTTTCCCACAATGACGCAGGGAGCGGCGGGTAACGGGAAGTTAAGGAAATCATCATGGACCACTTCGACCGACGCCGAGGCGGTCTTTTTTGTGAGTTTGGCAGCTAGTTTTGCGTCTACCTCAACTGCCGTTATTGGCCTCCCCAAGCGGGATAGCGGGTGAGTGAGGGCACCGCTTCCTGGCCCGATCTCAATGATGGGGCCAGAGGATTGTTTTACAAGATCGACGATGGAGTTGATGATCTTGTGGTCTGTGAGAAAATTTTGGCCATGTTCGTGACGGCCGTATCCGTATGTAGACATCAGGTGTGCTCCGTGGAGTTGAAACGAAGCCGGGCATGGCAAATGGCCGCCCGGCTAAAGGACCGGAGCGGTTTCTAACCTGCGGGAGGGAGAAAACCGCCTTAGCGGCTGGTGAGCGGCCGCATGAAAACGGAACCTGAAATCAACATGGGCCTATCGTATCCAATTAATTTCGCAGGGTCCAATACGGTGAGAAAGAAGACAACCGCACCGCAACAGTGCAAGACCTCTCTGGATTGGAATTTGTCCTACTTTCGGCTCGTCGTACAGACGCCACTGGCGTATTTTGTCTCTGGGCAACGAGGGGGAGTTACCCCCACCTCCGGATGTTTTTAAGGTGCACCCCTGATTACGCTGTGGTGCGGGAGTAATTTTGTCCGACCGATCGGACTATCCACCGACGTGGGGCGGGTAGTTCGAGGTCCCAGCAGATGATCGCGTCGATTTCGCCGCGTTCAAAGGACGCCACCATGGCGTCGTAGTCGGGGCGAGCCACATTCTTCTTTGACGCGGAAATGGACTGATCGACGTAGTTATGTCCTATGTCCAACGTGCAAGCCACGCTGCTTTGCAATGGCTTCACAGTCCTGACGCTGCCGGTCGATGGTGAGGCCATCCACGTCAGCGTCTCGTGAGATACGAAGGTAAATAGGAGCGCGTGTTGTCAAACGCTATTAATAAGGCCCTTAGCTACACATTGAACTTAAACTCGACGGTATGTAGTTGCAAAGTTACTTTCTCGAGAACCTCGCCGCCCACGTCGCTCCCGCGTTGGGTGGCAGCCGAACCACAAAGGATCAGTCATCTGCTATCCCATCGACTAATTCTTGCAGGTCGCAGGACCTTCGCGTAACTGTCAGTTCAGCGCATTTTGAATAGTTCAGCACACGATGTATTGTTCAGCACATGCTGACCATTGTTTCACGCCTCGACGTCATGAACCGGCTCGGCCGGGCCATGGCGGATCCGACGCGCTCCAGAATCCTGATGACACTACTCGACGGCCCGAGCTACCCGGCCGTGCTTTCGCGCGACCTGGACCTGACCCGCTCGAACGTCTCGAACCACCTGACCTGCCTGCGCGACTGCGGCATCGTCGTCGCCGAGCCGGAGGGCCGCAAGACACGCTACGAAATCGCCGATCCGCACCTCGCGGCAGCGCTCAACGCGCTGGTGAACGCGACGTTGGCTGTCGACGAAAACGCCCCGTGCATCGACCCTGAATGCTCGGTGCCCGGCTGCGGCGAGAAGGGAGCGGACGCATGAGCTCGGCGTGTGGATGCGCACACGAACCCGCCACAGAGATCGAAGAACTCGATCGGCCATGGTGGAAGGACCCCGAGTTGCTACTGCCGATCTTCTCCGGCGTAGCCCTCGGCATAGGTCTGGCGCTGGACTGGTCCGGGGTAGAGACACCCGCGACAGTACTGTTCTGGGTCGGCCTGCTGCTAGGGGCGTATACGTTCGCGCCCGGCGCGATCCGAAACCTTGTCACGAAGCGCAAGCTCGGCATTGGTTTGCTGATGACGATCAGCGCGGTCGGCGCGGTAATCCTCGGTTACGTCGGAGAGGCCGCGGCGCTAGCGTTCCTGTACTCGATCGCCGAGGCGCTGGAAGACAAGGCAATGGACCGGGCACAGGGCGGGCTGCGGGCACTGTTGAAGTTGGTACCGCAGACCGCGACGGTGCTGCGCGACGGCACGTCGGTCAAGGTCGCAGCGAAGGACCTCGTGGCTGGCGAACTGATGCTCGTGCGCCCCGGAGAGCGGATCGCCACGGACGGCATCATTCGGTCTGGACGTTCCAGCCTTGACACCTCAGCGATCACCGGAGAATCCATTCCGGAGGAGGTTGCACCCGGCGACGAGGTGCCCGCGGGTGCGATCAACTCCGCCGGTGTGCTGGAAGTAGAGACGACCGCAGCTGGAACGGACAACTCGCTGACCACACTCGTCGACCTCGTCGAGCAGGCGCAGGCGGAGAAGGGTGACCGCGCCCGGATCGCCGACCGAATTGCCCAACCCCTAGTGCCCGGGGTGATGATCCTGGCGGTGCTGGTCGGCGTGATCGGCTCGCTGCTGGGTGACCCAGAGACTTGGATCACCCGTGCGCTAGTGGTCCTGGTCGCAGCGTCGCCGTGCGCGCTGGCAATCTCCGTGCCGCTGACGGTCGTGGCCGCGATCGGCGCGGCCAGCCAGTTCGGCGTGGTCATCAAGTCCGGCGCGGCGTTCGAGCGACTCGGCGGCATCCGTCACCTAGCGGTGGACAAGACCGGAACCCTTACCCGCAACCAGCCCGAGGTTAACGGAGTGGTCCCGGCAGAGGGATTCGATCGGGCTCAGGTGCTTGCTTTCGCTGCGGCAGTTGAGCAGCAATCGACGCACCCCCTCGCCGCGGCGATCGCGGCAGCGGAGCCCGAAGCCCCCGCCGCCCTGGACATCAGCGAGGAAGCCGGACATGGCATCGGCGGCACCGTCGAAGGCCGACGCCTGCTGGTGGGCAGCCCCCGGTGGATCGACGCCGGGCCACTGAAGGCAGACGTTGAGCGCATGGAATCCGAAGGCCAGACCTGCGTCCTGGTCACCGTCGATGACACCCTCGCCGGAGCGATCGGCGTCCGCGACGAGCTGCGGCCCGAGGTGCCCGAAGCCGTGCAGACCCTGCGCGCCAACGATGTGGAAGTGAGCATGCTCACCGGCGACAACACTCGTACCGCCCGGGCGCTGGCTGAAATCGCCGGAATCGACGACGTGCGCGCCGAGCTGCGCCCGGAGGACAAGGCAAGCATCGTCGCCGAACTCTCCTCCAAGACGCCGACGGCGATGATCGGCGACGGCATCAACGACGCGCCGGCACTGGCGGGCGCAACGGTGGGCATTGCGATGGGAGCAACCGGCTCTGACGCCGCGATCGACTCCGCTGACGTCGCCTTCACTGGCCACGACCTCCGGCTGATCCCGCAGGCGCTGCAGCACGCCCGCCGAGGCAGCAGGATCATCAACCAAAACATCGTGCTGTCTCTGGCCATCATTATCGTGTTGATGCCACTGGCGATCAGCGGTGTGCTGGGCCTGGCCGCCGTCGTGTTGGTTCACGAAGTCGCCGAAGTCATCGTGATCTTGAACGGCCTGCGGGCTGCACGAGCGAAACGCTGAGACACACCTTCGCCCAGCGCGCTGGCTCTCCAGCGCGGATCTTGGAAGGATCGAGCTGCTTAGGGACCAAGCGTCGCCTCAAAACTTTTGCTGCCGAGCTTCATCGACACGGTCCGCGACTACCTGGGCAGTGTGTTTGGCAAAGAGCCCCACACCCATCAGGGTTGCCGATCCGTCGCCGGTCCAGTTGCCATAACCGACTAGATGCAGATTCTTCACTGCGGTTTCGCGGCCACGCATGAGGTCGCGGAATGGGCCGAGGGCCGGACGGAAACCAGTGCACCAGATCAGATGGTCGTGGTCGAGCTCGCTCAAGCTATCGAAGATGGGGGTAGCGGTGAGCTGGCCGGAGTCGCGGAGCTCACGTAAATGAGGAAGCGCGACAATGTCCCCGAGGTTCGGGCCGGAATCGCCGCCGAGAATCCGGCGGCGACTGCGGAGAAAAAGATCACGGCCATCGACATCATCAGGCATCCAGCGAGGCTCCTCAAGCGTGAACCATGTGACCTCCGACGTCCCGATGAGGTCGGCAGCGATCTGGGCACCCGAGTTCGCCCCACCGACCACCGCGACCTTCGCGCCGCGGAATGGTTCGGGACCGGGGTAGGTCGACGAGTGCCACTGGCGGCCGCGGAAGGTGCCGGGATAGTGGGGCACGAAGGGCGCGGACCACGTGCCTGTGGCCGCGACAACGTGTTCCGCTGTGAATTGACCGACGGTCGAATCTAGGTAGAACATCCCTCCCTCATGGGACACTCTGCGAACGTGCACTGGGCGCCGAACCGGAAGGTCGTAGCGCCGTTCGTAGTGTTCGAGGTAGTCGATGACATGGCGTGCCGGCGGGTACCCCGGGTACTGCGGCATCGGCCAGCCGGGCAGATTGGAGAACCCCGCGGCGGAGAAAAGCGTCAGTGAAGGCCACGCGTGCAACCACGCTCCACCAGGTTCCTCCTGGTTGTCCAGGACCAGAAAGTCCACCTTGAAGCGCCGCAGGTAGTAGGCCGTGGCTAAACCGGACTGGCCACCACCAACAACGATGGCAGTGTGATGCTCAGCCAATCGATCATCCCTCCATAAACTCCCCATCGAGACTGGTCAGCTTCACGCGCATGCCGCCCGCGAGTTTATCCTCATCCAGCAGGCCAGCTAGCTGGATCGACTCGAACTTGTTGTCGGTCACGGGGCTCAATGCCTGCGATCGAAAGGTCAGCGGTATCAGAAGTAACGTGCAGGAGGAGCTTCTCCACCCCGCGTTAAACGTTAAATTTGAACTCCACCACGTCACCGTCGGCCATCACGTAGTCCTTGCCTTCCTGGCGAACCTTGCCGTGGGCGCGAGCCTCCGCCATGGAACCAAGCTCGTCCAGGTCCTCAAAGGCCACGATCTCGGCCTTAATGAAGCCCTTTTCGAAGTCCGTGTGGATCACGCCGGCCGCCTGCGGGGCCGTATCACCCTGGTGAATCGTCCATGCGCGGGCTTCCTTCGACCCAGCAGTCAGGTAGGTCTGCAGGCCCAGCGTTGCGAACCCAGCCTTCGCCAGCGTCTGCAGCCCCGGCTCGGTCTGGCCGACAGATTCCAGCAGCTCAGCCGCTTCCTCGTCGTCCAGCTCCAGCAGGTCCGCCTCCGTCGCGGCGTCCAGGAACACACAGTCCGCCGGAGCCACCAGCTCGCGCAGCTCCGCCTTCTTGGCGTCATCGGTCAGCACAGACTCATCGGAGTTAAACACGTACAGGAACGGCTTGGCCGTCAGGAAGTGCAGGTCGCGTACGGTCGCCAGGTCGATCTCCCCCTGCGCCGCGGCGCTCGACAGCGTGCGGCTATCCTCCAGGATCGCCTGAGCCTTCTTAGCCCCCTCGACCTGCTCGGCCAGCTCCTTGTTCTTGCGCGCTTCCTTCTCCAGGCGCGGAAGAGCCTTCTCCACAGTCTGCAGGTCGGCCAGGATCAGCTCCGTCTCAATGACGGAAATGTCGCTGGCGGGGTCCACTCGACCGTCAACGTGGATCACATTGTCGTCGGAGAACGCACGCACCACCTGGCAGATCGCGTCCGCCTCACGGATGTTCGCCAGGAAGGCATTACCCATGCCCTCACCGTCGGAAGCACCCTTCACGATGCCGGCGATGTCTACGAAGGAGACAGTCGCAGGCAGGATGCGCTCGGATTCAAAGATCTCGGCCAGGCGCGTCAGGCGTGGGTCCGGCAGCTCCACCAGCCCCACGTTGGGCTCGATGGTCGCGAACGGGTAGTTCGCAGCCAGAACATCGTTGCGGGTCAGGGCGTTAAACAGCGTGGACTTGCCCACGTTGGGCAGGCCGACGATTCCAAGAGTAAGAGTCACGTGCCCCATCCTATCGCCCGGCCGTCGCGCCCTCCAACGCGCCCTTATCGTTGTTGCTCTATTTATGCCTTTTTATTGATCTTTTTATGGACGCCCACCGCTGCCCACCGCCGCCCATTCCAGCACTCCCGCCCAGCCCCCCTACCCATTTCCCTCACTCCGGGTAGTAAATCTGAACGAAAAATTGTGAAAACCCACTATTAGCACCCCCGCTGAGTCGTATAGTGATTGCACCTTAGAAAACCTTGAGGTTTCACCACCCCCGAAGCCTTGAAACCCCATCCTCTTCATCTCCTTCGCCCTCTTGAGCTGCCCGCGGGTTGCCTGCGAGAAAGATGCACCTCTTATGACTACCTCCGAAGCTAATCCCCGTCAGAGACGGGAAACTTTCAATACCCGCCTTGTATTCCTGATGGCCGCGATCGGTTCTGCGGTCGGCTTGGGCAATATTTGGCGTTTCCCCTACGCCGCATACGATAACGGTGGCGGCGCCTTCCTGATTCCCTACATGGTCGCTCTTCTCAGCGCGGGTATTCCGCTGCTCTGGTTCGACCTAGCTATGGGGCACCGCTTCCGTGGCTCCACTCCCCTAACCTTCCGCCGCACTGGCAAGTTTGCTGAGTCTATCGGCTGGCTCAAGGTTGGCGTCAACTTCTTCATCGCGGTGTATTACGCCGCCATCATCGCCTGGGCCGGCATCTACACCTGGAACTCCATCCCCAAGACCTGGGGCGACAACGCGGAAACATATTTCCTGGAGGAGTTCCTCAAGGTTGATTCCTCCTCCGCCTGGACCGGCGACGTCGTCCTCCCGATTCTGCTGGTCATGATCGCCGTGTGGGTGGCATGCATCTTCATCCTCGCCCGCGGCATTAACGAAGGCATCGGGCGAATCACGATGTTCTTCGTCCCTGTACTCATCGTGTTGTTCCTAGTGATGGTAGTGCGCGCACTGTTCCTCGAAGGCTCCGCGGATGGTCTCAACGCGTTCTTCACTCCGGACTGGAGCGTTTTGACCGATACCTCGGTGTGGATCGCCGCTTATGGCCAGATCTTCTTCTCCCTGTCCATCGGCTTCGGCATCATGATCACCTACGCCTCCTACCTGAAGCCACGCACCAACCTGACCGGCACGGGTATGGTTACTGCCTTCGCTAACTCTTCTTTCGAGGTGCTGGCCGGCATCGGCGTGTTCGCCACCCTGGGCTTCATGGCTGCCCAGTCTGGAACCTCTGTCGAGGAATCGGTCTCCGGCGGCATTGGCTTGGCCTTCATCGCTTTCCCGACAATCATCAACGAAATGCCGATGGGGTCCCTGTTCGGTGTGCTCTTCTTCGGCTCCTTGTTCCTGGCAGGTATCACCTCTCTGATCTCCATCATGGAGGTTGTGATCTCTGCGGTACGCGATAAGTTGAACCTTTCTCGCGAGGTTGCCTCCATCAGCGTCGGCGGCCTCATGGCTGTCGTGTCCTGCCTGCTCTTTTCCACCACGTCCGGAATGATCACCCTGGACATCATGGATAAGTTCACCAACAACCTGGGCATCGTTATCTGTGCGATCGCCGCGGTGCTGACCATTGGCTGGATCCAGGGGCGCCGCAACGAGATCGCGCAGCACATCAACGCCGTATCGGAGCTGCGTCTGGGTATCGTCTGGCAGGCTTGCGTGTTCGCAATCACCCCTGCGGTGCTGCTCTACTTCCTGGTCGAGGAGGTCCGCACCCTCATCAGCGAAGGCTACGAGGGCTATGAATCAGGAACGATCTTCGCCTTCGGCTGGTTGGTGCTGATCATCATCGGTGTCGGTGCAGTTCTGTGGAGCCTCCTGCCCTTCCGCGGTAACCAGATCCTCGATGGTCTGCCGAGCTCGGACTACGGCGTACCTCCGAAGGGCCGCCCGAGTGGTGTGCCAAACCCTTTATCGACGCCCACCTCAGCCCCCACCGCTGACGAAGGAAAGGAACTGTCATGACCGGCCCCGCTATCCTCCTGATGGCTTTGTTCATTCTTGTGATCTGGGGCGGGCTTGTAGCCGCGGTCCTCATGCTCGCTAAAACTGATGACAACACCACTGGCGAGTTGGGTTCTGCACCCGGCACGGACAACGAATCGCTATTGGCGGAAAGCGCGTCCACCATCGCCCGATAACATGCCCCGGGAGGGCATAATTAACTCCCGTTTTGGACCTGCGTGAGGCAGAATGGGGAGAATGAACTCCCAGAACCCCCACGACAGGTCCTTTCCTGACAAGGATGGCCGTGATTTCGCAGACTTTATCGCGGGTTCCCACCGTATGGATACCGAAAACATCCCTATCCCGGGTGACGATAAAGATGAAGAGCGACTAGGTCATGGCCAGTTCGCCAACGAACCCGAAGCTGCCAGGCATCCGACGGTCAGCCCCGATTCTCCCGAAGCCAAGCTGGTCGAAGCCAAGCGGGCAGAGACCGCACCTACTGTGGAGGAAAAGGGCGATTCTTTCGTCCAGAATCGCAACAGCGCCCGCGCAACGACCGGCATGGAAAAGCCCCTCGCAAAGGATCACGAACCGAACGGCGAGGCTGAAACCGACGATTACCCGGGTCTGAGTTCTCGCGCGGCGAAGGCCAAGAAGAAGGCCAATAAATCCTCCAAAAAGTCGGCCATCGACGAGGAACTGAACCCCGAGTTGCGTGACCGCGCCGAGGTTATTGGCACCACAGGTCGCTGGCTTGCGGGCTGGTGCCTGCGCTTCATCATCATTGCCGCCGCGCTCTACCTGGGATTCCAGGTGTTCGGCAAGCTGTGGGCGGGCATCCTGCCGGTCTGCCTGTCGGTGATTGTGTGTACCGTTCTGTGGCCGGTCGTTCGCCTGCTCCGCAAGGCAAAGGTTCCCAACAGCCTGGCAGTGCTCATCACAATTTTGGGCTTCTTCGCCCTCATCATCGGCACCTTTGCCGCTATCGCGCCGAGCGCCGTGGATCAGGGCAAGACGATCGTCAACCAGGCCAGCGACGGTATCGGCCGTATCCAGGACTGGCTGCAGGGCCCACCTGTGAACCTGCAGGAAAGCCAGTTCAACGACGGAGTTCAGCAGATCACCGATTGGCTGCAGAATAAGTCCGGCGATATTGCGACAAGCATCGCTGCCTTCGGTACTGAGACCGCTTCCCTGCTGGTCACCATGTTCGTCATGTTGGTGCTGACCTTCTTCTTCCTGAAGGACGGCGAGAACTTCCTGCCGATGCTGCGCCGCGTCACCGGTCGCCGTGTCGGCTGGCACCTCACTGAGGTTCTGACCCGCTGCTGGAACACCCTGGGCGGCTTCATCCGCACCCAGGCCATCGTCTCCGCCATCGATGCCGTCTTCATCGGCCTTGGCCTGGTACTGCTAAACGTGCCCCTGGCCGGCCCTCTGGCCATCCTGACCTTCTTCGGCGGATTCATCCCCATGGTCGGCGCGTTCGTCGCGGGCGCCCTGTCCGTCTTGATCGCACTGGTGGCAGTGGACTTCAACACCGCCGTCATGGCGCTGCTGCTGGTCATCGCTGTCCAGCAGCTGGAAGGCAATATTCTGCAGCCGGTGCTGCAGTCCCGCGCCATGAACGTCCACCCGGTCATCATCCTTCTATCCGTCACCCTGGGTTCCACTTTGTTCGGCATCATCGGCGCCTTCCTTGCTGTGCCTTGCGCAGCGATGATCGCCGTTATCCTGCGCTACATGGGCGACCTAACGGATCTGGCCACTGGCGAAAAGACGTCGCGGGATATCGAATTCGCCACCACAGCCGGTTCCCTGACCGGCGAGCAGTCGGAACGTGCAGCTCAGCGCTGGCAGGAACTGCGCAAGGCCATGATGCTAAACAACTCTCAGTCGGAGGGCCACACCGCCGAGGGAGCGAAAGAAAACACCACCAAGGCCACGTCCAGCGCCCCCGCTGAAGAGACTGCCGACGGGGACGAAGGGGCGTCATTCCCCCGCGAAGCGGCGGCGAACATCCGCGGTAAGATGCAGTCGATCCTCAAGTCCTTCCGTGGCAATAACGAGTAACTCACAGCAACGAAGTAGCATTACCCCGTGACCGAAAGCAGTCGAACGAGAAGCAGTAGCCGCACCAGAGCCTCGCTGCGGGGCGATAGTCGCTCCGCGCGACGTGTCGGCGGGAGCCGTGGGGGCGCCGATCTGATCTCCGGCGAAACCCCATCGCATTGGTTCCCCGTCTGGGCGCCCGTGCTTGTCATGCTCGCGGTGATTTTCACCGGCCTGGTTCTGGCGAAGGGCGATACGACTATCCCCACCAGTTTCTTTGCGCTGTTCGCGGTGGCGATGATTGTCTCGACGATCTTCGTGGAGCCGCGCGGATTGTTCCTTTCGGTAGCTTCTTACCCGCTGTACTTCCTGTTTGGATCGCTGCTCATTGGCTGGTTCAGCTCCGGTGCCGCAACGATAGCGAGCCGGAAAACGAAGGTCATTACCTCGATCTACCCCGCCATCGAGCACTTTCTGTGGCTGCTGTTCCCGTTCCTCATTGCGGTGATCATTGCTGTGTTCCGCTGGTGGAATTACCGCGAATCCCTCACGCGCCAGGCCGCGCGACTGGAGATGCAGCGCCGCCGCCGTAGCGAATCCGACCGCAGCAACGTGGAGGCTTATGGTCGTGCGAAGCAGCGTTCGCAGGCGCGCAGCCAGGTGTACAGGGATTCTCGCGATGATACTGACGCCTACCGCGGTGAACCGTCCCGCGGTTCAACAAGCCGTGCTTCTGAGTCCCGTGGCGATACGGCGCGCCATAGTGAAAGCCGTGGCGCTGAAACTCGCCGCACTGAACCTCGGAGCACTGAGCCTCGGAGCACTGAATCTCGAAGCCCCGTGACGCGAAGCTCCGAGCAGCTTCGCAACAGTGCGCAGCGGCGCCGCGTGCCTTTCCCTGAGCGTCGAGTATCCCCCAGGCACTTCCTCGACGACGAGCGGGACTAGCGAAACATCCCGCCGCGCTGCTTACTGCAGTTTTAATGCAGCTTTTTGGGATGTATTTCTGCGTTATTTCTGCGTGCGGTTATTTCTGCGTGCGCGCCGGGCGCAGCTCGCGCGGCAGGGAGAAGATCAGGTCTTCCGTCGCCGTGGTGACTTCCTCGACCTCACCGAATCCCTTTTCCGCCAGTAGCTCCAGAACACCGCGGACGAGGATCTCCGGCACGGAAGCGCCCGAGGTCACCCCGACGCTAGTCACGCCCTCGAGCCAGGCCGGGTCAACCTGCTCTGCATAATCAACCAGGTGAGCGTCCTGCGCACCGTGCTGCAAAGCAACCTCAACCAACCGCTTGGAATTAGAGGAGTTCTGGGAACCCACCACGATCATCTGCTCCACCTTCGGCGCAATCGCCTTCACCGCTACCTGGCGATTCTGAGTGGCATAGCAGATATCGTCAGACGGCGGATCCTGGATGTGGGGGAACCTCTCGCGCAGCAGCTTCACGGTCGCCATCGTCTCATCAACGCTGAGCGTGGTCTGGGATAGCCAGACAAGCTTCGTGTCCTCTGGGAACTCCAGCGCGTTAACATCTGCCTCGCCATCGACCAGGTGGACAATATCCGGAGCTTCGCCGGCGGTGCCCTCGACCTCTTCGTGGCCGTGGTGGCCGATCAAAACGATCTGATACCCCTGCTTGGCGAAACGCTTCACCTCATGGTGAACCTTGGTGACCAGCGGGCACGTGGCGTCAAAAGTCTTCAGCTCCAGTTGGCGAGCTTCCTCGTGCACAGCGGGCGATACACCGTGAGCAGAGAACACAACGTTGGAACCGTGAGGGATCTCCGTGGTCTCGTCGACGAAGATCACACCGCGATCCTCGAAAGTCTTCACCACGTGCTTGTTGTGCACGATCTCCTTACGCACATACAGCGGCGCACCGTGCTTCTCCAGAGCCTTCTCGACCGTTTCGACAGCGCGGTCGACACCTGCGCAATAACCACGCGGAGCAGCAAGGTAGACCTTCTTTGCTGCGCTGGCGGTTGCGGTGACATCAGCACCGGAATGTGCGTCGGTGGCTGGCTGAACGGTTGTCTCAGTAGTAGAGGCAGTCATGTGACCCATCGTAATGGAAGTACCTTGCACTTCCCATCCCCGGTGTCCGGGCCGTCTTTTAGAATGCAGAACTATGAGCGTTGCTAATTCTGCAGAGGCCCCTTGGGCGGTCGGGCAGCTGAACGACCAGGTCAAAAACTGGATCCAGAAACTGGGGTTCATTTGGGTCGAAGGTCAGGTCACCCAGGTCAACATGAAGAGCTCCTGGCGGTTTTCCTACATCACGCTGCGGGATGTGAACATTGAGGCGTCGGTCTCCCTGACAGTGGAAACCAGTGCGCTCACGAACCTGCCCTCCCCGGTCAAGGACGGCGATCGGATCGTTGTCCACGGCAAGCCGTCGTTCTATTCCAAGCGCGGCAGCTTTTCCCTGTGGGTCACCGAGATTCGCCAGGTGGGCATCGGGCAGTTGCTGGCCCAGATTGAGCAGCTGAAGAAGGCGATGTTCGCCGAGGGCATTTTTGACCCACGGCTGAAAACCCCGCTGCCGTTCCTTCCGACTACCGTCGGGCTGATTACGGGGCGCGCGTCGGCGGCTGAGCGCGACGTCATGGAGGTTGCCAAGCGGCGCTGGCCCGCGGTGCGCTTCCGCACCATCAACACGGCAGTGCAGGGGCCGAAAACCGTGCCACAAGTGGTTGCCGCGTTGCAGGAGCTGGAGAATGACCCCACGGTGGACGTCATCATCGTTGCCCGTGGTGGCGGTTCGGTGGAGGACCTACTGCCGTTCTCCGAGGAATCTCTGGTGCGCGAGGTCTCCCGCATGCGCACCCCCGTGGTCTCCGCTATCGGCCACGAGCCGGACAATCCGCTGCTGGATTACGTGGCCGATGTCCGCGCTGCCACCCCCACCGACGCGGCGAAGACGGTGGTGCCGGATGTCGTGCAAGAGCTGCGGATAGTCAGCGAGGCTCGCCAGCGAAGTGCCGGCGCGCTGCGCAACTGGGTGGCTCACGAGCGCAAAGGGCTCGCTCAGCTCCGTACCCGCCCCGTCATGGCTGATCCGAGTCTGCCGGTCACGCACCAGAAAGACATCATTGCGGAGGCATTGCAGCGCAAGGACCGTGCGCTAGGGGTTCACGTGCGCTCGCTGCGCTCCTCCATTGAATCCCTGAAAGCTCAGGTCAACGCCCTGGGGCCTTCGCAGACGCTCGCCCGCGGATACTCTATCGTGCAGGTAATTCCGCGGGATAAGTCCGGGGCGCAGGTGGTGACAACCGTGGATCAAGTCAATCCAGGTTCGCAGCTGCGGATCCGTGTCCCCGACGGGTCCATCACGGTCGCGGCGATGGGTGTGCAGGCTGCGCCTGGGGGCGTCATGAATAAAAACGGCACAGACAACAACACAAACAACAGCAATACAGATACAGAAAAGGCATAGAACAATGGCACAGAACGGCACCGCAGCAAACGGCACAGAACAGCAGAAGTTCCGCCCGCTAGAGCAGCTCAGCTACGAGCAGGCACGGGACGAGCTCATCGAAGTGGTGAAGATCCTCGAGCTCGGTCAGATGAGCCTCGACGAGTCGCTGAACTACTGGGAACGCGGTGAGGAACTGGCCGCGTACTGCGAGGACTATCTCAACGGCGCATCCAAGCGCATCGAGCAGGCGCTACAGCAGCGCGAGGCGCGTAACGCTGAAACCGACGGCGAGGGCTAGTTCACCGTCGAGCCAGTTGTTCGCCTATTTCTTGACGCCACCGTCTGCGGCCTGGCTGGCCGTCGCGCCAACATCGATCGGGTCGGTCTGGGCGACCCTCTCCGCAGCCGTGCGAGTCTGCTCAGGCGTGGCCATCGCCTCGAGGATCAGGCGCACGTCACCCAGATCGGCCACCCACAGCGGGCGGGCATCGTCGCCGGTGAAGACGTGCCACTCGACGTCCCCGGTGGTTTCGGTTCCCGTTTCCTCTCGCACCTCATCATCGGGCTGGGTCGCGGCCTTGTAGTCCGCGCCCGTCTGAGTTAGGGAAATGTAGTTCTCCCCGTCGATCACCCAGCCGACCAGGCTCGACGGCTCCTTGCCGACCGACACACGACGGACGGAGTTCGCTACCCAGTTATCCGGCATGTCTGGGTTGCGGATGGGGAAGCTGAGGCTGCGGGCGTCCATCTGCAGCACCGAGTCCGCATCGACCTCCTGCACCGGACCGGAACGATCCGCCTCACCCGGTTTAAAAGAGCACAGTCCCGTGAACCCAACCGTCAGGAACGTAGCAAACAACAACACCACCAAGGACAACACAATGTCCTTGGTGGATTGAAACGCGCGGGGCTTTTGAATCTGCACGCCCGCCATTATCGCATTGCCCCCGCTTACACGGCCAAATTAACCCTGGGTAGGGCTAGCCAACACCACACAAAGCGCAGGCTAAAGCAACGCCCGGAGGAAATAGGGCACAATAGAAGAGGAATAGAAACGATTACCTATCAGCAATAGAAAAGAGCTGGAAGATCATGTCGACTGAAGCGCACACCCCTGCTGTTTCCCCCAATCCGGACGCCCCGGACCGCAACCTGGCGATGGAACTGGTTCGCGTGACCGAAGCAGCCGCACTGGCCTCCGGAAAGTGGGTCGGACGTGGCCAGAAGGAGTCCGGCGACGGCGCCGCTGTGGATGCAATGCGCCAGATGATCAACTCCGTGGAGATGGACGGCGTTGTTGTGATCGGCGAGGGCGAAAAGGACGAAGCCCCCATGCTGTTCAACGGTGAGCACGTGGGCACCGGCAACGGCCCGGCAGTAGATATCGCCGTCGACCCGGTGGACGGCACCACCCTGATGGCAGAGGGCCGCCCGAACGCGATCTCCGTCATCGCCGCGGCCGAGCGCGGATCCATGTACGATCCGTCCGCCGTGTTCTACATGAAGAAGATCGCCGTTGGCCCGGAGGCCGTGGGCAAGGTCGACATCGACGCTCCTGTCGCCGACAACATCAAGGCCGTTGCCAAGGCCAAGGGCACCGTGCCGGGCGACATCACCGTCGTCGTGCTGGATCGTCCGCGCCACGAAGACCTGATCCGCGAGATCCGCGAGGCCGGCGCGAAGGTCCGCCTGATCGGCGACGGCGACGTGGCCGGCGCAGTGGCCACCGCGCAGGATAACGCCACCAACTCCGTGGACATCATGATGGGCATCGGCGGCACCCCGGAGGGCGTTATCGCCGCCGCCGCCATGAAGTGCATGGGTGGCGAGATCCAGGGCAAGCTGTGGCCGAAGGACGAGGCCGAGCGCCAGAAGGCTCTGGACGCTGGCCACGACCTGGACCGCGTGCTGACCACCAACGACCTGGTGAATTCCGAGCACTGCTACTTCGTCGCCACCGGCGTGACCAACGGCGACATGGTGCGGGGTGTGTCCTACCACCACAACTCCGCTACCACCCGCTCCCTGGTCATGCGCTCTCGCTCCGGCACGATCCGCTTCATCGAGTCGCAGCACCAGCTGGCGAAGCTGCAGTCCTACTCCGTGCTGGATTACACCCGTAACTAGCTCTTTTTTGGACGCCCCCACGCCTCCACCGCGCAGCAGGCCTTTTAGGTAGATTGGGCGGTGTCCGTGCGGGGCACGAAGACCAATCCGCTTCTGTGCGTTTCCGCTGCTGAGCCTGGACGGGTTCGAAGCGGGAGGCGTCAAAAAGCAATAAAGATAAAGGTGATGAAAGAATGACCGAGCAAGAATTCCGCATTGAACACGACACGATGGGCGAGGTTAAGGTTCCCGCCAAGGCTCTGTGGCGTGCACAGACGCAGCGTGCCGTGGAGAACTTCCCGATCTCCGACCGTCCGCTGGAGTCCGCACAGATCCGCGCGATGGGTCTGCTGAAGGCGGCCTGCGCGCAGGTGAACAAGGACCGTGGCCTGCTGACCGACGAGCAGGCGGACGCGATCATCGCCGCTGCTAAGGAGATCGGTGAGGGCAAGCACGACGCTGAGTTCCCGATCGACGTCTTCCAGACCGGCTCTGGTACTTCCTCCAACATGAACACCAACGAGGTCATCGCCTCCATCGCCAAGAACAACGGCGTGGAGATCCACCCGAACGACCACGTGAACATGGGCCAGTCCTCCAACGACACCTTCCCGACCGCAACCCATGTGGCCGCTACCGAGGCTGCTGTGAACGACCTGATCCCGGGTCTGAAGGTGCTGCACGACTCCCTGGCTAAGAAGGCCAAGGAGTGGGAGACCGTTGTGAAGTCCGGCCGCACCCACCTGATGGATGCCGTTCCGGTGACCCTGGGTCAGGAATTCTCCGGCTACGCCCGCCAGATCGCCGCAGGCATCGAGCGCGTTGAGGCCACCCTGCCGCGCCTGGGCGAGCTGCCGATCGGTGGCACCGCAGTCGGCACCGGCCTGAACACCCCGGCTGACTTCGGCGCCAACGTCACCGCCGAGCTGGTGAAGCTGACCGGCGTGGAGCAGCTGCGCGAGGCCGAGAACCACTTCGAGGCACAGGCTAACCGCGATGGCCTGGTGGAGTTCTCCGGCGCTATGCGCACCATCGCGATCTCCCTGAACAAGATCGCTAACGACATCCGCTGGATGGGCTCCGGCCCGCTGACTGGTCTGGGCGAGATCCACCTGCCGGACCTGCAGCCGGGCTCCTCCATCATGCCGGGCAAGGTCAACCCGGTTCTGTGTGAGACCGCAACCCAGGTTGCTGCGCAGGTCATCGGTAACGACGCTGCCGTTGCCTTCGGCGGTTCCCAGGGCGCGTTCGAGCTGAACGTGTTCATCCCGATGATGGCCCGCAACGTACTGGAGTCTGCGAAGCTGCTGGCCAACACCGCCCGCGTGTTCGCAGAGAAGCTGGTCGACGGCATCGAGCCGAACGAGGAGCGCATGCGCACTCTGGCTGAGTCCTCCCCGTCCATCGTGACCCCGCTGAACTCTGCCATTGGCTACGAGAATGCGGCTAAGGTTGCTAAGACTGCGCTGAAGGAAGGCAAGACCATCCGCCAGACGGTCATTGACCTGGGCTTTGTCGACGGCGAGAAGCTGACGGAAGAGGAGCTGGACAAGCGCCTCGACGTCCTGGCTATGGCCAACACCGACCGCGACAAGTAGGCGCTGGCACGGCTGGCGGCTGGCGGCTGGCGCCCATCACCGTGGTCCAGCTGGCGCTGCTGGCGGCTGGCGCAACTGACGCCCATCACCGTGGTCCAGCAGCCCCGCTTGCTAACTTCACCGTTGATGTTTTCCTGTTGAGACTGGCTTCCCGCTAGATCGGGCTTCTGTCTCCCTGGGAACACCAGCGGTTTTTCTATGCCCAGATCGAGGAATTCACTCCCTCCCCGCCTTGACCTTGCATTCTGCAGCCTTCCGCACCCCTCGCCAGCCTGCCGCGCCCCTCGCTAGCCTGCCGCACCCCTCGCTAGCCCTCCGCACTCCTCGCTAGCCTTCCGCACCCCTCGCTAACCTTCCGCGACACCGATATGTCGCTAGAACGGGAATATGGAAACGCGTGCGCCCGGAACCGAAGAATCAAAACGCTCTGACCTGGCATTTTACATTACTGGCATTCGCTTCCATTAACCCATTCTCGTTCTAACGACATTCAGCCTCTCTGCACCCAAATCGCGAGCCGCCGCCAACCATATCAGCACCACACATTTCATAAATGTCGGAAAAGTTGCAAAACTCCCCCTCACCTAATTCGACACCTTTGATAGAAACCCTGTGACCTGCGCTTTTACATTATTGGAAACGTGCCCCAACAAGACTTTGCAGCATTTCCGACATTTGGCCTGCCGGAGTGCCATTTTCCGGCGTCTCGCCGCCACGCGAGTCTTAGCACACTCGCAACAACGCCCCCGCCGGCCCAATAGTTAGCCACAACACACCCAGAAATCCTGTATGAAAAACTACACAAACATTGCACTGGTTAAAACTTTGCACTGGGTGTAAGTTTGACCAAGTGATGCAATCAATCTGTTCTGATCCCACGGAGCCCTCGGATCCCACGGGCCCCACGGAGCCCTTGGATTCCACGGATCCCACGGAGCCCGCACCCATGGGGCTGCGCGAGCGCAAACGCCTGGAAACCAGGCTGCGAATCGAGGACGAGGCCACCCGCCTCTTCCTCGATCGTTCCTTTGATGGAGTCACACTGGAGGAAATCTGCGAATCAGCCGACATCAGCCGTCGCACCTTCTTCAACTACTTCTCCTCGAAGGAACACGTTGCGGTCGGTAAGCAACCTCCCCTGCTCACCGAGGACGACTTCGACAAGCTCGAGAACTTCTCCCCCACCCAAGGCAGCCTGCCGCAATACCTCTACGACATGTTGACCAAGAAGCGTCTCGAGGAAGCTCGAAAGTCGGACAATGCCAACCTTGATCCGGAATTGGCGGAGTCGATACGGTGGCGTCGATCCCAAATAATAAAGAGATTCCCCAGCCTGGCACTGGCAAAGCTCGCTAGCTACGAAAAGCTGCGCAGCGACCTCGCCGAAGCAGTGTGCCGGAACCTAGAGAACCACCCCGGCAACCGCTGCACCCAGCTCGAGGTGATGGAGGAAGCACACCTCATCGTCACCGCGGCAACGACGGTACAGTGGGCCGCGGCAACATCGGCAACACGCAGCGGCAGAACCCTGACCAGCACAAAGGACTTCGACATTGCTCTTGCGGGGCTGCAGCAGATCTTCACGGCCATAGAGCCAACCAACGAACACATCGCAGATAAAACATCTCAGAATCAGAACCAGGAGGACCGTCAGTGAGCGACACTCGCACCCAAGCCGCAGCGGCCAAGGCACGTCTCGAAGCGGCGGAGAAGCAACGCCAGGAAAACCACAACAACGTCCCACTAGTCTTCGGCTGCCTGATGCTGGGCATGCTGATGTCTTCGCTGGGGCAGATGATTTTCTCCACCGCCCTGCCTACCCTCGTCGGTGAACTCGGCGGCGCGAACAAGATGAGCTGGGTCATCACCAGCTTCCTGTTGACTATGACTATCGCCATGCCTGTGTACGGCAAGCTGGGCGACCAGATGGGTCGCAAGCCTCTGTACCTGGTCGCGGTCACTCTGTTCCTTGCGGGTTCGGTAATCGGTGCCCTCGCCCAGAGCATGAACATGATGATCGTCGCCCGTGGCGTGCAGGGCTTCGGCGCCGGTGGCCTAATGATCGGCGCGCAGGCCATCATCGCCGACGTCGTCCCCGCCCGCGACCGCGGACGCTACATGGGCATCATGGGCGGCGTGTTCGGCTTAAGTTCCGTGCTAGGTCCGCTGCTGGGTGGCTTCTTCACCGACGGCCCGGGTTGGCGTTGGGCCTTGTGGTTCAATGTGCCGCTGGCTGTCATTACGCTGCTGATGGTCGGCTTCAACCTCCAACTGCCGAAGCGCGGGAAGGGCGCGAACCTGGATGTTCCCGGCACCGTGTTGATGGCCGGCGCTACGAGCTCACTGATCCTACTACTTACATGGGGCGGCCGCGATTACGCCTGGTCCAGCCCTGTCATCATCGGCCTGGGCATCGCCGCTGTCACGCTGGCCACCCTGTTTGTCCTGGTCGAGCGAAAGGCCAAGGAACCGCTGATCCCGATGCAGCTGTTCACCGTCCGCAACTTCGTGGTCACGACGGTAGCGGGCACGATCACGGGTGTGGTGATGTTCGGCGTACTGGCGTATATGCCAACGTACATCCAGATGGTTCACGGCATGACCCCCACCAAGGCTGGTCTGATGATGATCCCGATGATGGCGGGCATGATCGTCACGGCCACCGCGTCTGGCCAGTACGTCTCCCGCACCGGCCGTTACAAGTGGTTCCCCGTCGCGGGTCTGCTCGTCGCCGCCACTGCGGTTGCTCTAATGGGTCTTTTTGACGCCCACGATTCCCTACTACACCTCGGCCTCGTCTTGGCTCTTATGGGTGTTGGCCTGGGGCTTTCGATGCAGATCCTGGTGCTTATTGTGCAGAACTCTTTCCCGATTTCGATGGTGGGAACTGCGACGGCTTCGAATAACTTCTTCCGCCAGATTGGTGGCACGGCGGGCTCTGCGATTATCGGTTCGCTGTTCACCCACCGCGTGGCGGATCTCATGGGCCAGCGAGTGCCCGGCGCGCTGCAGGAATTGGGTCCACAGGGGGCGCCGCTTGCGGAGAAGCTCCAGGGTGGAGGCAGCGCCCGCCTAACCCCGGAGATCGTGGACACGCTTCCTGTCCCGCTGCACGAGGCCATTACTACCTCGTACAACGATGCGCTGGTTCCGGTGCTTGGCGCGATGGCGCCGGTGGCTGTGTTGGCCGCGCTGATCCTGACCTTGGTCCGCCAGGACAACCTTAAGGAGACCGTCGAGTAGCCCCGAGCTACCTATTCGGTGGCTACTTATCCAGGGCTACTTACTCGCCAGCGGCATCGTCCTTGGAGTGCTCCAGGTTCTGCTGGTAGTACTCCCAGGCGGGGCCGCCTTCCAGGATCTTCTCCATAACCATGTTGTGGCGCCACGTGCCCTTCTTCGGACCGTAGTTCATGTGGGACATGCAGTGGAAGATTCCCACCTGCTCGAAGCCACGGGACAGGTGCAATCGCACGGAGCCTTCGTTCTCCGGGAAGATGCTGGAGTGCATCGCCCAGTGCCCCTGGTCGGCGGCATCCTTGAGCAAGCGATCTAGAAGGTTCCCCGCTACGCCCTTTCCGGCAGCGTCCTTGTGGACGTAGATCGAGTCTTCCAACACTCCGTCGAAGACGTCGCGGTGACTGGCGGAAGTGGCGGTGATCCACCCCAGGATCTTCTCCCCGTCGTCACCCAGCCCCGCTGCCTGAGCTGCTGCGGGGTCAGTGTCGATAGCAACGAAGGAGAGCTCGGGCAGGCGGTGGCGCATGAAGTCTTCCCACGCTTCCGGCGCGTTTTCTTCAAAAGTCGCCTCACCAGTGTCCATTCCGGTCTGCAGAATGGCCTGCACCTGCGGGTAGTCCTTTTCTTCCATCAGACGGATGGAGATTGCTTGCTTGGCACCTTTGTCCGTGCCCTTACCGGCGCTATCCTGCGCAGAGTTGCCTGCGGTATTCGCGGAAGTCATGGAAGAAATTGTGCCTCACAAGCTACGGTTTGCGCCACCTGACCGGTGGTAGCTCTCAGCGAACTAGCCCTTTCCAGCCCTTTCTAGCCCTTTTCCAGCAGGTTCGTAACCAGCTCCGCGATCGCCGAACGCTCGGAACGGGTCAGAGTGATATGCGCGAACAGAGGGTTGTTCTTGAGCTTCTCAATCACCGCCTGGATGCCGTCGTGACGGCCAACGCGCAGGTTGTCGCGCTGGGCAACATCGTGGGTCAGCACCACCCGGGAATTGCGCCCCAAGCGGGACAGCACGGTCAGCAGTACGTTTCGCTCCAGCGACTGTGCCTCGTCCACGATCACGAAGCTGTCGTTCAGGCTGCGGCCGCGAATGTGCGTCAGCGGAAGCACTTCCAGCAGTCCTCGCGCGTCGATCTCCTCCAGAACGTTGTCGCTTACCACGCCCTCCAGGGTGTCGTACACCGCCTGCGCCCAGGGGTTCATCTTCTCGGTTTCGCTGCCCGGCAGGTAGCCCAGGTCCTGGCCACCAACTGCATAGAGCGGGCGGAAAACGACAATGCGCTTGTGTTCTCCGCGCTCCAGCACAGCTTCCAGGCCCGCGCACAGCGCCAGGGCGGACTTACCCGTGCCGGCCGAACCGCCGAGGCTCACAATGCCCACCTCGTTATCCAGAAGCAGGTCCAGGGCAATTCGCTGCTGGGCGCTGCGGCCGCGGATTCCAAAGGCCTCCAGGTCAGTGGGAACCTGGCGCACCATGCCGTCTCCCATGGAGCGTGCCAGCACGGATTGGCTGCCTGCAGTGAGCTGCAAGCCGCAGTGGATCGGCAGTTCGTCGACTTCTTCCCCGTCGACGGTCAAGGCACCCGAGATATCGGCCTCTCCCACGTCGTAGAGCTCGTCGATAATGCCGGAGGGCACCTCCGCCCGCGCCATACCGTTGTAACCGGTCAGCACCACGTCCTGCGCGTGGTACTCGTCGGCGTCCAGACCAACCGCACCAGCCTTCACGCGCAGCGGCACATCCTTAGTCACCAGGGTGACGTTGTGCCCTTCCGCGCGCAGGTTCAGCGCACACGCCAGGATGCGGTGATCGTTCTGTTCGCCCCGCAGCCCCGTGGGCAGTACGGATTGGTCAACGTGATTCAGTTCTACCTGGACGGTGCCACCCATGTCGTTGACGATGCTGGGCATGTCCAGTCGGCCGTGCTCCTGGCGGAAGTCCTCGAGCATGCGCAGAGCCTGACGGGCGAACCATCCGAGTTCCGGGTGGTGGCGCTTGCCCTCCAGCTCACTGATAACGACGACGGGGAGGATGATGCGGTGTTCCGCAAACTTGATCAATGCCCAGGGATCGGACAGCAACACCGAGGTGTCGAGGACGTAAGTGCGTAGGCCAAGCTCTGCGTCGGAATGAGCGTTCATTGCCTCTTCAGCCTGGAAGTTCTGATGTGCCTGATCGGTGGGCGCAGCGGAAGTCATGGAGGTGGTGCTCCTTGTAGGGATTAAGAGTTAGTTAACCCGGACGTTCCACGCCGCAAAAGCTACGCTTTACATCCGGGGAATGCGGATGAGGTGGGTAGGTGTGACTTGCTTCGGACACCCTCGACGCTAGGGGCGCTGCATGGAAATTACATTGTTGTTAGATGAACTCTGGGTAAACATGAAAAAGCCCCAGGATCGGAGGCATTTACTGCCCCTCACCTGGGGTTATCAAGTTCTACTTGAAGGTTAGAACTTCCGGCGTTCGCCGCGCTTTTTCTTAGCGCTTCTCGATCGTGTCGGTGAACTTGCCGGACTCATCCTTAGCCCACTTGATGGTGCCGTTCTCGAAGGACTGGGTCCAGCCGTTGGCTGCGTCGCCCTTCTCCGGGCCGGTCGGCAGGCCGATCTCGTTATCCAGGCCACCACCGTTGACCCAGGTCTCGCCAATCTTGCCGATAACCGGAACTGCACCGTGGCCCTTAGAGTTGGCGATCCAGCCCTTCTCGAAGGTAGCCAGGGAGCCGTTCTTGCCCTCGGTGTACTCGGTCAGCTTGCCGAAAGCGCCGGACTCGCCGCCCTCGTTATCCCAGGCGGTCTTTACGTCCTTTGGCAGTTCAACCTCTTCACCATTGGCGGTCTTGACCTTCTCGCCCTCACCTTCAGCGCCACCCTCGGAACCTGCGCCCTCAGCGTCGGCACCCTCGGAGCCCTTAGCGTCAGCACCCTCGGACTCGGAGCCCTTTTCGCCAGTCATGGAGTCCTTAGCCTCGCCGGCCTTCTCGGAAGCAGAAGCTGCTGCATCGCCAGCCTTTTCGGAAGCGGAGTTGGCAGCGTCGCCAGCCTTGTCCTTAGCATCGTCGGAGCATGCAGAAACGCCGAATACCAGGGATGCACCAGCGGCCAGTGCTACTGCGGAACGACGGAAACGCTTGTTGGAGTTCATTAATTTAAACCTTTCTCTTTGCTCTTCGCATTGTGCGAAAGCACTACCCACCCATTCCTAATCACGGCCTTGAGGAAATGCACGTGCCGTGCATGATCTTTAACTCAATTGCAATCGTTTCTTTATCTACGCTTAGCTGTCCGCACAGCCTTTTTCTTCGCCGTTTTCTGCACTCTACCTGCCTTTTTATTGACGCCACCGCGCCCCCGACTAGCCGCCTGTCGCGAACTGCCCGCTGTGCGTCCTTTACATATCCCAACGAAGTCCTGAATGACGTCATTGTCAGATTCGACTCGCCACATTAGGGCTACGCGAGTGCGCGGGCACGTGGTGGCGTCAATACCAAAAAGATCCCGGTGCACTACCCCGCCTTGGTTAATTCCGCGCAGCAGTGGGCGCGGCGCGATAGCGATACCAACATTGGCAGCGACAACCTGAAGGGCTTCGCGCAATGCGGCGATATCGTCCCAGCCGTTAGCCGGAGTGACATACATCAGCTTCTCATCGACGAGCTCGCTGTAGTCAATGGCCTCCATCACCTTGGCCGGGTGGTCCTTTGGGGCGGCGACCCCGGTCTGTTCTTCATAGAGGGCGACCTCATGCATGTCCGCCGGGCGCTCATACCCCTCGGCTGGCAACCGCACTAGAGCCACATCCGCCTGCCCCGCGCGGACATAGGCCAGCGGATCATCGGTACCTGCGCTGGCGACCTTCCACCCCGGTGTCCTCTCGTCGAAGCGCCGGAACCATTTATCCGGTTGCACTCCCGTGCTAAACACAACCTTCAGATGCCGCTGCTGGTTCACGCGCTGGCGCTGACGGGGCTGCTGGTGCTGGGTTGGTTTTTGGGTTCGCTGCTTATTCTGCGAGGCGGAAGCTTCGGGCATGGAACCAATAATAAGGCGCTTCATTAGAATGATGGTCATGAGTGACGCTAATCCGAGTACCAAGTCCGGGCCACCCATGAAGCCCGCCACGGCAGCCAAGAAGCTGGGGATCTACCTTCCCGCTACTCCGCAGGAGTTTCAAGACACACCCCTGAGCCACGAGCAGTTCGTGGAGTTGCAGAAGAACCCGCCCGAGTGGCTGCAGACTCTGCGCCGCGAAGGGCCACACCCACGCCCGGAGGTGGCGCGGAAGTTGGGCATTAGCATCACGTCTTTGAAGGCTAACGATATGGATAAGCCGCTCACCACGGCGGACATCAAGGAGCTACTGGAAAAGCAGCCCGAGTGGCTGCGGGAGGCTCGGAATAAGCTGGCGACCGAGCGGACGTAGACGCCAGCGTCATTAAGAGAAAGGCGGGGATGAGCCCGATACATCGAACCCTTCCCCGCCTTTCAGCTTTATGTAGTTTCCAATGGTGACGAGCCATTAAAAACCCTTCGCCCGATATAGCGGCCAGGTGACGAGTCTGGCGCCATACGTTGGCCGGACGAAACAACCACAACACTCGGGGTGAAGAAGTGTCTACCGGCACCTACGCACTTCGGGGAGAAGAGAGAAAACCCTTAACGCGTAAGTGTCTGCGCCGGCAGCTTTGAACTCCTTCGCGAGCATTGCAACATATTCCACAACTGCAGTGCGCCTCAGGTGACTAGCCTGCGACACATCTGCGAGGTTAGCCAAGCCTCACCTGAGTTGTCAATACTTTTGCAACATCTTTGTTGTTTAAATAAATGACCAGGGTTTTTGCAGAACTTTGAGATACCCCAATCCAGGTGGGGGTAGTTAGCGCCACCAAGCAAGACGACAGCGCTAAAGCATCGGTGTATTTTCGCCCGCGATCTGGGGGATTTCTTGTACTTCTACACCTAAAAGATGCTATTCTCATAAGCAATGCAGAGATGCACGTCACACTGCTGGCGTAATATCGAACTGCGACACAAGAAATCTCAATAGCCGACGTTGGCGCTTCGAGAATTGGTCAGATTTACACGCGGGGTTTAAAGGCCTTCGCGCTGGCCAGCGCACGAATCGCCACCGTCTTGGTTTGAAAGGAACCCATGAAGAACTTCCTGCCACGCAACATTTTCGAAGAAGAGCACAACATGTTCCGCGAGGCCTGCGCGGACTTCGTGAAGGCCGAGATCGCCCCGAACGTTGACCGCTGGCACGAGCAGGGCTACTGCGACCGTGAGATGTACCAGAAGGCCGGCCAGCAGGGCCTGCTGGGCATGATGGCTCCGGAGCAGTTCGGCGGCGGCGGAATGGAGAACGACTACCGCTTCAACGCTGTGCTGACCGAGGAGCTGGCAAAGGCTGACTCCGGTTCCGTGATCGTGGGCATCCAGACCATCAACGACCTGGTCATCCCCTACCTGCAGCGCTTCGGCAACGACGAGCAGAAGGAGCGTTTCCTGAAGCCGCTGTGTGCTGGTGAGAAGATCGCCGCACTGGCAATGACCGAGCCGGGCGCAGGTGCTGACCTGGCTGGCATCCGCACCTTCGCCAAGAAGGACGAGAACGGCGACTACATCGTCAACGGTGCGAAGACCTTCATCTCCAACGGTGTTCAGGCTGACTTCACCCTGCTGGTCGTCGTGACCAACCCGGAGAAGGGTCGCGCTGGCGTTTCCATGCTGATCGTCGAGGACGGCATGGAGGGCTACACCAAGACCGGCCCGCTGAAGAAGGTCGGCCTGAAGTCCCAGGACACTGCCGAGCTGTCCTTCGAGGACACCCGCGTTCCGAAGGAGAACCTGCTGGGCGAAGAGGGCGCTGCCTTCGGCTACCTGCGCACCAACCTGGCTCAGGAGCGTCTGTCCATCGCCGTGGGCTCCATCGCTACCTCCCGCCGCGCATTCGACCTGGTTTACAAGCACTCTCAGGATCGCAAGACCTTCGGTCAGCGCCTGATCGACCACCAGGCTTACCGCTGGGAGCTGGCCAAGATGGCTACCAACATCCAGACCTCCCAGTCCTTCGTTGATGCCTGCATCATGGAGAAGGTTAACGGCACCCTGGACGAGGTCACCGGCGCGATGGCTAAGTACCAGACCACCGAGCTGCAGATCGAGGTTGTTAACGAGGCTCTGCAGCTGCACGGCGGCTACGGCTTCATGCTGGAGTACCCGATCTCCACGCACTACCTGGATTCCCGCGTGCAGCCGATCTACGGTGGCCCGAACGAGATCATGATCGAGATCATCTCTCGTCGCCTGGCCAAGGGCGAGAAGTAAGGTTTAGCCCCTAAGCCCCTACTCCCCCTTAAACTGCGGTGGTCGCTTTCCTACGAAAGCGGCCACCGCTTCGCTATGGTCGGCGGTGTTAAACAGACGCAGCTGTGCCTCTGCCTCCGCCGCTGCGGCCTCGTTGATGGCTGCAGCGTTCTTCACCAGCGCCTTCATTTCCTTGTATGCCGCAGTCGGGCCACCGGCAAAAGACGCGGCTAGCTTCTCTGTCGCCGCCTCCAGCTCTGTGGGCTCCACCAGGTTCTCCACCAGCCCCAGTTCGAATGCTTCCTCGGCGGGCACCTTGCGATCCATCAGCAGCAACTGCAGCGCCTTCGCACGCCCCACGCAATCCACTAGGGTCTTCGACAGCCCGGAATCTGCCGCCAGCCCCACGCCGGTAAATGCGCCCTTGAAGGACGCAGCCGTGGACATCACGCGGAAGTCGCACGCCATCGCCAAACCCCAGCCAGCGCCCGCTGCCGGCCCCTGCAGCGCGGCGATCGTCGGCACGCTGATCCCGGCGAGCAACTCAACCATCGGGTTGTACTCCTCCACCACCTTTTCCATCCCCGTGCGGTTCTGTGTATCCTGCAGCTGTTCCTTGAGGTCCTGCCCAGAGCAGAATGCCTTGCCAGCCGCACGCAGGACGACGGCGCGCACTGCGGAGCCGAGTTCCTGCGAGTCTTTCTGTGCATTCCGGAACGCGTCGATCAACGCCAGGCGCAGCGCCTTGTCCAGGGAGTTGTATGCCTCTGGCCGGTTGATGGTGATGTAACGTACGCCGGCCTTGTCTTCGACCAGCACAAGATTGTTGTTTTCGCTCATGTTCTTCACGCTACGTGGCGTGGCCGCAGAGCGCCGTCTTTTCTGGCGGTTTTCTCTATGGACGCCCCCTCGCGCCCCCGCTCCCCCTCATGCCCCGCCGAAGCGGGGGATGACTAGCGTGGTTGGGCGATGACCTCAGCGCCAGCTGCCCTGAGGGCGTCCAAAGCCTTAGCTGCACCATCCTCGCTGACGGCAGAGCAGAGCTCTTCCACCACAGTCACGCCGAAGCCAGCCTTCAGGGCATCTTCGGCGGTGGCGCGCACACAGAAGTCGGTGGCGATGCCGACGATGGTGACATGCTCGATTTCTAACGAATTCAGCCACTGCTTCAGCGTTTGCTCTTCCCGCGCCAGGTGGCCTTCAAAGCCGGAGTAGGCAGCGGTGTATTCACCCTTGTGGAACCAGACGTCCACGAGCTCGGGGTTGAGTTCGCCACAGACCTGCGCACCGTGGGTATCGGCCACGCAGTGCACCGGCCAGGTATTTTCGTAGTCCGGCGCCTCCCCTTCGGGTGCGAAATGCCCCTGGGGGTTGATGTGCCAATCCATTGTGCCGGCGATCAGAGGGCGGGAGTTGATCTCTGCGCCCTCTTCCGCGTCGGCGCCCACTACCTCGCGCAACCAGGCATTAATCCCCCGCGCGACCTCAACACCGCGGGCGGTGCCCAAAGAACCGTCGACGAAATCGTTTTGAACATCAACGACGATGATTGCTTCGCGCGAGTGGGTGCTGACCATTTCTCGAATCTCTCCTACTTCCCCAATAGGGTTCACCCCGACAAGGACTACCCCAGCAAGGACTAGCCCGGCGGGATTTAACCCAACGGGAATTAAACCAGCTTCCAGTCTTCCAGACCGTCGTACAGCGGGAAGTCCGCAGCGATCTTGTCCACGCGGGTGCGCAGGGCGGAAACGTCGGCGTTACCGGCCAGAGCCGTACCGATGATGTCCGCAACCTCGGTGAAGGCCGCGGAATCCAGGCCACGGGAAGCCAGCGCGGAGGTACCGATGCGCAGGCCGGAGGTAACCATCGGCGGGCGCGGGTCGAACGGCACAGCATTGCGGTTGACGGTGATGCCAACCTCGTGCAGGAGATCCTCACCCTGCTGGCCGTCCAGCTGGGAGTTACGCAGGTCGACCAGTACTAGGTGGACGTCGGTGCCGCCGGTGAGAACCTGTACGCCAGCGTCCTTCGTATCCTGTGCGTTCAGACGCTCAGCGAGGATCTTGGCGCCTTCAAGGGTGCGCTGCTGACGGTCGCGGAACTCGTCAGTCTGGGCCACCTTCATGGCCACTGCCTTCGCGGCCACGGCGTGCATCAGCGGTCCGCCCTGCTGCCCCGGGAATACGGAGGAGTTCAGCTTCTTGGCGTACTCCTGCTTGGCCAGGATCATGCCGGAGCGCGGGCCACCCAGCGTCTTGTGAACGGTGGTAGAGACAACATCGGCGTGCGGAACTGGCGACGGGTGCAGGTCAGCGGCAACCAGGCCAGCGAAGTGAGCCATGTCCACCCAGAGCTTCGCCCCAACCTCGTCGGCAATGGACTTGAAGGCAGCAAAGTCCTGGTGACGCGGGTACGCGGACCAGCCGGCAATCAGCACCTGCGGCTTTTCGGCAATGGCCTGCTCGCGGATCTTATCCATATCCAGGCGGAAGGTCTCCGGATCCACCTCGTAGGCAGCAACCTCGTAGAGCTTGCCGGAGAAGTTCAGGTGCATACCGTGGGTCAGGTGGCCACCGTGCGCCAGGGACAGGCCCATGATCTTGTCGCCCGGGTTAGCCAGAGCCATCAGCACCGCAGCGTTGGCCTGTGCACCCGCGTGCGGCTGCACGTTGGCAAACTCCGCACCGAAGACCTGCTTAGCGCGGTCGCGCGCCAGATCCTCAATCACATCCACGTGCTCGCAGCCACCGTAGTAACGGCGCCCCGGGTAGCCTTCGGCGTACTTGTTGGTCAGCACCGAACCCTGAGCCTGCAGCACTGCACGGGGAACAAAGTTCTCCGAAGCGATCATTTCCAGAGTCGTACGCTGGCGGCGCAGCTCGCCCGCAATGGCCTCGGCGACCTGCGGATCGAGTTCCGCCAGAGGAGTGTTGTGCTGTAGCGAGTTCTGAGTAGACGAATTCTGCGGAGAAGTCACGTCGACCAAGGCCTTCCGTTGGGGATGAAAGTTAGTTGCTTATCTGTAGTTGCTTATCTACCTCACCATCATAGCGAGTCCCCCAGACAAGCTAATCCACTGGTAATGGCAACGCTCGATATTTCCCCCATTCAATTTCACCTCGCCCCATTTTCGGGGCACAATAGGTGCTATGACTTCCCCCAGCCCTTACATTGAGCTGGACCGTACTCAGTGGCGCACACTAAGAAAATCGATGCCCCAGGTCCTCACCGAAGACGAACTGGAACAGCTGCGCGGCATCGGCGACGAGATTGACCTGGAAGAAGTCTCCGAGGTCTATCTTCCACTGTCTCGCCTGATCTTCCTGCGCGTCGAGGCGCACAGGCGCCTGAATGCAGCGACGGAGACCTTCCTAGGCGAAGCAATGCCACAAATCCCCTACATCATCGGCGTGTGCGGCTCCGTCGCCGTCGGCAAATCCACCACCGCCCGTGTGCTCCAGGTTCTACTGCAGCGCTGGGAGACCAACCCGCGCGTGGATCTGGTCACCACGGACGGCTTCCTGCTGCCCACCGCAGAGCTCGAGCGCCGCAAGCTCATGCACCGCAAGGGTTTCCCGGAATCCTACGACCAAGCCGCACTGCTCAGCTTCGTCACAAAGGTGAAATCCGGCACCCAAAAGGTTCAGGCTCCCGTGTATTCCCACGAGGCCTACGACCGCATCCCCGGGGAATCCATCACCGTCGACCGGCCAGATATCCTCATCGTCGAGGGCCTCAATGTCCTGCAGACTGGCCCGACCCTCATGGTCTCGGACCTCTTCGACTTTTCCGTCTACGTAGATGCTCGCCGCGAGGACATCGAGGACTGGTACATCGACCGCTTCCTACGGCTCAAGAACACCGCGTTCAAAGATCCGAAGGCTCACTTCCACCACTTCGCTAATTTCAGCGATGAAGAAGCCACGCTGGTGGCACGGGAAATCTGGCAGACCGTGAACTTGCCGAACTTGATGGAAAATATCCTCCCCACCCGGGTACGCGCCTCCCTCGTGCTACGCAAGGGGCCGGATCACCTGGTGCAAAAAGTGCGGATGCGCAAGATCTAGCGCGCGCACCTACGCCCACACGCCCTTACGCCCTAAGCCCTTAGCCCTTACAGGCCGAAGCGCCGGTGCCGCTGCGAATAATCACGCAGGGCGCGCAGGAAGTCCACGCGGCGGAACGCCGGCCAATAGGTATCCGTAAACCAAATCTCCGAATACGCGGACTGCCACAACAGGAACCCGGACAGTCGCTGCTCCCCCGACGTGCGAATCACCAAATCCGGATCCGGCTGGCCGGAAGTGTACATGTGATCTCCCAGCGCCTCTGCGGTGATCGCCTCCGCCATGTCCTCGGGCGCGGTGCCCTGTTCTGCTAGCTCTGCCACGAGGGTCTGCACCGCATCCACGATCTCCTGGCGCCCTCCGTAGCCCACGGCGACGTTCACCCGCACGCCCGTGTGGTCATCCGTCTTGGCCTGGTTTTCTTCCAGGCGAACGCGTAGCTGCTCCGGCAATAGTTCTAAGTGGCCAACGGTGCGTAGCTGGAACCCGGCGTCCGAATCTGCCAATTCCTCAGCAACATCGCCAATAATGCTGCACAGCAACGACAGCTCCTCTTTGGAGCGCTTCAAGTTTTCGGTGCTGAGCAGGTAGACCGTGACGGTCTCAATCCCTAGCTCATCGCACCAACCGCACATTTCCGCGATCTTCTTCGCACCTACGCGGTGGCCGTGCGACACATCCGTGAACCCGTTTTCGCGTGCCCAGCGCCGGTTACCGTCGGCCATGATGGCAATGTGCTTCGGCCGCGGTTTATCACGCAGCGAGCGCGCCAGGCTCGCCTCATATGCCGGGTAGAGCAGTTGGGGGATGCGGTTCACAGTTTTGATCCTACTGCTTCGGCGGTTCTTCGCTGTTTGCGTCCGGCGTGGTGTTCTTCTTGGCGCCCTTCTTATCGACGCCCTCAGCCCGCGCCCGCTCAGCGTCAATAGCGGCGGGGCCAGTCAGCGTGCCGGAGGCGGGAAGGAAACGCTCGTCGGTCTGGGGAACCTCGGTGCGAGCGAACATGGATCGCTTGCCCGCAGTGTCGTCGAATCCCTCGGCCTTCATCGCCGCCTCGAGCTTTTCCGTATCGAAGAGGTCAATTCCCCGGGCATCTGCGAAGGCCCGGCGGCGCTCTAGCCGACGAATGCGCTTGTTCATGGCGAAGCCAATAAGCAACACAACCAGCAGCAGAATGACGATCACGAACAGGCCGATGGGTGCGGCCTTGCCGAACTCGGCGCCCTTCGGGCCGGTGCGCTCGGCCTGCGCCAGGATCCAGGTGGCGGTGTTCATCGCGGGAAACTCCTTCTATTCTTTGCCCATTAACTGTAGTTTGTTCGCCGTCAGCGGGGAAACTTAGACATCGCTGTGGCCTGTGCACGACTCGGCATCAAGACCTGCGAACAAATCCGTTTCCGGCAGCTCGCTGTGCACCCGCGACTGCGCGAGCTCGAACTCCTCGGTCGGCCAGATCATCTGCTGCAGATCCGTGTCCGCCAGGAAGAACGCTCCATTGGGGTCGATCTGGGTGCGGTGCGCGCGCAGCGCATCGTCGCGGCGGGGGAACCACTCGCCGACATTGACCCTGGTAGTTACGCGGGAGAAGATGTCCGGCAGCTGCTTCCACATCTCCAGGTGCTGCAGGACGTGCTCTGGCAGGCGCACTCCCCGCTCATACATGGCGGTGGCCAGGTCCTCGAAGCGTTGACGGATGAAGCCGTGGGTGTAGTACAGTTTCTTCACTTCCCACGGTTCCCCCAGCTCGGGGTGGTAATCGGGGTCGCCTGCAGCCTCCCAGGCACGCTTGGATACAGCATGCACCTTGATGTGATCCGGGTGCGGGTAGCCACCGTACTCGTCGTAGGTGATGATCACGTGCGGGCGGAACTCCCGCACTACCCGCACGACGTTCTGCGTGACTTCTTCCGTATCTTCCAAGGCAAAGCAGCCCTCCGGCAACGGTGGCTTTGGGTCCCCCTCTGGCAATCCGGAGTCGACATAGCCCAGCCATTCGTGTTCCACGCCCAGAATGGAGGCCGCCTGCGCCATCTCCTCGCGGCGAACCTCAATCATCTCGCCGATCCCCTGTTCAGCCAGCTGCTGCATCTCCGGGTTCAGAATGTCCCCGCGCTCCCCGCCCGTGCAGGTCAGCACCTTGACCCGGTGGCCCTCGTCAACATAGCGAGCCATGGTGGCCGCACCCTTGCTGGACTCGTCGTCCGGGTGCGCGTGGATCGCCAACAGGCGATAACACGGGGTGTCTGCGGAAGATGTCTTTTCACTCACGTCAATACAATCTACTAGCCAACCTCGCCCTTCCCAATAGAGCCACCAGCGCAAAACGGGCCGGGGACGAAGGCGTCATTAAGAATAGGGTGGGCTAGACTAGAGGCATCATGAAGGCGGCAAGAAACAGCACCCAAGAAGAGCGCTACGGCACAACGCGCAACCAGAAGTTCTCCGGAAAGATCGTCGTGGTGATTCTGGCGCTCATCCTGGCCGGGACGCTGAGCTACGCGGTGACGCAGTTCATGCGCACATCCGATGCCGACGTGACGGCGCAGGAATCTGGCGGCAAGATCGTGTCGGATAACCGCATGACCATGAGCATCGACGTCACCCGCAAAGACCCCGCGAAAGCCGCGTACTGCATCGTCACCGCGCTGGACTACGACAAGAACGAGGTCGGCCGCCGCGAATTTGTGATTCCCGCCGGGGGCGAAGAAGTCACGCGCTTCAACGTCGACATCCCCACCCGCGAGCGCGGCTATGCAGCCACTGCCTATGGCTGCTCCAGCACTCTGCCGCCGCACCTCAACGCGGACGGTAGCTAAAGCGCCACAGTTAGCGCCCTGGCACCTCGGCGCCGCACGTCTAGGTGCTAGACTTTGCACGCCTACTGATTAATCTTTTGACGCCCACGTGGATCACCGCGTGAACCCTCAACAAAGACGGGAGAACCCAATGGCTGACAACCAGACCCGCTGGCTTACCCAGGAATCCTACGACCGACTGAATGCAGAGCTGACCGCTCTGAAGGAAAACCGCCCGGTGCTGGCTGCCGAGATCAACGAGCGCCGTGAAGAGGGTGACCTGAAGGAGAACGGTGGCTACCACGCAGCCCGCGAGCAGCAGGGCCAGGAGGAAGCACGCATCACCTACCTGGAGGAGCTGCTGGATAGCGCCACCATCGGTGAGGCTCCGCAGGAGTCCGGCGTGGCACTGGTCGGTTCCGTGATCCACGTGTACTACGACGGTGACGAAGATGATAAGGAGACATTCCTGATCGGTACCCGTGGCCTGGAGTCTTCCAACCCGGACCTGGAGACCTACTCCACCGATGCGCCGCTGGGTGCGGCCATTGTGGGCGCCAAGGTTGGCGAGACCCGCGAGTACCAGACCCCGGCTGGCGACACCGTCTCTGTGACGATCGTCGCCGCTGAGCCTTACGACCCTGACCTGGACGTTCCGCGCGCGGAGCAGTAGTTACTACAGTTACTACTTTGCTGGCACTGGGTGGCTGGCGGCTTTAGCTGGCTGCGGCTTTAGTCGGCTGCGGCTGGCTCCAATTGCGCTGGCTGGCCGTCATTTGCTGCCGGCTTTAACTGGTTGCGACCGGCGGTAAGCAAGAAGGGCGCCTTCGGGCGCCCTTCTTGCTTTTCTCTGCCTTTCAGGCCTCATTTTCTCTGCCTTTGAGACCTCCCGGCAGGCCCCATTGCCCCTCTCGGAGGGGTTAGATGTCGGAAAAGTTGCAATTTGTTATTGGGGAGCATTCTCACTTACCTAAACCTACAGGTCAGAACGTTTTGTTGCTCACACGTCGTTGGCGGAGATTCTGGTTTTGCAACTTTTCCGACATTTCCCACCCCGCTTCCGTTTCTTGATCCGTTCTTCCCCCTACTCCCTTCCCTTAACCCAATCCTCAAGGGTTTCGTTCCTCAAGATTTCCTCAAAATGTCGCCAGTTCCAGACCGCGCCAGGGTGAACCTCGCCAAAACAGAGCTACAGCGGAGTGAATGTCGTTAGAACGGGAATACGTTATTGCAAACCATTTGCAACTACAAGAACGTGCAGGTCAGGGTGTTGCAGTTTTATCAGGCTGTCTGGCCGACCGTCACGCATTCCCGTTCTAGCGACATTTCCCCGCCCTAGGAGCGAAATCCCCTGCAAACCGGCAGAAAAAAGGGGCTTCCAGTTAACCGGAAGCCCCTCAACTGACAGCGCTTCAGCGCTAGCCCCATGAAGCCTTAGCCTCTAAAAGCGCTAGCCCCATGAAGCCTTAGCCTCTAAAAGCGCTAGTCCCTGAAGTAGGACAGCAGGCGCAGGATCTCGGTGTACAGCCAGACCAGGGTAACGGCCAGGCCCATCGCAACACCCCAGGCCATCTTGGACGGCGCGCCTGCGCGGACCAGACGGTCAGCCTGATCGAAGTCCAGCAGGAAGCTCATAGCAGCGATACCAATGCAGACCAGGGAGAAGATGATGGCGATCGGACCACCGTCGCGCAGGATGCCAGCGGAGCCGGTAACCAGCGCGAACACCAGGTTGCCCAGAGCCAGAACCAGAACACCGATCATGGCGCCCACCAGGAAGCGGGTGAACTTCGGAGTTACGCGGATAGCACCGGTCTTGTAAACAAACAGCATGCCGATGAAGACGCCAATGGTGCCGAGAACTGCCTGGGCAATGAGCATGCCGGCGTCCGTATCACCAACCGCAGCACCAGAAACCAGGAACGTAAAGCCACCAACAAAGAGACCCTCGAAGGCCGCGTAGGTCAGAGTGACAGGGGCGGAGTCGTACTTCTTACCGAAAGCCGAAACCAGAACAGCGATCAGGCCACCGATCATGCCGACGAAGGTCAGGATCATCACCAGGCGGTCGTCGTTAAGGCCGATGATGAAGTTCACGACTGCCAGGGCGACAATCACGGCCAGGGTGATGCCGGTCTTGGTGACAACATCGTCAACAGTCATCGGACGGTCGGCGGCACCTGCCTGGCCGTAGTTGGCAGCATCCTGCATGCCGTAGCCCATTGCGGCGGTCTGCACGCCGCCGTGAGCGGAGGTCGCGTAGGGGTTCATCCCCTGCTGACCATAACCGCCCTGCTGGGCGTAGCCACCCTGGTTGCCTTGCTGTGCGAATGGGTGCTGGCCCTGATTCTTGGCCAGCGACCCCATGAACGGGTTCGAGCTTTTCATTCTTTACACTCCATTGTTTTGCTGGTCATTTTTGAAAGCCGGAAGCTACCGGTCGACCCGCGTATGGCCGAAAAGTGAACTTCCGCTGCTGTCGCGTACATCCTACCAACGTCTAAGGCTCTTCAAATGTTCCCGACGCACCCTCCCGCATATCCGTTTGCTTAGAAATGTTCTAGAACGAACACTTGTTTGCGGTCTTTTAGGTAGTCTCCCAAACATGAAACGAACCAACTACAAGCGCCTTTCTGTCGCCGCTCTGCCTGCCGATCTGGAAACGGAGCTGCGCGACCTCACCACAAACGCCCGCCTGCACAACCTCAACGACGACTACGACGGCAAGCGCCTGGACATCGAAGCCCCGTTCCTGGGCGAGACCATCGGCTGGGTCGCCAGCGGTTCCGCCGAGGACGTCACCGAAGCTTTCCGCTTTGCTCGCCGCGCCCAACAGTCCTGGGTCCACGTCCCCTTCGCCGAGCGCAAGCGCATTTTCCGCCGCTTCCACGACCTGGTTCTGAAGAACGCCGACCTGCTGTGCGACATGGTGCAGCTAGAGACCGGCAAGAACCGCGCCAGCTCCTTCGACGAGGTCATGGACGTCGCCAACAACGCGCGCTACTACTCCAACAACGTCGAGAAGTTCATGAAGCCCCGCAAGCGCGCTTCGGCGATGTCGATCATGGCGAAGTCCATCGAGTACCGCCATCCGTTGGGTGTTGTCGGCCAGATCAGCCCGTGGAACTACCCGCTTTCCCTGGGCATCGGCGATGCCATCCCCGCACTGATCGCGGGCAACGCCGTGGTCGCTAAGCCCGACTCTGCTACCCCTTTCACGTCGCTTTTGATCTTTAAGCTTCTTTTTGACGCCGGACTGCCCCGCGACCTGGTGCAATTAGTTACGGGTTCAGGCCGCGTGGTTGGTAGTGCCATTGCGGATCAGTGCGACTTTTTGATGTTCACCGGCTCGACGGCAACCGGCAAGGTTCTGGGCGAGCAGGTTGGCCGTCGCCTGGTGGGCTACTCTGCCGAGCTGGGCGGCAAGAACCCGCTGATTATCGCAAACGATGCGGACATTAGTTACGCCGCCCGTGGCGCGGTGGATGCCTGCTTCTCCAACTCCGGCCAGCTGTGTGTTTCCATCGAACGTATCTACGTCGAGCGCGCTTCCTACGAGGATTTTGTCGGCACCTTTAGTTCCCGTGTGCAGGCCATGAGCCTGGGATCCGGGTTCGATTGGGAGATCCAGATGGGTTCCCTGGCTTCTGCCGACCAGCTGGCAACCGTGGAGAAGTACGTGGAGGACGCCCGCGAGAAGGGCGCCAACATCATCTGCGGCGGTAAGAAACGCCCGGACCTGGGCCCGTACTTCTACGAGCCAACCGTGCTTACAGACGTCCCGCAGGACGCGCTGCTGCGCACGGAAGAGGTCTTTGGCCCTGTGGTCTACATCGAGCCGGTCGATGATCTTTACGACGCGATCGAGCTGGCCAACGACACGGACTATGGCCTAAACGCCTCTGTCTTCGCAGCGGATGACACTGCATGGCAGATCGGGCCGAAGATCGAATCCGGTTCCGTTGCCCTGAACGATGGCTACACATCTAGCTGGGCGGCCATCGATAACCCGATGGGTGGCATGAAGGAATCCGGTGTCTCCCACCGTCACGGCGCGGAGGGCTTGCAGAAGTACACGGCTACGCAGAACGTAACCTCGCAGCGCTTTATGTACTTCCGCGGACCGGAGTCCATCAGCCGGAAGACTTTCTCGAAGATCATGCTCGCCCTGTTGAAGAGCGGCAAGACTTTCCGCCTGCTGCCCTAGCGCCCGTTGGCGGGGCGGATCGTCAGCGCCTCCACCGTCGCATCGTCGGTCGCGTCGATCGCTAGGCGCACGGCCTTCGCCACCGATTCCGGGCGGAGGTACTGGGTTTCATCGTAGTCCGCTTCGGCCACACCACGGTGGGTCTGGATCTGGCGCTGCATATCCGAATCGACCTTGCCCGGGTGGATGGAGCTTACGCGGATCTTGCCGCGCTGTTCCTCCCGCAGGGCATCCGTGTATGCCCGCAGCGCAAACTTCGTCGTGGCATAGGGGCCGAAACCCACGCTAGAACGGTAGCCCGCGCCGGAGTTGATCGTCACCACGGTGCCATGGGCGGCTTGCAGGGCGCCCAGCAGCTGCCGGGTGAGCTCCGCGACCGCGAACAGATTGATGTCAAAGGCGTGTTTCCACTGCTTAGGCGTGGTTTCCGTGACCGGATCGTGCGCCACCACTCCCGCGGAATGCACCAGGACATCCAGACTTTCCAGCCCCAACTCAACCACCGCCGCCGCAATGCCATCCGTATCGGCCAGGTCCGCCACGAAGCCTTGCGCGCTCGGGAACTGCGCAGCCACGTCGTGGGCGGACTCCGAGCTACCGCCGATGATCAGGTGGTAGTCGTCCTGCAGCTCTCGCGCAATCGCCAGGCCAATGCCTCGAGTGCCGCCGGTAATCAGTGCAATCTTGCGATCCATTGCTCCATTTCCTTTCCTCTTCCCTTCCTCGTTGGGGCTTTCTCTTACTGTTCTTGTTTTTCTTATTGTTCTTGCTCGCGTCCGAGAGCCTAGCGCTGCGACTTTTAACGCTGTAGCTTCTAGCGCCCAGCAACCGATCCCAACCACGCCGTCGCATGCGGGATGTGTTGCGCAATCTTCAGCGCCGAGGTCGGTGCGGGGCCGTACGAGGTAAGGGAAGCTATATATGACGCCGCAGCGTGCAGCGCCACTCCGACCGCAGCCGTATCGACCACGTAGTCTGCCTCGCTAGTTTCAAATTCGGACTGCCCGGCCTCGGCGTAACCACCATCGCGGGCGCGTTTGCCCGCATCCCGCGCCACCAGAGCACCCAGGATCCCCGCCAGCACATCGCCGGATCCCGGGGTTGCAGCCCACGAAGAGGCAGTATCGACAACCACCGTGCGCTGCGGGTTAGCGATGATGGTGAAGCGCCCCTTAAGCAGCACAGTGCAGTTCAGCTCGCGGGCCAGACGCTCGGTGGAGGTAATGCGATCCGGCGATTCCTCTGGCAGCCCCGCGGCCTTGGCAAGCCTGTCGAACTCCCCGTCGTGCGGGGTGAGCAGTACGGGGGCGTTGCGCGCACGCAAAGCCTCCAGAACGTCTGGGTTCTTGGCTAAGACGGTGATCGCGTCGGCGTCCAAAACAAGGGGCTGCACCATCTCGAGAACGGCGAGCAATTCCTGCCGAGCGTCGCGATCCGTACCGCGACCAGAGCCGACCATGCGTGCCTGCACCTGACCTGCTGCGCGAACCGTGGGGTGCACGATGACCTCGGGTGTGGTGGCGAGGACATACTCAGGGTGTTCGCCGATATAGCGCACCATAGAGCTGGTGGTGTTCACCGCTGCCAGGGTGGCCAGCACTCCCGCCCCTAGATAGTCCTTACTACCTGCGCAGATACCTACCACTCCACCGGAGTACTTGTCGTCGGTCGCACCTGGCTCCCCCGGCAATGTGCCAGGCAATGGTTCAGAGGAAGCGAGGGGAAGCACCGACCGCTCCGAGTCGAGGAGCTCCACCGGAGTGCGCCAGAGACGCGCGGAAGGCTCGGGGCGGGTGTCTTCCCTAGCTGCGAGTTCGGCGGAAAGCTGCGAACGCGAACCACTGTCCAAGCCAATGTCCTCGCAGATCACGGCTCCGCAGGCCGCGTTCAGGCCGTGGGCGCGACGCAACCCACCGAAAGTAATGGTCGCGTCGGCGTGAACGTGGCGCCCAGGTGCCTTACCCGTATCCGCGACCACGCCGCTGGGGATATCGATGGCCAGAACGCGCGCCCCGGAGCCGTGTTGGGATGAACCGTGCTGAGCCGTGCTGGGCTGAGCCGTGCTGTGTCGAGTCGTGCCGTTTCGGGCCATGCCGTGTCGGCCCTTGCTGCGCTGCGCTGAGCTGAGGAAATCGTCAACGTCTGCGGGGATCTCCCCGCGCCCGCCGAGGCCAAACATCCCATCGATGATCACGCTGTAGTGCTCTGTGGCGGCGGCATGGGGCTCGGCGGGCAGATCAACGAAGCGCCCACCGGCAGACGTAAACGCCCGGGCGGCGCGCTGGTGTACGTTGTCGATTCCATCGAGTGCATAAGCGACCACGCTTGTCCCCTGCATCCCCAGAACAGCGCCGGCGTAGAGAGCGTCGCCTCCGTTGCCACCGGGGCCGACCAGCAACATCACGGGGTCACTCGAGCCCGCCAGGAGTTTTTCCGCCACCGTTGCCACTGCATGCGCGGCGGACTGCATCAATTCGTCCTCGTGCTGCTGGCGGGCCAACAGGGCAGACTCGGCGGCACGGATGTCCTCGACTGTGTAGAGAGTGCGCATGACTCCCATGATAGGGATCCGCGGTGCTACATTCCGCGGCGCGATCCAGCCCGGAAGTTGCCTCGCGGATAAAAACCGGTAGAAGCGTAGCACCCCTTCGTGAGACCTCTTCGACTGTCCACGTGAGGGCGTCATTATCAATCAACCGCAGGTCATCGCGGAACCACATGATCGTTTCCAGCGCCACTTGCTACCTCCTCAAAAGCTCCTTAGAAGTTGCGTAGCATTCCTGCGAGTTTGTTTCCTAAAGACTACCCGAGGGGATAGACTCCGAAGTCTGAACCGATGCGCCGAGTGGCGCACGAACAACCCCCATTTGGATAAAGGTTCCCCTTCGATACATGCCACGCCCGATTAGTAAGAACCAGCAATACGTATCTGGCCTCGACGGGCTGCGGACAATCGCAGTCGCCGTAGTAGTCCTCTATCACCTGCATATTCCCGGTTTCGTTGGCGGGCTCTTGGGAGTCGGCGTGTTCTTCACTTTGTCGGGTTACCTCATCACCGGCAACCTCATGCGCTCCTGGGACACAAAGGGTCACCTGAGTCTGGGAACCTTCTGGTTGCGCCGCTTCCGGCGCCTCATGCCCGCTGTGATCATCACGCTGATCGCCACCCTGATTCTGGCGGCGGCGCTGACCCGCGACAAGCTCACCGACCGCTTCTGGGAGGCACTGTCCAGCCTGTTCTACGTCAACAACTGGCACACCATCTTCCAAGAAAAGTCCTACTGGGATAACTTCGGTGGGCCCAGCCCGCTGAGCCACATGTGGTCACTATCGGTCGAAGAGCAGTTCTACCTGATCTGGCCTCTGCTTCTGCTTGGTCTGCTGCTCGTCACGCGTTCGCGCACCGGTGCGCTGGCTGGATCCTTCCTGCTGACCCTTGCCTCTTTTGCCTGGATGTGGATCGTCGCCTCCCCCGGGATGGATAACACCCGGGCGTACGAGGGCACGGATACGCGCGCGGGTGGCCTTCTGCTGGGAGCCTGCTTGGCGATCTGGCTTTCCTCGCGCCGTGCAGCCGGAAAGTCCACGCAGCCGGCCGTGAAGATTGCGAACCTTTTCGGCTTTATCGGCTTGGCAGGCATCGCTGCGCTGGTGTTTTTCGTCGAGCAGGAGTCGATGTTCCTGTACCACGGCGGGTTGATTCTGCTGACCGTGGCAACAGCTCTGGCGATCTTCGCCGTGCTACACCCGGCAAGCATCTGGAGCGCCGTGTTGGGCTTCGGCCCCATACGCTGGCTCGGCGAGCGCTCGTACGGCATCTACCTCTGGCACATGCCGGTTATCGCCTTCATGCCGCAGACTTGGCTGGAGCAGCACAAGCTGCTGGGCAGCGCCATCACCATCGGTGTGAGCGTAGCCCTGGCTGCCCTCAGCTGGACCTTGGTGGAGGATCCGATCCGCCGAAACGGTGTGATCCCACCGATCAAGGCGTGGCTGCGCAGCCGCAAGGCGGACCGCGAGGTCGGCGACACGTCCGGGGCTGCTTCCCGAGGCATTATCCGCCACCCCTTCCCCGCCTACATCGCTTCCGGCGCCACCGTCATCTTGGCCGCCGTGGTTGCTATTGGTGCGACGCCCATTAGTGTCACCCCCAGCAACGCTCAGCAGGGCGCTGGCACGGGTCAGGGCGGTCATCGTGCCATGGAGCTGAACCCAGCCGAACGCCCCGCCAACGCCGGAGCGGCTGGGGCAGCTGGTGGGGCGAAAAAGCCTGACGCCAACCCGCAGGCTCAGGGGCAGGACAAGGGCAAGGCCAAGGCTTCTGCGTCCTCGCTGACGAGCTGCAAAAAGGTTGTGCACGTGGGCGACTCCACCTCTATCGGCATGTTCTCTACCGACCAGGTAGAGGATCCCAAGAACACAGCGTTTGAAACGTATGTGAAGTATGGAGCCAGCGAGGTCGTGGACAGCGTCTTCGGTGCCCGCGCGACCACGGAAGGCTGGCAATCCCCGGACGGTTCACAGAACTACCCCTCCGCCGTGGATTCCGTGAAGGAGCTGCTGCCGAGCGCCAGTGGCCCCGATACGTGCTGGGTGATTGCAACCGGTGTGAACGACGCTGCGAACATCGCCGCCGGAGCGACGATGGAATCGCCAGAGCGCATCCGCACCATGATGGATCTACTGCGCGACCAGAAGGTTCTGTGGCCGACGGCTACGACCAATACCAACGAGGGTTACTACGCCAAGTCCAACATGGAGACCTTTAACCAGGCTCTGCGGGATGCACAGAAGGACTACCCCAACCTGCGCATTTACGACTGGGCCAGCGAGGCCAAGCCCGAGTGGTTCGCCCTGGATGATTACGCGCACTACGGCGCGAATGGAAACACGCAGCGCGCCCAGCGCTTCGCAGCCGCCCTAGCCAAGGCCTACCCGAAGGACAAGGATGGTCAGCCATCCGACGAACTGATCGTCAACTCCGGGCTGTAATTCTGGGCCGTAATTCTGGGCTGCAACTCGGAGCTTCTCATCCCGGATCAATAACGGCGGCACGGGCTTCGAGCTGGCTGTGACTTGAACCAGCCGCGCCGCCGGCCTTCCTCTAGTCCAGCTTGAACTCGCGGGCGATCAGCAGCTTCATGATCTCGTTCGTCCCGCCATAAATGCGCTGCACACGCGCGTCGGTGTACATGCGAGAGATCGGGTACTCGCGCATAAAGCCGTAACCACCGAACAACTGCAGGCAGCGATCCGCTACGGAACTCTGCAGATCGGAGGCCAGGTACTTCGCCGCCGAAGCCTGCGCTGTGGTTAGCTTGCCCTCGATATGGAGCCCCGTGCAGTGATCGGTAAGGGTCTTCGCCGCCAGCGTCTCACTCGCGCACTCTGCCAGCACGAACTGCGTGTTCTGGAATCCCAGCAGCGGTCGGCCGAACGCCTCGCGCTCATTGACGTAACGGATGGTCTCGCGCACGGCGCCTTCGCATGCGGACGCCCCGGCGATGGCCAGGATCAAGCGCTCCTGAGGTAGCTGCTGCATCAGTTGGATGAAGCCTTTGCCCTCCACCCCGCCGAGCAGGTTGTCGGCGGGAACGCGCATGTCAGTGAAAAACAGTTCGCGGGTGTCCTGGCCCCGCTGGCCGATCTTGTCCAGCACCCGACCGCGCTCGAAACCCTCCAGGTCCTTGGTCTCTGCAACGATGAGCGACAGTCCCCTACCACCCGGCTGCTCGTTCGTGCGGGCGACGATCACGACAACGTCGCAGTGCGTGCCGTTGGTGATGAAGGTCTTGGAGCCGTTGATCACCCACTCGTCGCCGTCTAGCTCTGCCCGGGTCTTGATGGCCTGCAGATCCGAGCCGGTGCCGGGCTCAGTCATGGCAATCGCGCCAACGAGCTCACCACTGGCCATTCCCGGCAGCCAGCGCTTGCGCTGCTCCTCGGTGCCGAGCTGGTAAATGTAGTGAGCAACGATGACGGAGTGCACACCGTTGTGCCACGCGGAATCGCCAGCCAGGCCGAGCTCCTGCTGGATCACTGCCTCGTGGGCAAAGGTGCCACCACCTCCGCCGTATTCCTCGGGGATGGAGGCGCACAGCAGGCCAGCCTCGCCGGCCTTGTTCCAGAACTCCCGTTCCACCTGGTGGTTTTCTTCCCACTTCAGCTCGTTGGGGGTGACTTCCCTGGCGATAAACTCGCGGGCGTGCTGGCGTAGGGCGTCCGTTTCTTCGGTTTCCCAGGTGGCGCGGTAGTTATCCAGAATCATTGCAGTGGCTCCCTCGTGAGTCTCGTGAGTCTCGCTCGTCAGTATCGAAACACCAGCGCTTAATTTTGCTGGCGAAATACTTTCTTGGGAGCAACGGTACAACAGCACACCCTTGCCCTTCCCCCACATTCCAAAAACTCGGGCTTATTTTCCGCTATTGGAAATGAAAAGTCCCCCCAGTCGGACTCGAACCGACACTGAACGGATTTTAAGTCCGCTGCCTCTGCCAATTGGGCTATAGGGGGCGTGCCATGACCTCTGCCAGCACTCCGTCCAATATATCTTTCTCACTAATTGTGATCTCACTAAGCCCCCAGTCTAGAAACTGGCTTGTGAAGGCATCCACCACAATCGCACCGCCACCGATCACATCCGCACGGCCCGGGTGCATAGGCCCGTATTCGCACCGCTGCGGTGGCGTCAATTCCACCAGCGAGCGCGCCGTAGACCGGAAGTCTTCCAGCGACAGGGTGGCCATGTGGATGCGCTCCGGGTCGTAGGACGAAAGCCCCAGGGTAAGGGCGGCAAGGGTCGTCATCGTGCCAGCCACACCAACGATCTGGTCGACAGCCCGCAACTCCACGTGCTCCCGAACCTTGCCCAGCAGCTCCTCCACAAAGGCGCGGGCTTCCGCGACCTGCTGTGGGGTGGGCGGCTGGTCCACCAGGAAGCGTTCCGTCAGCCGCACACACCCCATATCCGCAGAAAAGGCCTGCGGTTCGCGCCCCGGACCGTGCACCACGAACTCCGTGGAACCGCCACCAAGGTCGATCACGCAGATAGTGCGTTCCTCGGCATCGGGCAGGTCGGTGACGGCACCGCGGAAGCTAAGCTCTGCCTCCTGCTCCCCGGAGATCACCTGTGCGACCGCCCCCTCGCGCACGCGGCCGAGGTGACGGCGGGTGATCTCGAAGAACTCTTCGCGGTTCGTGGCATCGCGGGTGGCGGAGGTCGCGCCCATCATCACGTCGACCACCCCGTATTCCACCATCCGGTCGGCGTAAATCTGCAGAGCCTTGTCTACACGCTCCAGGGCTTCATCGGCGAAACGACCCGTCGCGTCTACCCCCTGCCCAAGTCGGACAATGATGTTATCCCTATTTAGCTCTTTGACCTGGCCATCCGACGTACCTTCACTGATCAGCAAGCGGATGGAATTGGTACCGCAGTCGATGGCGGCAAAGCGAGGATTGGCGGATTCGTTTGGGGCAGCACTCATGGTTCCCAGGCTACCGGAGTGCCCCGGAACCACCGGGTTTCAGTGCCCGCTTCGCGCCACTTATTCAGCGACGCTAGCGCTTTCCATCGACGTTCCCAGCGAGGCGGACGTCGGCCAGTCCGCAGGCAGCGCGGCGCCTTCCAGCTTGGGGTTGTTTTCAATCGCCAGCGCCACCGCTTCGGTACCCAGGCGCACCCGCTCTGGCCCCTCCGCCAGGGCGTAGGCGATCAAGACGTGCAGGCATTTCACGCGGTCAGGCATGCCTCCGCCAGAGAAATCCGTGCCCAGATCCTCCATCTTGTTGCGCTCGGCTAGGTAATGCTCGTGCGCCGCGCGGTAGTCGGCCGCCAGCTCTTCGTCTTCGCCCAGTCGATCCTGCATCGTCTTCATCACACCAGCGACTTCCAGGCGGGAAGCCTCGGCGGTCAGGCGCGGATCGGTGAGGTAGTACAGCGTGGGGAAAGGGGTGCCATCGGGCAACCTCGGCTGGGTCTTCACCACGGCCGGAACGCCGTCGGGCGTGTAGTAACTGACTTCCACCACACCGCGCAATGGTCGGCCTAGCTGCTTGCGCATTACCTCAAGGTCATCGTTGGTCGGTGGGCCGGGCTGGCGGATGTTGGTCATTGCGGTGCTTTCTCGTTTCTTGTATTCGCGGCTTCTTGTATTCGCGGCGTCTTTTGGTCTCGGCGCTAGTTAGCTGGTGCTTGTTCCGGTGCGGGTTGTGGAGCCCCCTCCGGGGCTCCCGGGTTCTGTTCGGGAGCCTGTTCAGGGTTCTGCTCTGGCACTGTCGGCAGCTTGTGGTTTTCCTTCGCCGGGTCGCTGCTCTCGTCCTTCGCTTCCTCTGGGGTAGAGATGGAATCCCACAGCCGCGCATACCAATCCCGGCTGGCCTCGTCGCCGGTAGCATCCTCGCCCTGTTCGGTTCCCAGCTTATCGGCGTGAATCTTCGGGGAGATAATGCGATAGGCCGACTCGCCAGGTTCAATCAGCCCCAGCCGGGTACGCGCTTGCTCCTTGATGTAATCCTGATCGCGGTAGCGGTTGAGCTCGTCGGTCAGCTCCGCCTTTTCTTTCTCTTGCCCCTCGATCTTCGCATTAATCTGTGCCAGCTCCGCGCGTTGCTCGAAGTAGTTGCGCAGCGGGTTTGCGATCGACAGTGCCAGGAAGATCGCCAGCATCAGGGCCACGAGCCACGTCGCTGGACTCATGCTTTTCGGCACTGCCACAAAGGTTCGCGCCATTCGCTTCGGCGCTGTTTGTGCGCGCTCGCGGCGCCTCTCGCGCCTTTCGATCGACCGTGCGCGGGGCAGTCGGGCGGACTCGGGGCGGTCGCTTTCCCGCCCCTTTCTTTCTGACGCCACATCTGCGTGCGTCAGGCCCTCCGGTTCCTTTCCCGGTTCGCCCTTGGTCGATTCGCTCATGGTCTACAGAGTCTAGCGAAGCGAGGCCGAAATGCGAGTAGCCCACGGCCACCAACGTGGGTGGGCGTGGGCTACTGCGAGGCTAATCCGCGCGGGATTACTTGGTGAAGCGTGGGAATGCGGAGCGACCAGCGTAAACAGCTGCGTCGCCCAGGATCTCCTCGATACGCAGCAGCTGGTTGTACTTGGCAACGCGCTCGGAGCGGGCCGGTGCACCGGTCTTGATCTGGCCACAGTTCAGTGCGACGGCCAGGTCGGCAATGGTGGTGTCCTCGGTCTCACCGGAACGGTGGGACATCATGGTGCGGTAGCCGTTGCGGTGTGCCAGCTCGACAGCGTCGAAGGTCTCGGTGAGGGTACCGATCTGGTTAACCTTCACCAGCAGTGCGTTGGCTGCCTTCTCCTCGATACCCTTGGCCAGGCGCTGCGGGTTGGTAACGAAGAAGTCGTCACCCACCAGCTGGACCTTGTCGCCGATCTTGGCGGTCAGGGCGGTGTAACCCTCCCAGTCGTCCTCCTGCAGCGGGTCCTCGATGGAAACGATCGGGTATTCCTCGATCAGATCCTCGTACACCTTGGCCATCTCCTCAGCGGTGTGCTCGCCGCCCTCGAAGTGGTACTTGCCGTCCTTGAAGAACTCAGAGGAAGCAACGTCCAGTGCCAGGGCAACGTCCTCGCCGACCTTGAAGCCGGCCTTCTCGATAGCCTCGACGATCAGGTCCAGGGCAGCCTTGGTGGAGTCCACGGACGGAGCGAAGCCGCCCTCGTCACCCAGACCGGTGGACAGACCCTTGTCCTTGATGACCTTCTTCAGGGTGTGGTACACCTCGGCGCCGACGCGCAGTGCCTCGGAGAAGCTCTCGGCGCCGATGGGGGCGATCATGAACTCCTGGACGTCCACACCGGAGTCAGCGTGTGCGCCACCGTTGAGGATGTTCATCATCGGCACCGGCAGAACGTGAGCGTTCGGGCCACCGACGTAGCGGAACAACGGCAGTTCGGCGGACTCTGCAGCGGCGCGGGCGACGGCCATGGAAACGCCCAGGATGGCGTTAGCACCCAGCTTGGACTTGTTCTCCGTGCCATCCAGGTCACGCATCAGCTGGTCGATCAGGCGCTGATCGTCTGCCTCTACGCCCATCAGCTCTTCGTCGATGTCTTCAATAACGTTCTTGACGGCATTGAGTACGCCCTTGCCCTGGTAACGGTCTCCACCGTCACGCAGCTCGTGGGCCTCGTGCACGCCGGTGGAGGCGCCAGAGGGAACGGCTGCGCGGCCGAAGGAGCCGTCGTCCAGCATTACGTCAACCTCCACGGTCGGGTTACCGCGGGAATCGATGATTTCACGGGCATCAATGTTGAGGATCAGGGCCATGTGTCTGCCTCCTTGGCATGTGGCATCGTGTGCCAAACTGTTGATTATCTGTTCTGCATTAACAGCTAACAAGGGTCTCCGCTACGACGCTGGCGCAGCAGTACGCCTCCATTGTGGCACCGTCACAGATTTTTCGCCGTCACCCTCAGAAATTTAGCCCTCCCTAAAGGGGGAACTCCCCCTATTGCGGCGACTGGCCCAGTGCGTAGTTCGCCGCCGCGTCCCGCACATCCGCGACGTACCTGTCGGACAGGTTGTACCCCTTAATGGCGCTTGTCCAGCCACTTTCAGTGCTTAGATCGCGCCCCTTGCTGCACAGCAGTACTGCCGCGGAAGCTGCCGCATCATAAACGCTCTGCGGGTTCTTTTCGCCGTCGTTATCGGCATCTACTCCGTAGATCTTCCAGGATTCGGGGATGAACTGCATGGGTCCCAGCGCACGGTCGTACTTCCGGTCGCCATCGAGCCGTCCGTCGTCGGTATCGTCCACCTTCGCAAAACCTTCGCCATTCAGCTGCGGACCGATGATGTCGGGCTCGGCAATGCCCTGGTCGTTAAGCTTGGCAGCCCCAAAGGTCTCTCCGTCGTAGGTTCCGTGGCGAGTCTCTACGTAACCGAGCCCCGCGAGGGTATTCCAGGAAAGACTGCACTCGGGGGTCTTCGCGCGGACGAAAACCTCCGCTTTTCCATAGGCCATCAATGCTTGCAAGGGGATGTTCAGCTCCTCCGACTTCGGTTTAGCCCAGTCCAGAAGCTTCTGATAGCTAGCGTCTGCGTCTTCCAGATCCACAGTCGGAGCGGGAGCCGCAGCCTTCGGCGGCACATCAGTGGGCACCGGCAGGCGGTCGGATTCCGCGTTGTTTTTGCCGGAGACGAAACCGGCGACAAGGTAGCCCACCAGAGCAATAATCGCCAAAAGGGCAACGACCACTACGAAGAAGCCACACCCGCCGAGCAACCCTCGGTTCGGGCGGCCACTGTCGGCTGCTTCGCTGGCCTCCCACAAAGATTCGTTCGGTTCGATTCTTTGGGGGCGACGATAGCGGTTAGACGCCATAAATGTCCTTACCTAGCCTGTTTCGTACACTGCGCATTTGCTACTGCTCTGCTTGCGCCGTTAGCCCTGCGCAGCTTCCCTGACCAATACTGCGCTTAGACTACTGGCCGGCAGCTGAACTCGTTTCTCCGACTCGGCCAAAACCAGCTCTGCCATATCTGCAAACACCCTTTCGCCGACCGTGAACTGTGCCCCTGGCAGTACACCGTTCTGGGTTAGGTAACGCACCAGCGCATCATCCCTGTCACTAATGCGATCCACGACCAGATGTTGGCCCGTGTGGGCGTCAGAAAGAAGGAAAGCCGAACTTTCCGGCACGTCGCCCCCCTCATCAGGGATCGGGTCACCGTGCGGGTCGCGGGTGGGGTTATTCAGCAGCGAAGCGATGCGCGCGACGAAGGTATCAGAGACCGCGTGTTCCAGAACTTCGGCTTCGGCATGCACCTCATCGAGGTCGTAGCCCAGGTGATTGCACAGAAACGTTTCGATCAACCGGTGGCGGCGAACCATCGCGAGGGCGATTTTGCGCCCGGTCTCGCTCAGCGCAATGTCGCCGTAGGGGGCGTGCTCGACAAGACCTTGAGCGGACAAACGCTTGATGGCTTCGGAAGCCGTCGACGGGCGCTGTTCCATGTGGGAAGCCAAAACGGAGAGGGATACCCCACTACCGGACCACTCCTGCAGGTCGAAAATTTTCTTCAGGTAGTCCTGAGATCGCTCGGGCAGGTCGTTGACATGCATGCAGCCCAGTGTACGGGGGTGAATGGCTTTAAAGAACTCGTGCTTGTGGTTTACACTGCACTATATTGTTCACTTTATTGAACATTGAAACTCTCGCAGAAGGAAAGTTTAGAAACATGAAAACGAAATCCGCGAAGAAAATGGTCGCAGCGCTGTGCGCCACCGTCCTCACCGCGACAGGGCTCAGCGCCTGCGGCGCCAACGACTCCAAGGACGACAAAGCCGAGGTTCTGACGACCTTCACCATCCTGGAGGACATCACCGCCAACATCGCTGGCGATACGCTCAAGGTTCGCTCGCTGACCAAGCCCGGCGCGGAAGTTCACGGATACGATCCCTCCCCCAGCGACATCGCTGCCGCCTCCGATGCCGAGCTCATCATCGACAACGGCCTAGGCCTGGAGCACTGGCTGAACAAGCTCACCGAAAACAGCAAGGCCAAGCGCGCCACCGCCAGCGACGGCGTCAAGCCCATCAAGATCAAGGGCACCGACGATCCGAACCCGCACGCATGGATGAGCCCAACCATCGCGAAGACCTACGTGGACAACATCGTTAAGGCCCTCAGCGACCTGCGCCCGGACAACGCGAAGACCTACGAGGACAACGGCAAGAAGTACAAGTCCAAGCTCGACGACGTGCAGTCCGAACTACGCGAAGGCCTGGCCTCCCTACCGCACAACCAGCGCGCGCTCATGTCGTGCGAGGGCGCCTTCAGCTACCTCACCCACGATGCGGGCATGAAGGAGGGCTATATTTGGCCGGTGAACAACGAGGGTGAGATCACCTCTCAGCAGATCACCCAGGCTGCCCAGTTCGTGCGCGACAACCACGTCCCTGCCGTGTTCTGCGAATCCACCGTTGAACCGGGACCGAAGGAGCAGGTCATGCGCGATACCGGCGCTCGCGACGGCGGGACGCTGTACGTAGACTCGCTCTCTGCAGCCGATGGCCCCGTGCCGACCTATCTGGACCTTCTTTCCTATGACGCCAAAACCATCGTCAGCGGACTCACCGGTAAGGACACGAAAAAATAGATGAACCCGCCGCAATCTTCAGCTCCCCCGGCACTGGCCGTCGACGACGTGCACGTCAAGTACGGCTCCGTCGAGGCGCTCAATGGCGTGACCCTTAACCTTGAGTATGGGCAGATCACAGCCTTGATTGGCATGAACGGCGCGGGAAAGTCCACGCTCTTCAAAGCCATCATGGGGCTGGTATCGCCCACCCACGGACGGATTTCCATCAATTCCGCCACTGACGGTGAAAGCACCGCGGCCGGGAAAAACGGGGCGGTTGCCTACGTCCCTCAGCACGATCACGTCGACTGGAACTTCCCCATCAGTGTCCGGGAAATCGTTTCCAGCGGGCGGCGCAAAGCACGCTCCAAGGTGGGGCTCCTGCCCCAGGGGTCGGCGCTGCTGGGGTTGAAGAAGTGGCGTCAAGAAAAAAAGAACAACGACCGCATCGTCGATGAGGCGCTGCGGCAAACCGGCCTGACCGAGCTGCAGGATCGGCCCGTCGGAGCCCTATCCGGCGGACAGCGCAAGCGCGTGTTCGTGGCGCGCGGCATTGCTCAGGAGGCGAAGATCATGCTGCTGGACGAGCCTTTCGCGGGCGTGGATACACAGTCGCAGTCGCAGATCACCGCACTGCTGCACGAGCTGGCGGAGGCCGGGACGGCGCTGCTGATCTCCACGCACGACCTGGATCGGCTGCCGGAGCTGTGCGACAACGTGGCGATGCTCAATCGTCGGATCATCGCCGAGGGCGCGCTGGATGAAGTGCTGACGGCGGAGAACCTCACCCGCACGTTTAGCACCGACGCGACGGCCGCAATCGCAGGGGCCGAAGGAACCACGGTAACTATGGGAAAGGAGGCACAGTAATGAGCACGCTCGCAAGCGTTTTCGACCCGATCCTGTTCCCCTTGAGCTACAGCTTCGTCCAGCGGGCGGTGCTCGCCGCCAGCGTGATGGCCGTGGTGGCGGGACTGCTGAGCTGCTGGCTAATTCTGGTGGGCTGGTCGCTGCTCGGCGATGCGGTCTCGCACGCCGTACTGCCAGGCGTGGTGCTGGCCTACATCTTCGGAGCGCCCTTCGCCGTCGGCGCGATGATCGCCGCCCTCATTGCCGTGGGCCTGGTGGGCTCGGTCAAGGAAAGAACCACGCTGCGGGAAGACACCTCCATCGGCATCATCTTCACCACCTTCTTCGCCCTCGGCCTGGTGTTGCTCTCCGTAACTCCCAGCGGCACACACCTGCAGGAGATCCTGTTCGGCAACCTGCTGGGCATTACGCAGTCCGCGCTGTGGCAGATCCTGGCCATTGGCGGCATCGCGTTTGTGGTGCTGCTGGCGAATGCACGCACGTTTACCCTGTGGGCCTTTGACGCCGAACACTCCAGAACCATGGGCTTCAACACGAAGGCCATACGGTGGGCGCTGCTGGCGTGCCTGGCGTGCGTGGTGGTGGCCAGCGCACAGGCCGTCGGCGTGATCCTGGTGGTAGCAATGCTGATTACCCCCGGCGCGACGGCTTATCTGTGGACGAGGCGCTTCCGCCGCATGCTGCTGATCGCGCCGCTGGTGGCGTGGGTGAGCTGCGTGGCGGGCATCCTGCTGAGCTTCAACCTGAATGTCTCCACCGGCGGCACGATTGTGCTGGTGCAGTCAGGGATCTTCTGCCTGACGTACCTCTTCGCCCCGCGCGAGGGGCTGGTGCGGGCGCTGCTGGCGCGCCGCTAGTTGCCCTGCTGCTGGGGGTTATGTTGGGTGCGCAGCTTCTCGCGGAACGCCACAACAGCGTCGTGGAGGCGACGCTCTGCCTCACCGGGGCTATCTAGCTCCAGGCCAACCATCGGGTAGCGGATGTCGGTCGGGATGTCCTTATCCGGGATTCCCCGCTCCCGCGCCTCAGCGATGACGGCCTCCGCTGCGGTCAGGGCGCTGGTGCCAGTCGAGCCGACAGCTGTGCCAACAGAGCTGGCGGGGACTGCCGGACCTGCCGTTTCAGCGGGCGCTTGGACGGCCGGGAACTGTTCCGCGTGCGGCTCCTGGCGGGGCTGTGCAGACTGTGCAGGCTGTGCAGGCTCAGCCTGCTTCTCGGCCGCCTTCCGCTCAGCTTCCTTCTTGGCCTCGCTGTAGCGCAGGTACTCCTCACCGAAACTGCGAATTCGCTGAGCTTCCTCTTCCTTCTTGCCCCCCTCCCATAGGCGATCCTGCTCCTGGCGCGGAACCTGACGCTCGACCTCCTCAAACAGGTAGGGGGCGCGGGCGCGCAGCTTCGCAGAAAACGCCCCGGCCACGTGGCCAATGTCGAAGGCACCACGGCGGTTGGCGATCTCTGCGTGGAAAAGCACCTGCAGCAACACGTCCGACAGCTCGGAGCACAGATCCTGCTCGATCCACTCCGGGCGCGCAGCAGCCTCACCCTCGCCCTCGGGCTTCCAGCTCTCCATCAGGTCGATGGTGCGAGCCAGCTCCTCTGTTTCCTCCCGCAGGAACTTCACCAGGCTGGTGTGGGTCATGGACTGCTCCCACTCCCCCTGGCGCAGGGCACGCGCCATCAGCGCCACCGCATCCTCGATCTCATCCATCACGGAAGCCGGAACCTCGGTGCGCGTCGTGCGGCGCAGGCCGGCCACAGCCGCCGTGTGCTCGTCGGTCCCGACGATCTCACCGTCCACCACGCCATCGCCCGAGTGGGTGATCTCGGCTGCGTCTTCCCCGTCGGTGGCGTCACTAACAGAAGAGCTACCGGCCTCCAGCTCGCGGGCGGGCTCCATGTGCACCTTTAGGCTCGGCGCAGTGATGAGGTCCTCACCAGCCTCGATGCGGGTAACGACTGCCTCGTTTTCCAGATCCGTCGTGACGATGATGTCGGACTCATCGACCGTGTGGCCGCCCAGATCCGCAATAACCCAGCGGACGCGGATGGGCACCTCCTCCGTGTAGCAAACATCTCCACGGAGCAGATCGACGGCCTCCACGGGAATCATCGCGGGGAAACGGGGATCTAGTAGTACGACTGACATGGCGGTTATTCTAGCGCGTCGGTGTTTAGGACGTGCCCTTATCCTTGCCTGAGCCACCCGACATGTTGCGAATCGGGATGCCCGCCAGCTGGGTCAACGCATCGGCGCACCACTGCACCAGCTCGGTATCACGCAGCGGGACGGCCCGCATTCCCTGACCGCGCTTCGGCGCCGGGATCAGCACGATCTTCGTCGTCGCCCGATAGTTTGCCGCCGGGAACAGACGCTTCAGGCGCACTTGGGTGGAATCTTGCAGCTCGATGGGGCTGAAGCTGATCTTCGACCCAGTGGCCACGACTTCCGTGACCTGCAGGTCGCGGCACAGAAGGCGCAGGCGCGAAAGTACCGCGAGCATCTGAATCTGCTCCGGTGGCTCGCCGTAGCGGTCGCGCAGCTCCTCAAGGACCTTCTCTATCTGCTCCTCGTCCTGCACCTCCGCGAACTTGCGGTAGGCCTCCAGGCGGAGGCGCTCGGAGGCGACGTACTCGGCCGGGATGTGCGCGTCGATGGGCAGGTCGATGCGGATCTCCTTCTTCTCCTCCTCCCGGCCGTCGACGGGCTTGCCGTCGGCCATGGCGCGGAAGGCCTCCACTGCCTCGCCGACCAGGCGAACGTAAAGGTCGAAGCCCACGCCCGCGATGTGGCCGGACTGCTCGGCGCCCAGCACGTTGCCGGCACCGCGCATCTCCAGGTCCTTCATGGCCACGGCCATGCCCGCGCCCAGGTCGTTGTTCTGGGCGATGGTGGTCAGGCGGTCATAGGAGGTCTCGGTCAGCACCTCACCGCGCGGGTACAGAAAGTAGGCGTAACCGCGTTCTCGGGAACGCCCCACGCGGCCGCGTAGCTGGTGTAGCTGGGAAAGGCCCATGTGGTGGGCGTTTTCCACTATCAGGGTGTTGGCATTTGCGATGTCCAGGCCGGTCTCCACGATAGTGGTGCACACCAGCACATCGAACTCGCGATCCCAGAAACCCTTCACCGTGGTCTCCAGCTGCTCCTCGCTCATCTGGCCGTGGGCGACAACCACGCGGGCCTCCGGCACCAGGCGGCGAATGTCTGCGGCGGTTTGCTCAATGCTGCGAACCTTGTTGTGCACGTAGAACACCTGGCCGTCACGCAGCAGCTCGCGGCGGATAGCCGCAGCCACGTGCTTATCCTCCTGCGCGCCGACGTAGGTCAGCACCGGGTGGCGGTCCTCTGGCGGGGTGAGGATCGTCGACATCTCGCGGATACCCGCCATCGACATCTCCAACGTGCGGGGAATCGGGGTCGCGGACATCGTCAGCACGTCCACGTGGGTACGCAGTGATTTGATGTGCTCCTTGTGCTCCACACCGAAGCGCTGCTCCTCGTCCACGATGATCAGCCCCAGGTTCTTCCAGTGCACACCCGTCTGCAACAGGCGGTGGGTGCCGATCACGATGTCCACGGTGCCGTCGGCCATGCCAGCGATGACCTTCTTGGACTCCGCCGGGGTGGTAAAGCGGGACAGCTCCTTGATGGTGGTGGGAAAGTCCTGCATGCGCTCGCTGAACGTGTTGTAGTGCTGCTGCGCCAACAGGGTCGTCGGCACCAGCACGGCCACCTGCTTGCCCGACTGCACGGCCTTAAACGCCGCGCGCACCGCAACCTCGGTCTTGCCGTAGCCCACGTCGCCGACGATCACGCGGTCCATCGGCACCGGCTTTTCCATGTCGGCCTTCACGGCCTCGATGGCGTTGCACTGATCCTCGGTTTCGGTGAACGGGAAGGCATCTTCCATCTCCCGCTGCCAGGGCGTATCTGGTGCAAAGGCGTAGCCCGGCGCGGCCTGGCGGCTGGCGTAAAGCTGCACCAACTCGCCCGCGATCTCCCGCACCGCACCGCGGGCCTTGCGCTTGGTGTTCTTCCAATCCGCGCCACCCATCTTCGACAGCGAGGGCTTCTCCCCACCGACGTAGCGCGACAACATATCCAGCTGATCCATCGGCACGTACAGCTGATCGCCCGGCCCACCCCGCTTGCTGGGGGCGTACTCCAGCACCAGGTATTCGCGGCGGGAGGCATCCGGCCCCTTGCCCACCGTGCGTTCCGTCATCTTCACGAACTTGCCAATGCCATGGGAATCGTGCACCACCAGATCGCCCGGCTCCAGCGCCAGCGGGTCCACGCGATTGCGCTTCTTGGCGGGCTTGCGCTTGCCCGTGGCCTTCGCGTCCACGCGGTTGCCCGTCAGGTCCGTTTCCGTGAAAAACAGCAGGCTGGGGCGCTTGTCATCCCCGGCGAAGGGGAACACCAGCCCCTCAAAGGCCACAGCGTGATAGATGCTCACCTGGCGGGGTGCGGGCTCGTCGGCGGTGGTGTGCTTGGACTTCTTGATCCGCCCCAGGCCACGGCTACCACTGAGGTCCACTCCGATCGCCTCGGCCGCAATGCCGGCCTCCTGGAAGCGCCGCAGCATGCGAGCCGCCACGGCCGGGGTCGGGGCGGCGAAGGCCACCCTTCCGCCGGATTCCACGCGCTTGCGGATGTCGCTCATCAGCGCGCCGATGGCCTCCATCTCGCCGTGCGGTCGGGGCGCCGAGTCGTAGTTGAGTTCTAAAACGTCGGAAGTGTCGGCGTCAAAATCCGCCATCCCGAGCGTAGACAGCGTCCACCAGGGCCGCCCCAGCTTCTGCTGCACCTTCTGTACCGCGTCGATCGAAAGATAAGCCACGCCCTCCATCGGCGCCGAGCCGCCCATAGCGGCGACATCCCAGCCTGCCTCCAGGAATTGCTGGCCGGTTTCGCGCAGGTCGTGGGCGCGGCGTTCGACGGCCGCGGGCGCCATCACCAGCGTGTGCGTACCTTCCGGCATGAGCTCCGGCAGCGCCACCAGCTCGGCCGTGTGCAGCGCCGGGATCAGCGATTCCATCCCCTGCACCTGGATTTTCTGGCTGATCTTGTCGAGGATCTCGGCCAGCTCCGCGTTGCCAGCGTGTTCTTGGGCAAGGTTTTTTGCTTTGGACGCCACCTCGTCCGTCACAATCAATTCCCGGCACGCGTAAACCATCACCTCGTCGGGCTCTACCCCAGGGATGGTCCGCTGGTCGCCGACGCTAAAGGCGCGCACCTCCGTGATTTCGTCACCCCAGAAGTCCACGCGGACGGGCATCTCCTCGGTCGCGGGGAAGATATCCACAATGCCGCCGCGGATGGCGAAGTGGCCGCGTTTGCCCACCACATCGACGTGGGTGTAGCCGAGCTCCTGCAGTCGGTGGGTCAGGGAATCGAAGTCTATCTCCTCCCCTGCCTTCAGCCGCACGGGGGTGACCTCGCCCAGGTTGGACTGCACGGGCTGCACCGCCGCGCGCGTTGGAGCCACCACGACCTGCAGGTTCTCGTCGCCCTCGTGCAGGCGGCGCAGCACGCGCATGCGGGTGGAGACCGTCTCCACAGCCGGGGACAGCTTCTCGTGCGGCAGGGTCTCCCACGAAGGGAACAGTTCCACGCGATCCCCCAGCATGTAGCGCAGCACCGTGGTGAGATCCTGGGCCTGGCGCCCCGTGGCCGTGACCACCAGCAGCGGAGTACGCTGCGCCAGTGTGCCGACAACGAAAGGCCACGCGCCCTCGGGGGCCTGCATGTGCAGGGAACCCTCCCCCAGGTGCGTCATCATCCCGCGCAGTTTCCCGTCCTGCGCGGTGGCTTTCAGCAGCCCCGCCAGGCTGGGCGCCGGTTTCGACGAAGGGTTGGCGTTGGCTTGCGACGTGGCTGTCTGACTCATGGCCAACAGTCTATCTTCCGCACCACCCTGCGGTTTATGCGCCCGGTTGGGTGTGCTGTAAAGTGTTCGCTGCACATCAATATGTGCGCTTCTCCCATGGTGTAATTGGCAACACTACGGTTTTTGGTACCGTCATTCTAGGTTCGAGTCCTGGTGGGAGAGCTTTTTCTTTTGGAGGGTGGGGCGATACATGTCCGACAAGTCCAGCACAGATTCCAGTAGGTTCTGGCACACATTCACCACGAAATTCATCGGCACACCACCCGAGAGCGACCTGAAGCACGTCGAGGAAAACGCGGGTCGCTATTCCCTGGGCTTCGGCACGCAGAACATCGGCGATCAGATCGTTTCTGCGAAGACGGTTCTGCCGTGGTTCCTGTCGGTCGTCGCCGCCCCGGCGTGGGTCATTCCACTGCTGGTGCCGATCCGCGAGTCCGGTTCAATGCTGCCGCAGGCCCTGTTCCGCCCGTGACTGCAGACGAAGACCTCGCGGTTGGGTTTCATGCTCATCGGCACGCTTGGCCAGGCGCTGGCGTGCGCGATCATGGTCGCCGCAGCACTTCTGACCGATGGATTGCTGGCCGGGTTAATCATCCTGCTCGCCCTCGCTCTGCTGTCCACCTGCCGTTCTTTGGTTTCGCTGACCAGTAAAGATATCGCCGGGCGCACCGTGCCGAAGGGCTTCCGCGGGCGCCTGACCGGTTTTGCTACCACCCTGTCCGGCGCAGTGGCGATCCTGGTGGGTGTGGCCATTCAGGCCGCCCGTGGGGAGCTCACCCCTACCCTCTTCGCAATCCTTTTCGCCATCGCCGCTGTCTCCTGGTTGGCCAGCGCATGGCTGTTTAAGGGGATCCGGGAGGGCGTCACTAAACAAGAAGAAAAAGACCTGCCACAGGGCACGAACTACGTACGCGATGTGGTCGACGACATCGTGGACCTCGTAGGTTCTGACCGCAACTTTAGGCGCTTCGTGCTGGTCCGTTCGCTGCTGTTGGCCTCCGCGCTATCGCCGACGTTCCTGGTCACTATGGCGAACCAGCAAAGCGCCGCGGAGGAATCCTCACTGGCCAGCGCCATTTTCACGGGCCTGGGCACCTTCGTTATCGCCGCTGGCGTGGCCTCGTTGCTCGCGGGCAGGGTCTCGGGCTGGCTGTCGGATGTGAGCTCCCGCAACACCCTGTCCGGCGCCGCGCTGTTGGCCACGATCGTCCTGATCGTCACTGTGGTGCTGGGTTATGTTTCTTCTCTTAGTGACGCCCACGCGTGGACCACTGCCCTGGTGTGGTGGCTCCCCATCGCGTTCTTCATCATTTCGCTTGCCCACGCTGCGATTAGGGTCGCCCGCTCCACCTATATCGTCGACATGGCAGAGGGCACGCAGCGCACCCGCTATGTGTCGGTAGCCAACACACTAATGGGCGTGTTGCTGCTGATCGTGGGTGCGCTGACCAGTGTGCTGGCTCTGCTTTCCCCGGAGGTCGCGCTGGCCGCGCTGGCTCTTTTCGGCCTGCTGGGCGCAGCCCTGTCCAAGAGCTTGCCGGAGGTATCGGTGGGCAAAAGCGAGATTTCTTAAACGCTCGCGGGCGACCCTCACCGACGCGGCGGCGAAGCGACGCTATGCTGGAATTCGCTTTAACCGAAAGTAAGGAATGCCAACAACGTGACTGATGCTGCACAGAACCCCGAAGCTCACCCGAAGGCCCAAGACAAGCCTGTGGCAGTGATCGTGCTGGCCGCTGGGGCGGGTACGCGGATGAAGTCCGCAACCCAAAAGACCCTGCACTCCATCGGCGGTCGCACCCTCCTTTCCCACAGCCTGCACGCCGCCGCCGGCATCGACCCGGCCCGCATCGTTGCTGTTATCGGCCATGGGCGCGACCAGGTCGGCCCGGCTGTAGCCGAGGTATCCAAGCAGCTGGGGCGTGAGATCGATACGGCTGTCCAGGAACAGCAGAACGGCACCGGCCACGCCGTGCAGTGCGCGATGGAGGCACTGGAGGGCTTCGAGGGCACCGTCGTGGTCACCAACGCGGACGTTCCACTACTTTCACCCGATACCCTGCGGGAACTCACCGCCACCCATAATGGCGCGAGCGTAACCGTGCTGTCCGTCCACCAGGACAACCCCACCGGGTACGGCCGCATCTTGCGCACCAACGACGGCATGGTCACCGCCATCGTCGAGGAAAAGGACGCGACGGAGAAGCAGAAGGCAATTACCGAGGTCAACTCTGGCGTGTTCGCCTTCGATGCTGCAATTCTGCGCGACGGCTTGGCGCAGTTGAATACCGATAACGCCCAGGGCGAGCTGTACCTGACCGACGTTCTGAGCATCGCCCGTCGAGCGGGCCACCCCGTGCGTGCCCACATCGCCGCCGATGCGGCGGAACTGGCGGGCGTCAACGACCGCGTACAGCTAGCCGCCGCAGGCGCCGAGCTCAACCGCCGCACCGTAACCGCCGCAATGCGTGGCGGGGCGACCATCGTGGATCCGGCGACGACCTGGATCGACGTGGATGTAAAGGTCGGCCAGGACGTGACCATCCTGCCGGGCACCCAGCTGCTGGGCACCACGACCATCGCCGACAATGCGCAGATCGGACCGGATACCACGCTGGAGAATGTCACGGTCGGCGAGGGCGCACACGTAGTGCGCACCCACGGCTTTGATTCCACCATCGGCCCGCGTGCCGAGGTCGGCCCTTACACCTACATCCGCCCCGGCACGGTGCTGGGCGAAGAGGGCAAGCTCGGCGGCTTCGTCGAAGCCAAGAAGGCGAACATCGGGCGGGGCTCCAAGGTTCCGCACCTGACGTACGTCGGCGATGCAACGATCGGCGAATACTCCAACATCGGTGCCTCCAGCGTGTTCGTGAACTACGACGGCGTGAACAAGCACCACACCACCGTGGGCTCCCACGTGCGCACCGGCTCGGATTCGATGTTTATCGCCCCGGTCGTTGTGGGCGATGGCGCGTACTCTGGTGCCGGCACCGTGATCAAGGAGGATGTACCTCCGGGAGCACTGGTGGTCTCCGGCGGAAAGCAGCGAAACGTCGAGGGTTGGGTCGCTAAGAAGCGCCCCGGCACCCCGGCAGCTGAAGCCGGGGAAGCCGCCGCCAAGCGCGTGGCCGAAGGCGGTTCGCCAGCCTCCACGCCACAAGCTGACCAGCAGTAGCGCACTCCGCCGCTCTGGTTTTGTTGATATCTTTGGGCGCGACCTAAAATGGGGAGCGCCCTATTAAAAGGTGAATAGTCCAGCTCTTCGACCGGAAGGTTAAAGCACAAGTGTCCACCACCCACTGGATCGACAATCAAAAGAACCTGATGCTGTTTAGCGGCAGGGCTCATCCGGAATTGGGGGAGGCTGTTGCCCGCGAACTGGGCATCGAGGTCACTCCGACCACCGCCCGCGACTTCGCCAATGGCGAGATCTTCGTTCGCTTCGAAGAGTCCGTCCGCGGTTCCGATGCCTTCGTGCTCCAGTCCCACCCGCAGCCGTTGAATAACTGGCTGATGGAACAGTTGATCATGATCGACGCTCTGAAGCGCGGCTCTGCCAAGCGCATCACCGCGATCTTGCCGTTCTACCCCTACGCCCGCCAGGACAAAAAGCACCGCGGCCGCGAGCCGATCTCCGCCCGCCTGGTTGCCGACCTGTTGAAGACCGCCGGCGCGGACCGCATCGTCTCCGTCGACCTGCACACGGATCAGATCCAGGGCTTCTTCGATGGCCCGGTGGACCACATGCACGCCATGCCGATCCTGACCGACCATGTGAAGTCCAACTACAACCTGGACAACATCTGCGTGGTCTCCCCCGATGCCGGCCGCGTGAAGGTAGCCGAGAAGTGGGCCAACGTGCTGGGCGATGCCCCGCTGGCCTTCATCCACAAGACCCGCGACGTGGACGTGGCCAACAAGGTCACCGCCAACCGCGTGGTCGGTGACGTGAAGGGCCGCACCTGCGTGCTGCTGGACGACATGATCGATACCGGTGGAACCATCGCCGGCGCCGTCGGCGTGCTGCGCGAAGCTGGCGCGGGCGACGTGATCATCGCTACCACCCACGGTGTGTTCAGCGGCCCGGCACGCGAGCGCCTGAGCAACTGTGGCGCCCGCGAGATCATCACCACCGACACGCTGCCGCAGTCCACTGAGGGCTGGGACAACCTGACGGTGCTGTCGATCGCCCCGCTGGTGGCTAAGACCATTCACGAGATCTTCGAGAATGGCTCCGTGACCACTCTGTTTGAGTAGTTTTATTCCCCGGTTGGGGGTGTGCTAACATACTTTCGAATCTCGGCGAGGGCTGAATTCTTCTACAGGATTTGGCCGTTATCGGCGCGAAAAGCACATTCCCCCTTCTTTTTGTTTGACGTAACCTTTAAGCGAGACCGCTCGCGTGCGGGTGCGTGACCAATAAAACTGTGGGATGCATACACGCCGCGAGATATCGCGGCATTTTTTATGCCCGCGGTTGAAACGCACAAAGCAATCAGAGTCCATCTGAAGCGTAAAACTAGAAGGAGAAATTCATGGCTGATATCACCCGTCTGAAGGGCGAGCTGCGTACCGAGTTCGGCAAGGGCGCTTCCCGCCGCCTGCGTCGCGACTTCCGCGTTCCGGCTGTTGTCTACGGCAACAAGCTGGAGCCGATGCACGTCCACGTTGACATCCTGGAGTTCCAGGCAATCCTGCGTAACGAGGGCGTCAACGCCGTTCTGGAGCTGGAGGTCGAGGGCCAGGACCACCTGGTCATGATCAAGGCTGTTGACCAGAACGTGCTGACCCTGGACGTTGACCACGCTGACCTGCTGAACGTTAAGCGCGGCGAAAAGGTTGAGGTTGACGTTCCGGTTGTCTTCACTGGTGAGGCAGCTCCGGGCGCCCTGGTCACCCAGGAAGCAGACGTCATCACCATCCTGGCTGACGTTCTGAACATTCCGGAAGAGATCACCGTCGATGTTGAGGGCAAGGAAATCGGCGACCAGATCCTGGCTAGCGACCTGCAGATGCCGGGCAACGCTTCCCTGGTTTCCGAAGAGGACACCCTGATCATCAACGTTGTGGAGCCGGTGGAAGAGGAACTGCCGGAGCCGGACGCAGAGGGCGAAGCCGCCGAGGGCGAGGCTGCCGAGGCAGCCGAGGGCGAGTCCGCAGAGGGCGAGTCCGAGGAGTAAACCACTCCCCCTTCACCCACTGGGGCCACACACGTGCAACCTACGCACGGTGTGGCCCTTTTTTATTGACGCCACCCCACGGCTGCGGGGGCTGTCCGGGGTGGACAGTACAATGACCGTCAGTGAGCTAGAGAGAGGGCTGGAGAAGGTGGCGTCCCAAAACAAAAAGCAACACACCAACAGCGACACGTGGCTGCTCGTCGGCTTGGGCAACCCCGGCGATAAATACGCTACGACAAGGCACAACGTCGGGCGCATGGTGATTGGCGAGGTGCTCGATCGACAAGTTCCAGCCGCACGGCTGAGTACCCACAAGAAGACCAACACCGACATCGCCGAAGTGAACATCGCGGGGCGCAAGGTGGTGCTGGCGCAACCGCGGACGTACATGAACGTCTCCGGTGGGCCGGTACAGCAGCTGGCGGCGTTCTTTAAAATCCCGGCGGAGAACATCATCGTGGCCTACGACGACCTGGAAGGCGATCCGGGGGCAGTGAAGCTGCGACAGTCCGGTGGCGACAAGGGGCACAACGGGCTGAAATCCATCACAAAGTCGCTGGGCACGAAGGACTATTGGCGCCTGTCGTGTGGCATCGGGCGGCCACCCGGTCGAATGGATCCGGCGGCCTATGTGCTGAAGCCCTTCCCGAAGAGCGAGGCCGCCGACGTGGCGATAATGTGTGCCGACGCGGCGGATGAGGTCGAGCGGCTGCTGGCGCAGTGCTAGAAGTACAGGGCTAGAAACACAGGGCTAGAAGTACAAGGCTAGAGGCACCTTCCCCGGCGGGATAAGCGGCGCCGGGGACCTGAAAGAGATGTGAGAGACTAGAGCGCGTGAGTTCCTTGAAGAAGATTTTCGCGACCTTGTTTGGCCGTCACCGCGACGGCGGTGCAGATGGCTCCGGCTCGGCCGAGCGCGCGACTGCGACCACCCCGGATATCAAGCCCGAGTTCCTGGTTGTCGGCCTGGGCAACCCCGGCGCGAAGTACGCCGGGACCAGGCACAACATCGGGTACATGGCTGTCGATGAGCTGCTAGAAAGGCATTCGGGACAGTTGCAGCCCGTCGCGGGCGCGCCGGCGCAGGTAGCGCTGGTGGAGATTGCTGAAGTACCCGTGGCGCTGGTGCGTTCCACGACGTACATGAACGAATCCGGCGCGGCCATCGGCCCGCTGGCGGAGCAATACGGCATTCCCAGCCAGAAGGTCATCGTTCTCCACGATGAGTTGGACATCGCGCCCGGGCGCATCCGTATCAAGGACCAGGGCGGGGAGGGCGGCCACAACGGGTTGAAGTCCACCACCCGCCACCTGGGCACTAACCAGTACACCCGCGTGCGCATGGGCATTGGGCGCCCGCCGCAGGGCACTAGCGTGATCGATTTCGTGCTTTCCGTATTCGATACTGACGGGGAGCAGACTTGGCTGAGCACAGCGATCGACACGGCCGCGGACGCGGTAGAGCTGATCGTGACCAAGGGCAACGACATCGCCCGCAATGACATTCACACCCGCTAGGGGCTACCAGCTAGGCTTGATGCATTATGAGCTCTACTGCTACTGAGGCCAACCGCCGCCGCACATTCGCCGTTATCGCCCACCCGGACGCTGGTAAGTCCACCCTCACCGAGGCTCTTGCCCTGCACGCCCACATGATTAAGGAAGCCGGTGCGGTCCACGGAAAGGCGGGGCGTAAGTCCACCGTCTCTGACTGGATGGATATGGAGAAGGACCGCGGCATCTCCATCGCCTCCTCCGCCCTACAGTTCGAATACGCCCCGGAGGGCCACGAGGGCGAGCCGTACATGATCAACCTGGTAGACACCCCGGGTCACGCCGATTTCTCGGAGGATACCTACCGAGTTCTTTCTGCTGTGGACGCCGCGGTGATGCTGATTGACGGGGCGAAGGGCCTGGAGCCTCAGACGCTGAAGCTGTTCCGAGTGTGTAAGGCCCGCGGCCTGCCGATCGTTACGGTGGTGAACAAGTGGGACCGTCCGGGGCGCAGCCCGCTGGAGCTGGTGGATGAGATCGTCAACGAGATTCAGCTGCAGCCCACTCCCCTTTTCTGGCCCGTCGGTGAGGCCGGCGATTTCCGCGGTCTGGCGCGCATCAACGACGATGGCGAAGCTGAGGAGTACATCCACTTTCTGCGCACCGCCGGTGGCTCGACCATCGCGCCGGAGGAGCACTACACCCCGGAGCAGGCCGCCGAGCGGGAAGCCGATGTCTGGGACACGGCCGCGGAAGAAGTCGAGCTACTGGCCGCGGACGGCGCCCTGCACGACCAGGAGCTCTTCCTGGAATGCACCACTTCCCCTCTGATCTTCGCCTCCGCGATGCTGAACTTCGGCGTGCACCAGATCCTGGATACGCTATGCGCGCTTGCCCCCGCACCGGCTGGACGCGATTCAGATCCCAAGGTCGTGGAGGCCGCCGCGGGTGGCAACTCCGTCGCCGTGGACGAGCATCGCGATCCGAGTGACGAGTTTTCCGGCGTGGTGTTTAAGGTACAGGCGGGCATGGACCGCAATCACCGCGACTCCCTGGCCTTCATGCGCGTGGTCTCCGGCGTGTTTGAACGTGGCATGCAGGTCACGCACGCCCAGTCAGGCCGGTCTTTCTCTACGAAGTACGCCCTGACGGTGTTTGGCCGTACCCGCTCGACCGTGGAGGCCGCGTACCCCGGCGACATCGTCGGCCTGGTGAACGCGGGCTCGCTAGCGCCCGGCGACACGATCTACAGCGGCAAAAAGGTGCAGTTCCCGCCCATGCCGCAATTCGCGCCGGAGCACTTCCGCACGCTGCGCGCCAAGTCTCTGGGCAAGTACAAGCAGTTCCGCAAGGCCCTCGAGCAGTTGGATTCCGAAGGCGTTGTGCAGATCCTGCGCAACGATGCGCGCGGTGACGCTAACCCGGTCATGGCCGCCGTTGGCCCCATGCAGTTCGAGGTTATGCAGGCGCGCATGGACGTTGAGTACAACGTGGAGACCGTGGCCGACCCTGTACCCTACTCTGTCGCCCGTCGTACCGACGCCGAATCCGCGCCGGTGCTGGCCAAGCAGCGAGGCGTGGAGATTTTCACCCGCTCCGATGGGGAACTGATCGCCCTGTTCGGCGACAAGTGGAAGCTGGCTTTCGTGGAGAAGGAGCATCCGGAGCTGACGATGGAGCCGCTGGTCGCCGACTAGTCCGGCCTGATTTCTGGGGCAGACTTCTGGGCCAAACTTGTAGGCCAGACTTCCGGCTCAGCCAGAAAAAATATTGCACAGGGTTGGCAACAATTCACCACCTGTGTAATATTTTGTGCATGGCTAAACTTCTGTATCGCGTCGGTCGTTCCGCATACTTTCACAAGTGGCGTTTCCTCGCCGTCTGGCTCATCGTGCTGGTCGGCGTAGGCACCGCCTCTGCACTGCTAACGAAACCAACTTCCCAGTCCTTCACGATTCCTGGACTGGAATCCATCGAAACCCAGGAAAGGATCAAGGAGCTCTTCCCCAATGGTGAGGATGCCGATGCGCTAGAGGCCGCCAAGGGCAAGCTAGTCATCCAAGCCCCCGAGGGGCAGAACCTCGCGGAGGGCGAGGCAGCTCAGTCGACCGAGGACATTCTGCAGGCGCTGCAGAAGCTGGACTTCCTGCAGGACAAGGAAAAGCTAGTCTCCCCTGTCCTAGCCAGCGAAAATATGCACCAGCAGATGGCTCCGATGAAGCAGAAGCAGGGCATGCCGAAGGAACAGGTTGCCTCCGACATTGCTGCTTTAACCCCCCTAAGCCCCGACAAGCGCACCGGCATCATCGAGGTCTCCTTCGACGCGGAGACCGCCACCGACGTCCCCGCCGAGGATGTGAAGAAGTTCGAGGAGGTGGTCAAGGACAACAAGGGCAACCTCCAAGTCGGCTGGTCTGGTAACGCATTCCAGCAGCCAGAGATGAGCATGGCCTCCGAAATCATCGGCCTTGCCGTCGCTGCCATCGTGCTGATCGTCACCTTCGGCAGCCTCGTCGCCGCCGGCCTGCCGTTGCTTTCCGCGGTAATCGGCGTGGGTACCGGCATCGGTATCGTCATGGCCGCGACCTCCATCACCGACAGCATTAACTCCATGACCCCGACCCTGGCCTCCATGATCGGCCTGGCCGTGGGCATCGACTACGCGCTGTTCATCCTCTCCCGCTTCCGCAGCGAGCTGATCGCCCATGTGAACGGGCAAGATCTGGAGCCGAAGGAGCTGCAGCAGAAATTCAAGACCATTCCCGCCAAGGAGCGGGCGCATCTGGCCGGGCTGGCCGTCGGCAAGGCCGGTTCCGCCGTGGTATTCGCTGGCCTTACGGTGCTGATCGCACTGGCCGCGCTGTCGATCATCAACATTCCTTTCCTTACCGCCATGGCGCTGGCCGCCGCGCTGACAGTGGCCATCGCCGTTATCGTCGCAATCACCCTGCTTCCCGCCATCATGGGTCTGATCGGCACGAAGGTCTTCGCTGGCCGCGCCCCGATCGTCAAGGCACCGGACCCGGAGAACGACAAGCCGACCATGGGCCTGAAATGGGTGCGCGTGATCCGCAAGAAGCCCGCGCTGTGGTTGATCGCCTCTGCGGTTCTGCTGGTTCTTTTGGCCATCCCCGCCATGAACCTGCGCCTGGCCATGCCTTCCAATGGATCCATGGCTAAGGGCACGCCGAACCGAGTGGCGTACGAAATGACCGAGGAGGGCTTCGGCGCCGGCCGCAATGCACCAATGGTCGCCCTCGTCGAATACGGCAGCCTCGACGAAAAGCAGAGGGCCACCGCCGCACAAGAGGCAGTGGCCACACTCCAGGGCACCGACGGCGTAGACAACGCGCAGATTGTTCAGACCAACGGAGATCCGCACAATCCCGCCGACTTGGGCACCGCAGCCCAGGTGCTCATCACCCCGTCCTACGGAGCAACGGATGCCCGCGCGGCCGACGTGCTAGAGCAGATGCGCGCCGCGGAAGCCGGTTACACCAACAAGACCGGCGCCAGCTACGCCATCACCGGCGTAACGCCCATGTACGAGGACATCTCCCAGCGCCTGTCGGACGTCCTCATCCCCTACATCGCCATTGTGCTGGTGCTGGCGTTCATCCTGCTTATGGTGGTGTTCCGTTCCATCTGGGTACCGCTAATCGCCGCGCTCGGCTTCGGCCTGTCCGTCGCCGCCACGTTCGGCGTCACCGTTGCACTGTGGCAGGAAGGCTTCGGCGGAATCATCGACGATCCGCAGCCGATCATTTCCTTCCTCCCCATCATGCTGATCGGTATCGTCTTCGGCCTGGCCATGGACTACCAGGTCTTCCTTGTCACCCGCATGCGCGAAGGCTGGGCGCACGGCAAGACCGCCGGCAACGCCACGGCCAACGGCTTTAAGCACGGCGCGCGTGTAGTCACAGCCGCCGCGCTGATCATGATCTCGGTCTTCGCCGCGTTCATCATGGCCGACGAGCCGTTCATTAAGGTTATGGGCTTTGCCTTGGCCACCGCCGTATTTTTTGACGCCTTCGTCGTCCGCATGACCTTTATTCCAGCGACGATGTTCCTTCTCGACGAGCACGCGTGGAAGTTCCCCACGTGGCTGGGCAAGATCATCCCCGCTGTCGATGTCGAAGGCGAAAGCCTGGTCGGCCTGGAAGCAGGAGCGAAGAACGATCACGCCAACCAAGAGGACGATGGGCGCCCTGCGGAGGCGCTAGAGGATGGGAAGTAGGGGCGTCACAATGCAAGGCATGAGCACCTCCGGTCTACGGGACCGCAAGAAGGCCGAGACGCGTACGCGCATTGCTTACGCCACCGTCGACCTATTGGTAAATGAGGGGACAGAAGGCACAACAATCGCCCGGATCGCAGAAAAGGCGAATATATCAACGCGCACATTTCACAATTACTTCCCACATCGTGAGGCAGCATTGTTGCACATGCTCAACCAGTTTCTTGACGAAATGGTTGACATGGTGAATCTTGCAGAACCTGGCAAAAAGTTGATATCGATCGCCGAAGATATTGCAATCAGCTTTTATAATCGACCAGCCGCAAGCCCCACTAGCATCGAATCGCTGTCGCGCATTGCCGATCACCTACATGGCACTCCACCCCATCTGCGGGCGGAATTGTTCGGCGATAATGATCGTAGGTTCCACAGCGGTCTAGAGTTTTTCTCCCCTCTTGTGCAGGCATTACAGGACTATAGCTATCGAGAGGGGAAGGAACTGAGCACCCCGAATGCGCTCCTTGTCGTTCAAACAATCATGCTCGTCCCCGGCATTTTCACCGCACTCGAACAGGACGGATCCCCGTCTACAGATAGTGATGTGAGGAACGCTTTTCACTTATTGGCAAACGGCCTTTCAGAGCTAGGTTAGTGTAACGTACAAGAATTACTGAAAGGTCCCCCATGTCCTCGAGTTCGAGCATTCCCGAACCCTCTGCATCTCGGCGCGAAGAAAAGAAAGCCTTCACCAAGCGAAGCCTGATCGATGCTGCCGTCGACCTCTTCATCAACGACGGTCCGGAAGCAGCTACGGTACATGCCATCACCAAGCGGGCAGGCGTGTCGCCCCGCACCTTTCACAACTACTTCGAACGCCGGGATGACGTCTTCGCCTACTACCTGCACGATGTCTTTGAAAACTTCGCGCAGCACCTACACGACATCGCCGCTGACCACCCCACGGGGCGGACTGCGGACATCCTCCGCGACACGATGTGGACCTACTGCTACCCACCACAGAGCCCTGAAGGGGAGATCCTCGACCCAACAGTGCCGGACATCCGCAAGTTCAAGCCGCTGCTCATCATGCTGGAGCACCCGCAGAAGAACAGTAGTGGGGAGAGCCTCGAGGTAGATCTGCCTTCCCTCACTCAACCGGGCACAACCGCGATCTGCGAAATCGACCCTGCCCTCACCCCCTTCGATGCCTTCCTACTGCTGGACGTATCCTTCAGCATTGCACTGCGTGCCATGGAGGCGGCCGTGGACGATAGGCTATCTGCTGGCTCCACCCCGCGGGAACTCTACGACCGCGCCTTCGACATGCTGGCCAGCGTGGACCGCGGCTAGGCCGCCCTATCCCCTAGGGCACTGGTACCCACAGACGCTCTGGCACCCCGGTTTTCCGCCCCGTGGATTGATGGGGAAAAATGGTCGGTGTGGAATCCGAAGGAATTTTCTCAACGCTTCTGAATGCAACGCTGATCATCGGCGGCTACCCGATCCTGTGGCGAGAAATCGTCGGCAACGCATTCGGTCTAGCATCCGCCGTCGGCGGTATGAAGCGCGTTGTCTGGGCGTGGCCGGTGGGCATCGTCGGCAACATGCTGCTGTTCACCGTATTCATGGGCGGCCTGTTCCACACCCCGCAGGATCTGGACCTCTACGGCCAGGCCGGTCGCCAGGTGATGTTCCTCATCGTTTCGCTGTACGGCTGGTACAAGTGGAACCGCGCGCGCACCGCCGGCATGCGCGAACCTGACAACACCGACCCTTCGCGCTCCATCGTCAGCGAACCCGCGGCCGATAGCGCCGCCGTTCAGCCCAGCTGGGCCAGCGCCAAGGCGCGCCTAGGAATGCTGGCCTTCGCGATCGCCGGCACCGTCGTTTTCGCGCTCATCTTCGACGCACTCGGTTCGTGGGGACCGTGGGCAGATGCCTGGATCTTCACCGGTTCCATCCTGGCGACTTTCGGCATGGCTCGCGGCTGGACAGAGTTCTGGCTGATCTGGATCGGGGTGGACATCGTCGGCGTACCGCTACTGCTCACAGCTGGCTACTACCCCTCCGCCGCGCTTTACCTCATTTACGGCGCGTTCGTCATGTGGGGATTCATCGTCTGGCTACGCGTGCAGCGCCGCGAGGGGAACACTGCGACCGGCTAAGCCAGCAGCTCCCGCCACTTCTGCACATCAACCTGGTCGGTGGTTGCGGGATCAAATTGCGCGTTGTGGTCCTTGTGCTCCAGCACCGCGCGCACGCCTTCGATGAAGTTCTTGCCGCGTCGCAGCTCAGAACCGACCTTGTACTCCATGTCCAGAGCCTCGCGAAGGGTCGCGTGTTCCGCGCGTCGGAACAGTTCAACCGTCGCCACCAGGCTCTCCGGACTGGCCCCCTGCAAGGATTCGGCCACCTTGATTATAAACTGGGTCAACTCGGCGTCCCCAATAGAAGAACTAGCATCTACAGCCTCAACAATCCGGGCCTCGATCGCGCCCCAATCGCCGTCGGCAAAGGTCTGCTCAATCCATTCGTGGTGCTTCTGCAGGATGGAGGTTGGTTCCTGCAGCGCTTGCGGATCTAGCGCATTACTACGCAGGGCCTCCGGCAAATCACCGGAGTGCAAGTCGGATTCGAACTTATTCACGTCCGCAACCAAGTTCGTGCCGAGCCCCGTGTACAGCATGTCGGCGGGGCTAAGCCTCCAGCCCGTCGTGGCAATAAAAAGACCCACCGCAGGCGACACATCCAGGTGGGTCAGACGATAAGACATTCCGACATCGGGCACGAAGCCAATGGCGGCCTCGGGCATCGCACCGAGCGTCCGCGGGGTAACAACGCGGTGCGAACCGTGCATTGAAATACCCATGCCGCCGCCCATGACGATGCCCTCCAGCAGCGCGATAACGGGTTTGTTTACTTGGGAGAGTCGCTCGTTGAGGTCGTACTCTTCCTCGAAGAAGGAATCCCCGAAACGGTACATGCGCTTCTTGTCGCGCATCCGCACATAGCGAACGTCGCCGCCCGCGCAAAAAGCCTTTTCAGAGGAGGACTTAATGACGATGAACTGAATCCAATCGTCATCCGCCCACTTATCGATGGCTTCGCGGATAAGGCGAATCATCTCTACGCTTAAGGAATTCAGAGCTTTCGGGCGGTTTAGCTCAATCACTCCGATATGACCGGCGACGACGGTGGTTACCTCGGCGTCCGGGTCGTAGGTCGGGTGCTTCCTTCTCTTGTCGGCCATGCAACCATAATTGCAGGAACCCCGACCCACCGCAGCCGGACAGCAGTTTTTGCTGCCCCTTTGGGTTTACTTCGACTTTTTAGAGGACTTCTTGGCCTTCTTGTCCTTCTTTTTCTTGGACTTATCCTTTGCGGACTTCTTGTCTCCAGTCTTCTTGTCCCCAGACTTCTTGTCCTTCTCAGACTTTTCAGCCTTGTCAGCCTTGTCAGCCTTGTCGGACTTCTCAGCCTTCTTTGCTTCCTGAGAGTCAGAGTCCTCGGCCTGCTTCACAGCCGCCTTCTCCAAAGCCTTGGCCACGTCAGGCACGTAGCGGAACTGGGTGCGCGGCGGGCGCTCGTAGGTCGATTCGGATTCCGGGCGCTCCGGGATCTTCGGCACGCTCTTTTCCACGTATTCCCACGGGATCGTGTTCAGCAGGTGGTTGATCACATTGATGCGGGAACGCTTCTTGTCCTCGGACTCCACCGTGTACCACGGTGCGGAAGGAATGTCGGTGTGCACAAACATTTCGTCCTTCGCGCGCGAGTAGTCCTCCCAGCGCGTGATGGACTGCAAGTCCATCGGGGACAACTTCCACTGGCGCAGCGGATCGGACTGGCGGGACTGGAAGCGGCGGATCTGCTCTTCGTCAGAAACGGAGAACCAGTACTTGCGCAGGATAATGCCGTCCTCCACCAGCAGGCGCTCGAAGATCGGTGCCTGGTGCAGGAAGCGGCGGTATTCCTGGGTGGTGCAGAAGCCCATCACGCGCTCCACACCGGCACGGTTGTACCAGGAGCGGTCGAAAATGACGATCTCTCCGGCCGTCGGCAGCTTCTCAATGTAACGCTGGAAATACCACTGGCCCTGCTCGCGCGAGCTCGGCGCCGGCAGTGCCTCGATCCGGCACACGCGCGGGCTGAGGTACTGGGTGATGCGCTTGATGGCGGAACCCTTACCAGCAGCATCGCGCCCCTCCATCACGATGACGATACGCGCACCTGTTTCCACCACCCACTGCTGCATTTCGACGAGTTCCGCCTGGAGCCGCTTAAGCTCCTTTTCGTAGGCCTTTTTGTCCAGCTTGGGTAGTGCGTTGTTCATCTTTCTCACTTTAGTTCTTCGCAGGCCAAACGCCTAATGTGTTTTCCCCTCCCCACGTTGCCGAACCTAGGCGCAACTCGCGCCACGAAAGGTGCAATAATTAGCCTTTATGCAGACAAAGGGAGCCGCTTCAACGCGGATGGAGAACTTTAGGCACCTGTCGATCAGCCTTCCGGTTAAGATCATGCTCAGCGTGCTCGCGGTGCTGTCCGTCTTGCCGAAGGTGATCAACACCCGCGGCTTCCACTACCACCTGGATCTGGATGTCTATCGGGTGGGAGCCCAACGCGTCCTGGACGGCCAGGAGCTCTACAGCGGCCACTTCCACATCATCGGCGATACGTACCTGCCGTTTACCTATCCCCCGATTTCGGCGCTTCTCTTCACGCCTCTGGCGGTTCTGCCCTATGACCTTTCGGCGATCCTTTTGATTGCCGCCACGGTCGCAATTACCTGGTGGGTTTTCGCCCACACCCTGCACGTGGCGGCGCGCCTGGATCGCACATCTGCCGGGTGGATCGCGGTGGCGCTGGCCATCGTGCTGATCCACCTGAGCCCAATCCACACCAGCCTGGCTTATGGGCAGATCAACGTGTTGCTGATGGGCATGGTCTTCGCAGATGCGCTGGTTGTTCCTCGCCGTTATCGGGGCCTTTTGACGGGTGCTGCGGTTGCTATCAAATTGACGCCCGCAGTGTTCGGCCTGTGGTTCCTTCTGCGCAAGGACTGGGGTTCCATCCTGCGCATGGGCGCGGGCACGCTGGGCACTACAGCTCTGGCGTGGCTGATCCTGCCGCGGGATTCTCTGGAGTATTGGACCCACACGCTGCGCGATTCTAGCCGCATTGGCAACCATGAATACGCCCTGAACCAGAGCCTCAACGGTTTGCTCTACCGTTTCGGACTGCGAACGGCGGACTCCTCCAGCCTGCTGTGGGTGCTGCTGGTGTGCGCCTCGCTGGTGATCGTCGCGTTCGTCATGTTCAAGCTACTGCAGGCACAGGCTCCCATCGTCGCGTTGTGCGTCAATTCACTCTTCGCCCTGCTGGCCAGCCCGATTTCCTGGAACCACCACTGGTCGTGGGCCCCAGTGCTGCTGGTAGCGTTGGCCAGCTATGCGGTAGCCAACCCCACGTCCCCGCTGGCCACGCCGCGTTGGCTGTGGACGGGGCTGGTAGTGCTGGGCTTCGCCGCCTTCGCCTTCGAGCCCTCCGCTTTCGTTCCTTTCCAGGAGCAGCGCGAGTTGGAGTGGAACACCTGGCAGGTAATTCTGGGCAATGCCTACCTGTGGTGGACCATCCTCGCACTGGCGGTGATGGCGCTTCGCCTGGCGCTATACCGCGACAAAGGCGAAGCGCCGACGACCACGGAGGCGGCTTAGCATTCGGGAATATTCACGGAAACGTTCGTGGCCAGTCCTCCACCGGCCGTTTCCTTGTACTTCTCTGACATATCCTTGCCGGTCTGGCGCATCGTCTCGATAACCTCGTCGAGGGTGACGTGATGATCCCCGTCACCGCGCATAGCCATCTTGGCCGCGTTGATAGCCTTACCTGCACTGATGGCGTTTCTTTCGATACAAGGGATCTGCACCAGCCCGCCGATGGGGTCGCAGGTAAGCCCCAAAGAATGCTCCATTGCAATCTCCGCGGCATTGGCCACCTGACGTGGCGAACCGCCGAGGATCTCCGCCAGCCCGGCCGCAGCCATGGAGGCTGCCGAGCCGACCTCTCCCTGGCACCCGACCTCCGCGCCGGAGATGCTGGCGCGCTCCTTGTACAGCGAGCCAATCGCACCCGCGGCCAGTAGGAAGCGCCGGTTCACCTGGAAGGGGTCCTCCTTGCCCGCGGGCGTGAACTCGCGTGCATAGAACATCACGGCGGGGATGATGCCCGCGGCACCGTTCGTCGGCGCGGTGACCACTCGCCCACCGGCCGCGTTTTCCTCGTTCACCGCCAGGGCGACCAGGTTCACCCAATCCTCGGAAAACTCCGCGGTGCGGTGCGGATCTTCGTCCATCAACTGGTCGTACCAGCGTTTGGCGCGGCGGCGAACCATCAGAGAACCCGGCAGCACTCCAGCAAAGGTCACGCCACGCTTGGCGCAATCCTGCATAGCCTGGGCAATGGCGTCCAGGTTTGCATCAATCTGTTCATCGGTGCGCAGCGATTGTTCGCAGCGTCGCTGCACCTCCCCCAGGCTGATGCCCGCGTGCTCGGCTAGGGAGATCAGCTTATCGCCGGACTCGAACAGCCACGCCCCGCTGAGCTCGTCCAGGGTCGGGACTTCCTCCTCGGTGCGGATGAAGCCACCGCCGATGGAATAGTAGGTCTGTTTCAGTGGCTCAACCGTGGCGGGCTGTTCGGGGCTGGACAGGCCACTAACCACGAATGTCAAGGCATTCGTGTGAATCGAGCGGCGCACCGTCGGGCGCAGCACGATGTCCTCGAAACCACAGGTGACGGGCAGGTTCTTATCCCCCGCCAGATAAATGGTGCGGGTCTGGCGAATCTCTTCCAGCCGGGACTGCATGTAGTCCGGATCCACCTGCGCCGGGTCGGCACCGTCCAAGCCCAGCAGGCAAGCCCCCAGTGTGCCGTGACCAGCGCCGGTAGCTGCCAGCGAGCCATAAAGGATAATGCTGATACTCAGCCCATGTTCCCCCTCATCGGGCAGGCTCACCACGTCTGCCAGCTTGTCGGATCCCAGCGGGTGCAGCCGCTCGCCTTGGGCTGAGTCGGCGGCGCGGGGAGACGTGGCGTCCACACCCACAAGAGCCTTGACCCGCTGCGCGAAGGACAGTCCCGCGCGCATCGGCCCGACGGTATGCGAGGACGACGGGCCTACGCCGATCTGAAAGAGGTCGAAGACGCTGACGGTCATGCTGGTTACTTGGGTACTGGGTTCGTTGTTAGTGGTTAGTTTCTAGTTGTCCTCGACGCGGAACTCGGCCATGCGATCCCACTCGGTCTTGCCCGGGATCTTCGTGTTGATGATCTCCGGGGTCTCCAGCAGGTACTTCGGCATCTCGTCGCAGGCGCGCTTGAAGTGCTCGGACTCGACGTGTGCGACATCGGCATCGTCCTGGAAAGCTTCGATCAACAGGAACTCGTTGAAGTTCTCGGGATCGCGGAACCAGTCGAAGAAGATGTTGCCTTCCTCCGCACGGGTGCCTTCCGTGAACCAGGAGACCTCCTGCAGGAAGGTGTCGGCGAACTCGGGGCGAACCTTGTACTTTACGTTGATCAAAATCATGATTCTCCACAGTACGCGCCCCACCGGCGCGTTAGCAGCCAGCGCCCCTTCTCCCCTGGTCAGGCTGCACCACTTGTCCCTGGTGAGGGCGCGACCTAGCCGCTGTTCTTGCTGTTGTCCACGCCGACTTCCTTCTCCGGTCCCTGGGTCAACATCGCCTCATCCAACTGCCCGCGGAGCTCCGCGGCGCGGCGCGGGTTAAAGTCCGCCCCACCGACCATCGCCAGCATCGCGTCCAGCACGCCGTTGCCGTAGTTGTGCCCGTGGCCATTCGGCACGTTAGCTGCAACCGGAAGGTCCATCGTGACCTGCCAGAAAGTGACGAAAGGAATCCAAGACATCGACGGCGAGCGGTCGAAGCCTGCCGGTTCCTTCAGCCAATCCGGTTCCCTGGCGATCAGCGACGGCGACCACCACACCACCGGATCCGAGGGGTGCTGCAAGAACAGAATGCGCGGGTTGTGCCATCCGGCGCGGGAGGAAAGATCCTCCTCGCGGCGCCAGCGCCAGATCTCATCGGTGTTCTCCGCGAAGCGAACGTTCAGCCCACCCGCGTACTCCGCGGATACCTCCGGCGAGCCAGGGTCACGCCGATCCACCAGATCGTGCCACAGCTTATTGGAATTCGGTGGTCCTACCCACAACAGGCCGTCCACACTAGAGACGATGTCACGCACACCGGAGAACGCACCGCTACCTGCGTTAGTGCCTAGCGATTCGCCGTAGACGTAGAGCTTCGGGCGATGGTTCTTCGGCAGGGTGTGCCACCAGTCCACAACCGTGGAAACAAGTGCCTCACCTGCGTCTTCCACGCGCTGCTGGTCGGCGATGAACTGCACGCCACTGGGCAAGTACGAGTACTGTGCCGAGGCGATGGCGGAATCGCCGTCGAACATCAGCTCAAAGGCCTGGGCTGCCGTGGGGTTCACCCACCCGGTACCGGTCGCGGGCACCACGAGCAACGCCTTGCGATCCTTCGCGCCCGTCCGCTTCAATTCTTCGACCACGCTTTCCGCACGGGCGGTATCTGTATCCTCCGCTCCGTTTTCCAGGCTGGCGTAGACGCGGATGGGCTCTTTGCTGGGGCGACCGGTCAGCGCTTCAAGTTCGTCCTTGTACAGGCCGAGGCCGACGAACCTAGTGCCAAACGCCCCCAGGTCCTCCCACTTGTTGGGTGACTGCGGGCTGCCGGAACGCTCCGGGACATGAGGTTGTTTAAGATCCGGCCGAATCTCCTGGTCCCGAACCGAAAACACCCGTTCGGCACCACGCACGACGGTGCCCGGAACGACCGTATCCACCAGGAAAATCAGCGCCATTCCGACGGCCAACCAGGCGAATACGGGGCGGGTCACCCCGCCGAGCCGTCGCCCTACTGGACCTTCTTCCAGGGCCTCAATCAACCAGAGCAGCCCCTTGCCCACCAGCACGATCAGCGCCCACAGGCCTAGGCCAACTGGCAGCACCAGCAGGAACTCTCCCGCCGTGTAAGCCTCCGCACCCATCAGGCCGGCGAGTTCCTGCTGCCAGCGCACGGCGAAGGAAATCCACACCAGCAGCGCCAGAATCACAATAACCACGAAGGCCACTTCCAGGCCGTTGCTTAGCCTCCGCATGCCACGGTCGCCGAGCCCCGCCCTGGCCTGCACGCGCCCGACCAAGTCCCTTGTCTTACGGCGCCACTTCCACAGGGGTTCAGCGAAGAACTTCTGTAGGAATGCCTCCCACAGCCAATGCAGGAACACACCGACGGTATAGCCAGTGCCACCGGAGATGCCCGCGACCACGCCCTGGAACAACCAATCGCGTGGCAGCAACGAGGGGGTCAGCGAAGCCGCGAACAACAGTGCGCCGACAAGAACGCCACCGGGGTCCACGTGGGCTTCCCACTGATCCCTGGCGGCGCTCAGCCTCTCTGAGATCTCTTCCTCAGCGGTGGAGGCAACATCAGCTATCTTCAAGCTTCTCCCCGATTTCCAGCCACTTCATCTCCAGCTCGCCGTGCTCCTCCTGGGCTGCCTTTAGATCCTTATCCAGCGCGGCCAATTCGTCGGTGACGGGCTCGCCGGTCGCGGCTTTCTCCGCCGCCTTGTTCATCTTCTCGTGGATGGAGTTGATCTTCGCCTCGACCTTGGCCATCTTCCTTTCCAGCGCGCTCATTTCCTTGGTGAGTGCGTGGACTTCCTTGGCGCCGAGGCTGGGGCGTCCAGAAGAAACAGCGCCAGAATCCGCAGCGTCGAAGGACAGAGTGTTCTTGCGCCCCTCGTCGCTGGCCTCCCGCTTTCGGCGCTCGAGGTACTGCTCGATGCCGCCGGGCAGATTGGTCAGCTGACCGTCGCCGAACAGCGCCCACGTGGAATCGCAGATGCGCTCGATCAGGTAGCGGTCGTGGGAGATCACCACCAGCGTGCCGGGCCATTCGTCAAGCAGGCTTTCAAGCTCCTGCAAAGTGTCGATATCCAGGTCGTTGGTGGGCTCATCTAGCAGCAGCACGTTCGGCTCGGCCATCAGCACGCGGGTCAGCTGCAGGCGGCGCTTTTCACCACCCGACAGGTCCCCGATGGGTGTGCGCTGGCGCTTCGCGCTAAAGCCCAGTCGCTCTGCTAGCTGGGAGGCGCTGATTTCCTTGTCGCCGAAGGTCACGTAGCTGGCGACGTCCTCCACCGATTCGATCAGGCGCTTCGTGGGGTCCAGGTCGTCCAGCTCCTGGCGCAGCCAGCCCAGGCGCACGGTCTTGCCTTCGATCCTGCGCCCCTGCTCCAGCGGTGCCTCGCCCGCCAGGGTGCGCAGCAGGGTGGTCTTGCCGGAGCCGTTCACGCCCACCAGGCCGATGCGTTCGCCGGGGCCCAGGCGCCAGGTCAGGTCCTCCACCAGCGTGCGACCATCCGGAGTGGCGATGCGGGCATCTTCCAGCTCGATGACCTTCTTGCCCTGGCGGCGGGCGGAGAAGCTCATTAGCTCCACCTTGTTGCGCATGGGCGGCACGTCGGCGATCAGGGACTCGGCGGCCTCGATGCGGTAGCGCGGCTTCGAGGTTCGTGCGGGTGCGCCGCGGCGCAGCCATGCCAGTTCTTTGCGCGCGAGGTTCTGTCGGCGCTGCTCAGCCGCGTCCGCCTGCCGGGCACGCTCTGCGCGGGCGAAGGTCCAGTCGTTGTAGCCGCCTTCGTAGATGTCCACCGCCCCGTCGTGTACTTCCCAAGTGTGGTTGGCGACGGTATCTAGGAACCAGCGGTCGTGGGTGACCACAACCAGTGCGGTGTTGCGTCCCAGCAGGTGTTCGGCCAGCCACTGCACGCCCTCGACGTCCAGGTGGTTGGTCGGCTCGTCGAGGATCAGCAGGTCCAGGTCCTGCACCAGCGCGGCGGCCAGACCAGTTCGGCGGCGTTCGCCACCGGACAGCGAGTGCACCGGCGTATCCAGCCCCAGGCGGGCGATGTCCAGCCCGTTCAGCACGCTGCGTACCTTCGGGTCGCCCGCCCACTCGTATTCCTGCAGCCCCAGCGGTTCCAGCACCGCCCCGGCGACGGTCATGCCCTCCGGCGCGTCGCGCAGTACGTCCTGGGTGACCATGGCCATGCGCAGGTCGTTGTTGTGGCTCACGCGCCCGGAATCCGGCTCGTCCCGCTGGCTCAGGATGTTCAGCAACGTGGACTTGCCGCCGCCGTTCAGCCCGACCACGCCGATGCGGTCGTTGCTGGACACACCGATGCTCACGTCGTCGAGCAGGGTTTTGAGCCCGTAGCTCTTCGAGACTTTTTCTAGGTTGATGAGGTTACTCACGTACTTCTTCCCTTTTTATGACGCCCGCAGCCGCAGCCGGGGAACTCGTCGTCATCGTGGAGCTGGCTTTCCCGGCCACGCTCACGGCTGTCGCTACCTCCACTGCATCGTCAGCGGATGCGCACAGCATGGCGATGGTGGGCCCGGAGCCGGAGACGATCGCGGCGATTGCGCCGGCTTCCTCTGCGGCCTTCAGCGTCTCGCGCAGACTGGGCAGCAGGCTAATCGCCGGGGCTTGTAGGTCGTTGACCAGCAGCTTCCCTACTTCCGCCGGGTTACCCGCCCGCAGAGCCGTAATGAGCGCCTCCGGGCTTCCCGCCCGGGCGCCCTTGGGGCTGGCCTCTGGGGCGGCGGCACGTTGTTGGTCTAGTTGCTTAAACACCTGTGGGGTGGACAGGCCGCGCTTATCCGTGGCGATGGCCCAGTGGTAGGTGCCCTGGGTGATGACGGGCATCAGGTTCTCCCCTTTACCCGTCCCCCGCGCGGTGCCGCCCAACAGGCAGAAGGGAACGTCCGCGCCCAGGTCGGCCGCGATCTCCGACAGCTGCGCACTGTCCGGGCGCCGGGGCGAACGCGGGTCCGGGAAGTAAAGCTCCGTGGCTGCGATCAGCGCGGCGGCGGCATCCGCCGACCCCCCGGCCATCCCGCCGGCGACGGGAATGCCCTTGTCAATGTGAATGTGCACGCCCGCATCGGCCCAGGCAACGTGCGCGTCGCGCGCCAGGTCTTGGATGGCGGCGACGGCCTTCCACGCCAGGTTGCTGGGATCCTGGGGCACCAGGTGCGAGTCGAAACCGGAGACGCTCCAGGTGCACGGTGTTGGATCGGCAGTATCCTGCGCTCCCTGTGCTTCCCGCAGGGCGACCGTGACTTCCTCTTTCAGCGATACGGCCTGGAAGATAGTGTCCAGCTCGTGGTACCCGTCCTCCCTGGCCGGGCCTACCCCGAGGTGCAGGTTCACCTTCCCGTGTGCGCTCGCGGTCACGGAGCGGTACTTAGGTTCTGGCGGTCCAAAGATATGGGAAACGCTCATTGGGCACCCCGTGGGTCGTTCCGCAGCGAAGTCACAGCCAGCTGCACAAACTGTTCTGTGGACAGCTTCTCCCCGCGCAACGTCGGATCAATTCCGGAGTCTCGCAGTGCCTGCTCCGCGGCTTGTCCACCGCCGAAGTGGCCGGAAAGAGCCGCGCGCAGGGTCTTGCGGCGCTGCAGGAAAGCGGCATCTGCCAGGGCAAAGACCTCGCGGCGCAGCTGCTCCTGGTCCAGTTGCTCCCGGTCCAGTTGCTCCCGGTCCCGCTGCTCTGCCGCCCACGGCTGCTTCCCGTCGGCGTAGCGATCAATGCGAACCAGGCCAGAGTCGATCTTCGGGGCAGGCCAGAATACGTTCTTGCCGATGGTCGCCGCGCGGGATACCGAGCCGTAGAATCCGGCCTTCACGCTGGGCACACCGTAGATCTTGGAGCCAGGCACCGCGGCCAAACGGTCGGCCACTTCCAATTGCACCATGACCAAAACGCGGTCGATGGTGGGGAATTCCTCCAGCATGTGCAACAGCACGGGCACGGAGACGTTGTAGGGAAGGTTCGCTACCAGCGCGGTGGGAAGTGGGCGTCCAGAATCGACAAAATCCTGGACCGTCACCGTCATTGCGTCCTTCAGGATCACGGCGACATCCGCATCATCCGCCCCCTGCTCGACCAAAGTCGCCGGCAACCTTTCCGCCAACCGCGGGTCGATCTCCACCGCGGTCACGCTCGCGCCGGTCTCCAGAAGCGCGAGGGTCAGCGACCCCAGGCCCGGGCCGATCTCCACCACGGTATCCGAGGCCGTGACGTCCGCAGCCTTCACAATCTTGCGGACCGTATTCGGGTCATGGACGAAGTTCTGCCCCAGCTTCTTGGTGGGGTTTAAGTCCAATTCCTCGGCGAGCTGCCGGATCTCAATGGGCCCTAGCAGCTGAATCTTCCGTTCACTCACCTAATACAGGGTAGTCGAGCTAATCCTCGATAGAAACCAGGGTTCCCAAGCACTCCGGGTGTGCGTACCCGGAGAACTCAAAGGGGTGCTTTAGCGCAGACCCATCTTGGCGGTGCAGGCCGGCCATGCGCCCCAGCCCTGTGCAGCCTGCACGCGCTTGGCGATGTCGATCTGCTGTTCACGGGTAGCCATGTGGGCAGCCGGCGCGTACTGGGTACCGCCGAAGCCGGCCCAGGTGGACGGGGTGAACTGCAGACCACCGGAGAATCCGTTGCCGGTGTTGATCGACCAGTTGCCGGTGGACTCACACATCGCCAGCTGATCCCATACGGAACCATCGGCCACGGACGGAGCGGAAGCGCCGGTGTTGGAACCCTTGGAGTCCCCGGAGCCCGGAGTCTTCTTGGTGCCGCGGATGATCACGCGCTCCTTCGGCGCGGTGATCTCCTGGCTGGACTTCTCCTTGCGGTCTACTTCCTTGCCGTTGACGGTGCGGACGGTGGCAACCACGCGAGCCTTGCCCGGCGCGCCCTTCTTCACGACCTTCTCCTCGCCCTCAGGCAGGTTCGGGTCTTCCTTCACGCGCTCCGGAGCCGGAATGTCCTCGATCTTGGTCTCGTCGCGGTTGGCGATGCGGGTGACCTCGACGTGCATACCCTCCTTCAGCGGGGTATCCGCAGATGGGGTGACCTTGTCATCCTTACCCAGTGGGGTGCCACGCATCTCGAAGATCTCACCCACGGTGCGGGCCGGCAGGCTCATGCGACCGTCTTGGCCACCGTCGTTCAGCGTGAACTTCTTAGGGGTGACGATCTCCAGCTCCATACCGTCGAGCGGGATCTCCTGGTTACGGGTCATGGACATCGCGCTGATGTCGTCGCTGCGGCCGAGCTGGTCCAGCAGGGAGCCGACGGTCAGTGCCGTGGTGTCGATCTTCTCCTGCTTGCCGTCGATGGTCAGCGCCACGGTGCGTGCGCTGCGGACAGTGATCTTGGCGTTGTTGCTGATGGATTCGTTCAGCGCCGGGGTGACCATGGCACGGTTGTCGACCTCTACACCAGCGGACTTGAGCGCGCCTTCGACATCTCCGGACATGGTGTTGGCTTGGATGATGTCGCCGTTAACGTCGAGGGTGACCGACTTCTGACCTGCGACCGCAACGCCACCGCCGACAACGAGGGTGGCGAGCATGCCGCCCGTGGCGATGCGCAGCGGGGTGGAGTTGGTGTTGTTAATGCGGTGCAGGTGGGACTTCTTCTTCGGTGACACTAGATCGTTGCCTCTCTTGTTACTGACGCCCTCTGGTCCCATCGGCCTTAAAGAACTTTAGCCGTAGAACACGGGCGCCGGGAACGCCGATTTTCTCAACTTTTGTCACAATACGATAACGATCGATAACGGACAAAACACTCGCGCGATTTGTTCCATAAATCACAAATATGGGGGTGTATCTGCAACAACAGCAGACACAGCCCCCAACAGACGTTAATTCCTATACAGTTTCGTTATATTACGCAACATCAGAAACACGGACCTCACTAGTGGAGGTCAATCCCATATAGTCGGCACGCATTGGCCGTGACCAGCTCCCCGAGCTCGCCAGGGGACATGCTCCGCTGCTCCGCCACGCACGCCGCCGTGTATCCCACAAAGGCCGGTTCGTTTCGGGCACCCCGGAAAGGCTCGGGGGTCATGTACGGCGCATCGGTTTCTACCAGGATCTGCTCCGGCGGTGCGATACGCGCCGCCTCGCGCAGCTCCTCATTGCGCTTAAATGTCACGTTCCCCGCGAAGGAAAGCACATATCCCCTGTCCAGCGCCTCCTTAGCCACGTCCAGCGGCGAGGAAAAGCAGTGCAGGATGATGTCCTTCGGCCGCGGCGCGTCCGCAAGCACCCGCAGCAGGTCCGCATCGGCCTCGCGGTTGTGGATCATCAGCGCCTTGCCGGATTCGCAGGCCAAGTCAATGTGAAAGCGCAGCGCTTCCTCCTGCACCTCAATACCAGGGGTTTCCTCCCCATCCCCCATGTCCTTGCCGATCCAGTACGCGTCCAGGCCGGTCTCCCCGATCGCCACGCAGCGTGGATGGAAGGCCATTTCCCGCAGCCGCTCGCGCACCTCACCCGTCACCGTCTGTGCCTGGGTCGGGTGCACCGCGCAGGCTGCCCACACACGGTCGTGGAACTCGGCTGCTTGCAGCGCCTTTTCTGTCTCCTCAATCCCATCGCCCACGGTGCATACGCCGCGCACTCCGACGGCAAGGGCGCGATCCATAAACTCCCGCACCAACCTGCGGTGATCTTCCTCCCCGCATTCCCGGCCCACTGCTTCCTCGCGGCGCTGGTTCTTCAGCACCGTGGACCACAGGTGGGTGTGCGAGTCGAAGAGCGGGACGATCGGCTCGGGAGGCACAGGGGTGGGTCGCTTCTTTTTAGCCATGCTCCCCACTCTAACGATCGTCAGTGATCATCCACGAACACCCTACGGCTGGCCACCAGGCCCGCCGCCAACAAAACGAAGTTGAATCCCACAAGAACAAGCAGCCCGGCGGTCCAGGATGCGGTGGCGTCATAAAGAGCACCAAAACCAAAAGGCCCGACACAGGCAACGGTGTACCCGATACCCTGCGCGCCCGACGACAAAACGGCGGCGGCCTTGGATTCGCGGGTGCGGGTGGCGATCAGCATCAGCCCGAGCGGGAAGGTCGAGCACCCCAGCGACACCAGCGAGATCCACACCACCGGCAGGCGCATCGGATCGGTAATCACCATCAGCAGCGCGCTAAACATGCAGCTGCAGGACAGGATCGTCACCCACGCCGCGCCGCGTTCGAAACGCGAAGTCATCCACGGAACGAAGAACGACGAGGCCGTGCCCACGATCGCGAACACACCGCCGATAATGCCACCCAACTGCGCCGAGCCACCAGATTCCACGATGATCTTCGGCGCCCAGGTGATAAAGCAGTAGGAGATGGAAGAAGTCATAGCGAACATCACCACGATCCCCCAGCTCACGGGGTTGCGCCACATGTGCCGGAACGCACCGCGGGACTCGTTGTTTTTGTTGTTTATGACGCCCATAAGTTTCCGCGGGTGCGCCTGTCGCAACATCTCGCCGCCGCGTTGGGCAGCAGTGCCCGGGGTGACAGCGAAGACCAGGATCCCCCAGCACAGCAGCGCCAGCAGCGGCGGGATTGCCCACACGCCGATGGCCGCGCGCCAGCCGCCCAACTGCGCCAGCGGCACCGACGCGACGGAGGCGGTGGCCATGCTCACCTGCCCCACCGCCATGTACGCCACCGACATCACCGTCAGCTTGAACGGGAAGTAGTCCTTGATCACCGCGGGCAGCAACGTATTCGTGATTCCCACCCCGACCAGGCCGATCATGGTGCCAGCCAGGAAGAGCAGACCATTCGGGGCCACCGTGCGCAGGCTAAAACCGAAAGTCGCCAGCACCATGGCGGTACTGATCACAGCCCGGAACGACAGGGCCCTGGCCATGGGGCCGGAAAGGACCGCAGCCAGGGCAAACATTGCCGTGGGAGCCATGCCGACCAGGCCGATGAACAATTCGGAGGCGCCGAGGTCAGAGCTAACCTGGTCGGCAATCGGCGGGAAAGCGCTGACGGGGCTGCGCAGGTTGGAGCTGGTCAGCAACACGGCCACAGCGGCCAGCAGGGCGATCGCGGAGGGAATTCGACGGGATGTGCTGCCCGCAGCCTTCGCCATGTTGTTCACCCCCGGTTCGTTTTGGATTCGTGTTAGCGCCACCTTCCGGTCATGCAGACCCGGCACACTAGCCACAGACTCTACTAGTCACCAACACATTCCACACCACTGCAAAGGCAAGAACCGAACATGGAACACTTGATTGTCTTCGACCTCGGTGGCGTTTTGGTGCCACGCCGCCACACCCTGCGCGAACTCACCACCGTGATGATCCGCCACGCCAACATCCAGTCCCGTTCGAACCAGGGCACCCAGACCACCGTTCCCACCATCATCACCGATCCGTTCAGCTTCGAGGCTGCCTACGGCCGCTACCGCGAAAGCTACAGCCTGTCGATGGGGCCGAACGACTACTTCACCACCCTCTGCCGCGCGGCTGGCGTGCAGCCGACCCCGGAGCTCATCGCGGAGCTGGAGGAAACGGATACTCGCCTGTGCTCCACGATCTCCGATTCCGTGCGGAACCTGCTGAACCACCTCAACGCCATCGACCAGCCGTGGGGCGTTTTCAGCAACGCGCCGCGCCCGGTGATGGAGGCAGTGCTTCGCCAGGATTGGGTTGACGGCGCGGCCGTCACCTGCTTCTCCCCCGACCTGCGCTTTACCAAGCCCCACCAGGGCGCGTTCCGCCGCTTCGAGCAGGCCGCGGCCGCTGCTGGTCACGAGTACGCCACGCTGATCTACTTCGACGACCGTCAGGCGAATCTGGAAGCCGCGGAGCGCCGTGGCTGGGAGGCTTTCCCCTGGCGCGGCGTGGAATCCGTCCACCAGGTGCTGGCGCCGATCACCAGCCTGCGCCTCGCGGACTAGGGGCTTTTACTTCTGAACCGGCGCCCATTCCGGGCCGGTCTCTGCCAGCTCGGGGTCGAGCTTCGGGAACAACGGCTTGGGCTTGTGCAGCGTCGTACCAGGCTGAATCTCCTGGCGAGCCCACGTTGCCTTCTGCTCGCTGTAGTTGCCCATGATGACGGGGTAGGTGCGTCCTGCTTCGGGCAGCCCGACGCCCACCGGCTCTCGCGGAGACTCGTCCTTAACCTCGACAACCTGCGGCTGGGCTGCCCAAATGCCCTCGCCACCCAGAGTTTCAAAGATCTTCTGTGCAGAGAACGGCAGGTACGGGGTCAGCAGTGTGTTGACGTCCGAGACCACCTGCAGGGCGGTGTGCAAGACCGTGGCCAGACGCTCGCGCTGGGATTCGTCCTTAGCTAGCTTCCACGGTTCCATGGCCGCGATGTACTGGTTCGCCCGTCCGGCAATACGCATTGCTTCGTTGATGCCGGCCTTGAAACGGGAGCGGTTGAGGTTATCGCCAACCACGTCGAAGGCCTTCGCGGACTCTGCGAGCAGCGCCTCGTCCTCAGCGGAGAGCGGCCCCGGGGTGGGAACCTCACCGAAGTTCTTGTAGGCCATGGAAACCGTACGGTTAACCAGGTTGCCCCACTCGTTGGCGAGTTCGGAGTTGATGCGGCGCACGAACTCATCCCAAGTGAAGTCCGTGTCAGTCGTTTCCGGACCGGCGGTGGCAATGAAGTAACGCAGCGCGTCCGGGCCAAACTCCTTGAGGAAGTCGCGGACGTAGATCACGACTCCCTTGGAAGAGGAGAACTTGGATCCCGACATGGTCAGGAACTCGGAGGACACAACCTCCGTGGGCAGGTTCAGCGCAGGTTCGGCCAGCTCGCCGGCCTCCCCGCCCTTGGAACCCTCGCCGCCGTAGCCCAGCAGCTCAGCGGGCCAAATCTGGGAGTGGAAAGTGATGTTGTCCTTGCCCATGAAGTAGTAGGACAGCGCCTCTGGGTCGTTCCACCACTTACGCCAGGCCTCCGGGTCGCCGGTGCGCCACGCCCATTCGATGGATGCGGAAAGGTATCCGACCACCGCGTCGAACCAAACATAGAGCTTCTTGGTGTTGTTATCCTGCCAGCCTTCGACGGGGATCGGCACGCCCCAGTCGATGTCGCGGGACATGGCACGCGGACGAATGTTCTCAAGCAGGTTCAGGGAGAACTTCAACACGTTGGGCCGCCAGCCCTTACGGTTGTTCAACCAGGTGGTCAGCGCTTCTGCTAGGGCGGGGAGGTCGAGCATGAAGTGCTCGGTATCCACGAACTCCGGGGTCTCACCGTTGATCTTGGAGCGCGGATCGATCAGATCCTCGGGATCCAGCTGGTTACCGCAGTTGTCACACTGGTCGCCGCGGGCGTCGTGCGCCCCACAAATGGGACAGGTGCCCTCAATGTAGCGGTCCGGCAGTGTGCGGCCGGTCGACGGGCTAATGGCACCGCGGGTGGTTTGAGTCACCATGTAGCCATTGTTGTACAGCCCAGTGAAGAGCTCCTGCACGACCGCGTAGTGGTTGCGGGTCGTCGTGCGGGTAAAGAGATCATAAGAAAGGCCTAGCCCCGCCAGGTCTTCGACGATGATGCGGTTGTAGCGGTCGGCCAGCTCCTGGACGGTCGTGCCTTCCTTCTCTGCCTGCACCAGCAGCGGAGTTCCGTGCTCGTCCGTGCCCGAAACCATGAGCACCTCGTTGCCGGCCATCCGCTGATAACGTGCGAAAACGTCCGAAGGAACGCCGAATCCGGCGACGTGTCCGATGTGGCGGGGGCCATTGGCATAAGGCCATGCAACTGAGGTGAGAACTCGTTTCGACATAGCCTTTAGATTAGGGGATACACCATAGCTATGCGAAAGCAGCCCTGCTTATGCAGAGCTGCTCACATAGTTTACTCAGTTAGCTTTCCTCTAACTGTTCGCCTAATTGTTCGCCGTGGCTCTGCACCGCATTCGCGGCACGGGCGCGACGCTTCCTCTTAGCCGCGTTCTCCCGCTGTTGGGTGATGCGGCGCTCCCGAGCCATGCGCAGTGCGTACTCGCGGTGGGCTTTCTCATCCAAATAGCGCGGGTCGTTGGACAGCGCCTTGTAGATGGAGAACATCAGCGCGATGATCACCAGCACGAAGGGGCTGGCGGCGATGATCGTGACGTTCTGCAGGTTCGTCAGAGCTTCGTCGCCGCCCGTCAGCAACAGCATCAAGGCAATCACTGCAGTCAGCGCACCCCACAGGACGGTCACACCACGGTTGGCTACCAGCTGGCCGCGCTGGGACATGGATCCCATGACGGTAGAGGCCGAATCGGCCGACGTAATGAAGAACGTTCCCAGCAGAAGCATCGCCACGATGCTTGCCACGTGTCCCGCCGGCAGGGTCTCCAGCAGGTTAAACAGCTGGCTGGTGGCCTCGCCGTCACCCCAGATGGAGTTGCCGCTGTCCTCGGCGTGGATGGCGGAACCACCGAAGATGGAGAACCAGATGATGGTCACCACGGTCGGCACCATCAGCACAACGCATACGAATTCGCGGATGGTACGTCCGCGGGAAATGCGGGCAAGGAACATGCCGACGAACGGGGACCAAGAGACCCACCAGGCCCAGTAGAAAATGGTCCACGAACCCAGCCACTCACCTGCGTCCTCACTGGAATCCGCGGTGCGAGCGGCCATCTCAAAGAACTGGGAGAAGTAGTTACCCAGGGAGGTCGGGATCATATTCAGGATCACAACGGTCGGGCCAAGGATCAGAACGAAGAGAGCAAGAAGGCCGGCCAGAACCATGTTGGTGTTCGACAGGTACTGGATTCCCTTGCCCACACCGGACGCTGCGGAGGCCAGGAAGCACAGGCCCAAAATCACGATGGTTCCGACGATCACGGAGGTCCCTGGGTTCGAGATCAGATCCGTTGCCTTCAGGCCGGACTGAATCTGCACGGCACCCAGGCCCAGGGAGGCCGCCGTACCGAACACGGTGGCGAAGATTGCCGCGATGTCGATGATCTTGCCCGCGGCTCCCTCGGCGCGTTTCTTGCCGATCAGGGGAATGAAGGCCGAGGAAAGCAACTGCTTGCGTCCGAGCCGGAACGTGCTGTACGCAATGGCCAGTGCGACGATGGCATACAGCGACCACGGGTGCAGTCCCCAGTGGAACAGCGTGGAGGCAAAGGAGCTGGCGACATCGTGGTCCTCTGCGCCAGGCACGCCATTTCGGTAGTACGTCAGGGGCTCGGTTACCCCGTAGAACATCAGGCCGATGCCCATGCCTGCTGCGAACATCATCGCAACCCAGGACACACTGTTGAACTCGGGCGATTCGTTATCCTTGCCCAGCCGAATGTGCCCGAACTTGCTGAATGCGATGAACAGAATAAAAGCGACAAACACGGTTCCGGCCAGCACGTACAGCCATCCCCAGTCGCCGACGATGTACCCCAGGGCGGTGGAGGCAAACTCGGCGAAGCTATCTCCGCCGAAAATTCCCCACAATACGACTGAAAGAATGAGTGCAGCCGCGCTGCCCGTCACCACCCAGTCGATCGACTGATTCTGTTCAGCCTCGTCAGTCTCTCGCGTCTCTGCTATCTCTCTCGACTCTGCTATTTCTCTCGCGGTCACTTCTTCACTTGATGCGGTCATTCTTTACATGTTGGGGGCATTGCCGTGTCTTTTCAACCTTTCCAGCCCCTATTCCTGGTTCCGCTCACGCAAAACAGCCTCGTAAAGCTCGCGCTTGCTGGCACCGTGGAGCTTCGCCACGTCCCCAGCGGCCGTCTTTAACCGCTCCCCCTCTGCGACCTTCAGCTCTACCAGTTCCACCAGGGCCTCCACATCCAGTTCCGCATCGCCATCCCCGGATTCCGCCGCCGAATCGATGACCACACAGATCTCCCCCTTCACGCCGTCCGCTGCCCACGTGGCCAGCTCCGCCAGCCCGCCGACCTTCACTTCCTCAAAGGTCTTTGTCAGCTCCCGGCATACCGCGGCCTGTCGCCCATCGCCTAGCTCTTCGGCCGCAGCCTGCAGGGTCTTTGCCAGCCTGTGCGGGGATTCGAAGAAGCAACCGGCGTAGGGGGCGTCAATAAAAGAACGGAAGAACGACCGCCGAGCGCCATCCTTGCGCGGGGCGAAGCCCAGAAAGGCGAAGTGCCCCACCCCCAGGCCCGACAGCGCCAAGGCGGTCGGCACGGCGGAAGGACCCGGCAGGCACGTCACCGGGACACCAGCGCGGCGGGCGGCGACAACCAGGGGAAAGCCAGGGTCAGAGACAGAGGGCATGCCGGCGTCCGTAACAACCAACACGCGGCGGCCCTGTTCGGCCTGCTCTACGAAGAACTCCGCGCGCTCGGCCTCGTTGTGATCAAAGTTGGAATAGATCCGGCCGGCGATTGTTACCCCCAACGTATCCGCCAATGCGCGGGTACGGCGGGTATCCTCTGCTGCGATGATGTCCGCACTGGCCAGCGCATCGATCAGCCGCAGAGACGCATCCAGCGGATTACCCAACGGCGTGGCCGCCAAGATGATCCCGCCCGACGGCAACGGGCGACGGTCGGCCGCCCGGCTAAGCAGCTCATTGGCATCTACGGAAGCATCTACGGAATCACTCATAACCGCCAGTATGCCCGGCACTGCACCCGCTTGTCCGCCGCTTCTACTACAGTTAGCTCCGTGCCCTCGACAATGACTACTGACCAGCAAGCCATCCATGGAAGTGACGCGCCCGCCGTCAGCGATTCGACGGGCTCCGATCACTCGCGGACTTTCGCTTTTACGCGGTGGAAGGGCATTCTGGTCTCCTTGGGCATCCTGGGTGCTCTCAGTCGCCTATTGATGCTGCACCGTCCGACGGATGCCGGCACGCCTATCTTTGACGAGAAGCACTATGTGCCACAGGCGTGGCAGGTAATGCAAAGCTGGGACAACCCATTCATCGGTGGTATCGAGGACAACCCGGGTTATGGCCTGGTCGTTCACCCGCCCCTCGGCAAGCAGATCGAGGCCATCGGCATGATTCTGTTCGGCTACACGCCGTGGGGTTGGCGCATCATGGCCGCACTCCTCGGTGTGGCTGCAATCCTGCTGATCGCCGCCACGGCGCGCCGGATCACGAGGTCGGATCTGGTCGGGCTTTTCGCGGGCGTTATCGCCCTGTGCGACGGCATATTGTTCGTCACCGGGCGCTCGGGAATGCTTGACCACTTCCAGGTCTTCCTGCTGTGCCTGGTCGCGTATTGCGCGGTGCGCGATGCCGAGCAGATGGAGCAGCGCTTCCAGCACGTATGGGCCACCGACCGCATCCACGAATCCGACTTTGGCCCCCGCATGGGTTACCGCTGGTGGCGCTTCGCCGCGGGTGTGGGTCTGGGCCTCGCGTTGGCTGTGAAGTGGAATGGTCTTTATTACATGGCCTTTTTCGGGCTGACGATCGTTGCGGTTGATTTTTTTCGACGCCGCCGTTTCGGCGTCCAGCGCCCCCTTGCTGGCACCGCGATTTTCGATGCACTGCCTTCCTTCTTCTCCGTAGTCATCGTCCCCGTGATCCTCTACGTGATCAGCTGGCGCGCATGGTTTGCCTCGGAGACGGGCGTGTTCCGCCACGCGGTGGAATCGGAGCAGTATACGAAGACGACCGGCGACTGGTTCTGGTCCTTCCTGCCCGACGTAGTGCAGAACTTCATCTACTACCACGTGTCCGTCATGCGCTTTCACACGGAGCTGACGAACTCCAACGGCCACCACCACAACTGGGAATCCAAGCCCTGGTCCTGGCTGGTGTCTAGCCGTTCGCTGCTGTACTACAACCCCTCCAGTGACGAGGGAGTACGCAAGGTCATCCTGCTGGTCGGCACCCCTGCAATTTGGTGGTTCTGCGTACCGGCGATTCTGTGGGGTCTGTGGTGCCTGATCGTGCATAAGGATCGCCGCTGGGTCATTCCCACCATCGGTTTCGCCGCCGGCTTCCTTCCCTGGCTCGTCAACCTGGATCGCCAGATGTACCTGTTCTACGCGGCGAACCTGGTGCCGTTTTTGGCCATCGCTATTGCGATGGCGCTGGGACAACTCCTGCGCTGGGAAAAGCCGGAGGTTCCCAACCCCTATTCCTCGCCGAAGACCTTTGTGAAGGCCCGCCCCGGGCAGCTGCTGGTCGTCGTGTACCTCATGCTGGTGGTCTGGAACTTCCTGTACTTCCTGCCGCTGTACATCGGCGCGCCACTGTCTGATTCCGCCTTCGACATGCGCATGTGGCTGCCGTCCTGGCGCTAGCCCCCTGACTTGGCTGTCGGGGTCTGTCGGGCTATTCCCAGTCGCGCGGGCGGGGCTCCCCTACCGCATACGTAGAGTTGCGCCGCGCATCGCTGGGGCTGAAATTGATCGGTTGTGCCATCAGCGCTCGCAGCGACTGGCGTAATGGCATGAACACGTTCTGCCGGCCAGCCCAAACCACGACCAATGCCAACACCGCCGCCAAGTGAACCAGCAGCAGCCAAAGGGCGCTCAAATCCCCTGCTTCGCTGATCAGGCCCAGCACGATCTCACGGGTTGCGAAGCCGACTCCGAAAGCCCAGATAGCCAAGTAGATGGGCAAAATCGCAGAGGCCACCTTGGGGCGCCAGGCAGCCCACAGCAGACCTCCAGCCAGGGCGAAACGCATCGCCGCTGCGTCTGAGACCAGGTGTAGCTGGGACGAGGTGGCGTCATCCTCAATAGGCACCCCAAACAGCAGCGACACGCCCCACAAAACATAAAGCACCGCAACGGCCACTAGAGCTGCGCGGCCGAGCACGAAGGGCAGTTGGCGGCGGCGAAGGCCTACGTTGATCTGGGGATCCTGATCGGCCTGCGCCAAGACCTGTTCGACCAGCGCGGCTTTGCGGTCGTCGCTATCTTCCGCGGAGCGCACCTGTTCCCCATTGGACGGCGCCGCGGCCAGGTTCAGGTTGCGTCCAAGCGCGGTGATGGTTGCATACCAGCGCTGGCAGTCCTCGCACCCGGCTAGGTGCGCGTCGACGAGGTCGTCGGACAGCGCAGCGGACTCGCCATCCAGGCGTGCGGACATAGAGGTTCTAACCTCTTGACAGTCCATTCGCTTTCCCGTCCGTTTACGTGTTCAGACCTCAGCCGAAGCGGGACAGAGCCTTATCTAGGCTTGCTCGCCCCGCGCCGAAAACAACAATCATCATAAGGGAGACCACCAGCAGCATGACAAACTCCATGCCCCCGTCAGCCACGAAAAACCCGTTGGACCAGTGAACGAAGTACAGGATAAGCGCGCTGTAGATCACGAACAGCCCAGCAACAGCGGTAGTCAGCAGTCCGACGATCAGCATTGCCCCACCGAGCATCTCCAGGATTGCAGCCGCCCAGGCGCTGATTTTCGGCTGCGGAATGTGCAGGCGCTCGAAGGTAGCGACAGTGCCCGTCACTCCGTTCATGCCGTCGATAAAAACTTTCTTCCAGCCGTGGGCAATGAAAATCACGCCGGTGACTAGGCGCACGAAGAGCAGTGCCGTGTCACGGGCAGCAGGGTGGTTCAGCATACGCGGCGATCACGCTTAAACGGCACGGATGCCCGAGCGGGAATCGATGAACTCTTCGTCGCCGTCGACCACGGTCGAGCGTGTTCCGGCTGCGGGGGCAGCACCGGTACCGTGGGTTCCCTCGTGCAGGTCAAAGAAGTCGCTGCCGTCGGCGTACTCGAGGTTGCTGAAGGCCGGGTCGACCTCATCGGTTTCCAGGATCACCGCACCGGGGCGAACCAGGCGGTCCGGCACGCCCAGCTCGTTGTCTTCGGTGTTGCGCACGCCCAGGCGGGCACGGCGCATGCGCACCAGTCGGCGGTGCCGCAGCTCGCGTTCTTCGATAGCCTGGCGACGCAGCATGACCAGGTAGAACGCGGTGAAGGCGATCATGGCCACGAAGCTCAGCCAGACGGTTCCGCCCAGGTACATGCTCATGCCGAAGGTCAGCGCGGACAGCGCGAGCAGGACAAAGAGCACCTTCTTGCGGCGGTTCTGCCGCTGCCGCGCCAGCGCAGCCGATGCGACCGGGTCGTACACGCCACGTCCACGACGGGCCGCCAGGTACTTCAGGTCATCCTCGCTCAGCTCGTCGGAATCCATGAGGATGTCGATGCTCTTGTCCCGCGGTGCCTCGTCGACATCGTCGACCAGATCTGGTGACGCCTTCACGTCCCCACCACGTACGTACTCAGCAGGAACGGAGGCGTATGCGCGCTGTCGGGCATCCTTGTCTGTGTCTGAGTCTGTATCTGAGTCTGCGGCTGCGGCTGCGTATTCACCGTCTGCGGCGTCTGCTGCCTCGGCAGTGTCAGCGGACTCGGCAGCCCCTGCAACCTCGGCAGTGTCAGCGACATCGCGGATGGGCTCGAACTCGCCGGTATCCATCTCATCCTGCGTGGTGTAACGCACTGCCTTGCTCTTCGTCGCGTTCGCTTCGGCGGCTACAACCTTGTCCTCACCCTCGGAGGCTTCCTCTGCGTCCCCATCAACATCGTCGGCAGAGTCGACAGAGTCGGCAGTGTCGGCACAGTCAGCAGCGTCAACAACTTCCCCGTCCACGACCTCTGCAGTGTCCGCCGCATCGTCAGCGTCGGCAACCTCCGCAGCGTCATCCGCAGACGAGCTACCCTTGTTCGCCATAAACGCACGCAGGCCGCGGGACTTGCCAGCCTTCGCAGCAGAATCCTCGTCCTCTAGCAGCACGTATTCCGGCTCCGCCTCGACCAGCTCCAGCTCGTCATCATCGGAGGCCATGTACAGCCCCTCTGCGGGCTTGAGCTTGCGCTTTGCCTTGAGGGCACTTCCACCGCGGTGCAGCACCCGCGTCTCGCCCAGTGCCTGTGCGGTCCGTCGTACGGGTTTTTGGTTGCGCAGCAAAAGCGGCGCCAACAGCACCAGCCAGACGGCGGCGATGAGCAGAAGGGAGCCGAACACGAGTATCAGTTCTCCTGGAGTTTTGCGGGCGACGTGAGAAGTTCAAGTGCTTGCAACGCTACCCTTGCGCGACCGTTATCTGTGGTGCCACGCCGAGGCTAGTTTCGGTTCACAGCCAGCCCCAATACTCCGCTGTTAATGAGCCTGCGCACAACCCCGTCGGGCAGTGATTCCTCCTGAGTCTGCGCCACCAGCAAATGGTCGCGCCATTCGCCGTTGATGTGCAGGTTACGGCGCAGCTGCCCTTCGACGCGGAAGCCGGTTTTCTCTAGAACTCTTCTGGACGCCACGTTGTCAGGCATCACCGTCGCCTCTATCCTGTGCAGTCCAACGACTCGCATCCCCAAGTCCACGCCCAGCGCCACAGCTGCGGTGGCCACCCCGCAGCCCTGGAACTTCGAATGCACCCAGTAGCCGATCCAGGCATTGGAAACGGTTCCGTACTGGATGTTGCCAAGGGTGAGCTGCCCTGCGAACTGCCCGTCGACGTCGATCACCATCGGCACCACAATCCGGTCAGCCGCCAGAGCCTGCAGGTTGTGAAAGCTCCGGCGCCACGCCTGCGGGCTGTGCGCGTGTGCCCAATCCCCTTCCACTGTCGGCTCGAAGGGCTGCAGCAATTCCTGATCCTTGATGCGCGCAGCGGTCCACTGCGGCCCGTCGGTGGCGCGCACGGGACGCAAGGCCACCGGCAGGGCGGCCGTAGGGGCGTCACTAGAAGAAAGAAGATGCCCGCGGCTCAGAACGGTTTGAGTCCGCACCTCGGCGGTAGCAGGAGGCAGTGTGGAAGAAGCCAGTGCGGCGCGCAGTCGGCTGAGCACGGCGGCGCTAGTCCTTGTTGCTCAAGAACAGCACATCCACAACCTGTCCCGGCGCGACGTCGGTCACGTCGGCCGGCACCACGATCAGGCAGTTCGCCTGGCCATGGCTACCCAGTAGGTGAGTCGGCTCCCCGCCGTTCGCTGCGCCGAGTGGGTCGACCAGGAACTCGCGGGTCTCGCGGTCGCGCATCAGCTGGCCACGGATGAAGCCACGGCGCCCCGGTGCAGATGCCAAACCGGCGATAGTGCGGGCGGGCACCACTCGACGGGTCGCCTGACGGCGACCGCGGATCAGCTGCACCAGCGGCCGAACCATAACCTCGAACGCCACCAAGGCAGCAGACGGGTTAGCGGGCAGGAGGAATGTCGGCACTTTATCCTGGCCGAGCGTGCCAAAGCCCATCACAGAGCCGGGGTGCATGGCGACGCGCTGAATGTCCATCTCCCCCATCTCGGAGAGGATCTCGCGCAGCTCATCACTGGCCGCGCCACCGACGGCACCGGAAATCACGACGATCTCGGAGCGCAGCACCTGGCTTTCGATAACCTCCCGCATCTTGCGCGGCTCGCCAGCCAGAATGCCTACGCGGTGTACGTCGGCACCGGCCTCGCGCCCCGCGGCTGCCAGCGCATAAGAGTTCACGTCGTAGACCTGGCCCACCGCCGGATCGCGGTCGATATCCAGCAGCTCGCGGCCGAAGGAAAGCACTGACATGCGCGGACGAGGGTAAACCAGCACCTTGGAACGCCCCACGGCGGCCAGCAGTCCCACCTGGGCAGCGCCGATAACTGCGCCTTCCTCTACGACCACGTCGCCCGGCTGTACATCCGAACCCTTGCGGTGGACGAACTCCCCCGAGGCGATCGCTTCCAGCGGGCGGATTTTGCGCCCTTCCTTTTCCACCCAGTCGAGTGGCAGAACGGCATCGGCCAGGGTCGGCAGGGGCGCACCCATCTCCACCCGCACCGCCTGGCGGGGCTGCAGGCGAATCGGGCGCAGGGAACCCGCGGTGACGTCACCGACGATCGGCAGGGTCTCCCGCACGCCACTATTCTGTGCCGAGGTTTCCGCGTCCGCGTCTTCCAGCTCCCGCGGATCGGCTACATCTCCGCCCCGCGATACAGCCAATGCTTGGCGAATATCCACGCTTCGCACCGCGTATCCGTCGATTGCGGCCTGGTCGAAACCGGGCAGCGGTTGGGTACCTTCGACCCGTTCCGCGCAGCGCAGCCCCAGGGTCTCGGTGATGGCAATGCGCACAGGCTCCGGGGTCACCGCCGCGGAGGTAATGATTGCCAGTTGTTCTTCAACCGATCGCATGAGGGGTTCCCTTCAGCTTGGTAAAGCCTTTTAGTTCTCTTGCTCTAGGCGCTCACGCAGCCAGCTCTTGAGGCTGGGGCCATAGGTCTCATTCTGCAATGCAAAGTCGACGCAGGCACGAATGTACCCGCCGGGGTTGCCCAGATCGTGGCGCAGGCCGTGGTGGACGATGATGTGCACGGGGTGGCCTTCGGTGATCATTAGCTCGATGGCGTCGGTGATCTGGATTTCCCCACCCTTGCCCGGCTTGGTGCGGCGCAGCGCGTCAAAAACCTGACGATCCAGCAGGTAGCGCCCCGTCGCCACAAAGTTCGACGGCGCGTCCTCAACAGCAGGCTTCTCCACCATTCCCTTGACGATCTTCACGTCGGCGTGGTCCGCCTCATCAATCTCAAAGACTCCATAGTTGCTGGTCTCCTCGCGCGGCACCTCGAAGGCGCAGAGCACGGAACCGCCGTACTGCTTCCGCACTGCCAGCATCTTCTCCATCACGCCCGTAGGTAGCACCAGATCGTCTGGGAGCATGACGGCGAAGCAGTCCTCGTCCTCGTCGAGCACCTCTTCAGCCAGGCCGATGGCGTGCCCCAGACCCAGTGGCTTTTCCTGCTCCACGGCCACGACGTCGATCAGTCCGTCGGTGGCGCGCACCTTATCCAGCTGTTCGGTCTTGTTGCGCTGCTCCAGGGTGGCTTCCAGCTCCGCGTCGGTATCGAAGTGGCCGAGCACTCCGCCCTTCTTCGGAGCAGTCACGATAGCCAATCGACCTGCGCCGGCATCGGCGGCCTCCTTGGCGATCAGCTCAATGCCCGGGGTATCGACAACGGGAAGCAGCTCCTTGGGAACAGTTTTGGTGGCGGGTAGGAAGCGGGTTCCAAGCCCAGCAGCCGGCACTACCACGGTGCGCAGGTCGGCTTGCTCGGACGTGGAGATCGTAGGGCTAGAAGTCATGCCGGAATAGTAGCGCTTATGATCCCCATTTTGTGCTCCACACACCGCCTATGCACAGTTTTCTTTCGCAGATCAACCATTTTGCCCGCTCCAGTAGGCTCTTAAGCGATGACCAACCCTTCCGCTCTAAAGAAGCTCGTCCGCGCTGAGGTTCGCGCTGCCCGCGCTCGCCGCGTTGCCGAACGCCCCACACGCGACCGACGCACACAGTCCCATCTCCTCGCCGCACTCGCCGACCTCCCCTCGCCGCCGACCACCATCGGCGCCTATGTCCCCCTGCCCGGAGAGCCGGGTGGCGCCGACCTACCAACTGTTCTTGCGCGCACCGGTGCGCAGGTGTTGCTCCCCCGCGTTGTTCGTAGTGACGCCCCCCGCCTCGAAGCCCCCAGCCTCGAATGGATCGAATTCCAACCGGAGAAACCGAACCTGGTCACAGGAACGTGGGGAATCTCTGAGCCCGTAGGTAATGTAATTCACACTTTTCCGACTTGCGCAGATGTAATAGTCACTCCTGCTCTCTCGATTGATTATCATGGGACACGGCTCGGACAGGGCGGTGGCTTCTATGACCGGACTCTGGCCAACCGCCCATCGAATGTGAAAGTGTGGGCTGTGGTAGACCACGAAGAATTCACACGCACAGTACCCAGCCAGGATCACGATCTGGTCGTCGACGCAGTGCTCAACGACCTCGGTTTCTTTCCCATCATGTAGTCGCTTTTAGTGGCCGCGCATGGGGCGCGGACAAGAAAGGTCTTTAGCATCATGCTTGAAGGTTTTAAGAAGTTCATCATGCGCGGCAATGTCATGGAGCTTGCCGTAGCCGTCATCATCGGCGGTGCTTTCACTGCCATCGTTACCGCATTCACCAAAGGCATTGTCGAGCCGGTTCTGGCCCTGTTCGGCGGTTCCCCCGAGTTCGGCCTGGGCTTCCACCTGCGCGAGGGCAACCCGGCTACCTTCGTTAACCTCGGTAGCATCCTGACCGCAATCGTCAACTTCCTGATCATCGCTGCCGTTATCTACTTCCTGATGATCATGCCGATGAACAAGCTGGCCGAGATGAACGCTCGCCGCAAGGGCATCGAGCCGGAAGAGGCTGCAGCTACCGAGACTGAGCTGCTGGCCGAGATCCGCGACCTGCTGGCAGAACAGCGCGGCGGCAACGCGGAGCCGACCGGAAAGCACGCCCACTAGTCGCTTTTCTAACCCCAGTGGGGTGGGCGCTGCTCCTCTAGGTAGCGGCGTTCCCCCTCTGCGGAAGGGCAATCGTCACCCCACTCATCCTGCACAAGGTGTGAGTGGGGTTTCGTGTGTCCGGAGGCGATGGCGTCAATAAAAGAAGAGCCCGAATCCCCACCCTGGCCGACCTTGCCGAAGAACCTGCGGCGTGCGCGCATTTTAGGCTCGGTTGTTCATATCGCCAACAACGTGGCGAACCAGCGGCCCCAGGGTGGCCATGCCATCGCGGATAGCACCGCGGGAACCAGCGATGTTGACGACCACGGTGGATCCGGAAACACCAGCTACGCCGCGGGACAGGCCCGCGTCGAGGGAATTGGCTGCCAGGCCGGAAGCCCGCAGAGCCTCGGCGATACCCGGCACCTTGCGATCCAGCTCTGCGCGGGTGGCCTCCGGGGTCTTATCGCGCGGTCCAGTGCCGGTGCCGCCGATGGTCACAACCAAGTCCGCGCCACCGACAACGGCGGTCTGAATCGCCTTGCGGATGGCAGACTTGCGGGACTCGACGCTCAGCACAGCGTCAACGATGAAGCCTTCTTCGTCCAGCAGCTCGGCTACCAGCTCACCGTTCTTGGCCTTCTCTTCGGGGAAGTCGGTGACCAGCACAACCATCGCGTGCACGGGTGGCTCGTCGGAAAGATTCGCGCGGGTGCGCTGTTCTGCGTCTAGGGAATGGAACAGCGCATCATCGGGCTCCGGGATCGCTTCGGCCAGCCGTTCTACCTCGGCGTGGTCTACGGACTTCATGGCCGCAACCTCATTAAAGTCCGTGGACACGACTTCTGTCTTTCGAGCGACCACTTCGATCCTCCTGAAAAATAAGCGAACATAAATAAGATATCCCGTTCGGCAACGGCTGTACAGACGAACGGGAATGCAGTTTTACTCCGCCTTCGTCAGGGTCAGCTCAACCTCGCGTTCCTTACCGTCCGGACCGTCCTTGACCTTGAGCTTGACCTTGTCCCCCACCGCGTGCGAGCGGATGGCGGCAATGAGGGACACGCCGGAATCCACGCGACGCTCGTCGACATGAGTAACAACGTCCCCCTTCTTCAGACCGGCCTTGTCCGCTGGGCTGTCCTTGTTGACGTCCATGATGACTGCACCAGTCTCCGAGGAGCGGGTGTTGACCTGCGCGCCGATGATGGGGTGCTCCGCCTTACCCTTTTCGATCAGCTGCTTCGAGATACGCTCGGCCTGGTTGATCGGGATGGCAAAGCCCAGGCCGATGGAGCCAGCGGCCTCGCCACCACCGGTGGTAGCAATGACGGATGGGATGCCGATGAGCTTGCCATTCATGTCCACCAGCGCACCACCGGAATTACCGGGGTTGATGGAGGCATCTGTCTGGATAGCGTCGATGAGGGAGGCCTCGCCGCCACGCTCACCGGAAGCTTGCACGGGGCGGTTCTTTGCCGACACGATGCCGGTGGTGACGGTGGCCGAAAGCCCCAGCGGGGAACCGATTGCCATAACGTCCTCGCCAACGTTCACCGCGTCCGAATCGCCGAATTCGATTGGCTTGAGGTCGGTGACATCCTTCGCCTTGATCACGGCAATATCCGTCGGCGGGTCGGTTGCCACAACCTCCGCGTCGAGGGTGCGGCCATCGTTCAGGGAGACCTCTACCTTTGCGCGCCCGTCCCTGGCGGCATCGACGACGTGGTTATTCGTCAGAATCAGCCCATCGGAGGAGATGATCGAGCCGGAGCCCTCTTCACCACCGCGCTCCGTGGCGACCCTGATGGACACGACCGAGGGCAGAACCTTGTTCGCCGTATCGGTAGTACTGCCCGGCTTCACTGGGTTAGAGGCCTTGCCCTCCTTCGAGGAGGCATTGGTGTTGTTGGCATTGTCGAAGGAAGACGTCGCATTATTGCTAGACCTCTTGCTGTACACCGAGTCCATACCCACATAAGTAACGGCGGAGGCGACTACCGCGCCGACCAACAGCAATGCTGCCACGGCGGGGGTGGACCAACGCTTCTTCTCTCGGGGCTGGGGGACAAACTGATTCTCGGGCTGTGCGAGTGGATCGTTCGGCGCCGCTAGCGGGTCATTCGGCTGCGCTGGCTGCTGCACTGCCGACTGCTGCCCCGTGTAGAAGTTGCTCGGCTGGGCCGGCTGGGTCGGCTGGCCCGCCTGTCCTGGCTGCCGAACCGCCGGCCCCACGTGCGTCGCCGGGTTCTGCGGCGTACCTTGCTCACCATTCCAGTGCATATTCCGACCTGGTTGCGGTCCGGCCTGCCCGTCAGGGCCGACCTTCCCATTGGGTACTGACCATCCAGAGCCTCGATAGCCGTCTTCTCCCCCACCAGAGAAGTTGGGCTCGCCGGGCATCCGCTGCCCGTCCCCTGGATTGTTATTACCCATTTGGTTGTCCTTTTCGTTCATGGCCACCAGTATGCCTGCTCTGTGTGTAGTTCAGCGGTACGAACGCTGATGGTTCTCTGCTAGTTTAAGGAAATTTTTCTCTGTCACATCGCTAACCCGGTTGTCCGGGCAGCACTACTCGCATCAACGCACCACCGTCGTCGGACTCGTCGGCCACGATAACTCCCTGGTGCCGCTCGATAACCTGCTTCACAATGGCCAGGCCAAGCCCGGATCCGGGCATCGCCCGCGCCTTGATGGACCGGTAGAAGCGGTCAAACACTTTCTCTCTGTCCTCCTTGGGGATACCAGGTCCAGAGTCCGCCACTCGGATCTCCACCTCGCTTTCGCTGAAGTCCGCGGCGCCGGAGGCTGCGGCGTCACTACCTTCACCTGCAATGGGCTGCATCCAGACACGCACCACGCCTCCCTCGGGCGACCATTTCGCCGCGTTATCCAGAAGGTTCAGCAAGGCGCGCGACAGGGCGAAAGAATCACCCCGCAGCTGCCAATCGATCAGGTGCGTGGTGAAGGTGACGTCGGGGCGCCGTCGCTGCACGCGCTCGATGCCCTGCGAGATGAGCTCGGAGATCTCCACGGTGCTCATGACCTCAGGGTTGGAGTCCTCGCGCGCAAGGTCGACAAGGTCGCCGATCAGCGAGCTCATCTCTTCGATCTGCGCGATCACGTCTCTTTCGAGGTCTTTGCGGTCTTCGTCGCTGATGCCGGGGCCACCTTCGCCCTTTCTTTGGGACGCCAACATCAGCAACTCGATGTTGGTCCGCAGCGAGGTCAGCGGCGTTTTGAGCTCGTGGGAAGCATCCGCGACGAGGTTCTTCTGTTTAATCTGCGCGTCCTGCAGTGCGTTCATCATGTTGTTGAAGGACTCGGTGAGGGAGCCCAACTCGTCGTGGGAGTACACAGGGATCTGGCGCAGCTCGCCGGTGCGCGAGACCTCATCGGCAGCGCGACGGAGTCGAGTGATCGGCTGGATACCCGAGTTCGCCACCGCAATACCCGCGATGATGGAGGCCACGATTCCGGTGACCGCAATCAGGATCAACACCAACCACAACGACTCTAGCGTCTGGTTGGTGAAGGAGATGTCCAGGCGGAGCACAATCACGCGCCCGTCGAGGGCGGCAATGGTGAACGAGCGATGGTCGCCATCCGTCTGGAACACGTAGGGATCGTCGCCGACCAGCACACTGATTTCGTCAGGGCTGAGGATGCCTTCGAACTTCTGCACATCAGCGCGGCGCCCTGCTTGTTCGGCGGGGACAATCAACACGCTCATGTTGTTGTCTGCGTCGAAGAAACGGGGGCGATAGTTTTCCCCTTCGCCGGTTTGGCTGGAGGGGAATTCGAAGCCGGCATCGATGTAAGCCTGAGCTTGCGTCTGCAGCGTCTTGTCCATCTCCTGCGACAGCACCTGCTTCACGGTGGTGTAGGAGGACAGGGTAATGATCGCAATACAGAGCATCACCACAATGGCAGTTAATCCTGCCAGGCGTACACGCAGAGACAGCCCGCGCAGGGAAAACTGCACGGACTGCATGAGGCGATCTCCCCTGCTTTCGCTTGGGTGATCGCCCTCGTCAGAGGCGGGGGACGCTAGTGCGGGTTCAACCGCAACCGCACCTATGTCCTCCGGGAGTCTACGAAGGATCACGGGGCGGTCTCACGCAGCGCGTATCCCACTCCCCGGACTGTGTGAATCAGACGAGTCTCACCGTTGGCCTCGGTCTTGCGGCGCAGGTAGCCAATGTAGACTTCCAGGGCATTGCCGGAGGTCGGGAAATCATAGCCCCAGACTTCTTCCAGAATGCTATTGCGGGAAAGCACCTTGCGCGGGTTGTTCATCAACAACTCCAGCAGCGCGAACTCGGTGCGGGTCAGGCTGATCTGGCGGTCTCCGCGATAGACGTCGCGAGTTTCCTGGTTCAGGGTCAGGTCCTCGAAGCGCAGCGGCTCGCTAGCTTCGCCCTCTTGGATTGCCGGGCGGGCGGCGCGGCGGAACAGCGATCTGGTACGCGCCAGCAGCTCCTCCAGGGCGAAGGGCTTCGGCAGGTAGTCATCCGCGCCCGCATCGAGGCCGGCGACGCGCTCGGAGACCGAATCGCGGGCGGTAAGCAGCAGGATGGGCAGGTCATCACCGTGGCTGCGCAGCTCGCGGCATACGTCCAGCCCGTCCTTCTTCGGCATCATGACGTCCAGGATGGCCAGGTCAGGCCTTTCCTCTGCGATGAGTTTCAGGGCTTCTTCACCATCGGTTGCCAGCACGACGGTGTAGCCATTGAAGATCAGGGAGCGGCGCAGGGATTCGCGCACAGCCTGATCGTCATCTACAACAAGAATCTTCATGCGCTCCATTGTGCCTACGAATTCCTCTCAATGCCCGTGCGCAACGACTTTTTTAAAGAAAGCACAGGTTTTCAGACCTTTTCTGTGCATGCAAAATCCCCGCCACACGATGTGCGACGGGGATAACGCGATCAGTTGGAACTAGTCCAGGTCGATGAGGCCCAGCTGGGCGGCCTTCACCAGTCGGCGAGGAATCTGAACATCCTGGCCCTGAACCTTAACGTGCTGCAGAGCAACGTTATCGGCCTTCCACTGGGAACGGCGGGAGTGCGTGTTTGCACGGGACATACGGCGCTTCGGAACTGCCATTGTCGTCTACCTCCTTATTAAAGGTATGAAATTGGTTTCTTGTGATCTGCTGTGGTGTGAAGAGGTCTTACTTCTTCTTGCGGCGGGTCATGTTGCCGTAGCGGCGCTGGAACTTCTCCACGCGGCCGGCGGTATCCATGACGCGCTGAGCGCCGGTCCAGAAGGGGTGGGACTCGCTAGTCACGTCAACGACGATGAGCGGGTACTCGTTGCCGTCTTCCCATTCAACGGTGCGGTCGGAGGTAGCGGTGGAGCGAGTGATGAACTGGTGGCCAGTGCTCGCATCCTTGAAGACTACGGGGTGGTAGTCAGGGTGGATATCCTTCTTCATGGTTTCCTTCTATTCCCTAGGAGTGTGTACAACAGGTCGGTCCTGCGCATCCCTTGCGCGGGTCGTGCCTGAGTCGGGTCATAAAAAGCAGCGCGCCTTCTTCATTGACGCCCCTTAGGCCACTCGTCTACCGAGCCCCACGAGGGCGCGACAAAGTTGGTCGCACGACGAGGAACTATGATAGCGAAAGAACAGGCCATTATTAAAATCGCGTTTCCCATGCTGGAACGGGGTGCAGTGGGGACCAAGGGGCATCATAAACAGCGATTAGGTTATGGCGCCACGGTGCGGTAACGTTAGCTCCCGCTGTTGTCTATGTAAACGTCATCGCCGGACGGAAGCAGACTAAAAACAGCGTCCCACCACGTAAAATACATGGCCTGTCTAACCATGGGTTTTAGCTGTGCGCGGCGCTGCTATCTGTACCCTCCGGTGGAAGGAGAAAACCCATGTCGGCATATTGCCAGGTCACGGGACGCAAGCCGGGTTTCGGCAAGTCTGTGTCCCACTCGCACCGCCGCACGAACCGTCGCTGGAACCCGAACATCCAGCGTCGTACGTTCTACCTGCCCTCTGAGGGCCGTTCCATCACGCTGAACGTGTCCACCAAGGGCCTGAAGACCATCGACCGTGACGGCATCGAGTCTGTCGTTGCCAAGATCCGAGCCCGTGGGGAGAAGATCTAACTATGGCACGTAACGATATCCGCCCAATCATCAAGCTGAAGTCTACGGCTGGCACCGGTTACACCTACGTCACCCGTAAGAACAAGCGCAACAACCCGGATCGCATCACTCTGAAGAAGTTCGATCCGATTGCCCGCAAGCACGTCGAATTCCGCGAGGAGCGATAATCTATGGCTAAGAAGTCCATGATCGCGAAGAACGAGCAGCGCAAGGAAATCGTCGCCCGCTACGCGGAGCGTCGCGCCGAGCTCAAGAAGATCATCAAGAACCCGAACAGCACCGACGAAGAGCGTCTGGATGCACAGTGGGAGCTGAACCGTCAGCCCCGCGACGCTTCCCCAGTTCGCGTCCGTAACCGCGATGCAGCCGATGGCCGCCCGCGCGGCTACCTGCGTAAGTTCGGCCTGTCCCGTGTACGTGTCCGCGAAATGGCTCACCGCGGTGAGCTGCCGGGCGTACGCAAGTCCAGCTGGTAAGGGGGAGCTTTAAAAATGAAGCGCACCAACATGAAGAAGGCGCGGATGGAACAGTCCCGCCGCCCGAAGAAGAACCCGCTCAAGGCCGAGGGCATTGAGACGGTTGACTACAAGAACTACGACCTGCTGCGTAAGTTCATCTCCGAGCGTGGCAAGATTCGCTCTCGCCGCGTGACGGGCCTGACCCCGCAGCAGCAGCGCCAGGTTGCCACCGCCGTGAAGAACGCGCGCGAGATGGCACTCCTGCCCTTCCACAGCCGCTAAGCCCGCTAAGCCGCTGTGTCCTTTGGGGTTGGCAGCCTAAGGTTCCAGCCCGAAGACGTTTAACAGACACGACTAAGACCCACGCCCCGTGCTAACAAGCACGAGACAGGCGGTGGGTCTTTTTCGTTTGCTTGCTCGCTTTTCCTGGCCCCCTCCCCTCCTAACCCCTCCCCTACGAGACGCAAACAATGTGTCCGCTATGCTGGCACAGTGACACTTTGAGCCTCATCTATGGCCACAGCTACACACAGTTAGGATTTTTGCAGTTGAGCAACAACTACCCCAATAACAACTTCGGCTCCAGTGGCGATCTGCCGGACTACAACGACTACACCAGTGGCAACTCCGGGCAGGCGAACCCTTACGAGCAGTCTGGTTATGACCAGTCTGGTTATGGGCAGTCCAATGGCTACGGCACCCCGGCTTACCCGAGTGCACCCCAGTACGACAGCATGCCGAACAACGCGATGCAGTCCAACGGCATGTTCGGCAACGACCGCCCAGGTGCCTGGAAGCGCTTCCTGGGATTGATCATCGACAGCCTCTTGGTTCAAGTGATGCTCGGTGGCACTTTGCTGTTAATTATCTGTGGCCAGGATCTAGAGGACTGGTACAACGCTCTGAAAGTCGCCAACTCCCCCGAAGAGGCAAACGAACTGTTCCCGAGCGGTAAATTGGCCATCTGGGGCCTAATCATGCTGGTCGTCTGGTTAACCTACCGTGTCCTCATGGAATCTAAGAAGGGAGCCAGCCTCGGCAAGATGGCCATCGGTGCCCGTGTAATTTCCGTTGACGGGCAAAACCTCACCCCGGTAGAGTCGCTGAAGCGTAACGGCTGGTACATCATCGGCACTGTCCTGGGCCTGATCCCTTTGGTCGGCTCCTATCTGGCGCTGGCTCTCTACATTGTTGTAGGCGTGACTATTGGCCGCAGCCCGGAGAAGCAGTCCTTCACCGATAAGTTCGCCAAGGCTTACGTGGTCAACAAGTAGACCCCATAGCCTAAACAACTCATGCTGAACGTCCTCTCCGGCTTTGCCGTCGTTATTTTCGTCATAGCGATCGGCTTCGGAGTAGGGCGTTTTCGCCTTCTGGGGCCGAATGCAGTCTATTCCCTGAACATGTTCGTGTTCTGGATTGCGCTTCCCTGCACGTTGATCACGTTCATGGCCAAGACGGATATTGCCCAGCTCTTCGGCCCAAACCTACTTGTGGTGGCACTGTCCACCCTCACGACGGGCTTCTTGGCTTTCCTCGGCTACCGCTGGATCACCCGCCGCTCCACCGAGGATTCCATCATTGCGATGCTGGCGTGCACCTATTGCAACGGCTCCAACCTGGGAATCCCGCTGGCTGCGCACTTAATGGATGATCCCACCCTCACCCTCCCCGTCATCTTGTTCCAGGTCGGTTTCTACGGCCCGCTGAGCGTGCTTGCGCTGGACATGCGCACGGGCAAGCAGACCACCAGCTTCGTCCGCTCCACTGTGCTGACGATCCTGAAGAACCCACTCATCATCGGCGCCGTAATCGGAATCGTCATCTCGCTGCTGCAGCACAACACGGGCTTTATCCTGCCGACGATTGTCGCGGATCCGCTGGGGATCATCGCGGACGCCACCGTCGGCTGCGCACTGATCGCCTTCGGCATGTCCATGGCGGAGGTGCGCGTGCTCCAGCCCGGACTGTCGCCCCGTCGCTCCGTATGGGCGGCGTCTTTGGTCAAGACCGTCGTGCACCCCGCCATCGCCGCGTTTTTTGGTGTTATTCTTTTTGACGCCTCGTCCCAGCTGCTTTTGGCCATGGTGCTCCTGGCAGCCCTCCCGACTGGCCAGAACGTTTTCACCTATGCCCAGCGTTTCGGTGTGAATAAAGTTCTGGCGCGAGACACCGCGGTGGTTTCCACGGGGCTCGCGCTACCAGTGATGGCTGCGATTATGGTGTTGGTCAGCTAAAACTCTGCCTCTCAGAGAACCTCATCGAGGGCCTTGCCAACAAAGACAACCATCACTACGACGTACGTTATAAACATTAAACAGGTAACTACGGCGCCAGCCAGAGCTAGGTTCCGCGCCGTATCTGACGCACTCTTCGCCCCGGCATAGTCCCCCTGTTCCCAGCGCCCCTCCACCTGGGAGGAGAAGTAGATACCCACGGCTGCCACAGGCGAGCAGCACATGATCGTGATCACAATAGTGGCCCAAAGCCAGTTGTCCGGTGCAGTGCGTCCCACACCTGGCTGGTATTCCTGCCCTAGCTGGGCGCCGTAACCGGCTGATTGGTTCGGATAGTGGTTCTGGTAGCTGCCATAATTCGGAGGCTGCGTTGGCTTCGGGTGCTGGTTGTTTCCAGGATTAGAGTTTTGGCTGTAGCCGCTGTTGTAGGGATAGCCCTGGCCTCCCTGCAGCCCGAAGGGATCCTCATTGGAGGGGGTCTGGTCATAGGGATTGGTCATGTGGATCCTTTGCGAGGCCGTGCTGCGAAATATGCCCCAAAAGTATCAGAGGAATGCAAGAAAGTGTTGCAACGCCGACTGCAAGGTCGACTGCAACGTCGGCTGCAAAGGGGAATCTATACGCGTAGTTCCAGAAACGGCGGGAACGGCAGGATGCGCGCAACGAACCACAGGCCGATCACTATTCCCATTACCAGCGGCGCATGCCGGAAGTGTTCCCAGTTAGGGATTCGCTTCCCCCACGATCGCGCGGTCCACACCAGCCAACTCCAAGTCAGCAGTACGAGCCCGAGGATCCCAACCGCGTTGTAGTGCAGTGCTGCGCCGAAGTCCCCCTGGACCAGAGCTTGGATCATGCGCATCGATCCGCAGCCGGGGCAGTTAATGCCAAGCAGCGCCTTCGTGGGGCATACCGGGATTACCCCGCCCGGGGTCTGCGGATCGGCTGCGGCGATGGCGCAGCACGTGCACACGGCTGCTGCCCCGACAGCCAGCGGCAGCAGCTTGGCACAAGCCCCTGTGCGGAGACTTAGCGCCACAGCAGCAGCGCGTCACCCTGACCGCCACCGCCACACAGGGAGACAGCAGCCTTGCCGGCACCTCGGCGCTTCAGCTCGTGTGCCGCGTGTACCACCAGGCGAGCACCGGAGGCTCCAATCGGGTGGCCCAGCGAAATGCCGCCGCCGTGGATGTTGGTCTTCTCCAGCGGGTAGTCCAGGTCCTTGATGGACTGTGCGACGACGGAGGCGAAGGCCTCGTTGATCTCCAGGAAGTCCAGGTCGCCAGCCTCCCAGCCTGCCTTCTTCAGCGCCGCGGCGGTGGCCTGCGACGGCTGAGAGTGCAGCTTGGTATCCGGGCCAGCGGTCTGACCGTACTCGCCCAGAGTGGCCAGAATCTCCAGGCCCTTGGCCTCAGCGTTCTCGCGGGTGGTCAGCACCACCGCTGCCGCACCGTCGGAGATCTGGGAGGAAGAGGCGGCGGTGATGGTGCCGTCCTTCACGAAGGCCGGCCGCAGCTTAGCCAGCCCCTCGGTGGTGGTGCCGGGGCGGATGCCCTCGTCAGCGGAGACGGTCACGGTCTCCTTGCGGCCCTTGACCTCGATCGGCACGATCTCGTCGTTGAAGATGCCCTCGTTGGTCGCAGCCTCGGCCAGCTGGTGGGAACGGGCTGCGATCTCGTCCTGCTCTTCGCGGGTAATGCCGCGCTCGGCGTTACCCTCGTCAGTCTCCAGGCCCATGGCGGTGCCCTCGTTCGGATCGGACAGGCCGTCGCGCTCCAGGGAATCCTGCAGCGCCAGGGAGCCGTAGCCCTTGCCCGCGCGCACGCCCGCCGCGATGTGCGGGGCGTTCGTCATGGACTCCTGACCACCGGCGACAACGATGCTGGCATCGCCCAGGTGGATCAGGCGAGAGGCGTTAATCACGGCATCCAGGCCGGATAGGCACACCTTGTTCACGGTCATGGCGGGCACGTTCATCGGGATGCCTGCGGCTACAGCGGACTGCTTCGCGGGGTTCTGCCCGGAGCCCGCCTGCACGACCTGACCCATCAGTACGTAATCCACCTCGTTCGCCGCCACACCCGCGCGCTCCAGCACGGCCTTGATGGTCTCTGCGCCCAGATCTACCGCGCTCTTCTTCGCCAGCGCGCCGAGCATACGCCCCTGCGGGGTGCGTGCTGCGCCTACAACAACAATGTCCTTCGGGTCTTCCTGCAAGGTCATCTGATTATTCCTAACTTTCGAAACTAGTGGCGTCATCGCTTAAAAAAGCCTGCGTCGTGCCCTCAAGTATGGCACGAACGATGCTTCAGCGAAGCCGATTGAATGCTCTTACCCCAGCGCCGTTGTGTAGGGTACCGCGGTCTTTTCTTCTACCTCTTCTGTGGTGACGCCCGGTGCCAGCTCCACCAACTTCAACCCATCCTCGTCACGGTCGAAAACGGCAAGATCCGTGATGATCCGATCGACCACGCCGAGGCCGGTTGTGGGGAGGGTGAGCTCCTCGATGAGCTTCGGCTCCCCGGTTTTGGTGGTGTGATCCATAAGAACGATCACCCGGCGCGCACCTACAACCAGATCCATGGCACCACCCATGCCCTTAACCATCTTGCCGGGCACCATCCAGTTGGCGATGTCTCCGCGGGCGTTGACCTCCATGGCACCGAGGATTGCGACGTCGATCTTTCCCGCGCGGATCATGCCGAAGCTAACGGCGGAATCGAAGTAACTGGTGCCGGGAAGTGCCGTGACGGTTTCCTTGCCCGCGTTGATGAGGTCTGGGTCAGCGTGGCCCGCTTCCGGGTAGGGGCCGATACCGAGCATGCCGTTTTCAGATTGCAGGGACACGGTCACGCCCTCCGGCACGTAGTTCGGTACGAGGGTGGGCATGCCAATACCGAGGTTGACGTACTGGCCGTCTTCGAGTTCCTGCGCGGCGCGAGCAGCCATTTCTTGTCGGGTCCAGCCGGTCATCGCACGGTCTCCTTTTCGATCATCTTGTCGGCAGCCTGTTCCGGGGTCAGTTCCACAATGCGGTGGACGAAAACACCCGGCAGGTGAATATCGTCCGGGTCCAGCTGGCCGACCTCCACGACCTTCTCGGCCTCCACGATGCAGATCTTGCCGCTCATGGCAGCCAGGGGGTTGAAGTTGCGGGCGGTCTTGGCGAAGCGCAGGTTGCCATCCTTATCGGCGATGGCGGCGCGCACCAGGCCAAAGTCGGCGCGGATGGCGGTTTCCAGCACATAGTCCTCGCCGTCGATGGTGCGGGTTTCCTTCGCCGGGGAGGCGACTTCTACCTTGGTCTTGTCTGCCTGGTCGTACTTCCACGGCATGCCGCCCTCGGCGACGAGCGTGCCCACGCCGGTACGGGTGAAGAAGGCACCGATACCGGAGCCGCCAGCACGCAGCCGCTCCGCCAGGGTGCCCTGCGGGGTGAGCTCCACCTCGAGCTCACCGTCTAGATACTGGCGGGCGAACTCCTTGTTCTCCCCCACATAGCTGGCCACGATGCGGCGAAGCTGGTGATTGGCCAGTAGCAGGCCCAGACCCCGGCCATCCAGGCCTGCGTTGTTGCTAACGGCTTCTAGGTCTTTGATCTGCGTGCGGCTGAGCTCCTCGAGCAAAACCTGCGGGATGCCACACACCCCGAATCCGCCGACGGCGAGGGTGGCGCCGTCTTTAATGTCAGCGATTGCCTCCGCGGCAGTGCGTAGTTTTGAATGATGTGGCGCTGTAATACTCACGGTTGCTTCCTTTCTATCTGAATCTGTTTGAGCTCTGTTTGGGGGGTGAGTGGTTGCCTACTTTTGGTAGATCCCGAGCAGCTCCACGGCCTGTTCACGCAGCTCAACCTTGCGCACCTTGCCCGACAGCGTCATGGGGAAGGAATCCACGCACTGGACGTACTTCGGGATCTTGTGGCGGGTCAGCTCCCCGTTGCAGAATTCCCGGACTGCCGGCTGATCCAATGGGGCGGTGTCTTCGCGCATAATGATGAAGGCCATCAGCTCCTCGCCGTACTTCTCGTCCGGCACACCCACGACCTGCACGTCGGAGATATCGGGGTGCGTCATGAGGAACTCTTCGATCTCGCGCGGGTAGAGGTTCTCCCCTCCGCGGATCACCATGTCCTTGGCGCGGCCGGTAATGCGGGCATAGCCTTCCTCGTCCATCGTTCCCAGGTCGCCGGAGTGCATCCAGCCGTCCTCGTCGATGGCGTCCGCGGTCTTACCCGGCATGTCCCAGTAGCCCTGCATCACCAGGAATCCGCGGATCAGGATCTCGCCCTGCTCACCACGCTTAACCGTCTCGCCGGTCTCCGGGTCGACGATCTTCACCTCGATGTGTGGGTTCGGGCGGCCGACGGTGCCTACTCGCTTCTCGATCGGATCGTCCACCAGGGTCTGGTGGTTCACCGGCGAGGTCTCCGTCATGCCGTAGGCAATGGTGATCTCGTTGATGTTCATGATGTCCATCACCTGCCGCATCGTGCGGGTGGGGCAGGCAGTGCCGGACATAATGCCAGTGCGCAGGCTGGACAGGTCATAGGTCTTGCCCTTGGCCTTGGCATGCTCTATCTCATCCAGTTCCGCCATGAACATCGTCGGCACACCGAACAGGCTGGTGGCCTTGCCGTGCTCCACCGCTTCCAGCACGGATTGCGGGTTGAACACGGGGCCCGCGATGATGGTCGTTGCGCCGTGGGTGATAGCGCCCAGATTGCCCATAACCATGCCGAAGCAGTGGAAGAAGGGAACGGGGATCACGACCTTGTCCTGGTCGGTGTATTGCAGGGTCTCCCCCACCAGGTATCCGTTGTTAAGGATGTTGCGGTGGGTCAGCGTCGCGCCCTTCGCCATGCCAGTGGTGCCGGAGGTGTACTGGATGTTGATGGGATCGTCCGGGTGCAGCTGCTCGCGCACCGGATTCAGGTCGAGGATGGCGTGGTTGGCTAGCTCATCCCAGCGCTCGGAGCCGAAGAAGATCGTCTCCTTGTAGTTGTGGCGGCTGAACTGGCTTTCCGCCGCATCGATCATCGCGCGGTAATTAGATTCCTTGAAGCGGCCCGCGGAAAACAGCCCCTTCACGCCCGACTGCCCCATGGCGTAGACAAGCTCTTTGTGCCGGTAGGAGGGGTTGATGCAGACCAGGATCGCACCGATCTCGGCAGTGGCAAACTGCACCAGAGTCCACTCCCAGCGGTTCGGCGCCCAGATTCCGATACGGTCGCCCTTTCGGTAGCCGGCAGCGTGCAGCCCAGAGGCCAGGCGCTGCACCTTGCGGTAGAACTCCGTGTACGTCAGGTGGACATCGCCATAGAAGTCGATGACCGCGTCATGCTCCGGATATTCGGCCACAATGCGGGCGAGGCACTGGCCGATGGTCTCGTCCAGCAGTTCCACGTCGGTGCGACCGACCTGGTGGGACAAAGTGGGGTCAAGGTCCGCCGGGTCGGAGAGCACGATCGGGCGGTCGTTACGAGTCGGGGTAGTCATTGGGCATCAACCTTTGTTGTGAAGGACTGTGTCCTGTGAAGAACTGTGTTCAAGGGGTTAAGGGACGGTGGGAGAAGAAGCGAGCAGGTAAAGCGAGGTAGTTAGCGGATTCTGGCGGCAATCACTTCGGCCTGGCGCAGCAGGGGTGCGTCGATCATCTGGCCATCCAAGGCGAAAGCCCCGGAGTTCTCGGCAGCGCCTTCGATCACCCGGCGCGCCCAGGTGGCTTGCTCCTCTGTGGGCGCATAGGCCTCCCGGATGACGGGCACCAGCCCCGGGTGGATGGACACAGTGGCGGCGAAACCACTGGCCGCGGCGTCGACCGCCTCCGCCCTGGCGCCTTCGATATCCTTCGTGTCCGCATGGATCGAATCCAGCGCCACGATGCCCGCAGCTGCAGCGTGCATCAGCACCATCGCGCGGGTCAGCCGAGGCACTTCGCGGTAACCGCCCGGGTGACCAGAAGGGCCACCGCCTGGTGTGGGAACTTCGTCCGCGCCATAGCGCGAGCTGGTTCCCCCGACCGCGGCAGTAAGGTCCTCTGCTCCCCAGAACAGAGCCACGACCTGCGGGTCTGCGGCGATCTCGGCGAGGTTCACCGCTCCCCGGGGAGTTTCGATCAGGGCGATAGCGCGGAAGTCAGCTGGAAGTGCCGGGCGGTTGGAATAGGCGTCAGTAAAAGAGACAGCGCTTTCGACCTTCGGCACCATGACGGTCCTCAACGGCGAGTCCACGACGGCGGCGATATCCGCGGCGAAATCGGGGGAATCGACTGCGTTGATGCGCACGATCGTCCGCTCCGGATCCAGGTCCGCGTTGATGACGTTTTGCCTGGCCTCGGCGCGATTCTCGGCGCGGCAGCCGTCCTCGAGGTCGAGGATGACCATGTCGGAACGTTCGGCGGCCTTGGAGAAGCGCTCGGGGCGATCGGCAGGGGCGAACAGCAGCGCGGGGCCTTTCGGCAGCCAAGGGGTGTTAGACATCGCCGCCCCCTTCCGGCGCGCACTGCATCAGCGTCTTGCGCGTGGCCTTGCACACGATGGTGCCGTCTTGGTTACGCCCGATGTGCTCCAACTCCACGATGCCCTGCCCCGGCCGCGACTTCGACAGCCGCTTGCCCACGCAGCGCGTTTCGGCGTAGAGGGTATCGCCGTGGAACATGGGCGCGGGGAAGGAAATCTCGCTGAACCCCAGGTTGGCCACGATGGTGCCGAGGGAAAGCTGGCTCACGGACAGCCCCACCACCGTCGACAGCGTGAACATGGAGTTCACCAGTCGCTCGCCGCGGAAGCCATCCTGAGTGGCAGCCCAGGCCGCATCAATGTGCAGCGGCTGGGTGTTCATGGTCATGGTCGTGAACAGCGTGTTGTCCGCCTCTGTGACGGTGCGCCCGGGCTGGTGCCGGTACACCACGCCCTCCGTGAACTCCTCGAACCACAGGCCGCGCTGCACAATTTCTTTTTCTGCGCTCATTGTTGCTGGTCTCCTTCTTCCTTATGCCCTTTTTCTTTGTGACGCCTCGTCGGTATCCACGCGCTGAGGTGCTCCGCCCGACCTACACGCCGAGGGCGCGGGCGATGAGCATCTGCTGCACCTCAGTGGTGCCCTCGCCGATCTCCAGGATCTTGGAATCGCGGTAGTGACGGGCGACGCGGTATTCGTTCATGAAGCCGTAGCCGCCGTGGATCTGCGTGGCATCGCGGGCGTTATCCATAGCCGCCTCGGAGGCGACCATCTTGGCGATGGAGGCTTCCTTACTGAAGTTCAGCCCCGCGGCCATCTTCGCCGCGGCGGCATACCAGGCTTGGCGGGCAGTCCAGGCGCGCGCCTCCATACGGGCGATCTTGAAGCTGATGGCCTGGTATTCGGAGATCGGCTTGCCGAAGCTGGTGCGCTCCTTGGCGTAGCGCACGCACTCGTCGACGCAGCCCTGGGCGGCACCCGTAGCCAGCGCGGCGATGGCGATGCGGCCTTCTTCGAGGATGGACAGGAAGTAGGCGAAGCCGCGGCCGCGCTCGCCGACCAGGTTCTCCTCGGGCACGCGGACGTTGTCGAAGGTCAGCGGGTGGGTGTCGGAGGCGTTCCAGCCGACCTTGTTGTAGGAGGGCTCGGCCGTGAAGCCGGGTGTGCCGGTGGGCACGATGATGGCGGAGATTTCCTTCTTCCCGTTTTCCCGCTGGCCGGTGACGGCGGTGGCGGTGACCAGGGAAGTGATGTCCGTGCCGGAGTTGGTGATGAACTGCTTGGAGCCGTTGATGACCCACTCGCCGCCGTCGAGCTTGGCGGTGGTCTTGGTGCCACCAGCATCCGATCCGGCCTCGGGCTCGGTCAGGCCGAAGCCCGCCAGGTTCTTGCCCGCGACCAGGTTGGGCAGGTAGGTCTGCTTCTGTTCATCGCTACCGAAGCGGTAGATCGGCATGATGCCCAGCGAGACTCCAGCTTCCAGGGTGATGGCGACGGACTGGTCCACGCGGGCAAGCTCTTCCAGGGCCACGCCGAGGGCCATATAATCGCCGCCCATGCCGCCGTATTCCTCGGAGATCGGCAGGCCGAACAGCCCCATCTCTCCCATCTGACGAACCACGTCGTAGGGGAAGGTGTGCTCGCGGTCGTGCTGGGCGGCGACGGGGTCGACCACTCGGTTGGCGAAGTCCTCAACGCTGGCGCGCAGCTCGTGCAGCTCGTCGGAGAGGTAGGGGTTGCGGTCTTTGGTGCTCTGGTTCATGGTTTTGGTTCTCTTTTCTGGGTTAGGTTTCTGGGTTAGGGAGTTGAGTGTGAAGTGAAGGGTTTAGCTGTCGGCTGTATCTGCACTGTCGGCCGCGATGACCTCCGCCAGGACTTCTCCGGTGCCGACTTTCTGGCCGACGGAAACGCTGATCTTGGCCTGCCCGTCGCGGGTGGCCACCAGGGTGTGTTCCATCTTCATGGCCTCGATGACGATCACGGGCTGGCCCTCGGTGACCTGGTCGCCGTCGGCAACTTCCACTGCAATGACGGTGCCCGGCATGGGGCTCAGAATGTCCGGCGAGTCCTCCGCACTGGCCTCCGCGTCGTTCGCAGTGCCGGAGAACACCTCCACCACATGCGTGCCGTGCGGGCCGGTGATGCTACCGCTGGCAGTGGCGCTCCACTTTTCAGCCGGGGCGCCGTCGATGGAGAGTCGCCATTCGGTGGCGCTTGCCTGTGGGTTCGCGACCATCTGGATGCGTCGGGTTTCGGTATCCACTGCAGTGCCCTCACCATCGCCACTGGTCAGCGGCGTGAGCTGCACATTCCACGCACCATCCTGATACTCCGCACGAGCCTCCACCGGCGCAGTCACGCCACCCGGGTCGGCCAGCACCAGTCGCAGGGGTGCGCGCTGCCCCGCGCCGCGCCAACCGTCGCGGGCGGTCCACGTGCTGCCCAGCGGGGTCGTTGGGGTCTTTACTAGGGACGCCCCTTCGTCCCCGCCGGCCAGCGCCCCAGCCAGGTACAGCACTGCGACGGCGAAGGTATCCGCGGGAACCTCGCGGGGCTGGAATTCTTCGACGATGGAATCGAGCAGCCCGGTGTGTAGATCCCCTGCGATAACCTCCGGGCGGGTGACCAGGAAGCGGTTGAAGTCGATGTTGGTGGTCAGTCCCTCGATGCGCGTGTGGGACAGCGCCTGATCCAGGCGCTGTAAGGCCTCCTCGCGCGTGTCGGCGTGGGCGATGATCTTCGCCAGCATGGGGTCGTAGTCGGAGCTGACCTCTTGGCCCTCCACCACGCCGGCGTCCACACGAATCCCTTCCCCGCGCGGCCAGGAAAGACCCGTGATCAGACCACCGGTGGGCAGGAATCCGGCGGCGGCATCTTCGGCGTAGACGCGCGCCTCCACTGAGTGTCCGTTGAGCTGCACGTCGTCCTGCGCGATCGGCAGGGCCTCACCGCGAGCCACGCGGATTTGCCACTCCACCAGGTCGCGGCCGGTAACCATCTCGGTGACTGGGTGCTCGACCTGCAGTCGGGTGTTCATCTCCATAAAGAAGAAGCGCTCGGGCTGCTTCGCGGAGACGATGAACTCCACGGTGCCCGCACCGCAGTAGCCGCAGGCGCGAGCTGCGTCGCAGGCGGCCTCGCCGATCTCCTGCCTAGTCTGCTCGTCCAACAGAGCGGACGGAGCTTCCTCGATGACCTTTTGGTGGCGGCGCTGCAGCGAACATTCGCGCTCGCCCAGGTGGATAACGTTGCCGTGCGAGTCGGCGACGATCTGCACCTCAATGTGCCGGGGCGTGTCCACGAAGTGCTCCAGGAACAGCGTGTCGTCGCCGAAGGAGCTGGCTGCCTCGCGGCGGGCCGACACCAGCGCGCTGGCCAGCTTCTCTGGCTCCTCCACCAGGTGCATTCCCTTGCCGCCACCGCCTGCGGAGGGCTTAATCAGCACCGGGTAGCCCACGGATTCGGATGCGTCGATGATCTCCTGGTCCGTCAGGTTCGGCCGGGAGATTCCGGGGACGGTAGGCACGTCGCGGGACTCCACGGTCGCACGCGCGGTGATCTTGTCACCCATCCTCTCGATCGCGCTCGCGGGCGGGCCGATAAAGATGATCCCCTCGTCCTCGCAGCGCTTGGCGAAGGTCGCGTTTTCCGAGAGGAATCCGTAGCCCGGGTGGATGGCGCCGGCGCCGGTCGCCTTGGCGGCGTCAATAACCTTATCGATGTTGAGGTAAGACTCGGCAGCTGCGGCGGGGCCTAGACACACGGCCTTATCGGCGGCGTGCACATGCGGCGCGGCGGAATCCGCTTCGGAGTAAACGGCCACGGCCTTAAGCCCCATGCGGTGTACGGTGCGGATAACGCGGAGGGCGATCTCGCCGCGGTTGGCGACCAGCACCGTATCGAACGGGCCGGTGAGGGCGTTTGTGTCACTCACGTCAGTTTCTCTTTCTTGTGGTGCGTACGTCGTCGGACTAGAGCTGAGACTGGGCTGGACTACATGCGGAATACGCCGAAGCCGGTTTCCTCGCGCGGAGCCTGGGCGCAGATGTCGAGCGCCATAGCGAGGGTGCGACGGGTATCGGCAGGGTCGATCACTCCGTCGTCCCACAGGCGTGCGGTGGAATACCAGCAGGTGGATTTCTCATCGAACATCTCGCGGATGGGGGCTTCGAATGCCTCTTGTTCCTCAGCCGACCACTCCCCGCCGCGGCGTTCAATCTGGGCGCGTCGGACGGTGGACAGCGTCATGGCTGCCTGGGGTCCGCCCATCACGGCAATGCGCGCGTTCGGCCACATCCATAGGAAGCGCGGCGAATAAGCCCGCCCGCACATGGAATAGTTGCCGGCACCGAAGGCCGCGCCCGTAACCACCGTCAGCTTGGGCACCGATGCGGTGGCCACGGCGTTCACCATCTTCGCCCCGTGCTTCGCGATGCCGCCTTCTTCATATTGACGCCCCACCATGAAACCGGTGGTGTTCTGCAGGAAGATGATGGGGATGTTGCGCTGCTCACAGAGTTCGATGAAGTGTGCGCCCTTCATGGCGGCTTCGGCAAAGATGATGCCGTTGTTGGCAATCACTCCGACCTGGTGGCCTTCCAACCGGGCAAAGGTAGTGATGATGCTGTTGCCGTATTCGCTCTTAAACTCCGACAGGCTGCCCTCGTCGCAGAGGGTTTCGATGACCTCGTGCGCATCGTAGGGAATCTTCGGGTCGGTGGGCACGATGTCGTAGAGGTCCTCCTGGGGGCGTGGTGCGGGAACCGGGGTGCTGCGCTTCCAGGGGGTGGGCTTGGGCTCCGGCAGGGTCTCTACGATGCCCCGCATGATCCGCAGTGCATCCTCGTCGTCGGCGGCCAGGTGATCCGTTACGCCGGAAATGCGGGAGTGCATCGCGCCACCGCCGAGCTCCTCGGGGGTCACGTCCTCGCCGGTGGCGGCCTTCACCAGCGGTGGGCCAGCCAGGAAGATGGTGCCCTGGTTTTCCACGATGATGGTTTCGTCACTCATAGCGGGAACGTAGGCGCCGCCGGCGGTGCAGGAGCCCATCACTGCTGATAGCTGCGGGATGCCCTTGGCCGACAGGTTCGCCTGGTTAAAGAAAATGCGGCCGAAGTGGTTGCGGTCCGGGAACACATCATCCTGCTGCAGCAGCATCGCTCCGCCAGAATCGACCAGGTAGATGCACGGCAGGTGGTTTTGCTCGGCAATCTCCTGGGCGCGGAGGTGCTTCTTCACCGTCATGGGATAGTAGGTGCCGCCGGAGACGGTGGCGTCATTAGCAGCGATCAAGCACAGCCGACCGTGAACAAGCCCGACCCCGGCGATGATTCCGGCCGCCGGTGCCTTACCGTCGTACATGTCCTCGGCGGCAAGGGGCGCGATTTCCAGGAATGGGCTGCCGGGATCCAGCAGTAGGCGGATGCGCTCGCGCGGTAGCAGCTTGCCCCGGTCGGTGTGCCGCTTGCGGGCTTTCTCCCCGCCGCCGTCCTGAGCGCGGGTGAGGCGCTCGCGTAGTTCCTGGACGAGCTCGCGGTGGCTCGGTATGCCGCGCGGCTCGGCAGAGTCTGTCGCTCGGGGGGTTGCGGTTTCCACGTGTGCAGCTCCTTGAGTGTGGCGAGGGAGCGGGGCGTTCGTCGCCCTCCGCTCCTACATTTCAGTTACAGACGATTAACTAACCTGTAACGCACACTGTATGTGAGCTAGACCACTTTTGCTAGTGAATCTAAAAAGTTTCTCCTTTAAAACTACCCCCGAAAGTGGTGGGTCCCCCGGCACTACCCCAGCCCCACCGCCGCGCGCGCCGCGGCCAACGTCTGGCGCCGTACCAATGCCGTGGACGCCCACCCCCGGGTCAGCTCCGACGAGTTAATCATTCCGACCAGCAGCTGGGCGGTAATCCTCCCAGCCTCCCCCTTGTAGCGGGGATCCATCTGCGCCAGCGACTCCGCCAATAGCTTGAGGTAGCGCCCCTGCACTGAGCGCACGCGCCCGCGCCCTTCCTCCCCCATGCGGAACAATTCGCGGTTATGCAGGCGAATTAACTCTGGGCGGGACAGCGCAAAGTCCACCTGAAAATCAATCAATACGGCCAATCGCTCGCGCGGATCCACCAACCCCTCGACGATCCCCTGCGCTTCAGAGAGCATGTATTCCGAGATTCCGGTCATCAGCTCGGTGAGGATTTCCCCTTTCCCGGAGAAGTGCCGATAGACCCCCGGGCCAGATATCCCCACAGCTTCCCCGACCTCTTCCAGGCGCGTGCCGTGGAACCCTTTGTCCGCCATGATCGACGCAGCGGCGCGCAGGAGTTCCACCCGGCGCTGTTCCTTTGCCGCCGCCCGCGGAGATAACCCCTCGGTGTTGGGGTCGTCTAGATATTGAGAGCTCATAGCTCACACACTACTGGTTATCCGCCACTAACCGACAGACAGTGCCCGTACTACCCGCAATCCACTCAGCAAGCGGCCGCGGGCAGGCTGCCCACCTTCCCCTTGAGGAACTCCGCAGCCGCCGTCAGCTCCGCCTGTGCCGACTCATAGCTACCATCCGGGCTTTCCACGGCGATGGCCACGGCCACATAGCCACCAGCGCCCTCCGACTTGGGGATCAGCCCGAACTGCCGCACCCCATAGGCGCCATCGGCGCCGGGACCCCAGCCGCCCTTAAAGATGGCGCCCGGGATCGTGCCCAGGCCGTAGCCCCCGCCGTTGGTCACATTGCCCATGGCCTTAACCACCGGCTCTGCCCCCTTGATACACCGCAAGTGCGAGGCAAAATCGGCCTGCGCGGACAACGACCATTCGCTCTGACCAAAAGAACTAAAACCCGGCCGCACCGGCTGCGTTTCCACACGCGCAGTGCTGCCGCCTTCCGAAATCACCGCACCCGTGGCCTCTGCCGCCTGCTGCGGCGAACCGAGAGAGGACCACAGCGTCTCCGCCGCCGCATTATCCGAATTCTGAATCGCCTGGGCCACCGTCGCGCCCATCCCCGGATCATTGCGCAAAGCCGCAATCGCAATCGGCACCTTCATAGTTGACCACGGCGCAACCGCGGTCTGCCCCGGTCCCTTCATTCCGGCCACGGCTATCGTCGCGCTGCCGTCGTAGTGCAGCTCCACGTCGGTTCTCTCCTGCGGCTTCTCTGGCTTGTGCGGTTTCTTTGTGGGGGACGCCCCCAGTGTCGGCCGCGGAGGGTGCCCAGCGGTGGACGCGTCCTGCTTGTCTGAGGTGGTCGCTGCGGACGACGTGGCGTCCTCCCCATCCACATCACCAATCGTGCAACCGGCAGCAGTCGCACCGACAGCGACGAGCAGCGCCGCGACAAGCGAGCGACGGGTCTTAAGCGATGTAGACAATGGCATTGTTGCCCCCAGTGCAGGTGACATACTGGCCGTTATCCTTGCACTTCATCGTGTAAGTCTGACCCGTCACCGACGAGTGAGCCTTCACCGTACCTTCGGTTTCATCCGTGTCCAGGTAGTGGGTAACAAATGCGTCGCGAACCGCGCGGGCGAAAGGCTTCGACGTGATGTCGCTACCGGTGTAGACGTTGTTGAAGTCGCCGGCGGGCTTGTTTTGCTCGGCGGACTGGTTGGCGGGGACTGCCCCGGAGGGCAGCTTCGGGCGGGCGGGGCGGGAATCCTCTGCGTCATCCTCGTCCTTGCCGTCCTCGTCCTTGCCGTCCTCGTCCCGGCCTGCGGACTCTTCGCTGTCCTGACCGTCGGAATCCGACTCTTCGCCCTGCGCGGCATCGTCCCCCTCGTCGTCACCGCTGGAGCTACCGCCGTCGGCTTCCTGCGACTGGGAAGCGCCCCCGCCGGTGCCGCCGTTGTCGTTGCGGTTGCCGATCCAGCCTAGGTAGTAGGCCGCACCCAGGATCAGCGCAATAGCCAAGATCGCGGCCAGAATGATGCCCATGATCGGCTTGAACTTGCTGTCCCCGTCAGAGCCCTCGTAGTTGTACGGGGGATTCTGCGGGGGCTGTTGCGAGTACTGCTGCGGGGTCTGCTGCGAGAACTGGGGCTGCGGAGAGTTCTGCCACTGCTGCCACTGATTCTGCTCCGGCGCATTCGCATTGTGCCGATACTGCGGTGGTTCCGGCTGGTTCGAATTGCTGCCGATGCCAGGGTTAGTGGGGTGTTCGTTAGACATTGGTGGGGGAACTCCTGCGCGTGGGGGGTGTGTTTTTCTAGTGCGCGAAGTGGCGCTCGCCGGTCAGGTACATGGTGACGCCCGCCTTCTCCGCCGCCTCGATGACCTCCGCATCGCGGACCGAGCCACCGGGCTGCACGACGGCGCGGACACCAGCGGCAGCCAGCACCTCAAAGCCGTCGGCGAAGGGGAAGAAAGCGTCCGAGGCTGCAACTGCACCCTCAGCGCGCTTTTCGTCACCAGCCAGGGAGTTTGCGCGCTCTACCGCCAACTTGGCAGCGTCCACGCGGTTGACCTGTCCCATGCCCACGCCCACGGTGGCGTCATCCTTCGCCAGCAAGATAGCGTTCGACTTCACCGCGCGCACGGTACGCCAAGCGAATTCCAGTTCGCGGAGGGTGGCCTCGTCGACAGCCTCGCCGGCCGCCAGGGTCCAATTCTGCGGGTCGTCACCCTTCGCGTTGATGGCATCGGCCTGCTGCACCAGCAGGCCGCCGGAAATCTCGCGCCCCTGCAGCTCCGGCTCCTCGCTCGGGGCCTCGGCCTGCAGGATGCGGATGTTCTTCTTCTGCGACAAGATCTCCACAGCACCGTCCTCGTAGCCCGGCGCGATGATGACCTCGGTGAACACCTCGGCGACCTGCTCGGCCATCTCTACGCTGACCTCGCGGTTCACGGCGATCACACCACCGAAGGCGGACATCGGGTCACAGGCGTGAGCCTTCTTGTGCGCATCGGCAATGGACACGTCGGATACCGCAATGCCACACGGGTTGGCGTGCTTGATGATGGCCACGGTCGGGCGCTTGTGGTCCCACGCAGCACGCCAGGCAGCGTCCGCGTCGGTGTAGTTGTTGTAGCTCATCTCCTTGCCATGGAACTGCTTGGCACCGGCCAGGCCAGTTCCATTGGAGTACAGCGCGGCAGCCTGGTGCGGGTTCTCGCCGTAACGCAGCACGTTGGCGCGCTCGTAGGAGGCGCCGATCCACTCGGGGAAGTGCACAGCCTCTGCACCTTCGGCGCACTCTGCGCTCTCTGCGACCTGCTCCCCCATCCACGTCGCTACAGCAACGTCATAGGCGGCGGTGTGGCGGAAAGCGTCTACAGCCAGCTCAGTGCGCTGTGCACGGGTGAACCCACCGGCACCGGCAGCGGCAACCACATCCTCATAGCGGTTGGGATCCACAACAACGGCCACCGACGGGTGGTTCTTCGCCGCTGCGCGCACCATGGACGGCCCACCGATATCGATCTGCTCTACACACGCATCGAAGTCTGCGCCGGAAGCCACGGTCTGGGTGAACGGGTACAGGTTCACAACGACCAGTTGGAAGGCCTCGATGTCCAGATCCTCCAACTGCTTTAGGTGGTCGTCCTTGCGGGTATCGGCCAGGATGCCAGCGTGGACGCGGGGGTGCAGGGTCTTCACGCGCCCCTCCAGCACCTCCGGGAATCCGGTCAGCGCCTCAACCTCGGTGACCGGCACCCCGGCCTCCGCGATCTTCTTTGCGGTAGAGCCGGTAGACACGATGTCTACGCCCTGCGCGTGCAGTCCCTTCGCCAGGTCCTCCAGACCAGTCTTGTCGTACACGCTGATCAGTGCGCGGCGGATTGCCTTCTTGTCTGCACCGTTGGTTGCTGTGCTGCCATCACTCATTGTTTTGGATCCTGGCCTTTCGTCTTTGGAAGGTTTTAATCAGTCGTTCCGGCGATGTCGTGCAGCACCTCTACCAAGAGTGCGCGCTCCACCTTTTTGATTCTTTCATGCAAGCTGTCGACTGTGTCGTCGTCCGCGACCTCTACCGCCTTTTGGGCAATGATCGGCCCCGTGTCCACGCCACTATCTACAACATGAACTGTAGACCCGGTCACTCGCACACCGTAATCCAGTGCGTCTTCAACGGCGTGCGCTCCGGGGAATGCGGGCAGCAACGCCGGGTGGGTGTTGATGATCTTGCCTTCGAAACGCTCCACCACCGTCGGACCGATAATGCGCATGAAACCCGCGCTGACCACCAGGTCGGGCTGGTAGCTGGCCAGCTTGTCCGCCAGCTCCTCGTTCCACTTGTCCCGGTCGGTCTGCTTCGGCACGTACTCGACCAGGAAGTGTTCGATGCCCGCTCGCTCGGCACGGTCGAGCGCCGCGCATTGCCGGTCACTGCCCACGGCCGCGATTTCGACCCGCGAGCGGTCGACGTTATCAATCACGCTCTGGAGCAGGGTCCCCGTCCCGCTCGCCAGAATCACTATCTTCATCGTCGCTCTCCTCTGTATCTTCTGTGTCGTCTGTATCTTCTTGTTCTTTCTTCGTGACGCCCCCATCTTCCCCTTCTTCCGGTTCCTCCGTAGGGGCGTCATCCTCAGAATCATCAGTCCCCTCGGCGCCCTCGGCAGCCTCCGCTTCGGCTTGCTGCGCCTTCGTCGGCACAACCTCTGCCTCCGGAATGTCCTCAACGACAGCCTCCCCGCGGCGTGCGGTGAAGAACATCATGACGGCCGCAGGCACCAGCAGCCAGGCCGCCAATTCGATAGCAAAGAGCCATTCCACAGCACCGGCGTGCCCATAAACACCCATCTCTCCGCCGGCCAGCCAAGAAACACAGAATCCGATGAAACCGGCGAAAGCACCCGCACCCACCGCCTGCAACAAAGGCGCTTCAACGAAGTTCCGCCCGCGCAGGAACGTGTACACACAGCCCACGGCCACAGCAGCAGGAACGGCCAGCAGCGCGGGGCCGAAGGGAATCTGATCGTTCGGGATTGCCGCCAAGATCGGCACCGGGGGCAGGTTCACATTGTTGGCAGTAAAGAGGCTCACGGCGCCATTGCCAACGTGGAACTCTCCGCCCAGCAGCACAGCCACCGCACCGATCACCACGTTGGGTACATATAACAACGCCACGAACGTCAGCCCCACCACGCCCATCGTGGTGGTCGTGATGTCGTAGGCCTTACCGAAGGCCTCCAGGTTCGTCAGCAGGTACACCAACGCCGCGATAGCACCGGCCGCACTCATCCACTTCAAGAACCGCCCTGCCAGAAGCACCGATTCAACCGGCCAGGTCGACCATCCGCGGCGCAGCAGCAACGCGCGCCACACACGCGCTCGCATTCCAATAACGATTGCAGCACCGTTCACCAGCGCCGTAGCGATCAGCGCTACCAGCAGGTTCGGTGGTGTGACGTCGTAGACGCGCGAGGCGTCCCACAACATCAGCCACGCAATGCACGTAAATAACAAAGGAATCAGAAGACTCAGGGTGGTGAACACTCGTAGCCCGCGCACGCTGATGGAGTTGCCCAGCACCGTCGTAGCCCGCTTAGCGTGCCCCCAGACCACCGCCACCGCGGGGAGTAGCGGAACGAACCCCAACTTCGCCCCCGCCATCTCCACCGGCGCAAGGTTAAAGGTCATCCACATGGAGGCAATGCTGGCTGGCACAACGGTGAATCCGGCGCCAATTCCGATAAGAACGGCGATAATAACGATCACGCCCACGGTGACGGCGTGATTAATGAGCAACTGTGGCCCAAAGCGTTTAACGTGAGGCTTCCACTTGGACCACCACGTCGCGATCGTAGATTTCAGCCCACCCGCAGCTTGCTGGTCCTTCACTGTCCCGGAAGTTGTCGGCGTGGCCTTTGCACCGCTGCCGACGGAGTTGCCCTTGGCATGCTCTGCAGCAACAAACCGCTCGTGGCCGCTGCCCTTAACTCTGTGCGCGTCACCACTCGTGGCAGACCGCCGGGTGCGGCCGGTGCCGGGGCGTCGCGAAGACGCAGATCGTCGGGATCCGGGTCGTTGGGCAGCAGAATCTTTACTCACCCGTCCTATTGTGCCTAAGACTTCCCTTCACCTGGCGGACTGACCCACCTCTAAGTAATGCTTCTTCAACACTGTTCTCTACATGGGAAGAGCCACATCTGCGCAACACGCTTAAGGTTCTACTTGAGGGTTTGGAGGTAGCGTGCCGAAGATCACCAATCCATCCCCCTCCCCCGAATGTGCAAAATAAACCGCCTCGGAACTGGGATAATCGGACACTGCCAAAAATCACCTTTAACCCCACTACCCCCGCAGTGTAATCAAAGCGTTATTTTTGGCTGAATTAGTTGCTGCAACGTTGCCGACCGGATAGTGTTACGTTCCGTTGATAACAAAGTGGTTACGAAATGCTCACGCAAAGGCTTCGAGCCAACCAGAACAGCTTGAAGCACCACGTTTGAGAGTTGATCACAGCAGTCGATTAGGTCAAAGGGTTACAGAGAACAGTGCAGAACACTACTCAGCGCCGCACCAGCAAGCACCGCAAGCAGGAGCCGACCGCCAAGAGCCGTTTCGCCATGGTTGCAGTCGCCACGACCGCGATGACCACCGCCGGCGCAGCGGGCGCCACCGCTGGCGCAACCCAGGATGCCGACAAGGACATCGCCCTGGCTTCGGAGAACACCACCATCCTGGCTCAGGGTGAGGGCGCGAATGCAGAGGGCGCGCAGGGCAGCTCCAACCCCGCAGCGGCAGAGGGCAACAACGCTGAGGCACCTCAGATCCTCGAGGTTCCCCAGGCCAAGCCGGTCTCCGACCTTTCCCAGCAGCTGGATTCCGTCCTGCGCTTCGCTAAGCAGCGCACCGAGGCTGATCTCGCTGCTCGCATGCCCGACTTCGTCAAGCCTGCCGAGGGCACCTTCACCTCCGGATTCGGCCCGCGTTGGGGCAGCTTCCACAAGGGCATCGACATTGCCAACGCCGTGGGCACCGCGATCCGCGCCGTACACGACGGTACGGTCATCGATTCCGGCCCGGCCTCCGGCTTCGGCAACTGGATCCGCATCAAGCACGACGACGGCACCGTCACCGTCTACGGCCACATGGCTACCCTGGACGTCAAGGTTGGCGACCGCGTAACCAGCGGCCAGAAGATTGCTGGTATGGGCGCCCTCGGCTTCTCCACCGGCTCCCACCTCCACTTCGAGGTTCACCCGAACGGTGGCGACGCTATCGACCCGAAGCCATGGCTGGAAGAGCGCGGCATCACGCTCTAAGCTAGCTAACCCTTTAGACCACAAAGAGACCTCCCGGTTGCCTTAGAAAGGCAACCGGGAGGTCTCTCTTCTATTCGTTTGTTTGGAAAGCGGGGACTCTAGGTTTCCCAGGAGCCCCTCCCCCTGTTGCAGATGGCCTACTGCAGAGCAGCACCGATCTGCTTAGCCGCGTTGGTAACGCCCGTGTGCGACATGTGCAGGGTCAGGTTGTAGCGCGGAGTCTGGCTGTCGAATACGCCAGCAACCCATGCCTTTCCGCCCGGCTGGCACGTATCGTGACCATGCGTGGAGCGGTGCAGGTCAACGAACACGCCACCGTTGCGCTTTGCAGCGTCGTGAGCCTGGCGCCAGAGCTGACGCTCAGCTTCCTTCACGATCGGGAACGGAGCCTGGATCGGAGGCAAACCGCGGGGACGGATGAGGCAAAGTCCAGCACGGTCGTTCGTCAGGTGCGGGTAGCTCACGAACTGGATACGAGCGCCAGGAGCAACGCGCTTGATCTTCTTTGCGAGACGATCATAGGAGCGAGCTGCCGCACGGTTGTTGATCGGATCAAGGGTGCGGTACGTGTCGTTGGCACCAACCATGATCGGCACATTGCGCGTGTGGCGGTTCAGCTTGCCGTCTCGGATAGCCTGATCCAGGCGAGCCTCCAGCGGCTCGCGTCCCAGGTACAGCTCCTTGCCGTTGCAGGAGTAATCGTCCACGCGAGCTCCGGTCAGGCGACGCAGCTCGGTCGCAACGCGGAAATTACCCTGGATGCACTTGCGCTTGCCGCTCTTCTTGGCGTCAATGATCTGGTTGAAGGTCGTGTTAGCAAAGTAGGAATCGCCCAGCAAAACAGTGTTTCCGGGGGCTGCCTGTGCAGCGGGCGCCAGCCCCACGACGGAGCCGGCCACGGCCACCGCCGCAGTCAGAATGCGTGCAATTTTCTTCATAAGTTTCTCCCGTGATTGTTTTGGCCTTATTAAGGCTATCGATCGAGATCCAAAAATGTTAGCCGTTTGGAAGCATTGCCGGCATGACCTTACCAGTCGGATTGCGCGGAAGCTCATCCAGGAAAGTCACTTCGCGGGGAACGGAGTGCTCCGCGAGGTTGTCCCGGATCCATTCTTGGACGGATTCCTTAGTCAGCGCTTCACCCTCTGGGTTGTTTTCGCGGACAATCCACACGGCCATGCGCTTGAAACTCTCTTCGTCGTCCACACCCTTTGCGTAGAGATCCCTCACACCAGGCATCGGCGCCAGTACCTCTTCAACACTGCGCGGGTAGACGTTCTCTCCGCCAACAATGATCATGTCGTCTGCACGACCAAGCACGAACAGTCGCCCTTCCTCATCGAGGTATCCGCGGTCGCCGATCTCCAACAGACCATGCTTGATCTTCATGCGATCGCGAGTGAGGGCGTAGCGGCGCATCGTCATCGTGCCACGCGCATAGATTCGACCCGGTGTGTTCGGCGGCAGCACGTTGCCGTCGTCATCCAGGATCTTGACGCGCACACCGCGAACCGGGCGTCCAGCCAAGGCCGGATTCTCGGCCAACTCTTCCCGCTTCGCAATGGCGACCACGCTGTTTTCCGTTGAGCCGTAGAAGTTGCAGACCACAGGCCCGAATTGCTTGTGCAGGCCGCGAAGCAAATCTTCATGCATGGCGTTGCCGGAGGACACGATGAACTCCACCGCCGATGCATCGTAATTGCCGTTCTGAGCGACCTTCAGCTGCTCCTTAATGAAGATCGGCGAAGTAATGATGCCGTTAATCTTGTAACGCTCTACGTCTTCCATGGCCTGAACCGGGTCGAAGACGCGGCGGAACACCACAGTCGCTCGGTGAGCAAAGATCAGATTGACGTTCGCCCAGCCCCACGAGTGGAACATAGAGGCGGTCTGCTGAATCATCATCTCCGCGCGCCATGGGATCCACGTAACGAGGTCCGCCAGGGGTGTCGGGATGGGTGGCTCTCGGTGCACCACAGCCTTTGGAGTACCAGAAGTGCCGGAGCTCATGATGGTGATGAAGCCACGCTTCGGGATCGTAGGTAGCTTCTCCTCCGCCTCGGAAGGCGCGTTATCGATGACCTGCTGGAAGGTCTCCCAATCCGGATTCGGGGTCTTCGGATTATTAGGATCCTCCGCGTAGCCGATGATCACCTTGGCGCGGGAATAGTCGGCAGGCAGCCTGTCTGCGAACTCTTCATCGATGATGATGGTGTGGACGTCCAGCTCTTCCATTGACTTCTGCAGCTGAACTGGGCTGGAAGCTGGATTGAGCAGGCAGATGTCTGCCCCGATGAACCCCTTAGCGATCAGTGCATAGACAACCACGCGAGAATTGCGCGCCATGACCGCAATATTCTTCCCCGGCCCCAGCCCCATGCGCTGCAGCGCCCGGGCGAAGGCAAGTGCATCGCTTCGAACCTCGGTGTACGTACGCTCGCCGATGTCATCAATGATGGCCGTGCGGTTTGGCGCTACTTCTGCTGCGTACCAGGCTTGACGCGCAGCAGTGAAGCCGTAGCGGGCGATACTCTCCGCCAGTTTTGCTTTACCTTTAACGCCACCGCCTTTAACGACTACGCCCGATTTCAGCGCAGTTCCCAATCCAGTGGCAATGGCATGGGTCTCCGCCCACGCTGCTTCGCCGAAATGTTTGAGGTTTTGCAGTTTGGATGCGACTTGTTGGTTATCCGACATAAGTTCCCTCCTTGTTCCTCTTCGGCCATCGTTTGGTCAAGAAAATACGTTACATCGGAAAAGTATCCTACGCGAAACATCTGCAACATTAGTCACTTCAGTAACGTCAGCCGGGGCGCATCCTGCTCTTTGGGAACTTCCGTTCAGAGCTTGCCGCTAGAGCTTCTCCATCGGCACACCACCGAACAACATCAGGCGCACCGTACCCTGGCTGCCGAAGTCGATCATGCACGTGGTGTGCGAGCCACTGCCATCAACGCTCTTCACCGTTCCCAGACCGTACTTGTCGTGGTTGACCTTGTCCCCCACAGCCAAGTCCAGATCCTGGTTCTTCTTCGAGCCAGCCCCGAAGGCCGGCTTCGACTTCTTCGCAGGCTTACGGTAAGACTGGTTGCCCCACCCGCCGGAGCCAGAGCCCGAACCCCAGCCGCCAGAGCCACCGAAGCTGGTCCCGTCGGCATAGCCACCGCCACCCCAGGCGGAATCCAGACCACTGCCGAATCGGGCAGGCTCCTCGCGGATCCACTCCAGCAGATCCTCCGGCACCTCCGACAAGAAGCGCGACGGCGGGTTGTTCACTGGCGCTCCCCAACCACTGCGCGTGATCGCGCGGGTGAGGAACAGCCGCTGCTTTGCGCGGGTAATACCCACATAAGCCAGGCGGCGTTCCTCTGCCAGCTCCGTCGGGTCACCCAGCGCACGCATGTGCGGGAACTGGCCGTCTTCCCAGCCGGTCAAGAACACAACGGGGAACTCCAGCCCCTTGGCGGTGTGCAGCGTCATCAGCGTGACCATGTCCTGCTCGTCCGCGGGAATCTGATCCGCGTCGGCCACCAGGCTCACGCGCTCCAGGAAGGCCTGCAGGCTACCCAGCGGCGCCTCCCCTTCCGCCAGCATCGCCTCGGCGCTGTCGGCACCGGCACTGTCCCCAGCACTGCCACCGGCACTGTCCCCACCAGCGCGGCTGCCGGCACTGTCACCACCGCCCGGCATCTCCTCGTACGCCTTCAGGTTCGCCGACTCCTGTGAGAACTCGTGGCCCACACTCACCAGCTCGTTCAGGTTGTCCAGGCGCGCGCCGTCCTGCGGGTCGTTGGATTTCTCCAGCAACTCCTTGTAGCCGGTCACATCTAGCACTGCGGAGATCACGCGCCCCAAGTCGGGCAGCCCCAGACCGGATCCGTCCGAAGCCGTCATTTCCATCGTCTCTGTCTCAGCCCGCAGCTCGTCCATCATGTCCAGGAACTTGCCAATGGAATTGCGGCCGCGTGCGGAAAGGCCGGCCACTTTCCCCGCTGCGGCGTCCACAAGTGCAGCCGAAAAACCGATTCTCTGCCCTTCCGCGTGAACAGTGACCTGCGCGATGGCCTTGTCGCCAATTCCACGGCGCGGGGTGTTGATAATGCGCCGCAACGCGACCGTATCGTCCGCGTTGTCTAGCACCTTCAGGTAAGCCACAATGTCGCGGACCTCGCGGCGCTCGTAGAAGCGCGTGCCACCGACGACCTTGTACGGCATGCCGGAACGCACCAGTACGTCCTCAATCGCGCGGGAGGCGTTGTTGGTGCGGTACATGATCGAAATGTCGCCGTAGGAGTAGCCCTCGTTATCCACCAGGTCGTCGATCTGCTGGACGATAAAGTTGGCCTCGTCGTGCTCGTTGTCCGCAACGTAGCCGCCGATCAGCTCGCCTTCGCCCAGGTCGGTCCACAGCTTCTTCGGACGGCGCCCCTGGTTACGGTCGATCACAGCGTTGGCGGCAGACAAGATCCGCTGTGTAGAGCGGTAGTTCTGCTCCAGCAGGATGGTGCGGGCATCCGGGTAGTCGCGCTCGAACTCCTCAATGTTGCGGATCGTCGCGCCGCGGAAGGCGTAGATCGACTGGTCGGCATCGCCCACCACGCACAGCTCAGACTCTGCCTTACCCTTGCCTGCCAGCGCTGCGACCAGCTCATATTGGGCGTGGTTCGTGTCTTGGTACTCGTCGACCATGATGTGGCGGAAACGGCGCCGGTAGTGCTCGCGCACGTCGGGGTTGCTGTTCAGGATCGCCACGACCTCACCGATCAGGTCGTCGAAGTCCACCGCGTTCGCCGCCCGTAGGCGGTTCTGATAGGTCTTGTACAGCGTGGCGATCTGCGCGGTGTGGTGGTTGGAATCGCGCTGTGCCTCTTCCAGCGCACCGGTCGGTCCGACCAGCTCGTTCTTCCAATTAGAGATCACGTTCAGCACCCCGCGCGGCGAGAACTCCTTCAGATCCAGCGAGGCATCCTTGATGATCATCGTCATCAACCGCTTCGAATCGTCCGAGTCGTAGATGCTGAAGTTCGTGTTCAGCCCCGGCGCGAGGTGCGCATTGGCCCGCAGCACCCGCACGCAGAAAGAGTGGAAGGTGGAAACCCACATGCGTTCCGCCTGCGGGCCGACCATGTCCATCACGCGCTCGCGCATCTCCGCCGCGGCCTTATTGGTGAAGGTGATCGCCAGGATCTGCCATGGCGCTACACCGTTTGCCAGCAGGTAGGCGATGCGGCGCGTCAGCACACTCGTCTTACCCGAGCCCGCGCCCGCCACGATCAGCAAGGGGCTGCCCATGTGCTCGACCGCCTGCCGCTGCTGCGGGTTGAGGCCTTCGAGAAGCTTTTCTTTATGACGCCCCGTCTCCCCTGCGACCATCCCAGCGCCACGTAGCGGCTGCGCGTAGGAGGTGCGTGCAGGTTCCTGCCCCGGTGTGGGCTGTGAACCAGTGGAATGCAGATTCGCCAAAACACTTTCGTAGCCCTCTGGCGGCAGTTCGTCTTCTGGTGGCGGAACTTCGCCTTCAAACGCCGGGGGCTCTTCGGGCAGTGGCAGATCAGCGAAAAGATCCTGCTGGTGGTCCATGTTTTCCCTTTATGCTCCCTTGAAACTCTTCGGCACAACTAGCGGTAGAATACAGCCCATGAGCGACAACGAATCCTCAGAGTCCACAGAGTTCACTGAGTTCACTGTCCGCATGCCCTCTGGCACGGACGATCCTTTGTCGGATTCAGAAATTCAATCCTACCGCGAGGAAATCAACCGGCTGGATCGCGTGATCATCGACGCAATCCACCGCCGCAGCGAAGTCTCCAAGGCAATCGGTAAAACGCGCCTGGGCTCCGGTGGCACAAAGCTGGTGTACACCCGCGAGGTTGCCATCATTAACCAGTTCCGCGAGGAGTTCGGCTCAGAGGGCGTAGAAATAGCAAAGGCCCTGCTGCAGCTAGGCAGAGGGCGCTTGGGCTAAGCGTTGTTGGGGCTAGGCGGTGTTTAGGCTAAAGCTTTAGGGCAGTCGGAATCCGGCGCCCACCCCGCCAGCTGCGTTGAGGTCCGCGGCGATGACATTCCACGCCGCGCCGGCCGTCGGCGCATGCAGCGGCCCCTGCAGCGGGGTGGTGCAGGAAGGCAGGTTTGCCATGCCACCGTTGACGATTCCTACCAGACGGTTGTCCACGTAGATGGGGGCGCCGGAATCACCGATGGATCCGCACAGGTGGGAAACCAGGAACGGTCCGGAAATCGCCAGCATCGGCCCGCAGGACACACCGGTAGCTACGCCCGTCTTGCACAGCTGCTGCAGGCTAGCCGGGGTAGCTCCGCCCAATGCACCGATGTTCACGTTGTTGTAGGAGCGTGTCAGTCGCACCTTGTTGTTGAACTTGATGACGGCAACATCCGGGTAGCCGTTGCGAACGACGGTGCCGATCTGCCCGGCCTTTTCGGCGTCCATGGAGACAACCGGGGCGCCTGGGCCACCGCAGTGGCCCGCGGTGATTCCCACCTTGTTGCCGGCCTTGTCGTAGCCGACCACACTGAGGGTGCAGATGTTGTTGCCGACGTAGATCGGCATGGACGGGCCAGCCAGCACGCTAGGCGCGGCGTCTCGCTGTGCCTGGGGAATCCCGGGGGAAGTGAAGTAGTGGCCCGGAATCCGGTGTGGCCCGGGCTGCCCGGTGGCCTTCAGGAAAGCATCCGCAGATCCTGCCGGTGCGGCGGTAGCTTCCGGTGCAGTGAAGGCGGAGCCCAGCGCCGTCGTCGCCGCCAGTGCCACGCCTGCCATCAGTGCACCGATTCGGCGGCGCACCCGTCTCCGGGCAGAACGCCGCGGCGCGACGTTGTCCTGGCGGGCAGTGCGAGTAGTTTCAGGTGAGGCTGAGGAAAACCGGAAGAGCATTATTTCCTTAGAGTTCTGTTGATGGACAGAACTAACCCTAGCGCAGAAAAATCATTTCACATGCGTCACAGAGGTAACAGTTTGAAAAAGGTTACCCCTGCCCTTCCAGCCACCTGAATTAGCGCAGGACGGTGACGCTTCCGTCGCCGTTAACCTTGACCTTTGCAGCGAAAGCAGCGGCCATGTTCAGGCGCTGCCAAGAGCCGCGCGGCCCCTGGTCATCCAGCGGAGAACCGGAAGGAATGGCGGTCTGGCGCAGGATGGAGGCACGCTGCTTGTAGTTCAGCTTCGGGAACTTGGCCAGCAGCAGATCCGGGGCGGCCTGTGGCACTACCATCGGCGCGTCCTTGCGGTAGATCTTCGGGAAGCCGTAGCTCATGCGCTCGGTGTACTCGCGCACAGCCTGGTCGGTGCTGCGGTAGGCCTTGTCGCTCTTCACAATCTGGGAAATCGGACGACCCGCACGCCACTCCAGCTCGGCGCGCAGCTCCTTGCCTGCCTGGCGGATTGCGTCGCGCATCTTCGGGTCATTCCAGCGGTCGGCAGCGGCTGCGGTGCCCGACATGCGGCCACCCATGACGTCCAGCGGGTAGTGCACACCCATGACAATGCGGTTGTGGCCGGCCTCGGAACCACGAGCCAGAATCTGCGGCGCCAGCTCCGGCAGGGTCAGCGCCAGCAGCGTGGTGGACCATACGGCCTGGTTGGTGTGGCCAGACGGGTAGGACTTCGAGGTGCCGTAGTAGTCGCGCTTGCCGTCCTGGTACTTCTTGATGCGGTCCGGGGCAACCACGAACGGGCGATCGTTGTTAAACACCATCTTTTCCACGAAGGTGGAGGAAGCCACTCCGCCCGCGCGTGCCAAGTAACCATTGCCCAACAGGAACTGGGTCTTCGGCAGGCGGTTCTCACGCAGCGCATCGCGGAAGTGCCGACCGAGCTCGCCACCCAGAGCGTCGGAGAACGCCATCAGCACGCCATCCTTGTCCGCCCGAGCATCGCTCTGCGCGCGCTTGATGGCTGCCGGGTTCTTCTGTGCAGCGTTGTTGATGTCCACAACCTTGTCCAGGTTCTGCTTGATGACACCCGGGTGGTTGGCCCGCACGTCGTTAAAGCCATCGACGACGTCCAGGTAAACGCCCCAACCGTGGGAGCTGATGTCAGAGATGTAGCCGCCCAGGTACTCCGGCCCGAAAGGCTGCGGGTTCGGAGCGCCCTTGTGCGGAACGGGGTGCGGGTAGTTCGGTAGTCCCTGGGAACCAGCGATCGCCGGCATGCTCAGCGCCGTCGCCGGCGCCACGCTGACTGCGGAAAGGGACATGGTCGTAGCCATCATGGCCGCTGCCGTGATCTTTAGGCTCTTGTTCTTAGTCACTATTTATTCCTCACCCTTGAAGTCTCTTGCTGCGATTCTTTTGGACGCCGAGCTTCCGGGCCCGCCCGGCGCCGATCGCGATAGTTTTATAAACTCCTCGGGATACTAACCCAAATATCTGAACGGCAGGTTAATTTGGGGTTAGACACAAATGACGCTGTGGGCGTCAGAAAGAAGTCAAAAGAAAAGCACTAAACAATAAAGCCTTGCCAGCGCGCGGCTTGCAGCGAATCATCGTTGCCGTCGCGGGTGAAGGGGGAAGTTCTTCAGCACCTGATTGGTGAAGCTATCCACCCGCTGATTGGCATTGCGCAGATCGTAGTAGCTCGATCACCCCGACAGTGTCGTTGTGAATATTGCCCAGGTAGTTGGCGCCCAGGCCGAAAGACTCGGCGGCGTTCACCACGTTCTGCGACATCAGGCTGGCATCGGTGAAGGCCTCCACAAAGGCCTTCGTGCGCATGGCTACCTCGTAGATAGATGCGAGGGTCTGGTCGTCAACCGGCTGATCGGTGAACTCCCTGATCGTGCGGTGGGAAAGCTGACGGTCGACCATCGAGTTTGAATTGCTAGCCATGGAACCCACCCTAGCTGGAAGATTTTTGACTCTCCCGCCTGCGCCAGGAACAAACGTTAGCGATAATACATTTCAGCATTAACGGCTTGCGTGAGGGGCGTACCCCGCCCCTTCACACGCCAAAGTTTTCTGCACAGATACATTCAAGATAGTTACGTTCAAGAGTTTTCCAGGGAAGTTTTGCCGACATGATCATCGCAATTATCATCATCGCCATCCTCGTCCTCCTCCTGCTGATCTGGTTCGCGATGTACAACGGCCTCGTCAAAAAGCGCAACGCAGTCAACGAGGCATACGCTCAGATCGATACCCAGCTACAGCGCCGCGGCGACCTGATCCCCAACCTGGTGGCAACGGTCAAGGGCTACGCCAACCACGAGGCCAAGGTCTTCCACGACATTGCCGAGCTACGTTCTGCCACCGACCGCGCCCGCGCCACGGGCAATGTGCAGGATGCTTCCCAGGCCGACGCTGTATTCGGCCGCACCATGGCCACCCTGCGTGCAACCGCCGAGGCATACCCAGAGCTGCAGGCATCCCGTAACTTCCAGCAGCTGCAGGAAGAGCTCGCTTCCACCGAGAACAAGGTGGGCTTCGCGCGCCAGCACTACAATGCCTCCACCAACACTTACAACACCGCCATCCAGTCCGTGCCGACCAACATCGTGGCTTCCGTCCACGGCTTCCGCCCCTTCGGCTTCTTCCAGGTAGAGGAATCCAAGCGCCAGGCTCCCGACGTTTCTTTCTAGTTTCCCCTTAACTCACCCCCACCAGCGTGCGCCGCTGAGCCACGTACACCCGGGTGATCTAAGTACTGAAAGGACGAGCAATGGCCCACCAGCCCAGAACTTTCAACGAATCGCTATCGCAGCTACGCAAAGGCATCGCTGTCGCGTGGATCGCGAACGTATTTGTACTCCAGCTTTCCATCGTGGCGTGTGCCTGTGCCGCCTACGTTGGCATCCAGGGAAGCGACATTGACTACAACACCCTGGGCAAGGTCATCCTGATCTCCGCCGGGGTCGCCATCCCGGTGGCCGCGCTGATCCTGCTGTACTCCTATTTCTTCGCCACCAAGACCGTGATTTCCGCGATCGGTGGGGAGAAGCGCAAGGTAGAGCAGGGCATGGTCTACAACATCGTGGAGGAGATGTCGATCGCCGCTGGCTTGCCATCCCCGCCGAAGGTCTACGTCCTCATCGGCACCGGCGTGCCCAACGCCTACGCCTTGGGCGGCAAGCGGAACAAGCCCCACACCGGCACCATCGTCGTTACTGAGGAACTCGGCTACCTGCTAAACCGCGAACAAATGCAGGCCGTCATCTCCCACGAGATGAGCCACCTGACCGCCGACGACAACCGAGTAATGACGCAGCTGGTGGCCATCGCCTCCGTCATCGCCATCCTGCAGTCGGTGTTTATCTACGGCAGCTTCAGCAACAACAACAGGGGCCGGTCGAACTCCAATTCGAACGGCGGCGGAAACGCTGTCGCTGCCCTGGTGATCCTTCTGATTTCTTTCTGCGTGATCCTCGCCGCCCCTGCGCTGGCCAACATCGCCAGGGCCTACATGTCGCGCTACCGCGAGCAGCAAGCCGATAGCCATGGCGTGGCGCTTTGCCGTAACCCAACCGCTCTGGCGCAGGCTCTGATCACCATCCGGGCGTTTCACCAGGCGAACCCGTCCACGGTGCAGAACTCCATGTACGGCACACCGGGCTCCCTGGCTCTGTACGCCCCGGAGCAGGACATCATCCAAGGTTTCCACAATTCCGACCAGGGCAAAAAGGGTTCCATCTTCAAGCGCGCTATGACGAAGAAGCGTGATTTCTCCGCCACCCACCCGCCGATCTGGGAACGTGTTAATGCGCTGGTTGCCATGGGGGCTTATGTGCAGGACTTCGTCCCCTACGTACCGCAGCACGAGCAGATCTCCGGGCACATCAAGTAGCCTGAGGCACCCTATGACTCCCCTCTCCTACACCTCGACCGACGGCTTTCCGGAGCTACACATGTCGCGGGTCATCACTGCGGACTTCGAGACCGCCGCGGAGAAGCTCTTCCGCTGGGGTGTGCAGCGCAGCGGCCTCTTCCGCGTGCGCCCCACCCACGAGGTTGTGGAGACTGGCGCCGAGGTCGCACTCGGCTTCGGTCCGTGGACCTTCCGCTGCCGCGTAATCGATGCTTTCTCCGAGCCCAATCGCTGCGGCTTTACCTACGGCACTCTCCCTGGCCACGTCGAACGGGGCGAGGAAACCTTCACCCTCGAGCGACTGCAGGACGGAAGGGTTCTTTTTCTTATTGACGCCAAATCTCAGCCCGCCCGTTTCCCCACCCTGCGCCCAGTCATCGACCTGCCGCGGCGTGCCCTGATCCGCCGCTTCTACCTGCGCGCTTTGGACGATTGAGCAGAAGACTAACGGCAGATAGCGGCGGCCACAGACCGCGCGCAACTCTATAAGCAATCCCAGCCGAAGATGACCCGATCGAAGTTGCGTGCTGCCAGGTCGTCGGGGTGGATGAAGAAGTTTCCGACTCCAGAATCGCCCCACTCACATGGGCCATCTTGATCAATCGTCGCCAGCACGATCCGAGGGTCAGACGGCAGAAACCGCCCTTCGTTCACAAGAATTGTGTAGCCACCGAGCGAGGATCCGTTTGCTTGTGGATAGCCAATTGGCTCCAAATATTCATCGGCGTGAGGGTAAACGGTGAAGCCCTCTTTTTCTGCACGGGCGACGGCCGCATCAAACGCATCCTTTGTCGTTCTCCCGAGGTCAAGGTGGGGCTGCTCAAATGTCGTTTTCCCACCAATTACCCAGCGTGAAACTAAGTTTCCTCTATAAGTGTGAATATCTACGAAATCCCGCCCCCTCCTTAAAAAGGCGCGGGGACCCTTCAGATCAAAAATGACACGACCGTACTCGTGGGTGCTGTAATTCACTTCTTGATCGAATCGAACTCCGTCGATAGTGACGGGATCGAATGGCTCAGGGGCTGGATGTTCACCCGAATCCTCAATCTCTTCTTCGGGCATCTCGCCGACATGCGGCGCAGAGAAATCTTCGAAGTATCGGGCGAACGGGGTGGGTTCTGCGCACAGATCCGGCTTGTCCGTCACCATCCAAGAATCGCCCCAGAATTCTATGTCAGGTACAAAAAGCTGAAGAAGCCCAGTCGTCGGGAACCCTGGAAGGGGCTCTAGCTCGGAAAAATTAAACTGGGCGATGAAGAACATGGGCCGGCCATCGTAATACGGGTAGGGCGCATGCTCCGGCAGGTAGGGAGTGCCACATACCTTCGAAGTGGTCGGTGTATCAGGCCGCGTGCTCTCCTTAAGCGCAAGAGCAGGACGGGTGGGAATGCTGTCGAAGGAGTACTTCAGGTCATACACGACATGATTGACAAGCATGCCAACCACTGTAAGGGAAAACCATTGGTGGTTCCGACGACTCAAGATACACTTTCACACCTTGACAGCACTTTCATTTCTTGACAGCATTGTTGGTATGGAGTTCCGGAGAACCAGCCTGGAACGTTTTCACCTTTACGGCACACCCCCGAGGTACGTTCCGCCCGATCTTCGCAAGATTGTCCGACGCAAGTTGATAATGATCGCTCGATCAACTGAATTAAATGACCTACGCATCCCTCCCTCAAACCGCCTCGAACAACTTAAGGGCAACCTTGAGGGCTATTACTCAATACGTGTGAATGCGCAATGGCGCATCATTTTCCGCTGGAACCAGAAAGGAGCTGTTGATGTTGACTTCATCGACTACCACTAACACCGCCTCATCGCTAGATACGGTGCCTGTGCCGCACCCGGGCGAAATCCTGTTCGCAGAGTTCCTACAACCACTTGGGATTACCCAGTATCGACTCGCCAAGGAAATCCGGACGACCGATTCGCAAATATCCAAACTGGTGCGCGGCTCCATTGGCGTAAGCGCCGATATGGCTCTACGCTTATCTGCTTTCTTTGGGAACTCTGCAGAGTTCTGGCTTGGACTGCAGGAAGAGTATGACCTGTGGCATGCGCGCCAAACCACCGATATTAGCCACATCACCGCATGGCATAAGTAGCCCCCAAACCCCACTTAGGTGCACGTATACAGGCGGGGCAATAACCTTTTCGCCGTAGGCGATGACACAATAACGAAGCACCCCTCTTCCAGCACAAGCTAGAAGAAGGGTGCTATTTGTAGCGGGGGCCGGATTCGAACCGACGACCTCTGGGTTATGAGCCCAGCGAGCTACCGAGCTGCTCCACCCCGCGACGAGTGCTGTACGCTATCGCGTCAGCGACTCCCCTACTGTAACGCAGAGCTTGGATAAAGTGAAATCGCCTGGTCGCAGACGGTTTCACCGGTGGTTAACGCTCGGATTGCAGGTCCTGGACTGCCTTATCCAGTTCGTCCAGCGCCTTGCCGAATTCCTCAAAGCTGCCGGACTCACGGGTCTTCTTCACCTTGTCCATCGCATCGCGCACGCGCTGCTCCGGGGTCGTATCGGTGCCCTTGTCATCGGACTTGCCGGCAGCACCCTTCCCATCCGAGCTCTGCTCGTCCTTGGACTTATTCTTGTCCTTGTCACTCTCGTCCTTACCCTTGCCGTCGCCCTGGTCTTTACCCTTGTTCTTGTTCGGATCAACCACCGAGCCATCGATCTCCTGGATGTCGGTCGTCGAGGACGTGTTAATACCCACCTGGCTCAGCGCCTCGGCAATGGTCGGGGCGTAACCCACCTGGCCGTTGTAGCTCACCAGCACGCGCAGCAACTTCGGGAAGGCCGAGTCCTGGCCACTGCGCTGCGAGTACACCGGCTCGACGTACAGGATCTGCCCATCACCCACCGGCAACGTCAGCAGGTTGCCATTCGTCAGGTCGTTCGTGCCCTTCAGCAGGGTGCGCTCGCGGGCGATCTCGTCAGAGGACATCATCGTGTCCTGCGCTTGGTTCGGGCCCAGAGTCTGCGTACCCGTCGGCAGCACACGCACGCTGATCTTGCCGTAGTTATCCGGGTCGGAGCTCACGGACATGTGTGCGGCCAGGAACTCACGGCGCAGACCACGGAACGGGGTGATCAGCTGGAAAGAAGGCTTGTTGGTCTTCGGGTCAGCCGCCACCACGTAGTACGGCGGCTGTGCGTTATCCTGGCGATCCTGCGGTGCAGTCGGGTCGGTCGGCACCGACCAGAAGGAGTCGTTCTGGAAGAACACGCCCGGGTCGGAGACGTGGTACTTAGCGATCAGCTCGCGCTGCACCTTGAACATGTCCTCCGGGTAGCGCAGGTGGTCCTCCAGCTCCTTGCTGATCTCGGCGCGCGGCTTCACCACACCCGGGAACGCACCCCGCCATGCCTTCAGCACCGGATCCGATTCGTCGAAAGCGTACAGATCCACGCTGCCGTCGTAGGCATCGACCACGGCCTTCACGGAATTGCGAATGTAGCCAACTTCATTGTCGACGACCTGGGACTCACTAACGCCGTCGGGGTTGATGGCGTCCGCAGTAGAGTCAGTGAGCCCAATCCGCTCGGAGTAGGGCAGGTTATTCAACGTCGTGTAACCGTCAACGACCCACTTCACACGGCCGTCAATGACGATCGGGTAGGTCTTGGAATCCGTGGTCAGCCACGGGGCAACCTTGTGGACGCGCTCGCGGGGGTCGCGCTCATAAAGGATCTTCGATCCCTCGCCGATACGGTCGGTCAGCAGCATATTCATTGACTCGAAGTGAGCCGAGAACATCAGGCGGTTGAAGTAGTTCGATACGTCCACTCCACCGGTACCGGTGTAGGTGTAGTTGGATGCGTCGGTATCGTACTCCAGCGGCTCGCCCTCGGTGTTGCCGACGATCGCGTAGTCGGAGTTGTTCTGTTTCGACGATGCAATGACCGGGCCGAAGTAAATGCGCGGCTGCTTAACGTCCAGCTTCAGCTCACCGCCCTGCTTACCGGATTCCATCGACTGCAGATCCGCCACAGTGTAGACCGGGTAGCCACCGCGAGCCGATCCCACATCACGGGCGACCTCGTCGACCTTGCGGGCGGGCGCAGCCACGAAACCATTGCCGTGGGTGTACACGGTGTGGCGGTTGATCCAGTCCTTCTGGTTACCGTCCAGGGTGTTCGGGTTCAGCTCACGGGCAGCAACCACAAAATCGCGCATCTGGCCATCGACTTTGTAGCGGTCGATCGCCAGCTCGTCGGGGAAGCCATAGAAGTTACGCAGCTGCTGTTGCTGGGTAAACGTCGGGGTCAGTACTTCCGGGTCCAGCAGGCGCACGTTGGACAGGGTGGCAGAATCGTCAGCCACGGCCTTCTTCTGTTCCTTCGACGCCGCATCGCCGGAAGAACCCCAGTCGCGGTCGTAGGTAACCTTGTCGTCCCCGATACCGTAGGCGTAGCGGGTCGCCTCGATGTTGCGGGCGATGTACTCGCGTTCCTTCTCCGCACGGTTCGGGTTGACGGAGAACTGCTCCAGCATTGCGGGCCAGATCAACCCCACGGTCAGCGAGGAACCCACCATCAGCGCCACCGCCAAGGCCGGAATGCGCAGGTCGCGCAGCACAATGGTGACAAAGAACATCGCTGCGACGAACAGGGAGATCACCAACAGCACGATCTGCGCCGGCAGCACCGCATTCACATCAGTGTAGGAAGCGCCGGTGAAGGTATCGTGCGAACGGGTCAGCAGCCCATAGCGGTCGAACCAATACCCCACTGCCTTCAGCAGCATCCACACGCCCGCGATCACGGCCAGCTGGCGGCGTGCACTCGTGGAGATCGAGGCCTTCTCCCCCACTCGCGGGTTACCCGTAGTGATGGATCCCAGCAGGTAGTGGCCAACGCCGTTGATCACAAAAGCCAAGATCAGCAGCACACTGAACGTAGAAACCAGCATCTGCAGGAACGGCAGGTTAAAGGCATAAAAGCCCAGATCCTTGCCGAACTGCGGGTCGCGCACACCGAAGTTCGAACCGTTCAGGAACATCAATACAGAGCGCCAATTCGACTGCACGATCATGCCGGTGATCACTCCGACGAACAGCGGAATACCCAGCAGGAATGGCCGCATGTTGCGGCGAATCATCGGCCGGTACTCCGCCAATGGCGAGGATGTGCCCAGCGAGTCGATCTCATCCGGCCGCGCGCGGTAAGCCAGGAAGGCCGCCAGCCAAGACAGCAGCGCACCGAAGGCGCCGAAGATGGCGAACAGTGCCACGCGGGTGACGATCACATTCACGAACACGCCCTGGTAATCCACGCTGCGGAACCACGCGAAGTCGGTATAAGTACTCACCACCACCGGGATAACGAAAATAGCGGCGGCGATAACCGCCACTGCAATACCAAGGATTTTCGAGCGCCTGCTCGGCCCCTGGCTGGATGGGAACTTCTGCTTCGGTCGCCCCGAAGGCGGTGGCGTTGGCGTGCTCAAGGCTTAATTACTCTCCTGCTTATCGCGCCTGTCTGTATCGCTAATACGCGAGGTTTCCACCAGAATACGTACAATTCCTTAAGCGTCATAACAAAACAATGCACGATCAAATCAGCAGTGATTTAAGAAAGGCTTTCGCATGACCTTCCCCGACCCTTCTGCGTCCGTCGATCTGCAGGACGAGCGCGTGCTCAATGCCGCGCTACGCGAGGCTGTGGATTTCGTACAGGCGGAGGGTTGGGACCAGCCCGCCACCTTGTTTGCCCTGGTACCTGCCGCTCTGGTTGCGGATGCCGCGCCACAGGCATTCGATGACGATGCGCCCGCCAATCCCCTCGCCCTCGTGGTGCAGGAGGACATTCCGGAGGACATCCGCCCGGGCAGCGAGGAGCTCGGCCAGTTCCTCGCCACCATCCGCTGGCCCGCCCCCGTCGTAGGTGCGATCCTGGCCCAGGAGATCACCTTCTCCAACGCCGCCCCCGGTGCGGACCCTACCCCGCGCCAGGCTCGCTTGTTTAGCGGACTTCTTTGTGACGCCGACCTCTCCGGCCCCGAACGCTCCCTTATCCAGCTACGCCCCAGCGAGGAGGAGCTTGCAGAAGATCCTTTCGGCCAGGACAAGGTGCAGCTGCTCGGCGGGGACGATATCGCCCCCGGCGTGATTCACACGCTGCGCGCAACCTTCGAAGCCGACGAATAGCTGCTACTTGCAGGTATCGGCCTGCTTGCCCTCGTTGTAATCCTTGAGGTCCTTAATCGCATCATCGAGAGTGTCGACCTTCAACAGGGTGATTCCCTCCGGAGGCTCATGCACTGCCTCCGCGCAGTTCTTCGCTGGTACGAGGAACACCTCTGCACCAGCTTCCTTGGCGGCGGCGATCTTGTGAGTGATGCCACCAATGGGGCCGACCTTGCCTGAGGCGTCAATAGTTCCGGTACCGGCGACGAACTTCCCACCTGTGAGTTCCTCGGGCGAGAGTTTGTCAACCACCGCCAAAGAGAACATCAAACCGGCGGATGGGCCGCCGATGTCGGTGAGGTTGTACTCCACCTTGATGTCGCCACCCGGCTGGGCAACGGTGGTCACGCCGAGGAACGCAGTGCCCTGCGGATGGTCGCCACGTAGCTCCTTCGGCAGTTCGCCGAGCTTGACCTTGATGTCTTTTTCCTTGCCCTGGCGCTTGACGGTGATGGTGACCTCATCGCCCGACTTATTGTCCTTAACCTTGTCCGATAGCTCGCTGGGCAGCGTAACCTTCTCCCCATCGACCTTCGTGACGATGTCGTTGACCTCGATCTTTCCCTGTGCTGGGGAATCCTCTGATACCTCCAGCACCATGGTCTCCAGAGGCTTGCGTAGGTAGTTCATCGCCGAGATTGTGGCGTTGGATTCAGAGCTGGCGAAGGCGGCGGCGTTCTGGCGCTGCACCTCCTCCGAGGACTTGCCGGAGGGGAATACGTGCTCTAGGGGAACTAGCGTGTCGTCAGTGGTCACCCAGCGCTTAAAGGCCTGCGCGAGAGTCATATTGGTGCGCACCGACACGGTGGTCATGTTGAGGTTGCCACTGGTCGGGTGAGTCTTCGCGCCGGTGATGTCGACTACCTCTCGGCCATCGACCTGGCCCAAGGTGTTGAACGTCGGCCCGCTGCCTTCAGCGGCATAGGGAACGGTGAGATCGATGTTGGTGCCGGGAATAGACGGCAGCCCGAGGAGGGAAAACACCGCCACCACGGGGACAGCACCCACGACGATGGTGCGATTACGCCTGTTCCAAAAATTCACCCGCCCAACTTTACATGTATTTCCCCATGATTTAGCTAAGCGCGCCCTGTGGAGCGGTCTGGCGCCTGTTCGCTCTCAGCACACGAAAATACGCGGCGATATGCCCCTTCGAGGTCGTTTTCGCACTGCAACAGTCGGTACGGTGGGGTACATGAGTAAATTCGGCTTTGGCTTCCACGGCCCGGACGATTCCGACGACGACCGCGACAAAGATAACCACGACAACCAGTTCGGTTTCTTCTTCGGCGGCCCCCTGGGCGGCAACGCCGGTGGCAAGGGTGGCGCAGGCAACATGGGGGCCGGCAACCTGGGCGACATTCTGAACCAGTTCGGCTCCATGCTTTCCGGCTTCGGAACCGATATGAACAGCTCCGAGGGTAAGGGGCCGGTCAACTACGCGATGGCCAAGCGCACGGCGCGCCAACGCATCGCCGCCACCAAGAAGGACACCCGCCCGCGCCACAGCGATTCGCAGGCAGTGGCCGACTCGGTGCGTCTGGCGGAGCTGTGGTTGGACGAAGCCACCATCCTGCCCGCCGGCGCGTCCGGCTCCGTGGCCTTCGGCCCCGCTCAGTGGCTGGACGAGACTTTCGACACGTGGAAGCGGGTAGTCACTCCCCTGGCTGACAAGCTGGGCGACGCTGCCCTCGGCGGGGTGCCGGAGGAAATGCGCAGCCAGCTAGGCCCGCTGGCGGGAATGATGAAGCAGATCAACGCCATGAACTTCGGCGTACAGCTCGGCAACACTCTGGGTGAGATGGCCAGCGACGTCGTGCTTTCTACCCAATGGGGCGTACCACTTGCGCAGGGCGAGACCGCAGCCATCGCCACCGAGCACCTGGACGCGATGGCCAAAAAGCTGGGCTGCGAACCCCGCGAAGCGCTGATCTACCTGGCCGCGCGCGAGGCCGCGCACCTGCGCCTGTTCAAGCACGTACCGTGGCTGGTGGAGCGCCTGATTCTGGATGTCGAGGAGTTCGCCGCCGGCCTGTCGCTGGATTACTCCGCCATGGAAGAAGCCACCAGCGACTTCACGCCGGAATCGCTGAACGACCCGGCGAAGATGCAGGAGATGATGGAGCGCATGCAGGGGCAGGATTTCTCCCCGCAAGTCGTTTCCTCCAACGCCCACGCCCGCGAGCGCCTGGAAACCAGCCTGTCGCTGATTGAGGGTTGGGTGGATTACGTCACCGGCGTAGCCCTGGATTCCCGCATCCCCGCCGCGGCCATGATCAACGCCGCCTGGTCGGAGTTCCGCAACAACGGCTCCCCCGCCATGGAAGCGCTGACTAAGGCTCTGGGGATCAGCTTCACTGCTCCGAAGGCAAACGAGGCAGTCGAGCTGTGGCGCAAGCTGGATGATGCGGTAGGCGTCACTAAGCGCGACAGCGTGTGGGACCACCCCGATTTCCTTCCGGTTGCCTCCGACCTGGACAACCCGGCGGCCTTCATCAGCAGCGTGGCATTCGACGAGGACGAGATGGAGGGCTTCAACCCCATCAGCGAAATCGAGAAGCTGGAGCGGGAGCTCAACGAGAAGCGCGACGAGAACGGCCAGAGCGACACCGACGGCGAGAGCGACGCGTAGTAGCTAGCCGCGCATCCCCCAGCGTTTGAAGGCTTCCAGGTAGCCCTGCGCCTTCTCCAGGTGCGGGGTGTGCGCCTCCCAGCGGCGGAACTCCGGGCCGTGGTTCGGCACGAACGTGTGGATCAGCTCGTGGATAATCACCGCATCCAGCACATATCCCGGCACGTCCTGCAGCTGGTGGGCGATCCGGATGCGCTTCGACTGCACCGAGCAGCTGCCCCAACGCGTGTTCATGTTCGTGACGAACTTGATCTCTTTTACCGTCGCGCGGCCGTCGAGGTACTTGTTGTTGAGCTGCGTCGCGCGCTCGACGAGCTCGTTGTTGCCTATCGTATGACGCCGACTGCTCAGCGCCTTACCCACCAGCTCCATGCTGATTCTGCGTAGCTCGGCCTCCCCAATGATGGCCGGCGCCATGATCAGGAAGCCATCGCCTTCCTCCCGCACCGCGACCGTCTTTTTCCGGCGGGCGGACAGCCGAATGCTCACGGGCGGGATCGCAGCGCCGCTAGCTTTCGCCAGCTCCGCCTGCACCTCGTCGGCCACCTGCTGAGGGTCGATAACGCTATGCCGACACAGGGAGGCAGCCACAGGAACATCCTTTCCACCAGCGAGGACGGTGCAGCGCTGCTAGGGTAAGAGGCGACGAGGCGCGCATGGGGAGCGCGACTCTTTCTTGGGGGAACTTCATTCATGCTAGAGCTTAATCTGCCATCCAACACAGCGATCCTGGCCAGGCCGACAATCGGCCTGCAATTCGGGGTGCTACCGCACGAATCGATGATCCTGCCGCTACCGAAGAACGTGAACCCGGGCCAGGTAGCGCACGTGTTCGCACTGGCGCGCGGCGGGATCGGGTTCGAGGAGCTGCACCAAAAGATGGGCTACTGCGGGCTGGAACCCGAAGATGCGCGGCAGATGCTCTCCGAGATGCTGCAGGCGAAGATACTGCGGCCGTCCCAGTCAGACGTGGACTTCCACGTGCTGGCCTCCGGCGTGGCCAGCGAGCGGCTAGAGCCCGTGCTAGAGGCCCTTGGTTTGAGTTTCCGCATCGTCACCGCCCCCAGCGAGGCTCGGCGATCGCTGATGGCCCTGCCCGGCGCGGTGTTCCCGACCCCGGACGTACAACACGCACTGATGGTCAACCGGGTAGCCCACTACCCCGCTGGCATCGTGGACGGCCGATCTGTGCTGGGGCCGCTGGTCATCCCCGGTATAACACCCTGCCTGGCCTGCACCGATAGCTACTACGGGCAGATCGACGACGGGTGGAAAGGAGTGCGCTTGCAGGCGACAGGTAGACCCGGAAGTACGGAAAGGCACCTGATCCAGGCAGCCTCCACACAGTTTGCGATGATGCTTAACGAACACGTCCTGCCTTGGTGGCGCGCGCAACGCGAGTATCGGCAGGAACGAAAGATGGCGCGGCTTAGGCAGGAAGCGCTGCCGACTCCACCGGATATCCCGGAGGTCCTCACCCAACGGCGGCTAGTGGACTTTGCCACCGGTGCCGTGCACACCCACCCCATCCCCTTCGACGACAACTGCCTGTCCTGCCGGGCGGTGCGGGTTTAGCTGTGCACGAGGCCAACTGTGCACGGGATCAACTGTGCACAAGACCAACTAGGCGTAGTTGCTGACGATCGCCAGAACGTCCTCACCAAACTCCTTCACCTTGACCGGACCAATGCCCGGCACGGCCACCAACTGGTCAGACGTGGTGGGCAGCTGCTCGGCAATGGCTCGCAACGTGGCGTCACTAAAAATGACATACGCCGGCACCGCCTTGTCCTTGGCCAGAGCGCTGCGCCACTGCCGCAGCTCCGTCAGCAGAAGGTGATCAGTCTCGGGGGCGTGCTCCCCGCAGCGGCCGAGGATCTTTAGCTCCGGGCTGCCGAGCCTGGATCCGCAGACCACGCAGGCATTCTTCGGCGCGCCCAGCCTGTCCCGCGAACCGGAGGCGCCAGTACCGGAACGACGCTGCGCGGCGGCCGCTTCCTCCTGCGGGACCAAACCGTCGAGGAAGCGCGTGCGGCGACGGTTCGACTTGGAGCCCTCCTGGCGAGCCAGCGACCAGCTGAGGTGCAGGTGCTCCCGAGCGCGGGTGATGCCGACGTAGAACAGTCGGCGTTCCTCCTCGATCGCCTCTTCCGAGCCCGCTCCTTTGAGGGCATGGCGGATCGGCAAGGTGCCCTCGTTGAGGCCGACCAGGAATACAGCGTCCCATTCCAGGCCCTTGGCAGCGTGAATGCTGGCCAGGGTGACTCCCTGGAACTTCGGCGGGTTCTTCGCGCTCATGCGTTCCTTCAGCAACGCGACTACGCCCTGCATGCTTAAAGGTTCGGTCGCGGTGGTGGTGATGTCCTTGACCAGCTGGAAGAGGGCCTGCAGGGACTGCCAGCGGGCGCGCTCCTGGGTACCGGAGGGTTCGGTGGACGTCAGGCCGACGGGGACGAGCGCGGCGCGGACGGCATCCGGCACATCCTCCGGGTCCGGGTCGTACTTCTTCGCCGCGGCGGTGATGGCGTTCATTCCCTCCCGGATTTCCGCGCGCTTGAAGAAGCCCTCGCCGCCCTTGACCTGGTAGCCAATGCCGGCCTGTTCGAGCTCGTATTCGTAGTTCGCGGACTGGGAGTTGATGCGGTAGAGGATCGCGATGTTCGCGGGTTCCACGCCCTTGCGGATAAGCGTCTGGATTTCCTTGACTACCGCCACAGCCTCGGCGGGCTCGTCGGGGTACTCGTGGAACTGCGGGAGCGGACCTGCGGGGCGCTGGCCCTCCAGCTTCAGCCGTGTGCCCGCAACGCGTCCTTTCGCCTTGCCGATCACATTGTTAGCCAGGTCCACGACCTGCGGGGTGGAACGGTAGTCCCGGTGCAGGCGGACGGTGGTGGACTCCGGGTACTTGGTGGTGAAGTCCAACAGATACTCCGGCGTGGCGCCGTTGAAGCTGTAGATCGTCTGGTTCGCGTCGCCCACAACGGTCAGATCGTCGCGGTCGCCTACCCACGCGTCCAACACGCGCTGCTGGAGGGGCGTAACGTCCTGGTACTCGTCGACCACGAAGGTGCGGTAGCGCGAACGAAACTCGTCAGCGATGCCGGTGTTGGACTCGATGGCTGCGGCCATATGCAGCAGCAGATCGTCGAAGTCCAGCAGCATGCCCTCCGGCGTGGCCTTGAGGTTCTCGTAGCCCTGAAAGACCTTGACGAAGGTATGCGGGGCGACTGGGCAATCACGGCGGCGCGGTTCAACGAAGTCCGGGTAGTCTTCCGCACTGATCAAAGAGGATTTCGCCCATTCGATTTCCCCGATGAGGTCCGCCAGCATCGGGGTGCTGACCTCCACTCCCGCGGCCCGCGCGGCGCGGGAGACGACGCGGAACTTGTTGTCCAGCAGCGTCCACGGCAGGTCGCCCGCATAGGCGGGCCAAAAGTATTTCAACTGCCGCATGGCGGCGGCGTGGAAGGTCTTGGCCTGCACCTTGGGGATGTTCATCAGCGCTAGGCGCTCACGCAGTTCCGCGGCCGCACGGGCGGTGAAGGTCACGGCCAAGACGTGGTCGGGGTTCACGAATCCGCCCTCGACCAGGTAGGCAATGCGGTGGGTAATGGTGCGGGTCTTGCCGGTGCCGGCGCCTGCGATGATGCTCACCGGTCCGCGCGGGGCGGAGGCCGCTCTCGCCTGTTCCGGATCCAGACCATCCAGTAGGGAGCTCACTCAGATCCCCTACTTGGTGCCGAGAATATCGTCGGCACCGGGGTTGGAGCGCACGTACAGCACGCGGTCGCCCGGTTCGATCGTCTCCGCCTCGGAGGAATCGATGCGGTACAGCTCGCCAGAGCGCACCACGCCCAGCACCACGTCTTCTAGCACGCGGGGGTTGCCGCCAACCTCTTCCTCGGTGACCAGGCGCTCGGCGATAGAGAAGCCTTCGTCCGGCGACAGCAGATCCTCCATCATCTCCGTCACTGATGGTGTAACCGTCGCCAGTCCCATCAGGCGCCCGGCCGTTTCGGAGGAGACGACCACCGAGTCTGCACCGGATTGCCGCAGCAGGTGCGAGTTATCGGATTCGCGCACACTCGCGACGATCGTTGCAGAAGGCGCGATCTCGCGCACCGACAGTGTGATCAGCACCGCTGTATCGTCCTGGTTCGGCGCGACAACCACCGCGCGGGCACGGTTCACACCAGCGAGTTTCAGCACGTCGGAGCGGGTAGCCGTCCCCTGCACCGTCACCAGCCCCTGCGCGGACGCCTGATCCAGCACCTCCCTGTCCGTATCCACCACGACGATCTGCGAAGGCGATACGCCGTCGGCCAGCAGCGCCGCGATAGCGGAGCGGCCCTTGGTGCCGTAGCCGATAACGATGGTGTGGTTACGCATTTTCTTCCTCCAGCGGCGGATGACTAACGTTTTGCGGGATTCTTCGGTCAGCACTGACAGCGTCGTGCCGACCAGCAGCACCAGGAAGACCAGGCGGGCCGGGGTGATAATGAGGGTGTTTACCAGTCGCGCGTTCTGCGTCTGCGGTGACACATCGCCGTAGCCCGTCGTCGAGAGAGACACCGACGAGTAATACAGGGCGTCCACAAAAGTTTCCATCCCCTCGTAGCCGTCCCTGTCGAAGTAGGCCAGGCAGGCGACGAAAAGCACCAGCAGGAAGGCGTAGAACATCCGTCGGATGATGAGCCACCAGGGGCTTTGTACCACCGAGGTCGGGATGCGGACGATGTTTAGCAGTGCGTGCGGCGGTAGCTCATCGACCTCATCGTCGGCGCGAAAACGTTCGCGCAGCCGGTCTCTCATCTACGTCCTCTCGTCACTGCTCGATGCTGCCTTGTGGCTCTTCGCCGTCGTGCTCTTGGGGTGCCTTCTTTGTGACGCCCCCAAGCATCCGCTCGAGTTGCTCTGCAGACAGTAGTGTACGCGGTTCATAGGTCTCATTTGCCGCGACATAGTGAAACACGGCGCGAACGTTGTCGGCGGGCACCTCCACGCCCAGTTTGGTGCTGAGTAGTTTCGCCCATGCCAGCCTGTAAATGGCCAGCTGCTGTTCGGCTGCGTCCAGTTCCGCGCCGGTGGGTTTGCGCCCTGTTTTCCAGTCCACCACGATCCAGCCGTCGGTGGGATCGTCTCCTTCGTGGAATACGGCGTCAATACGTCCCTCAAACACGTGACCGCCGATCGTGACAGAGTAGGCACCCTCCACGCTTTCGGGTTGGCGATCGGCCCATGCAGAGCGCAGGAACGCCTCCTTCAGGGTCTCGAGGTAAGGGTCGCCGAGCGAAGCATCCGAGGCGCCCGGCAGCTCTTCCTCGTCCAACAGGGTGACCTGCTTGTAGCGTTCTTCCACCCAGTTGTGGAACGCGGTGCCGCGCTTGGCGTAGGGCTTCGGCTCGAGGGGAATTGGACGACGGGCGCGCAGGGCGAACTCTTCGGAATCCCTGCGCAGGCTCACCATCTCGGTAGCCGTGAGTCGCACCTTCAGTGGCACCAGCACCTCGGCGTTGTCCATTTCCGAATATTCCTCGAGCAGCATTGCCGTCTCGAGATCCCACACCTCGGCCACGGTGGTGGGCGCGGAGGGGGTGGGGGTGTCAGCGCTGTCCGGCTCCTGCGCGCCTAGCGCCTCGATTTCCTTGCGCACCATGTCGGCGGCTTCGGCCACACCGGGGCGCTCTGTAGCGGGAGCTGGGCTAGGCCAGGGGGCGCCTGCGCCATTGTTCGCTTCATCGACGCGCTGCTGTCGCTCTTCGCCATACTCTAAACGCCGGGAATTGACCTCGACAGTGGGAAGCAGCTTCCTCTGCTCGACTGGAAGCTCCGAGTTATTCAACATCTCATCCAACTTCGAGTAATACTGCCCCATGTCAGACCAGTGCTCTACACAATCCTTGCGGTTGTTTTCCCGCAGGTGGTCCCGCAACAGTACTAGACACAGTGAAGGATCCTGTGCGTCCTTGGCGCCGTTCTTATATGCCGCACCACTGACATAGAGCACCCTCTGGGATCGGGTGATGGCCACGTAGAACAGCCGGTCGTTCTCCTTTGAACGGAAGCGCTTGACCTCCACATTGAATGCGTCATAGGCGTCCGCGTGCGCCTTTCTGTCCTCGACGCCTTCAAGGGACAGCTTTGGGTACATTCCGGGCTTATCCCCCGCATCCCCGCGCAGGCTGCTGGGAATGACCTGAGCGGTGGTTGTCCATGAATACTTCTTGTCTTTCCGTGGTTGCGCGTAATCGCTGAAACTGTCGCGCGTAGCATGCGGCACCGCAACAATGTCCCACTCCAGGCCCTTGGCTTTATGGACTGTGAGGATCTGCACGGTATTGTCCTTGCGCTGGACTTCTCCGGGGGTCAGCCCGTCCTCTTCGGCATGCGCCGCCTTCAGATATTCGACCAGCGCTTTCGGGGTTGCGGATCCGATGCGGGAGAAATCGCGAACGATATCCGCAAACCTATCCAGGTGGCTGGTGCCAATAGATTGATCCGGGTGGCGATGCCAGCGCGCCAGCACTTCATGCCGCACTCCCAGCATCTTCTCGATGTCCGCGACCAAGTCCGGCAGGTTCTTGCTGAGGCTGTGGCGCCGCAGATACCCCAGCTCCCGACCGAGCAGCTCCAGCCTTTGGGCGCCTTCTGTTGACATCCCCATATCCGCGGCATCTCGGATGTCCGCGAGTGCATCAACCAGACCGACAGAAAAATCGGTGGGGTCTGGAATGGCATCTAGGATCTCCGCTATCAGTTCATCACGCACGCCGGGCGTGTGGAGAGACTCGATTTTCTCCAGTCGCTCCTGCTCCAAAACGGTTTCGTCGATGTTTTCCGCTTCCCCAGATCCGCGTTTGGCAATCTGCTCTGCGCGTCGCGTGAGCACCGCAAGGTCAGCGGCACCGATGTTCCACCTCGGGCCAGTCAGCAGGCGCAGCAGTGCCACGTCATCAGTCGGATCCACCAGCACCCGCAGTGTGGCAAAGATATCTGCAACTTCAGGAAGATCCAGCAGACCTGGCCCGGCGGTCATGTCTGCGGGCACCCCGCGTTCGACCAGCTTGTTGTAGATAGGAACAGCGTTCGCATTCTTGGTCACCAATACCGCTGCGGAAAAAGGTCTGACCTTGGACGGGTCGTCCGCCGTTTCCAGCTTCTGCTGGTACTCCTGCCATCGTTCCTGCAGCTTGTCAGCCATCCAGTCGAGCTCCTGTTCGCGCTCATCAAAGAAAGCCACAGCGACCTCGCCGTCTTCTGCACCAGGGCGCGGGCGCAGCTCGGAAACTAGGCGTCCGGTGCTGTCGGTGCTTCGCTCCATGGACCAGGTAGAGACCTTGTTGGCCATGTCCAACACGGTGGTGGGGTTGCGCCAGGAGGTCAGCAGCTGCAGCTTCTCCGCTGGGTTCCCGTTCGAATCCTGAAAGTCCTCGCGGAACTTCTCCAAGTTGGAGGCCGTCGCGCCGCGGAAAAGATAAATCGACTGCATAGGATCGCCCACCGCCATCGCGGAGAACTCGCCGTCGTTCGCCTTTCCCTTGCCAAACAACGAAGACAGCATGATGCGTTGGGCATGTCCAGTGTCCTGGTACTCGTCCAGCATCACCACGCGGAAACGTCGCCGTTGTTCTTCCCCGACGACCTCGTGATCACGCACAAGTCCCGCAGCCTTGCTCATCTGCTGGCCGAAAGTCAGCAACTCCCGGCGCTGGAGCTCTTCCCGATATTCGTGCACCAGCTGCAAAAGCTCGATGCGGTATTCCTGCGCGTCGAGGAAGTTCCGGTTCTCCTTGTTGAACTCGACTCGACTTCTCGCTTTCCTTGGTAGGTCTTTGAGAACCTCTCGCGCCTCCTCACTTTCCTCCGCTACTTTTTCCGGGTCCGCCAGGTGGTTGTCCATCTCATCGGACAGAGCGCACACCTCCTCGATGACCGTTCCCACAGCCCTATCTACGGATATCTTCCCCTGCGAGTTCAGCACCACATCGCGGGCCACCATCCACCGTTCGGCGTCCGTAATAAGCCTGGCCGCAGGCTCCGAAGGGATCAACAGTCCATACTCACGGACGATGTCCCCCGCATAGGAGTCATACGTAGCCACTGCCGGCGCGATGTTCTTCAACGCCTCGCGCCGCGGATCATCGGTGGCCAGCTGATCCATGAAGGCGCTGCTCGCCAGCGTCTGTAGGCGCTGGCGGATGCGCTCCCCCAGCTCCGCGGCAGCCTTGCGGGTAAAGGTCAGCCCCAGAATCTGCTCGGGCCGGGCGAAGCCGTTGGCCACCATCCACACGGCCCGCGCCGCCATGGTTTCGGTCTTACCGGCGCCTGCTCCGGCAACTACCAGAAAGTTGCCGAACGGCCCGGCCTGGATGACTTCGGCCTGCTCGTCGGTCGGGGCGAACCTCTGCCCCATCAGCTGGGAAAGCTCCTGCGGGCTGAAAATGTGCCTGTTGCTATCCATTTAGACCACCTGCTTTCCTTCTGGCTGTGCGGGGCAAATCGATGTGAATGCGCAGTTCGTGCACTCCTCGTTGATTGTCGCAAGATACGTAGGCCCCGCTGTCACTGGAGCTATATCCATCAGCATGTCGTGCGTGTCGCCCAGTTTTTCCTCTGTCAGCTCTGCCTGAGGTCTGGTAGTAATTCCTCCGTCAGTTCCGGGGTAGACCAGCTCGGCACCCCCAGGCTGATACTTGTGACCATCGCCGCCAGGGCGCTCGGTGAGCGTAAGCAAGAATTGATACGCACTTAGCTGCGGGCTCTCTTTTGCAGCCTGTCTTGTCACCGCTTTCTTGCCTGTCTTAAAGTCGATCACCTGCGTCAGCCCATCCTCCGGGTTCGTCACCAACAGGTCCGCACGTCCGCTCAGGGTCACCTCTATCCCGTCCTCGGTCTGTCCCACTTGTGCCCGCAGGGTGCGCTCGGTCTCTAGGTCGAATCCTTGGTCCCTGTATCCGGTAATGAACTTATGTAGTTTCTCGACGCCACCCTCCCAGCGCTGCACAGTGTGCGCATCCTTCCACCCTGGCCCGTCGAGCACGTGCGGCAGAATCTCTATGACCGCCAGCTGTGCTTCGCCGAGCTCCATGCCTTGCACAATCTGCTCGGCGATGGCGTGGATAAAGATGCCCACGCGCATGGGTTCGGTGGATTCGCTCACTCCGCCGTTGCTATCCAGGAAGGTCCGCAGCGCGCAGGTGTTCCAACTCTCCAGCTTGGAGGGGCTTATCCGGATCTTGCCCCCCGACAGCACCCGTTCCTCCGAGGAAGGCTGCGCCATTCCCCACCAGTCCTCCGGCGCCGCACCGTGCACACCAGCCCGCGCCATCTTGGCCAGGTTCCGCGCAGCCGCACGCCGTTCGTGGCCGGGCCGATTCTCATCGGTTACAGCATCCCGCAGCTCCGCCAGCAGGGATTCGATGGCCAGTACGCGCGGCAGCGCACCAGTTGTGGATGTGGCAGACGGTTGGCTGGAGGCCTCCTCGATGTCACCCGTCGCTGCCAGCTCGGTGGGCTCTACCTCCATCTCGGCGATGAAGCGCGATGGCACCAGAGCCTCGTCACCAGAGTTCTGCACACTCGTCACGTGCACGGTATCCGTCGCGCGGCTGATGGCCAGCAGGAACAGTCGGCGTTCTTCTTCGATCGCATCGTTGATGCGGGAGACAGGCACGCTCGGGTCGATGTTCCGGTCCAGCAAATCCACGAGTTCTAGCTGGCCGAACAATCCGCCGACGGTCGGCCCGGTAGGCCACTGGCCTTCTTGCACTCCGGCCACCACGGCAACCTTCCACTGGCGCCCTGCTGCCGCGTGGGCCGGCAGGATCTCCACCGCCCCGGCGCGCACGCCGCGCTGGTCGCGCCCGCCGGTGGGCACCTGTTGGGCCCGGATGTTGTCAATGAAGCTCTTCACCTTCGCCTGCGGGTTGCGCTCTGCGAAGTCACCGACGATGTCGAACAGGCTCATCACCGCATCCAGGTCGGCATCGGCCTGCGCGCCCAGGGATCCCCCCTTCAGCGCTTGCGCGCGCAGATGCATATCCAGCTTCGTGGCCTGCCAGATCTTCCACAGCACCATCTCCACGCTCTGCTGCCCCGCCAGTGCCTTCCGCCCGGCCTCCAGCACGGTAGACACTCGCTGCAGGACCTCCTGTTCACGCGGTCCACAGTGGCTAGTGACCCATTGATTCTCCGGGGCCTCGGGGCGATTCAGCAGCTCCGTCACGTAGTCAGCGGCCTGGAAGGGCGCACCGTTGTCGTGCTGCCGCAGCGCCTGCCCGGCCAACTGCGCGGAGCGGATGGCCAGCGCCACTGCACGGTGCACGCGGCGCACCATCACCGGATCTGCGCCACCGACGCTGCCTTCCAGCAGGTCGCTCATCTCCGCCACCGTCAGGTCCCGGTAGCTGGCCTCCGCCGCCAGCAGCAGCATTCGCACAAGTGGCTGTTCGGCTAGTACCACGGAGGTCGGATCCACCTTCACGGGCACGCCATAGGCCATCAGCGACCTGCGCACCCGCGCGATGCTTCCAGTGCCACGCACGATCACGGCAATGTCGTCCCACGGCACCGAATCCTCGACGTGCGCACGGCGCACTACATCTACGATCTTCAGTCGCTCTGCCGTCTCCGTTGGGGCGATCGTCACCTGCACGGAATCCGCACTCATAGACTCCGCGCCCGCCGCGCCCACGGTCTCCCCCGCACCGGCAGAGCGCAGCTCCACGCGACTCGGCTGGGCACTCAGGTGCCTACGGACGGCATTAACGGACTGAGCCGCAGGGGGCGTCAAACGATAGGAAGCACTGAGCACAACCCGGTGATCCGGGTCCTGCGAGTAGGAGTCCAAGAAAGCCTCATCCGCCCCGCGGAAGTGGAACACGCACTGATCCGGGTCGCCCGCGATAAGGGTGCGCGTGCCGGGGGCGATAAAGCTCTGGATCAGCCGCGCCGAGGCCGGATCCAAGTTGTGTGCATCGTCCACCAGCAGCAACTTCACCCTCTCCCGCTGCTGCTCCACCACCTGCGCGCCTTCAGGGCATTCGAACGCGCCTAACGTGGCATGCAGCAGCTCAGAGGCATTCAAGCTCTCCGTGCGACTCAGCCGCTGTACCTGCTGGTATTCCTCTAAGAAATGTCCCGCACCCTCCCACATCGGCCGGTCGTGCGCCACCCCCAGCTCCCGCAGATCCGCCGCCGACAGCCCGCGCTCGGTGGCGCGCAACAACAAGTCGCGCAACTGCTGAGCAAACCCGGCGTAGTCCAGCGCGGGAACCACGTTGTCCGGCCAGTACCGGTTGCCATCTTGCGCCGTGCCACGCAGAATCTCACGGATCTGCATGTCGTGCTCCGCACCCGTAATCAGCCGTGGCGGCTTCTTCCCTCGCAGAGCCTGCACGCTGCGGTAGAAAGCAAACGCCCATGAGTGCACCGATCGCACAAAAGTGCCGGACGCCGCGTAATCGCCTTCCCCTGCCACCCGTTCGTACAGCGAGGCACGCACGGCCGTCGCCGCCTCCTTCGACGGGGCGAAGAACATTATTTCGGACGCCGATCCCCCCTGCAGCAGGAAATCTCTAGCTGCAGCGATCAGTAGCGACGTTTTGCCGGTACCCGCCCCACCGAGAATCGCATAGGGTTTCGAATAATCAACTCTGGCGGAACCTTCTACCAGCGCGCCTGCCAGCCCATCGAAGTGCTCCGTGGCGCTGAAGGCCGAAGCGGACTCCCCTAGTCGCACTTGCGGCTGCCCGCTAGCACCAAGGCGTTTTTCCAGGTCACGGTTAATATCGCGAGTGTTCTGCGGATTCTTGTCTGTGTTGTGGCGATCCATGACTCTTAGTTTGTCACGTGCCCCGGACAACCTCTTGCTTAGCCACCCACGCTTCGACAACATCGGCCACTCGACCGAGCCCCTCCCAGGATTCCGGCTGCGAGTTCGGCAGCATCGCATGGAGGAAAAGTCGGTACATCACGGCTCGCAGTGCCAACTGCGGAAAGTCCGGAAGGTGTGCCCACCTATCCAGCAGCGCGTCCGGGGCATTGCCCCAGGCCATCGTGTCCACAATCAGCAGAGCCACTGTCCACGCCGCCGGATGCCATGCCGGGTACAGATCCGTCACGATCGGGTCGGCGGTTCCATCAAAGATGGTGCACCCGGCTATGTCCCCGTGCACCAGCTGGTCGTTTTCCCTGATGGGGCCGCGCATCTCGGCCAGCACAGCGGCCTTGACCAGTGCTGCGGCTACGTCCTCGCGGGGTACGCTCTCTGGCGCCAGCACCGGCGTAACCCATTCGGCTGGATCCTCCGCGAACGCCGCCTGGTCAGCTGCGGCGTATAGGTCGTATTCGTACCACTTCTTGCCCGCCACCGGGGGCGCCAAGAACGTCGGCTTCGGTTCGCCACGCAGGGCCTCGTTCAACCGCAGCGCAGCTGCCACCATCTCATCGAAACGCGGCGACTGGTGGCCAGACATAAACGTCCGCGCACGCCAACCGGACACGCTAAAGCGGCCGTCGGAGGAGAAGATCGGGCGCGACATGGACACTCCCGCGGGCCGCACCTTCGACATGATCTTGGCGATCCACGCCGCGCGCGCCGGTTCATCGGCGCGGGAAATCACTGCCCGGTCGCAGCGCCACCCCTGGCTCCACTCCTGCTCCAACAACACCGGACGTGCCGATGGAACCTGGAAGCTGGCAAGAATATGCGCAGGTGGCGGGGAGTTGAAGTCACTGTGCGGGTCGTCGTTGATCATCTGCTCGTTTTTCTTGGCTCTGCTTGTGTCGCTTGTGTCGCTTAGGTCGCTTGGGTCGCTTGGGTCGCGTGGGTTAGGAGTCTTTCGGACCATAGGGGAAAACCCACGGGTTGGCCCGGCAGGTTTTCGAATCGTGCCCGAAGGGCTCTTCTGGGTTGATTTTATAGATCTCGGCGTTGTTCAGACTGATTGTCTGCTGCATCATCACCGGCGCCAGCCCACCGTCGCGTGTGCACGGCTTGTGAGCCTTGTGCCCCACGCCGTGGCCGACCTCGTGGTTGATCATGTACTGCCGGTACGCGCCCAGATCCCCTTCAAAGGGGATCGCTCCACGTACCCAGCGTGCCTCGTTGAGTACCACGCGGCGCTCCGCCGGATAGTTGCAGCTAGTTTCGATCCCGTAGGTATCCCCGCACGTCTTCGCCGTTGTCTCGGTCGAGGTGAGCTGGATTCTCAGATCCGGCTCCTCACCGTTCTTCAATTTCTTTTCGTCGACGTGTTGGAAGGAAAACCGCGGGTCGCCGCCCCAGGACTTCGGGTTAGATAGCGTGGCATCTACCATCGCAGCAAACGCATCGTCCCCGCCGTAGGCCGAGGCCTTCAGCGTCGTTTCCACTTCCACCACATAGGTGAACTTTTTCTTGCCCTCGCCGAAAGACTTCCCCGGCTCGCCGACGGTGCGGAACTTTCCGCTGCCTTTCGTGGTGTACTTACCGCCCGGCGGCAGCTCTCCGAGTTTCAGATCGTCGTAACCACCAGCACCGTGTTCACCAGCGCCGTTGCTACCATTCTGCTCCGAACCATCCGCAGGTCCGGGAGCCTCGCGTGTCACCGCTTTAGCGTTGCCCTTCACCCCTTCAACGCTTCCCAGACCGTTGATGAGGCTGTGCATGACCAGCAGCGTCACCACGACGAATATGGCAGTAATCAGCACAACCTGGCGGAAGGTCAGACCACCCCGCGGTTCCCCATTAACCATGCGCGCGTCGTGGGCCTCACGGGCCTCGCAAACCTCCCGCGCCGGCGGAATTGGACGCCGCTCAAAGTTGCTGCTGCCACTCATATATAAGGGCTAAAACCAACTAGCTAACGAAGCCGACGGAGTTCTTGGCCTCCGCACCGACCTCGACGTACGCAACCTGCGCACGTACCAGAACGTAGCGCGCACCCTTAGCGCCCTCGATCGTCAGAGTTTCGCTACCGCCGGAACGCAGGAAGTTCTCTACCTCTGCGACGTACTCGTCCTGAGACTTAGCCTGCTCACCCTTGGTATCGACGGCGATAGCCAGCTCGCGGGCATTGTGTACGAATCCGACCTTGATCTGCATGGGGAATCCTTCCTTCATGTTCGCTTTATACTCACGTGCAGTATTGTGACCATCATAGACGTCGAGCAAGGAAGGCAGGTATCCATGTCCACTGGCCCCCGCCCGACCTTTAGCTCGCTCGGCGTAGCTGCGGAAATCACGGAAGCCCTGGCAGATGCCAACATCACCCACGCCTTCGCCATCCAGGAATACACCCTGCCCATCGCGCTAAAGGGCTCCGACGTTATTGGCCAGGCACGCACGGGGATGGGCAAAACCTTGGGCTTCGGCATTCCGGTTCTGGATCGGGTCTTTGATGACGCCACCGTCACCGCCCCCGACGGTACCCCGCGCGCCTTGATCGTTGTGCCCACCCGGGAATTGTGCTTGCAGGTTACCGACGACCTCACCCTGGCGGCCCGGCACCTGCGCGTGCCGGTGGGGTCCGAGGGGGCGTCCCAAAGAAAGAAGCACAAGACCCGACCGTTGCAGGTACAGGCGGTGTACGGCGGCGTGGGCTTCGAGAAACAGACGGCGGCACTGGACCGTGGCGTGGATATCGTCGTCGGTACGCCAGGAAGGCTGCTAGACCTGTCGCGCCAGGGGCACCTGCAGCTGGCCACGGTGGAGATCGTCGTGCTGGACGAGGCCGACGAAATGCTGGATCAGGGCTTCCTGGACGATGTGCGCGACATCATGACGCAGACCAACCCCCAGCGGCAGACGATGTTGTTCTCCGCGACGATGCCGGGGCCGATTGCGGCACTGACGAGGACCTTCATGCGGCATCCAGTGTTGATTCAGGCGGACAGCGCGGCGACGGAAGCAACGCACGAGTCGACGAAGCAAGTGGTGTTTCAATCTCATAAGCTCGACCGGCTCTCGGCGCTGGCTCGAATTCTGCAATCCCCCGGGCGCGGCCGAAGCATCGTTTTTGCGCGCACGAAGAGGCAGGCGGCGAACGTGGCCGAGGAACTCGCAAAGCTGGGGTTCCGCGTGGGGGCTGTGCATGGGGACATGCGGCAAAAGGACCGCGAGGAATCCCTAGACGAGTTCCGCCGGAACGAAGTGGATGTGATGGTCGCGACTGACGTGGCTGCACGAGGAATCGATATCGAAGACGTCACACACGTGATCAACTACCAGGTACCGGACGACGAGCGCACCTATGTCCACCGCATCGGCCGCACCGGGCGCGCCGGAAATACTGGCACAGCAGTGAGCCTGATTGGTTGGGACGAGGTGGCACGCTGGAATGCCATCAGCGACACGCTAGGGCTGGGCCTTCAGGATCCACCACAGTGGTTTTCCTCCAGCGCAGAGTTCCTAGCAGAGTTTGATCTGCCCGCAGATGTGGTCGACAGGGTAGGCTCGGCACGCGGAGTGAAAGGTGCTGCATTGAAGGTAAAGAAATCTAGCCGGGGGCCTCGCCGATGAGCCGACGTTTCCCCTCGCCCGAACGGGCGCGTCGCAGCGACCACATGGCCGCCGCCGCACTGGTAGCCGGCGCTCTTGCCCTCGGTGGCATTACATGGCTGGGTTCCGACGCGCGCAATGTGGATCACAGGGTCGCTAGCCAGCCGATCTCGGCTTCTGATAAGACTCTTGCCAAGGCCGGAGAGGACAACAACGACCAGCAAATCCCCCAGCAGCTGCACGAGTTGTGGAGCGCGCAGACCGATTCACCCGACCTGGTTGTGGATCAGGGTGGCGTAGTTCTGACTGCCGATAGCAAAACAACGATGGTGCGGGGCGATAGCGGCGAGGAAGTCTGGCACTACGACGCTCCGGAAAAGCTCTGCGGTGTGGCTGCGAACTGGGAAAAGACGAACCTATTCCTGCACGGCCCCAAGGGCTGCGGGCAGGTCGTTGCACTCGACAGCAGCACCGGTGAGTATCGACACACCCGCGACATGATGGCTTCTAACACGGTGGCCCTGTTTCAGAGCCGCGACAGCATCGGAATGCTGGCGCCTTCCCGCACCGAGCTGCTGCGCTACGACCTGGTGCGAACAGTCGAGGTCGGCGAGAAGAAGACCGCGGTGAAGCCCAACAAGCAGAAGTATCTGGAATGCACCTTTACGTCCGCGCTGACGCGCAAGGAGCTGCTTGCCACGGCGCAGACGTGCCCCGATAAGGACACAAAGCTGGTCCGCCTACTGAAGACCAAGCCGGAGGATTCGGACGTTCCGGAGGAGTTTCACGAATACGAAGTGCCCGCTGGCAGCGAACTCGTAGGCATAGGGTTGGATCACGCGGTGATCTACGTGCCCGGGAATGGAACCCGTGCAAAGGATGAAAAAGACTACAAGGGTTCCCGCTTCCAGATCCTGGATAAGCAGGGCAATTTCAAGCAGATTCCCGCTGATCCCGCGCCCTTGTTGGATCCACACAAGCGCCAAGGCGAGCTCTTTAGTGCCCAAACCGCGGACTCCGCGCATGCGATGAGTTGGTTTGATGGGAAGCGCGTGGTGGCTTTTAAGCCGTCAACAATGGAGCCAAGGTTCCAGGTAGAGGGCGCTATTGGACCCGCAGCCCCAATGGGTGGAAGGCTACTGATCCCGATGCAGAAGGGAATCGGGGTCGTGGATTGGAGTAACGGAGCGTTGCTACGCACAATTCCGGTTGATCGCAAGGGCTACACCGGACCGGTGACGCTGAAGATGACCGGCGATGTGCTGGTGGAGAAGCGTGGGAAATCCGTGGTCGCGCTCGGGCGCGAAACCCGTTAACCGCAATCCTCTCTAGCACCAAATTATTCCCCTGTGACGTTCATCACACTTTTGCTGAAAACTCTAGCCAAATCAGCAGAACCGTGCCAGAATCTTCCAAGTAACCGATAAGAGGCCAAGAGGTTAACAGAAGACCAACTCAGCCTTAATCGATGGCGAGAAGCCGCCGCTGCCTACCCTTGTCGTTGGCATGCACGCCACTTCGCCACAGAAACACTTTTGCCTGAATTTACCTAGAGATTCTCTAGGTGAATTTGTCGAGCCCAACTTCGATCAAAAGTGTCCCCACAACGACGCAAGCAACACTAACGACGCACCTCGGGCTTACATTGCCCGAAAAATAGAAGGGAAACACAATAATGGATTGGCGCCACAAAGCCGTTTGCCGTGAAGAAGACCCCGAACTGTTCTTCCCCGTTGGAAACTCCGGCCCTGCCCTGGCACAGATCGCCAAGGCAAAGCTAGTCTGCAACCGCTGCCCCGTTGCTTCCCAGTGCCTGAACTGGGCCATCGAGTCCGGCCAGGATGCCGGCGTATGGGGCGGCATGGCTGAAGACGAGCGTCGCGCACTGAAGCGCCGCACCAACCGCGGCCGCACCCGCACCCGCAAGCGCATCACCGTCTAAACCCCAACATTTTGTCCAGCTAGGCGCCCCCGCTAAGCTGAACAGGTTGAAACTGTCCCCTTAAACACCAAGGAGCTGCAATGAGCAAGCGTGGCCGCAAGCGCAAGGATCGTCGCAAGAAGAAGGCTAACCACGGCAAGCGCCCGAACAGCTAAGCCGTAACAAAAAGGCCGGCAGGTGCACCGCATAAAGCGGTCACCGCCGGCCTTTTGCTTTGCTCTAGGCTAAAGGACTATTGGGCTATTGCCTACAACGCCCCAAGAACGCTATGTGCGATCAACGTATCAATGCGACGAACATCGAGACCGCGACCGATCTTCACCTTGATCTTCCCGGCTCGGGTCCATAGCTCAATCTCAGCATTGAAATCGAGGGTTCCCGCGTTCTCTGTGGACCACATATTGATCGACGAATACGGCAGAGAATAAACCTCAACCTTCTTACCCCGCAGCCCCTGCGCGTCACGCATGATCAAGCGCTTGGTAGTGAAGATTGCGCTATCCCTGAAAGTCTTAAATGCCACAACCGCCTGCTCGCCGGGTACGAGCAGCGCCATGACGTCCTCCGGAATCGGAACTTCTTCGACGAAAGTCCATTCCGCAATCTGTGCAGCTTCCATAGCTCTCTCCATTCTCTCCTCAGACCATGACTTCGCTATGTCTATCTAGTAACAAATCTAGTTTGCATGGTGCCGCAATGATCGGGAAAGAACAATACTGTGACCTACTCCTCCACGCGGTAACTAATCACCCGCAGCTGCGTACAAATCCTTGCGCGCAGTTCCACCGGCGCGGGCTGGCTGCAGCAGCTCCGCAGGAGGTCTCGCACCTGCTGCTCGATCCCCAGCTGTCGCAGGCACTCCGGGCAAGCGTCGGCGTGAGCGCGCAGACGTTCGCGACTCTCCCAGTTGGCGTCACCATCGGCAACCTCGTACAGGGCGTCCAACAGTTCGTCGCAGTCTGTCCTTCGCGAATTGTCTTTGAACATGTGCTCTTATCCCTTCGCTTCCGTGAGTTTCTTCTGCGTCTTTCCTGTCTTCTGCGACTTCACTGTCGCGATCCCGTGCTCTGCCGCCACGTCCTTCAGCTTGCTGCGCAACTGCTTGCGCCCGCGGTGCAGCCTAGACATCACGGTGCCAATGGGGGTGTCCATGATCTCGGCAATCTCCTTGTAGGCCAGACCTTCGACGTCCGCGTAGTACACGACCATGCGGTAGTCCTCTCCCAGGCTCATCAGCGCATCCTGTATCCGCTTGTCGGGGATGTTCTTCAGCGCCTCCACCTCGGCGGATTCCAGCCCCACAGAGTCGTGCTTCGCCGTCTCGGCCAGCTGCCAGTCAGTCATGTCTTCGGCGCTGGATTCCGTGGGGCGCCGTTGCGCCTTGCGGTAGCTGTTGATGTACGTGTTCGTAAGGATTCGGTACATCCACGCCTTCAGGTTGGTGCCCTCCTTAAAGGAGCCAAACGCCTGGTAGGCCTTCATATACGCGTCCTGTACCAGGTCTTGCGCATCGACCGGGTTGCGTGTCATCCGCAGTGCCGCCCCGTACAGCTGATCCAGCAGGGGCAGCGCGTCGGCCTCGAATCTTTGCAGCAGCTCATCCGTGCTGTCATTGCTGCGTTTCATTCGCTCACCTCTCACGATTCTTTCAACGCAATTCTATCCCCGATTCATTCCCACCAGCTCCGGGTAGTTGTTCGCCACGGAGCCGACCTTCCTGTCCGCCTTCCTGCTGTGCACTTCTGTCTTTTTATTTGGTGACGCCACCATCTCCACCCCTTCACCTTTCAGCCACGTGCCTAGTTCGTCGGCCACCAAAATCCGCGGCATGCGGCTGTGGAGCCATTCCAGTTCTGGAAGTGCCGCCACCGTGATGATCGTTCCGTACAGTTGCCCGTCGACGGCTTTGCACAGCCCGGCGGCGTACATGGGCTGGCCGTCCGGCGCCGTGGTAAACCAGGGCTGCTTCTTTCCGTCGTCTCCGACGGTCCACTCGTACCAGCCGTCCATAGGGAAGGCACAGGGCAGGGAGCCCGCAAAGAGGGGCTTAGCGAACGCGGTTTCTCCCCGGGCGTTAAACACGTTCTTCGGCGGGTAGCCCCAGTTCGCAGGGCCGATCGCCGCCTCGCCCTTAAACTCCCGCAGGATGGGCACCTGAGTGGTCGGCGCCACGTTGTAGTTGGCGGGCCACTCCCCTTCCCCGGCACGGAGTACGCGCTTGGCCTGAAGCCTGCGGCGCGTATCGGCGGACAATTGCTCGAGCGTGCTGAACAGAACGTATCGGCCACACATACCTGCCTATTATGCCCACCCCATACTTCTTTTCCAGCAAAAAAGTGAGACAATATGGGTATGTCTGCAGGTATGTCTGAACAACTCTGGCCCGCCCCCGTCGCCACCGAGCCCGTACAGGCCACCGTGGCCATCCCCGGCTCGAAGTCGATTACGAACCGTGCGCTGATCCTCGCCGCGCTGGCGGATGCGCCCTCCACGATCACCGGTGGCCTCGTCAGCCGCGATACGGAACTGATGATGGCGGCTCTGCGCGCCATGGGTACCCAGATCCTGCTGAAAAACGACCAGATGTATGTCACCCCTGCCGAGAAGCTGCATGGCGGGCAGGTCGACTGCGGGCTGGCCGGCACCGTCATGCGTTTCGTCCCACCGATCGCGGCATTGGCCAACGGCACTGTTTCCTTCGACGGAGACGTAGAGGCTCGACGCCGTCCGATGTCCACCACCCTCGATTCCCTGCGCGCCCTAGGCGCGGAGGTAAGCACCAGCACGGAGTGCAACCCGGAGGGGCTGCCTTTCTTCGTAGAGGGCAAGGGGCAGATCCAGGGTGGCGAGATCACCATCGACGCCTCCCAGTCCTCCCAGTTCGTTAGCGGCCTGCTGCTGGCCGGTGCCCGCTTCGCCGAGGGCGTCACGGTCATCCACGAGGGCAACTCCCTTCCCAGCCAGCCGCACGTCGAAATGACGGTGCAGATGCTGCGCGAGGCCGGCGTTAACGTCGAGACCTCCTTCAACCGCTGGACAGTCCACCCCGGCCCGATCCACGGTCGCCAGTGGAATGTGGAGCCAGACCTGTCGAACGCCACCCCGTTCATGGCCGCGGGCGTCCTCACGGGTGGTACTGTGCGTATCCAGAACTGGCCCGCCACCACCAACCAGCCGGGCGATCAGTTCCGCCAGATCCTGCTGGACATGGGCGCAGAGGCCGAGCTCGACGTACATCATGGCGAACTCGTAGTCACCGGCTCCGGCCGACTCGAGGGGATCACCTGGGACATGCACGACATCGGCGAGCTCACCCCGACTGTCGCCGCCCTGGCCGCCCTCGCAGAATCCCGCAGCCACCTCTACGGCATCGCGCACCTGCGTGGACACGAGACCGACCGGCTGCAGGCCTTGGCCGACAACATCAACGCCCTGGGAGGCAATGTCGAACAGACCGCCGACGGGCTCATTATCAACCCGGCAGCTCTGGAAGGCGGCCGGTGGGAATCCTATGCCGACCACCGCATGGCCACCGCCGGCGCGATCCTGGGCCTGCGGGTAGAGGGCATCCAGGTTTCCGACGTGGATACCACCGCCAAGACACTCCCCGGCTTCCGCCGCCGCTGGGCACAGCTGTTAGGCCAGGAACGCTAGATGGCGCGGCGACACAGCAGCACCCGCAACTGGGACGAATCCGATGTCCGGGTGCGCCCCGGCAAGGGCTCCCGCCCCCGCACCAAGGATCGCCCCAGCCACAAAAACGCCAAGCGCGGCATGGTTGTCTCCAAGGATCGTGGCCGGTGGGGCGTGGTGTTGGACGAGGACGGAACCCTCGTCACCTGCATGCGCGCCCGCGAGATGGGGCGCACCAACGTCGTCGTCGGCGACCACGTCGGCGTGGTCGGCGACACCTCCGGCAAGAAGGACACCCTGGCACGCATCGTGCGTCTCGAAGACCGCACCTCGGTGCTGCGCCGCACCGCGGACGATACCGATTCTTTTGAACGCATCGTTGTCGCCAACGCGGACTACCTGTTGATCGTCAGCGCGGTCGCCGATCCCCCGCCCCGCACCGGCTTCGTGGAACGCGCCCTTATCGCCGCCTTCGTCGGCGGGCTGACCCCGCTGGTGTGCCTTACCAAGTCCGACTTGGCCGACCCCAGCGCCTTCGCCGCCGAGTTCCGCGACCTAGACGTCGAGGTGCTCACCACCGGCATCGATGACCCCCTCGACGCGCTCTCCGGCTACATCACCGGCAACGTCAGCGCCCTGGTAGGGCATTCGGGAGTGGGCAAGTCCACCCTCTTCAACCGCCTCATCCCCGATGCAGAGCGCGCCACCGGCGAAGTCAGCGGCGTGGGCAAGGGGCGGCACACCTCCACCCAGTCGGTAGCCCTCCAACTCCCCCAGGGTGGCTGGATCATCGACACCCCGGGCATCCGTAGCCTCGGATTGGCGCACGTCGACCCGGACACAGTGGTGGAGGTCTTCGAGGATCTGCGCGAGGTCATCGAGGACTGCCCGCGCGGCTGCACCCACATGGGCCCGCCCGCGGACCCGGAGTGCGCACTGGATACCCTCACCGGCCCCTCCGCCCGGCGCGTCACTGCGATTCGCCGCCTATTGGAAGCCCTGCGCAGCAACAACGAGTGGGAAATGTAGCCCGATAAGCTACATCAGGTCCACCAGGAACGGCAGCTCCTTCGCGTCGTACCAGCTCATAAGGTTGTCTTCGCAGTCCCCCAGCGCGAATTCCGCATCTTCATCCCCCAGGTCAGCTGCGTCGACGCACTCGATCGCCTTCGCCGTGGCGGCCTCCGCGTCGGCGTCATCAACATGGATCGCCAACAACTGCTGCACCTTAACGACGGCCGGGTCCAGCCACACCACAGACTCACCGTCCTCCGGCGCCAGCGTCACGGCCGAATCGTCGAACTCGGCGCTGATAACCACACGACGATGCGGGAAGCGCTCCTCCCCGCCCGCGCTCAGTAACCGCAGCGAGGCGCGCGCGGCATCCAGGAAGGCCGTGTACGCCAGCTCTTCCTCGTCGCCGCCGGTGTAGAACTCCCGCACCGCAGGGGTCAGGGCGAATCCCACTGCGGAACGCACCGGGTGCTCGCCCTGCTCCGCGAGGGTGCCAAGCATGTCAAAGGTCGCGGGAATGTACACCAACATGGTTTAGAACTCCCCCTCCAGCTCGAACACGCCGGTGATTTCCACCACCGCGCGGTCGAACTGCTGGTAGTAAATGCCGATCAGGCCCGCATCGACGGCCCCGCGGATGTTCAAAATGTTGTCGTCCACCAGCACCAGGTCCTGCTGCGGCAGGTCCAGGCGATCGGCGGTGATGCGGAAGATTTCCTCCGAGGGCTTCTCCGCGCCGACCTCGCCGGACAGGATCACGGCATCCACGTAACCGCCCTCCAGCCATGTGCGAATCGGCGCCGCGCCCGCCCCACCTGGGTCGTTAGACAGAATCGCCGTCGCGATCCCCTCTGCCCGCGCTGCGGACAGCAGCTTCCGCCACCGCCGACGATCTTCCTCGGCTCCGTCCAACACTCCGCAATAATCAACTACTAGTCCACGCATGCCCTACATTCTGCCATCTTTTCGCCCGCCGCCTCCCCACTGGGCGCTGGGTTCGCTATAGTTGGTCGCGTACGGCGCCTTCGGGGGAAAGCGCCACGATCACATCTTCTAGGGGGATCTTCTTTCGTGACCACTTCAACGCCCACCCGCCCGCTAACGGACTTCGTGTTTCTGCGCCCGCCCACCCCGGCCGTGGCGGTAAAGGAACCGTCGGAGGTCGTCGCCGATTCTTTTCTAGACGCCCACACGCCCCCACCCCAACGCATCGCGCAGATGGTCAAGTTGTGGCTGGAGGCACTGGAAGGGCGCCGACCGATCGAAAATCTGCGCCGTGCACCGTTCAGCGAACGGGTGTTGGAACAACTACGAGTTCGCCGAAGTGCGCGTCCGGTGCAGGTGGGGGCGTCGATAATAAGCCTGCACATACAGCCCAGCGCCAGCGACTGCGTACGCTTCTGCGCGTCGGTACAGATGGGCGACAGGGTGCGCGCCTTGGCAGGCACGATGTCGCAGCACACGCAAAAGCGCCGCGCGGAGCTGCATCAGATTCGCAGCTCCGCGCGGCGCGGGATCAAGATCTGGGCGATCGATAGCCTCAGTCTGATCTAGAGGCTAGCCACCCATGGTGGTCTGCGTAGCGCGGTCGACGGCCACGCCCTCGTTACCGGCAGCCGGGTCATCGACGTGCACCTGGCCGGCGTTCTTCAGCTGGTTGCGCACCAGGAACAGCTGGCGGACGGTCTCTTCCTTGATGCCGTCCTTCATGCGGTTAAACATGTCGCCGCCCTCGCGCTGGTATTCCACCAGAGGATCGCGCTGCGCCATTGCGCGCAGGCCGATACCCTCCTTGAGGTAATCCATCTCGTAGAGGTGCTCGCGCCACTTCTGGTCCACGACGTTCAGCAGGGATGCGCGCTCCATGCCACGCATCTGCTCCTCGCCGGCGAGCTCGGTGACCTTGTCTTCCAGCTCGTCGTACTCGTGGTTAGCGTCCTCCAGCACGGCCTCCAGCAACTGGGAGGAGCTCAGCTCGCCGGGGCGGCCGTAGTCGTCGCCCTCAACCAGAGACTCGTGGGTGAACGTCGGGCCGTACAGGGATTCCAGGGCGTTCCACAGGGTGTCCAGGTCCCAGTCCTCGACGTAGCCCTCGGCGGTGGCGCCGTCGACGTAGGCCTCGATGGTGTCCTTCAGCATGCTGCGGATCTGCGATTCCACGTCCTCGCCCTCGAGGATCTGACGGCGCTCGCTGTAGATCACCTTGCGCTGTTCGTTCATGACCTCGTCGTACTTCAGAACGTTCTTGCGCATTTCGAAGTTGGCGGACTCCACCTGGGACTGTGCGCCCTTGATGGCGTTGGTGACCATCTTCGAGTCGATGGCTTCATCATCCGGGATGTTCAGGCGGGTCATCATCGCCTCCATCGTCTGGCCGACGAAGCGCACCATCAGGTCGTCGCGCATGGACAGGTAGAAACGGGTCTCGCCCGGGTCGCCCTGACGTGCAGAACGACCGCGCAGCTGGTTGTCGATACGGCGGGACTCGTGGCGCTCCGTGCCCAGCACGTACAGGCCACCGACCTCGCGGACCTTCTCTGCCTCTTCCTTGGATTCCTTGCGGACCTTCTCAATCTCGTCGTCCCAGGCCTCTTCGTAGGCCTCCGGGGTCTCCACCGGATCCAGGCCACGCTCGCGCAGGTTGATGTCGGCGAGGATGTCCGGGTTACCACCCAGCACAATGTCAGTACCACGGCCGGCCATGTTGGTGGCGACGGTGACCGCGCCCAGGCGGCCGGCCTGTGCGACGATCTCGGCTTCCTTCTCGTGGTACTTCGCGTTCAGCACGTTGTGCTTGATGCCGCGGCGCTGCAGCAGCTTCGATAGGTACTCGGAGCGCTCCACGGAGGTCGTACCTACCAGCACCGGCTGGCCGGTCTCCACGCGCTCGGCGATGTCCTCGGCAACGGCCTCGAACTTCGCCTCCTGCGTCTTGTAGATCAGGTCGACGTGATCCTTACGCTTGTTTTCCTTGTTCGTCGGGATCGCAGCGACGTCCAGCTTGTAGGTCGACTTCAGCTCGGCGGCCTCGGTCTCTGCCGTACCAGTCATTCCAGACAGCTTGTCGTACAGGCGGAAGTAGTTCTGCAGCGTGACGGTGGCCAGCGTCTGGTTCTCGTTCTTGATCTCGACGTGTTCCTTCGCCTCGATCGCCTGGTGAATGCCTTCGTTGTAGCGGCGACCGTCCAGGATGCGGCCGGTGAATTCGTCGACGATGACGACCTCGCCGTTGCGGACGATGTAGTCCTTATCGCGGGTGAACAGCTCCTTGGCCTTGATGGAGTTGTTGAGGTAGCTCACCAGCTGCGAGTGCTCAGGTGCGTATAGGTTCTCGATGCCCAGCTGGTCCTCGACGAACTCCACGCCCTCTTCCTTGACGCCCACGGTCTTCTTCCGCTCGTCAATTTCGTAGTGGATATCGCGGGTCAGCTTCGGAGCGATTGCTGCGAAGGCGGTGAACCACTTGCTGGAACCCTCAACCGGGCCGGAAATGATCAGCGGGGTACGAGCCTCATCGATGAGGATCGAGTCGACCTCATCCACGATGGCGAAGTTGTGGCCACGCTGCACCAGGTCGTTGAGGGAGTGAGCCATGTTGTCGCGCAGGTAGTCGAAGCCGAACTCGTTGTTCGTGCCATAGGTGATGTCCGCGTAGTAGGCTTCGCGGCGCTCGGCGGGGCTCTTGCCGCTCAGGATCACGTCGGTGGACAGGCCGAGGAAGCGGTGCACACGACCCATCCACTCGGCGTCACGCTTAGCCAGGTAGTCGTTGACGGTAACGACATGCACGCCCTTGCCGGACAGTGCATTGAGGTAGGCGGGGAGCACACAGGTCAGGGTCTTACCCTCACCGGTCTTCATTTCGGAGACGTAGCCGAAGTGCAGGCCGGCACCGCCCATGATCTGCACCTTGTAGTGCTTCTGCCCCAGCACGCGCCAGGAAGCCTCACGCGCAGTGGCGAAAGCTTCGAGCAAAATGTCGTCCAGGCTTTCGCCGTCTTCCTGGACTCGTTTCTTCAGCTCGTCGGTCTTGGCACGCAGCTCGTCATCGCTGAGTTCGGTGTATTCCTCATCGAGGGCCATCACCTGATCGGCGATCTTTGCCAGGCGCTTGACCGCACGGCCTTCGCCCATACGCAGGATTTTCGAAAGTCCTAGCACGATGATGCTGTCCTTTTCTCGGGGTCTTGAACTTATTAGCTTCGGACAATTCTACCCGCACCACCGAGTGCGGAGGCAACCGCACCCGGCAAGACATGCATCTGCGCTAGGACTTCGCCGGAAGTTTAGGCTTCCTTCTGTTCCAGGGTGATCAGACCGTAATCGAATGCGTGGCGACGGTACACCACGGACGGCTGGCCATTCTCCTCGTTAATGAACAGGAAGAAGTCGTGACCGACCAGCTCCATTTCGCTCAGCGCCTGATCAACGCTGATGGGGGCAGCCTTGTGCACCTTCTTGCGCACAACCTGGCCGGGCTTGAACTGATCCTCATAAGGATCAACGTCGTACTGGCCAGCCTGCTCGTTCTGCGGCTCCTCCTGCGGGCGGGCCTCTTCAACCAGGCTGGCTGCGGCCTCTCCCATGGACATCGGAGTGCGGTGCCCGGAGCGGGCAATCTTACGGCGGGCCTTTACCTTGCGCAGGGAGCGCTCCATGCGCCCAACAGCAACCTCCAGGGCTGCGTAGAAGGAATCTTCCTTGGCTTCCGCGCGGGCGATGTGCCCCTTGCCGGTAGCCGTAATCTGCAGGCGATCCTGCTCGTCACCACGGCGCGGGTTCGGCTCGTGCTGCAGCTCTACATGGAAAAAGGTGAGGGTGGGATCCAGGCGCTCGATTTTCGCCAGCTTGCCCTTAACACGCTCGGCGAAGTGCTCCGGCACCTCCACATTGCGGCCGGTGATTTCCACGCCTGCCTCGGGTGCGTTCACTTCCTCGTTGCCGAAGTTGGACGAATTTTTGCCCGTCGACATTGCTCAACCTCCAAAGTCAGTCACCGCCAAGACTGGGCCGGATTACCCCGCCTTTCAACGGTGATCGTTCCAGCTCCCATTCTACCTATCGAACTGTTGGGGCTAGGGCGTATCCCCCTAATTATGCTCCAGCTATCACCAGAGCCAGCTTGGCCCGTACCCCACGCGCCGATAACGCCAGCGCGAACTGCGCAGTTGTCGCCCCGGTGGTGCACACATCGTCCACAATTACGGCCTCTTCCGCCCCACGCAAGCGTGCAATCGCCGCGGTATCAAACAAGATGCTGCCCGCCACGTTCTCGCGCCGCTGGTGACGGTCCAGCCCTACCGAGTCCACGCTTCGCTCATCCAGCCACGCCACCGGGTGAACCTCAATCCCGGAATACAACTCGGCCGCCGCATGACACATGCGCGTCACAATATCCCCGCCGCGGCGTCGAGCTGCGGACTTGCGGGTCGGGGCAGGCAGCAACACCACTCGCCCCAACCGCGGATCCGGCACCAGGCCCAATCCCGCAACATGCAGAATCCCGGCGGCCAGCACTCGCCCGGCGACGGTGATTGCTGCTGGCCGCAGACGATCCTTCGCACTCAGGATCAGCATCCGGCGCGCCCCGCCGTACGTACCCGCGGCAAACACCGGCACGGTGGCCACCCGCGGCTGCCAACGCTGCCACGGCTGCAGCAGCTGCACCCCGCACTCTGCACACAGTTGCCGACCAACCACGCCCCCAGCCGGCTGCGCATTCAACTGTCCGCAGCACACGCAGTCAGCCCGCCAGACCAACCCCGCAAGCGCTTCCAGATCCCCCCTGATCCCCACAAGCAGCCAGCCTAGTCCGCAAGCACCGGTGTCGCCCGCTTTCCCTGCATGGTCGGCACTTCGCGCCAGAAGCGGGATTCCTCAGAAGCCACGTCGAACTGCATCAAGGCATTGGCATCGGTGACGTAAATCTTGTTGCCGTCCGTTGCCACCGACACCACCGGTGCGGCCAGGTTCCTACCGGTGATCTGCTGCGAATAGGAGCCATCCACTTCCACGTCCCACACCGGCGCATCGTTGGCGCGCGTGCCGACCAGCACGGAACCGTCCTCGGTCCAGTCGGCGCTGACGGCCGTGTCCCCCACCGCGCTGCCGATCTCCACCGGCGAACCCAGCCGCTTGTTGCTGCCCTCGGTGGTCTCCAGCACCGATACGTATACCCGCCCGTTGACAACCATCACCGCGCGCGTGCCATCGTGCGAAACGCGGAACACACTAATGCGTTTTTCGTCGCCTTCGATCATCTTCAGGTTTTCCGCATCGACTTCCTTCTCCCCCGCGATGCCGGTTTCCGGGTTGCGGGTGATCTGCACGATCCTCTCGCCATCAACCACCACGTAGAGCGTCGTGGCGTCCAGGCCCCAGGTCGGCCGGGTCAGGGACTTCGCCTGTACGGAGCTGACGGGCTGCTCGTCCCTCCCGCCGATGACCAGCTGGCGCTGCTCGTCCCCTCGCCCGGTCACGGCGGCGTAGACCTCGTCGCGCGGGCTCAAGGCCACAGACTCGACGTAGCGATCGGCCAGCCAGCCGTCCAGCTTCTTGGCCCGTGCGCCGTCCTGCTGATAAACATCACCGCCGGAGACCGCCCGCAGCGGAACCTGTGCCTGCACGTTCGGATCGAATTCCGACAGGTCTTGGACCAGCCACTTTTGCCGCATGTCGTCGGACATCGGCGTGCCGTCCGCCAACAGCTCATAGGGGCCGCGAACCTCGGATCCGGCAAGGGTCCACACCACTTGCGCGGCCAGCAGGCGCCGCACGTCGGGCGACAGCCCTTCAATGCCGCTGAAGTTGACGGAGGGGTCTCCCTCGTTGTCGGCGGAAACCTGGGCGGTGGCGTCCTCAGGAAGAAGGTTCCGCACCGCCTTCTTTAAGCGCTCCTGCGGTCCGGCGACCAACAGCGAGACCAAGGAGGCAGCGGTGGACTGCTGGCCGGTGTAGATCCAGCGACGATCCGGCACGAGCGCACGACCGTTGAGATCCGGGAAGTAGACGTTGCGGGCGCGGTAGGTGCTCAGGAAGTCCTGGCGATCCAGCACCACAACGTTCGGCAGGTTGCTGATGCGCCATTGGCCGTCAATGCTTTGCAGCTCGTAGTTGGTTTCAAACGCCGAGTATTGCGGGTCGAACACGCCGCCCACGCCCAGGTTGCCGACGATGTTGCCGCGGACGCGGTAGGTGATCTTGGTGTCGCTACCCTCGCCTTCCGAGGCGATGTCGATGCGGTCAAGGACCATCGTCGGCGCGTTGGACTGCCACCTGTTCTGCATCCCTGGGGTCAGGAACTTCTTCGCCGCCTGGTGGTCGCGTAGCGGGTGGGCACTGGCGGTGAAGAAGTCGCGCAGCAGCAAGTCGGCGGCTTGCCCGTCACCCGGCGTCGGGGCTTCCTGCCCGCTGGGGGCCGGCGCGTAGCTAGAGATCGCCTCGGGCCTGGAGTTATCCGGCAGCGTCGAACACGCCGCGATCAGCCCCAGCCCCGTCACTGCGGCCAGCACCTTCATGGTCTTGTTACTCATCGTTGCCTCCTTCCTGCTCTTCGGTAGTGACGCCCTCAGCCTCAACCTCCAAAGGCAGCGGCGAGGCCTTCGCGGTCCGCCCCTGCTTCAGAGGCAGGGTCAGGCGGAAGCAGGCGCCCACGCCGGGCTCTCCGGCCGCCTCGAGGCGGCCGCCGTGAAGGTTTGCATCCTCCTTCGCGATGGCCAAGCCCAGGCCCGTGCCACCGGTGCGGCGTTCGCGGGAGGGGTCGGAGCGCCAGAAACGGTTGAACACCATCTCTTCCTCACCGGGCTTGAGCCCCACGCCGTGGTCGGTGACGGCAACGGCCAGGGAGCCCTTGCCCACTGCCATCTCGACGTCGATGGGTTTGCCCTCGGAGTGATCGACGGCGTTGGCGAGGAGGTTGCGCAAGATTCTTTCCACGCGGCGGGAGTCGACGGAGACAACCACCGGTTCCTCCGGCAGATCCACGTTGAACTCGGTGCCGACGTCTTCGGCGATGGCGCGCACCTGCTGCAGCGCGGAGCGCACCACACCACGCACGTCGACCTTTTCGGCCGAGAGGTTCGCCACGCCCGCATCGTGGCGGGAGATCTCCAGCAGGTCGCCGAGGAGAGTCTCGAAGCGGTCGAGCTCCTTCGTCATGAGGTGCGCGGCGCGGGCAGTGACGGGGTCGAGCTCATCTGCGTTGTCCTCGATCATGTCCGCAGCCATGCGCACGGTTGTCAGCGGGGTGCGCAGCTCGTGGGAGACGTCCGAGGTGAATTGCCTTTGCAGAGAGCCGAACTCTTCCAGGTTGCGGATCTGTGTGGACAGTTTCTCGGCCATGTCGTTGAAGCTAATGGCCAGCTTCGCAACTTCGTCCTGTCCGTCGACCACCATGCGCTCCCGTAGGTGGCCGGCGGCGAAACGCTCCGCGATACGCGAGGCGGAGCGCACCGGGCCGATGAGCTGCTGGGAGAACACCCACGCGATAACCAGCAGCAGGACGATCAGGACGATCCCGCCGGCCACCAGAAGGCCTCGCATGAGGCTCAGCGTGGCTTCCTCGGCAGACAGCGGCATCAACAGATAAAGCTCCAGCCCAGGGATATCGGAGTTCACCGGGCTGCCGATGATTAGCGCCTTGTAGCTGCCGTTGTCGCCGTCCACGCGGGCGTATTGGTAGGCCACCTGCCCTTGGCGCACGAAGTCGCGCAGGCCATCGGGGATGGTGATGTCGGTCGGGATCTGCGTGTCCGCATCGCTGGCATCAGAGGCGATGAGGACGGAGTTATACACCGGTGCACTTGTCTCGTCCACGCCCGCAGAGCGATTCGAAAGTACAGCCCGGGCTGAGCTTAGGCGCACCGAAATCGGGTTGGAGGAGTCCGTCGCACCGATCTGCTCTTCCACCGCAGCACGCGCCCGATCCATGCCTTCGATGGCCTCGGAGTACTTGGTGTTCAGCAGCTGCTGGCCAAGGAAGCTGGTCAGGATGAAGCCGATAAGCAGAATCGCCACCGAGCTAGAGGCCAGCACACTGCCAATCACGCGTGTCTGAATCGACTCGCGCCACCGTAGCCAGAGTGTGTTCTTCGCCCGGCGCCAGGTCTCTTTCGGTCGCCAGAAGAAGTCGCGCAGCACTGACCAGAATGTAGCCCCCTCCTCGAGGGTTTCCTTCCGCCGTCTCAGCTGGGCTGCAACCTCTGCCGCCCTGGACTTGCGGTCCTTCTTACGCGTGCCGTCCTGCCGTTGTTCCTGATCCACGGGCGCCTATTCGCCGGTTTTGTAACCGATTCCGCGGACGGTTTGGATGATCTTCGGGTCGTCCGGATCGACCTCCACCTTCGAGCGCAGTCGCTGGATGTGTACGTTCACTAGGCGGGTATCGCTGGACTTGCGGTAGCCCCAGACCTGCTCCAGCAGCTCTTCGCGGGAGAACACCTGGCGCGGACGGGAGGCGAGGGTGACCAGCAGGTCGAACTCGATGGGGGTCAGCGAGATCTCCTGGCCATCGCGGATCACCTGGTGGCCAGGCACGTCGATGTGTAGATCCGCGATGTCGATGGACTCCACCGTCTGGGCTTCCTCCGGGGTGCGGCGCAGGCGGGCGCGCACGCGCGCCACTAGCTCCTTCGGTTTGAAGGGCTTGTGTACATAGTCATCCGCGCCGGATTCCAGCCCCAGCACCACGTCCACCGTGTCGGTACGCGCCGTCAGCATGACGATCGGCACTGTGGAGTGCTCGCGCACCGCCTTGCACACGTCGATGCCATTCATGCCGGGGAGCATCACGTCCAGCAGAATCAGGTCGGGGTTGCACTCTTGTGCTGCTTTTACTGCCTCTACTCCATCGCCCACGACGACGGTGCGGAACCCTTCGCCCTGCAGGACGATCGTGAGCATTTCCGCGATTGCCGGGTCGTCATCGACCACCAGAATTGTCGTTTCCACGGTGTTATCCTCTCATTTCTTCCAGCAGGTCCGCGACCTTTGCCGCGCGTCCTTCACAGTCGTCTCCGGTGCTGTCGACCACCACCCAGGGACTGAGCCATTCCCGCTGCGCGAGATCCCGGTAAGCACGGACGGTGCGCTCCTGCAGGTTCCCGTCCCGCTCGTAGGCGTCCCGCGCGCGCGACTGATCCTGTGCCTCCCGCGACTGGGCGCGCTGCCCGGCCACGTCGGCCTCCACGTCCACCAGGATCTGCAGGTCGGGCGCTGGAATCCCTAGCTTGTCCTGTTCCAGGCGGGTGACCCACTCGCCGACTTCTGCCACGTCTCCGCCCACCCGCGCCGCGGAGTAGGCCACGTTCGATGCGGTGTAGCGGTCGATCAGGATCACGTAGCCGTCGGCATCGAAGTCCGCCAGCTCTGCCCCGATCTCAGCGCGATCCAGCGCAAACAGGGCGGCCATGCCGTGCACGGAATCAATCAGGTCGCCCAGGTTTTCGTGCAGTGCCTCGCGCGCCAGCATGGCGGAGTGCGATTCCTCATAGCGCGGGAAAGCCACCCGAGCCACGGGCACTTCACGCGCCACCAGTTCCTTTTCCACGGCAGTAACCAGGGTGTTCTTCCCGGCGCCGTCTACTCCTTCGAAGCTAATGATCATGTTCTAGTAGCGGTAGTGCTCCGGCTTGAACGGGCCGGCAACGTCCACGCCGATGTACTCGGCCTGTTCCTTCGTCAGCGTCGTCAGTTTGCCACCCAGCGCCTCAACGTGGATGCGCGCAACCATCTCGTCCAGAATCTTCGGCAGGCGGTACACCTCGTTGCCATACTGGTCGGACTTCGTGAACAGCTCGATCTGTGCAATCGTCTGATCTGCGAAGGAGTTGGACATCACAAACGACGGGTGGCCGGTGGCGTTGCCCAGGTTCAGCAGGCGCCCTTCACTCAGCACCACGATAGATACCGGGTCGCCGTGTGCGCCTGGGAAGGTGAACTCGTCGACCTGCGGTTTGATGGTCACGCGGCTGACGTCTTCGCGGTGCAGCAGGCTGGCCATGTCGATCTCGTTGTCAAAGTGGCCGATGTTGCCCAGTACCGCGTGGTTCTTCATCATCTGCATGTGCTCAAACGTGATGATTCCGAGGTTCCCCGTCGCGGTGATGACGATGTCGGCGTCACTAATAAAGTCCTCTACCTGCACAACCTCGAATCCGTCCATCAGTGCCTGCAGGGCGTTGATCGGGTCGACCTCGGTGACCTTCACGATCGCGCCCTGTCCCGCCAGCGCTTCGGCGCAGCCCTTGCCGACGTCGCCGTAGCCGCACAGCAGCACCGACTTGCCGCCGATCAGCATGTCGGTGGCGCGGTTGATGCCGTCGATCAGCGAGTGGCGGGTGCCGTAGCGGTTGTCGAACTTGGACTTCGTCACCGCATCGTTGACGTTCATCGCCGGGAACGGCAGCACACCCTGTTCCGCGAAGTGGTACAGGCGGTGCACGCCCGTCGTCGTTTCTTCGGTTACGCCCTTGATGTTCTCTGACGCCCGGTTCCAGAAGCTACCGTCCTCCGCCAAAGTCGTACGCAGCATCTCGAGGAAGGCCTTGTATTCGTCTGCATCCTGCGGCTCGGCATCCGGAACGAGGCCGGCGTTTTCGAATTCCATGCCCTTAATGACGGCCATGGTGGCATCGCCACCGTCGTCGAGGATCATGTTCGCCTCAACGCCCTCACCCCAGGTGAAGATCTGCTTCAGGCACCACCAGTACTCGTCCAGGGTCTCCCCCTTCCACGCGAACACCGGCACGCCGGCGGGCTGCTCTGGGGTACCGTCGCCGACCACGATGGCCGCCGCGGCCTCGTCCTGAGTGGAGAAGATGTTGCAGGAAGCCCAGCGCACTTCCGCGCCGAGGGCCACCAGGGTCTCGATCAGAACGGCCGTCTGCACGGTCATGTGAATGGAACCAGCGATGCGGGCGCCCTTCAGTGGCTGATCCTCGGCGTACTCGCGGCGCAGCTGCATCAGCCCCGGCATCTCGTATTCCGCCAAGCGGATCTGGTGGCGGCCGGCCTCTGCCAGAGAGAGATCCTTGACTTTAAACTCCATGGGTGGGGTGACTCCTCACGTGATTAGCAAACGCTGTATTTAACAAACCAAACACAGTGTATTAGACGTGCTGGACAAGCAGTCTCGGACTCTAACTTAAGGCCTCAACAAAGATTTCCAGATCTTCTGCTTCTACTGTTTCCGTGGCGCTCAGCCGCTCATACTCGCCATCCAAGAGCTGCAAGGAAACCTCCTGCAGGTTGGTTGGGCACTGGCCGATGTGGGCGCGGATGAAGGGGTGATCGTCGGCCACGTTCGCCACACTAAACGGCGCGCCCGACCAGATGGCCGCCACGGTTGCGGCGCAGAGGCCGACGGAGTGATCCACGGATCCGGGCTGGCCGTCACGTAGCGCCAGATTCACTGCGTCCACCAGCGCTTGGGCAACCTCGTTGCCCTCAAGCTCTGCCACTTCGTCAAGGAAGTCCACGTTGTCTTCCTGCGTGAAGATTAATTCGTCCCAGTTGCTCATCCTGCCGACCTTTCTGTCACTTAATTACCGACTGTAGCGCGTTTGCGCGCGTGGCAGCCATGGTCAAACGGCACGATCCCTGCTAGGCTCTTCCCTATCCTTAACCAAATTGTGACCTTTTCTTGTTCGCGAGTGTAGGTTTCCGGGGAACATTGTTTCCCTCGCCCGCATTGCACAGCAGGAGTCGACAACACCGACAGAGTAAAGGAGGTGAGCCGAGTGGCCACAGAAGAAAGCACCACCGTAATCTACGAGTCCCCCGAGGAGCACCCGCGGTTTCCTCGCGTCATTAGCGGCATCGCCGTGGTCGGCTTGGCTCTTGCTGGCGTGATTGGCGTGTGGACCTGGCAGGCAGGCTCCGATGCCACCGCACCCAAGCCACAGTCCGCCGAGGAGTCCACGATCGCCATCAGCACGGGAGCGGCGTCCCAAGAACACGATGTGGTTCCCGACAATCCCTCCTCGGCAGAGCCCACGGCTCAGCCCAAGGCTCCGGCCTATTCCACGTCCCACCAGGCAAGCCCCGGCAGTGGGTACTACACCAACGTAGCTCCGCTGGGACAGGATCCCTACCTTCCGCCGAACGCGTGGAACGGTCGCCAGACCTCCAACCCACAGCCGTCGGAGACGATCATTGCGGAAGGGCTGAATTCGCAGAACAACCCCCAGAGCTCTGCACAACCCCAAGCCCAGGCACAGCCTCAGCCCCAGGCACAGCCTCAGCCCCACACCAAGCCTGGCCAGGATTCGAATCAGGGAATCCCACACATTCCGCCGATTCCGCCAATCCCGGAGTTCCCCCGCCCGTCAGAGCCGGCCGGGTCTGACGATCAGGATCACTCCACCCCCACCGAGAAACCCACCCCGGGCAAGACGGATGCAGAGGTGGCGCCGAGCGAACCTAGCGATCCAGACGAACCGCAACCGAAGACGGGCAAGCCCACCGACACCACAAAGGGACCGGCGACGGACGCTACGCCCCCGGCCGAGCGATAAAGGCCTTTCCGCGCACGGTAGCCTCTTCGCCCGCAGGCACCCAGGCTGCCGATCCGCTTTCTACCTGCAGCTCGCCGCATTCTGCTGTGTCGCCCACTGCAAGGACGATCGCCGGTCCCGTGACTTGCCCTGTGCCATCGACCCGGCACAGGCTGAACTCCTCTGCTGGGGTGTGGTACACCCCAGCATTATCGGCGCGCAATCGGGGATCCGCCAGTTCCTCCCAACGCACCACGCTCAGCAGCTCCGCCACATCGATGTGCTTCGGGGTCAGCCCACAGCGCAGCACGTTGTCGGAGTTCGCCATGATCTCCACGCCGGTGCCACGCACGTAGGCGTGCAGCTGCCCGGCGTCCAGATAGAGGGCCTCCCCCTCCTGCAGCACCACGCGGTTGAGCAGCAGGCCAAAGAGCACGCCGACGTCTGCCGGATACTGCTCCTCCAGGCGCACAACAAGGTCCGCCACGTCGCCCATCCAGCCCTGATCCTGGCCCGCAACATCCCGGCAGCGCCGCGTGAGGGCGTCAATAATCCGGGGAAGGTCCTGCGCGGGCAGGTGCAGGGTGTGCTCGACGGCCTCGCGCAGATCGCCATCGACCACGGCGGCGTGCAGGAAGTCCAGTTCGGGTACAGCCAGCCACTCCAGCAGCTCGGCGGTACGAGCTAGGGGTCGGAAGCCGGCCATCGCCTCAAACTCGCCCAGAGCTACCAGTAGTTCGGGCTTGTGGTTGTCGTCCTTGTAGTTGCGCTCAAAGGCGTCGAGGGCGATGCCCGCGGCCTCGTCGGCAGCGAATCCGGCTTCGGCCTGCGCCTTCGTGGGGTGCACCTGGATGCTCAGGGCGCGCTCGGCGGCCAACAGCTTCAGCAGGAACGGCAGGCGCGTGCGCCCCTGCCCCAGCTGCCCTTCCGGGTCGGCCTCGATGAGGTCCAGCAGCACTCCCGGCGCTCCCGGGTGCGCGCCGAACCACAGTTCGGCCTCGGGCTTCTCGGTCGGTGCCGGGCGCCCTTGGATCTGCGCCAGGGCTTCGTGCGAACCCCATGCGTAATTCTGTACTACACCCTCGATGAGCTGCATAAAACTCCCCTAAGCGCGGATAATTGCCAGTGCTTCGTCGACGATGGCCTGTACGCCCTCGTCGTCGCGCGCCTCGACGTTGAGGCGAAGAAGGGGCTCTGTATTGGACGCCCTCACGTTCAACCACGAGCCATCCTGCAGCTCGATGGTCACGCCGTCGAGCCGGTCGACGGATACCGTGCGATCGGCGAAGGCCTCCACCACGGCTTCGGTGCGGCCCGCCTGGTCGGCAACCTCGGAGTTGATCTCCCCGGAGGCACGGTAAGTCTCGTAGGCACGCTTCAGCTCCGACAGGGGCTTATCCTGTCCGCCTAGGGTAGCTAGGACGTGCAGGGCGGCCAGCATGCCCGAGTCGGCGTTGAAGAAGTCGCTGAAGTAGTAGTGGGCGGAGTGCTCGCCGCCGAATACTGCGGATTCCTGCGCCATCTGGGCCTTGATAAAGGAGTGGCCCACGCGGGTGCGCACCGGCTTGCCGCCCTTGGCCTCCACCAGCTCGCGCACGGACTTGGAGGTGATCAGGTTGTGGATGATCGTCGCCCCCGGCTGTTCGTCCAGGTAGCGCTCGGCGATCATAGCGCAGATGGTGGAAGGGGAAACGGCCTCGCCCAACTCGTCGACGATGAAGCAGCGGTCCGCGTCGCCGTCGAAGGCGATGCCCAGATCCGCGCCCTGGTCCACGGTAAACTTCTGCAGGTCGACCAGGTTCTTGGGATCCAGCGGGTTTGCCTCGTGGTTGGGGAAGGTGCCGTCGAGCTCGAAGTAGAGGTCGAAGATCTCCAGCGCGTCCTGCTTCAGCACGGCCGGGACGGTCAGGCCGCCCATGCCGTTGCCTGCGTCCACCGCAACCTTGAGAGGGCGGATGTTCAGCGGCACGAGGTTGTTCAGGTAGTCGGCGTAGCCTTCCAGCACATCTTCAGTGGTGTTGGTGCCGGGCGCGCCATCGTAGGCTGGCACGCCTTCCACCAGCTCGGAGGAAATGCGGTCCAGGCCAGAATCCTGCCCCACGGGGCGGGCGCCGGCGCGGCAGAGCTTGATGCCGTTGTACTTCGCTGGGTTGTGGGAGGCGGTGAACATCGCACCCGGGCACTGCTTCACGCCGCTGGCGTAGTAGAGCTCGTCGGTACTGGTGAGCCCCAGAGTGATGGTGTTCAGTCCCTGCGCGTTCACGCCCTCGGCGAAAGCGGCGGCCAGGCTCGGGGAGCTGTCGCGCATGTCGTGGCCGATCACAATCGTGTCGGCCCCTTCTTCGCGCATGAGGCGGGCGAAGGATGCCGCCACGTCACGCACGAAGTCTTCGTTGAGGAATCCGGCGCCCTCGCCGACAACTCCGCGTACGTCGTAGGCCTTAATGGCCGCTGCTACATCTTGGGGAGAGTGGGTAGCCATGGGGGTTTCCTTTCGCTAATGCTGGTTACGTACCGCGCGCAGGTGCCGGCGCGGGGTGGATCGGGGCAGGTTCTTCATCGACGGGTGGTGCGGGGTGGCCTCCGGGATTTCGGAGCGCCGGTAAAGCCGGGGGGCTGGCTGCGGTGCTTCCTCGGCATCGTGTTCTGCGGCCTGCTGCACCGCTTCCGCCAGGGCCATAAGGTCTTCTTCGTCAGCCTCCTCTGCCGGGGCGTCGACAAATTCGAGCCGCCAGCCCTGGGGGACGGTGGTGCGGCGGGCGTGGTTTTCGCACAGATCCCACCGGTGCGGATTTCCGCTAACGCTCAGCGGCCCCACGATGGCTAGCTGCTCTGCATAGTTGAACTCCAACGTCGCGACGGCGGGTTTGCCGCAGCCGGGGCGAGAGCATTGTCGGATGAAAGTCACGCGCATTAGTGTAGCCCTTTTCCGTCCGCTTTCGAGCGTGCCCTCGTGGCATGTCGCTGTACCGCGGTTAAGATGTGGGGCTATGAGGCAAGAGGCGCGCATGAGGCAGGATCCCCGCGGTCGAGGCATCCGCGGCATCTTGTTGCCGGAGGTGCCGCGCAATAAGTCGCGTTCGCAGCGCTTCGACGATGCGGTTATCGATGCCTTCGAGCCAATCCTGGAGCGTTTTGACGCCGAACTGTCCAGCCTCGACATTGCTGTCGACGTTGTCCCGCGCATGCGGCTGAGTGCTGGCTACCGGCAGTGGCCGGAGGATGTTGTCGCCGATGGCCAGGTTCCCCTGGGGCGGCTAGTCGTGGCGGGCGTGGACAGCAAGGGGGCGCCGACGCGCCCCCGCATCATCATCTTCCGCCGCCCCGTAGAATCCCGTGCAACGTCCGCGCAGGATCTTCGAGAACTACTACGGATGATCATTGTGCGCTTGGTGGCCTGCTACCTGAATGTGTCCCCCGACCAGATCGACCCCCGCTTAAGCTAATTAGCCGATACGCTTCTTCAGTCGGCGACGCTCGCGCTCCGAGAGTCCGCCCCAGATACCGAAGCGCTCGTCGTGTTCGAGGGCGTACTCCAGGCACTCGTCACGCACGCCACATGCCTGGCAGATTCGCTTCGCTTCGCGAGTAGAGCCGCCCTTCTCCGGGAAGAAGGCCTCCGGATCCGTCTGTGCACACAGGGCCTGTTCCTGCCAGTCCTGTTCCACAGCATCGAAGAGTAGATCGAAGTCCTGCGTTAGATCGAAGAGGTTCTTCTGGCGAGCTTCGTTATCCACGTTCGCCTCCTGCTCAACCGCCGAGGAACCGTCAGCAAAGTGGCCACGAAGGGCTGTGTCTACTGACTTGTCCACGGGGATCTCCTCATCTGATTGGCGCCATTGAAAGGCTTCGTTTTTGTCGGTCTACTGAAGATTACACACTGGTAATTACACCACGTCAACCTTTGACGAAATCCCGGGAGCCCCACCAGTCACAGCAGCCACATACGCCCCATACGCCCCGCAATCCTGAGCGAATGGTACGCCGCACAACCACAATGTATGCGTGCGGCCAAAATTAAAACCACAACATATGGGCGTACTCCTGAACCTTTAGTTCAGGACACACTAGATGTAGTGAAATTTCTTTAAATTTTTTCGCCGGGCGCGAAACCGGCCTTAAATATCAGAGGAGAAGCGCACTCCACCGTCCGGCAGGTTCACTCCCGGCCACACGCGCAGCCCGTCGCGCAGCTCGCAGCGCGCGCCGATGACGGCGCCTTCACCGATGACACAGTCCACCAGGTGCGCCCGCGCGCCAATTCGCACGCCCGCGGCAATAACACAGCGCTCAACGGTTGCGCCGGCTTCGATCTGCACTCCGTCGAAGATCACAGACTCCTCGACGCGTGCACCGCCGCCGACCTCCACGCCGCGGCCGATCACGGTGCCGCCCAGCAGCAGCGCTCCCCCGGCGATGGCGCTGGACTCATCCACCAGGCTCTCTCCGTTGCGTCCAGCCAGCAGTGGCGAAGGGGCAATACCACGCACCAGGTCCGAGGATCCGCGGACGAAGTCGGCTGGGGTGCCCATGTCGCGCCAGTAGGCCTGATCCACGTGCCCGAACACGCGGGCGCCGGCTTCCAGCAATCCCGGGAAGATCTCGCGCTCCACGCTGACCGGGCGGCCGGCTGGGATCTTCTCGATCACGGATCGGTTGAACACGTAGCTGCCCGCATTGATCTGGTCCGTCGGCGGATCTTCCGTCTTCTCCAGGAAGGCACTCACGCGACCGTCGGCATCTGTCGGCACGCAGCCGAAGGCGCGGGGGTCGGAAACGCGCAGCAGGTGCAGGGTGACGTCTGCCTCTTGCTCGACGTGCGTATTCAGCACGGCCTGCAGGTCCGTTCCACCCAGGACGTCGCCGTTGAATACCATCGCACGGTCGTAGCGCAGGTGGTCCAGGACGTTGCGGATGCCACCGCCGGTGCCCAGTGGCTCATCTTCCACGACGTATTCAATTTCCAGCCCCAGGTGGCTGCCGTCGCCGAAGTGCTCCTCGAAAACTTCCGCCTTGAACGAGGTCCCCAGCACAACGTGCGTCATGCCGGCCTCCTTGATGCGAGCCAGCAGGTGCTCCAGGAAGGGCGCGCCCGCCACCGGCAGCATTGGCTTCGGGATGGAGTTGGTCAGGGGGCGCAATCGAGTGCCCTTGCCGCCGACCAGGATCACTGCGTCGGTCGTGGCTGCGAGATCTACCACTTCTTTAGCCTTTCTATACCCTTGCTATCGCTGTTAATTTTCACAGATTAGCTACTGTTAACGGCCCGCTGTAGAACCCACGCCGTGGGCCACGGCAATTGCGATCTTCTCGCGCACCTTCAGCCCCGCCTTGAGCACCAGCCGCACCGGCAGGTAACGCAGCCCGGGCAGCCGATCAGCTTGGAAGCGGTACGCACTGTCGTGATGGGCCTTCAGCACCACGTCGGGGTGCTTGCCGGCCACGTGACCTTTGGCGTGGCGGATCTCGGCGCTGGGCACGAAGACGTTCAGCCAGCCCGCGCGCCCCAGCCGGTCGCCCAGGTCCACGTCCTCCATGTACATGAAGTAGCGCTCGTCGAAGCCACCCAGCGCCTCGAACGCATCCCAACGCAGCAGCAGGCAGGATCCGCTCAGCCACCCCGCGGGCCGTTCGCTGTCCATGTCGGCATCGTCCAGGTAGCGCTTGGTCCAGGGGTTCGTCGGCCAGATCTTGCCGAAAAGCGCATGCCCGATGCCGGACCCCAGCTGCGGCACCGCGCGTGCCGACGGGTAGGCGGTGCCGTCTGCCTCTACGATGCGGGGGCCCAGCGCTGCTGCTCGAGGATGACGCCGCGCCGCCTCCATAAGCTCGTCGATCGCACCGTCGCTGAACACCACGTCCGGGTTGGAAATCACCAGGTAGTCCCGGTTGATCTCTCCAGCCTCGCGAGCCGCGCGCAGGTGGCGGGCGCCGAGGTTCATGCCAGCTCCGTAGCCGATGTTGCCCCCGCTGTAGAGCAACTCCGCCTTTCCTGCCTCGGCGGCGGCTTCGGGCGCGCCGTCGGTGGAGCCGTTATCAACCATGACGACCCGGGCGTTTGCCGGCACCGAGTCCAGGAACTTGGCCAGGTACTCCCCCGGTGAATAGGTCACGGTGATAATCGCGATGGGTGCCTCTGTCATGGCCGTTGAGGTTACCCCAGGGCGGCTCGCAAACTATCTCGCCACGCGGGCAGGCCACTCGCTGGAATCTGCAGGGTGCTGTTGCGGGGTCTGTGCGCGGGGGTGGGATACTCGCTGCTCGGCACAGCCTTCACTCGCCGGGGGTCGTGGCCGATTGTGGCGAAGATCTCGCGGGCGAAACCACACCAGGTGGTCACCGGACCGGAGCCTGTCACGTGGCTGATCGCTGCGGTGCGCTTCCCGTCGACCATGGCGGCGAGCTCCGCCGCCAACACGGAGGCGTGGGTAGGTCTGCCGTATTGGTCGTCTACCACCGTGGGGTTCACTCCCGACCGGGCCAGGCGCACCATGGTGGTGGCGAAGTTCCGGCTCTCTGCGTCGTACACCCACCCCGTGCGCACCACGTGCCCGCCGAAGTTCAGAACCTGCCGCTCCCCCTCCAGCTTGCTGCGCCCGTACGCGTTCACGGGTGCGGGCTGGCCGTCGACTGGGTTTTCCCAGCCCACGGGCAGAGTTCCCGGGAACACATAGTCGGTGGAGACGTGTAGCATCGGCACTCCGTGCGCCCACGCCCAGGAGGCCATGCGCCCAGGGGCTACCGCATTCACTTGGTGCACAGCACTCGCGTTCTCAGGCTTTTCGGCATCGTCGACCGCTGTGAATGCGGCGAGGTTGACGATGGCTTCGACGGGAGACGGTGGCGTCAATAAGAAAGAATCCACAGAACCTGCCACCGCCAGATCCGCCTGCGCTCGCCCTACCGGCACAAAGTCCGGGCGGAGGCGCAACAGTGCGCGGCCGACTTGGCCGGAGGCGCCGAAAACCAAAACACTCATAAATCCAGTACTACACCAGCCGCATTTTTGCCGCTAAAGTGATAACAATGACTGAGCATGAAAGAGGCCGCCACTCGCGGCGTATCCAGGCAGCCCCGGGCGGCCGGGAAGCCAAGCAGATCGGTTCCCGACTGTCGCGCGGAGTAGTCGCCGCAGTCTCGGCACTATCGCTGGTCGTGATGGGGATCGGCTACATGGCCGTCGGCAACCTCAACGATGGTCTTGCTCAGGCCGATAACCTGAACCTCGGCAACCAGCCCGATGGGGCGACCGACATTCTGCTGGTGGGCGTGGATTCGCGCACGGACGCGAAGGGCAATCCGCTGTCGCAGCAGGAGATCGACATGCTCCGCGCTGGCGAGGAAGAGGCCACCAACACAGACACGATGATCCTGATCCGCATCCCGAATGATGGATCCTCCGCCACCGCAGTATCTCTGCCCCGCGATACCTACGTGCGCACCCGCGACTACGGAAACATGAAGCTCAACGGCGTGTACGGCACGGCGAAGTTCGAGAAGTCGCAGGAACTGTCCAAGAACGGCGAGACCAACAAATCCGAGGTCGACAAGAAGTCCACCGAGGCCGGACGACAGGCGCTAATTAGTTCTGTGGCTGACCTCACCGGCATCAACGTGGACCACTACGCCGAGGTCGGCCTGCTGGGCTTTGTGCTGCTGACCGACGCGGTCGGCGGCGTGGACGTGTGCCTGAAAAACAAGGTGGACGAGCCCCTGTCCGGCGCGAAGTTCAAGGCCGGGCGCCAGACCCTCACCGGCCAGGATGCGCTGAGCTTTGTCCGCCAGCGCCACGAACTGCCCCGCGGTGACTTGGATCGCATCACCCGCCAGCAGGCGTACATGGCCAGCCTGGCCAACCACGTCCTGTCCTCGAAGACGCTGACGGATCCCGGCAGCATGTCCAAGCTCAACAACGCGGTGCAGCGCTCCGTGGTGCTGGATAGCGGCTGGGATGTCATGGGCCTGGCTACACAGATGCAGAACATGGCCGGCGGCGACGTGAGCTTCCAGACCATCCCCGTCACCAGCATCGACGGCACCGGCGACTACGGAGAGTCCGTCGTCACGGTCGATACCGACCAGGTCCACAAGTTCTTCAAGGAACTGCTGGGCGACAAGCCGGGCGAGGAGGAACCCACCTCCGACAAGCCGGCGGACATTACCGACTACAAGGCCGGGGACTACAAGGTCAACGTATTCAACGCTTCCGAGCAGGCCGGCCTGGCGGCGCGTGTGTCGGAGCTGGCAAAGCAGTACGGCTACAAGTCCGGCAAGGTGGGTAACCACCCGGAGACCGGTGTGTCGGAGTCCCAGGTCAACGCGAAGAACGCTGACGATCCGGCCGCCCGGGCGCTGGCCAAGCAGCTGGGCGGGCTGCCTGTCGTCCAGGATTCCTCCCTGGACGAACACGAGCTGTCCGTCACCCTGTCCGGCACCTACGCCGGTCCGGGCATTCTGGAGCAGTCCGCCCCGCTGACCAAGCCGGATGATCCGAATGTCGGCACGCTGACCGAGGGCATGAAGGACCTCGACGGCGATGGCATCCCGGACGAGACCACGAGCGCGGGCACCACTGCCGACTCCACTTCCACCGCCGCCAAGCCCTCCACCGTTGGCACGCCGGGTACCGGCCAGGGCACCGACCGTAAGGATCCGATCGACGCCGGTGGCGACGGTCCGATGTGTGTGAACTAATGGATATTATTGCCCCACTCGTAGCGCAGGATCCGGCCAGCCCGCGCCTGACCACCTACACTCCGGCGGGCCGCATGGAGCTGTCCGCCCAGACGCTGCACAACTGGCAGTCGAAGGCCGCCCACCTGCTGGATTCGCTCGCCCCGACCTCCGTCGGGATCGCCTGTGCCCCGGGTTGGCAGCCACTCATGATTGTTCTGGGTTGCTGGCGGACTGGTGTTTCTATTGTGGACGCCGACTCCTGCGACGTGCTTTTTACCGACGACTTCAACCTGGCGGAGGCCCACTCGGGTGAGGTTTTCATACTTTCCGACGACCCGTTTGGCCGCGGCGTGGAGGAATCCGGCGGCGAGCTGCCCTTCGGAGTGAACGACTTCTCCCCCGAGCTGCGCGTGCAACCCGATACCTACCCCGGCCCGGCTGTGGCCGCCGCCCCCGCTGGTCCGCGGGTGCTGGTGCCCGCATGGACCGATACCCAGTCGATGCTGGATACGCTAAAGCCGCTGCGCGACGGCGGGTCGGTGGTGATGGCCACCGAGCCCACTGCCGAGATCGCAGCGGCGGAGAACGCGACTATTTAACGTCCTTGCGTTGGTGGACGAGGAAGGCCCAGGCCACCAGCACAACCGTCCAGGCGACGACGATCGCCACGCTGACCGGGGTGTCGTGCTTGCCGACGGAGACGTTGCCGCCCAGGATCATCCAGATGTTGTTGAATGGCAGGTATGGCGCAATGTATTCGGCAATCCATTGGCTGAGCTGTTGAGAGATCAGCTCCACCGCGGTGGCCCACACCAGCGGCAGCGCCACGGCGCCGGCCGGGGAGGGAATCAACACGCCGATCGCCGAGGCCATCAGGCTGACCAGCCCAGCAAATAGGATCGTATAGCCCAGCAGCGGCAGCTGGTCTGTGTTTAGCTCCTGCGGCAAGGTCGCCACCATCGCCAGCGATACTCCCACCGCAACAGCCATGGTCACCATCGCCAGGGCTGCGTTGACAAACATCTGCGCGAACAGCTGCTGCCAGCGGGCGGGGATCACCAAGAAGGACTGCGCATGCAGGTTGTGCCCGCGCGTACCGCTGACTCGCACGGCCGATAGCGACAGGATCAGCAAGTAAGCCGGCATAAGCCCCACGCCCAGCTCTGTCAGGCCGATCTCGGGCTCGTTCGCTCCGTATTCGGACCTGTAGTAGCTCAGAGTCAACGCATTTGCCCCGATGTAGAACAGCAGGACGAACCCCAGCATGATCCAGGTGCCCCACATGACGCGCGAGCGTGTCCATTCGCTGCGAATGATTCCTAGCATTACTGGCCCCTCCTGTCCTTAGTTCGGTACTCCACTGCCTGGCCGGTCGCGTCCAGGAACTTCTGCTCCAAGCCTGCGCGCTGCGGTGCCATCTCCAGAACCACCGCGCCGGTGTCGCGCGCCAGTTCGCCGAGGCGCCTGTCCAGGTCGGGGGCTTCGGAGGCGAACTCCAGGGAGCCGTCGGCTTGCCGTGTGAGGTTTACGCCATCCAGGCGCGAGGTGGCGTCCACAAAAGAATCGGGATCGGCCACGCGCATCCGGATGGTGGGCTGGGCGCCCGTGCGCAGGAACTCATCCATGGTGTACTCGCCGATGAGGGAGCCCTTGCCAATGACGACAAGGCGGTCGGCGGTGAGTTCCATCTCGTGCAGCAGGTGGGAGCTGACCAGCACGGCGCGCCCCTCGGCGGCGCTGCGGCGGATCAGTCCACGCATCCAGTGCACACCTTCGGGGTCGAGGCCATTGACGGGCTCATCGAGGATGAGGTGCTGCGGGTCGCCCAGCAGAGCCACGGCCAGACCCAGGCGCTGCTTCATGCCGAGGGAGAACTTCTTGATCTTGCGCTTTTGCACCTCGGCCAGGCCCACCAGCTCCAGGCACTCGTCGGCGCGGGACTGCGAGATCCCGGCCGCCTGGGCGATGGAGCGGATGTGCGCCCGGGCGGAGTGGCCGGGCATGTACCAGGTCGGTTCCAGTAGCGCGCCGGCGATGTGAGGACGCTGCGCGCGGTAGGAACTCAAAGGCTTGCCATTAAAGGTGACTTCGCCTTTACCTATCGTGTCGAGCCCCAGGATGCAGCGCATCGTGGAGGACTTACCGGAACCATTCGGCCCCAGAAAGCCAGTGACCTGGCCATCTGGAACCGAAAAAGTCAGCCCATGGAGAACCTCCGTGGACCCATACTTTTTCGTTAATTCTTTGACTGCGATCATGTCGTCAGGCTATCAAAAACTACTTCACGTCTCGGGCCTTGTTGCTGTACAGCCCCAGCGCCAGCATGACGACCATCCAGACGATCAGCACCACGAATCCCGAGGTCGGGGTGGCCATTCCGTCGTGGTTCGTGGAGTCTACCCAGGAGATCATGTCCTGCACGCGGTTGCCCGGGGACAGGTGATACAGCGTCTTCAGGAAGGAGATCTGCCGCCCTCCGGCGGCAAGCAAGCCCTCGACGACCAGCATCCAGACCAGCGGCAGAGAAATCGCGCCCACGCGGTTGCGCAGCAGCGCTGCGATTCCCACAGCCACCACGGCCAGAGCCGGGACAGCCACGGCGTAGCCCCAGAGGACTAGCGACTTCTCGCCGGTGAAGTTACCCGCCGGGAAGATAGTCACTACCAGCCAGCTCAGTGCGGCGCCGGCCAAGAAATTCAGCTCCGCGAACACGGCCGCCACCAGTGCGCGAGCCAGCAGCCACGAGCTCCTGCTCTTCTGTGTGAGGAAGGAGTGGGCCGTCATATGGTTGTTAATGTCGCCGCCCGCGGTGGACGCACCGAAAACGATGGCGATCATCAGGAAGATCATCCCGCCGGCGAGCAGGTCGGGCCAGTCCGTATCGATCTGCGAGGAATCGCTGAAAAGCATGTACAGCGTAACCGGCCCATACAGCGAGCCCGTGAACAGGATGACGTAGATCCACGTGCTGCGGAGGGTGAGCAGCTTCGTAACTTCGGAGGAGATTGCTTTGAGCATTGTTTGTCTCTTTCTTCTTGGGTCGGGCCTAGTTGGTGCGGTATTCCTGCTGCCCCGCCGTCGCGGCGAGGAAGCGCTGTTCCAGGTTGTCTGCAGTGGTCGCGAGCTTGGTCACCGCGAACCTCTCCTCCAGCGCCGTTTCTGCGATCACCGCGCGTACCTCGTTCTCTGGCATGTTGTCGACGCCCACACGCAGCGTCCGCTCCCTTTCCAGATCGACCTGGAAGCCGCGGTTGCGGAGACTGTCTGCCAGCAGGACGGCTTCCTTGCACTCGACCTCTACGTGCGCGCCTCCGGCAAGGAACTCGTCCAGAGTCTGTTCGCCGATGAGCTTGCCCTGGCCGATCAGCACTAGGCGATCGGCGGTTTGCTGCATCTCGCTGAGCAGGTGAGAGCTGACCAGCAGACCGCGGCCGTCGTCGGCAAGTTGGCGGATAATGCGGCGCATCCAGGACACACCCTCGGGGTCGAGGCCGTTGACTGGCTCGTCGAGGATCAGGTGCTGCGGGTTGCCAAGGAGGGCTGCGGCCAGGCCTAGGCGCTGCTTCATGCCGAGGGAGTAGCCGCCGACCTTCTTCTTGCCCGCGCTGGTGAGGCCGACCATGTCGAGGCATTCGTCGACGCGCTTGTCGGAGATGCCCGCACCCTTCGCAATGACGCGCAGGTGGTTGCGCCCGCTGCGGGCAGGGGTGAACCAGCCTGCATCCAGAACCGCTCCGGCGATGCTGGGCTTGTTATCCAGGCCTGCGAACTCTCCGGCGTATCCCTTGCCGCTGAAGGTCACCTTGCCGGCGCTCGGCTTGTCGAGGCCAAGCATGCAGCGCATGGTGGTGGACTTGCCCGCGCCGTTGGGTCCGAGGAAGCCTGTCACCTGCCCGTCCGGGACGGTGAATGAAAGGTCGTTGACTACTGTTTTCTTGCCGTACCTCTTGGTGAGGTTTTCCACGATGATCATGGTTCCCATGCTGCCGCCCGGGGTGGTGTTCCCACATCGGACGAGGGGTTGATCTTGCGTGTCCTACCTCAGTATGACGGCCCGCCACCCCTTTCCTCTATCGCCTGGTGATATTCGGCCAGTGCCTTGGTTTTGCGGACGTTGCGCTGGGCGAAGGTCTCGCGCCCCAGCGGCCCCTCGGCCTCTGTGATCACGCTGTGCCCGTCACCGTGGGAGGTCCACACCTCGTGCCCGTCGGGATACAGGGCGACGTCCCAGCTTCCCGCGGTCTTGAGGTTGTGATGCTTCGAGCAAAGCAAGTGTAAGTTTGCCGTGGACGTCGGCCCGCTGCCGTAGCGCCGCACGTGGTCGTATTGGCACTTATAGGCGGGAACCTCGCAGCCCGGGAAGCGACAGTGCAGGTCACGCCCCGCGACGGCGGCCTTGATGCTCTCCGTCGGCGCGTAGCCCTCACATTCCGCGTAGCCCGGCGCGGACAGGTGCGTCACCCGCTGCAGCCAGGCCTTGGAGGCGGAGCGGTTCAGCCAGTGGTCCTCCCCTAGCACCGCGCCGTCATTCGCCGGATCGTGGTACAGGTTCAAAGTCACGGAGACCTCGGCCTTACCGGTGATCAGCCGCACCATAGCCTCGGGCTGCGAGCAGTCGTATTTCTTGGCGGTGGCGCGCACGATCTTGTCGATCTCGATGCCCTCCATCCGCGGAACGCGCAGCGTGAACGTGGTGTACTCCGGGTCGCGGCAATCCACTCCCAAACACGGTTCGGCCGGCGTGGCCTCATCCTTAGGTACGACGTCGCGGTCGACATCCTGCAAAATCTTCGCGATGCGATTGTGGATCGTCCTCGGGGACATCACGTGCTGGTTGGGACGTGAGGGCGTCAATTCGCAAAGAACCTTTTCTTCAACAACCGAGCGATCGTCCGGCGCCACCGCAAAAAGATCCTGCGCCACCCGCAATACATGGCGGTCGGTGAAGCAGCCTTCTTCGAAGTAATCGACAAGGCGCGGATAGTCGCGCAGTACGAAGGCGGCCTCGGCCCAGGCCTCCGCAACTCCGACCGAAACGCCTAGGCGCACGGCAAGTCGGGTGCAGAAATCGGGCACCAGATCGTCCCCGTCCGGCACGCATGCCATGATCAGGCGGAACCGTTGTTGGTTAAGGTTTCGCGCCGCAATGGTCAGCGGATCCTGCGAGGTAGCTATTCGAAATGATGGTGGTGAGGTGGGATCTTTCGTGTGCATGGAACTCCCCTGGTGATGCGGCGAGGTTACCCCCGCCAAACTTCCTAAACACAGAATAGAACACACGCACAATCCAAGTCAATAGCCAGCCAAAGCTTTTTTCTTTTTTAATGACGCCACCAGCCTGAACAGCAAGAATATCCCTAAAGCTTAAGTGGAAGTTTTAGAAAGTTTGTTCTAGCAGATCGTCAGCGTGAACGAGGTGATGCTTAAACGCAAACAGTACCGCGTGCACACGATCGCGGGACTGGGTCTTTGTGAGCACGCGGCCGACGTGAGTCTTGACGGTGGGCAGCGAAATGTAAAGCTTGTCAGCGATCTCCTGGTTGCTTAGTCCCAGCGCGATGAGCTGCAAAATCTCAAGCTCGCGCGGGGTCAGAGGGTCGGGAAGGTCGAGCTCGACGGGCTCGTGGCGCTGCGGAGCCTGCGCCATGCGAATGTTGCGCAGCAGACGCGCGGTGGCCTTCGGGCTGATGACGGCAGCGGAGTCGCCGACAGTGCGGACGGCGGAGATAAGGTCCTCGGGGTCGGTGTCCTTAAGCAGGAAACCGCTGGCCCCGGCCTCCACGGCGCCGAGGACGTAGTTGTCGTTATCAAAGGTGGTCAGCACGATCACGCGGGCGCCGGTGGTGCCGGCAACCACCCGGCGGGTCGCCTCGATGCCGTCCAAGCGGGGCATCTGCACATCCATGAGGATGATGTCGACGGGCTGCGACTCTGCCAGCTCGCAGGCCTCCTGCCCGTCGGCGGCCTGCCAGACAACCGAAATGTCGTCCTGCGAATCCAACACCAAGCCAAACCCGGCGCGCACCAGCTGCTGATCGTCGGCCAAACCTACGCGTATCACTTAATCCTCCTTCGCATAAGGCACCGTAGCAGTGACGTTCCACCCTCCGGGGTATACCGCCGAAGCTCCCCACCTAGCCGTGCCGCCATGAATGGCCACGCGCTGGCGAATGCCGGTCAGGCCGCGCCCGGAGCCCTCGATCTGCTCGTCGCCAGGCGCGTTATCCACGCTAATGGTCACCTGGGCAGGCTCCCACTCCAACCGCACCTGGGCAGGCACAGCGCCGGCGTGTTTCAGCACGTTCGTCAGGGATTCCTGCACGATGCGATACACACTGAGGTCGCGGACCTCGTCCAGCTGGCGCGGCTCGCCAATAACCTTGAGCTGCACCTGCACCCCACTGCGCTTTGCATCCGCCACCAGGTCGGGAACGCCGGCCACCCCAGGGGTGACGCTGGTAGATCGCGGCGAGGGGGCGTCCTCATGAAGAACAGAGAGCAGCTCCCGCATCTGGGTCAAAGCCGAACGACCACGCGCGGCGATCGTGTCGAGGGCTTCGATGGCCTTGTCGGGATCCTTGCGACCCGCGTAACGACCACCGTCCGCCTGCGCGATGACGACAGTGAGGGAATGCGCGACGATGTCGTGAAGTTCGCGGGCGATACGGTTGCGCTCGCTAACGGTGGCGAGTTCGGCGCGGGCGGCCAACGCCTCAACGGCCTGGTCACGGCGCAGCGAATAGCGGCCCGTCAGCCACATCAGGGCGACGGTCAAGACGGTGAGCAGGACAATTAGCCCCCAGAATAGCCAGAACTCGGCGGTCCGAAAGTCTACGCCGACCCCAGTGGTGCCCGCGTTGTAGCAAGTCGCCCACACCATCGCGAAGAAAGAGCCGAGCAGCAGCAAAGTCAGCCACAGCTTGCGGCGCAGCGTCAGCTTCGCGGAGATGAAGTAAGCCTCGTAGGCCACGACCAGGTAGCCGAGAGGCCAGACCAGCATCGCAGACGCAGCGAAAAAAAACATGCCGAGCGCCACGACTGCCACGCCCGGCTCGGGCCGAAACCTCTGCAGAAGCAGGCCGATGAAGCTGGTGATCAGCCCAACGACTGCAAGCACGACCTGCCAGGTGGCGCTAACGATCCCGCTGCCGAATGTCGCGCCGGCACCGAGGAAGAAGTATAGGAAGCCCGCGATGGATACGAACACCCACCAGGAGGCATCCCGCCACCACACCGGGCGAGGAACTGCTTCATAAGACATGTATGAAGAGTCTAGTTACAGTCGCACCCTATCGCCGTAAACAAGCAGGCCATTGATGAAACAACTTCTGCTCGGCAACAAATGGCGTTCGAACGCTATATGATCAACCAGAGGATGTCGCCAGACCTAGCCCGAGACATGGCAGATTGGCTGGAGATCATGTTAGGCTTCTAAAACTGATGAAGAAGCAAATCGGCGAACTTGGCTCACTCATTGCATTAACCCTCACCCTTGTGGCCATATGTCTCCCGATAGTATTGACTGTGATTGCAACGCAGTGGATCATCCCAAACGCGCACTGGCGATTCAGCGTCGGCGGCGTTTGGGCTGTGCCACTGTGGAGCTTAACCGTCCTCATCCTGTCGCCGATATTGGACATCTCAGTTGCGATTGTTGCTAGAGCTTTCATTATGCTCGGAATCTGCCCGTCAGAGTACTGGGTGTCCACAATTGGCGGCACCTTTCTCTTGGCTGCTGTTTTTTACATTATCCTTACGCCTTTCTATGCCTGCCTAATTGCCGCCCTTGTTTGCGCAATCCTAAATGAGATTCTTGAGCCATTAATCCCCCCAAGAAATACTTCTACCGAGTAGGATAAGAATCTTATCGATCGAGGATCTTGATTTCTTTGCTCCCTGGTTTAAAACCAGCCATCCAAACAATACGATTCACACCTGCTGGGGATGAGCCAGTCTCTTGGGGTACACAAATTGCGAGATGAGGTAAATTATGGCCTATTTAATCATCGACCTATCCGGCAGCCCATTAAGTCGCCCGAATGATGGAGATGTTGTATCCAATCCAGACACAGGGCAGGTCCTTACCGTCAGCTTCCTGAGAATAACCACGCCCGACGGGGACTATGAAGTTGATTTTCTTCCCGGAATTGTCGACCTCTACCAAGGAAGCAATGATAGATCATCCTACTCCACAAATATTCAAGACATAAGCGTCGAGAAAGGAACTCGACTTCACAAAATTGGCAGTATTGACCATATAGATGATGTAACCCTGACGCATCTAGGGGATAAATACCGAGTTCAGGCCGCGAAACTAGACGACACGAAACCAGATAGTTTAATCCTCTGCGAAGATGGTTTTATAAGAACTTTGCAAGATAGTTTTTCTGCTACCGACAGGCCTCAAGGAGTTTTTCCCGTTCTCCACAAAGTAGATGAGTAGGCAGCCCCGACGACCCCTACCCAGTTAGAACGCTTCACCCCATCAACTTCTGCTGCAGGGCACGATCCTTCTCCAGCACCGCGTCGCGCATATTCTCCTGGTATTCGACCATCTTGTCCATCAGAGCCTCGTCAGCCACCGCGAGGGTGCGCACAGCCAGCAGTCCGGCGTTCTTCGCGCCGTCAATGGAGACGGTGGCAGTCGGCACGCCGCCCGGCATCTGCACGATGGAGAGCAGGGAATCCAGCCCATCCAGGTTGCCAAGTGCGCGCGGGATGCCAATCACCGGCAACGGAGTAGCCGCGGCGACCATGCCGGGCAGGTGGGCGGCACCGCCGGCACAGGCGATGATCACCTTCACGCCGCGGGAGTGGGCGGTGCGGGCGTAGTCGAGCATCCGCTCCGGGGTGCGGTGCGCGGAGACCACGCCGACCTCGAAGGGGATGCCGAACTCGGCCAGCACCTCGGCGGCCGGTTCGACGGTGGGCCAGTCGGAGTCGGAGCCCATCACCAGGCCGACCAGCGGGGTGCGTGCGTTCTCAGTCATCGGTTAGTCCTCCCATTCGGCGGTTTCCAGGAACTTCGCGGCCAGCCGCGCCTGCTCGCGCGTGCGCGCCGGATCCTCCCCCAGCATATTGACGTGGCCGATCTTGCGGCGCGGGCGCCAATCCTTGCCGTACATGTGAATCTTTGCGTTCGGGAAGCGACGCCACACCGCATCCATGCGCTCGTGCATCGGCATCGCCGGATCCTCGTCCGCTCCCAGCACGTTTGCCATCACCACCACCGGCGCGGTCGGCTCCGTGGAGCCCAGCGGGCGATCCAGTACGGCGCGGACGTGCTGCTCGAATTGGCTGGTGACGCAGCCGTCCTGCGTCCAGTGGCCGGTGTTGTGCGGGCGCATCGCCAGCTCGTTGACGATGATCTCCGGCTGGCCGTTGTCGTCGGTGGTCTCGAACAGTTCCACGGCCAGCACGCCCGTCACGCCCAGCTCGGTGACGATGTCACGGGACAACTGCTCGGCGGCGGCCAGGATCTCCGGCGTGGAGTTCGGGGCGGGTGCCACGGCCTCCACGCAGATGCCATCTTCCTGCAGGGACTCGACCGCCGGCCACGCCTGCACCTCGCCGGACGGAGTGCGGGCGACCATGGCGGACAGCTCGCGCACCAGCGCGACCTTCTTCTCCGCCATCAGGAGGATCTCCTTGTCCAGCAGCTTCTCCACCAGCTCGCGGGCCTCGTCCACCGTGTCGGGGAACCACACGCCCTTACCGTCGTAGCCACCTCGGCGGGCCTTCAGGCAGACCTGGCCGCCCACGGCCTCGAAAAACCCGGCGATGTCATCGGCTGACTCGATAGCAGCGAAGGGCGGCACCGGGGCTCCCAGCTCGCGCAGCTTCTTGCGCATCACCAGCTTGTCCTGCGCGTTGATCAGCGCCGCGGGCTGCGGCTGGACGTTCACGCCCTCGGCGATGAGGGCATCCAGGAAGCGGTTCGGAACGTGCTCATGGTCGAAGGTCACCGCGTCGGAATCCTGGGCAACCTCGCGGACGTGCTCCTCCAGTGCGTAATCCCCCAGCACGACATCGGCGGTTACCTGTGCGGCCGAGGAATCCGGCGCCCCGGCCAGCACACGGCAACTTAAGCCCAACTCGATCGCCGCCTGTTGAGTCATACGCGCCAACTGACCATCGCCGATGATCGTCACCAGTGGCGCTCCCGGCGCGTGTGCGGCGGGGCGCGCTAAAGACCAGTCGGCTGTGTTATTCCCATTGCTCTCACTCACAGCTCCCAACTATAGTTCCCCGTCCCGACACTCTTAATCTGGCTCTTCAGCAGCCTCTCGAACTTGCGGGTATAGGGAACCGAATGCAGCACCAAAGGCACGCGCGCCCCGGCCACGTACACCGCCACGTCGCCCCGGTGGGCCCTGCAATCCACCACGTTGGCCAGTGGGATCTGGCCAATGCGACTGCGCAGGTGGCCGGTCGCGGTGATCAGGCGCCTGTCGGTCAGCAGCATGCGGGAGCGTGCGCGGAAAACCAGGTGGCGCACGCAGCGCCTCCAGCACACCAACAGCCACGCAACCAGCAGGCCCCGCCGAAGCCACATGCAGGCTTCCACCGTAGGGGCGTCCAGAAATTGGGTGGCCATGTACTGATCCAGCGCGCCGATGCCCATCCAGAACAGGCCCGTCCACAACAGCAGGCGCAGGACGGGGAAGAACATGGAGCGGCGCGCAGGGCTGAGTTCGGCGAGGATCTGCTCGTCCGGGTCGAAGGTTATTTTGCTCATGCGTAGCGCCCTCCGTAGTCGCCGGTGCCGTCGGCGCGCAGATGCACGATCTCGCCCGCGCGGATCAGGCGCGTGCCCTCCGCGGTGCGGACCAGCAACTCGCCGTCGTCGTCGATGTCGGTCGCCGTGCCCTCCACGATCTCGTCGCCGGGCAGGAAAGCACGCACGGCCGTGCCGATGGTCGCGGAAGCCTGGCGGTATCGCGGCAGCACGGTCTGGGCCGCCCCTCCTAGTCGACGCCACCGCTCCAGATTCGCCGCCAGCTCCGCGAACACGGCCACCGCGACGTCCTCGCGCGTCGGGCAGGGCATCCCCAGGCGGGCGCATTCGAGGTCGATGGAGCTGGCGTGGGCGACGGGCAGCTCGTCGGTCTGCAGGTCGTAGTTAATACCGAAGCCCAGGATGATCGCCGGGTGCGGATCCAGATGCACGGCCTCCACCAGGATGCCCACCAGCTTGCGGCCATCCAGCACGCAGTCGTTGGGCCACTTCAACTGGATGGGAATGTCGGCGCTGGCGCGGATGCCCTCCACGATCGACAGGCCGGTCAGCAGTGGGAGCAGGCTAATACGGTCGACCGGCACGTCCGGCAGGCGCACCAGCACCGAGCAGATCAGCTGGCTGCGGGCCGGGGCTTCGAAGGAACGCCCCTTGCGGCCGCGCCCTGCGGTCTGCTCCTCGGCCATGAGTAAGGACATGTCAGGCAGGTTCTCGCCGCAGCGCACGCGGTCGGCCAAGTCGGTGCTGGTGGAGCCGGTGGTCTCTAGCACCTCGACGTGGCGATAGCCGAGCGGGGCCAGGCGCTCGGCCAGGCGGCGGGGGTCCAGGGGCGCGCGCATGGCATTACCGTCCTTTCTCTTCACATGCCTTCCCTCAGACACTCTAGCCCCACCAATCACGGCGCTGGAGTTTTTACGCCGTATTATGGCCACCATGAGCTCTACCACCGACACATCGACCACCGCCGGGAAGATCGCCGACCTCCGCGATCGCCTGGCGGAGACCCACAAGCCGCAGGGGGACGAGATTCCGCGCGCCCGTCGCCGCGTGGATGCACTGCTGGATGCCGGTAGTTTCGTGGAGACCGACGCGCTGGCCCGCCACCGCGCCACCGCCTTCAAGGCCGACAAGTTCCGCCCCGTCACCGATGGCATCGTCGCCGGTTATGGCACCATCGACGGTCGCCCGGTGTGCGTGTTCTCCCAGGACGCGACCCTCTTCGACGGCCAGATCGGCGAAACCGCGGGCGAGAAGATCCTGAAGGTCATGGAGCTGGCCGTAAAGTCCGGCACCCCGCTAATCGGCATCTACGAGGGCACGGGCGCCCGCCCGAAGGAGGGCATCGCCGCCCTCGAGTACTTCTCCCGCATCCATAATCTGCAGGCGAAGCTCTCCGGCGTGGTTCCGCAGATCGCGCTGGTCGCCGGCCCCACCAGTGGCGCGCTGGTGCACTCGGTGGTTCTTTCCGATGTCGTCGTTGCGGTCAAGGGCGCCGGGGGCTTTGTAGGTGACGCCGCAGACGGCACCGCCCACCTTGTCGCCGAGGATGACGCCTCCGCGCTGGGACTCGTCGCGGACCTCCTGAGCTACCTGCCCAGCAACAACCGGGCGCTCCCGCTGCCTGGCGAGGACGGTTCGGCAGAGCCGGGCGAACTGGACGACCTGATCCCCGACGCGGACGCGCAGACCTACGACATGCACGAGGTACTGGACCGCGTGCTGGACGCCGGCACCCTGCTGGAACTGCAGAAACTCCACGCACCGAACCTGATTACGGCGCTGGCGCGGGTGGGCGGCCGAAGTGTGGGCGTCATTGCGAACCAGCCCGAACAGCAGGCAGGGGCGATTGACGTGGCGGCGGCCGAGAAGGCAGCACGCTTCATCCGCTTCTGCGACGCGTTCAACGTGCCGCTGGTGACCTTCGTGGACTCGGCGGGCTACGCGCCGGACGCACTGTTCCGCCGCACCGCGAAGCTGATCGGCGTGACGGCCGAGGCCTCCGTGGGCAAGATCGCGGTGATTACGCGCAAGGCATTCGGGGACGCGTACCTCTCGCTGGGCGCTAAGCGCCTGGGCACCGACCTGGTGTACGCATGGCCGACCGCGCAGATCGCGCAGGACGATAGCTACCAGGCGGAACCCTACTCCGCCGCGGAGCGGGGCCTGGTCGACGCGGTGATTCCGCCCTCCGAGACCCGCACCCGCATCATCGACGGCCTGCGACTGGTGGAGCGCAAGGCCGAAGATAGCTACCCACGCAAGCACGACAACCTGCCGTTCTAGGAGGAAGCGCGTGACGGAATTTCAGGTGATCAAGGGCAACCCGGACGAGGTAGAGACCCGGGCGCTGCAACTCATCGTTGACGACCTGGCCACGGAGGCCGAGGCACTGCGCAACGCGAAGCCCGATACGCGCGGGCACTACGGGCGCGGGGTGCTACACGGCAACCCGGGCGCGTTCCGCAATCCGCGGATGCCGCGGGGCTAGGGCATGCAGCTCACGCTGGCTAGCACCTCGCCCGCGCGCGAGAAGGTATTGAACGCCGCCGGAGTGTACCCGCGCAAGGTCTCCCCCGGTGTGGACGAAGAAGCCGCCGTGGCGGGACTCGTGAACCCTACCCCGGCGGACTATGTGCAGCACCTAGCCACCGCAAAGGCGCGGGCGGTCGAGGGAGAGCTGGTGCTGGGCGGCGACAGCATGCTGCTCATCGACGGCGAGCTGCAAGGCAAGCCGCACACGCGCGAAGAGACGGTGCGACGGTGGCGCCAGCAGCGCGGGAAACGCGCGGAGCTGATCACTGGGCATGCTCTTATCGACGCCGCCTCGGGCCAGATCTACGAGGAGGTTGTCGCCACACAGATCCAGTTCGCCGACGTGTCCGATCGCGCCATCGAGGCGTACGCGGCCACCGGCGAGCCGCTGGAGTGCGCCGGAGCCTTCACCCTGGAGGCGCTCGGCGGGTGGTTCATCGAAAGCATCGACGGGCACCCATCGGCCGTGATCGGGTTATCGCTGCCCGCCCTACGGCGGGGGCTGGCGCACTTCGGATACGACTTTTCCGACCTCTGGGGCTAGTCGGCCTTGACGGCACGCTGCTCCGGGCCGACGTAGCTGGATAGCGGGCGGATCAGGGCGTTGTCGGCGTTCTGCTCCACAATGTGAGCGGTCCAGCCGACGACGCGGGCCATGACAAAGATCGGGGTGAAGAACGGGATGTCGATACCCAGCATGTAGTAGGTCGGACCCGCCGGGAAATCCAGGTTCGGCTGGATGCCGGTGCGCTGGTCCATGGCCTTCTGCATGTTGTCGTACATCTCCACCCAGCGCTGGCCGTCGTGGTTGGCGGCGGTGCGGCGCATGGCGGCCTCCATGGTGGGCACGCGCGAGTCGCCCTTCTTGTACACGCGGTGGCCGAAGCCCATGATCTTGTTCTTCGCGTCGCACTGGTCCAGCACCCACTGCTCAGCGGCAGCCGGATCCTCGACGGCGAGGAAGTTGTGCATCACGGCCTCGTTCGCGCCACCATGCAGCGGACCCTTGAGGGCGCCGATGGCGCCGGTGACGGCAGAGTAGACGTCGCTCATGGTGGAGCTGATCACGCGGCCGGTGAAGGTGGAGGCGTTGAAGCCATGCTCCGCGTACAGGGTGAGGGACTGGTCGAAGGCCTCCACGTCGTCACGGTTGTTGGCGGGGCTGTCCTCGCCGTCGCCGAAGCACATGTACAGGAAGTTCTCCGCGATATCCCGGTCGCGGGACGGCGCAATGTATCCCAGGTTCTTACGTCGGCGCAGGTCATAGGCGATGATCGTCGGCAGCTTGGCCAGCAGGGTCAACCCGGTGCGGCGCACCGCATCGGAGCTCCGGTCGTGCGAGTTCAGGTCCTCCGTGCCGAACACGCTGACCGCCGTGCGTAGCACGTCCATGGGGTGGGCGGTCTTCGGCAGAGAGTTGATGAGATCCAGCATGCTGCGGTCGATGGGGCGCAGGGCACGCTCGCGCTGCCGGAACTGCTCGAGCTCCCGGAAGTCCGGTAGTTCGCCGTTCCACAGCAGGTAGGCGACGTCCTCGAAGGTGCAGTGTTCTGCCAGCTCCTCGACGGGGTAACCCCGGTAGGTCAGGGAGTTGGTCTCGGGGTTCACCTTGGAGACGGCCGAGGTATCCACCACCACGCCGTTGAGACCCTTGTTGATGTTCTTGTCGGTGCCGGTGGCGTTGGAGGTCTTGCTGGACTGGGCGCGCGGGGTGGTGAAGTCGGTACGTCCGCGGTCGAAGGGAGCGTTGGAAACCTTGATTGGATCGGTCATGGTGAGTGGTCCTTTCTTAGAAAATACCGCCGGGGATCTGTGGTGCGCGGGCCAGCACATCGTCGCTGACCACGAGGTTCAGCTGGCCGAGCTCGCCGGGGGCCAGGTCCGCGGTGGCCTCGGCCACAGCAAGGAAGCGATCCTGCTCGGCCTCGTCCACCACGCCCTCGGCCAGGGTGCGGAACTTGTTGATGTAGTCGGCGCGGCCGAACGGGCGGGCGCCCAGCGGGTGAGCGTCGGCCACGGCCAACTCATCGACGATCTCGGTGCCGTCGCGCAGAGTGACCACCGCCTTGCAGCCAAAGGCCTTCTCGGCCGGGTCGGTGGAGTGGTAGCGACGGGTCCACTCCGGATCCTCCACGGTGGAGATCTTGTGCCACAGCTCCACGGTCTCCGGGCGCTGAGCGCGCTCAGGGGCGTAGGAGCGCTCGTGGTGCCACTCGCCGTCCTCCAGAGCGACGGCGAAGATGTACATCACGGAGTGATCCAACGTTTCGCGCGAAGCCTTCGGATCGAACTTCTGCGGATCGTTCGAGCCCGTGCCGATCACGTAGTGAGTGTGGTGGCTGGTGTGCAGCACGATGCTTTCCACCTGACTGAGATCCCCGATCTTGTCCCGCATACGACGAGCCAGGTCGATCGGCGCCTGGGACTGGTACTCCGCGGAGTGCTCCTTGGTGTAGGTATCCAGGATCGCCCGCTTCGGCTCCCCCGCCTCCGGCAGCGGCACCACGTAGTGGGCATCCGGGCCGTCCAGCAGCCAAGCGATCACACCGTCCTCGCCCTCCCAAATCGGAGCCGGGGCGCCCTCGCCGCGCATGGCTCGATCCACGGCCTCCACCGCCATCTTTCCAGCGAACGCGGGCGCGTGAGCCTTCCACGAACTGATGAGCCCCTTGCGGGACTGGCGCGTCGCCGTAGTGGTGTGCAGGGCCTGACCGACGGCCTGGTAGATCACCTGCGGGTCCAGGCGCAACAGCGTGCCGATGCCCGCGGCCGCGGAAGGCCCCAGGTGCGCCACGTGGTCGATCTTGTGCTTGTGCAGGGAAATTCCCTTAACCAGGTCCACCTGAATCTCGTAGCCGGTGGCGATGCCGCGGATCAGATCGCGCCCGCCCAGCCCGCGCGCCTGCGCTACGGCCAAGATCGGGGGAATGTTGTCACCTGGGTGGGAGTACTCGGCGGCCAGGAACGTATCGTGAAAATCCAGCTCGCGCACCGCTACCCCGTTGGCCCAGGCGGCCCATTCGGGGGAGACGGTGGCGTCCGTACCAAAAACAGCGCTGGGCCCAGAGTGGCACAGCGCTTGGGTGCGCGCCGATGTGACGGGGCGGCGCATGAGGGAGGCGGCAGCGACGGCCGCGTTATCGATGATGCGGTTGACCACCATGTCCGCGGTGTCTTGCGGCACCTCGACCGGGTCGGCGGCGACCTGCGCGACCTTCCATGCGAGGTGCTCTTCCTGCGGAAAGTCGTCGGCCGAGGGGTGGACGCGAACGTCGTGGTTAATCATCGCGGGGGTTAGATCCTTTCGGAGATTGAGGACGTGATGCGCCTCACTCTAACGCCCCGCGACGGGTTATGTAGTTAAACAAATATTTTTTGACGCCAAAAACGTCAGTGTTGCGCTGACGCGCTTAGGCGTGCTTTGCCTCTACGCGCTTAATGGCCTCTTCGGCCACCAGCTGCTGGATACCCATGTCCAGCTCGGAGGTGAAGCCCACGCAGGAGCAGTTGATCTCACCCAGGACGTAGGTGTCCTCGCCAGTCTCGTCGTCATCGGCCAGCATGAAGTCGGCGGTCCAGATCAGCGGGATGTTGTCGCCACCCAGCTTCTCGGCAATAACCGGGCGAGCCTCGGCGAACATGTCGACCAGGTCCTGCCACTCCTCCGGCTTCTGGTAGGTGTACTTTGCGCCAGAGAACAGGGTTGCGGAGAACGCATCGCCACCCTCGGCCGGCTTCTTGTGAACCACGAACACCGGGTGCGGGCCGACCAGCAGGATGCGGATCTCGCCCTCGACGATGCGCGGCATGAAGCGCATGTCCACCAGCATGCCGTTGTCGCCCACGATGTACTGGTCGCAGAAGTCCATGAACTCGCCCAGCTCGCGAACCTCGGTGTGGTTGTCGACAGCTTCGGTGCACTTCAGCTTCGTGTCCAGCGGCAGAGCCGTACCCGGCTCGACGGTTTCGGCCAGCTGCTTGTCTTCCAGCTGCACGCGCCAGATGCCCGAGCCGGTGGAGCCGCGGTTCTGCTTCAACACACGCTCACCATAGGACAGGGAGGTCGGGAAGGTCTTGTGGAAGGAATCGACGTCGTAGTAGGCAGCGGTATCGTCCGGCACCAGATCGGTGTCGTTCAGCTTCACCAGCGCATCCTTCGCACCGTAGGCCATCATCTCGGCCGGGGTGGACATACCAACCAGGCCGGCTTCCTCCGTCAGCTTGGTCAGCATGTCGAAGTAGCCCTTTTCGCCACCGGGAATGTGGCCTGGGTTGACGCGGGAAATGTAAGCGTCGTACTTAGCGGCAACGTCTTCGTAGATCTCGTTGGTCTTCTCCGGGTCGAAGTAGACAACCTCGGCACCCCAGCCCTTCTCGCGGATAGCCTCGACGATCGGCATCGTGTCGCGGCGGTGGCCGTCCTCACCCTTGTCGTTTCCGCCCTGAACCTCAAAGACAACAATGTTCTTGTGCACGGTTTCCCCTAGCTCTGGAAGTAAAAATACAGTGCGTGTGGCCTTGTCTGACCAACACCTTCAATTCTACGACCACTCGGCCCGCACGGCAGTGGAAGAAAGGCGCCTCATAAGGCGCTAGACTTTCAAACGATCGAAAGGCAGGTATTTATGGGAATCGAATTCGACCCCAGCCCTCAGCTCCAGCAGTACGCGCACCCAAACAAGCTGGTCACGAACGCTTGGCTCGGCGCCAAGCTAGGAACCCCCGGACTGAAGGTCGTCGAGGTGGACGCGGATTCGCTGCTCTACGATATTGGTCACATTCCTACCGCCGTGCGGGTCAAGTGGTACGAAAACCTCTCGGACCCTGTGTGGCGCGACCTTATTGGCTCCAAGGAGTTCGAGGAACTCATGGATCGCCTGGGCATCACGCGGGAGGACACCGTGGTGTTTTACGGCGACCACGCCAACCTGTGGGCCGTTTACGCACTATGGGTTTTCGAGCTTTTCGGCCACCCGGACGTGCGCATCTTGGATGGCGGACGCGATGCCTGGATGCAGGAGGAACGCGAAATCTCCTATGCCGTCGATGACATCCCGCAGCAGCCCGGCTACTCCGTGGCCTCCCGCCGTAACGATCACACCCACCGCATCTTCGTCGATGAGCTGCGCACGAAGTTCGAAGGCTGCCAGATCATCGACCTGCGCGATGCCGAAGAGTACACCGGCGAAGTAACCCTGCCCGGCTACCCGATCCGCCGCAATGGCCACGTCCCGGGAGCCGTCAACCACCGCGCCGATTCGTCGCTTCTGGCGAATTCCCGTTTCTGCTCCGCGGAAGCAATCGAGGCCAACCACAATGGCCTGGGGCTGGATCCCACCCGCCCCACCGTTGTCTACTGCAACAACGGAGCCCGCGCAGCCCTGGAGTGGTTCGTTCTGCGTTTCCTGCTGGGATGGGAGGACGTGCGCGTCTACGATGGCTCGTGGATCGAATGGGGAAACATGATGCGCGTGCCCATCGAGCGCGGTTAAGTGGGCAGTGTAGCCTCATTAACTAACCCCTAACTATTGACCCGAAAGGATTGCCCGTGACTTCCAGCACCGCTGCCCCCTTGACGAAGGTACTGATCGCCAATCGTGGCGAGATTGCAGTACGCGTCATCCGGGCTGCGCGCGACGAGGGCATCGCTACCGTTGCCGTTTATGCAGATCCGGACGCGGAGGCGCCTTTTGTACGCATGGCCGACGAGGCACTGGCTCTGAACGGCCAGACCTCGGCGGAAACCTACCTGGACATCGACAAGATCCTCGCCGCCGCGAAGAAGTCCGGCGCCGACGCAGTTCACCCGGGCTACGGCTTCCTTTCCGAAAACGCCGATTTCGCGCAGGCAGTCATCGATGCGGGTCTGAACTGGATCGGCCCGCCCCCGGAGGCCATCCGCAAGCTCGGAGACAAGGTCACGGCGCGCAATATTGCTCTTATTGTTGACGCCCCTATGACTCCGGGAACTAAGGAACCCGTCGCGGATGCCGCAGAGGTCACCGCCTTCGCGGAGCGCCACGGACTTCCGATTGCCATCAAGGCCGCATTCGGCGGCGGTGGACGTGGCATGAAGGTCGCCTACACGATGGACGAGATCCCCGGCCTCTTCGAGTCTGCAACTCGTGAAGCCATCACCGCTTTCGGCCGCGGCGAGTGCTTTGTGGAGCGTTACCTGGATCGCGCCCGCCACGTTGAGGCGCAGGTGGTGGCCGATAAGCACGGCAACGTCGTGGTCGCCTCCACCCGCGATTGCTCCGCCCAGCGGCGCTTCCAGAAACTGATCGAGGAAGCCCCAGCGCCGTTCCTTAGCGACGAGCAGAACGAGCGCATCTACTCGTCTGCAAAGGCCATCTGCCGCGAGGCCGGCTACTACGGTGCGGGCACGGTGGAGTACCTGGTGGGGTCCGACGGGCTGATCAGCTTCCTGGAGGTCAACACCCGACTGCAGGTGGAGCACCCTGTGACCGAGCAGGTCACTGGCTGGGACCTGGTGCGCGAGCAGTTCCGCATCGCCCGCGGTGAGGAGCTGTCGCGCACGGAGGATCCGGAGATCCACGGCCACTCGATCGAATACCGCATCAACGGCGAGGATCCGACCAATAACTTCATGCCCGCACCGGGGCGCATCCAGGCCTATCGGGAACCCACCGGCCCCGGCGTACGCATGGATTCCGGCATTGAAACCGGCGCGGTCGTCGGCGGGCAGTTCGACTCTATGCTGGCCAAGCTCATCGTCACCGGCGCAGATCGCACCGAGGCGATCCAGCGCTCGCGACGGGCTCTGGAGGAGTACCTCGTTGAAGGCATCCCTACCGTGATCCCCTTCCACCTGGCTGCGCTGAACGACCCCGCCTTCGTCGCCGAAGACGGCGATTACCGCGTTTACACGCGCTGGATCGAAGAGGAATGGGACAACCAACTGCCCGCCTACGAAGAGCCTCTCGCGGCACCCGCCGAAGGGGCGCTGCCGAAGGAGAAGCTGGTCGTCGAGGTCGACGGCCGTCGCGTAGAGGTCATGGTGCCGGGTGAAATCCTGGCGGGCCGGGGCTCGGTTAGCCGCGCCAAGAAGCGCCGCGCCAACGCCGCGGACATCGCAATCACCGGCGACACGGTGGCCTCCCCGATGCAGGGCACTGTCATCAAGGTAGAAGTCTCCGAAGGCGACCAGGTGGCAGAGGGCGATGTCTTGCTGGTGCTCGAAGCTATGAAGATGGAGAACGCCGTCAAGGCGCACAAGGCCGGTGTGGTTGAGTCGCTGAGCGTCGGAAACGGCGATGGCGTCACAAAGAATCAAGCACTAATGGAGCTGAAGGACGACAGCTCTACTGATAATGTCGCAGAATAAATAATCGAAAAAAGAAGGTAGCCACTATGACGCACCGCAATGTCGACAACGCCCCCGAGCAGAAGAAAACCTCGAAGAGCATGCTCTTCCTGGGGCTCGGTCTGCTGATCGTCGCGCTAATCACCGCCATCGTCTCCCTGGTGGGGGTCAAAGACTTCGGAAAGGGCTACGACGTTAAGGCAGGCAAAGAGTACTTCCTGCTAGCCGACGAAGATGCGCTGAACGCCCGACAGTGCAGCCTGGTCGACGAGAGCGGCAAGGAAATGACCGACCGCATCGAGACCGCGGAGCTGAAGTTCAACGCGGATGATCTGGAGATCTCCGATGTATCGCTGCCGCTGACCAAGAACAAGGGCGTGTACACCTCCATCAAGTTCACCGAGGACGTCTCGAAGGTCAAGTACACCTGCGACGCGGGCACCATCTACATCTCCAAGTACTCCTCCGGCACCCTGCAGGCGCTGCGCTGGGTAACCATGCTGTGTGGCGCTGCAGGCGTGGCCATCCTGATTCTGGCGGCGTTTGCGAGCCAGCGTAAAAAGGCTCCGACTGAGGCCGCGGAGAAAACCGATGCAGACCTGGAGGAAAACGCCGACCTGGACGAAGCCGCCGAGTACACCGAGAACACAGAAGACTAAGTGGTAGAGAACCTCACGAATCAGCTCACCGGAACCTTGGCAAAGTGGAAAAGCTCCAAACGGGGCTATGTGCTGGCGCTCGACCAGGGGACTACCTCTACCCGCTGCATCATCTTCGATGCCCATGGAAAGATCGCGAGTTCCAGCCATATGGAGCATCGGCAGATCTTCCCGCGGCCAGGCTGGGTAGAACACGACCCGGAAGAGATCCGGCGCAACATGCGGCGTGTCATGGCGGACGCCGCAGCATCCAGCGACATACCGGTGGAAGAAATCGCCGCGGTGGGCATCACCAATCAGCGCGAAACCACCGTCGTGTGGGATCGCACCACCGGCAAGCCCATCTACAACGCAATCGTCTGGCAGGACACGCGCACCGACGAGATTGTGAATGCCCTCAGCGAAGAGCAAAAGGCCATGATCTCCGAACGCACCGGGCTCAACGCCTCTACCTACTTCGCCGGGCCGAAGATCCGGTGGATCCTGGATAACGTCGACGGCGCCCGCGAAAAGGCCGAACGCGGGGAGCTGGCCTTCGGCACCATTGACTCGTGGCTCGTCTGGGAACTCACCCGCCGCTCCCACAAGAAATCCAAAGCGGGGCGTGCCGGTAATGCCCGGCACGTCACCGACGTGACTAACGCCTCCCGCACGATGCTGATGGATCTGCGGACACAGACGTGGGATCCGGAACTGTGCGAGATGCTGGGCATTCCCCAGTCCATGCTGCCGGAGATCGTGAGTTCCTCCGAGGTGATCGGCAAGGTACGCCGCAGCGGGCCAGTCCAGGGCGTGCCGATCGCCGGCATCCTTGGCGACCAGCAGGCCGCCGCCTTCGGCCAAGTGTGCTTTAGCCAGGGCGAGGCCAAAAACACCTACGGCACCGGCAACTTCCTGCTGCTCAACACCGGCACCGAACCACAGTGGTCCGAGCACGGATTGATCACCACCGTCGCCTACCGGCTGGGCAACCAGCCGGCGGTGTACGCCTTGGAGGGTTCCATCGCCGTGACCGGCTCGCTGGTGCAGTGGCTGCGGGATAACCTGGGCTTCTTCGACACTGCCGACGACATCGAACCGCTGGCACGCAGCGTGGAGGATAACGGCGGCTGCTACATCGTGCCCGCCTTCAGCGGGCTGCTTGCCCCGCACTGGCGCCCCGATGCCCGCGGCGTCATTGCCGGCCTGACACGCTACGTGACCAAGGCGCATATCGCCCGCGCAGCCCTCGAGGCCACCGCCTTCCAGACCCGCGAGGTAGTCGAGGCCATGAACGCGGATTCCAAGGTGGATCTGAAGAACCTGCGGGTCGACGGCGGCATGGTCGTGAACTCGCTATTGATGCAGTTCCAGGCCGACCAGCTGGAAGTACCCGTGACCGTTCCGGAGGTATCGGAGACCACGGCCCTCGGCGCGGCCTACGCCGCCGGACTGGCGGTTGGCTTCTACCAAGACCTCGAGGAGCTCAAGTCCTTGTGGCAGGAGGAAAAGACCTACTTCCCCGCAGGTGATCCGCAGGAGCGCGAAGTTGCGTACACGAAATGGAAGCGCGCAGTAGAGCGCACTTTCGACTGGTTCGACGGCTAGCCCGCTAGTGATACGGTTAGGAGTACGAACGAACCGTCTCGTAGGCACATCCGCATCTCCGACGTCGACCGCAGTAACGCGATCAGCACCCTCGGAGAGCACTTTGCCGACGGTCGCCTCACCATGACGGAGTACGAGGAGCGCGTGCAGCAGGCCACCGCCGCAGTATCCGAAGGCGAACTGGAGCAGATCTTTTCCGACCTTCCCAAGCTGGAGGCCTCCCGAGAGCTGGTTCCCTACTACTCCGCCCGCGAGATCGACCGCCTGTACCGCAGCGGCCGCAATGTCCGCCTCGGACTGCTGCTCAGCACCGTGATTGGCAGTAGCGCCCTAGCCATGCTTCTCAATAGCATGTGGGAGCACTCCGCCATACTTTTGCTACTGATCCCGGCTGTCTTCGTGATGCTCTACGTCATGAAGGTCGGCCCGCAAAACTGGTACGATCCCAGCCCGAAGCAGCTAGAGCGCCAACGCTTCCGGGAGCTGAAGATGCAGCAGCGCGCCCAACAAGCCCAGTGGAAGTTCGAGCGCAAGCAGCGCACCCACCAGCTAACCAGCAGCGCGATGAAGTTCGCGCAGAAGCGCCTTAACGGAACTGGTCAATAACCCCGGCGAACAGCCGGATGCCGATGCCCAGGGCACGCTCGTCGAAGATGATGTCCGGCTGGTGCAGGTCAGGCCGCTCCCCCTTGCCATTCCACGCGCCCAGTCGCGCCATGGAGCCCGGAACGTGCTCCAGGTACCAGCTGAAGTCCTCGCCACCAGTGGACTGCGGGGCCTCCTTGAGGGCGTTCGGGTCCACGTCGTTGACGGCCTGCGCCAACGCTGCGGTGGACACGTCGTCGTTCATCACCGGCGGCACGCCCTTGGTGTAGCGCATCTCGAGCTGCGCCCCGGTAGGTGCCACCAGGTGCTCTAGCAGTTCACGCAAGGTTTCTTCACCACGACGCCACACTCCAACCTCTGCCGTGCGGAACGTACCCAGCAGGCGGACTTCCTGGGGCATTGCGTTGAATGTCGAGCCACCGTTGATCGCGCCGAAGGTCAACACAGTGCCGGTGCGCGGATCGACGGTGCGCGACAGCAATCCGGGCAGCTGCGAGGCAATCAGCCCCGCGGTGTACACCAGATCCGCCGCCAGGTGCGGCCGGGAGGTGTGGCCACCGTGGCCGCGCAGGATGATCTCCACCACGTCGCTGGCAGAGGTGATAGCACCGGTGCGCACGCCAATCTCACCTGCGCGCAGCTTCGGCTCGCAGTGGAGGGCGAAGATCCGGGACACGCCGTTCAGCGCGCCTGCCTCGATCACGTCCACCGCGCCACCGTCCATGACTTCCTCCGCGGGCTGGAAGATGAAGCGCACCTGAATCCCTAGGGCATCCTCGCCGTGGGCGTCAACAAACTCGGCAAGGGCGACGGCCAACCCCAGCACGACCGTGGTGTGGATGTCGTGACCGCAGGCGTGCATGACCCCGGGGTTCTCGGAGGCGAAGTCCAGCCCCGTGACCTCCTGCAGCGGCAGCGCGTCTATATCCCCGCGGAAGGCGATGCGCGGAGCACCGACCGGACCGATGTCCGCGATGAGCCCCGTGGAAGGCAAGGCAACGGGCTGCAACCCGGCGCGCTCTAGTTCCTGGGCGAGGAAGCGCGTGGTCTCCGTTTCCATGTGGGAAAGCTCGGGATTGCGGTGCAGGTGACGGCGCCAGTCCACAACTCTCTGGACATTGTCCCGCGTCCAGTTCTGCACGAACTTGGCAACAGAGTGTGCGCTGTGTTCTTGTGTGCCGTCTTGCACTTGCCTACTCACGTCCCTTCCTTCGACTGACTTATTCAGTCTAGCGCCTGCGGTACTCTTGATTGGCATGACTGCATACCAAGACCCTTATCAACTGGCTGTGGACGCTGCGGAGGCATTGAAGGAGCGTACGGGACTGGACTCCTACGACTGCGCGGTGGTGCTCGGTTCCGGTTGGCGCCCCGCAGCCGACGTGCTGTGCGAAGGCGCGGAGGACCTACAGGAATTCCCGATGGCGGAGCTGCCGGGCTTCCTGGCCCCCACCGCGGAAGGTCACGGCGGGACGGTGCGCAGCGGAAAGATCGGCGGCCGCAACGTACTGGTGCTGTTGGGACGCACCCACGCTTACGAAGGCCACGAGCTGTGGCGCACCGCCCACGCGGTACGCACCGCCGCCGCAGCGGGAGTAAAGACCGTAGTTCTGACCAACGCCGCCGGCGGCCTGACCGAGGGCATGCGCGTGGGAGAGCCGGTGCTGATCGCCGACCACATCAACTTCACCGCGAAGACTCCCCTGACGGGAGCGAACTTCGTCAACCTGGTGGATGCCTACAGTCCCGAGCTGCGCGCGAAGGTGCAGCAACTGCGCCCAGGCATGCGTGAAGCCGTGTACGCGATGATGCCCGGCCCACAGTACGAAACCCCTGCAGAGATCCACATGCTGCGCACCCTGGGCGCCGGGCTGGTTGGCATGTCCACGGTGTACGAGACCATCGCCGCACGAGAGGCCGGAGTAGAGGTGCTGGGAATCTCGCTGGTCACGAACCTGGCCGCCGGCATGACCGGGGAAGCGCTGAACCACGAGGAGGTTCTGCAAGCAGGTAAGGATGCCGCCAGCGACATGGGCAAGCTGCTGGGCGAGCTGGTGAACAGCCTATGAGCGAACTGAAGTTCGGCACCGCCGGGCTGCGCGCAAAGGTCGGCCCCGGCGACAACGAGATGAACGTGGCCACCGCCACCCGCGCCACCGCCGGTGTGGCCGCGTGGCTCAAGGAGCGGAAGCGCCCCTTGCGCGCCGACGGGGTCTTTCGTGCAGCCGTTGGTTATGACGCCCGCTACGGCTCCCACGCCCTGGCGCGTGCCACCGCGGAAACCTTCGCCGGCGCGGGCTTCGAGGTCACCCTCATCGCGGAGCCAGCCCCCACCCCAGTACTGGCGTGGCTGGTGCGCTCCCGGAGGATGGATGTGGGCGTGCAGATCACGGCCTCGCACAACCCGGCACAGGACAATGGCTACAAGCTGTACCTGGACGGCGGCTCGCAGCTGGTCTCCCCCGCCGACCGCCAAATCGAAGAGCACATTGCTGCCCAGCCCACCGACGCGGCCGCGATCCCCCGTTCCGAGGCAAAATCCGTGGACCTGTCAGCCGTCTCCGGCTATGTCTCCGATCTCAGCAAGCTGGTGGCGACCGGTCGCCAGGACGAGCTGGCGCCACGCCGCAAGCTGAAGATCCTGTACACGCCTCTGCACGGCGTGGGCGGCAACGCTATGGAGTGGGCGCTGCGGGAGAACGGCTTCGGCAACGTCCACACAGTCGCCTCGCAGCGCTGGCCGGATCCCAACTTCCCGACCGTGGAGTTCCCCAACCCGGAGGAGCCCGGCGCGACCGACGCGCTGTTGGAAGAAGCACGCGCCATCGACGCGGATCTGCTGATTGCCCTGGATCCGGACGCCGACCGCTGCATGCTGGGATTGAAACGCGCCGATGGTGACTACCGCATGCTGCGCGGGGACGAGGCCGGCCCCTTGCTGGCGCGCCGGGTGATGGCGGGCGTAGGGGCGTCCACAAGGAACAAACCGGTAGTGGCAACGACGGTGGTGAGTTCGCAGCTGCTCGGGCGCATGGCGCGCGCCGAGGGATGGGACTACGTGGAGACGCTGACGGGCTTTAAGAACCTTGCGCGGGCGGCTCATGGTCGGCCCGGCGAACTGGCCTTTGCCTACGAGGAAGCGATCGGCACGGCACCGGCGCCGCACATCGTGGCGGACAAGGACGGCATTGCAACGGCGCTGATCGCGGCGGCCTGGGCGGCCGAGGCGGACCTGGGCGCAGAGCTGGACGACATCGAAGCAACCTATGGAGTGTTTAGAACTGCGCAGGTCAGCGCGCGATTCGACAGTGCGGAGCAAGCAGGCGAGCTGATTGCGCGCTGGGCGAAGAACCCACCGGCGGAGCTGGCGGGCGTGGCTGTGCAGGCCGGACCGATTGAGGATTCCGCCGGCAATCGCACCGACGGCGTGCGGCTGGTCGGACACTCGGCGGACTTGGCAGTGCGCGTGGTCGCCAGGGCCTCGGGCACGGAGCCGAAGGCGAAGTTCTACCTGGAGGTCAGCGCGGAGCCGGGGGCCGACGCGCAGGCCGTGGAGGCGCTGTTGGAGCGCCTACAGGTCGATGTTTCGGGGGCCGTATAGGCGGTCGCCGGCATCGCCCAGGCCCGGGACGATGTAGGCGGCCTCGTTCAGGTCGGGGTCGATCGTTGCGGTAACGAGCTTGCGCACACCGACCTTGGCCTTGAGCAGGGCATCCACGCCCGGCTGAGCAGAGACCATGCACACGCAGGTGATGTCGTTGGCGCCGCGACCCTCCAGCAGGCGGATGGCGTGCAGCAGCGAGCCGCCGGTGGCCAGCATCGGGTCGACTAGGAACACCGGCTGGTCGCGCAGGTCCTGGGGCAGAGCCTCCAAGTAGGGCACGGGCTCGTGCGTGGTTTCGTCGCGAGCCATGCCGATGAATCCGACCTGCGCGTCGGGGATCATGGACAGCGCAGGGTCGATCATGCCTAGGCCTGCGCGGATGACGGGCACGATGATCGGTGGCTTTTCCAGTCGCGTGCCCGTGGCTGTAGCGACGGGGGTTTCTACCTCGAAGTTCTCGACCACCAGATCGGCCGAAGCTTCGTAGATCAGCATGGCGCCCAGGTCAGACAGTGCGGCGCGGAACTGTGCGTTGTTGGTTTTCTTGTCGCGCATGATGCTGAGGCGAGAGGCGACGAGCGGATGATTGACCACCTGAATTTCCATGGTTCCCCACATTAGTTGATCCCCGATTGAACCTTTTGATGCGCTACTGAGTCTAACTGTTCTGAGCGATTATTTGGGGAGGGTTTCTATGCCTCAGGGGGACGAGGGTATGGGCGATACGTTGCGGGCCGATCCGGAGCTGGTGGGGTTGTTGAAGGGGCGCACCGAAGCCGTGGGTACGTCGCTGCAGGGGCGCACTACAGCGCTGCACGGCACCCTGGGGGCGGTGGCGCCTCCTGCATTGGGAGATTTTCTGCGCGCGCTGACTGCGGCGCGGGACGCCCACGAGGGGTTGCTGCGGGATGCGGATAGCTATTTTAATGACGCCACATTCGCGCTGGCCAGCATAGATCACGTACTCGACGGGCATGAAAGTACATTTTCCAAAGCCTTCGGCGGGCTGATGGAGGTCTGAGATGTTGGATATTGCGGGGCTGGTCGCGCCCCTCGTTGCGGCGATTCCCTCCCCTTTTAGTCCGGGTGCAAGTGCCAGTGCGGCCGGGGTCAGTGGGCTGGAGGGGCTGGGGAACCTCGCGGCTGCTGCCCTGCAGGGACGCGGTGGCGGGAACGTGCACCATTCCCTGGATTCGGTGGCGAAATCGGTTTCGACTGCGCTGGGAGCAGGTGGGGCATTAGACAAGTTGGCGGGCCAGGCTGCACAGGCCGTCGGGCGGGCTATCAAGGATCTGGGCGGGATTCTGAACGACTGTGTGCGGGAGGTTGGCCAGGCGGTCGCGGGCAGCGGTGCGGCGGGACCAATCGGGTGGGTCAACGCCCTGGGAGCTGCGTTTCCCGTGGTGCTGCGACACATAGGGCGGGCCGAGGATCGCATGCATACCTTGGAAGACGAACTGCGAGGGCTTACGGCAGACGTGAACAAGGTGAAGCGGGAGCAGATTCCAGAGCGTCTGCCTGTGCGGAACCCGGATACGGTTCCGGAGATGACCCCTGCAGCGCACGAGGCCAAAGCCCCGGCTTCTGCCCCCACCTCCCAGGCCTCCGCTGCGGTAGCGGCGGCGAAAACTGCGCTCGGCACGCCGTACCAATGGGGCGGAACAGTGCCGGGCAAAGGGCTGGACTGCAGCGGGCTGGTGCAGTGGGCCTATCAGCAGGCAGGGGTGGATCTACCCCGCACCTCCAACGAGCAAGCGGTAGGACCACAGATCGCACGTTCGGCGGTGCAGGCGGGCGACCTGGCTGTATGGGATGGACACGTAGCAATGGTGGTGGATTCCCAGCACATGATCGAGGCTGGAGATCCGGTGCAAATCAGCCCAATCCGGCAGGAAAACAGCGGAATGGCTTTCAAGGGCTTTTACCGACCGACGGCTGCCTGAGACTAACTAGTACTGACTGAGACCGACTAAAACATAAGGAGCAAAGAACATGTCACTGATCAACGGACCTTCCCATGGCAGTGGATTAGCGCGCATCGTCAGCACTCCCCCGCCCCGCGAATATCTGGCGGCGCAGTTTCTAGGAGAAATGCCGAAAACGGTGCCGGCTGTGTTGACGAACGAGCTACGCACCAGACGACCTGAACAGTCGTCGGACTAACCTAGTAGAATGCCTAGCCATGGCAGCAGATAATGGCATGAGGACATATGGAAACGGCATCGTCGCCGTAGAGGTAGAGACCGTCAGTGGCACCTGGTACACCCTGTGGGCTCCGAACTGGCTGGTTAAGGGGGAACGCTGGCAGGGCTTCCTGGGCGACGACGATGACATTTTCGTCTTTGAGTCCCCAGCCAAATTGCTGGCCTTCCTAGAGGACGGCGGCCGCAATGAGCTGGCCGAGCACCCGAAGTGGTCGCAGTTCAAGGCTGACCTGCCGACGAATGTCGTCCCTGCCCGCGTCGGCAAGATCAACCTGATCGAGGTTCCCCGCAAGTTGGCTCAGCGCCCCGGCTATGAATCGACGACGGCTGTCGCCCGTGGCTTCGATCTTCTGCGCTCCATGGGCAACGTGTTGGGGCTAAAGAGCGTTAACAACTGGTTCCACTCGTATTCCATTTTGGATAACGTCCGCCGTGGACCGGACCACTACCAATCCCAGAATGGCCTGGAGGAGTGGTCGGGCGTCGGTCGCACCGTGCTGGATCGTTGGAAGGGCATGCTCGACGATGTCGAGGAGCACCTGAGCGAGCCCGAGGTCGATGAGGACAAGGTAGAAAAGGCACAGGAGAAGATCGACGAGGCAAAGGAAGCCCGCGACAAGCGCCAGAAGGAAAAGGAAGCCGTGGCGGCAGCAGCGGCGGAGTCCAAGGACGGCGAGGACGTCGATCCCTACGACAAGACGATCTGGGCGGAAGCCGGCATCGACCCGATCCGCGTTAGCCTGAACGGCCAGTACGTTTACACCCTGCGCTGCTACGTCGGCGACAAGCCGCGCTTCCTGGGGCGCCACGGGGAGATCAATACCTTCCCGAACTCTCGGGCTCTGGTGCGGTGGCTTATTGACGCCCACGATCACGACCTCGAAGAGCTGGATACTTGGGGCGACCTTGTCAGTGCCGCGAACGCTGGCGAGCTGGAGGTCACGGTGCACGACTCGAACCAGTACTCCTTCGCCGGTCTGCGCGACGATATCGCGGAATCCATCGACGCGGTGGATACCGACCAGCTGGGCCAGGCCTACGAGCTGCTGGCGGATGCCGCAGACTGGGCCGGAGACGACGGCGTAAACAAGATTCTGCTGAGCTATCCGAAGCTGCAGAACTACCTGGCCTACATGCTGGGATCCCCGTCGGACGCGCAGCCGTCTGCACCTTTCGACGAAGAAGCCAAGGGCTGGAAAGCCCTGGAGGACGGCCTGGTTAAGCGCTTCACGCGCTTCTAGGTCAAAAGAACAAAAGAGCTCGACCAGCTTCGGCTGGCGAGCTCTTTTTATGCGAGAAGTTAACTACTGGCCTGGCTGACCGTACTGGTTGGGCTGGCCCGGCTGGCTCGACTGCCCGAACTGGTTGGGCTGGCCCGGCTGGCCGAACTGGTTGGGCTGACCCGGCTGGCCGAACTGGTTGGGCTGACCCGGCTGGCCGAACTGACCTGGCTGACCGAACTGGTTGGGCTGACCCGGCTGGCCGAACTGGTTGGGCTGACCCGGCTGGCCGAACTGGTTGGGCTGAGCGGAACCATTCATCTGGTTACCGAATTTCACAATCACCAGCACGCCTGCGGCGATGATGGCCAGAGCAAGAAGGATCGTCAGGAATACCCAAAACTGCGGTCCACCGTCCACATTCAAATCCATTTGTGCCGACGACCCCAGATTCCCATACAGCGCCTTCTGCTTCTCCAGCGCATCCTTGGCTTCCTTCAGTTCGCCATTGAAGTCAACGATGTTCCACACTGCCCAAATGAGGTGTAGGGCGCCTGCGCCAATGCCCAGGAATGCAGCAACTCGGGGCTGAACCTTTAGCCAAAGCATTACTGCCGCGGCGATCAGCAATCCCACAACGAGGATCGTGAAAAACAAGCCCAACCCAGACTTACCAACCTCTGATTCCAGCTTGCCGGGATCTCCAGCAGTCCCCTGGATGACATCGGCAGAGACACGACCCCAACCATTCAGGCCGACCTTCCCCTTGTTTTCGTTGTAGGTAATCTCCATCGAGACCCAGCTGAAGGAGCTGAAGAGCACCACCAGGAGCGCGGCTACACCGGCGACAATCGCGCCGATCTGATTCCACTGCAGGGATTGCCCCTTCGGCCCCTGCGGTCCCGGCTGCGCGAACTGGTTCGGCTGGCCGAACTGGCCCTGTGGCTGCTGCTGCGGGTAAGGGTTCTGGTTACCCGGATTAGGACCAGGGTTCGGCCCCGGCTGTCCATAAGGGTTCGGGTTATTCATAAAGGCACTCCCTACTTTTGACTGCGAAAAATTCTGCGTTTACGAACCGCCTCATTATGACATTTAGCTACCAACCCGGCTACCTAAAGCAAAAAGAAACCTCGGGCTGAGAGGCCTAGGAGTTGTCCACAAAGTAGGCATCGAACCTAACATCGCTGGCTAGTTTGCCACTTTCGAAAACCTTCAGGCTCTTTTGGTTGATCTCGATTCGTGTCCCCCCACCAACAGGTATGCGATAGCTTCCCCGGGCCGGATCGGCAAAGGACATGTCGACATCCTTCTCCATTTCATGCCCGCCTACATCGCCGCGGTAATAATAATCCCCGGAACGCCCTACCTGGCAGACCACCACATAATCGCCGTCCCCATAAGCTGCGTAGAGCCACTCGTCATCTGCGTTGCAATACGCGGGGCTCCCCTCCCAGCCGTGGCTGCTGAGTTTGTAGCCCGCGCCTGCGCTAGAGCCTCCGGGGGCATCGGGGTTCGGCGTCTTCGGCGCCGCAGTGGATTCTTCGCTGCTGTGCGATCCCGAGGGCGCAGAAGACTCGGTGGATTCTGCGGCCTCATCTGAGGACTCATTTGTTCCAGCAGGCTCTGTAGACTTCGCGGCCACGGTGCTTGAACTCTGCGTGGAATCCCCAGGGGCGGCGCTTTCACCGCCATCATCTTTGTTGTTTCCCAAGATGGCAAAAGCCGCCAAGCTAACGCCAACTAGAAACGCCATCACTGCAATAGCCACGATGGAATAGACCCACGGCGATGTCTCCTTCGCTTGCTGCGATTCTGGCGCCGACGGGTAATAGTTGTTCCAACTGTTCCAGTTCTCGTTGCTCATCTAAAATTCTGGCCTATTTCGACATTACGTCCAGGCCCAAGAATGCTGGACCATCGTTATCTACGCCGAAGGTTAACACTCCCCTCTGCTTACCGCCGTCTTCCACCGATACGAAGTAGAAGCTTAACCCAGATCACGCAGCTCGTGGTTGAGGGAATCCAATTCGCCCCCACCGGCCATCTCCAGCGTCAGCTGTTCCAGCGTGACCTCGGAGTAATCCGCGTCCAGGGACCTCTCCCCCATATTCAGCAGCACGAAGTGGCTACCCACCAGATACGCATGGTGAGGGTTGTGGGTAATCAGCACCACGCCTACCCCGCGCTCGGCGGCAGCCTTAACGAAGCGCAGCACCATACCCGATTGTTTGACGCCCAGCGCTGCGGTGGGTTCGTCCAGAATGATCACTCGCGCACCGAAGTACACAGCGCGTGCAATGGCCACGACCTGCCGCTGGCCACCGGAAAGGTTGGCGATGGGCACCTCGACATCGTCCAGGTGCACACCCATCTTTTCCAGCTCTTCGGCGGCAATCCGGCGCATCTCGTCAGCACGCAACATGCCGAAGCGTCCGGTGAGCTCCTGGCCGAGGAAGAAGTTCCGCCACACGGACATCTGACCGACCACGGCCAGGTCCTGATACACGGTGGCAATGCCCTTGTCTAGAGCATCCTTCGGCCCATTGAAATGGACCTCTTCGCCGTCGACCAGCACCTCGCCACTGGTGTGCTTGTGCCGCCCGGCGAGGATCTTGATGAGCGTGGACTTGCCCGCGCCGTTATCGCCCAGGATGCAGGTCACTTTACCCGGGTAGATATCCAGGTCAATGTCCTTCAGCACGTGGACGTCGCCATAGTCCTTGGCCACATTGCGGAGGCTGATGATCGGGGTGGCGTCAATAGAAGAAGACATTTAGCTACGACCCCCAGACGTGAACTTCGAAACAGAGTTGTTGGTGAGCACCGCAAACAGCAGCATCGCGCCGAGGAAGAACTTGAACCAATCCGGGTTCCACCCCGCGTAGACAATGCCCTGGTTCGTCATGCCGAAGATCAGCGCACCAATGGCAGTGCCGATGGCAGTGCCGCGCCCACCCGTCAGCGCGCAGCCGCCGATAACTGCAGCGATGATGTAGAGGAACTCGTTGCCGACCCCCTGCCCGGCCTGGATCGAATCGAAGGCGAAGAGGTTGTGCATGCCCACGAACCAGGCGGCGAAGCCGACGAACATGAACAGGATCACCTTCACACGACGAACGGGAACGCCGGTGGCGCGGGCGGCCTCGGCATCACCGCCGACGGCGAAGATCCAGTTGCCGAAGCGCGTCTTAAACAGCAACACGCTGGCCAGGGCCACGAAGAGCAGCCACCAGAAAACAATCGTCTTGACCTGCACCCCGAAGATGTCCACCGAGGAGGCAAAGACCGCCTTGGCGGATTCGAAGCCTTCCATGTCGGCGATCGAAGGGGTCGCGACCTGCCCGGTGACCAACTTGGTCACTGCCAGGTTGACGCCCTGCAGCATCAGAAACGCGGCGAGAGTAATAAGGAACGACGGAATGCCGGTGCGCATCACCATGATTCCGTTGAAAGCGCCGATGGCCAGGGCGATCAGGAGGGAAAGGAACACACCCACCCAGGAGTTCAGCCAGAAGTTGTAGTTCAACATCGTGGCGGCCAGGGCGGCGGTGGTGACGGCCACGCCGGAGGACAGGTCGAACTCGTCGCCGATCATCAGCAGCCCCACGGCCAGGGCGATGATGCCCATCGTGGAGCTGGCGTACAGAACCGTGGAGAACGCGTTGAAGGAGCGGAACGACGGGGCGACGATCATGAACAGCGCGAAGATCAGCACCGCGCCGAGGACGGAGGTGAACTCGGGGCGCTTGAGCACGTTCATCGCCTTCATCGCAGCCCTGCCTTTGCCGCCTCCGCGATCGTGTCCACGTTGGTTTTATCCACGAACGACGGGCCGGTCAGTACCGGCTGGCCGCCCCCGACGGTGGAGCCGTTGCGCTTGGCCAGCCAGAGAGCGTCGATGGCCATGTAGCCCTGCAGGTAGGGCTGCTGGTCAACGGCCCACTCGATGGTGCCCTTCTTGATCGCGGCGACAAGCTCCGCGTTGGTGTCGAAGGTGGAGATCTTCGCGTCGGAGCCGGCCTGTTCCTTGGCCTGCACCGCGGTCAGTGCGACGGGGGCGACCAGACCCATGACCCAGTCGATGTCCTTCTGCTGCGCCAGCTTCGCCTGCACGGTGGACTGCACGCTGGTGAGGTCCATGCCGTTGACATAGAGGTTCTCCACAGAGCCGCCGCCCAGACCCTTCTTGATACCTGCGCAGCGGGCTTCCTGGCTGGGGTTTCCCTGCTCGTGGATGACGCACAGCACCTTCTTGGCGCCGTCCTTCGCCAGGCGCTGGCCGGCGCGCTCACCGGCGACGGACTCGTCCTGGCCGAAGAATGCGCTGAGGTCGTACTTCTTGTAGTGGTCCATGCCCGAGTTCAGGCCGACCACGGGGATGCCCTCCTTGACCGCGCGCTTGGCGACCGGCCCCAGAGCCTCGGCGGTGGGCATGGTCAGGGCCAGGCCGTCGACGTGGGAGTCGATGGCGTTTTGCACCAGGTTCGCCTGGTCGGGAGCCTGTGGGGAAGAGCTATAGCGCAGCTCCAGGTTGTTCTTTTTGGCGGCATCTTCCGCGCCCGCGCGGACGAGATCCCAGAAGGTATCGCCGGGGGCACCGTGGCTGACCATAGCCACCGTGTACCGTGGGGTATCCACTCCCCCGCCGCCGTCGCCGGAAGCGCCACCGCGCGGGCGACCGCCGGTCTCCGAGCATGCGGTGAGGGCTGCGCCCGTGCAGATCACAACCAGCAGGGCCACAATTCGGCGGAGGCCGCGGGGGTTGCGCAGAATGCTTTCAGAATTCGCCATGCAGAGCATTTTGCCAGTTCACAGGGGCAGAACCCAACCGCTAGAGGGCGAACTTAAAGCATTCAGATGGGTCTAGCTGGAGGTTTGCTCGCCGTCCTCGCCTGCACCCGTGCCTTCGTCGGCATCGTCATCATCCAGGCTCAGGCCTAGCTCCTCCAGCTCCGCCTTCAAGTTCTCCATCGACAGTTCAATATCTTGCTGCCCCGCGTCAGCGCCTGCAGCACTTAGCTGGCCGTGTCCGTGCAGACGCTGCATGCCGTTGGAGAACTCGGCACCTTCGGCATCCACTACCTCGCCCATCGCCTCGTCGGGCAGGCTGTTGCCGATCTCGGCATAGGCCGGATAGAGCACGTTGCGCTCCAGATCCTCTCGCAAGGACTCATCGCAGAAGGCCACCTGCAGAGCGTTGTTCGTGAGCTCCAGCAACTGCCACAGCTCCAGGTCGCAGTGTTCGGCCAACAGCTCGAACTCGCGGGACATGGTGGTGCCAGAAACCAGCCGGTTGTCCGTGTTCACCGTGCAGAAGAAGCCCATCTCGTACAGCAGACCGAAGGGGTGCTCGGCCACGTCATCGCAGATACCCGTCTGTGTGTTGGAGGTCGGGCAGATCTCCAGAGCGATGCGCTGGTCGCGCATGAAGCGGGCGACCTGGCCCAACTCGATACCGCTCATGGTGGCATTAAAGTCCTCGTAGACGCGCACGCCGTGACCGATACGCCGGGCACCCTGCGCTAGGGCGTCACGAAGAGAGTCCACACCCGCAGCCTCACCCGCATGAATGGTGAAGGGAACAAGGTTACGGCGCAGCAGGTCAAAGGCGGCAGCGTGCTTCGACGGCGGGAAGCCGTCCTCCGCGCCGGCGATGTCGAAGCCGACGACGTAGCCCTCGCCCGGGGTGTGTTCACCGTAGTTATCGACGGTCAGCTGCGCGATCTCCTCGGAACGATCCGCGTGGCGCATAGCGCAGAGGATGAGGCGCACGTGAATGCGACCGCCCTGCTCGGCGACCAGACGCTCGCCTTCCTTCACGCCCTGCACAGTGGCCTCGACGATCTGCTGCAGTGACAGGCCATCCGCCTGGTGCTGCTCGGGGGCGTAGCGCAGCTCGGCGTAGCACACATTGTCCGCAGCCAGATCCTCGACGGCCTCGCGGGTGATTCGCACCAGCCCTTCGACGGTCTGCATGACGGCGGTGGTGTGGTCGAAGGTCGTCAGGTAGGTCGGCAGGTCGCCCGAGTTCGCTGCCTCGTAGAACCACTTTTCCAGCTCTACCGGGTCGGTGGTGGGCAGCTCATAGCCGATCTTCTCGGCCAGCTCGACCAGCGTTGCGGGGCGCACGCCGCCGTCGAGGTGATCGTGGAGTTCTACCTTGGGCAGGGACGCGATGATGTCAGAGTCAATCATGGTTAACGATCCTAGCTGCCCGCGCGTCCGGCGCTAGCGGAGCCGGGGCAACTAGCGGCGGAAAATCTTGGAGGCCAACCCGCCGACGACTACGCCGGCGGCAGCTCCTACGCCCAGCAGGCCAGCGCGGCTGGCGTCCGTACTTCCGGTACGTACCTCCTGGCGCACGCGAATAACCGCGGCCGGGGGCGCATCGGGGCGCAGGTTAGCCAGGGATTCCGGCGTAGTGGCGGCCCATGCGGAGCAGTACAACAGGATGCGCCAGATGAAGTACATCAGCACCATCACACCGATGACCGGACCGAAGGCCGCACCGGCCGGGTTGGATAGTGCCTTAGAGAAGAACATGGTTGCGAACTGCTTGAACACCTCGAACAGAACCGCGCCGATGATGGCCGCCTTCACTGCGGAACCGCGTGGCACCTTGGTGCGCGGCAAGTAAAGAATCATCCAGAAGAACACGCAGAAGTTAGCGATCAAGGCCACCAGCAGCGCCACCGCGAAGGTGATGTAGCGGATACCCGGGACGTCCGACAGCCCAACCATGTCCAGCAGCTGGGTGGTCAGCCCGGAGTTACCAACGGTGGTGATGGCGAAGGCGCCGATCAGGGAAACTAGCAGTCCCAGCAGGCCGATCAGGTCCTTGACCTTGCCAGAGACGAAACCATCTGCCTTGCCAGAGACCTTCCACATCTCGGATACGCCCAGGCGCAGGTGGGCGATCCAGCCCAGCCCCGTCCACAGCGCCAGCAGCAGACCGATGGAGAACACGGACTTACGCTGCTCAATGGACTGCTCGATGATAGTCTGCAGAACCTCGCCCATGTTGCCGTCACCCACGGTGGCGACCTTGTCCATGACCTCGTTCAGCAGCTCTTCGTTGCCGGCCAAAATCATGGCCATGACGGCCAGCACCAGCATCATCAGCGGGAAGATGGTCATCACAGAGAAGTAGGTGATGCCCGCGGCATACTGGTTGCCGCCCTGTTCGGTGTACCGATCCTGCATCCGCAGCACGTGGTCTAGCCACGGCCACTTCTCGCGGTACTTATCCAGCGGACCTGGATCGTCTTTGCGGGATCGCTCCACGCCGTAGTTATCCAGGTTTTTCTTATCAGGATCGGTGGTCGCCAAGGGGACGGCCCTTCCTTCCGGTCGTCTCGTCTCGAAGATTCTCACATTAGTAAAGCACGGCGGGCGCGGGCGCGCTTTACTGTTGCCTTACTGTTCTGCCAAGAAGCCCACGCGCTCGTAGACCTGCTCGATGGTCTTCGACGCGATCTCACGGGCTCGCTCTGCACCACTAGCGAGGATGCGGTGCAGCTCCGCGGGGTCCGCCATGTATTCGTCGTAGCGCTGGCGCAGCGGGGAGCAGAATGCCTCCAGCACCTCGGCGGTGTCCTTCTTCAGGTCACCATATCCAGAGCCGGCCTTCTGGTACCCCTCCACCAGCTCGTCGATACTCTTGTCCCCCAGGGCGGACTGGATGACCAGCAGGTTCGATACGCCCGGCTTGTTTTCCTTGTCGTAGCGGATCTCACCGTCGTTGTCGGTCACGGCAGAGCGGATGCGCTTGGCGGAGACCTTCGGGTCGTCCAACAGGTTAATCAGACCCTTGGGATTGTCCGTGGACTTCGACATCTTGGCAGTGGGGTTCTGCAGGTCGTAGATCTTCGCCGCGCCTTCGGGGATGAAGCCCTCGGGCACCACGAAGGTTTTCTTGTAGCGGGAGTTAAAACGCTCCGCGAGGTTGCGCGTGAGCTCCAGGTGCTGCCGTTGGTCCTCGCCCACCGGAACCAGGTGCGGGCGGTACAGCAGGATGTCCGCAGCCATCAGCATCGGGTAGGCATACAGGCCGGAGGTCGTATTGTCGCCGCCCTGCTTTGCCGACTTGTCCTTGAACTGCGTCATGCGGCGTGCTTCACCGTCGCCGGTGATGCACATCAGAACCCATGCCAGCTGCGTGTGCTCCGGCACGTGGGATTGGACGTAAAGGGTGGAGCGCTCCGGGTCGATGCCCAACGCCAGCAGCTGTGCCACGCCCGCAAGGGTGCGCTTGCGCAGCTCCTTCGGGTTGTAGCCGGGCACGGTGATGGCGTGTTGGTCGGGGATGAAGTAAAAGGTCTCGTAATCTTCCTGCAGTTCAATGAACTGCTTAACGGCACCCAGGTAGTTGCCCAGGTGGTAGGAATCGCTGGTCGGCTGCAGGCCGGAGACGACGCGCTGTTTCTTCGCAGGTTGGTTCATAGTAGGTAACCTTACTCGTCACGGTTGTCGGATTCTGTGGGCGGGTTTGGTGACGCCCCGTCGTCCTCGTACTCAAACTCCCCCCGATCGACCAGTTCAAACCGGTTTTCGTTTCGCCGCTTCTTCTGCCCCTTTTTATCCTTCGGGGCACGTGGAGCCCCCAGGCTGCGCCGGCGCATCTCTCGGCGACGCACACCGGCCTTGTTGAGTGCCCACATGGTCAGCCGCCCGGCGGGATCGCGCACATATTCGCGCTCTTGGTATTCGAAAACGGGCAGGGAAATCCGGTAGAAAAGCGACAATAGTCGCAGGCCGAAGGCAAAGACCAGGCAGATGATAATGACGAACTGGCTGCCAATCGTCTCGTCCAGATTGAAGTGGAGCATGCTCATGTACATCACGGCCACGAGGATGGCGATAGAGGCATAGAGCTCCTCGTTAAACACCAGCGGCACTCGGTCGCAGAGGATGTCGCGCAGCACGCCGCCGAAAACTCCCGTCACCACGGAGGACACCACAACGATCAGAGGGCTATGCCCCATCTCCAACGCCACCTGCGCGCCGAGCAGGGCAAAGGTGGATAGACCCACCGCATCCAGCACCAGGAAGATGGTGCGGAAGTAGTCCATCAGGAAGCTCGCCAACACGGTTACCAACGCTGCAACGAGCACGATCGCCAAAAAGATTGGCTCGTCCACCCAGCGCAATGGGTAGTGGCCGAACAGCATGTCACGCACCGTGCCGCCACCGAAGGCGGTCACGGCGGCGATGAGCATGACGCCGAACATGTCCATCCGCTGCCGTCCCGCAGCCAACGCCGCCGTCATCGACTCGGCGGTAAGCCCCAGGACGTAGAGGACGGTTAGCATGCGTACTCCACCAGCACTGGCGAGTGATCCGACCAGCGCTGGTCATAGGCCGCGGCCTTGTCGACCCACACCTTGTTCGCGCGCAGCGCCCGGTCGAGCATCCCCTTTGTTGCCACCTGCAGGTCGATACGCCAGCCTGCGTCGGTGTCAAAGGCCTGACCGCGGTAGGTCCACCAGGAATACGGCCCGGCCTGGTCGGGCAGTACGCGGCGCATCACGTCGAAGTAGTGCGGCTCCGCGGCGGCGCCGGTGGCCAGGCGGGCCTGTGCGGCTGCGCCCGGCGCGTATTCCACTGCGCCGAAGAAATCGCCAGCCACCCCGGCCGGGTTGCCGTTGCGTCCGGCATCCTGATCGTCGGAAACCTGGGTCGCCGCATCCGGGAAGGTTCCCAGCAGCGAGTCCATAAAGGCCCGCTCGTCCGGCAGGAAGCCGGACTTCCTACGGTTGGTTTTCCAATTCTTCAGGTCCTCGCGGCGGTGGCAGATGTTCCAGTCTCCGCCGATAACTAACTCAGGCAGTTCGGACTGTTCAGCCTGTGCAGCGCGCGCTTGCAGGTACTCGCCGAAGGAATCCAGGAAGCGGTACTTCTCGTCCTGCTTTTCAGTCCCCGCCGCACCGCTGGGCAGATACAGCGAGGCCACGCGCACCGGCTGATCCCCGGCATCCACCGTGGCCTCAATGTAGCGGCCGGAGTCCGCGAACTCTTCTGCGCCAGCGCTTCCATCGAAGCCGATCTGCACGTCCCGCAGGGGCAAACGCGACAGGATGGCCACGCCCGCCCGCCCCTTGGCGGCGGCCGGCGCCTGCGCCAGGTGCCACTCCCCCAGCACGGGCTCCAGGGCAGCGCGGGTTTGCTTTTCGTCGGCGCGCACTTCCTGCATCAACACCACGTCCGCAGGGGTGGCCTCCAGCCAGGGCAGGATCCCCCGATTACCCTCGTGCCGTACCTTCGCCGCGGCACGAATACCGTTGACGTTCACCGTCGCAATGGTCAAAGACTTCATGCGCACTACCCTACTAAGCCCGATTTACCTTCGAGTGTCCGACTTCACGCGCGGGCGGCCGCAAGCTGACGGCGTCGTAAATAATAGGCAGGAACCCACAGCAACGCGCCGCACGCAGCCATCGCCGCACCGGCGAGCGCAGGGGTGGAATAACCGTAACCAGCAGCAATAACCGCGCCGCCGACCGCCGCACCCGCCGCATTGGCCATATTCAGCGCAGAGTGGTTCAGAGCCGCGGCGAGGGTCTGCGCATCGCCGGCAACGTCCATCAGGCGGGTCTGCAGGTTCGGCACCAGGGTGGAACCCAGCAGGCCGATCACACCGAAGTTAATGATGCCCGCCACGGCGTTGTGGGACAGGAAGTAGAAGGAAGAAAGCACCACGACCAGCGAAAGTAGGGTGCCCAGGATCGCATACTCCAGGTTGCGGTCGGCCAGCACTCCGCCGATATAGGTGCCGATGACCATGCCCACGCCGTAGACCATCAGCGGAATCCAGATGAGGTCGCCGTTGAAGCCCGCATTCTCCGTCAAAGTCCAAGAGATATAGGTATAGACCGCAAACATGCCGCCGAAGCCAACGGTGCCCACGGCGAGGGTCATCAGCACCTGCGAGTTCACCAGTGCGCCGAGCTCCGTGATCGGCTTCGTGCGCGGCATCAACGTCATGTGCGGCACCGTGAACCACAGAGCAACGAAGGTGACCATACCGATGACCGCGACCATCGCGAAGGCCGCATTCCACCCAAACGTAGAGCCCAACCACTGAGCCACCGGCACGCCAATGACCGTGGCGATGGACAACCCCATGCCCGTCAACGCCACTGCCTTACCGCGCTTGCCGTTAGGCGCCATCGAGGCGGCAATCAGCGCCGTGACAGAGAAGTACGCGCCGTGTGGGAAGCCCGCGATGAAGCGGGACAGCATCAGCAACCAGTAGGAATGCGCGAACACGCTCAGGCCGTTGCCGATGATGAACGCAGCGGTGAGCAACAGCGCCAAGCGCCGGCGCGGAATGGAACCAGTCAGCGTAGTGATCAACGGGGCGCCGACAACCACTCCCAGTGCGTAGGCGGAGATCACGTGGCCTGCCTGGTCTTCGGAGATCGCAAAATCCTCCGCGATGAGGTTCAGCAGCCCCATCGCCACGAACTCCGTGGTGCCAATGCCGAAACCGCCCAGGGCCATAGCGACCATGGCGATGTAGCGGTGGCGGGTGGAGATTTCTGTCTGGCGCGGGACGGGGCGCCGGGTTGGAAGCTTGGTCAGTCGGGTCTGACTCACGGGCATCGCTCGCTTTCGGGGGTTGATTGGGCGGGGGACGATTGGTCGGGGGTTGATTGGGCGGGCTGACGGGCGGCTGGAAGCGCGACGGATAGGTCGCGAAAGTGCGGCGGGTAGGCGTCAAAAAAATCTTTTAGCTTTAAACACAAACCGGCCGCACGGTGGCCAATAACCCCGTAACATTCACGGGTTCGCTATTTGCCGTATTCTTGGATCGTAAACCACTAAAAGATCAACTGACTAACTAGAGGCTGGGAGACGAACGCCACATGGCAAAGATCATCTACACCCGCACCGACGAAGCCCCGCTCTTGGCGACTTATTCATTGAAGCCAATTGTGGAGGCTTTTGCTTCGACCTCTGGAGTGGAGGTGGAAACCCGCGATATCTCGCTGGCCGCCCGCATCCTGGCCGCGTTTTCCGACGTGTTGCCGGTGGAGCAGAAGGTGGACGATGCCCTGGCAGAGCTCGGCGAATTGGCCGAAACCCCAGATGCGAACATCATCAAGCTGCCGAACATCTCGGCATCCATCCCGCAGCTGAAGGCCGCCATCGCGGAACTGCAGAAGGCCGGCTACGACCTGCCGGATTACCCCGCGGAGCCGCAGACCGACGAGGAGCGCGATGCGCAGGCTCGCTACGACTCTGTGAAGGGTTCGGCCGTTAACCCGGTTCTGCGCCAGGGCAACTCTGACCGTCGCGCGCCGAAGGCTGTGAAGAGCTTCGCACGCAAGCACCCGCACAGCATGGGCAAGTGGTCGCCGGAGTCCAAGACGAATGTCGCCACGATGGAGGCAGACGACTTCCGTCACAACGAGAAGTCCGTCATCATCGACGGTGACGACACGCTGCGCATCCAGCTGGTCAAGCCGAACGGTGAGACGCAGGTGTTGAAGGAATCCTTGCCGGTTCTGGACAAGGAGATTATTGACGCCACCGTGATGCGTGCCGACGCCCTCAGCACCTTCTTCCGGGCTCAGGTGGCTCGCGCTAAGGCGGAGGGTGTGCTGTTTTCCGTACACCTGAAGGCCACGATGATGAAGGTCTCCGACCCGATCATGTTCGGCCACGCCGTGCGCGCCTACTTTGCCGAGGTGTTTGAGCAGTACGGCGACAAGCTGCTGCCCGCTGGCCTGAACGGCGAGAACGGTCTGGGCGCGATCCTGGATGTGCTGGACGCTGGCGAGGTCGAAGGTGCCGCAGAGATCCGCGAGGCCTTCGATAAGGCCCTGGCGGACGGCCCGGACCTGGCGATGGTGAACTCCGACAAGGGCATCACCAACCTGCACGTGCCTTCCGACGTGATCGTGGACGCTTCCATGCCGGCGATGATCCGCACCTCCGGCCAGATGTGGAACAAGAACGACGAAACGCAGGATACGCTGGCTGTTCTGCCGGATTCCTCCTACGCGGGCATCTACCAGGTAGTTATCGATGACTGCCGCAAGAACGGTGCTTTCGACCCGACCACGATGGGCACTGTCCCGAACGTTGGCCTGATGGCTCAGAAGGCCGAGGAGTACGGTTCGCACGACAAGACCTTCCGCATTGAGGCCGAGGGTCGTGTGCAGGTGCTGAATGGCGCCGGTGATGTGCTGATGGAGCACGAGGTTGCCGAGGGCGACATCTGGCGCGCATGCCAGACCAAGGACATTCCGCTGCAGGACTGGGTGAAGCTGGCCGTGACCCGCGCCCGCGCCACCGGTGCGCCGGCTGTGTTCTGGCTGGATCCGAAGCGCGGCCACGACGTGAACGTGCAGAAGCAGGTGGAGACCTACCTGAAGGATCACGACACTGAGGGTCTGGATATCCGCATTCTGCCGCCGGAGGAGGCCATGCAGCTCTCCCTCGACCGCATCCGCGCTGGTGAGGATACTATTTCCGTCACCGGTAACGTGCTGCGCGATTACCTGACGGACCTGTTCCCGATCATGGAGCTGGGCACCTCCGCGAAGATGCTGTCCGTCGTGCCGCTGATCGCCGGCGGTGGCCTGTTTGAGACGGGTGCCGGCGGTTCCGCTCCGAAGCACGTGGCTCAGCTGCTAGAGGAAAACCACCTGCGTTGGGATTCCCTGGGTGAGTTCCTGGCGCTGGCGGAGTCTCTGCGCAAGCTGCAGGAGACTGACAACAACCCGCGCACTCCGATCCTGGGCGATGCTCTGGATGCTGCGACCGAGGCCGTGCTGAACGAGTCCAAGTCCCCGTCCCGCAAGGTCGGCGAGATCGACAACCGCGGTTCGCACTTCTACCTGGCGAAGTTCTGGGCTCGCGAGCTGGCTGACCAGACGCGCGATGCCGAGCTGGCGGAGGTCTTTAAGCCTGTTGCTGACGCCCTCGAGGCCAACGAGGAGAAGATTTCCCAGGAGCTGCTGGATGTTCAGGGGCACGAGGTGGATCTGGGCGGCTACTACTGGCCAGATGACGAGAAGACGTTCGCAGTGATGCGTCCGTCCGCGACCTTCAACGAGATCATCGACAGCCTGAACACCAACAAGTAGCGGCTGGTCTGGCTGGGCCCCTGCCCCGCAATAACCCCGGCGCTGGCATTGTACTGCTGGCGCTGGGGTTTTCTTGTGCCTACGTCCGCCCTCACTAGCCCCCACATCCTCCCCACCGGCCCCACGCCCGCCTCGCTAGCACCACATCCTCCCCACTAGTCCCACGCCCGCCT
>NZ_JFCQ01000002.1 GCF_000738265.1 Corynebacterium jeikeium
CCACCAGCTAACCGCCTAACCAAGCCCCGAACTTCATATCGAGCCGAAAGCACAAACGGCTACACCACTACACCGGACTTGACCCTTCTTTTCCGTTGACTTCCCGTTTGATCCAGTCTTTTCCGGCATTGTGTGCTTCGTTGTTACCTGCCAACCCGAGAACATCCACCCAGAATGCTGCGTGGTCGACATACCCCTGGGCTGAGGCGAGTCGTGGGGCGAGTCCGAGTGGGTCTTGGGCGTTATAAGCACCCAAGGTGGGACTGTGGTAGCGGAAGCGGTTGTACGCCCAGCCTGATTCCGCATCCTCGTACTGACCGGCAAACAACAGCGGGCTGGTGCACCGACCCGCCCACGTGCGCTTGTCATACAACGTTTGGGTTGTGTGTCCCTCCACGGGTTCCGGTGGTGAGGGTTGATCAGTTCCTGTGGCGCACCAGCTAGATCACACGCCAGGTCACCCACCAGGGGATAGAACGTTCCATCACCTTGGGGTTGGGAGCAACTGGCGGCAGGGATGAAGCGTTTTGGGCATTGTGCCAATCATTCCTTAGCAGAAGTAGGAACCATACCCAGTTCGCGTCATAGGTGTAGGTGGTTCGCCCCATATGTGTTGGCTTGGTGCCCGCGAAGATCATGCTGCCATCACAAGTAATTGCGGTATTTTCCGGCTTTGGATTCTTCTGGCCTGACGATGCCGCGGTGGCTTATCGCCGCTGTTTTGTCGCGGTCTGTGGGTAGTTTGAGTTTGGTTGTGTAGGACAGCAGTGGCGCGGTTGCTGGGAATCCGGTGTTTCCTCTTTTTCGCCAGGCGGAACTAAACCCAGGACGCTTCAAGTCGAGCGCCGCAGATCTCAACTAGCCTTATGAAGTCACGCATTCGGCATCGAGCAATCCCAAGACGTTTGTCATGTGGAGTGAGGTTGCTAGTTGTCGAATTCAATTCCGTCGGCTTGCGCGTTCTTGATGGCTTCGGCGACGGCGTCGGAATTGGTGGCTAGTTTGGTGAGCCAGTGTCGGAGTTCGGTGATGATTTTTCTGTCGCCGGTGATGGTTGAGTTTTCTGCGGAGGCATCGATGGAGAGGTTGCCGTGGTGTTGTTGTGCCCAGTGACTTAATAGTCCTTCCCAGATGTAGCCGTTGGCGTCCATTCCAGTGGCAGTTATTGCTTGTTCGAGAGGGCTGTCAATGACAGAGTTGACGGTCATGCTGTGTTGACCGGCGAGCTGGCTGTTGGATTCGTCGAGTTCGATGGTGCGGGTGCGCAGGCCGGTGTCGGTGTTGGCGATGAGTGGTTGGTTGAAGGAGATGTCTTCTTCGGGGTAGCTCAGTTCCGTTGGGAGGGGAAGCCCAAGGTGGTAGCAACGGTACTGTTCAAGCCATAAATCTAGGTGGCCGACTGAGTATAGCGTCCACGGAACAGAAAGAAGTTTTCGCTCATTTGCATCGGCCGAACGTGTGGATACTGACTTGATCCACATCTTTAGGGTCCATTGTGCTTTGTCGATAGCGGCGTCCGGGGTGCCAGTAGGAATAGAACCCGTAAATTCGCGGGGGACGAACGCGCACAAGTCAGGTCGGTAAATGGGCGATGAGTCGCGCAGAATATTGGTTGTACGTTCATTCCAAGAAGACGCAGGGGTGAGATTGCCTAAGCGTACGAAGGGTCCGCCTTTGGTAAAGGCGCTCTTTAGAAGAGCAAAGGGAGGAATAATCCACTCGCTGTGTATGCCGGACGGTGTTTGAACACTGGGCAGGCCGAGCGCGGCGAGATTTTGCGAATTGTGAGGAACTGAAGTAAGCGATGCAGCTTGGTCGCGGTATTTACTTTTGTGGACCTGAACTTCGACAGCTCCGTGAGATGTTGGCATAGACAGGATGGTGTTGTCGGAAACACGGATGGCCTTCATCGACTCGTCGAATGTCATTAGGTAAGGCATTGATTGTCCTTTCGGTATTAGAAGAACGGGATCGTGATTGCGCCCTTATTGATCATGCCGTTTGCCCAGGCTACAGCACCATTTTTTACATGGGCAGGTGGTGTGCTGCCGATTTCGTTTCGAGCGTTGGCCAAATTGTCGAGGCCCTTGGAGTCGATTGCGGCCTGTTCGAAAGCGCGAGCTTGACGCCTTGTGAACGAGTCGGCGTCTTTGCTGAGCAAGTTTGTGTCGATATCAGCAATTTCCATCTCCGTAGAGAATTTTTTCCCATGCTCAATGGCTCGCCGCGCCGGATCATTGCTCATACCAATATATTGCATTTCGTTTCTGTTGGGAGTCGGGTATGAGTAAAGGTAAGAGTCTGTGTTTCTTCCATTGAGCCAGTTGGCTACGTCAGTGGCCTCGTCTGTGGATAGGCCGAGCTTTTGGAATTCAGGCATGGATTGAAGTTCTTTTACCGTGACTTGGTGGCATTTCAGTCCGAGGTAGTCGACCCAGTGTGCTGCGTGGTCGACATACCCTTGTGCTGAGGCGAGTCGTGGGGCGAGTCCGAGGGGGTCTTGGGCGTTATAGGCACCCAGGGTGGGGTTGTAGTAGCGGAAGCGGTTGTACGCCCAGCCTGATTCCGCATCCTCGTACTGGCCGGCAAACAACAACGGGCTGGTGCACCGGCCTGACCATGTGCGTTTGCCGTACAACGTTTGGGTGGTGTGTCCCTCTATGACACCGGTGGTGGTGTTGATCAGTTCCTGTGGTGCTCCGGCCAGGTCGCACACCAGGGCGTAGAACGTTGCATCAACCCGGGCCTGGGACCAGGTGGCGGCAGGGTTCCCCGGAGTCTGGGTGGCGTCACCGGTGCCACTGGTGCCATTGGTTAGTGCGATCTGGCCGTGTGTGTCACCAGTGGCAGGATCAGTAGTCCACACGTATCCTTCACCCACACGTGTCGGATCGGTGGTGTCGATGGTGGTGGTGACGGCTGCGAGTTGGTTACCGGTGTGGGTGAACACGTCACGGTGGATAACTTCTCC
>NZ_JFCQ01000003.1 GCF_000738265.1 Corynebacterium jeikeium
ATCCCCGCTGGCGCGGGGAGCACGCCGCCTCAGAATCCCTAGCGAACTTCGCCAGCGGCTCATCCCCGCTGGCGCGGGGAGCACCGTTTAAGGGATAGTCCGACCTGTTCCAGATACGGCTCATCCCCGCTGGCGCGGGGAGCACGCCGCCTCAGAATCCCTAGCGAACTTCGCCAGCGGCTCATCCCCGCTGGCGCGGGG
>NZ_JFCQ01000004.1 GCF_000738265.1 Corynebacterium jeikeium
CCCACCGCCGGCACCATCACCACCGGCTACGGACGCAATGCCGCTGGTGAGATCACCAGCAGCACCATCACCCAACACACCACCCCAGCGGTCACTCATGACCGCCACACCGAAACAAGTGCTCCGGCAGGACTGGACCACACCGGCCGGCTGCTTGCCGAGCTGACCTACACCACCAACACCCGCGGCCACCGCGCCACCACCGCCATCGACAACCTGGTACGCACC
>NZ_JFCQ01000005.1 GCF_000738265.1 Corynebacterium jeikeium
CCTTGGCATCCTTAATCGGGTTACCGTCCTTGCCAATAACCTCACCGGTCATACCCTCAGTCGGGTTCTCAACCTTGTCGTCCAAGGTCTTCTTCGAACCGTCAGCCGGAACCTCATCCGTCTGGCTACCAGCAGTGATGGACGGAGCAGGCGTATCCGTCTTCGGCTCGGTGATCTTCACATCAACCGTGCCGACCTCATTGCCATCCTTGTCCTTAACGACAACCTTGG
>NZ_JFCQ01000006.1 GCF_000738265.1 Corynebacterium jeikeium
GTTTGTGTTTGTTGTGGGGTGTGTGTACATTAATTCGAGTCAGCGCGACACGGCGCCGGGAGTTACAGACTCACAGCGTGTCTTGTAGAGCGTGTCTGGCTAATCACTTTGAAGCTGTAAAAGCAGTCCTTGTGTGCCCGCGAGTGCGATGGATTGTTTACCGGGAATTTGCTTTATGTTCACGGTTGCTTTAGACTCGTGTTTCGTCGCAACGTGGCCGCCACTGTTTGATGTGGTGTGGTTGGTTGTGTGCGTAGGTTGTTTGAGAACTCAATAGCGTGATGAACCAAGTTTAGATACTTTGTTGACCAACCTTTGTGTTGATCTTGATGCATTGTTTGTCTTTTGCTTTTTGGTGACTTGTTTTGTTTCAGTGTTCCGCCGGCTCGCATGGATTGTGGGTTGGTGGTGGTTACGCCAGCGTGGGGTTAACGTGTCCACGATATGTAATGTGCGTATCCCAGCAAGAGTGGCCCTGTGGGGTGCTTGTTGGGCTGATGAATATAGTGTTGAAAAGTTTTAAAGGATGCTTTGTGTCGGTCGATGGCTGACGACTGTTTTTGTTGTTGGTGTTGGTTGATGTGATTTATTTATCCTTTTTTCAATTCTTTTGTCAGTAATTTTTGTTTATTTTGCCTGGTTTTCAGGCTCACCATGTGTCTGATGACAGTTTTTTTATGGAGAGTTTGATCCTGGCTCAGGACGAACGCTGGCGGCGTGCTTAACACATGCAAGTCGAACGGAAAGGCCCTGCTTGCAGGGTACTCGAGTGGCGAACGGGTGAGTAACACGTGGGTGATCTGCCTTGCACTTCGGGATAAGCCTGGGAAACTGGGTCTAATACCGGATAGGACCATGCTTTAGTGTGTGTGGTGGAAAGTTTTTCGGTGCAAGATGAGCCCGCGGCCTATCAGCTTGTTGGTGGGGTAATGGCCTACCAAGGCGACGACGGGTAGCCGGCCTGAGAGGGTGTACGGCCACATTGGGACTGAGACACGGCCCAGACTCCTACGGGAGGCAGCAGTGGGGAATATTGCACAATGGGCGCAAGCCTGATGCAGCGACGCCGCGTGGGGGATGAAGGCCTTCGGGTTGTAAACTCCTTTCGCTAGGGAAGAAGCCACTTGTGGTGACGGTACCTGGATAAGAAGCACCGGCTAACTACGTGCCAGCAGCCGCGGTAATACGTAGGGTGCGAGCGTTGTCCGGAATTACTGGGCGTAAAGAGCTCGTAGGTGGTTTGTCGCGTCGTCTGTGAAATTCCGGGGCTTAACTTCGGGCGTGCAGGCGATACGGGCATAACTAGAGTGCTGTAGGGGAGACTGGAATTCCTGGTGTAGCGGTGAAATGCGCAGATATCAGGAGGAACACCGATGGCGAAGGCAGGTCTCTGGGCAGTTACTGACGCTGAGGAGCGAAAGCATGGGTAGCGAACAGGATTAGATACCCTGGTAGTCCATGCCGTAAACGGTGGGCGCTAGGTGTGGGGGTTTTATTTACGATTCCCGTGCCGTAGCTAACGCATTAAGCGCCCCGCCTGGGGAGTACGGCCGCAAGGCTAAAACTCAAAGGAATTGACGGGGGCCCGCACAAGCGGCGGAGCATGTGGATTAATTCGATGCAACGCGAAGAACCTTACCTGGGCTTGACATACACCGGATCGCTGCAGAGATGTAGTTTCCCTTGTGGCTGGTGTACAGGTGGTGCATGGTTGTCGTCAGCTCGTGTCGTGAGATGTTGGGTTAAGTCCCGCAACGAGCGCAACCCTTGTCTTGTGTTGCCAGCACGTTATGGTGGGGACTCGCGAGAGACTGCCGGGGTTAACTCGGAGGAAGGTGGGGATGACGTCAAATCATCATGCCCCTTATGTCCAGGGCTTCACACATGCTACAATGGTCGGTACAGTGGGTTGCGATGCCGTGAGGTGGAGCTAATCCCTTAAAGCCGGTCTCAGTTCGGATTGGAGTCTGCAACTCGACTCCATGAAGTCGGAGTCGCTAGTAATCGCAGATCAGCAATGCTGCGGTGAATACGTTCCCGGGCCTTGTACACACCGCCCGTCACGTCATGAAAGTTGGTAACACCCGAAGCCAGTGGCCCAAACTTGTTAGGGAGCTGTCGAAGGTGGGATTGGCGATTGGGACGAAGTCGTAACAAGGTAGCCGTACCGGAAGGTGCGGCTGGATCACCTCCTTTCTAAGGAGTTTTTATATTTTTTTTGTTTTGTTTCTGGGTGAATAGGTAACCGGTTCAATCATCTTCTGTGGTGGTTGTTGGGTGCTGGAAGGAAGCAGGTGTGCCCCCCCCTTACGTTGGTGTGGGGGAGATAGTAAGAGTGTTGTGTGTTGGGGTTGGCACAGTGTTGGGGTTGGGTTGGCGAAGTTGTTG
>NZ_JFCQ01000007.1 GCF_000738265.1 Corynebacterium jeikeium
GAGCGTGTCAAGTTGTTTGTGTGTGGGGCTAGGTTTATAGGTATTTGTCGAAGCGGTCGGGGTAGGCCACGGCCATTTGGTTTATAGCTTGTTTCCAGCCAGAAACTCGGGCTCCTTCCATGAGCCTGCCGGCTGTCGCTGAGACTCGTTTGCCCTGCTTCGCTCTCTTTGCAGCGCGTTTGTCTTCGATATTGCAGATCATCAGCCACAGCGTCTTGAGCGCTGATTCATCGTTGGTAAATTGCACCCTGTTGCGGGTAGCTTTACGCAGTTCATTGTTGAATGATTCAATCGAGTTCGTCGTATAGATAACCTTTCTGGCCGCTGGTGGGAACTGCAGAAACGGTACGAAACGCTGCCATGCATCTCGCCAGACCTTGACTGAGCGTGGATACTTTTCTCCCAATTCAGAGGCTTCAAATTCGTCTAAGGCAGCCTGAGCTGTGGACTCGTCCGCAGCGGTGTAAATCTTTTTCAACGCGGCTGATACGCCCCGGCGATCCCCGTAGGCTACCCATCGGTTAGCTGCACGAATCAGGTGCACGATACAGGTTTGCACCATCGAGTTCGGCCA
>NZ_JFCQ01000008.1 GCF_000738265.1 Corynebacterium jeikeium
GCGGACGAGTCCACAGCTCAGGCTGCCTTAGACGAATTTGAAGCCTCTGAATTGGGAGAAAAGTATCCACGCTCAGTCAAGGTCTGGCGAGATGCATGGCAGCGTTTCGTACCGTTTCTGCAGTTCCCACCAGCGGCCAGAAAGGTTATCTATACGACGAACTCGATTGAATCATTCAACAATGAACTGCGTAAAGCTACCCGCAACAGGGTGCAATTTACCAACGATGAATCAGCGCTCAAGACGCTGTGGCTGATGATCTGCAATATCGAAGACAAACGCGCTGCAAAGAGAGCGAAGCAGGGCAAACGAGTCTCAGCGACAGCCGGCAGGCTCATGGAAGGAGCCCGAGTTTCTGGCTGGAAACAAGCTATAAACCAAATGGCCGTGGCCTACCCCGACCGCTTCGACAAATACCTATAAACCTAGCCCCACACACAAACAACTTGACACGCTCAGCTAGGCCACACGCAGGTCGGGAGGTGCTTCTCAAAGCAGTCTTGAGCTGGCATCGTGAACATTACACAGCAAGCAGTTGAACAAACTGCACTACCGGAGGTAGCAAACCCGAAAGGGAATGTTACCTCCGGTTTCTTTCGTTTTCTGGTGTATAAGAGTCGAAGATTGCAGGTGCGTCGATTCAAACAGATTGTTCTAAGCTTGCACGCATGCCTTCTTCTGATATTCATGTCAGCGCTGTTGTAGTGAGAAATTCGCGGGGAGAAGTCCTTTGCGTGCGTAAGAAGGGCACTGCGCTATTTCAATTTCCGGGTGGCAAGCTCGAGTTTGCGGAGTCCTCGCTTGATGCGGTGATACGGGAAGTTAATGAAGAGCTGGGGATTTCGCTTGATGCTGCTCTCTTGGTTCCGATGGGAACATACCGTGCAGTTGCGGCTAACGAAGCCGGTAGCGATGTTGTTGCGGATCTTTTTTACTTTTCAGATTCGGTGGAGCCCGTGGCAGCTGCAGAAATTGCTGAGTGCGAATGGGTAAACCCGTCCGTGCCGAACGTTAAGTTGGCACCGCTTTTGAAAGATGAAGTGTTTCCGGAGTTGATTGCCAATCCTGTGCGTTCTGTAGCCGTATTTACAGGGGCGAGCAGTGGTCGCAACCATACCAATGCCTTTCTTGCTGATGCCCTAGGGGCGGGTCTAGCTGAGCAGGGCGTACGGATGATTTATGGTGGCGGCAAAGTCGGCCTTATGGGTGCTGCGGCGGATGCCTGTCTGGCCAACGGTGGCTGTGTAATCGGTGTGATTCCTCAGAATCTTGTCGATGGCGAAATTGCACATCCGGGTCTTTCGCACCTTGAGATTGTTGACACGATGTATCAGCGTAAGCAACGGATGAGTGACCTGGTCGATGCCTACGTGTGTTTGCCTGGCGGCGCTGGAACGTTAGACGAACTTTTTAATGCGTGGACAGCTCAACAGCTCGGGCTTCATCGCAAGCCCATTGCCCTTTTTGGTTCAAGTTTCTGGGCGCCTACGGTATCGATGCTCAAGCATATGGCAGACGAGGGATTTATTCGTCAAGATGATGTCGACACGCTTATTGTTGCCGACACCGTTGATGAACTTCTCGTCGCACTCAATTCTTGGGCTGCGCCGTGCCCCAAGTGGAATTAGTTTCTAAGTTGTATTGCAATAAGTACCGAGTAAAGCGATCTTTATTTGCATCTGCTGGGCTGAACGCTATACCGCAAACGGGTCGTGGTCCGGGTCGCTATTGAATTGAATCTCCAGGTCATGGGCGATCTTCTCCGCAAGCGAAGCGCCGAAGAAGTGGGAGACGAAGGCGACGGCCATATCTATCCCCGCTGCCACACCGGATGACGTCCAGCGATCACGGTCGTGCACCCACCGGGCAGAACTTTTCCAGTCGATGTTGTTGCCGAAAGAGGCGGCCCAATCAAACGCAAGTTTATTGCTGGTGGCGGCGTATCCCTCTAGCAAGCCAGCTGCGGCCAGAACCGCCGAACCTGTGCATATGGAACAGACAAGTGAGGCGCAACTCGCCATTTCGTAGATGCGGGCCAGGAAATCCGCATCTTTGACGAGAGCTCGCGTTCCCTGACCGCCCGGGATGATAACGGTGTCGCGCACGAGGGAATCAAAGGTTGTGTCGGGGAGAATCTTCACACCTTGGGAGCTGGCTACCGGCTCCCCATCCGCGGATACAAACCTTACTTGAAGGTCAGGAACCTTAGCGAAGATTTCCGCGGGTCCAAAGACATCCAAGAGCTCGAATCCGTCGAAAAGAATAAACGCTACCTGCTGTGGTCGTTCGTTATTCATGAGCCTGCTCTCGAACCTGCTGCAGTTCTTCGTCCAATAAGGCCTGATCGATCGCAATCGCGGTGGCCACACCCGCGCCCATCGCCTGAGAAACCTGGTCGGGGGAGCTGGTGACGTTTCCTGCCGTCCACAGACCTGCGACGGACGTTTGGCCACGAGGTTGCCGTACTACCCAGCCGTTCTCGGATTCGCATCCGGCGGCTAGCAGCAGTTGATCATTGGGGTGGAAATCCGGTCCGGTAAAGCATGCCTCGAAGGCGCGGGTAGTGGAGGCGGAGCCGTCGGAAGAGGAGGGGTCGGAAGTGCTCACCAGAACCCCCGTGCCCGATGCTGGGTCGGGCTGTACGCCGGAGACGGGGGCGTCCATAAGAACAACACCACGCTTTTCAAACAGTGCGCGGTCGGCCTCGTCTAGGGAAAGCCCGTTGGTGAAGAACGTGACGCGGTCGGTCCATTTACGCATCAGGTGCACCATGTGCATCGTGAAGCCAGGGTTCTTTCCGCCAATGACGGCGAGGTCGCGTCCGCGCACCTCATAGCCGTGGCAGTAGGGGCAGTGGAAAACGCGGGATCCCCAGAGCTCAGTCAGGCCTGGTACGTCTGGCAGCTCGTCGGTGATGCCGGTTGCGACGAGAACCTGCCTGGCCAGAAGCTCCTGGCCGTCGGTGGTGGTGGCCTTCCAGGCGCTGTTCGCGCTCCCTACTTTGTCGAGCGCGGTGACTTCGCCGGGGATGACCTCGCCGCCGAAGGAAGCGAACTCGCTGCGACCTTGATCTAGCAGCTCCATGGGGTTAACCCCATCGCGACCCATGATCCCGTGCGCGTGGGCGCTGAAGCGGTTTCGGGGCTTGCCGCTGTCGACGATTGCTACGCGCCGCTGCGCGCGGGCTAGGGTGACGCCCGCCGCTGTGCCCGCGAACCCGCCGCCCACGATGAGTGCGTCGAGTGGTTTGGCCGTGTTGTTTTCCATGGTTCGAATCCTCTCTGGGGATTGCTGTACTTGGTCACCCAACCTACATGCTTGTTGTAGTGAGGGAAGGGGTTGTGGAAGTGATTCGCGACTGGAGAAAGATTGCGCGCCCGACCAGCGTCTAGCTGGTTCCGGGGAAACTTTATTGAAAACGTATTGACAACGCAGCAGGTGAGGGGCAGTATAGAAAGCGTCAAAGCAACCGACTGGCCCGCCCGACCAAGGGGAAGTGGCTCCATGGTTGCCCTGGATTAATAAGGAGTTCATCATGAGCTGCACCACTCACGCCGACCACGATCACAAGCACGGTTCGAACTGCGGCCACGTTGCCGTCCCGCACGGCGACCACGTCGATTATGTTCACGACGGTCACCTGCACCGCGAGCACGAGGGCCACTGGGACGAGTGCGAGACCGCCGAGCACCACGTCCACGAGGATCACGACCACGAGCACGGTTCGAACTGTGGCCACGTTGCCGTTCCGCACGGCGATCACGTGGACTACATCCACGACGGCCACCGCCACGCCAAGCACGGTGACCACTGGGACGATCACTAAAGCTGCGGAGAAGAGTGACTACTCAATAGTCACTCCGGTAACATAGGCCACCTGAAACGCCAGTGAAAGGAGCGTTGGGTGACGTACCCGCAAGGAAACGACGACCAGACTCGCATGTTCAACACGCAGGGCGGTGCTGGCAACGGTGGCTACGGTGGCTATGGCAACCAGGGTTACAACTCCGGCTACAACCAGCCACAGCAAGATTCCCGCGAAGGACTGCTGGCCGGCCGATACGACGGCAAGAAGGTCGCGGTGAACCTCATCGTCCTCGCCGTCTTGGCCGCGGCCGTCACCTTCGCTGCGGTGTTCATCGCGGATCTCCTTGTGAGCTTCATCCCTGGCGAAGCTTCTGCGGGCGTAGGATCCGCGGTACTCACTGGCGTGGTAGCGGGCGTCATCGGCGTGCTTGCCGGACTGCTATACATTCCGGTCTCCGGTACGGGTAACGAGCACCTCTTCGGAATGGCGGTGATTGCCCTGGCGGCCGTCGCCGCGATCGCATGGGTCTTTGCAGGTGGGCTGCTGGACGGCGATTGGGGGACGCTCGTCACGCTCACGGGCATTGTCTGCACCGCCGCGATTGCGTATGTGGTGCCGTCCCGTATTGAATCGGCAGCCGTTTACGGCCCGCGCCGCTAAATGTTTTTTCGCCAAACCTTCCAGCAGGGTAGTTACGACCCGGAAGTCTCAGATTAGTCCTTTTTGACGGAGCTCCAGCGGAGGTTGGGGAATCGGGCGAAGCCTTGATCGTCGCTGATCAATGTGGCTTCCTCTGCGATCACCGTGGAAGCGATCCATGCGTCGGGGATTTCGTTGCCACGGAGTTTATGCAGTTGAATCATCTCGTCAAAGATGTCCCACGATGCGTTTACCGGATGTAGAAGTACGGCGTTGGGGGAGGCGAGGATTGATTTGATTGCCTCCAAGGCTTGACCTGGGGTGAGGGGAGTCGAAAAGATCTTCGGGTTCGTCATGATTCGAATGAATCCGGTGGCAACGACGTCGAGGATTCCGACCGATTCACGCTGAGCAAGCGCGTTCTCGAGCCATTGTTTTGCCTCAGTGTGTCTAGGTGCAGTGAAGCTGAACGCGTTAATTAGTACGTTGACGTCAGGGACGATCATCGAGAACCTCCCATAGGGCATCTTTGTCGTCAATGTCTACGAGCATTGGGCCGCAATCAAATACTGGAAGTGTGACGGCAGTTGATTGGTGGGGGGTGCTGTCTACGTGCTCCAAAGCGGTTCGTATTACCTCTTCCACATAGGAGCTTAAAGTCAGGTCATTCAGCTTCGCTTGCCGCTTGGCGGCTTCGAGGAGTTTGGGGGGGAGGTTAATTGTGGTGCGCATAAACACAATAGTAACCGGCATCAAAGCATCAAACAAGAGGTGCATTGATGTAAATGACTGTTCAGGGCATGTGAATGTCAGATCCTGTGCTATTTGTTAGATGGCGGGCGGGGATAAGAAACCCCTGAAATTTCTTTATCAATGTAGAAATTCTCGTCGTTTTAGGCACTTTTCGGTTGACGCACCCCGGGGGTGGGTGCGTAAGTTTGCGGACTTACGAGCAATCGGCCGGCCACCCGGCTGGCCACGCGAAAGGAGTTTTCGTCTACATGAATAAGTCCGTAAAGACCGCTTTCGCCCGTATTGGCATGGCTGCAGGCCTGGTCGCTGCCCCGGCGGCAGCCGCCACAGTCGCAGCCCCGGCCGCACAGGCTGCACCTGTTAGCGCCTGGGATCAGGTCGCACAGTGCGAGTCCGGCGGCAACTGGAAGATCAACACGGGCAACGGCTACTACGGCGGGCTGCAGTTCAGTGCCCAGACTTGGTCTGGCTTCGGTGGCACGAAGTACGCTCCGACGGCCAACCAGGCTACGAAGGCGCAGCAGATCGAGATTGCCGAGAAGGTTCTGGCCACCCAGGGTGCCGGCGCTTGGCCGAACTGCGGCAAGGTGCTGGGCTAACAGCTGGGATAACCAGCTGGGCTAGCTTAAGCGTCCAGGTACTTTTCTGGAATATCTAGAGCCACCAGGTCTTCCCGGGACTTGGTGGATTTTTCTAGCGCGACCTTCACCACGTGGCGCATCTGGTCCTCGGGGTTGGGGATGCGGCGCTGCTCGGACATCAAAACAGTCAGGATCTCCGGCTGGTCCTTGAAGCAGTGCCACACCACCGCGTTGGCCAGCGATTCCAGCACCAGACCCCGCGGCTGCAGAGCTTGCTTCGGACGGTCGGCGCGCTTACCGCCACCGCGTGGGCGCACGTGCAGATCCTGCTGGCCGATACCAACGACCGAACCATCCTTGTTGTAAATGATGGAGGTGTACGGCACGTTGCAGTAGCCGTCCTCGTCGACGGTGGTGGTGATCCAGTCGATCAGCTCGGGGGTAAGTTCTACGTCCATGTACGCGCCGCTGCGTCCGGGCGTGAGGAATTGGAAGGTGCCGGTGCGCGTCCAGGCCTCGTATTCACTGCCGAGTCGGCGGGCAATGAGGGTGCCGAACAGCACATCCGTCATGGAAAACAGGGTGCCGCCGAAAGCTGCGCCGTGCATGTTTGCGTTCCACCAGCGCAGGTTCAGCACGATGCGTGCAAAGGCCCAGTCGTCCGAGACCTCGGTCATCTTAATGCCGGAAAACAGCAGTGGCGGCCAGAGGTTCATCATGCGTCGCATGCGGCTCGGCTTCTTAATCATTTTGTTCACGAAGCCGGGTACTGCCTTCATCTGTGCTTGGTAAATCTTCTTCAGAGGTTTCATGATGCGTTTATGGTATCGCGGACCGCCTACGGCAGGCAGGTATAAAAGTATTCTTTTCTTGTTGACGCCCCTACGCCCGCGCCGTACCGCACGGGTGTTCGAAACCTACCGTGGATTATCGCGGGAGGTTGCGGGGGTTGTCCGGCGGGGTTGCTAGCGTGATGGGCTATGAGCAAGAGGGTAAGTGGCCGTGTAGTCGGCGGCGCGCGTGTAGTCGGCGTGCGCGGTGTGGCAGCGCTGGTGCTGGGCGCAAGCCTGCTGCTCGGCGGGTGCGCCGAGGGTGCGGAGATTCTAGAGGGCGGAAGTTCGGCGTCCCAAAACTCGGAAGCGACAGTAGAACCGTCTACAGAAACAATTCCCGACCAGCCGGAACCACCGGCGGCGCCAGAACAGACAGAGCAGTCAGACCAACCGACTCAGCCCGCAGAGCAAGAAACGCCCGCAGTGCCGGAACGTTCACTGCACCAGCAGAACATGCTGGATCTGCTGGAGACGCTGGCGGTGAAGGGGCGCGCGCCGAAGACGGGATATAGCCGCAGTCAGTTCGGCCAGCGATGGAAGGACATCGACCGCAACGGTTGCGACCAGCGCAATGATGTTCTGGCGCGCGACCTCACCAATGTCGAGGCGCCGAAGGGTTGCAAGGTGCTCAGTGGGGACCTGGATGACCCCTATACCGGCCGGCTGATCCATTTCGTTCGTGGGCAGAAGACCAGCCAGGCGGTGCAGATCGACCACGTGGTGGCGCTTGCTGATGCGTGGCAGAAGGGCGCGCAGCAGCTTACGCCGGAGCGGCGCGAGCAGTTCGCCAACGATCCGCTGAACCTCCTGGCTGTCGATGGACCTTCGAATATGCAGAAGGGCGCGGGCGATGCTGCGACGTGGCTGCCTGCGAATAAGACCTTCCGCTGCACTTACGTCTCTATTCAGGTGCGGGTGAAGGCGGAGTATCAGTTGTGGGTGACACAGGCGGAGAAGGAAGCGATCCGGCGCGAGCTCGGCCGCTGTTAGAAGCGCAGATAGAGGGCCACTTCCACCGGTTGCACTTCCAAACTAGACTGCTTGGTCTATAATCGTTGAAACGATACGCGCCGGGCTGTGATTCCCCGGCGCACAAAAAGCACAAAGACGCGCTACCAAGCACTAGGTCGAAAGGGAGTTTCCATGGCCCACAACACAGACGCCATCCACGCAGGCTACGAGCCCGACGAGTTCATGGGCTCCATCAACGTACCGATCTACGCCTCCACCACGTTCGCACAGAACGCACCGAACGATCTGCGCGGCGGTTACGAGTACGGTCGGGTGGCGAACCCGACTGTCGATTCGCTGGCCCGCACGATTGCGGCGCTCGAGGGCGGCAAGCACGGCCGTATCTACTCTTCCGGTATGGCAGCGACCGACCACCTGCTGCGCGTGCTGTTGCGCCCCGGTGATCACCTGATCATGGGGCACGATGCTTACGGCGGCACGTATCGCCTGATCGCGACCGCTTTCAAGGATTGGAATGTGGACTTCACCGTCGTTGACACCACCGACGCAGAGGCCGTCCGTGCGGCGCTGACCCCGAAGACAAAGCTGGTGTGGCTCGAAACTCCGACGAACCCGCTGCTCGCTGTGTCCGACATCGCCGCCATCGCCGAGGTGCTTGCCGATGAGTGTGGTAGTGACGCCCCTACGCGCCCGAAGTTGATCGTGGATAACACTTTCTGCAGCCCCTACCTGCAACGACCTCTGGATCAGGGCGCGGACGTGGTGCTGCACTCCACGACGAAGTACATCGGTGGACACTCCGATGTGGTCGGTGGGGCGATCGTCAGCAACGATGCGCAGCTGGATGAGGATCTGGACTTCCTGCTGGGCGGGGCAGGTCCGATTGCTTCGCCTTTTGATGCCTACCTCAACGCCCGTGGCTTGAAGACCCTGGGCGTGCGGATGGATCGCCACTGCTCGAACGCCCAAGCTATTGCGGAGTACCTGGACGGCCGCGACGAGGTCGCCACTGTCCTGTACCCCGGCCTACCACAGCACCCGGGGCACGAGGTGGCTAAGCGCCAGTCCACCGGTAAGGGATTCGGCGGCATGATCTCCGTGCGTTTCCACTCCGAGGAGGCCGCGCTGAAGTTCTGCCAGTCCACCAAGCTGATCTGTTTGGCTGAATCCCTGGGCGGCGTGGAGTCTCTGCTGGAGCACCCGGCGACGATGACCCACCAGTCCGTGACCGGTTCTCAGTTGGAGGTTCCGCGCGACCTAGTGCGTATCTCCATCGGCATTGAGGATCTGGAGGATCTGCTCGCAGATGTCGCGCAGGCGCTGGAGCAGCTTTAAGATCTGGACTTATGAAGTCCTTTTCTTCTTCCAAGTCCTTGGCTGCACTGGCCACCGCAACTGCCCTGGTTGCCGGCGCCGCGAGTGTAGCTCCGGCCCAGGCCGCAGCGTCGTCCGAGGGTAAGGGGTCCAGTACGGCTTCGATTACCCAGCCCGTCGACCCGGATGGCAATCCAAAGAATCCGCAGGCGAACAACGAGAGCTCGCTGGCTAGCAGTGTGGAATCCGCGAACCCGGGCGCGGAGTGGTTGTTGAAGGCCTTCCCGCTGGGCAGCACTGACCCTGCGGGTTCCCTGGGCAAAGATGCGCCGCCGATCGCAGGCATTCTGGCCTGGGTCGGCGGCATCGCGGGCGTATTCGCCCTGGGCGCTGCGGCGTTCGGTGCTTACCAGCACGCCGTTCAGCAGGGATGGATCAAGCCACTATAAATAGTGGCTTGTGCGCAGGGCGTTAGGCGGATTCGCCTTCGCCGCCCTTGTAACCCAACTGTTCGAGCAGCCCGTTCAGCTCCCCATCCTCCGCGTTGTAAATGTCGGCTTCGAGGATGATGCCCTTGTCCTTGTTGATGATGAAGAGCTTCTCGTGAGCCAGCTCTTTGAAGTGTCCGGCGTAGTTGTTCGGGTCGTTGCTTACGACAACCGGGTTCTGGCTATTGAATTCCTTTGACTTAGTGTCGACATACTCTTTGTCGTTGATGAGGTCGACTTGGTTGTATGCCCAACCGGTGCCCCGGACACCCGTGCAGCGAAGGCCGTCCATTTCGCGGGACGGGCGACTGCGGTCTCGGTAGCGGAGATTAAAGTGGCCGTTCTTGCAGCGGTTGACTAGATCGTTAAGCTTCGCGGGCATTGCGCCCTTGTAAGGCTCCTCGAGGGTGTTATCCGGGCCGCCGAAAGTGCCGGGCGCAGCAGGAGTGTCTGTAGCAGAGCTGGAGCTGCTGGAAGTGCTGCTAGACGAGCTAGTGTCCTCGCTAGACGGAGTGTCCTCGGTGCTTGTCTCCTCAGTGGTTTCCTCTGCACCCGTGGATTCCGTCGAGGAGCTGTCGGCGGTGTTCTTTGTTTCCTCGTCATCCTTCACGACAAAGAAGTAGCCACCGACTGCCAGCGCGACCACTACGACTAGGGCTGCGATGATGCCGATGATCTTGCCGGCACCGCCACCCGAATTCTGAGGCTGGCCGTAAGCTGTCGCCCCCGAGCCATACCCTGCTGCACCTGCGCCGTACCCACCCTGGTCGAAAGGGCTCTGGGGCTGCTGGCCGAAGCTGTTCTGCCCCGGCTCGCCATAACCGTCGAACTGGCTCGGCTGGCCAAAGCTGCCCTGCGGAGCCTGCTGGCCATAGCCACCCTGTTGGCCCGGTTGTGCGCCGGGGTATTGCGCGCCTTGCGGATTCTGGCCTGGGTTCTGCCCCTGCGCCGAATTCCACTGCGTGGTTTCGTCTGTCGGGTTGGAGCCGTTAAAAGGGTTGTCGCCCCCGTTGCTATCGCCCGGATTGGGAGTGTTTCCGTAAGGATTGTTGTTCGTCATGGTGGAGTGAAAGTCCTTCAAGTCTCAAGAAACGTCTTTGCTTTTTGCATGGCTCAGAAATTGTGAGCGCATTCGTGGGGTTGAATGCTGCCACGCGACTTGGTGTTCCGCTACGTGTTCAGTTGGGGTGATATAGGGGTGACAGATGGGGGGATGTGTCACCCCACTAAGGGGATTATTTTTCCGAGTAGCCCAGTTCGATGAGTGCCTGCTTCGCCTTTTCCTCATCGCCTAAGTGCAGGGTGGTTTCCATCAGGTAGCCCTTGGACTTGTTGAAGACGAACACGATCGGGGAGTACGTGTCCGGAATGTAGCCAGCGAAATTATCCGGGGCGTCGGACCAGATCTCGGCGTTGTGGTCCTTGGCGTACTTGATCTCGGTATCGGGAGCCTTGGAGTCCTTGATGAGCTTAATCTGCTTGTACTCCAGCGCTGTGTCCCAGACACCGGAGCACTGCATTCCCTGGACTCGTCGCTTATTTTCCCGGTTCAGCTCAAAGGTGCCGGACTTGCAGCCGTAGACCATATCCTTGAGCTTCGCCGGCATTGCGTCCGCGTATTCCTTGGTCAGCGAATCATCGGGGCCACCGATTCGACCGCGTTCCCGGGGCTGCTTCGAAGTAGAGGACTCGGAGGAAGAAGACTCGCTGCTGCTTTCCGAAGACTCCGAAGTTTCCTCGGAGGATTCACCCGACTTTTCCGCGCTGCTCGAGGAACCGGAGGCCTCGGTAGAGCCTCCCTCATCGTCCTTGTTCAGCAGGAAGTAACCACCGACGATGAGACCAATCACTACGACAGCTGCAACGATGATGCCGACGATTGTTCCGGTGTTTCCACCACCGCCGTTGCCACCATTCATCGGCTGGCCATATGCGCCGTGAGGTTGCGAGTTGAAGGGGTTCTGGTCGAACCCTTGCTGACCGAGGCCCTGCTGGCCGTAATTTTGCTGACCATAGCCTGGCTGGCCGTAGTTCTGCTGGCCGTAACTTTGCTGACCATAGCCTGGCTGGCCATAGTTCTGTTGACCGTAGCCTTGCTGGCCGTATCCCTGCTGACTGTACTGTTGTCCCTGATTAGCGGCTCCGTCCGGGTCCTGACCTGGGGTCTGACCCGGGTTCTGACCCGGATTGAACGGGGAGCCACCATCACCGAAGTTGTTCGACATGTGAAATCCTTAGAGAAACGCCATAATCATTTATTAGGCCAAAGATTAATACATAGAATTGACCGCTGCAGTGCTCTAGGAATTTTTCGAAGCCAAGTCGGGAAGAACCTCCTTGTGGCGCCACCCCGGCCGCTACATTGGGACTCATGAGTACTAACGCTGCAGCAACCGAACCCTACCCATCGTCCGACTCCCGCGTAGCCGTTGTCACCGGCGCAAGTGCTGGCATTGGGGAAGCAACCGCCAAGCTCCTGGCCGCGGATGGCTGGCACGTCGTTGTGGCTGCTCGTCGTATGGAAAGGCTAGAGCAGGTCGCGCAAGAGATCGCCCAGGAGGGCGGTAAGGCTACGCCCCTTGCGCTCGATGTGACGGATGGGGCGTCAATAAATAATTTCACCGCAGCCGTGGCCGAGCTGACGGGCTCCAAGGTGGACCTGCTGGTCAACAACGCAGGCGGCGCGCGTGGCCTCGACCCGGTGCTGGAAGCCGATCCGGAGGATTGGCGCTGGATGTTCGAAGCAAACGTGATGGGCACCCTGGAGGTCACCCGCGCGCTGTTCGATCAGCTACAGGTGGCGGAGGCGCCGCAGGTGATCAACGTGGTTTCCGTCGCAGGTCGCGGCGCTTACCGAGGGGGCGCCGGCTACAATGCGGCGAAGTTCGGGCAGACCGCACTGACCGATGTGATGCGCATGGAGTTCGCCGAATCTGGCGTGCGCGTCTGCCAGGTGGACCCGGGACGGGTGGCCACCGACTTCAGCCTCAATCGTTTCAAGGGCGATGCCGAGCGCGCGGCGGAGGTCTATGCCGACAAGCTAAACCTGCAGGCCGAAGATATCGGCGAGACCATTCGTTGGGTCGCGGGGCGGCCACGCCACATGGACGTTGAGTCGATCATGATCCGCCCGCTCGACCAGGTGTAGGCCCGGCAACGCGCCGGGCACGAGCTGCTACTGGAAGGTGACGGCGGTGCCGGTCGCGCTGACCATCACCATGCCACCCTGACCCAGGGATTCGTAGTCAATGTCGACACCGACGATGCCGTGCGCGCCCATCTCCAGCGCGCGATCCACCATCTCCTTCAGAGCGGTCTCGCGAGCCTGCAGGATTTCGCCCTCGTAGGCGGAGGAACGGCCACCGGTGAGGTTACGGAAGCCCGCACCGATGTCCTTGAACATGTTGATGCCCGCCACGGTCTCACCCGAAACGATGCGCAGGTACTGCGCGATGGAGTGGCCTTCGACGGAGTTAGTGGTAGTGACGATCATGGTTGTTGACCTTTCTGCGATTCTTCTTAGTGGCTCTGTCCTAGTGACGCCCACAATTCCTGCAGGCGAGCCTATGCCACCGACTATAGAGGACTGTGGTGGCGCTACGCTCTCAAAAACCGTCACTTGGTGGTGGGGTGCTTTGTGAAGTACTCGTACAGACCTGGTGAAACCGGGCTCATAAGATGCGAGGCGCATATTCACTATGGGCGCACCCTAGCTAGACAATCCAGACTGGCGGAAACAGTGTCAAACTAGGGTGGGTTACGCATTGTTTGGCAGTGTGTTCATCAGTTTCTAAGATCCTATTTTGACAACAGCGGAACAAACAACGGGAGAAAGAACAGTGCGTATCGGTTACAAGCGAGTCAGCACGGTAGACCAGAACACCTCCCGCCAGCTTGAGGGCGTAGAGGTAGACAAACTCTTCGAGGACAAGGCCAGCGGTAAGTCCGCAGACTGCCCCTAGCTGAACGCTGCACTCGATTACGTGCGCGAGGGTGACACGCTGGTTGTCCACTCTATGGACAGGCTGGCACGCAACCTAGAGGATCTGCGCGCTATCGTGCGCGATCTGACGGGCCGGGGTGTTCGTGTCGAATTCGAGAAAGGGTCTCTGACGTTCACCAGAGAGGACAGCGCTATGTACGTGCTGCTGTTGTCCATGCTTGGCGCGGTGGCAGAGTTTGAGCGCAGCATGATTCTTGAACGCCAGCGCGAGGGTATCGCCGTGGCTAAGGCGGCTGGCAGGTACAAGGGCCGTAAAGCTGCTCTGACCAGTGAACAGGGGGGAGCTGCGCTGCTGGTGAGTCCGTCGCTGCTCTGGCACGCGACTACGGCATTAGCCGTCAGTCGGTCTACAAATACACCGCGTAAACGGTTAGCGCAAAGAGAAAACCCGCCTTAGGCGGGTTTTCCTCTCTTGTTGGGCCGGGATTAGAACGGTAGCTTTACCCCGGGGATCATCCCGCTAGCCGCTGCACCGAAACCGATTACCGCGAGAAGCGCGATAATTACTCCCACTACCGCGCCCACCGATGAACCATCACCTGAGCCCTGTGCTGCTGGCTTTTGGTCTGTTGTCGGTGCCGGTTTGGTAGTCTCTGTCGGCTTCGGCTTCGGGCTCGTAGCCGTTGGAGTGGGCGATTCTTCTACCCGTCGGGCTTCCTTGGCCGGTAGCTCAAACTCCTTTGATTCAACAGTCAAATCATCGTAGACAACCGTGACTCTGACCGGCAATTTATCGGAAAAGAGCAAGCGGGTTGTAGGTGCCCAATAATAGATGTGGTTCCCGACAACCTTGCCAACCGTGGACCGCATCTGCGTGACTGTCACATGAGTGCCCTTAGGGATCCCCTCGATCTTGTAGGCCCAGTGATATCCCGGTGTCGAGAGATCGTCGTCCATCTCCAGTTCGGATAGGGGAACCGGTGTGAGAGATGGTTCAAACAAATCGGCAGCTCGAGTAGTAAGCTCACTATCCACGCGAACAGTCAGTTTGCACGGGAACAGTCCAGAGCTTCCGTCCTTGAACGAGACTCGCGCTTTGAGGTCAATATCAAACTTGCTCGGGTACTTTTCGCCAGCCTTGGGTTCCACCCAAATTCGCGTAGTACGTCCCAGGAAAGATGTGTCAGGTGCTGTCGAAAGCTCGACTGGGTATGGGGACTCCCACGATTCAAGCTCGATGGACTTCACCGTCTCAGATTCATCAGCAAGGTCATCGCGCAGGGTAGTTCCCGTGGAGGACGTACCCATAAAAGCAGGAAATGCCCATAGACGGGGGTTTAGGGTTCCAGCTTGCGTCGCGTCAGTCTCTGCGACCTGACCTGAGGCAATCGGTGTAACAGGAACGACAATGGGAGCAACTAATGCTAACGCAACTGCCCCCGCTACAAACTTCGTTTTCAAGAGACATCCTCCTAATCGTGCAATACGGCACTTTCAGTTTACTCTAAGATGTTGCTAAGCTCGCCCTAAACGTGGTGACAGTTTTTCCAACGGTGTCAGCAAGTTGCCGCTTCTCCAGTTCCACGCTCGTTCCTCGGATATGCGCGGTGTATCCGTCTGGGATCTGTTTCAGCACTTCTGCCGCTTCACGCGCCGGGAAGTCTCCCGCGTAGTCACCGTTCAGCAGCTCTAGATCGAGCTGAATATCAATGTCCGGTGTATCACCTCGTTTACGGTCTGGTCTGTTGCGGTACTCGATTCTCACCCCAGACTCTTTGAGAAAACGGTTCTTGGCTGGCACGTCCAGCCCTCGCCACCAGTGATTAAACGTCTCTCCCGAACTTTCCCAGCGCCATCCAGGACCAATCGTGGCCCTGCTCTTTAGGTTCTCCAGACTCTCCGAAACAGCTGTGATGTTCTCTTGCAGTAGTTCGTAGGCCGTGCTGCCCGGTGTGTACGGTGGCCTGCCCAGCTGGAGGATCAGATCCTCTAGGCGCAGCTCTAGCTCTGCCTGCTCGTCAGCGGTGTTCTCCCCAGGCTCCACACGCGCGTGCGCCGCATAGCCCCCGCCATAAGCCCTTGCAGGTAGTTCTCGAACGTGGTGTTAATCCACTCGTATTCAACGGTGGCCACCGGGTTATCGCATTTTCTGTTGCGCTTTTGGAGTGAGCTGCACCTGTAACGGTGCCGTCTGCCGTCGTACTGGGCCAGCTTGTAGGCCGGTTCACCGCAGTACCCGCAGTACAGTACCCCGGTAAGCAGGGATAAAGCTTCACGCGGGTTTGTCACGGCGAGGGATCTATCCTCGATTAGCTTTTGGACTTTGCTGTACGTCTCTGCGCTGATAACTGGCTCTGCACGCACGATAGGGTTGCCCGATTCGTCGCGCAGCATGTAGCGCTCCCCGTACTGCTTTTTGCCGATCTTGAGCACGGGCCTGCCGCGCTTGTTAAGGATAGGGTCTGATACCTCGATCTGGCCTAGCAGCGTGGAGGATTGCAGTGCTCTGTAGATGTGTACACCGTGCCACTTTCCGCCCCGTGGCTTTTGGCCAATCGCTATCCGGTGCTGGTCTAGCGCGCTGGGCACCCCGCGCTCGTTGAGATCCCGTGCGATGGCGTTAGGTGATTTGCTAGCGAACAGATCCGCGGTAATCTCGTGGACTAATTTTACCTGCTCCGGCTCTGGTACAAGGACTTTTGAGCCGTCCTCTGCCCTGGCGGCTTCGTAATTTTCAATCCACTGAGCAGTCAGCGGTTCGGAGCGTTCTTCCAACCGAGTGATGGCATCGCGAACCTGAAGTGCGATGTCGCCGTCTGGCATGGCCGAGAAACGAAGGTTCCATTCCGAATTGCTAATCAGTGCACTGCGCGTGAGATTGGAGCTGCCGATAATGGCAGTCTTGCCATCGGCGTGCTCGAAGACATACCCCTTACTGTGAAAGGCATCGACCGAATCATTAAGAACTCTCACCTCGACATTTGTGAGCTGCAGTAGTTCTTTAAAGACTGCAGGTGCGTTGAACTGCAAGTAGGTCGAGGTGATGATTCGGCCACGACCTTCGAAATCTGAAAGATCTTGCTTTAGTAGCGCCAAAGCAGAAGAGGTGACGAAAGCGATTTAGGTACCCGAAGGCCGTATCTAGCCCCACGCCGGTGCTGAAAACCGACATATAGTCACATCCCCTCAGCTTGGCTTTAAGCCGAGCTGGTGAACGATCTTCTGGACGGCAGGAATGTCAGCTGGCGCCCAATCCAGGTCGAGGAGATGATCGACCGCTACCCACCGAATCTCCTTGTGCTCCGTGATCTGTGGATCAGCACCATTTAGAGTGCAAAAGTAGGTACTGAGGATAACGGTTCCAAAGTCGTAGTCATGCTCTGTCGTTTCGACGTGCTCTCCTACGACTGCATCGCAGAGCAGTTCTTCCTCAAGTTCTCTTCGCAGTGCTTCGACTCGGGTTTCGTTCTGCTCAATTTTTCCGCCAGGAGATTCCCACATAAGGGGAAGCGACATCGACGCGCTGCGTTGGGCTGCCAGAATCTTGTCATCGCGAACCAAAACGGCTCCGACTACATTGATTCTCTTCAATTCATGACCTCCCGAACTGCATATTTTCCGTAGCCTATCAGGCATTCTAATTCCCTGCCGCTCCGGAGTTCTCAGTCTCACTATCCCGCTAGCCTGGAGGCATGGTCACAGTGATTGCCAGCCCAGAATCCACCGTCGGCAGAATCCATCCATTGCAAAAAGAGGATCTCCCGGAAGACCTCGTTGCGGTAGTCCGCGCAGCGAAATATGTAGAAGTGTTCACCGGTGCGGGCATGTCCGCCGACTCTGGGCTGGATACCTTCCGTGATGCGCTGACCGGCATTTGGTCGCATGTTGACCCACAGGCAATGGCTAGTTTGGGTTCCTGGGCAAAGGATCCCGAGCCCATGCTTGCCTGGTACCTCTGGCGGGCGGTGTTGTGCCGCCGCGCCGACGCAAATGCGGGGCACCGAGCGATAGGTCAGTGGGCAGAACGAGGGGGCGTCACCGTACACGTAACTACCCAGAACATCGATGACCTGCACGAGCGTGGCGGCAGCAAAAATGTGGCGCACTTACATGGGAGCCTGTTTCGCTATCGCTGCAGCATTTGTAGCAAACCCGCGCGGATGCCGGAGCTGCCCACAGAACAGATTGAGCGAGCAACACCCCCGACGTGCACGCTGTGCAGGAATCCTGTGCGCCCAGGCGTGGTGTGGTTCGGCGAGCCACTACCGCACCGGGAATGGGAAGCCGCGGAAGAGGCCATGCGGATGGCGGATTTGGTGGTGATTATCGGAACGTCCGGAGTGGTGTGGCCGGCTGCGGGGCTCCCCAGTATTGCGGCTCAGCGTGGCACCCCAATAGTGGAGATCTCTCCTGCGCGCACCGACCTGACGGATATGTGTACGTGGTCGCTGCGCACTACCGCGGCGAATGGGGCACCTTTGCTGGCGCAGGCAGCCGGCGAAGCTAGAGGATCTGGCGACTAGCCCCGCTAATCCTCAGCTAGTTCAGCTAGTTCTGCTGGTTCTGCGGGTTCGGGGGCGCGGGCTGATTCTTCTTGGGCATCAGCCCGACGTTCATCGGCGGGATCTTGTGGTTCGGATCGAACATCTGCGCCTCTAGCTCCGGAGCCAGAGTCTCCGCGAAGATGTTGTTGAAGTGGTGCGCATCGCGGTAGACCGCCATGTTGCCGATGATGGACGGGCACCAGTCCTCGCGGCACACCGCCGCGGTCAGATCCAGGAGGGTCACGTCCATGCCCTTGTAAGCATCGATAGAAGGATCCTCAGGCAGCAGGGAATCCCAAATGCTCTGGCCACACTCGGCGTTGATGGCCAGCACCTCATCGAAGTTCGGGCGACCGGGGTTAGCCAGGCCAGGGAAACCATCGTCTTCCGCAGCTTCGCCCTGCTTACCTTCCATCATCTCCGCCACGCAGGTGCGCATGTCACGCGGTGCCCCGTTGGCGTTGGTCTGCCACGGGTTATCGCGCATCAGCCAGCTGTGGATGCCCTGGTCGGTAAAGCTCTGGACCAGATCCTTGTACTCCTGCGGCACCTGCTCCGGGCCCGCGCCACCGATCGTGGACGGTCGGGTGCCGGTCATGAAGATGCCCTCTGTCGGCGGGTGCTCCTTGATGTACTCCACGACCTTCTTCGACCAGCTGATGCAGGTGGGGTAGGGATCGCCGTTGACGCGCGGGATGTTGGCATTCACCGGGCAGCCCATCTTCAGGATCGGGATCATCTTCACGTGCCGGTTGCGGCCCACGATGTCCAGCGCCGGAATGTAGTGCTCGGAGTGCGAACCGCCGATGACGTACAGGGTCTTGTCAGAGTGGATGTCGCCGTAGGCGCATTCCTCGTCGGAACGGTTGTAGTTCTTCTTCAGAATCAGCGCATCGCTATCGAAGCCGATCTGGCAGCCATCCGGCTGGGTCTGCGGCAGCAGCGAATGGAAGTCCTCCAATGGTGGCACCAGCGGCATGTTCTCCGGCACGGGAGCGTTGTTTAGGAAGCTTGCCGCGCCGGGGTAGATTGACCGATCGGCCGCCAGATCCCACAGCTGTTCGCTGTTCACGTCCTCGCGGTGCTGGAGGTACTTCGGGGAAACCACCACTGCGCCGGCGATCACGATAACCAGCACGGCGTAAATGGCCTTAGGCCAGGCGGAGAGAGACTTTGCCCAGTAACGGGGGCTCAGCAGCACCCAGTTACGCTCCGGTTTCTTGCCCTGGCGCAGCGGGCGCTCGATCAGGATGTTGGACAGCCAAGCCAGCACCACGCTGCCCCCGATCACAGCTGCGCCCAGCGCCGGGGTGACCTTGGGGACGTTGAAGTAGTAGACGCACAGCACCAGGATGGGCCAGTGCCAGACATACAGCGCGTAGCTGATGCGGCCCAAGAACTGGAACGGACGGGTCAGTAGCATCCGGGTAACACCGACGGGCTCACCGGAGTGGCCGGCAACAACTACCAGCAGAGCGCCGACCAGCGGCACCAGCGTCCACGGACCCGGGAACTGGGAAGAACCATCCAGGAAGATGCCGGTACCGATGATCATGGCCAGACCCACGATGCCCATGATCGTGCGCGTCCAGCGGCCGAGGGGACGCAGCACAGGGTTGCCGTTGGCATCTCGGCGCAGCAGCAACATGCCCAGCAGACCACCCAGGCCGATCTCCCAGAAGCGGCTCAGGGTGGAGTAGTAGTTGATGGTCTGGTCTTCTATGTGGAAGTACGTGGCGTAGGCGAAGGAAAGTACCGTGGCGGCGGTAAGCACAACAAGCAGTACTTGGCGGGCGTACTTGCGGAAGATCAGGGCAATCAGAGTGATAACCAGTAGCGATCCGGCGTAAATCTGCAGCTGGGCAGACATGGACCACAGGTGCTGGAACGGGCTGACCGTGGTCTTCACGGACGTGTACTCGCGGCCGGTGTATGCCAACTGCCAGTTGATGTAGTAGCCCAGGGCGGCCACTGCATCCTTCGCCATCTGCACATGCACGAGGCGGTTCATCAGTAGCAAGGAGGCCGCAAGCACGCTAGCGACCACCACCGCGAGCAGCGGGAAAAGGCGCCGGATGATGCGGAACAGGGACTGCGGGAACGTCAACCCCTTCGGGTTCTGCGCATTTCGCAGCTGGCTGCCAAAGAAGAAGATGCCGCCGAGCAGCAGGAACACGTCCACGCCCGAGCTGACTTTGCCGACGAAGACGTGGAAGACCACGACCAGGCCGATAGCCAGGCCGCGCAGCCCCTCAATGTCGTAGCGCATGCTGGAGGAGCGCACGCCGGACTTACCGGAAGAGCCAACCTTCTTGGCGGTGCTTTGCGCAGCGCCGGTGGATTCCGTTGATTGTTTCGCCGTTGATTGTTTCGCCTGAGTAGCGTCCGACTGCTCCGTTGTATGGTGCGAGTTCTCGTCCGCCGTAGAGTTTCCCTGTGCCATAACTTGAATCAGTCTATTGACCAGCGGGAAAAATATCGAAACGACTCACCCGTCAGTGCTCAAAGTGCATGGGGCTGCAACTTTTGGCGCCACCTGTTTGCGCCGTGGAACCGCACCACCGAGCTACTCGAAATACACATCCTCCAAGGACAGTGCCTCCGCTGCGCTGGCCTGCTTACGGGCTGTTTCCACGTAGCGCGCTGCATGGGCGATGAATCCCTGCCGCTCCTCCTCAGTCAGCTCGCGCCGTACCTTCGCGGGCAACCCGGCGGCCAAGCTGCCAGCTGGAATCTTCTGGCCTTCCAGCACCACCGCGCCCGCGGCGACGAGGCTACCGCCGCCGATCACGGACCCGGACAGCAGCGCCGACTGCATGCCGATCAACGTCCCCGCGCAGCACGCACCCGTAGAACACCGAGGAATCCGCCCCGATCTCTACATCTCCAATGATCGTCACACCGGGGGAGATCATCGCGCTGCGGTGGATCCTCGGCGCCTTGCCCTGAAACGGAAGGATGAGCGGTGCTGCATTCATGTTCTCTATGCTAACTATTTTTGGACGCCCCCACGCCCCCTTTCCCCGAATGGTTCACGCAACACTGCAGGATCGGTAGCGTTGGCGTCATGAGTAAGAACACCACGAACGACGACCAGCCAGTAACGATCCTGGTCGTCCACCACAGCCCCACAGAGAAGGCCCAAAAGCTGGCGGACACAGTCCTCGCCGCAGCGCGCGCCGCAGCCGAGGAAGTGAATGCCGAGATGGGGGAGGCCGGGGATGGCGGCGGCCAGCCAGCCGTGCAGGTCCTGGAGCGGCAGGCATTGGATCCCGATGTCGACGAGCTGCGCGGCGCCAGCGCGGTGATCCTGGGAACTACTGCCAACTTCGGCTACATTTCCGGCGCCCTCAAGCACTACTTCGACACGGTGTACGTGCCGGTCCTAGAGGACATGAAAAACACCCCGGCCAGCTGGTGGATCCGGGGTGGATATGACACGACAGGTGCGGAGAAAGCCATGCGCTCCATCCTCACCGGGTTGGAATGGCAGACGGTCGCCGAACCCGTCGAGTTCACGGGAGATATTGAGCCCCACCTGGCGGAGCTAGAGGTGATGGCGCAGGCGGTAGTAGGTCAGGCTGTGGCGTCGATAATTTAAGGCGCTTTAGCGCTGGTCGGACAGCGCGTAAGCAGCACCGGCGACGGCCGCAGTGACCGAAAGAACCGCAGGCCAAGCACCAATCTGCTTAGCCAACGGGTGGGACAGGCCGAACGCCGCGATGTAGCCGGTGGTCAGCCCCGCAGCTACCCCGGCGCCGGCCTTGGCATTCCAGGAACGGGCGGCATAGCCCCCGGCAGCAGCGAGGATAACGCCGCCGAGTGGCCGGATGCCGGTCTCCCGCGCAGTCAACCAACCACCGATAAGACCGGTAGAAACAACCGCGGCGGTGCTGACCTCCTTCGCAGGCTTCACAGTGGTGGTGGGCTTGAGCTGATCCAGCTTCGTTTTCTTAGACATGCCCCCACCCTACGCGCGCGACGAGACCTAGACTTCGTATAATCGACAAAACGATGACTAGGGTGGCAAGTAGTTCAAGGTACAACGATCATGAGGAGGAACATTCCATGGTTGATCGGATCGATACCCGGCTAACCGAGCTGTGGGGAATCGATAAGCCAATCATCGGCGCACCAATGGCCGGGCGCTCCGACGGCGAGCTGGCTGCAGCGGTGAGCCGCGCCGGTGGCCTGGGCATGTTCGGCGCCGGTGCGGGTACTGCGCCGGAGTGGATCCTCGAGAATGCGCGCATTGCGGCGGAAGCTGGCCCCTATGGCATCGGCCTGATGGTGTGGGCGCTGGAGGACAACCCCGCGCAGTTCGACGCAGTGCTGGAAGCCCGCCCCACCGTGGTGAGCTTGGGGTTCGGGGATCCCGCGCCCTATGTGGATCGGGCGCACGAGGCCGGAATTTCCGTTGTCGCGCCGATCAATACCATGGCTCAGCTGCGCCAAGCGCTGGCCGCGGGCGTGGACGCAGTGTGCGTGCAGGGAACCGATGCCGGCGGCCACACCGGTCGCATCGGCACCCTGCCGCTGCTGCAGATCGTGACGGAGTACATGCAGCTTCACGCGCCGGGCGTGCCGATCGCTGTCGCCGGAGGTATCGCTACGGGACGGGGCGTGGCCTCCGTGCTGGTAGCTGGTGCGGACGCAGCCTGGGTGGGCACTGCGCTGCTGGCTTCGCCTGAAGCTGCGGGGTCAGAGGAGCTCCGGCACGCCGCGATCAAGGCCACGGCCAGCAAGGCCGTGTTGACGGACATTTACGACCGCGCCGAGAAGCAAAAGTGGGATACCGAACAGTGGCCAACCCGCACTGTGCGCAACGCATTTGTGGATACGTACGGACCATTGTCCGACGCTGGTGAGGTAAGTGATGAGGAACTGATCGCCGCCCGCGCTGCGGGAGGCGACTTCGCCGACGAACTGAAGCTGCACGCGGGGCAAGGCGTTGAGCTGCTGCGGGCAGAGGTTCCGGCGGGGGATGTCGTGCAGAAGATGTACGACGAAGCGCTGTGTTGCCTACGGCGCTTCGCTTAGGTTTCCCCAGGTGTACTAGTCGCTAGCTGTTTGGGGCTAGCGACTCGAGGCTAGCGACTCGAGGCTCGCGACTAGAGGCGCTGGCGGGACAGGAAGTTCCAGACTTCCTGGGAGGCATCCGGGACGCGGTTCCAGGTGTGGTTCTGCGGGTTCAGGATCAGCTGCAGTTCCTTGCGGGCGCACGGGTAGACGTGGCGCTCGCCGCCTGGGATGCGGGTGACGCGCGGCGGGAAGCCACAGCCATTGCGGCGTGCGTAGCTGTTCACCAGGTCGCGAACGGCCATGTAGTGGGCGCCGTTGTGGCGGTAGCCGCCACCGATCTTCATCATCGTGTCGCCACGACCGTGCATGATCAGGAAGGGGATCGCACGGTTCTTGCATCCGCGGTTCACCGGATCGTAGAACGCGCCACCGACAGCAGCGGCACCGGCGAAGACGTGGGGCAGGTGGCAGGCAACAACTGCCGTCATGCCACCACCGTTGGAGTGGCCGGTAGCGTAGATGCGGCCGCGGTCAATGTTGTAGGTGCGGTCGACCTCATCGATGATCTGCAGGAAGAACCGCAGGTCGGTCCCACCCTTTACTACTGCGTAGGGGGCGCCTTCCCAGCCGTGGTTGATGGACTCCGGGAAAACCTTGATGGCCTGCTGGCGTGCACCGGTCTCGTACAGGCGGGAGTAGCGGCGGAAGTTCTCCGGGGTGTCCCGCCAGCCGTCGAAGCCGAAGATCACGGGAGCCGGGCGTGCCGGGTTGTAGTGGGTCGGCATCTCCAGGATGTAGCGACGGTTGTAGCCGCCAGAGCGGGTGTAGACGTTGATCTGTTGGCCGTTGCCGATGCGCGGAGCTGGCTTGGCGGTGTTCACGCGCTGCGGGCCCTGCTTCGCCGGAGCCGGCGGCTGAAGCATGCGCTGCAGGTCAGAAGAACCTGCAGGCAGCGGAGGCAGCTGCGGAAGCGGTGGCAGCGGAGGAAGCTGGGGCAGGGATCCCTGCGGGGCGGCGTTGGCGGCGGGAGCGTTGTGCGCAGCTACGCCGGCTGCGCCCAGCACGGTGGCCAGAACGAGGGAAAGGGTTACAACAATGCGCTGGAATGCAGCGAAGAAAGTGGTCAGAGGTTTTTTCACGAAAGTGACTATACATAACCTGTGAGAAAGCTTCTAATTGTTTGAGTATGGAAGGGGTAAATCTTTATTTATGCAGCGTCCATAGAACTTCCTGGGGACCACAGGTAGCGTAGGTGACATGACTACAGAAATTCTTGCAGCAAACACTTTCCTTCTCGCGAGCGATTCTGCGGTGCCGCCACTCGGCATGCTTGGTTGGATCATTATCGGTGGCCTGGCTGGCTGGATCGGCTCCAAGATCATGGGCACCGACGAGCAGATGGGGCTAGTCCTCAACATCGTCGTCGGTATCATCGGCGGCTTCATCGGTGGCTGGGTCTTGGGTCTGCTGGATATCGGCAGCGGCGGCAAGTTCTTTAGCTTCCTCACCTGCCTGCTGGGTGCATGTATCTTCCTGTTCCTCGTCGGCCTAGTTACCGGCAAGCGTGGCAAGAAGTAGCAATAAGCTACGGGGCGTTAACGCGCTCCCATGGTGGGCTGAGTGCTTACGCCGAGGCGCGCGCTTTCGGCTTCCAAGCCTTGGCCTAGCCACAGCACTAGCAGCAAGACGATCAGTCCGCAGATGATGAAAATCAGTGTTCCGATGAAGAAGTAGGAACGGAAAGGGTCACTTTTCGATTCTTCCCGAGTAGGCGCCTCGACCTCAGGTCGGGCGCTTTCTTCATTCCTGGAAACGGCTGGCTCGCCCGATTCGTTGAGGAATCCGCCGCGCTGAACAGATACGGCGCGAAATGTGCCGGTATCGCGCTGCGGCGATATCGGCTGCGGAGCCACGGTGGGTTCCGCAGGGCCGACTGTGGGGCGACCTTCCATCGGGTTTCCTCCCGTCTATTACTTAAAGCGTTCCACGTTGTTTTCTGGCTGCGATACAACCGTGGGCTCGAGCAGTCGGGTCGGTGCTGCGAACCCTGAAAAGCAATCGCAGAGCCGAGCGAAGGCTCTGCGAGAGGCTGAAAAGTGAGGTAATAAAAACAGTCCTTGCTGTTGGGTTATTTTAAGCTTAGTCGCGACTTCCCGCTATGTAGAAGGCGACCCCTTTAGAGGGGCAGGCATCCTGGTGAGTGCCATTTTTCTACCCCCATGTAGGGTTATCCACAGGTCAGGGCTCTGTGGATAACTCCGCAGTAGGGGTGGGGTAAGAAGCTGCTCGCGCGGAGTTTGTCCGGCGTTTTCATTACGCTGTTGATTGCTACTAGCGCTTACACACGGCAGCTAGGCTTTTCGCAGTTGAAAGGAAAGAAGAAACGCGATGGATGGCACACGGCAGTTACTCACCACCAGCACTGGCCAGCTCACCGACGAATCCGGGGTGGCCCGTCCACCGTGGGCCTATCGCAGCGAGGTCGAGCTGGACTACTACGACAACGAATGGGGCCGCCCCGTCATTACCGAGCACGGCCTTCTGGAACGCATCTCCCTAGAGGGCTTCCAATCGGGGCTGTCGTGGGCCACGATCCTGCGCAAGCGGCGGGATTTTCGCTCTGTGTTCTTTCTTTTTGACGCCCAGCGCATCACCGAAATGAGTGAACCCCAAAGACGCGCTGCTCTGCAGGATGAGCGTTTGATTCGCAATGCCCGCAAACACGAGGCACTGTACGAAAATGCCAAGGCGACGTTGGCGCTGCGACAGTTGGACGAGTATCAGGTCTTGCCGGAGGATTCACCGGCGCGCCAGGTGCTGGGTGGTGCGGCAAACAGGCTCGCTCCCGGACTGCCCGTGCTGGTGTGGTCTTTCACTCCGGCCGAGCACTCCCGGCCCGCTACGTTGGACGACGTGCCCTCGACCTCGCAGGAATCCCGCGCGTTGGCGCGGGAACTCAAGCGCCGTGGCTTCCAATTCGTTGGCCCCACCACCTGTTATGCGCTGATGCAGGCCATCGGCATGGTTGACGACCGGGTGGTGGAGCCTTAGAGGGATAGTGCGGCCGCTTAGATCTTGGCGGCCAGCTCGACGGCTTGGCGGATGGCGCGCTTGGCGTCCAGCTCCGCGGCGACGTCTGCACCGCCGATGATGTGAACGTTGCCGGAGTCCTTATTGTCGGCACTATCCTGTTCAGCGCCTGCCGGGCGGACGGACTCCTGGCCGGTGCACAGCACGACCGTGTCCACGTTCAGCACACGCTCTTCGCGGTTCTCCTTGGTTTCGCGCTCGATCTGCTCCAACAGTTCCTGCTTCTCTGCGCGATCCAGGGTTCGGCCTTCGAAGGTGCCGGACTTGATCTGCTTGATCTTCTTCAGGGTGACCTGCGGATCCTCCACCGGAACGGTGATGTGCAGGCCATCGGAATCGATCTTCTCGTAGGTCACGCCCACGATCTGCTCCGTGCCACCCATCGCAACTGTCGCACGGTGCACCCAGCCGGTCGTCTTGCCCAGCGAGCGGCCCATGCGGGTCGGCTTACGCTGCAGCATCACCACGCGACGCTGTGGGCGCTCCGGCTTCGGGGCGGAAAGGTTGCCGTGTACGTCGGAATCCTCGACCACGCCCCACTGGCTGTTCCAGGAGGTTAAGGACTGCGGCTCGCCCTGGCGATCCTCCAGCAGGAACTCCGCGACGTCGTAGCCGATGCCACCGGCGCCGATGACGGCCACGTATTCGCCCGGAGCCTTCTTGCCGGAGATCAGCTCGGCATAAGTGGCGACAGTCACGCCGTCGATTGTGCCCTCCAAGCCTTCGGCCACACCGGGGAACTCAGGAATGCGCGGGCGCACGCCCGTGGCCACCACGACCTCCTCGAATCCATCGGCCTGCAGCTCTTCGGGGGTCACGGCCTTGCCGGTGGAGATGTTCACCTTCAGACCCTCCAGGCGGTTAACCACCGCGTACAGAGCCTGCACGAACTCTTCCTTACCCGGCACACGCATCGCTAGGTTGAACTGTCCGCCCAGGGTGTCGGCGGCCTCAAAGACAGTGACGTCGTGGCCACGGAGTGCCAGCGCTTCAGCAGCGAAGAGTCCGGCTACACCGCCGCCGATCACGCCGATCTTCTTCGTACCCTGCGCGGGCAGCAACTCCAGTTCCGTCTCGTAAGCCGCCCGCGGGTTAACCAGGCAGGTTGCCCGCTGGTTGCCGAAGGTGTGATCCAAGCAGGCCTGGTTGCAGGCGATGCAGTGGTTGATCTCGGCATTCAGGCCCCGCGCTGCGCGGTTGACGAACTCCGGATCCGCCAGCAGCGGGCGGGCCATGGAGACCAGGTCGGCCTGGGGCTTGCCGGCGGGCTCGCCGTTGCCACCATCCCAGGTGCCGTCCAGCACGGCCTCGGCAACCTCTGGGGTGTTGATGCGGTTAGAAGCCACCACCGGGATGTTTACGTGTTCGCGCACCTTCTGCGTGGCCCAGGCGAAAGCGCCGCGGGGCACGGAGGTCACGATCGTCGGGACCTGTGCCTCATGCCAGCCCACGCCGGAGCTTAGCATGTCCGCTCCGGCCTCTTCGAGCTTCTTGGCCAGCTGCAGGATCTCCTCCTGGCTCTGGCCGCCCTCGACCAACTCCAGCACGGAGATGCGGTAGTCGATTACGAAGTCCTCCGGCACCTTGGCGCGGATGGCCTTCACAATCTCCACGGGGAAGCGCTGGCGGTTTTCCACCGAACCTCCCCACTTGTCAGTGCGCTGGTTCGTGCGCTCCGCGAGGAACTGGTTGATCAGATAACCCTCGGAGCCCATCACCTGTACGCCGTCGTAGCCTGCGTCGGCAGCGAGGGCGGCGGAGGCGGCGAAGGCGTCAACAAGCTTTTCTACCTCTTCTCCCGTCATCTCCCGGGCGGGGAAGGGGCTGATCGGCGACTGCGACGCAGAGGCGGACTGCACCATCGGGTGGTAGCCATAGCGACCCGCGTGCAGCAGCTGCAGCAGGATCTTCGCGCCACCGGCATGCACCGCATCGGTGATTTCGCGGTGCGCTTCGGCGATCTCCGGGGTGTTGAACGGGGTGCCGTAGGGGGTCAGGTTGCCCTCTAGAACCGGTGGGTAGCCGCCCGTGACCATCGCGGCCACGCCACCCTCGGCGCGGGCGGCGTAGAAGGCGGCGAGCTTTGGAACATCCTCGGTGTTGTCCTCCAGGCCGGTGTGCATGGAGCCCATGATCACGCGGTTGCGGAAGGTGGTCTTGCCGACCTGGATAGGGGAGAGGAGGGTCTTGTAAGCGGTGGCGGGATCCTCGGTCGGGGTGGCGGTGAGAGTGGCTGCGCCGGGTGCCGTAGTCAGCGGCAGCAGGGTGCGGACGGAAGAGTCGTTGGAAGGCTGGTTCGTCATGGGCGCAATTATTCCTAACTGCGCAAAAACTTGTGGGGCTTTTCGAGAAACCGAGAGCATTCAGCCCGACGCGGGTTAAAGTATGTATCAAAATGTGAGTAATGCATGACAATCATCGCTGTTCAGCGTGATTCCGATCACACGATAGGGTTAAGCTAGAAAGAGCAAGGCAAGCCTAATTTTGTCTGTTCGCGCCGGTCGGTGCAGTCTAGAGAACCCATGACGAAATGATGTGATCGGTGTGACAGCTAGATTTTGCTAGAGACGCAAGTCACCAGCAGAACCGCGACCCGATTGCAACTTTATTCGCATATGCAACTGCAGTACCTGTGACGAGAGTTAGGCCGTAAATCATGAAAAACTACCCTGCACGCCAGGGTCTTTACGACCCCCAGTTTGAGCATGATGCGTGTGGTGTCGCCTTCGTGGCTGACATGCACGGCCGCGCGACACGCGACATTGTGGACAAGGGCATTCAGGCCCTGGTGAACCTGGACCACCGCGGAGCAGCTGGAGCGGAGAAGAACACCGGCGACGGCGCCGGCATCCTCATCCAAATCCCGGACCGTTTCTACCGAGAGGAAATGGCCAAGCAGGACATCACCCTGCCGCCGGCTGGACAGTACGCCACCGGCATTGCCTTCCTGCCCAACTCCCGCATGGCCGCGCTCGACGCTGTGCGCGCTGTCGAGGCCATCGTGGAGGAAGAAGGGCTGAACCTTATCGGCTGGCGCGACGTGCCGGTCGACGACTCGAGCCTGGGCGCCATCGCGCGCGACGCCGAGCCGCTGTTCCACCAGCTGTTTGTCTCTGGTGAGGACGCCAACGGCTCCCCTCTAGAGGGCCTCGAGCTCGACCGTAGAGCCTTCTTCGTACGCAAGCGTGCAGAGCGCGAACTCGGCACCAAGGGTCCGGGCGAGGGCTCTGGTGGCGACACCGTGTACTTCTCCTCCCTGTCCGCCCGCACCATCGTGTACAAGGGCATGCTGACCACCCCGCAGCTGCGGGACTTCTACCTGGACCTGCAAGACGAGCGTATGGAGTCCGCACTGGCTATCGTGCACTCCCGCTTCTCCACCAACACCTTCCCGTCCTGGCCGCTGGCACACCCTTACCGCCTGGTTGCCCACAACGGTGAGATCAACACCGTCCGCGGCAACGAAAACTGGATGCGTGCCCGCGAATCCCAGCTGCGCTCCGAGGTACTGGGCGACCTGGATCGCGTGCTGCCGATCTGTGACCCGGAAGGCTCGGACACGGGCCGCTTCGACGAGGCCCTGGAGCTGCTGCACCTGGCCGGTCGCAGCCTGCCGCACGCCGTGCTGATGATGGTTCCACAGGCATGGGAACGCAACCCGCACATCGACCCGCAGGTCCGCGCGTTCTACGAGTACCACTCCAGCTTCATGGAGGCCTGGGACGGCCCGGCCGCCATCACGTTCACCGACGGCACTCTTATCGGCGCCACCCTGGACCGCAATGGTCTGCGCCCGGGACGCATCTGGATTACCAAGGACGGCCTGGTCGTCATGGCCTCCGAGGCCGGCGTTCTGGACATCCCGGACAGCCAGATCGTCAAGCGCACCCGCGTGGAGCCGGGCAAGATGTTCCTGGTCGACACCTCCCGCGGCTGCGTAGTTGAGGACGAGGAGATCAAGCAGTCCCTGGCCGACCAGCCGTACCAGGAGTGGGTCGACGAGCACCTGGTGAAGGTATCCGACCTGCCGGCGGCCGAGCCGATCGGCATGAACCACGAGCGCATCGTTCTGCGCCAGCGCGTGTTCGGCTACACCGAGGAAGACCTCGAGACCCTGCTGCTGCCGATGGCTGCCAAGGGTGCCGAGGGCATCGGTTCGATGGGTACCGATACGCCCATCGCCGCCCTGTCCAACCGCCCGCGCCTGCTGTACGACTTCTTCGCGCAGCGCTTCGCTCAGGTCACCAACCCGCCGCTGGATAGCTACCGCGAGAAGATGGTCACCAGCATGTTTACTCAGCTGGGTGCGCAGGCGGATGTTCTAAATCCTGGTTCTGACGCCGCCCACCGGATCCACCTGGACACTCCGATTCTGGGTAACCAGACGCTGGCCAACCTGGCGAGTGCCGCGGAAAACGCGGAGGCTTCCGGCTCTGGCGCAGACCTCAGCGCCTTCAAGGCCGTGCGCATCCCAGGCTTGTACAACGTGGCACACGGCGGCAAGGGCTTGCGCGAGGCCATCAAGCGCGTCCGTCGCCAGGTCACGGAGGCCATCGAGGATGGCGCGACCATCCTGATCCTTTCTGACCGCGAGTCCGATGAGCGCTACGCTCCGATCCCGTCGCTGCTGCTGACCAGCGCCGTGCACCACCACATGGTGCAGGAGAAGACGCGCACCCGCGCATCGCTGGTGATCGAGTCCGGCGGAGCCCGCGAGGTGCACCACCTGGCCATGCTCATCAACTTCGGCGCGGATGCCATCAACCCGTACATGGCTCTCGAGACCGTCAATGAAATGGTCAACGACGGACGAGTGGGCGTCACCACAGAAGAGGCCGAGGAAAACTACATCAAGGCCGCGACCACCGGCATCCAGAAGGTCATGTCCAAGATGGGCATCGCGACGGTGGCGAGCTACCGCGGTTCGCAGCTGGCCGACGTGGTGGGCCTGCACCAGAGCCTGCTCGACGAGTATTTCGTCGGCGCATTCAGCCCCATCTCCGGCATCGGCCTGGACGAGATCGCCGACGACGTGGCCAAGCGCCACCGCGCGGCATTCCTGCCCCGCCCCGAGGAGCAGGCACACCGCGAGCTGGAAATCGGCGGCGAGTACAAGTGGCGCCGCGAGGGCGAATACCACCTGTTCAACCCCGAGACCGTGTTCAAGCTGCAGCACGCGACCCGCACTGGGCAGTACCGAATCTTCAAGGAGTACACCGAGAAGGTCGACAAGCAGTCCGAGCGGCTGGCTACCCTGCGTGGCCTGTTCAAGTTCAAGTCCAACCGCCCGTCGATCCCGATCGAGGAGGTCGAGCCGGTCAGCGAGATCGTGAAGCGCTTCGCCACCGGTGCGATGTCCTACGGTTCCATCTCCGCCGAGGCGCACGAGACCCTGGCGATCGCGATGAATCGACTGAAGGGCATGTCTAACTCCGGTGAGGGCGGCGAGGATCCGGCCCGCTTCGAGCCGGAGGCGAACGGCGACTGGAAGCGTTCCGCCATCAAGCAGGTGGCTTCCGGCCGCTTCGGCGTGACCAGCCACTACCTGAACAACTGCACGGACATCCAGATCAAGATGGCGCAGGGCGCCAAGCCGGGCGAGGGCGGCCAGCTGCCGCCACACAAGGTGTACCCCTGGATCGCCGAGGTGCGTGTGACCACCCCGGGCGTGGGCCTGATCTCCCCGCCGCCGCACCACGACATTTACTCCATCGAGGACCTGGCGCAGCTGATCCACGATCTGAAGAACGCCAACCCGGATGCGCGCATCCACGTCAAACTCGTCGCCGAGCAGGGCGTGGGCACGGTCGCCGCCGGTGTGTCCAAGGCACACGCGGACGTGGTGCTGATCTCCGGTCACGACGGCGGCACGGGTGCCTCCCCGCTGACCTCACTGAAGCACGCGGGTGGTCCGTGGGAGCTCGGCCTGGCCGAGACCCAGCAGACCCTGCTGATGAACGGCCTGCGCGACCGCATCACTGTCCAGTGTGACGGTCAGCTGAAGACCGGCCGTGACGTGATGGTCGCAGCTCTGCTGGGCGCCGAGGAGTTCGGCTTCGCGACGGCTCCGCTAGTGGTCTCCGGCTGCATCATGATGCGCGTCTGCCACCTGGATACCTGCCCGGTCGGCGTGGCAACCCAGAACCCGGAGCTGCGCAAGCGCTACACCGGCCAGGCCGAGCACGTGGTGAACTTCTTCAAGTTCATCGCCGAAGAGGTCCGCGAATACCTCGCAGAGCTGGGCTTCCGCACCCTGGAAGAGGCCGTGGGCCACTCCGAATGCCTCACCGGCGGCGAGATGGAAGTCGAGCACAAGACCGCGGGCAAGCTGAACCTGGAGCCGATCTTCGCTCAGCCGGACAGCCCCTTCATGCACCAGGATCTGCACTGCACGAAGGAGCAGGACCACTCGCTGGGCAAGGCGCTGGACAACCAGATCCGCAAGGACGCGGAAGACACGATCCGCCGCGCCGCTGCGGGCGAGGACGTGTCGATCGAGCTCAGCTACCCGATCACCAACGTCAACCGCACGGTCGGCACCATGACTGGCTCGCTGATCTCCCGCGTGGCTGGCCGCGACGGCCTGCCGCAGGACACGGTGAACCTGCAGTTCACGGGCTCCGCCGGTAACTCTTTCGGTGCCTTTGCCACCCACGGCATGACGCTCACCCTTAACGGTGACGCCAACGACTACGTGGGCAAGGGTCTGTCCGGCGGCCGCATTGTCATCCGCCCGACGGCGGACGACGCGGCTGAGGACTTCACCAACGACGTCATCGCCGGCAACGTGCTGGGCTTCGGCGGCGTACAGGGTGAAATGTTCATCCGCGGCACCGTGGGCGAGCGCTTCTGTGTACGTAACTCCGGCCTCACCGCCGTCGTTGAAGGCGTGGGCAACCATGGCTGCGAGTACATGACCGGCGGCCGGGTCATCGTCCTGGGCAAGATCGGCAACAACTTCGCAGCCGGCATGTCCGGTGGCATTGCCTACCTGGTGGATGACGGTAGTGGCGTCACAAACAGAATCAACACCGAGCTCGTAGATATCGAAAAGATCACCGACGAGGAAGAACTGCGTTGGGTCGAGCAGACGATCCAAACCCACCGCGACCTGACCGGATCTACCGTGGAGGTCAACGCCGCGGACCTGATCAAGGTCATGCCCCGCGACTACGCCCGTGTGCTCAAGACGATCGCGCGCGCCGAAGCTGAGGGGCTCGACAAGGACGGCATCGCCGCCGCAATCATGGAGGAAGTGAAGTAAATGGCTGATCCACGCGGATTCCTGAAGCACCGCCGCGAGTCGGCGGCACACCGACCCGTCCCGCTGCGCCTGCTGGATTGGAACGAGGTCTACGAGGACTTCTCCGATGACAAGGTGCAGACCCAGGCCAGCCGCTGCATGGACTGTGGCATCCCGTTCTGCCACGATGGCTGCCCGCTGGGCAACATCATCCCCGAGTGGAACGACCTGGTACGCAAGGGCAACTGGCGCGAGGCCTACGACCGCCTGCACGCCACCAACAACTTCCCGGAGTTCACCGGCCGCCTGTGCCCCGCACCCTGCGAAGGCGCCTGTGTGCTGGGCATCGGCGATGATCCGGTGAACATCAAGACCGTCGAGTACACCATCGTCGAGTACGCCTGGAAGGAAGGCTGGATCCAGCCGATCAAGCCGAGCTTCAAGACCGGCCAGCGCGTAGCTGTCGTCGGCTCCGGCCCGGCCGGCCTGGCCGCCGCGCAGCAGCTGACCCGCGCAGGCCACGACGTCACCGTCTTCGAGCGCGCCGACCGCATCGGCGGCCTGATGCGCTACGGAGTGCCCGAGTACAAGATGGAAAAGAAGTGGATCGACCGCCGTCTGGAGCAGATGGAGGCCGAGGGCACAAAGTTCGTCGTCAACACCTCTCCCACCGGCGAGCAGCTGAAGGAGTTCGACGGCGTGATCGTCGCCATCGGCTCCACCGTTGGCCGCGACCTGCCCGTGGCGGGCCGCGACCTGAAGGGCGTGTACCAGGCGATGGAGTACCTGCCGGAGGCCAACAAGGTCTGCGAAGGCGACCGCGAGGAATCCACCATCAACGCCAAGGGCAAGCGCGTGGTCATCATCGGCGGTGGCGATACCGGCACCGACTGCTTCGGCACCGCGCTGCGCCAGGGCGCCATTGAGGTTTCCCAGTTCGACATCACCCCGAAGCCGCCGAAGACCCGTGGTGCCTCCACCCCGTGGCCGACCTACCCGCGCATCTGGCGCGTGGCGTCCGCCCACGAGGAGGGCGAGTACCGCGTGACCGGCAACGAATCCGCCGACGAGATCGCCGCCCTGGGCCTGGCCGAGCGCCAGCAGGGCGACGAGCTGGGCATCCGCCGTTACTCGATTAACACCGTGGAGATCACCGGCGACGGCGAGAAGGTCACCGGCCTGAAGGGAGCCGAGTGCCGCTTCGGCGAAAACGGCCTGGAAAACATCCCGGAGTCCGACTTCGAGATGGATGCCGACCTGGTGCTGCTGGCGATGGGCTTTGTCTCCGTTGAAGAGACTCCGGTGGTGCGAGACCTGGGTCTGAAGATCGGCGAGCGCGGCCGCCTGGAGCGCGACGATACCTTCCGCGCCCAGCCCACCAACGCCGAGTTCGCGGACATCCCGGTGTTTGTCGCCGGCGATGCGGGCCGCGGCCAGTCCCTGATCGTGTGGGGCATCTCGGAGGGACGTTCCGCCGCTGCGGAGCTGGACCGCGAGCTGATGGGCGAGACTGCCCTGCCGCGCTCGATCAACCCGACTGATGTGGCGATGCAGGCTTGAGTTTTGCCGCTTACCTGGGGCTGCTCGGTGCCTGGGTGCTGGCCATTGCGGTGCCGGGCCCGGACACCGTGCAGCTCATTCGTTTGGGTGCACGGTCGCGCCGCTCGGCGGTGTTCGCCGCGCTCGGAATCTGTACAGGCAATGTGCTGTGGCCGGTTGTCACGATGCTGGGCCTGGCCGCGCTGATCGCGGCCTTCCCATGGATCCTTACCGCGTTGTACCTGTTCGGCGGCTGTTTCCTGATCTACATGGGCCAAGGCGCGTTCCGTTCCGGTTATGCGGATTGGCGCGCGCGTGCAGCCTTACCTGCTGTTTCTCTTGATGACGCCACCCGCGCCCCAGTCACCGACGGCGTATCGCGGGGTTCCGCGGCTGCACCGCTGGGGGACTTCGCCTCCTGGCGCCTGGGACTTGCGACCAACCTGTCGAACCCCAAGGCGCTGCTGTTCTTTGGTTCGGTGTTTGCGCAGTTCATCCCGGTAGAGACTTCCTTGCTGGACCGGCTGCTGGTGCTGATTCTGATGACCATCGTGGGTGTGGCGTGGTTCTGTGGATTCGCCCTGGCGGTGGCCGCGGGGGCGGAGAAGATCCAGCGCATCAATCCCTTTATCGAGATGGTGGCCGGGGTGCTATTCGTCGTGCTGGGCGCGTTCCTGGCCTTCGAGGGCGTGCAGATGCTGATGGGTAGCTAAAGGCCGCTAGACTGAGGCTCATGGGATTTCCAGAGGTCAGCATTCGCGATTCCGACATCAAACTGGGGCAGTTCATCAAACTGGCGAACCTGGTAGAGACCGGCGGGGAGGCAAAAGAGGCCATCGCCGCCGGAGCCGTGCAGGTCAACGGTGAAGTAGATACCCGCCGTGGCAAGACGCTGCGCCCGGGCGACGAGGTGACCCTGGTGGATGCGGAAACTGGCGATGTGTTGGCCGGAGCCGTGGTGGTTAGCACCGCGGGCGCACCTGCCACGACCAGCTCGGAAGATGCCGACGACGACCTCGGCGAGTTCTTTGACGAAGCCACCGCAGACGATGACTTCGACCCGGAAAAGTGGCGCAACGTCAGCCTGGAAGATGTTCGCGAGGACAACGCGATCTAGCGTTATCCGATCGCCTGGCCGGTGGAGGCCGGGTTGGCGTCAATAAAAAACAACAGTTAGCCCCCAACAAGAACACAAGAAAGAGCAGTGGAGGAAACATGCCCGCGATGATCGCCCAGCCCGGAATGCCCGTATGGCTGGATCTGGCCAGTACCGATGCGGCGAAGTCGGAGAAGTTCTACGGCGAGCTGCTGGGCTGGGAGTTCGAGTCCCTGGCCGACGGCTACTCTGTGGCGAAGAAGCAGGGCATGCCGGTGGCGGGCATCGCGCAGATTCCGGAGGGGAACCAGTCCGTGTGGGGAGTACTGCTGTACACCCCGGACGTGAAGCAGGCGCACGACAAAGCCGTGCAGGCGGGGGCGAAGTCCGTGCTGGAGCCACAGGACCTGGGGGAGCGGGGCGACATGGCTGTGCTCATCGACCCGTCGGGCGCGACGATTGGCCTGCGCAACCCGGCGGACGAGCATGCTCTGATCGCCGCGGGCGAGCCCGGAACCCCGGTGTGGTTTGAGCTGATGGTGGCTCAGAACTGGGAAACGACCCTGGAGTTCTACCACGAGCTGGCGGGTTGGGATATCAAAGCCGCGGGGACCGATGACTTCCGCTATGCCACCGGCGAGTTCGACGGCGCGGCGGTGGTCGGCCTGTGGGATACCTCCGCGTTGGAGGTGCCGGGGATGTGGACCGTGTACCTGGGCGTGGCCAATGTGGACGATGCGGTCGCTAATACGCCCGAGCTGGGCGGAAAGGTGGTTCGCCCGGCCTGGGAGTCCGAGTTCGGCCGCATGGCGACCATCGAGGATCCGACGGGTGCGCTGGTGAACCTCTGCGAGATCGAGGAGTTCGTCCCCGACGAGGATGCGCACGAGCCGGACCTGCTGGCCCCGGAGAACTTCCAGGCGTTCTAGCGCGCCGGGCTAGCGTGAGCCCCAGCAGGCGCCGGGCTAGCGTGAGCCCCGGCAGGCGCCGGGCTAGCGCGCTACCAGATGCAGACGCGCTCGTCCTCCGCCAGCCACATGCCGTCGCCCTCGCGGACGTCGAAGGCCTTGTAGAACTCCGCGATGTTGCTGGAGACCACGTTGCAGCGGAACTCCGCTGGCGAGTGCGGGTCGATGGACGCGTACTGCGCCGCCATCTGCGGGCGGATCGCGGTCTGCCAGATCCGCGCCCAGCGCAGGAACACGCGCTGCAGGGCGGTGTACTCGGTGGCGTCCGGGTTGCCGTCGGCATCCACTAGCCCCTCGACCGGCAATTTTTCTGCCGTCTCGAAGGTCTGCCCCTGGTCGGCCAGGTAGCGCCGCAGCGCTACGATGGCGATGCCCAATCCGCCCAGATCACCGATGTTTTCACCCAAGGTGAAGCTGCCGTTGACGGTGTGTTCGGTGATGCCGCGCTGGCGTAGCCCCGTCGGCACCAGGCCGTCGTACTGCGCGACCAGCTTGTCGGTCAGAGCGGTGAAAGCCTCGCGATCCTCCTCGGTCCACCAGGAGTTCAGGTTGCCGTCACCGTCGTACTTCGAGCCCTGGTCGTCGAAACCGTGTCCGATCTCGTGGCCGATGACCGCGCCGATGGCGCCGAAGTTGCCGGCCATATCCGCCTCCGGGTCGAAGAACGGCGGGCGCAGGATTGCGGCGGGGAAGGTGATGTCGTTCTTCACTGGGTTGTAGAACGCATTCACTGTCTGTGGGGTGGCGAACCAGGTTTCGTTGTCGCTGGGCTTGCCCAACTTCGATACCTCGTAGTTGTGGTTGAAGCGGCTCGCCGCCCACACGTTGGTCAAAAGGTCCGCGCCGGTCGAGCCGAACTCTAGGCCGTCGAAGTCGCGCCACTTATCCGGGTAGCCGATCTTCGCCTGGAACTTATCCAGCTTCGCCAGCGCCTTCTCGCGTGTCGCGGGGGTCATCCAGGCCAGCTCGCTAATGCGCTCGCGGTAGGCGGCGATCAGGTAATCCACCAGCTCCAGCATCTTCTTCTTGTGCTCCGGCGGGAAGTGCTCGGCGACGAACTTCTTGCCCACCTCTTCGCCCACGGCGCCCTCGACCAGTGCGACGCCACGCTTCCACCGCGCCCGCTGCTCCGTGGCACCGGACAGGGTGCGGCCGTAGAACTCCCAGTTCCGCAGGTTCACCTCTGTCGGCAGGTAGGCCGCGTTGCCCAGGATCACCCGCCAGTACGCCCACAGCTTCCACTCGTCCAGGCCGCTGACCTGTGGCTTATCGCCCTCACCGGTTGCCATCGCTGCGACGTGCTCCAAGTAGCTGGGCTGGCACACCACGACGGTGGCCCCGCCAGCGCTTTCCGTATCCACACCAGTGGCCGCCAGCCACTCGCGGAAGGGGAAGCCCGTCGGCAGATCCTCCACCTTCGTCGGGTTGTAGGTTTTCTCTGCATCGCGGCTGGCCACGTTGTCCCAGTGCCCGCGCGCCAGCTCGGTCTCGAAGGCACAGATCGCATCCGCCGCCGCAGCTGCGCCCGCATCCGCGTACTTCCCGGGCAGCTCCAGCTCGCTGACCAGCCCCAACATGTCCTCTACGAACTCGCGGTACGCCTCGCGCGTCGCTGCGTGCTGTTCCTCCCGGTAGTATGCCTCGTCCGGCAGCCCCAGCCCCGTCTGTACCAGGTAGGCACGCTGAATGTCTTCGCTGGAGTCCTTCTCGATCCAGTACCCCACAACACCGCCAGTGCCTTCCACATCTAGCCTGCCGAGTACCTTGGCTAGGGCGCTGACCGAGGCGGCGTCATTAATAAGCCCCAAAGGCTCCCGCAGACCCGCCAGACCCGCGGCGGCGATGCCTTGCACGTCCATAAAAGACGCGTACAAGGCGCCCACGCGACCGTCCGGCTCGTCGGTGGCGGCGGCCTCTACAATCTCACGAACCTCCTGCTCAGACAGGTCGCGTAGCTGGTGGAAAGTGCCGTCGACGGGGCGGTCGCTCGGGATCTTGTGGGTGGCCAGCCATGCGCCGTTGACGTGACGGTACAGGTCCTGCGCCGGCGAGGGCTGGGTTGCCTCGCCCGCCTGGTTCTGGGCCGGAGCCTCGGAGACATCGTCCGGGATCGTCGCGGCCGGAGTGTATTCTTGCGCATTATTTTCAGTCATGTCCACCACCTTAGACACCATCCCGGACAGGGTGTCCGAGGTAGTCGTTAGGCTGGGACGTATGTTTCCGCATCCCGTGGCGCCGGCCACTCCTCGCCCCGCGCCGACGACCTATCGCCCCGCGCCGACCAGCCCACAACGGCGTGGTCTGTACTCGGCGTGGCTCATTTCTGCCCTGTTGTTTCTAGTTGGAGGTGCCTTTCTTCTGGACGCCACCCTGGAGGACAGCTCTAAGGCTCTAACAGTCAAGGACGGGATGGCGGACTCGATCCTCACTTATTCCGAGTGGCCGCTACGCTTTGCAACTCTGGAAGACTGCCACGATTCACCTGGCCTGGGGCGCCCGGGAATCATGCAGCTGGACTGCGACGGCGAGGACATTCGCATGATCGGTATGTCTCACGTGGACGTCAAGTCGGAGGAAGCCGTCAAGCGCGCCATGAACCGTGGCCTGCGCGCATTGATCTTCCAGGATGGCTTGGAACTGGATTCGACGGACGTGAAGAGCGGTTTGTCGGAGGAAGACAAGTCCCGGCTGGACAAAGCCAAAGTCGACCAGTTGCGCGTGTCCCAGAGCTACCGCCGTGGAGACGAGCGGTTTGTCTCGGTGGCCTTCGTACAAGACAAGGCCGCGGTGGTGGTTGTGATGCAAATTCCGGTGAAGTCGGCGTCATTCGACAAACAGTTAGAAGAGATCAACGAGTTAGTGCGCGGCGTCAGTCTAGATAGTAAATACAAAGAAAGAGCAGGTGAGGCCAATGTTTAAGGCGCGCAACTACCGTGTGTTCGAAGTGCCGCGCGAATTTCACCTGCAGCACCCTCCGCAGGCCAGGCCGAAGCTGCGGCTGTTCCGCGACGGGTGGATGGTGGCGTATTGGCTGCTTCTGATTCCGAGCCTGGTGATGTCGGGTTTTCTGCTGATCGGCAACAACCCCTCGAAGGTGAGCTCCACCCTAGGGCTGGTGCTGCTGATCGGCGCGGCACATCTGGCGGGCGTGCTGGTGTGCATCAGGTTGCTGCCTATATATAAAGGAACGCCTCGGCGGCTGGTCGCGTTGGCGGTGCTGTGGGGCGGGGCAGCCTCGGTGGTGCTGGCGGCGGCCGTGATTCAGCCGCCCGTGGTCCACGCCGTGGATAAGCTGGGTTGGCACAGGATGACCGCCAGCTTCGCCGGGGCGTACCCAGAGGAGATTGCGAAAGGGCTGGGCATCTGGCTGCTGCTGTGGATGGGACGGGCGTGGTGGAACCGCCCGTGGCACGGGATCATCGCCGGGCTGCTGGTCGGACTGGGCTTCGAGGTGTTCGAGAACATGATGTACGCCATGATGCTGGCCGTGATGGATCCGGTGTCCGATGTGCGGGGTGCGATGTCGACGTACCTTTTGCGAATGGTCGCAGGGCCGGCGAAGCACATGATGTTCAGCGCGTTGGTTGGATATGGCATCGGACTGGCGCTGTTCGTGGGGGCGAAGGCGGGGAAGCCGCGCACTGTCGCTTGGCGGCTGGGGGCGGTCGTGTTGTGGGGTGGTCTGGGCTTCTTGACGCATTTCGCGTGGAATGTGCGCTGGATAGGAGGGTCGTCGGCGTTTCAGTTGCTGTGGTTGGCATGTGTGTGGGTCGGGCTGGCGGCCTTGGTGATATGGCTGATTGTGCGGACGAGTCGGGAGTTTTTGCGCTGGAAGAGGCAGGGTGTTTGCCCAGCTGTGGCGATATATCAGCGTGTGTGATGAAAATCACATAGGGGGTTGAGCTGGGGTTTTTGGTTGGAAGGTTTCCTGCAGCGAAGAGTGTTGTCGATGAGGCTAGTGTGAATGGTGTGAAAGGTGTGACTTTTGGGTATGGTGTGATTCATGATTTCACTGCCATGGCGCCGTACCACGCGCAAGTCCGTCCCCGCACGCCTCACCGCAACGGCACTAGCTGGCACCGCCTTCACGGTGGCAGCCCTCGTTGCCACCGACATTGTCCCCGTACCCTCCTGGGCACTCGAGGGCGTTGACGTGGCCTCCCACCAGCACCCGGGCGGTGCTGCTATCGACTGGACCGCAGTAAAGCAGTCCGGCCAGTCCTTCGCCTTTGTTAAGGCGACCGAGGGCAACTACTACACCAACCCCAACTTCTCTACCGACTCCATTAAGGCCCAGCAGGCCGGCGTGGTGCCGGGTAGCTACCACTACGCCCGCCCGGGTAACCGCGACCCGCGTGGCGAGGCACGCCTGTACGCCACGACCCTGGCCACCGGCGCGCAGCCTTCGCTGCCCCCGACGCTAGATCTGGAGGAAGACGGTGGCCTGAACCCGACCGAACTGCAGAACTGGGTGCGCGAATGGGTCGACGAGATCAAGACCCTGACCGGCCGTGATCCGATCATCTACACCTACTACTACTTCTGGAAGAACAAGATGGCTAACACCACCGAGTTCTCCGAGTACCCACTGTGGCTGGCCTACTACCGCGACACTCTGCCGGCGGATATCCCGGGTGGCTGGGATCACGTGACGTTCTGGCAGTACTCCGACTCCGGCAATGTCGACGGCATTAAGGCCAAGGTGGACCTGAACAAGTACTACGGCGACGATGCTGCCCTGAATGCTCTGGCATCTGGCATGTCGGCGAACACCGCTGCTGGCCAGGCTTCCCAAGCTCTGGACGTGCTGCGTCCGGCAGCTAATGGCGAGGCTGCGGTCGCTAACAAGATCGAGCACGCCACCGGCGTGAACGTTCCGCTGGCTACCGACTTCCTGATGCAGGTGCTGGGCGTTATCGGTGGCCGCGTATCCCCGGACGTTTTGCTGACTCAGGGTAAGGCGCAGATTCAGGGGATGGATCCGGCGCAGGTCGCAGGTTCCGCTGGCGCTGCTGGCAACGGTGGCAACGTATCCGGTTCCATGAAGACCGCCCAGGAAGTTCTGACGGCCTACACCGCACTGTCCGGTGCGCTGAAGGAGTTCAACGCTGGTGGCAAGAAGCTGCCGGTCGAGGCAATCCTGAAGCTGCTCCAGGGTGTCGCGCCGGGCGCTGGTGCAGGTGCTGGTGCTGGTAAGGGCGGCACTGTGAACATCGGCCAGATCCTGACCTTGCTGCAGCAGTTCGGCGGCATCTCCAACTGGAATGCCAAGCTAAAGAACGGCCAGGTCAAGCCCGACGCGAACGCTTTCGCTGCCCTCGCGGATGCCGCGAAGTCCGCCACTGCCGATAGCTCCGCCCCGGCAGGTCAGGCTCCGGCTGGCGCCCCGGCACCGGCTGGTCAGGCACCGGCTCCCGCCCCAGCTCCGACCCCGGCCCCTGCCCCGGCTGGTCAGGCTCCCGCTCCGGCCCCTGCTAGCTAGGCACCGGCTCCGGCTCCCGCCCCAGCCCCTGCTAGCTAGGCACCGGCACCGGCTCCCGCCCCAGCCCCTGCTAACTAAACGCTGGCTTGGCCCCGGCAAGCATTCCAGCTTCGACTGCTGACGCTGCTGCGGCCAACCAACCGCCGTCCTCACTGGGCGGCGGTTTTCCTATGTTGCGCTGCTTGCGTACTGGCCTATTCGGGATCTGCACCCACTAGCTAGAGCTATTCCAGCCTCCGCGCTCACTCACTTAGGTCGATCGCGCGGGCCGATGTCCCAAATCTTCCACTTTCGCCGGGTGGCTGGTCTGCAGCAAAAATTCTTAAGCCTCTGACCTGCATAAACGGAAAGTTATAAAAACAGAGTGGAAGATTTGGGACATTCCTCTCCTCGCCAGGCCTCCGAGAGGTCCGCTTTTGAGCAATCTCCGAATAAGCGGCCCATTTTCGCGCCCCTATTCAGGTATCGCCCGACCCCGTTTAGGCCGTCTATGGCGCTTACAGAGCTTTGACCCCGAACCAACCCCCACCGCAATCGCGTAATTGGTCTCGATTTAGGGTGACTATGCATGCTCACTCCCACCGATCCGGAGGGGTATTGTCCTAAATCTTCGAGTTATTGGAAGTAGCGGGTCTGCAGTAAAAAATCGCAGGCCTCTGACCTGCGCAAACAGAATAGTTATATTCTAAGACGTGGAATTTGGGACATTCCTCTCAGAGGCTGCCCGCACCTGAAGCTCCGGCGGGTCAGTGGCGGGTAAGTGGCGCGTCAGTGGCGTGTCAGTGGCGATTCAGCCACATGCGACCCCCAGCACCAGGCCGCGCCCAGCGCCAGAGCACCAGGCCGCGCCCAGCACCAGATCACCAGGCCGCCACCCCCGAGCCAGGCCCCCGCCGCTGGCCACTAGTCCGAGAACTTCATCGGCCCGTTGTACCAGAGCCCGGAGCGCTTGTGCGTCTCCGTCTCCAGCTTCACCGGCTTCGGCGCATCGCCGGAAGCGTTCGGGAAAGGAGTCAGCTTGTCCAGCACACCCCAGTCCCGCTGCCAGTCGTCCTTCAGGTAGGTCGGAATTTCCTCCGCCTGCGAGGTCATCTGCACCAGGCCGTAGGATCCACCACCGGAGTAGTCCATCACCGGCGTGTGGTTGCTGCGCACGTCGTGGTCTGGCGAAATGCGGAACTTAGCCGGTTCCGCCACGCCTGCCCAGTGGTCGTACTGCTTCTGGCACGGGAACTGGAATGCAATCGTCCAGTCCAGCAGCGTCGGTGCTTCGGAGCCCACGTAGTCGTTCAGCGACTCCATCTCCGGCACGCGCGGTGGCGTGATGGCAATCCACTGCGCAGGCGTCAGGTTCGGGTCGTTCGCAACGATGCGCACCGAGTCTGCGTCCTCCGGCACCTGGTCCATCGGAATGCGCAGGTTACGCCACTCGGGCGCGTAGCCCGGATCCAGCGGAATCTGCTCGCCCAGCACCTTAAAGTCCTCGGCCTTCTTGGAGCCGCCGGACTTGCCGAATTGCACCTTGATCTCCTGGCCGTACTTGAAGATCCCGTCCATGTCGAAGTGTCCGACCCGTCCGGCCACGCTGAACACCAGCAGTGGCAGTCCGTCGCGGTTCTTCGGCAGGCTGTACCAGCTGGTCATGGTGTTCGCTGGCGTCTGCAGCCCCTCTGTGAACGAGCCCACCACCGGCACCTCTTTCGTGTCGATCCCGAACGGCAGCACTGCGTAGGAACCGTTCACGCCCTTGGTAGAGCGCAGGCCACCGGTGGTTCCGGAGGCGTCGTTGCTATCGCTGCTGCTGCCCTTCTCGGCGTCGGGATCGTTTGTTGCCTTATTTTGGGACGCCGCAGACTGCGCCCCACCACGGTCAGCGGAAGTGCGCGAATCATTGGAATTAGAGTCCGTGTTGGAATCGCTGCTGGATTCCTCCTTGCGGAACTGGTCCGCGGAGCCCACGGTGGATTGCGATTCTCCGCTGGACTTCGCATCGATCTTGGCGGGGATGTTGTTCGGCTCGAAGCCGCGACCTCCGCCGGCGGTCAGGGAGTCCTTCAGTGAGCTGCCGTCGGCGGGCTTAAGGAAGGACTCGTTGGTGTTGGTTTCCACCAGCACGTCCGCGGCCTGGTTGCAGCTTTGACCCGTCAGGGCCATCACGTTGCCCTTGCCCACGGAGTAGGCGGGCCACTGGCTGACCATGCCCTTCGTCATGGAAGCAAGGGTGAACACGACCGTGATGGTCGTGAGGATGCCGATCGGCGCGGCCGTCAGGCCGCGGAAGCGGTCGAGCTTACTGCGCTCGGCCCGCTTCAGATCGGCCACTTCCGATTCGGTGGTGGCACGGGCGTGTTTGGCGTCCGCAAGAAAACCAACGATAGCGCCCCACACCAGAACAACGATTGAGATGGCGAGTACCACCGAGCTGGCGGTAATACCGGAGATCTGCACCGGCTTGTCCCACCACGGCACACCGTAGGAGGACAGGTACCACCAGCCGTTCGGGCCTGCAAGGGTGAAGGCGAACAGCATCAGGGTGGAGCCCAAGAACAGGATCCGGTTGCGGCGGGTCTGCAGGGCGAAGCGGGAGGCTCCGACTGCTGCCAGGGCCGTCAGCGCGGCGCCGATGCCCGCGAACACGCCGAAGTGGTGGGTCCATTTGGTGGGCGTGAACGTCATGAAGAACAGGGTGCCGAGGATGACCAGCAGCAGGCGCATGGACGGCCCCTTGGCGGCGCCGGTGATGCGTCCATTGCGCAGCATGGCGGCGATGACGATGCCGATGCAGAAGAACAGCATGACCATCGTGAAGCGGCGCGGGAAGCTACCGTCGACGGTTTGTTCCATGAGGGCTTCGTAGCGGCGGAACTCGTCGTACCAGTGCATCGACGGGCCGATGGCGCCGCGCAGCTTGATTGCCTCTGCGACTGTGCGCAGCGTCTGGTCGGCGAACACGGCCGTGAGGATCGCGGTGCCGGCCGCGAGGAACGGGGCGATCTGCGCCAGGATGGCGGCGATGACCGTCTTTTTCGGGGCACCCTTCGGAGCGCCCAGCAGCGGCAGTCGGCGGGTGAGGATGCGGATCAGTGTACCGAGGGAAGCCAGCAGGGCGGAGACCGCCATCAGGCCCGTCGGGCCGGCGCCCAGCGCCAGGGTGGCGATGATCGTACCGACCGCGGCGGGTAGCAGGCGGTGCGTGGCGATCGCGCGCTCGAAGGAAACCCAGGCCAGCAGGGAAAGCACGGCGATGATCGGCTCTGGGCGCGTGCCGTTGTTGAAGGTCATCCAGAACAGCAGGAACGTCGCCGCCATGGTCCAGTGCGCTACCCGGCGCTGGTTGATCTTGGCGCCGAGGCGCGGCATCACTTCGCGGGAAAGTACCAGCCAGGTCACAAGTCCTGCGATGAGGGACGGCAGGCGCATCCAGATGGAGGCGGTGGTGACGTGTGTCATCAGCGCCAGCAGGTCGTAGAACGGCGAGCCGAACGGGGATTCCGGCACGCCGAACCAGCGGTAGTAGTTGGCCATGTAGCCGGACTCGTGGGAGACCTTGGCCATGGTCAGCAGGTAGCCGTCGTCCGAGGTGTTCGCGCCGACAAAGTACCAGGCCAGCAGTACGAAACCGACTACGCCGTCCAGGGGGCGGGGCTTCCACCACTTGCGGTGGAACAGTCGGCGGGAGGTGGTGCGCTTATCCAGAATGTCGATGCGGTGCAGGCAGTACAGGGAGATCGCGGTGGCGATGATGCCCACGAAGATCGCCAGGTACTTGATAGCCGAGGGGGAAGAGGTGAAGCGCGAGTCGACGGTGACGTGTGCCTGGAAGCCAGCGTCGATGGTGTTGTTCGAGTTCTTCTCGGTGTTCTTGATGTCCGTGTAGATGCCGGTGAGGGCAGGTCGGACATCGTCGTCGATAGTGGAATCCAGTGCGTAGCCCAGGGACTTTTCTGCGTCCGGAACCCAGGCGCGGGTGGATTCGTAGTTAGAGGTGATGCGCAGCTTCGCATCGTCCGGCAGCTTCGCCAGGGCATCCTTCTGGATGGTCAGTGGCACGACGTTGCGCACGACCACGTCCAGGCTGTCGTCGGTAGAACGGACGAACAGGCCACGCAGGGTGGCCTCCGTGGATTCCTGCGGGAGGGTGGACAGGATATTGGTCGCACCGTTGTCCAGGTTGCGGACTTCCTTGATGGGCACGGTGATGTCCACGTCCTGGGGGACGTAGGAGATCAGCGGTGCTTGGACGGAGGTGAGGTCGTCGTCCTGGGGCCAGTTAAAGGAGGACTGAACCTGGTTGACCGGCAGGAAGGGCAAAGACAGGAACATCACCATGCCGATGAGGCCGGAGATGATGGACGCTAACTTTAGTTTTCCTGTTGGCTGCTGAACTTTAGACACAACAGGTAATTGTAGGACACGAGACGGCTAACTCGGAACTCAAATAGCCTGTTTCTTGTGATTCTTGCGCATTAATGTGACGAATGTTGTTTTTGGGGTGCTCTTATTCTTCTTATTGACGCCCCTTGTCACCGGGCTAGCGCTGCCGCACCGCAACCACGAACGGGCCGACCTGGTGCAGGTTCCAGCCCTTGGCGAATGCGGTGGCTTCGAAGCTGATCGGACGGAAGCGGACATTCGGCTGGCTGGGGTAGAGGTCGTCGGCCACCAGGTAGGTAAACGTGCCGTTGCCTGGCCCCTTGACCTTCGGGAGGGGCTTCTCGGTGCGCTTCTGGGCTGGAGTCTTGTCGCCTGGCTCGTTGGCGGAGCCCGTCTTGCGCTTCTCCATCTCCTTCTCCAGGTCGAGCTGCCCGCGCAGCAGCAGCGCATCCGGCGCCTTCCACCCGTTCGTCTTCTCCGCATCATCCATGGCCGCCAGCAGTTCTTCGGGTTTGGTGATGTCGCCCCAACGCTCGATGACCTCATTGCGGCGGGCGAATTCGCCGAGCGGATTGGCGTAGTGCGCGGTGAAGGCTTGGTAGGCGTTGTAGGGATAGTAGGCCATGAAAGTTTTCTCGTCCGTCAGCAGTACCTTGCCTGACCGACCTCCGAGCTCTTCGTGTAGTACCTGATCCACCTGGGCGTAGTAGACGGCGGAATTGCCGGGGAGCTGGTCGCCACGTTTGCCGTCGCCGTCAGTGTCGGTGTAGGCGGTATCGATGTGGTCTTCGTGGACGAAGGGGATCTGCGAGGCGTAGTGAATGCCACAGATCGCCAGCACGATGGCCATGACACGACTGACTAGCACCCCAAAGCCCGGCTTCCGACGTTCCAGCGAAGACATGCGCGGAACATAAACCAGTCGCCAGTCGGCGATTGCCAGCACACCGGCGACGGCGAGGATGATGCTGATCGGGACCGCCACACGGAAGCCCAGCAGAGTGGTGCCGAGGACCGTCATGAGCAGCGACAGTATTACCCAGGCGTAGCAGACAATGAGCCCGTAGGTTAGGGCGCGCACATCGCCGTCCTTGCGTCGGAAAACCATCCAGATCAGGGCGGCCAGGGACAAGAAGGCGATGGCTGTCGACTCGAAGAAGGGGGTGGGGATATGCGTTGCGGCCTCGGGGAGGTAGTGCTGGGCGGTGCCCGTCGGACCGTGCGGCTGGGTTAGTAGCGCCCAGACGTATGGTCCCCAGCCGACTAGCGCTAGGGCGATGGACCCCACACCGATGATCACGAGCTTGATGAGTGGCTGGATGCTGCGCACCGTGATTGCCCCGGCAACGGCGAGAGCCACCACGGTCAGTGCGGACACGGCGGTGTACAGCGTGTAGAGGTTCGCCGATAGTCCGAGGTAGATGATGGATCCGATCAGCGCAGTCCGGCCTCCGTGCAGTGCTCGCCGCGCGACCACTAGCGCCGGTGCTATGCCCATTGCGACGATCGCCGCGTAGGGTTCATCGCCGCCGACGGTTAGGGTGACTGCGACTGTCACGAGCGCCAGGGCGCTGGCGACCGGCAGGGAGCCGCAGATGCGCTGCCATACCGGCACCAGCATGCTGCCTGCCATCGCCATCGTGATCAGTGCCCACGGCTGCATAGCTACCCAGCCGGACAGCCCGAAGATGCGGGCGAACAGTCCTCCGGTGAAGAACCATAGGCCGGGGTAGAAGGATGGCTCATCGACGTACGCCATGTCTTCCCACCCGAGGGAATCCGTCATGCGCGTGAGGAACTGCGTGCGGAAAGCCTGATCCACGCTGATGCCGCCGAGGTAAAGCTGTGTCGCGGCCAGCGGAATACCTAGCGCGGCCAGCACCAGTACAGCGGGGGCGAGGTACATCACCAGCTGCAGCACGATGGAGACCCAGGGCCGTAGAGTTTCCCGTCGGGCGCTCCGTCCCCCGCGGCTATCCGCACGGCCATTGTCCCCGCGGGAATCCTTGCGGGCGTTCTTGTTTAGCCATCGCGGCGGGTAGATCCACCAGTAACTCGCCAGGCCAGTGAGGACGACCAGGATGGCGATGCTCGCCGTAGTGAGGCCGCGCAGCACGAAGCTGTTGGTGAAGGCCGGGAAGTTCGTGTGCGACATGATGTACCACCCTGCGGTGGTTCCGGCGAACGCAATCGCACCGGTCAGCGCCAGGCGAATAAGGGTCTGGCGCACCGTCAGCGCGTCTTTGCTGAAGGGAACCGTCGGGTCGACCTTCGCGGCGGGGCTTGAGCTCATTGCTTCATTGTTACATATGCCCCGGACGGCCTTGGTTTCTCTGGCGCGTTAGCGCAGCATAATGCCCCTGATCCCAGAGTGAAATCCGTCACGCAAGCCCACTCGCTGGCTTTCGGAGAGCGTGTACTCGTGCAGTGTTTCGCAGGCGAACTGCAGCAGCGGCCGGTCGATCTCTGGGGGCAGTCCACCGCCGGAGAGCAGGTGCGCGTTGTCTCGTTGCTCCTCGGTGGCGATGTTGTCGTACCACCAGACCGCGTATTGCTGGCCGATGTCGGAGGGGCTCTGTTCGCCCGCTGTAGCCCAGACCTCGTTGGGTAGCGGCACGTACCGGCTGCGCAACTTGCGGTGGCGCGCCATCATGCCGGGGTTCGGGCGCGGCTTCGGCTTGGGTGCCTCTTCTGCTTCGGGTGCTGCTTCCTCTGGTTGTCCTGCTGGTTGTTCTTCTGGTGGTGACGCCACCGCCTCCGGCTTGGCCGCGGCTTCAGGTGCTGCTTGAGCGACGTCCGCGGGGCTTGGTACCTGCGGGGCAGTGGTGCGCTCGGGAGTTGCCAGCAATGCAGGGGACGGCGCAGTAGGGGACGGCTCAGCCGGAGCTGTTTCGTCAGTGGCTGAACCGGTGGCGTCGATAGTGCCGGAAGTGCCGGCAGCAGTGTCGGTGTCGGCAGCATCGCCGGATACACCACCGGGCACGTCCGACGCTGTGACCACGCACGGGCTGGGATCCGCGGGCTCTTCCGCGTCTCCCAGTGGCTTGTCCTCAGGCTGTTCGGGCTGCTCGCCAGCCGGCAGTGGACCTTCCAGGATCTGCAGGCGCATGGTGTCGCGGAAGTCCTCGCGCGGATCCAGGATTGTGGTCGTGTCGCAGGCGAAGCGCAGGGCGGAAGACATGGAATCCCAGCCGAATCCGTAGAGGTGCACACGGATGCCTGCCGCGACGGCCTCTTCTACGCCGGGCAGCATGTCGGCGTCGCCAGAAACCAGCACGATGTCCGATACCTGGCGGTTCATCGCGGCGATAACGATGTCCGCGACCAGTCGAGTATCCACTGCTTTTTGGGTGCGCCGCTCGCCCCACTCGATCAGCTGGCCGGCGCGCAGCTGCACACCCGGTTCGCTGCGTAGGGAACGCTGGTAGCGGTGGGGGCCGGAATCGGGGATTCCGTCGTACCAAAATTGCCGGTGGACGGGTTGCTTTAGTTGGACTTGAATCATCTGGCCGAGGACGGCCACGACCTCCGGTAGGTCGATTTCTAACTGTGCGCGGGCGCCGGTATCCCAGGAGTTATAAAAGCTGGCTAGCAGGTAAGACGTGTCGACATAGACCTGTGTTCTTTCCAACATTGTTCATTGCTCATTTCATTTCGCTCGTTGTTAGTTCTTGTCCCTCTAGCATGCCTGAAAACTCTGTTGTATGGTTAGTTACACAAGTAACCAACCAGCTAACTAAAAGCGCCGAAACGCAGAGCGCGCTGGGAGCTTGTTAAGTAGTGCTTTGAAGGAGGTGCCGCGTGGACGAATCGGCAACACCGCTTTTCCAGCAGGTCGCGGACCTGATAGCGGACGCGATCGTGGACGGGTCGCTTCCTGAAGGCGAACGTGCCCCCTCGACAAACGAACTCGCAGAATTCCACAGCATCAACCCCGCCACCGCCAGGAAGGGGTTGGCGTTGCTGGTCGATCAGGGCGTATTGGCCAAGCGGCGCGGCGTGGGAATGTTCGTCGAACAAGGCGCGCGGGAGCTCATTCTGACCTTGCGTAAAGAAGCCTTCGCAGCCAGTTATTTGGTCCCCCTCGTCGACGAGGCCGCCAAGTTGGGCATGAACCGCACGCAGCTGAAAAACCTCATGGATAAAGTCGCAGAAAGTAGAGGACTGTACGAATGAACGCCACAACATCTCCCGGCGCTGCCTCTGGCGTCGCCCCCAGCATCGAGCTGCGCGACGTCCGTCGCAAGCTCGGTTCTACCCATGCCCTCGACGGCGCGACTGCTCACCTCCCAGGTGGCCGCGTTTATGGCCTTATCGGACGCAACGGCGCGGGCAAGACCACCCTGCTGCGCACCATCGCGGGCCAGCTGCGCGCCAAGGGTGAGGTCCTCATCGGCGGTCAGCCTGTCTTCGACAACACCGCAGTCCTTAACGGCCTGATCCTCTCTGGTCCCGATGTTCCCTGGCCTGCGGATATCAAGGTCAAGCAGCTGCTCAATGTGGCTGCCGCCCGTTGGGGGACCTGGGATCACCGCTACGCGGACCACCTCTGCGAGGTCTTTGAGATCGATACGCGCAAGCCTCTTTCCAAGCTCTCGCGCGGACAAAAGTCCCTGGTCTCGATTGTTATTGGCCTGGCCGCGCAGTGCCCCGTCACCCTCCTTGACGAGCCCTACCTGGGGCTCGACGTGCAGAATCGCGAGCTGTTCTACAAGCTCTTGCTGCAGGATGTCGAGCGCAACCCACGCACCTTCATCCTCTCGACCCATCACGTCGACGACGCTGCCCGCATCCTCGATTCGGTCGTCCTCCTCGATAAAGGCCGCATCACGGGAGTCGGCACCCTCGACTCCATCACCGAGCGCATTGCGATCCTCTCCGGTTCCGCCGCGGCCGTCGACGCCACGCTCGGCGAGGTTGGGGCCGCTGGTTCTGTTCTTAACGACGCCACCTCTTCCGGCCTACGTCGCCTAGTGCTAGACACTCACAGGTTGGGTGTCGGCAGCGTCCAAGATCTCGCTGCCCGTATTGAGGGCAGTGGCGTACGCGTGACCAGGGCAGATCTGGAGCAGGCGGTACTGGCGCTGACCGGAAGGGAGTTCTGACGTGACGAATGTCTACCCGCCCATGCCGTGGGGGACCCACTGGAAGCTGGCTATGCGCCAGCTGCAGTCTAAAGCCTGGAACTCTGGAATAAGCATCGTGTTCATTCTTCTCGTCCTCTTCTTTGCAATGGGTGGGGAAGAAATCCACGGGTTCAAGCTAGGGGCATACCTACTATTTGGTCTTTCGCTGGGGCTGCAGCCGATCACCGCAGTGTGGGACAAGGCGCAGCTTCGTGCTCTGGGGATGAGCGTGGCGGATATCCGCCGAAACTTCCTGATAGTCATGCCTATTGCATCGACAGTCGTCTGCGGATCCATGCTATTGGGCTACATCCTCGCGCAAACATTCAATTGGCACATCCCGGCATTCTGGCTTGTCTTGGCAGTAGTTTTCGTCGTGCACGTGGCCAGCATTATTGGTGCACTCGCTCGGGTGGAAGATAACAATGAGGTCATCAAATCCACCAAGGAAGACAAGGCTGCAGCGGTAGAGGAAGGGGCCGATCCCGCTGGGGAAACCACCGATGGCGCTTTCGGCTTGTTCGCTGGGGTGTTGAATACGGAGACGAGGTGGCGTCAACAAGAACAAAAGGGCGCCAACCCCTCGGCGCTGGATTACCTCACCGCGTGGCGGATCGACAGGTACATGGCATGGGTATTCCTTATTGGGCTCGCCGCAGTGAGCATCGGAACAATTGGCTGGTTTGTCACAGGGGTGACGACCAGTGGTGCGATGTGGCTCTACCCGGCATCAATGTTCCTGCTGATGGCAGCGTTCTACTTCGGTGAAGCGCTCAACATGAGTCTGGGCAATTGGCTGGTGTTCTCGGGTGATCGCCGCCAGTGGTATGCGAAAGCTATGGGGCGGGTGGCGCTGTGGCTGCCAAGCATTGCGCTTTTGATGCTGTTAGGGATCGCAGAGTTCCTGCTGCTGCATGCCATCTTCCCGAGCGTAGGAAACCTAGAGGTGCGTGCAGATGCGAAAAGCTTGGTGATAACCCTGCTGGTCGCAGCGTCAGTGGCCGCAACTTTCGGCCTGGTTGGGATAGTCGGCTTCTGGGTGAGTAACCGGTTCACCGGATGGCTGAAATGGGTGGTCATCATCCTGTCCATCATGGTGCTTTCAGCTGCACTGGCTGCAGCTATCGTCACCGTTCAGGAGGTCATCGAGGCCGACGGGAATGTGCTGAGGTTCGTGCTAGGAATAGCCGCTGGAGTAGCACTGGTGCTGGCCCTTGCGTTTGGTGTGTTGAGCCGAGGCATTCAGCGCTTCGATACGACCAATGAGTCGGTGAGCGAAAACCTGGGCTTGGCTACGGAAGCTTAGGGCAGACCCTTAGGCGTGGAAGCCGGGTTAGAAGAAACACCGACGCCTGGGAATGCGAGAAACTGGCGTGCATTAGGCACCCTAAAAAGCAAGCTTGACCAGTAAGTTTGTGTTTGTTGTGGGGTGTGTGTACATTAATTCGAGTCAGCGCGACACGGCGCCGGGAGTTACAGACTCACAGCGTGTCTT
>NZ_JFCQ01000009.1 GCF_000738265.1 Corynebacterium jeikeium
GCGGACGAGTCCACAGCTCAGGCTGCCTTAGACGAATTTGAAGCCTCTGAATTGGGAGAAAAGTATCCACGCTCAGTCAAGGTCTGGCGAGATGCATGGCAGCGTTTCGTACCGTTTCTGCAGTTCCCACCAGCGGCCAGAAAGGTTATCTATACGACGAACTCGATTGAATCATTCAACAATGAACTGCGTAAAGCTACCCGCAACAGGGTGCAATTTACCAACGATGAATCAGCGCTCAAGACGCTGTGGCTGATGATCTGCAATATCGAAGACAAACGCGCTGCAAAGAGAGCGAAGCAGGGCAAACGAGTCTCAGCGACAGCCGGCAGGCTCATGGAAGGAGCCCGAGTTTCTGGCTGGAAACAAGCTATAAACCAAATGGCCGTGGCCTACCCCGACCGCTTCGACAAATACCTATAAACCTAGCCCCACACACAAACAACTTGACACGCTCTCGTCCGTGGTTTTCACCCTTGTGATCGCCCTTGGGCTGACGTGCACGAGGGAAGTGGTCAGGAGTTCTCTATTCGCCGACCGTTGGCAAATACACTTGCTAAGGCCACCAGATCGAATCCTGCAATGATGCTTGCACTAATCACATATCCCAAAAAGGCCAGGTAACCACATAGAAGTAGAACTGCGAGCACTGCGGTGAGGCCAAATATCTGCCCCCTTCTCGCGGCCTTGGCAGGCTCTATGTAAGGCGCTGTTCGCGTTAGCTCGTCGGCCCGGGTTTGTGAGCGCAATGCCTCCACATACGCCGAGTAAAGCTCGGGAGTTTCACTTCGCAATTCACTCATCTTGTCGATGTCCGGCATAAGAAGCGGGACATGCAGATGGTTCTCTTCCAGGTAGGCGGTTATTTGGGCGAGGAGAACGGGGTCGTTTCGGAGCTGCTCAGAGCTGATGCCCGTACCAATGCTACGTTGAGGGAAGTCCTCGGCGCTGGGGGTGGCATTAGGCTTTGCATGCGGCGGTACGTCGCGGCGCCCTGTAGATCGAGGATGCTGCCCACTCCCGTCAGGAACGCCCGGCGCTTGCTGGGGTTCGTGGTCGTCATGGTTCATTACCTTACCCTTCTGCGTTCGCTTAGGTGAACAACTGTGGTGGTTGAGAATGGGGGTAAGTGTATAGAGGGGAATGGACAAACCACCTAGTAATCGAACAAAGAGTCTATATCTCAGCCTAAGATTTCTAAGTTCGCTCAGAAGTGACGTAGCGGCACCAACGCGAAAAACCCGACCACCTGCGTGTAGTGCAGCCGATCGGGGCTTCTAGTTGCTCCCCCAACTGGGCTCGAACCAGTGACCTTTCGATTAACAGTCGAATGCTCTGCCAACTGAGCTATAGGGGATTAAGCTGTTTGAGCTTCAGGCGTAAGCCCTTGCTCTGTGCAACGGAACCATACTTTATATGCCTGGGGTGTAAACAGACAAATCGCCAGGTCAGGTCACCTATTGTGGGGGCTGTTTTCGTTGAAACTGGGGTAAATGCCTACCCGCCAGAGGTGGTGTGGTTGAATCTTTTGTTAGCAAGCCGCTCCATCGAGCGGTGACGCATACTGGGGCTATAGCTCAGTCGGTTAGAGCCGCGGACTCATAATCCGCTGGTCGCGGGTTCGAGCCCCGCTGGCCCCACAGAAAACGGCACGTCAGAGCCTATTTCCCCTACCTATAGATGCGGAGGAATAGGCGCGTGAGTTGGTGCACCGGCCACGTCGAACAGCATTCTGGCGTTGATTGGTTTCTATTCGCCGGCGCGGACGTCGGGGAATGTTTCCTGCCCGGCGCTTTTCCAGGTGATGTCTAATGACGCCGTCACTCCAACGAATGTCGCCCTCAAAGCCGCTGGCAAGGTCCAGCGCGCTACGATTCACATTCACGAGGGCGGCCACTTCGACCCCTACGTGGAGCCGCTGTTCCCGGAGATCATTGAGGAGCAGCTGGCATTCCTGCGAAAAGAGGTTCCGGTTAAGTAGATCCCCTGCAGCGAGCCGTCCAGATTGTCGCTAGAACGGGCCTAAGCATGCCCCCGCTGGCGCGGGGAGCACACGGAGGCTGCGTCTCGGCGTGCGGTGTCGTCGGGCTCGTCCCCGCTGGCGCGGGGAGCACTCAACCCGTGCCCGGAAAATTCTTAGGATCCGAGGCGCATCCCCGCTGGCGCGGAGAGCACCGGTGGGTTGATGGTATCGAGAATGGGTACGGGGGCTCATCCCCGCTGGCGCGGGGAGCACACCTATCGCATTCATTTCACCGAGCTAGACCAGGGCTCATCCCCGCTGGCGCGGGGAGCACTGGTCTTGGAAGCACGCCGGAACTGAAGTCCCGGGCTCATCCCCGCTGGCGCGGGGAGCACTGGTCTTGGAAGCACGCCGGAACTGAAGTCCCGGGCTCTTCCCCGCTGGCGCGGGGAGCACTTCCAGACAGAACCGGCCAGACCGAGGATGAAGGGCTCATCCCCGCTGGCGCGGGGAGCACCGCTTCCTGGGATTGGGTGGTGGTTGGTTTTTCGGCTCATCCCCGCTGGCGCGGGGAGCACCTGCAAGCGGACATGCGCACAGTCAAACACCAAGGCTCATCCCCGCTGGCGCGGGGAGCACCTGCAAGCGGACATGCGCACAGTCAAACAGCAAGGCTCATCCCCGCTGGCGCGGGGAGCACACGAACTTGAACGGCACTTCGACGCCCTTGTTCGGCTCATCCCCGCTGGTGCGGGGAGCACTCCGGTTCCCACTCGATATCCGACAATTCTTCCGGCTCATCCCCGCTGGCGCGGGGAGCACTTCGACGTGCTTGCACTGCGCACCGTAGGAGACGGCTCATCCCCGCTGGCGCGGGGAGCACGCGTGGTCAGCCGCGTCCAGTAGCACGTAGTCCGGCTCATCCCCGCTGGCGCGGGGAGCACTTTTCTCCTTCCTGCCGGTGCCAGGGCTTGCACGGCTCATCCCCGCTGGCGCGGGGAGCACAGCATGGGCAACGTCTCGGGAGTCACCGACACGGGCTCATCCCCGCTGGCGCGGGGAGCACATAGCCATAGACCTAGGAGAAGACCCTTCGAACGGCTCATCCCCGCTGGCGCGGGGAGCACCCCTTGATCTGCTCCCAGTGATCAATGATGAACGGCTCATCCCCGCTGGCGCGGGGAGCACGAGACCTTGATCTCCACAACACCGGACTGGTACGGCTCATCCCCGCTGGCGCGGGGAGCACACAGGCTTTCCCGGTTTGTTGGCTACGCTCTTCGGCTCATCCCCGCTGGCGCGGGGAGCACTTCCATGCTGCCGTGACAACGCTCTTAATGCCGGGCTCATCCCCGCTGGCGCGGGGAGCACGCCGCCTCAGAATCCCTAGCGAACTTCGCCAGCGGCTCATCCCCGCTGGCGCGGGG
>NZ_JFCQ01000010.1 GCF_000738265.1 Corynebacterium jeikeium
TCACAAACAAAAAGCCTTTGACCTGCACGTTTCCGATATTGCAAATAAGCCCCAATAACAAACTGCAACTTTTCCGACATTTCCGCCCTCCCCGCTCCTGGCAACCGCAACTTTCAAAGACCTCCAATCATGCAGACTGAAGATAGTCACGCTCCAGCCCCATCTCTGCCAGAGCAATCAAGCAAGCCAAAGCCAGCCGGACACCCTAGCCCGCTAGGCAAGCCGCCCGTAGCGAAAGCGTGGCAGCAGCAACTAGCGGGGACAGAGCCCGCTAAGCCTGTTATGTCCATAGGGTTTTTGGACATGGAGTCCGGTGTCTTCTTGGACAAGGAGTCCATGGAGTTCTTGGACACTTCTAGCGGCTTATGGTTATGGCCTGCGTGTCGGCCGAGGTTTGGATAGTTTCGGGTTCATCCGCGGTGGTTGGCGATGTTTCATTCCTTCAACGAGGTTGATGTTGACCTGGCCACCTGGTGGCCTGTGGCTCAACGTGATTGGCAGCGGCACGCTGAAGAGGAATTCACCGTCATGGGCCGTGTAAAACTCCGCAACCTTATCGGCTGTGACCGTGGAGTAGAGCCTGCGGTTTTTAAACCTCAGCCCAATGTAGAGACCGAAGCCGCACACGCGTACAACGCCATCTTTGCTCACACAGAGCTGGTCTGGGATGCCCCAATGGTTTGTTGAATTTGTCGTCGGCACCGTTAACGTAGGGGTATCGGTGGAAGGTATGCCCTGCTGAGCTGCCATGTCATCGGTGCTGGCCTCGTGTGAAGTTGCCGCTTCCACGGGGCCGTTTAGCATTTCGGGTACAGCGTGCGGATTGTGCGCCTGGTTGTAGGCGACTACGCGGGCCCAGACCTGCTCAGGATCGAGTGGATGCGTAGGCGGCGGTGCCTTGGGGAAGGTATCGAAAGCCTGGCGTGGTGTGATGTGCATTTTGCCGACCAGCAGTGATTGATGCCGTCGTCGCTCGTTGTACACCTGGCGATATTCAGCCAGATAGGCGTTGACCTCAGCAAGGCTAACTGGGTGGCGTGCATCGAGGAACTGGGTCAACGTGCGGTGAGAGCGCTCGTCTTTTCCCTGGGTTGTCGGGGCGAAACCAGCAATAGCAAGTACACCTTGGCTGGCGAGCCAAGTTTCAGTAGCAGAGAGAAAACCACGGTGATAGGTGGCAAACGCATCGCCATTGTCGGAAAGGATTTCTTGGGGCTTGCCGTAAGCGGCGAACGCTGCGGCCAGCACAGCGCGCGCATCAGTACCGTTTTCTGGCAGAGCGAACGCTGTGGTTCCGACATCGAACCTGCTGGCATCATCGATGATCTGGTAAATCGTGACATGTGTGTGGGCGTGGTCAAAGAGGCGATAGACCAGTCCATCGATCTGCCAGAGTTCACCGACGAGATCACGAGCGAAGCGCTTATAGGAGCTGCGTGGCCGTTTGCGGGCGTTGGCATCAACGAATCCCAGCTCATGAAGCCACGAGGCGATTGTAGAACGCGACGGTGTGGAATCTGGACCTACAGTGTCGAACAAGAAGTAGTAGATCGACCAAGGCCCATAATCCAAGCCTTGCTCCATCAACTCCTGCCTGGCGTGGACGACTGCGATTTTGTCGGCCTCGTGGAATTTCTTAACCGGATTCTTCGGGGCAGTCGAATCCGGCACAATACCTGCGCGACCCTTCTGCGCTATCCGGCTTTTGATGTTGTGGTACGTCTGCCGCGAGATTCCCAATTCTTTGCAAAACTGTGTGACCGTCTTGCCGTCACGAACGGGATCGAAATCTGCGACCTTTCTACGCTTATGCAATGGAATAGCCATCCGGCTATTCCACCGCCGCAAACGTCCAAAAAGCCACTAGACATCCCGTCCAAAAACATCCTGGACTCCGTGTCCAAAATGTCGCTAGACATCACA
>NZ_JFCQ01000011.1 GCF_000738265.1 Corynebacterium jeikeium
CCACCAGCTAACCGCCTAACCAAGCCCCGAACTTCATATCGAGCCGAAAGCACAAACGGCTACACCACTACACCGGACTTGACCTTGAACGTATTACGATCCACCGGAGTTACGTCCTTTGAAGATTCACTAGATTTTAACCCGTTGAAGATGTGAATAGAGTTACCATCATGTCCCTTTGGTGCTGACCTCTGGTCATTCGTTCCACGTTAGCTTCACCTCTGTGAACGTGGTTTGGGTCGAACAGATAGCCTGAATCACTTTTGAGGACTTTCTTTCCGAGGATATCGTGTGAGGTCCAGCTTCCAATGCGGCGGTGGGCCATCAGCCCGAGCGCGTCGACCCAGAATGCTGCTTCTATCTCCAAAGTAAACAGAACCAAACCGCTTTTGAGTGGCAGTTAGGTGATCGGTGATTGTGAATTGTCGAGCCAGGCCACGATGTGCTTTTCGGCTTGTTTCGCGGACGGTAGTTTGTCGAGGTGGCGGTTTCCGTTGTGGTTCGTGAGAAGAAGCGGGAAGTAGTTTCCCTTGGCATTGAACTTGACCTGGAGGGTCTCGCCGTGCGAATTCTGGTACGTAACGAAGCCAGCGGACGGAGTTTCCGACAAGTGAGTCAGCCACTTGGGTACGGCTTTGGCAGAGGCGTAACGTTGGTCGCCCAATAAGGTAGACGAGGTGGAGATGTCAGTGGTTTCGTCGCCTTCCAAGATCGGAATGCCCAAATGCGGGACTGAAATGGCGATGCCCTGGTGGAGGCCGAGCTCTGAAAGCTTTCGGGCGTCGTTCGAGAGGTTCTCCGTGGGGATGTCGATTCTGGCTTGGCCGGGAGCTGGTGGTTCAACTTGCGCCAACTGCGCAATTGCCTCGAGTGCCGCCATAGACTGAGGTGTATCTTCGAGGGCGGTGATGGCCAAGTTGAGAGACTCGCGCTGCGACGTACTCGCCGTGTACAACTCGAGCGAGTCGGACTGATTCACTGAATCCAGCAGGATGCCGAGTATTTCGCCTTGGTAGGCGTAGATGGCCTCATCGATGGCGGTGGTGTCATGAATATTGCTCAGCAGATGGTGGAGGTGCTCGGCGGCATCCGAGTCCATGGATTGGTCGTAAACTTTCGCATACAGTCGTCCGATGAGCAGCAGTGCGGAATCGCTATGCATAGTCTTTCGCTCCGTAAAAGTCGAAGGGGTACGGGTGGCTGGTCTTCCCGGCGAGGGGGTTTCGATCCTTTGGAGCGGAAAGCCATCCGGTGATGGCGCTGAGCACTTCGGCAGGCAGGCGCACTTCTTCCCCTTCTACTGCAGCGAACCTGTAGCTGAGGGCGCCGGTTTTGTCAGCGTTTCCGTCAAGTCGCTCGGCCAGCTCGAATATTGTCAGCGCAGTGATATCTGCAACGAATCTGGCTGCGTCATCAGATGACAGGGGCCCTGTTTCCTGGATTCGCGTGTGAAGCTGTTCAATGGTTGGCGTGACGACGTCTTCGAGGTCCGATTGAAATTGCGTCAGCTGTTCGTTGGTGGGCTGCATTAACACTCTTATAACACTCCAGGGTTCCACGGGATATTTGTAGGTTGAGACAAGCCTTGTTGCTTGAGCTTCTCGATACCATAATCGGTTAGTGCTTCCGCTTCAGATTGGCTGAATCCGACCGAGGTGTGTGCCTCTACCTCGATGGCTCTCACGTCGTTCCAAGTATAGGTATCGACGTCAGGATCGAACTTCTTGGCAAAATCATCATATCCGCGTCGTTGTGCTGCAGTGATCTCTTTGTGAAGCGCAGATCCGGTTGCGGGATTGTTTGAATTCTTAAGTTCATTAATTGGGACTGCAGGAGCATCCAGCGAATGTTGTCGTGCCAATGGAGCATTATTGTAGTTGGCCTTCGCCGGAATATGATGCCCGCCGACTGGCGTGGAACCATAGCGTTTGACGGGAATTCCCTCGACAAATTCTGGGCACGACTCTAAGCCTAGGAAATCAATCCAGAATGCTGCGTGGTCGACATACCCCTGTGCCGAGGCGAGGCGCGGGGCAAGCCCGAGTGGGTCTTGGGCGTTGTAGCCACCCAGGGTGGGGTTGTAGTAGCGGAAGCGGTTGTACGCCCAGCCTGATTCCGCATCCTCGTACTGACCGGCAAACAACAACGGGCTGGTGCACCGACCGGACCAGGTGCGTTTGCCGTACAGGGTTTGGGTGGTGTGTCCTTCGACGACGCCGGTGGTGGTGTTGATGGTGTCTTTGGCTAAGCGTCGGCCGAGTCCGTCGTAGGTGTAGGTAGCCCGGCCGGCTTTGACCGGCAGGGTGTTGTGGTAGTCGATTACCCCGTCGGTGGTTTGACAGTGCTTGTGGCCTTTAGGTGATGTTTAGCTTCTGCCATCCGTGTGTTGAATGGGTACCGGTGGTTATCCAAGTGGTGAATTCGTGGATGACGGTGCTTGTTTCGGGAGTCGTGTGCCAGTAATGGTGCTGGGCATCGCCAAGGCGGATCTCAACCCGGTAGGTGTGGTCGGCGGGGCTGTAGTAGCACTGCATGTAATGCTGGTGTTTGGTGGCGTTGGTGATGATCAGGAAGTCCCGCGGATCGTTTCCTAAGTTCAGTTCAGCCATTGTGCAAGCGTTGGTGGTAATGAATTCAATCCAGTACGGTAGACCGCGCAGACTTGCCCACGGGGCGCTGTATTCCGATGTTTCTGTCAAGAAGTTGGTATTTTCGTCGCCAAAGGTCCAAACAAATTCCGAGAATTCAAGGACCGTAAGAGTAGGGTATCGAGACAGCAACGGGCTGATAAACTGAAGTATCCGGGGGATATGCTCGTCGTAGTCACTAATGCCTATACAGTTATCCCCAACCAGTTCTACGGGAAGGTCGTGCGGAGCCAGTATCTTCGTGAGGTGCTGCTGGAGCTGAAGCGTCTGTGGCGAGGCATGTACTTCTTGCTGGCTAGCCGAACTCACGTAGTCGTATACCTCGTATGGGGCGACTGGAGCGGGTGGAAGGTTGATGATGATCCGTTCAGCGCTCATTGTTGGCAGTCTTCCATTCGCTGCGCGACCTTCGTCCAAAAATCTGGAACCGTGACTCCTGCTCTTGCGGCTATCGTCTGTAGGTTTGATGTGTTGTCAAAACTGGCCTTGAGTACCGTAAAAAACTCGTCGAAATCAGCACGTCTTTTCTCAAGGTCTTTGAGCTCCGGGGTACCAATTAAAGTTCGAACTTCATGGTCAGTATTTCCGAGGTAACTGTTGAAAAAGATCGAGTAGAAGTTTTCGTGTGTACCGTGGTAATCAATTTGAAGTTTTAACTGATCTTTTTCTACCAGTCGTCTGATTCCTATTTTCGCTCCGCAGAGTAGCTGTGTCCGTTCTCTAGTAATCCAATCTTGGTGGCCATAGAAAATATTGATTTCGTAGCTCGGGCGCTCGGGATCTTTTTCAAATTTAATCAAGAAAGCTAATTCGCCGGTTTCGTATGTCCAAAGCATTTTCCGTCCAATGCGGGAGAAGTGGGAATTAGCGGCTTCGGTTAGTGTTTTTTTGAAGTCTTTGAAGTCCATTTTTAGGGAGTATACCAATCGGCGGTGGCTATTACATCTGGCACAGTGCTGTCGCCAAGTTCAGCTGCATTTTGTCGGTTGAAAGACTCGGCATGTTCCTTGTATTTGGCAAGTTGGTTGACGCTTTGTCGCTGGCCTGTAGCTGAGTCAGGCTTCAATTCTCGAACCTCCCTGATGTATCCACTGTCGTCAATCTTTATCGCATCTGGTCGCATGCGTGTGTCTCCAGGCATTTTAACGTTCGCTTTGTAGCCTTGTGCTTCGATGAAATCAGAATAGCTGCTGTGAGCCCGACGTCCATTTACTGCAGTTCCATTTTCTCCTCGGAATGTTCCGTCCGCACTACGACCAGAAATGGTTGGGTGTGGATCCTTGGGGCTCCGAACGTGTGACATCAGCCCGAGTACGTCGACCCAGTATGCTGCGTGGTCGACATACCCTTGTGCCGAGGCTAGTCGTGGGGCTAGTCCGAGTGGGTCTTGGGCGTTGTAGGCACCCAGGGTGGGGTTGTAGTAGCGGAACCGGTTGTACGCCCACCCGGATTCAACATCCTCATACTGACCGGCAAACAACAACGGGCTGGTGCACCGCCCAGACCACGTACGCTTACCGTACAACGTTTGGGTGGTGTGTCCCTCGACGACACCGGTGGTGGTGTTGATCAGTTCCTGAGGCGCTCCGGCCAGATCGCACACCAGGGCGTAGAACGTCGCATCAACCCGCGCCTGGGACCAACCAGCGGCAGGGTTCGCCGGAGTATCGGTGGAGTCGCCGGGGCTACTGGTGGTTAGTGTGATCTGGCCGTGTGTCTCACCAGTAGCCGGGTCAGTAGTCCACACGTAGCCTTCACCCACACGTGCCGGATCGGTGGTGTCGATGGTGGTGGTGACGGCTGCGAGTTGGTTACCGGTGTGGGTGAACACGTCACGGTGGATAACTTCTCCGGTGGTGGTGTTGATGGTGTCTTTGGCGACACGTCGGCCGAGACCATCGTAGGTGTAGCGGTAGCCCACAGTCGGTTCGTCGGAGGAGGTAAAGCCGATGGGTTGTTCACCGGTGGCGTAGAAGAAGTGATGAACCAACGGTTTCTTACCCAGACGTTTGGTTGATGTGCGGGTGATACGGCCAGCACCGTCGTAGGTGTAGGTAGTCCGGCCGACTTTGACCGGAAGTGTGTTGTGGTAGTCGATGACCCCGTCAGTAGTAGAGGCCAGCACACCTGCTGGGGTGAAGGAGTAGTTCTCCTGGGCGGAACCCCCACTGGTGGCATTGCCTGATTGTGCTGGAGTGCCTGCTCGTGCAGGAGTGTGTGTCGTCGTGTGTGGTGGGGTGGTGCCCTGGTCACTGGGGTTGGTGGTGGTTGGTTGGGGTGTGCGGGTCGCACTGGTAGCGCGGCCGATAGCGTCGACAGTGAAGCTGGTGGTACCACGCAGTTGGTCGGTGATGGCGGTGAGGGTGGAGTCTGCTTGCCAGGTGAAGTCACGACCAGCAACAGGTACGAGTCCGCCGGTGGTGGTGCTGTCAAGCAGGTTGGTGTGGTCACCGGTGATGCGTCCACGCGTGTCGATGTCAATGGTGCGTACCAGGTTGTCGATGGCGGTGGTGGCGCGGTGGCCGCGGGTGTTGGTGGTGTAGGTCAGCTCGGCAAGCAGCCGGCCTGTGTCGGCGTCACCGGTAGGTAGGCGCAGGGCCGAATCGTCGGTGGTATTTGCGGTGGTGTGTTGGGTGATGGTGCTGCTGGTGATCTCACCAGCGGCATTGCGTCCGTAGCCGGTGGTGATGGTGCCGGCGGTGGGTAGGGTGAGGTGTTCGCCGGTGACCATGCCCGTGGCGGAGAGCTCAATAGTGTGGCGGGTTTCTTCGCCACTGGCCAGGCGTGTGGTTTCAGCGGTGGCTCGGCCGTAGGTGTCGCGGGTGTAGGTGATGGTGGCAGCCGGGTTGGTGATGCTGGTCAGGCGGCCGACGGGATCGTAGTCAAACAGTGTGGTGCCGGAGGCATCCTCAACGCTGGTAGTCAATCCCAACTGGTTGTAGGTGGTGGTGGTTGTGCCCGCTGGTGTGGTGACTGCGGAGACGAGTCCGTCGGGGCTGGTGGTGTTGGTGGTGACGATACCGTTGTAGTCGGTTTGTTGGGTGATGTTCCCGTCGAGGTTGTAGGTGTAGGTCCAGGTGTGGCCGTCGGCGTTGGTGATGGCCACGGGTTGCATTTGGGTGTTGTAGGTGATGGTTGTAGTCGCACCAGTGGCGTCGGTGGTGGTGGCTGGTTTGTCGAAGACGGTGTAGGTGGTTGTGGCCGTCGCACCCATTTCATTCGTTGACGATAGTTGGTTGCCTTCGCCGTCGTAGGTGGCGGTGAGGGTGGTGCCATCAGGGTGGGTGAGTGTGGTGGGCCAGCCTTCGGGGGTGTAGTCGATGCGGGTGGTGTTGCCGTCTGGGTCGAGGGTGTCGGTGACGAGTCCTCGTACGTTGAGGGTGTGGCTGGTGCGGCGGCCGGCGGGGTCGGTGATGGCGATGGTGCGGCCGGCGTTATCGCAGTCGATGTGGGTGGTGGCCCCATCGGGGGTGGTGATGCTGGCAGGGGTGATGCCGGAGACGCGGTAGTCGTAGGTGTAGCTGGTGGTGGCGCCGTCGGCGGTGGTGACCGCGGTGGTCATGCCGAAAGCATCAACTTGGTAGTCGGTGGTGTGTCCGTCGCGGCCGGTGATGCGTACGGGCATGCCCCAGGTGCCGGGTTCGATGGTTGTGGTGGTCCCGTCGGGGTAGGTGGTGTCGACGATGAGGTCGTTGTCGTCGTAGGTGTAGCAGGTGGTAGCACCGGCGGTGTTGGTGATGGTGGATGGGAGGTGATGGTCGGTGTAGGTGGTGTCTTGGATGGCGCCTTCGGGGCTGATGATGCGCCAGACGTCGCCGGAGGCGGTGGCGCGGTAGACGGTGGGGCGGATGTCGCCGAGGAGGTCGTCGGTCAGCCAGTTGGTGGGGATGGTCCAGTCGGTGGTGTCGCGGTTGGTGGTGCGACCGCGGCCGGTGAGGCCTGCTTGGTGGAGTCCGCCGTTGAGGAGGGCTTGGTAGAGGGGGAGGTTGTGGAGTCGGTCGAGGTAGGTGTCAACGACGCTGTCGCCGGTGTCTAGGGGGTTTCCGGTGAAGTCGCCGGCGGTTTCGATGAGTACGCAGACGGTGCCACCGAGGGGTGCGTCGTCGCCGGTGTCGTCGCCCCAGTAGAGGATGTTGGGGAACATACC
>NZ_JFCQ01000012.1 GCF_000738265.1 Corynebacterium jeikeium
ATCGGCTCGGTGTAACCAGCCGGCTGCTCCAGACCCTTAAACACCAAATCCTTCGCAGCCTGGAAAGCCACAGACTCATCAAAGTTCGGCGCCATGTTCCGGTAGTTCGCATCACCAGCGTTCTGCTCATCCACCTTCGCAGCCATACGCTGCAAAGACTCCAGAACCTGCTCCTCAGTCACCACACCATGCTTCAGCCAGTTAGCCAAGTGCTGCGAGTTAATACGGCAAGTAGCGCGATCCTCCATCAGATCGATGTCGTGGATATCCGGAATCTTAGAGCAACCCACACCCTGCTCCACCCAGCGAACCACATAACCCAGGATGGACTGGGAGTTGTTATCAATTTCCTCGGCGATCTCCTCAGCAGACCAATCAGCAGACTCCGCCACCGGGATAGTCAGAATGTCGCCCAGGGTCTCACGACGCCCCTCGGTACGCAGCTTGTCCTGTACCTCGAAGACATCCACCTCGTGGTAGTGGGTTGCGTGCAGTGTTGCACCCGTCGGGGACGGAACCCATGCAGTGGAAGCGCCCTCCTTCGGCTGGCCGATCTTCTGCGCCAGCATGTCAGCCATCAACTCGGTCTTAGCCCACATACCCTTACCGATCTGTGCCTTACCCGGCAGACCGTGCACCAGACCAGCATCCACATTGTTGTCCTCGTAAGCCAGCTTCCACGGCGCGGTCTGCAGATCCGCCTTACGCACCATCGGGCCAGCCAACATGGAGGTGTGGATCTCGTCACCAGTGCGATCCAGGAAGCCGGTGTTAATAAACGCCAGACGCTCCTTAACCTGCGCGATGCAAGCATCCAGGTTGGCGGTGGTACGACGCTCCTCGTCCATCACACCAACCTTCAGAGTGAACCGCTCCAGACCCAGCAGATCCTCCACCGCACCGAACAGGTCGTTAGTGAACGCAACCTCCTCCGGACCGTGCTGCTTCGGCTTCACAATGTAGATCGAACCGTTACGGGAGTTACGCAGCGGGTTGTTCTCATCCAGACCCGGGATCGCAGCAGCCGAAGTAATAACGGCATCCATGATGCCCTCGAAGATCTCCTCGCCGTTTTGGTCCAGGATCGCCGGATTCTGCATCAGGTGGCCAACGTTACGCACGAACAACAGGGAACGGCCGTGCAGACGCAGCTCCTGACCATCACGGGAGGTAAACACACGATCCTCGTTGAGCTTACGAGTGAAGGTCTTGCCGCCCTTCTCCACTTCCTCGGTGAGGTTGCCGGTGTTCAGGCCCAGCCAGTTGCGGTAGCCCAGGGTCTTGTCGGTTGCGTCGACAGCGGCGACGGAGTCCTCGAAGTCCATGATGGTGGAGATGGCGGACTCGAGGTTCAGGTCCTTCACGCCGGCCTTGTCGGTCTTGCCGATCGGGGACTCCGGATCGATCTGGATGTCGATGTACAGGCCGTTGTTGTACAGCAGGATGTCAGTCGGGTTGGCCTTGTCGCCGCCGAAGCCCGCGTAGACCTCCGGGTTGCGCAGGTGCACATCATTACCGTCAATGGTGGCGGTCAGCTGGCCGGACTCCACGGCGTACTTGGTGACGTCCTTGTGGGAGCCGGACTCCAGCGGGACAACGCGGTCCAGGAACTCGCGGCCCCACTCGATGACCTTGTCACCACGAACCTTGTTGTAGCCGGTGCCCTTCTCCTGGCCGTTTTCCTCAGAGATAGCGTCGGTACCGTACAGAGCGTCGTACAGGGAACCCCAGCGGGCGTTCGCTGCGTTCAGCGCGAAGCGGGCGTTCAGGATCGGAACCACCAGCTGCGGGCCACCGGTCGTGCCGACCTCCGGGTCGATATTCTGGGTCGTAATCTCAAAATCACCCGGCTCGTCGACCAGGTAGCCGATCTCCTTCAGGAAGGCCTTGTACTCCTCCGGATCCTGGGCACCCTTGTGCTCGGCATACCAGGCGTCCATCTTCTTCTGCAGTTCGTCGCGAGTGTTCAGCAGCTCACGGTTGCGCGGGGTGTACTCCTCGACGATCTTGCCGAAGCCATCCCAGAACTTCTCCTGCTCCTCGGCGGAATCCTTGCCAATGGCGGGAAGTACCTCAGTGTTAACGAAGTCGTAGAGAGTCTTGGCGACCTGAAGGCCGCCGGCAGTTACGCGCTCGGTCTGGGTCATAGTGACGTGGCTCCTCACATATCAATCGATTTACCTATCTAAAGGTCTCTACCCTCAAAGACTAGGTGAGTTGACTCACGATCGGTATGGAGTTGGTCATAGATCGCACTTTTCCCACCCCCACCGACGGGGATTATCGGGCAGGCTTGTTCTTCTTTTTCTTTTTGACGCCACAAGTCAGCCCGTGGCGCACCACACCTATAAGTGCAGCAAGAGAGCCAGATCACGTTCATACCTTGAGGTGTCACTAAGAAACAGTGTGGATAAGATCTTCACAAGATTTACAAAAAGAGCGACCACCCCCACACATAAATATCCCCCTGACCGGCATTGACGCGGTTATTTGGGTTGGTACTCTCGTAGGCAGAGACACGGGACGCAGACTTCACCTGAACAGTGCCGAACAACATTGTTAAGGATTTGTAGTGTGCGGTTCAGTGTCCCCCCGCCAGGAACCCCCGGGCAGGGACCATGACATAACTCTCCCCTTAATTAGTAAGGAAGTGACCCCTACATGTCGAACGTCGGCAAGGCACGTACCGCTGAAGAAATCCAGAAGGACTGGGACGAGAACCCCCGCTGGGCTAACGTCGAGCGCGATTACACCGCAGAGCAGGTCGCTGAGCTGCAGGGCACCGTTGTTGAAGAGCACACCCTGGCACGCCGCGGCGCTGAGATCCTGTGGGAAGCAGTCAACAAGGATGACGACTCCTACATCAACGCCCTGGGCGCCCTGACCGGTAACCAGGCCGTTCAGCAGGTCCGCGCAGGCCTGAAGGCTGTTTACCTGTCCGGTTGGCAGGTTGCAGGTGACGCTAACCTGTCCGGCCACACCTACCCCGACCAGTCCCTGTACCCGGCGAACTCCGTTCCGTCCGTCGTTCAGCGCATCAACAACGCGCTGTCCCGCGCAGACGAGATCGCTCGCGTTGAGGGCGACACCTCCGTTGACAACTGGCTGGTTCCGATCGTTGCCGACGGCGAGGCTGGCTTCGGTGGCGCACTGAACGTTTACGAGCTGCAGAAGGCCATGATCAAGGCCGGCGCTGCAGGTACCCACTGGGAGGACCAGCTGGCCTCCGAGAAGAAGTGTGGCCACCTGGGCGGCAAGGTGCTGATCCCGACCCAGCAGCACATCCGTACCCTGAACTCCGCACGTCTGGCAGCTGACGTTGCCAACACCCCGACCCTGGTTGTTGCTCGTACCGACGCTGAGGCCGCTACCCTGCTGACCTCCGACGTTGACGATCGCGACAAGCCGTTCCTGACCGGCGGCCGCACCGCTGAGGGCTTCTACAACGTGCAGAACGGCATCGAGCCCTGCATCGCCCGTGCGAAGGCATACGCTCCGTACGCTGACCTGATCTGGATGGAGACCGGCACCCCGGACCTGGAGCTGGCTAAGAAGTTCGCTGAGGCTGTTCGCTCCGAGTTCCCGGATCAGCTGCTGGCTTACAACTGCTCCCCGTCCTTCAACTGGTCTGCACACCTGGACGACGACACCATCGCCAAGTTCCAGAACGAGCTGGGCGCAATGGGCTTCAAGTTCCAGTTCATCACCCTGGCAGGCTTCCACGCTCTGAACCACTCCATGTTCGACCTGGCTTACGGCTACGCCCGCAACCAGATGACCGCTTTCGTGGAGCTGCAGAACCGCGAGTTCGCTTCCGCCAAGGAGCGCGGCTTCACCGCTGTGAAGCACCAGCGCGAGGTCGGTGCAGGCTACTTCGACAAGATCGCCACCACCGTCGACCCGAACTCCTCCACCACCGCCCTGAAGGGCTCCACCGAGGAGGGCCAGTTCCACTAAGCCGCTTGCTTTCAAGCGCTAGGAACTAGCTGCGCGGGTCATTAGACCCGCACACCGCTAGAGCCCGGTCAGCACGAATGTGCTGGCCGGGCTCTTTGCTAACTAACTCTTTACTAACTAGGCGCTAGCCACCCTGCGGCGCTAGCACCATATGGCGCTAGCTACTGGAGGAAAGAGATCCGGTAGAACCGTTGGAGCCGCCACCGAAGAGCGCGGCGAGGCGCGCACCCAGGGACTTAAAGAACTCCACGATGCGCTCCCACACGGTCAGAGTCTTGCCCTCCACATCCACCGTCACGATTGCGGCCGGGGACTTCACCCCCTCCTGGCTGGCATTCACCGTGATCTGGTGCCCCTTGCCCGCCGGCAGGTAGCCCAGTTCGCAGGCGAAGGAGCCTTCGGCGTCCGCAGTTGCCACACATCGAGTATCCGCCGGACCCGTAACCTCTACGAACTGCCCCGCCGCAGCCTTGCCGCTGACACGAGCCACGTCCGTGCTCCGCAGCGGGGTGGGCTCGACGCGCACCTCGGTCGGCGCCTTCGGCAAAGCGGTGACGACGCGCGTCTTCGCCGGTGCGGAAGTCGCGCCCAGCAGGTTATCCACCGGGGCGAAGCGGGCGACGATCGACGCCTCCCCCGTGGCCTCCGGGGTCCAGTCACAGGTAGCCACGCCGTCCTCGTTGGCCTCCGCGGTGCAGAGAACCTGGCCGTTAGAAACGAACTCGACGTTGCGACCGGCCACAGTGGCTGCCTCACCGTTTGCCGGCGGCTGCGTAATCGCCAACTTGGCCTCCAGCTTCAGCGGCGCGGCCTTCTCTACAACTTCCGGCAGCGCGCTGAGCTCCAGGGAAGTCTGCGCCTTGGCGGCCTCCTGCACCTTGACAGCAGGGCCGCCGTTGAACTTGCTCGGTGCGTAGTCCTTCGAGGACTTCCCGAGCCAGCCCCTGTAGGTGTAGGCGAAACCGGACTCCAAAGGCTTTTCCGTAGAGCACTCTTCCGAGACCTCGTAGTCCAGCGTGAAGGTGTGCGGGTTCGTGGCGCTGAACTCCCAGTACCCCTTCGCCTCGGTAGAGGTGATCGTTGTGACGCCCGGCTCAGTGCTAACCGCGCTGTTCGGCAGCGGGATCGCCCCACCATCACCGATCTGCAAGGTGGCGGAACCCGGTACGTACTTCAGGCAGGCATCGACCTTATTCTGCCAGTTGTAGATACTGTCGGTGCTTCGCTTCGTCGTAAACGTCTGCGTGTAGGTGATCTTCTGTCCCACGGAAGGCTCGGTATTGCTGACAGTTCGGGTGTAGACCGACGACGAATCGGTGTACGACTCGGAGGCTGTTGCAGCCGAAGCGCTGGGTACCACTGCGGAAGCCAACACTGTTGCCACGGCCACGCCGGTAACGCCAGCGATAGAGCCCGTGCGGGCGATGCGGACGATGCTGTGCCGCTGCACGCGGCGAGAATTATTCATTTCTTTTCTTCTTCTCTCACGTCACACTGAAACTAGCTGGAAGACAGCACGCCACGGGACGAGCCCTGCATCGCAGAGGACCCCTTAGTGGAAGCCTTAGAGGACCCCTGGGCCGAACGGGAAGGCTTGACGGTGCCCTCCTCGTAGCCTGCGAATACGTAGGCTCCCTCGTTGTTGCCATCCTTAGTGCACATAATGAACGCCGCAGCGTCGAAGTCGGTGCGCGCGCCGGAACTCGGAGCTGGCAGTGCGGCCTTAACATCCACCGTGGACTGCGGGGCAACGGTGAACTTAGCGATCTGACCAGCGTGGCCCGCTACGCGGGCAGCGCTGTACTCGCCGGAAATGTCATTGCGATCCTTGTTGGCCTTACCCAGCAGCGAGCCCAGCCCCTGCAGCAGTCCGGCGGAAGAACCAAGGTTCAAAGTGCCCAGGTTGAGCTGGCCGATGAGCGGCAGCGAAGGGGTCTTCACATCTACATTCGGAGCAACGTAGTGCAGGTTGTTGCGGTAGTACTCGACCGACTTTGCAACCAGGTCGCTGGTAGTCACGTCTCCGGCAGACGTGTCCTTGCCCTGAACACCTGCACAGGTAAAGGCCGAATCAGTGTGGTTGGTTACGGTGCCGGTAATGGCGGTAGCGGTGGCGTCCGCAGCATTAACCTTGACGCTCAGATCCTGCTTGTCCGTAAAAACAACAACGCCAGTCGTATCCGCACCGGGAACAACATTGGCTGCGCTAGCGACCGCGCCATTAGACAGCGCCGCCACCACGGTGGTCGACAGCGCTACAGCCAGCAGGGACTTCGAAAATGTCTTTGACATGGGGAATTCCTCTCGAGGACGAATGAATCGAGGAGTAATGAAACTTGGAACTTTGGGGAAGCACTAAGCGCTAGCGGGAGGAAGAACCCAGCAGGCTAGACGGTGCGGAACCGGCCGGACGGGAAGATCCAGCGGTAGCGGGAGCCGGCTTGGTACCCGGCTGGTAACCGGCGAAGATGTAAGACTGCTTCGGGTCTGCGGTGACATCGGTGCAGTAGAGCAGGGCACCAGCGGCGAATTCGGTGCGCTCCCCGTTGCCCGGCGCGTTCAGCTTGACGGTGAACTCCTGGGTAGCGAGGGGCTCCAGATCAAAAGGAGCCAATTCTGCGGTGTGACCAGCCAATCGTGCCGAATCCCACTGGCGTGCCAGAGAGGCGCGGGTGGCAATGTCCTTGCCGAACAGGCGGCCCAGGCTGCCAGCGGGAACGTACTTCAGGAAAGGAGTCGTGGGAACTACGCCCAGGATGGGGGCAGCTACACCGTCCTTTGGGGAAAATGGCTGTTCGCGGTAGTAATTCACAGCCTGGGAGACGATGTCGGAGGTGACTACCGCATTGGGCAGCTCGGCGGGCTTGGAATCCTTCGGTGCAGCGCCCGGGGCTGCGCAGCGGAACTTGTGGTCATAGGTGTTCTTTACCGTGACCTTGACGGTGCCGCTGGCGGCATCGGCTGCTTCTACGTCAACCTTGACGCGGGGACTATCAGTAACCACGACGGTGCCGTCGGCCGACGCGCCTGGCAGCTGGCTCACCAGGGTATCTGCAGAGGCAGGGGTCAGCGCCACAGTGCCGCAGGCTGCCACGGCGGCTACGCTAGCAACGCCGATGCGGGTTACTCGGCGGGAAATGGAAAGGGGGAAACGGATCATTCGGACGGGCTCTCTTTCAAGTCAGTCTTACTGCATCACACCGACGGATACAGTCGAGGACATATTACCCACACAAGGTCAAATACGCAGTGCTCAACAGGGGGGTAAAAGCGCCGATAAAACCCCCTTTTCGATATAAAGCATAAGAAAAGACAGTTATATCGCTAAATATATCCAGCAGACTTCCCTCTGAAAGCCATGAATATACTGATGGGCACCATGGGCAAACGGATTGAACACACACAGGGAACGGAGCACGCAGCCAGCCCTGCAGGCAATACAGAACGCAATGCAGAGCGCCCCTTCGTCGGCTCCCGCTTGCGCCAACTACGCAAAGAGCGCGGAATCTCCCAGGCTCGCCTGGCCGAAATCCTGGATCTTTCCGCCAGCTACGTCAACCAGATCGAACACGACGGGCGCCCACTGACCGTCGCCGTCCTCGAGCGCATCACCGCAGCCTTCGGCATCGACCCGACCTTCTTCGCCGATCAAGATTCCACCCGCCTTCTCGCGGAAATCCAGGACGTGACCCTGGACCCGGAAATCAGCCCCACCCCGGCGGACGTTACCGAACTGGCAGCGCTTGTGAAGAACCACCCGGACCTCGCCCGCGCCTTCGTGGATCTGCACTCCCGCTACCGCAACGTTTCGGACACCCTGTCGCTGCTCACAGAAGAACGCGTGCAGGGCTCCGCCATCCTCTCCATCACGCCCAAGGGCGAACTCTTCGGTCGCGCCTCCGGCCCCGAGGCGTTCTCCATGCCCCATGAGGAAGTCCGTGACTTTTTCTACGCCAGGCAGAACTACATCGATGTTCTAGATGTGGCGGCGGAAAAGTTGGCGTCCAGAATAAACATCGGGGCGAACCAGATACACCACACAGAACAGATCCTCGCCGAGCGCCTGCAACAAGTGCACAAGGTGGAGGTGATTTACTCGCGCGACCTGGGCGATACGCAGCATAAGTTCGACCCGAAGCGAAAGACCCTGCACGTGTCGGCGAAGATGCGCCCCGGGCAGATCGCGTTCCGGCTGGCGACGGAGCTGGCGTACCTGGAAGCCGGAACGACAATCGACTCGCTAGTGGAGCTGGGACACTTCCAATCCGAAGAAACCCGCGCGCTCGCCCGGCGCGGCCTGGCCAGCTACTATGCCGCCGCACTGTTGCTGCCCTACCGGCAGTTCCACAGCTCCGCGGAGGAATCGCGCTACGACCTAGAGTTCCTCATGCGCGAATACGGCGTGGGGTACGAGACGGTCTGCCACCGCCTGTCCACCCTGCAGCGCCCCAGCCTGCGCGGCGTGCCCTGGACCTTCGTGCGCGTGGATCGCGCGGGCAACATGTCCAAACGTCAGTCTGCGACGGGGCTGCACCTATCGAACTCCGGCGGCACGTGCCCGCTGTGGAATGTGTACGAGACGTTTAGCTACCCCGGCAAGATCATGCGCCAGATCGCGCAGATGCCCGACGGGCGGACGTACCTGTGGATCGCCCGCACAGTGAACCACCACCGCGCGGCGTGGGGGCAGCCGGGGAAGATGTTCGCCATCGGACTGGGCTGCGAGCTGCGGCACGCCGACCGCACAGTGTACTCGGACGGGCTGGATCTGAAGGACACGTCCGCGGCGGTGCCGATTGGCTCTGGCTGCCGATTGTGCCCGCGCGAGAACTGCCCGCAGCGCGCCTTCCCGCCGATCAACCGCACGGTGGAAATCGACCCGCACCGTTCGAGCGTGTCGCCGTATTAGTGCTGGTTCCTGCGGCGCTGGTTCCTATGGCGCTGGTTCCTGCAGTGGGCGCTAGTCACCGTCGAAGAGCCCGACGATCTGCCTGCGCTGCAGCTCACGGCGGTTGTATGTAGCTTCGCGCACCGATTCGTCGGTATCGAAGCTCGATCCGAGCGCCCCGCCGAGGGTACCTAGGGACGCCGCGAACCACGCCAACGTCAGATAATCCACCGGCGTGATGTCCGCATTGACCCGGCTTTCGAAGAAGGGAACCGGCACGACGGCGGCACTGACCAGCAGCATCGTGAGGTAAATCAGGATATAAACCCCAGTCGCGGAGATCAGCACCGTACCGGTGGTGGCCAAGTTATCCATCCGCGCACGCCACCATGCGGCACTATCCGCGGCGGGCTGGGCAGCGCCACCAGTGGCTACATTCACCGTAGTGGGTTCCGGGTTGCGGCTATACGCCCCGTTCCACAGGCCGTTTTTGTAGATCAGCCAGAAGGTCAACAGGGTGATCGACAGGATGGTGATCATGATCTGCCGCCAGGAGCTGATCAGGTAGGACATCTCCCACACCGAACCGTAGAAGATGCCGAAGCCACCGGTGGCCACGCCCGTGGCTAGGCAGCTGGACAGCACCCTTATGAGTTGCCCGGGGCGGTTGCCGCGGATCATTCCCAGCAGCAGGCGTAGGGTTCGGCCGCGGCCTTCCAGCACGCGGGTCGTATCGGCCTCCACGTCGCCGCCTTCGATGTCGTCCACGCCTTTTTCGCGCTGCCCGGCTCCGGCGGGTTTGCCGCAGACCAGGCGCGATAATTCTTGGCGCAGGCCCTCTTTGGCCCGCAGCAGCCCGAAGGCCGGCAGGCACAGCATGGTGGCCCGGCCATGTTCGACGGTCTGGCTAATGACCGGTCGTCGGGTGGTAAGGGGCAGGTCAGTGACGTACACCAGCCGATCCCAGCCGTAGTCGCGCAAAATACCGGGGGCGGAATCGGCCAGGCGAACGTTGCCGAACTCATCCATGGGTAGCGTTCCGGTGCGGAATTCGAGGATCGGCTTGTCCCCGGAAACGTGCTTCTGTGAGACCTCGTCTAGCTCCTTGAGCAGCGCTCGCACGCGCACCGCGGGCAGGCCACGGTCTGCCAGCAGGCCAATCTTCTCAGGCAATCGTTGCACCAATCATGGCGGTGAGATGACGACATACGCCCGACCCCGCCGAAAGGAGCCGGGCGCTACAACCTTTTACAGGTTGATCATGTGCCCGCCGGCGATGCCGTGGGCGGCTTCCTTCATGGCCTCCGACAGGGTCGGGTGCGTGTGGACGTTGCGGGAGATCTCTTCGGCCGTCAGGTCGAAGCGCTGCGCCAGGGTCAGCTCCGGCAGCAGCTCGGACACGTCCGGGCCGACCATGTGGGCGCCCAGCAGTTCGCCGTACTCTGCGTCTGCCACCAGCTTCACAAAGCCCACTGCGTGGCCCAGGCCCTGGGCCTTGCCGTTTGCGGTGTAGGGGAAGGTGGCGACCTTCACTTCGCGACCTTCTTCCTCTGCCTTCTTCTTGGCGGCTTCCTCGGTGTAGCCGAAGGATGCAACCTGCGGGGAGCAGAAGGTGGCGCGCGGCATCATCATGTAGTCGCCCAGCAGCTCAGTCTCTTCGCCGGCGATGATCTCGGCAGCGACCACGCCCTGTGCCTCGGCAACGTGGGCCAGCTGCAGCTTGGCGGTGACGTCACCAATGGCGTAGATGTGCGGAACACTGGTGCGCATCTCGTCGTCAATGTCGATGGCACCGCGCTCGGTCAGCTTCACGCCGGTGTTCTCCAGGCCATAGCCCTCCACGCGGGGTGCGAAGCCGATGGAGACCATCACGCGGTCGGCCTTCAGGGTCTCGCTCTTGGAGCCGTCGGCGGACTCGATGTCCACCTCCACGCCCTTGCCTTCGCCCAGGTCACGGACGGCGGTGGTCTTGTGGCCGGTCTTCAGGTTTACGCCCAGCTTCTTGTACTGCTTGGCGATTTCCTTGGACACATCCTTGTCCTCGTTCGGCAGAACGCGGTCCATGAATTCAACGACGGTGATGTCCACACCGAAGTTGGACAGCACGTAGGCGAACTCCATGCCGATGGCGCCTGCGCCGATGATGACCATGGAGTCCGGCTTGTTTTCGTCCAGGATCTGCTCTTCGTAGGAGACGATGTTGCCGCCCAACTCCACGCCCGGCAGGGACCTCACAACGGAGCCGGTGGCGATGATGCAGTTATCGAAGGTGATGGTCTTGCCTGCATCGTCACCGTCGGAGACCTCGATGGTCTTGTCGTCGACGAAGTTGCCGCGTCCGTGGATTTCCTGAATCTTGTTCTTCTTCATCAGGAAGTGGACACCCTTGACGATGTTGCCGGAGACCTTGCGGGAGCGCTGGTGCGCAACCTTGAAGTCCATCGAGATGTTGTCGCCGGTAATGCCGTAGGTCTTGGCTTCCTTGGTGATGGTGTGCGCAAGTTCGGCGTTGCGGATCAGCGCCTTCGAGGGGATGCAGCCCACGTTGAGGCATACGCCACCCCAGTACTGCTTTTCGATAACGGCGGTCTTCAGACCCAACTGGGCGGCACGAATCGCCGCCACGTATCCGCCAGGGCCTGCTCCGAGTACTACTACGTCAAAATGTTCTTTAGCCACAAGTCCCAAGGGTACTTAATGTTCTTCGCTCGTGTTTGTCGGGCTTGGCTTTGTTCTCTACGGCACTCTTTATGACGCCCCACGCCCCAACCAGCGGTCACTCCAGAAAAACTTTTAACTCTAGTAACATTAGACCCACTAGACACATTCATAACACCCCTGTTTGGGTTCCCCGCGGAAACTTTTCCTTCCTCGGGTTCCTATAACCGCACTAAATTGGGTAAACTCCCCTTTGCCTTAGAGATTCGCTGAGAATTCCTTGAGACTCCTCGGTGAAGCCTCCCCCGTTCACAATGATCGCTCACGCCTTGGGTTCTTAAAATTCTGACGTTTCCCCAGGTGTGACTCCCACAGAAGGATCAACTTTATGAAGCGAAGCATCGTCCGCACTCTGGCCGCCGTCACGGCAGCGATCGCTCCCTTTGCCACCATTTCTGCTGTCGCACCAGCTGCCCAGGCCGCAAGCGTTTCTGCCGCACAGAAGGCCGACGGCATTGCTCCGGCAAAGATCAGCCTGAACACCGAGACCCAGGGACTGTCGGAGGACACCACCACCTGGCGCAGCATCATCAAGAATTGGAACGACCGAGGCTTCGACAACATCCAGGAAGTTTCTGCATACTCCCCTTCGATGAAGCGCGACATCCCGTTGGTCGTCATCCAGCCGAAGGACAAGGAAAAGCGCGATAACGCGCCGACCCTGTACATGTTGAACGGCGCAGATGGCGGCCAGGGCATCGCTAACTGGATCCGCCAGACCGACATCGTCACCTACTACGGCGGCAACAGCGATCCTTCCAAGGGCACCGTCAGCCCGGGCATCGGTGCGAACATCGTGATCCCGATGACCGGTGCGTACTCCTACTACACCGACTGGGTCACCGAGCCGAACACTCAAGAGATCAAGGGTCCGCAGAAGTGGGAGACGTTCCTTACCCGCGAACTGCCACAGGCCATTGAGCCGGCTCTGAAGGCTAACGACAAGCGCGCTATCGCCGGCATGTCCATGACCGGCACGACCTCTCTGCTGTACGCCCAGCACCACCCGGGCTTCTACGACTCCGTCGGCTCCTTCTCCGGCTGTGCAGCAACCACCACCGGCCTGACCCCGAAGTTCATCGACCTGGTTCTGAACCGCGGCGGCACGGACTTCACCAAGATGTGGGGCCCAGTAGACGGTGAGGTTGCCCGCAACAACGATGCTCTGATCAACGCTGAGAAGCTGCGTGGCCAAAAGAACATCTACGTTTCCACCAGCTCCGGCTTCCCGGGCGAGCACGATATGCCGTGGTCCGAGCGCGTGAATGGCCAGCTGTCCTCCGCAGCTCCAGTCATCTTCGAGGGTGCTGTTATCGAGGGCGCCACCAACGCCTGCACCCGCGACCTGGCCCGCAAGACCAACGCGCTGGGCATCCCGGTGAAATACAACTTCCGCCCGGCAGGCACGCACCAGTGGGGCTACTGGCAGGACGACCTGCGTGGCTACTGGAATGACCTGGTTAACGGCCTGGGTACCGGTGCCGAGCGTCCGAAGCTGCAGCCGACCAAGCCGATCTCTCCGGAAGACTACTGGGCAGGCTCCACCTCGGGCTCCTAAAAGAAGTTCCGACTAGCGCCTGCGATCACTTGCAATAGCTAAAGACCACTTCCCCCGCCACTGAGAGCACCTCCGTGGCGGGGGTTGTCCTATGCAGATAGTAATGTGCCATTCATGAAACGAACCGAACCTCAGCCTCGACCGTTCCGTAGCACCCCCATCGCCGGAGCCCGGGATGCCTACACGGGTGTGGACTTCAACCTCGGGTTCCACGTGCTGAGCTACGACCTGCAGCTGGACTACGACGTTGAACCCAACCACCTGCGTGGTGTGGCTCGCCTGGCGGTAGAAAACTACCGGCCGTTGAAGACGATGACGTTGGACCTGGCCAGCAACCTGGCGGTCAACCGGGTGGAAGTCTCCGGCCACGGGGTGGCAGCCACCAACGGGGCAATCAAGATCCGTCGGTTCCGCCACAACGGCAACAAGCTGACGATCACCTTCGTGGAGGAAGTCGCAGAGGATCAATCCTTTGACCTGACCATCAAGTACGGTGGCTTCCCGCGCCCGCTGCGCTCCAAGTGGGGCGAGGTCGGCTGGGAAGAAACCGATAACGGCGCCCTGGTTGCAGGCCAGCCCAACGGCGCCCCCAGCTGGTTCCCCTGCGACGATACGCCGGACGAAAAGGCAACGTTCCGCATTGCCATCACCGCCCACCGGGACGTCACCGCCATCGCTCACGGCACCCTGGTGGAGCAATTCAACAAGGGCAACAACACCACGCGGGTATTCGAAACCAACTACCCCATGGCCACTTACCTGGCTGCGGTGTACGTGGGCTCCTACCAGCGGGTGGATTTCCGCAGCGCAGAGCTGGGCCGCAAAACCGTGCCGGTTTTCGGATGGCTACCCCAGGGAACCGAACACGCCAAGCGGGTACGCGAACTGGTCAACGAGGACTTCGGCCAGCAGACGGAGATGGTCGAGGTCTACTCGGAGCTCTTCGGCACCTACCCCTTCCCGGAGTACTCCGTGGTGGTCACGGACGAGGAGATGGAGATCCCCCTCGAAGCCCAGGGAATGAGCATGTTCGGCTGCAACCACGCCGACGGCAAGCACACGTGGGAGCGCCTGATCGCCCACGAGTTGTCCCACCAGTGGTTCGGCAACTCTGTGGGCCTTGTCGAGTGGCGGGATATTTGGCTGAACGAGGGCTTCGCCTGCTACTCCGAGTGGCTGTGGTTTGAAAAGTCGCAGGGCATCCCCGCCGCCCACCATGCGTGGGCACACCACCAGGCACTCGCAGACAAGCCACAGGACATTCTGCTGATCGACCCCGGTGCCGACGACATGTTCGACGACCGGCTCTACAAGCGCGGAGCCGTCACCGTACACGCCCTGCGCGTGCTGCTGGGCGACGACGCCTTCTTCGACATGGTCAAGCGCTGGACCACCCAGCACCGCATGGGCTTGGTGGAAACCCGCGACCTGGAAAACCTGGCAAACACCGTCGCCGAGGAAAACGGTGTGGCCCGAAGTGAGGTGCAGGGGCTTTTCGACCGCTGGTTGCGTCATGAAGAACTGCCCGACTTCCCCGGCGGCGAGGGCACCGAGCTCAGCAGCGAACAGCTCCGTGCCCTCCCCGCAGGCCCGGCGGCGGAGATGGTCGATGCTTCCGGACCCGCGCGCGCAGTGGATGCATTGAAGCGCGTTGGACAGAAGCTCGGCGAGCTCGGCGACAGGCTGCAGGACTAACCCCGGGTCTCACCCAAGAAGGTTCACCGATGCGCGCCATTTCGCTCGCCACCGTATTCGTGGCAATAGCCGGCTACCTGGTCATTTGGGTGGCCAACAAGGGGCTCAGCACGGCCGGGTACGAAGACTTCATGGTCTACTGGTCGCTGTTCTTCGCGATGACGGGCGTGCTGGACGGGTTGATGCAGGAAACCACTCGCGCGGTTTCCACCCGGCGTGCACAGCCGACAACAACTCGGACGGCGACCCGAAAGGCAAAGCGAACGGCGAAACGAAATCCGACGGAGCAGACTCCCCGCCCCTTCGCCCTCACGGGCTACATCGCCGTGGCCGTGGGTGTGCTTGCTCTGGCCACCGGACCGCTATGGATCGGGGAACTCGTGCCTAGCCAGACAGGGTGGGGCCTACTCCTTTTGGCGGTCGGTCTGGCTTGCTATACCTTCCAGGCGACGGTCTGCGGATTACTGTCCGCCAACCACTCGTGGCCTAGTTTCGCCTGGTTGATGGCCATCGATTCGGGCGTGCGGCTGGCGCTGGCCGTCGTCGCGTGGGCCCTGGGGTGGCAGCTGCTGGCCTACCTGTTTGTCACTGTCATCGGCGCGGCCACGTGGTTGCTGATCCTGGCGTGCTCGCGCTCTGCGCGGGCTACTCTGCGCGATCGGGCGGATGTGGCTGCGCGTCCTTTCCTCTCGCGCACGCTCAAGGCAATGGTCGCCTCGGGAGCAAACGCGGTGATGATCACCGGCTTCAGCGTGCTGCTGCGCTACACCTCCGGGGAGGAGGTTGGCCCCGGCGCGCTTGCTGCCACTATCACGGCCATTACGCTCACGCGCGCGCCGATCCTGGTGCCTCTCCAGCGTTTCCAACCCGCGCTGATCGTGCATTTCACGAAGCATCGCGAGCGAGTTCTGCGCGCCGCTGCCCTTCCCATCACCGCGGTGGGTGCCGTCGCAGCCATCGGAGGTGTTGCCGCCTTCTTCCTCGCCGCGCCACTGATGGGGCTATTTTTTGACGCCGCCGTGATCTCCTCCCCCTCCACCCTCGGGTGGCTCACACTGGTCTCCGGGGCGACGGCCATCCTGATGATCAGTGGGTCGGCTGCACTCGCCGCGGATCGCCACAACCTCTACACCGCCGGGTGGCTGATCGCGATTGCACTGTCGACAGCGGTGCTGATGCTGGACTTCTCCCCCGATACGCGCGCGATCTTGGCGCTGGCGATCGGCCCGAGTGTCGGTGCTGCGGTGCAGCTCGGCGTGCTTGCGCTTGCAGCTGCAGAAGGGAAACCGAAAGCTAGTTCCCCGGCTCCTGCGGGACTGGAATGAACTTCTTGGAAGTCAGCGTCACCACGATAAGACCAATGAGGGCAACCACCGCACCGAAGCCCAACATCTCGGTGTAGGTGAACCAGTCCTTCAAACGCGACAGGATCATCGGGAAGAAGAAACCGATGTAGGTGATCGTGTAGAAGAAGGCGGTCAAGCCACCCAGATCGTCGGCGCTAGCGATGCGCTGAACCTCCGTGAGGCCAGAGATCAGGCACACACCGTAGCCGGTGCCAAGGATGAGGCCGACGACGACCGTGCCAACCAGCGATCCCACGTGGGCAGTCCAGGCGGCCACCACCATGCCGATGATCACCAGTACCAGGCCGATCTGCTGGGCCTGAGAGTTATTCGGGTTGATGTACTTACTGGAGACCTGCTGAATACCGAAGCCACAGGCCAGGGCGACAGCAGTAATACCGGCAGAGAAGGCGATGGGATAAGAGACCTCGTCCTGCGCCAGGCTAGGCATAATCGCGTAGGCAACACCAGCGCAGCCGAAGACCCACGGGGCGATCGGGATCACGGCAGTCAGGAAACGCGGGTGCCGGAGGGAGGGGACGTTGAGGTCCGACCAGAAAGAGCCCTTGACCTTGAGGTGCGCGTTCTGGCGGGTCTCTGGGACTCCGAGGATGCCGACCATCGACAGGGCACACAGCAAGATACTGAGGATATAAGGGGTCTGGCCCGGGGCAGGCCCCCACTCCGCAAGCACGCCCGCAAACGCCGCACCCACGGCAAAGCCCAAGGTCAGGGACATCGTCGCACGGCGGGCACCGGCGCCCTCTTGAGCGTTGGGATCGAACGACGGTGTGGACAGCTCCTTGATCCAAGCTCCACCGGCGGTCATCACCATGCCAACGGCGAAGCCGCTGAGGAGTCGGCCGGTAAAGATCAGCGGTTCATTCATCTCGCCCGCTGCGATGAGGACACTGCCGACCAAGCTGATGATCGGGGCGGGCAGCATGACGATCCGGCGACCGTAGCGGTCCGATAGCGGGCCACACAGTAACAGACCCGCAGCAATCCCGGCTGCATAACAAGCCAGGAGGGCATCGACAAAGACGGAACCAAAGACGTTCTCGCCCCGGTAAAACACCATCATCGGGGTGAACTCGTTGCCCGCATAGGCCACCGCCAACACGGCGAAAGCCACCAGCATCCAGTACTTCTTCTCCGCGCGGCTTGCAGCCCCGCGCGTGGAGGGGGCAACCCTGCGACTGCGCAACTCACGATCTTGTACAGCGCCGTCTTGCAGGGCGCCACTCTGCGCTGCGCTGTTCTGCACAGCGCCGCTCACTCCCCGGTGGTTTTCGTCAATTGTGCCCTCAGTCATAGGGGCAAGCCTAGTCACCTGCTCGACGGCCACAAATGCAACACCGAGGTCGGAGCGTTGGTCGCGACAATTTAGACATGTAATTATTAGTAAATCTTAGAGATATAGGTCACACACTTGCGTATCCTTAACTTCATGTCACCAAACAACCCGGAAAACAGCACCGAAAGCACCGCGCAGACTGATAAGTCGGTCACACCGGACTCAGGCAATGGAATTGCTGACAAGTCGGAGGCCACGCTTCGCCGTTCCACAGGAGCACCCCAAACCTTGTCCACGACGGTGGACGCTGAGCAGCGGGCGTCGATAGCACGAGAACTACAGACCGTGCTCGACGGCGACTTCCCAGAAGCGCGCGAGGCAACCCGCAAGATCCTGGCTAACCCCGACATCCTGCCGTGCGCGGACCTCGACCTCGAGCAATCCCGCGCCCGCACGACCGAACAGCTGCAACAGGTGCGGGAATCCGGAATGCCTTATGACGCCTTCCGCGCAGATCAGGGCGGCACGGGAGAGACCGGCCGCTGCCTGACCTCCATCGAAATGCTGGGGCATGCCGACCTTTCGCTCATGGTGAAATCCGGCGTGCAGTGGGGCCTATTCGGCGGCGCCGTCGGCAACCTGGGCACCGAGCGGCACCAGGAGATGGTGAAGAAGCTGATGGATCTTGACGCCCTCGGCTGCTTCGCTATGACGGAGCGCGGACACGGCTCCGACGTTCAGCAGCTGGAAACTACCGCCACCTACGACGCGGAAACACAGGAGTTCATCATTAACTCCCCCACCGCATCCGCCGAGAAGTGGTTCATCGGCAATGCCGCCCGCGACGGACGGTGGGCCGCCGTGTTTGCGCAGCTCATCGTGCCCGGTTCTCACAACAGCACGAATGACCAGTCCAGCGAATCGCAGGGCGTGCACTGCCTGCTGGTGCGCATCCGCGAGGACGACGGTTCCGCGATCGACGGCGTGCGCGTCGGCGACCACGGCCACAAGGGCGGACTGAAGGGCGTGGACAACGGCACCATCAGCTTCGATAACCACCGCGTACCCCGCGAGGCCCTGCTGAACCGCTTCGCCGATGTCGACGAGGCCGGCAACTACACCTCCCCTATCGAAAACCCGAACCGGCGCTTCTTCACGATGCTCGGAGCCCTGGTGCGCGGGCGCGTGACCGTGGGAGCCGCCGCCGGCGCTGCCGCCCGCACCGCGCTAGACATCGGCGTGACGTACGCGAACCTGCGGCGTCAATTCGCTCCCGACGACTCGCTACCCGAAAAGCGCCTGATAGAGCACCGCTGGCACCGCCTGCGCCTCATCCCGCGCCTGGCCCGCACCTACGGCCTACAGTTTGCGACGAACAAGCTGATCGCGCGCGTGCACGAACTGGATCAGCTCGGGTTGGATCCCACACAGCACACCAAGGAACAGCAGGCCGACCAGCGAGAAGTCGAGGCACACGCCGCTGCACTGAAGGCCGCCAACACCGCGCACGCAACCGACACGATCCAGGAAGTCCGCGAGGCCTGCGGAGGTGCCGGCTACATGGCGGAGAACCTGTTGACCACACTGAAGTCGGACTCGGATGTGTTCACTACTTTCGAGGGCGACAACGTGGTGATGATGCAGCTGGCGGCAAAGGAACTGATGACAGGTTTTGCCCGGGAGCTCGGCGGATTGAAGCCCATGGAGATGGTGCGCTTCGGCCTGGATAGCTTCGGCACCCTGCTGCGGCGGCGCACCGCCGCGGATGCGCTGATCCAGAACCTGGTGGATACCTTTAGCGACTCCGAGGAGACCTCTCTGTTCGACCCGGCCTACCAGATCAACCTGCTGAGCGAGCGGGAAGATCGCCTCATGCGCTCCCTCGCCCGCCGCCTGCGCCCCGCGCGCAAAATGGACGTAGACGAAGCTGCGAAGGTCGTGGACAGCGCGCAGGATCACCTGCTGGCCGTCGGCTGGGCGCACGTGGATCGCATCATCTTCGAGGCCTTCGTGGAGGCCGAATCGGAGTTGAAATCCGACGATGCCCGGCGCGTATTGGAGCAGGTCCGCGACGTTTACTTCCTCAGCTGCATCGTGGATAACGCCAGCTGGTACCTGGAGCAGAACCTGCTGACCGGCACCCGCACCAAGGCCGCCCGCGCGGCACTGAACGACCTGGTGGATTCGCTGGGTCCCTGGTCGCAGACGCTGGTGGACGCCTTCGGCATCCCGGACAACATCACGAACCTGAAGCTGATGGAAGACTACGAGGCGATGGTGCCGAAGTATGAGTCGGATCCGGCGGCCGGGCAGGCGGGGTAATGCAGTCTCTGTAATCCTAGAAATCGGCCAGCCCCGCATGGATATAGTGTTTCCATGCATCCTCTTATCGCGAAGGCGAAGAACTCCGCCCTGACTTTCCCCCAAGTTTTTACGCCTGGCCTTGCAGGCGCCGTTATTCGCTACCTCACGGGTGGTAAGGACAGTGCGCAGTCCGCTGCAGCGCACAAGAAAAGCGTTCACCGTTCGCCCGCTTTAAAAATCGGCGATCCGGGGGAACGCTACACCCCGGAACTGCCGACTGATGGTCGCACCAGCGGTATTAAGGCCGCCCAAAGGGCCGCAGCACAGCCCGCGCCCGCCACCCAGCTGGATAGAAACGTCAAAGAACTAGCCAGCTAGGACGCGGCTTTGGAGGGGCGTTCTAGAGGCAAGTTACGGGCACTCTAGGGGCGCGGAACGATGAACTTCCCCGCGCCCGGAATAGCCTCTACTTCCAAGGGAAGAGGCGCGAACTTATCGCCATCCGCGTAACCGTTGATGTCTGGCATGTTTATCCGAACGCGCTTCGTCCGGAACTGCTGGATACTTTCTTCTTCCCCGAGGGTGCCCTGGAAGATCTTCCTAAACTTCAGCGCAGCCCGGATGCGGGACATCTGCCCCATCATCGTGACGTCCAAAAGTCCATCATGGTGGTTTGCATCTGGGCAGATGTGCATTCCACCGCCATAAGAGCGGGTGTTTCCTATTGCGCACAGCGTGACCTGCTGCTGCAAGACCTGTTGCGATTCGAGCCCCGCATCCAGCACGACCGTCGTCGGGATGGAATGGAAGTTCAGGAACTCCAAGGCGATAGCAAGGTTGTAGCGATTGCGTCCCCTGGGCCATACGATTCGGTTCGTCCGGTCCGAAACCAAAGAATCGAAGCCGGCACACGCGATGGTTCCAAACCAGTAGTCATCCACCGGATCGCCGATGTCTCGCTGGGTGATGTCCGTCCCCTCAGGGAAGGAACGCATGATCCCCAGGTCGGCGGAGGTCCAGAACCCTTCGACAATCACCTCGGCGGCTTTCACCGGGTCGATTGGAATGCCGTATTCCCGGGCGTGGTCGTTTCCGGTGCCAGCAGGAATAGTCCCCAGAGGCTTCCCGGAATTAGCCTGTTCCTGCAGGGCCAGCGCAATGAGGCCATCCCCGCCTGCGACAACCAGCGCATCGATCCGGTCATCAGCCACCATGGCCGCTGCCAGCTGGCGGGAGGAATCCGGGCTGGATCCCTGAATGGCCACGACATCCACGCCCAGTTGGTTAAGGCGTTCCTTCGCCTTCGTCGCCGCCGTCGTGGCGCTTCCCTTGCCAGCAGCGGGGTTGGTGAGAAGCGCAACGCGGCGCACGTTCGCGGTTCCGACTTCGAAACCGTTGTGATCGTTGGTTGCCATTAGAGGCTCCGCTTCGCAGAAAGTGCTGCCTGTTCAGCGGACAGGGCAAAGGTCTTCCCCGGGTTAAGAATGCCGGCTGGATCGAGCTCCCGTTTCACAGCCTGCAGTGCGGCGATGCCGAGCTCCCCGACCTCTAGTCCCATCCACGGCAGGTGGTCCGTGCCCACTGCGTGGTGGTGAGTAACGGTGGCGTTGTGGGTTGCCATGGCCTCCGACGCTGCGGTTTTGGCCTTGCGCCAACGTTCCTCCGGATCCTCCCCTGCGTCGGCGATCACCGTAAAGTACAGCGAGCATCCCTCAGCATAGACATGCGACACGTGGCACATGATCAGCGCGGGCGACCCATCTGCGACGAGAGACTTAGACAGCGCCGATGCAACCGCCTTCTTTAGCCTGGGCACATTCGACCAATCGGTGGCAGTCTCCAGGGTTTCGCACAGCGCACCTGCGTCGATCAGGGAATCGCGCAGCACTGGCGCCCCGAACCGGCCCTGTTCCCACTTCCGCGCCGGGCCTTCGCCCAAGGATTCACCACCGTGGGCCAGAAGGATCGCACGGGTCTCCGCGTGGCGGGATTGTGCGTGCTGCGTGGTTCCCTCGTAGACGCTCAGCGCCAGGCAGCCGGTGTGTGCGGATTCATCCTGCTCGCCGATGTTATCGGTGCTGGTCAGGTTCACGCTGGATTCGATTTCGTCCGACAGGCGCAGAACCGTCGGGCCGGCGCCCGTCTGTTCTACCTCCCGCAGGGCGTTCACGCCGTCGACGAAGGTGGGGAAGCTAAACGCCTCGTACAGCTTCGTATCCGGAATCGGGTGTACGCGGACGCGCACCCTGGTGATGATTCCCAGCGTTCCCTCCGAGCCGAGAAACAGCTGCTTCAAAGCCGGTCCGGCTGCGGTGGCCGGTGAGGCCTGCCCCGGGTACAGAATGCCCTTCGGGGTGACGACGGTCATCGACCGCACCATCTCATCAAACCGCCCATAGCCAGCGGAGTTCTGCCCCGAGCTACGGGTGGCTGCGAATCCGCCGATGGTGGCGTACGGGAAGGATTGCGGGAAGTGCCCCAGTTGCAGGCCGTGTTCGCCAAGCAGCATCTCGGCGTGCGGACCGGAAAGCCCTGCGCCCAGGGTGGCCAGCCCGGACACCGGATCTACATCTTCCAGCTGGTTGAAGCGCACCAGGTCCAGGCTGATGATGGCCCGGTGTTCACCGCGGACGGGGTTCAACCCGCCGACCACAGAGGTACCACCGCCGAAAGGAACAACCGCCACGTTGTTCTCCGTGCAGTACTGCAGGACCTCCAGGACTTCTTCTTCGGTTCCTGGGGTGACTACCGAGTCGGGGGCGGAAACTTCCTTGTCTAGGCGCCAATCCAGCAGGTCCAAGTAGCTCTTTCCTCGGGAGCGCGGCATGCGGTGCGCATCATCCACAGACACGTACTGGGATCCCACAATGTTCGCCAGCGCCCTTTCATCCTGGGAGGTCAACTGCGAAGGGCTTAGGCGAATGTCTGCAGCCGGGCGCTGCGGCAGTGTGCCGTTAACGCCCAGCAGCTTGCCCAGCATCTTGCGGATCGATTCCGACAGGGGCTTGGCCTCGTCTTTTGTGCCCCACAGGTTGAACTCCATAGGAGGCAACTGCATACTTTCCCCGCCGTTCAAGCCAGTAGCGGGAGTGTGCTGTTCCTTGTTCGGAACCTGGTTGTCTTTTTGAGTGCTATCCATGCCCTAATTTTATCGGCGAATAGTAATTTGAAAGTATGAATCGGATTCTCGAAGCCACGACTTTCGCCAACCGAACCGCGAAGGACCTCCGTCCTTCCGCCAAGCCGGATTTCAACTACGATGGCGCTGCTCTATCCCCCGAGCGCCGTGCGCAGTTGGTGCAGAAACTACAAGATGGCGCGCGCTATGACCTGGTAGTTGTAGGCGCAGGCGTTACTGGCTCTGGGGTGGCTTTGGATGCAGCAACGCGCGGCCTAAAGGTGCTGCTGCTGGACAAGGAAGATCTAGCCTTCGGCACGTCTCGCTGGTCGTCCAAGTTGGCGCACGGCGGTTTGCGTTATCTCGCGTCCGGCAACATTGGTATTGCCCGTCGCAGCGCCGTCGAGCGTGGCATTTTGATGGAGACCACCGCGCCTCACCTCACACGTGCCCTCGGCCAGGTCGTTCCCGTCATGGACGAGTTCTCCACCGCAAATAAGGTGTTGCCCCGCCTGGGTTTTATCGCCGGTGATGCTCTGCGCATCGCGGCTAAGACGTCCGGCAAGACGCTCCCGCGCTCCCGCACCATCTCCGCCGATCGCGTGGCCGAACTGTGCCCTGCCGTGGATCGGGAAAAGACCAAGTTCGGGTATCTGAACTACGACGGACAGCTTTTTGATGACGCCGCCCTAGTCACAGCTCTTGCGCGTACAGCCGGGGGGTACGGGGCGGATGTGCTGACACATTGCAAGGCCACGGCGATCCAGGGGACCACCATCGAACTGGATCTGGGTGGCTCTGCAGAAAAGATCACGGTCACCGCATCGGCTATTGTCAACGCCACCGGCGTGTGGGCGGGAGATCTGGATAAGTCCGTCACTGTCACTCCGTCCCGTGGCACTCACCTGGTTATCGATGCGAACAAGGTTGGCAACCCGGAGGGCGCCCTGACCGTCCCTGTACCCGGGGCCACGAACCGCTTCTGCTTTATTCTGCCCACCCAGCTAGGCCGTTGCTATATCGGACTCACGGATGAACCAGCTCCGTTAGAAGAGGAACCCTCCGCACCCGAAGAGGATGTCGAATGGATCCTCAACGTCGTTAACCAGGCACTCAAGGTGAAGCTGACCAGCGAGGACGTCATCGGTAAGTTCGCGGGTCTGCGCCCCTTGGTGCAGCTGGCAGACTCCGGAAGCAAAGCCACCGCAGATCTGTCCCGAGAGCACGCCATCTTGGTGCACGATCGCCTGGTCACGGTCACCGGCGGCAAGCTCACCGAGTATCGACTCATGGCAGAGCAGACAGTGGATCGGGTTCTCAGTGAAGGGCTGCTGCAGGGCATCCCCACCGGCTCCTGCGTCACAAAGTCCACTCCCCTGATCGGCGCACCGGCACAACCCGAACAGTCCGGCCACACAGACCAGACATCCGACCTGGTCGAACGCGCCGACGAACCAGTTGCTCCGGGCCTTGGCGTGACTCGCGGCCGCCTAAGCTTCGCTGTTACCCATGAGGGAGCTCGCACGGTGGCCGATATCCTCGACCGTCGAACCCGCATCGGCTTAGTACCGGCGGATCGCTCGGCTGCAGTGCCGGCCGCCAGGGAGGTTCTGGTCGCTGCCGGGTTGGGCTAGGCACTATCGCGACCTGTGCGCTCCACGTCAAACCACACATCGTATCCTTAGAGAATGAGTTCAACCTCTTCCGCCTCCTCCGATAACCCCAGCTCGCACGTCGACTCGAACGCTCCCGAGGCTAAGCTGGGGAGTGGACTGAAGGTCCGCCACCTCACGATGATGGGTCTGGGCTCCACCATCGGCGCTGGGTTGTTCCTAGGCACCGGAGTAGGCATCGAGGCCGCCGGACCAGCCGTGCTGCTGGCCTACATTGTGGCGGGTTTCATCGCGATCCTCGTAATGCAGATGCTGGGCGAGATGGGCACCGTCATCCCCGCCTCCGGATCGTTCTCCGAATATGCAGAACACGGCATCGGACGCTGGGCTGGCTTCACTCAGGGTTGGATTTACTGGCTAGCCACGGTGGCGGTGCTCGGCGCCGAAATTACTGGTGCGGCGAGTTTTATGGGGGCATGGTTCGGTATTGACGCCTGGATCCCCGCCGCCGTATGCGTGATTTTCTTCGGCGTGGTGAACCTCCTGCAAATCCGCGCCTTCGGCGAGTTCGAGTTCTGGTTCGCGTTCATCAAGGTGGCGGTGCTAGTAGCTTTCCTGGTCATTGGGTTCCTACTAGTCTTTGGTCTCCTGCCCGGGCATACCTTCATCGGCACTGAGGTGTTCACAGCCGACGGCTTCATGCCCAACGGCGTGGGCGGTGTGGCCACGGCGATTCTGGCTGTGGCATTCGCCTTCGGGGGCATCGAGGTCGTGGCCATCGCTTCTGCAGAATCCGAGAACCCCCAGCGCTCGCTGATCAACGCAGTGCGCTCCACCATCACCCGCATCTCGCTGTTCTACTTGGGTTCGGTGCTGGTGATTACCTTCCTGCTCCCCCACTCTTCCCTAGGACAGGCGGAAAGCGCAGCCGATAGTCCCTTCACTAGGGTGCTGAATCTTGCCGGTATTCCGGGCGTGGTCGGTTTCATGGAAGCCATTATTGTTCTGGCGCTACTGTCTGCCTTCAATGCGCAGATCTATGCCTCCAGCCGCATGATGTTCTCCCTAGCTAATCGTCATGAGGCACCCCAAATTTTCACCCGCGTCGACGGTCGAGGTGTGCCCGTCGCCGCGATTGTTCTTTCGGTGTGTTTGTCCATCGTGATGGTGGTTCTGAACTACCTGGATACGGGCTGGTTGCTGACATTCATGCTGAACTCCGCGGGAGCTTCGCTGCTGGTCGTCTGGACGTTCATCGCCGTGTCTGAGCTGCGCCTGCGCCGCCGTCTGGAGCAGCATGCGGGCGAAGCGTTGCCGATCCGCATGTGGGGTTTCCCCTTGTTAACCATCGCCACGCTGGTTGTCCTGGCGGGGCTGGCTTTGCTGATGCTGACGGATCCGGGTTCCCGAGTGCAGCTGTTCTCTGCGGCGACGATGTTCGCGATCCTGGTGGTGGCCAGCTTCGCCAACTCCGCTATCCGTGGGCTGAGCCCCTTCGAGAAGCTGCCCCTGCCGGAAGTTTCCCCACAGTTTCGCTAACCCGGTCTCTCCGTCAGCCTCCTGCCCCCAGCTTTAGGAGAGCCGTGCTGTCGCCTTAGGAAGAAAGACTGCCGTAGTATGGCGCGTCGGAGTTCTGAGCGCCAACTAGGTTGTAAATAACGGCCCAGATGATTCCCAGCGGTGCAAAGAGGGGGAAGCGCAGCCAAGCCGGGGTGTTTTCCCAGATGGTGTTCACTGAGCCGAGCGGGGACTTGGTGTTCGGAGTTTCTGCAGCCTGTACTTGAGTGGTGGGGGTGTGGGTCTCGGCCTGGGCAGGTGTGGCGAGACACGCGGTGACGGTTGCGGCGGTAACACCAGCGATGAGCGACTTGCGAATCTTCATTGGGGAAGAATCCTTTCTGAAGGGGTTTGGTTGGAAGTGCTTTGTCTAGCCAAACGCTTATGGGTAGCGAAACGTTAGCAGTCGCTAGCAATCAAAATGTCCCACAGCAAACTTGCAAGAATGCTGTGGGACATCACATGGAGCCGCTTGCGAGAATCGAACTCGCGACCTTTTCATTACGAGTGAAACGCTCTGCCGACTGAGCTAAAGCGGCGCGTACATTAAGTACGAAGCGTAATCCTAGCCGACGCTAACCCCGAGCACCAAAACGCCACCTGGGGTTCGCCAGGAAACTCGCTAGGCCACCCCGCAGCACTGTTGTAGGCGCCCGGCCATCGCATCCAGCGCCACCTCGGGGCGCACGTTGTAGCCCAGCACCTCGCGGCATTCCATCACCGCATCGATGCAGCTCATCAGCGCAGACGCACTGTTGCGGCGCGCCAGTTCCTTCGACGTGGAGGCCATATCCGGGTGCTGGTGGCCACCCATCGGCACGCCATCGCCATCCACCGCGCCCGCGGCTTGCAGCATCGCGTCGCGGTACAGCCCGGCGATGTCGATCAGCGCCAGATCTAGCGAGTCGCGGGTTCTTCTGGTGCGCCTGTTCTTCTGTTCTTTCTCTAGCTCTTTCATCCTTCCGGACGCCCCCCGCTGGGCCTTCGCAGCACCCTTACCCTTCGCACCCACGCCGAGGCTGCTCTCCAGCTCCTCGCGCTCCCGCTGATCCAGCTTTTCCAGCTCGCTGGCGGCCTCTTCCTCCGCCTTCTTCACCAGCTCGGCGGTGAAACGGTAGAGCGCATTGGGCTCGTACACCAGCTGTGGCAGCTTCAGCGCGGTGGCACGTTTGGTGCGGGCGGCCTCGTCACTGGCTAGGTGGCGGGCCCTTCCAATGTGCCCGGCCGAGACGTCGGCGGCCCATTGGGCTTGGGTTTCGTTGAGGCCCAAGGTGGCGTCACTAAGCAAAACGCCCTTGACCGCCGCCGGCGAGGGAGTGGGCACGTACACGTGACGGCAACGCGACCGCAGCGTGATGGCAATATCCGACGGGTCGGTCGACGGCGCGCAGAGCAGGAAAACGGTGCGGGCGGGTGGCTCCTCGACAGACTTCAGCAGGGCGTTGGCGGCAGCATCGTTCAGACGGTCGGCATCCTCCACGACCACCACGCGCCACCGGGCGACGGTGGGCATGTTCGCGGCTTCGTGGATGGCACCGCGGATCTCATCGACCGTCAGCACCACGCCCGTCGTGGACACCCACAGGATGTCCGGATGCGTGCCCGCGGCGGCGCTACGGCACTGGTCGCACTCCCCACAGCCGCCATGCGGGCAGACCAACGCGGTGGCAAAAACCTTCGCCGCGATCGAACGACCCGACCCGGGCGGGCCAGTGAACAGCCACGAATGGGTCATCGCCTGCGAATCCTCCACGGCCCGCTGCAGGGGACGACGGACAGACTCTGCAGTGATGCGCCCAAAGACCCCCGGTGCGTTTTCAGGGGCGGCTGCAGCGCCTGCCATGGTGGTTTCCGTCATGGTTACTCAGTGTAGCTACCCACCCGGACAGAGCGCGCCACAGCGAGACGCGGTGCGATAGTCTGAAGGGCATGAAACAACTGCTGCGATACCTTTCCTGGGCCTGGGGAACCTCTTGGCCCTTGTACGCAGCAACTGTCCTGGCCACGAACGTTATTGGCGCCACCGCAGTGGCGACGTTCCTGCGCTTTTTAATCCCCCTGCCTTCCGCCCGCGAACTGACGAGCCTGAACACCACCACCGCCACGCTGTACCTGAGCTACTTCGGGGTGGCCGTGGTCGCCGGCATCGCGATGACGTTGTACTTTTTTGCGCCCGTGCTGCGCTGGCAACGCAACCCGCAAGCCTATGACCCGAACATGGTGCGCGACCTGGTGCTGCGCATTCCGTTGCTGCAGACCATCACGGGCATCGTCTTGTGGGGCATCGGTGTTGTGCTGTTTACCGTTGTGGCCTGGCGGTATAGCACCGAATGGGGTGTGACCGTCGCCGTGACTGCCACGTTGGGCGGCATGATGGTGAGCCTGATGACGTACATGGAGGCCGAGCGTTTGGTGCGCCCCGTCGCCGCCAAGGCCTTGGCTAAGGGCGCGCCGGATCATTCGCGACTATCGCCCCTGTCGCACCGGTTGATGACGACGTGGGCGCTGACCTCCGCCGTGCCAGTGCTGGGAATGGTGCTGCTGCTATTCGCCGTCGCGACTGACTTCTACCCCGAGGATTCCCGCGGCATCATTCCGGCGTTGTTGGCGTTAGCGATCACCACCCTGCTGACCGGTTTCATGGGCACCACCTTGTTCTCTATGGCGGTGGCCGACCCGATCCGCGAGCTGCAGTACGCCATCAACCGCGTGCGCCGCGGCCAGGTGAACACGGACGTGCGGATCTACGACTCTTCGGAAATCGGCGTGCTGCAGGCGGGCTTCAACGAGATGATGCGTGGCCTACAGGAGCGCCAGCGGGTCTCGGATCTTTTCGGCCGCTACGTCGGCGCCGAGGTCGCCCGCCGCGCGCTGGAGGAAAAGCCGGAACTCGGCGGCGAAACCCGGCACGTGGCCGTGCTTTTCGTGGACGTGATCGGCTCGACCGGCTTCGCCACGGAGAAGGAACCGCAGCACGTGGTGAAAGCCCTCAACGAATTCTTCGACCGCGTGGTGGAGGTCGTGCACGCCAACAAGGGCATCATCAACAAGTTCGAGGGCGATGCCGCGCTGGCCGTATTCGGAGCTCCCCTGCCCCTGGACGATGTGGCTGGCCACGCCCTGGCCGCCGCGCGAGAGCTAAAGGCGAAGTTGCAGGGGCTGGAGTTCGTTGCGGGTATCGGCGTGGCCGCCGGATCCGTCGTGGCCGGGCACATCGGTGCAAAGGATCGTTTTGAGTACACCGTCATCGGCGATGCCGTGAACCAGGCCGCGCGCCTGACGGATCTGGCTAAGAAGACCCCCGGCCAGGTGTTGACCAGCGCTGCGACCCTGCGTGCAGCCAACGAGGCCGAGCAGGCCCGCTGGACCATGATGAAATCCGTGGAGCTGCGCGGCCGACGCGAGATGACGCAGATCGCCCGCCCCATCCGCCCCACCCTCGCCGACCGCGCGGGTTCTTAGGCGCAGGCTCTCAGGCGCAGCGCTGTTGCTTAAGCCCCGCGCCGTACCGAGGCAATGGGCAGGTTTCTTTTCGACGCCACCTCGTCCCACCACGCCGCCGTTTTCTGCTCTACTGCCGCGGCCAGCTGCTCTGCGGTAATTCCCGCGGACTGCAGCTGGTCGGACGTGGTGCCCTCCGGCAGCAGGTCTTCGGCGTGCAACGCCTCGATGAGGCCAACGAAGAAGTGCGGTTCCAGCGCGGCGATAGCCACCCAGCCGCCACATTCCGCCCGGTAGAGGCCGTAGCCAGGTAGCAGGCCGCCTAGCAAGGTATCGGGTCCCGTGAGTCGGAAGCGCGCTGGCGTGGCGAATTCCTCGGCTGTATCTGCCAACCCGACTTCGTGGTAACTGCCCTCGCCAGTGGCGCTAGCCTGCCACAGGGCGGCCAGCGCTTGGGATACGGCGCGTTCCGCGCCTGCCAGGTCCGCAATGGGAACCACCGGCATCGCGGGGGTATCCCCGTGGAAGGACAGGGTGCCGGCGTGCGCCTCGTAGGTGAGGTCATGGCCCGCCACGTCGACATGCTCGCCGGAGTGGCCGACGATCGCCACCTGCGATAGCGCGGGGAAGCGCGCGTGCAGGTCCTCCCACCCCAGTCCCAGGCGCTGAAGCGAAGCTGGGCGGGAGCTCGTGAGCAGCAGGTCGGCCTTCTCCAGCAACTCGTGCAGTTCCCGCAGGCCGGCCTCTTCCTTCAGGTCTATGCTGAGCACCTGCTGCCCCTCCACCAGGTGCTGGTAGTAAGGCTCGCAGTACAGGCGCATAGGGTCGGCGGCTTTGCCGGAGCCTTCCACCTTGATGACGGTGCCACCCAGTTCCTGCAGACGCTTCGCGGCGACGGGGCCGGGGAGGTTCGGAGCGAGGGAGACGACGGTGAAATTCGGGAGCTGATTCATGCTCCCGAACGTATCAGTTCATACCCAAAAGTATGGGGGAATTAGCGAGACTTCTTCACCGTGCGCTTCGTCAGTGTCGGGGGCTTCTTGGTGCTCTTCTTGGCCGACTTCTTCGAGGCTTTCTTCGTCGCCTTCTTCGCAGCCTTCTTGGTCGACTTCTTGGTGGCCTTGCGGCTCGACTTCGCAGGTGCCGTGCCTTCCGCGGCTTGCTTGGCGCGACGCTCCGACAGCAGCTCATTCGCACGGGCGTCGGTCATCGTCTCCGGGGTATCGCCCTTGCGCAGGGAAGCATTGGTGGTGCCGTCCGTGACATAGGCGCCGAAGCGGCCCTCCTTGACGGACATCGGCTTTCCGGAGACGTCGTTATCGCCCAGCTGCTTCAACGGTGGCTGCGCAGCGGCGCGTCCGCGACGCTTCGGCTCGGCGTAAATACGGCGCGCCTCGTCCAGGGTGATGGTGAAGATCTGCTCCTCGTTCGCCAGCGAGCGGGAATCGTTGCCCTTCTTAAGGTAGGGGCCGTAGCGACCGTTCTGGGCGGTGATCACCTCGTTGTCGCTGGGGTCGACGCCGACCTCACGTGGCAAGCTCATCAGCTTCAGAGCCTCTTCCAGGGTCACGCTGGCCGGCTCCATGCCACTGAACAGGCTGGCGGTCTTGGGCTTCAGAGTCTCCTCGACGATCTGCTTGACGCGCTTTTCCTTCTGCGCTTGCGCGGTCTTCGTCTCGCGGCTCAGCGGCTTCTTGCCCTCGGCCTCGCGTTCGCGATCCTGCTCGTCGCGCTCGGCCTCCCAGACCTTCACCGCTTCCTCGGCCACGCGGGATTCCTCGTCCTCGCCGAGTACCTCGGTGACGTACGGGCCATAACGGCCTTCCCGGGCGACGATGGCGCGCCCGTTGGCGGGATTGGTTCCCAGCTCCCGGCCACCCTGCGGGGTGGCGAAGAGCTTCTCCGCCACCTCCAACGTCAGCCCGTCGGGGGTCATGGATTCCGGCAGGTTGGCGCGCTGTACCTCGGGTTCAGCGCCTTCCGGGGCACCCTCCCGCAGCGGTTTGATTCGCTCCAGGTAGGGACCGTAGCGGCCCACGCGGACGATGATCGGCACTCCGTTTTCGTCGTCGAAAATGTGCAGCGAGTTCACGCGGCGGGCGTCGATCTGCTCCAGGTTGTCGCCAACAATGTGCTTCAGTCCGCCCAGTCGGGGCACGACCGCGCCCGGCGCCTCCGGCCGGGAGCTATCACCGAAGTAGAAGCCCTTCAGCCAGTTCACGCGATCTTCGTCGCCGGAGGCAATGGCATCCAGCTCATCCTCCATTGCAGAGGTGAAGTCGTAGTCCACCAACGCGCCGAAGCTCTGCTCCATCAGGCCGATCACGGCGAAAGCTACCCACGACGGCACCAGCGCGTTTCCGCGGGGCAGCACGTAGCCACGGTCCTGGATGGTGCGGATGATGGAGGCATAGGTCGACGGGCGGCCGATACCCATCTCCTCCATCTTCTTCACCAGCGAGGCTTCCGTGTAGCGAGCCGGCGGGTTCGTAGAGTGCCCATCGGCCTCCACGTCGCGGGCATTCAGCTCATCACCCTCCGTCAGCTGCGGCAGTCGCTTCTCCGCATTGTCAGCAACGTCGCGACCATCGGCGGTACGGCTGACTTCCACGTAGGCCTTCAGGAAGCCCGGGAAGGTCAGGGTGCGTCCCGTGGCACTGAACTCGCAGGTTTCGCCGGACTTCGCGTCACCGGCAACGGTGACCTTCATCGACTGGCCCTTCGCATCGGCCATCTGGGAGGCCACGGTGCGCTGCCAGATCAGCTCATATAGCTTGAATTCCTCGGCATCCAGCTGGTTGCTTAGCTGGCCGGGGGTCTGGAAGGTCTCGCCCGCGGGGCGGATGGCCTCGTGGGCCTCCTGCGAGTTCTTGACCTTACGGGAGTACTGGCGCGGTCCGTCAGCCACGAACTTCGCACCGTAGAGTTCCTTGGCCTGCTTACGGGCGGCCTCGATACCGGCGGTCGACAGGGTGGTCGAGTCGGTACGCATATAGGTGATGTGGCCGTTTTCGTACAGGCGCTGCGCAATGCGCATCGTGCGCTCCGAGGTAAAGCGAAGCTTCCGGCCAGCCTCCTGCTGCAAGGTGGAGGTCATAAACGGCGGGTACGGGCGGCGGGTGTAAGGCTTTTCCTCCACCGCGGTCACGGCGAACTCCTGCCCCTGCAGCCCCTCTGCCAGGGACTTCGCCTTCGCCCCATCCAGCACGAACGTGTCCTTCGCGCTGGCCTTCAGCTTGCCATCATCACCAAAGTCACGTCCCTGAGCCACGCGCTTGCCGGCGACCGTTGCCAGCCGTGCTTCAAAGGAGTCCGGGGCGGCGTCATCAAGAGAAGAAGAAACAGCGTCGACCACGCCAAACGTGGCGCTCAAGTCCCAGTACTCGGCGGCGATGAACTTCATGCGTTCGCGCTCGCGCTCGACGATCACGCGGGTGGCGACGGATTGCACGCGACCGGCGGACAGGCGCGGCATGACCTTCTTCCACAGCACTGGCGAGACCTCGTAGCCGTATAGGCGGTCCAGCACGCGGCGGGATTCCTGCGCATCGACCAGGTCGTAGTCGAGTTCGCGGGTGTTCTGCGCGGCTTCGAGGATGGCGTTCTTCGTGATCTCGTGGAACACCATACGGCGCACCGGCACCTTCGGCTTCAGCACCTCAAGCAGGTGCCACGCGATAGCCTCACCCTCACGGTCGGGGTCTGTCGCGAGGTAGAGCTCGTCAACCTGCTTGAGCTTGGCCTTGAGGTCGGAGACCTTCTTTTTCTTGTCCGGGCTGACGACGTAGAGCGCTTCGAAGTCCTTATCGACGTTGACGCCCAGACGCGCCCACGGTTCCTTCTTGTACTTGGCCGGAACGTCTGCAGCGCCCCGGGGAAGATCACGGATGTGCCCGACGGAAGCCTCGACGATGTAGTTCGGCCCCAGGATCGGGGCGATCTTCTTCGCCTTCGTCGCCGACTCAACGATCACTAGACGTTTGACGTCATCGTTTGCCATCGGTTGAACTCACACATCCTTCAAAAATCTAAAGCTTGCCGGGTGCCATTGTTATACAGATTTCCCACAACAGTTGCCCACTTACGCATTTCTAAGCGACACTACGCGGTCTTCGCAATTTATTTGCAACCGGGGTGGGCACCGGCATAATCGGCAAAGCCCCCGCCGGGCGCGAGGTGCACCGGGGGCGGGGGCCTGCTAAAACCCTGCGGGTTTAAAGAGCCGTGACGTTCTGAGCCTGCGGGCCCTTGGCGCCCTCGCCGATCTCGAACTCGACCTTCTGGTTTTCCTCGAGAGTGCGGAAGCCGCTGCCCTGGATCTCAGAGTAGTGGACGAAGACGTCGGAAGATCCGTCGTCCGGGGCGATGAAGCCAAAGCCCTTTTCCGCGTTGAACCACTTAACGGTTCCCTGTGCCATGAATTTACTACCTATCTTGTTGAAACTGACCGGCGCCAGTCTGCTTCGACCATCGAACGCCGAGGTCGGAACGTACGTCGTTTCCAACCCAATCGGCCCAAAACCCAGCGAAACCCGCCCTCACGCACGAGGCGAGCGGAAAAGTGCCGAGGATTTCAATAACCATTCGACAGTCTGCCACGTCACGGGATAAACGATCAGCCGAGAATGAAATATCCCAGACAATAACTTGTATCCACCCCCTAATGGGTCTAGAACAGACGGTGATGTCCGACCCCACGCCCCCTACCCCAGATTCTGCGCCGGGCTCTTCTGCGCGGTCTTTCGGCGAGGAGCTCTTGGCCGATCTGACGCCCGAGTTTCCGCGTTCCACCGTCACCCACACACGCACCATTCCCGCCCGCCCGTCGCAGACGGCGCAGTGGCCGGAGTGGGTCGACGAGACTCTGGTGGAATACCTGCATGAACAGGGAATAAGCGCCCCGTGGTCGCACCAGGTAGAGACCGCCAATCACGCACATGCGGGGCGGGATGTGGTGGTTTCGACTGGTACGGCGTCCGGAAAGAGCCTCGGCTACCAACTAGCGGCCTTGAGCGACCTGGCTACGGCGAGCACCGCGACGGCACTTTATATCGCGCCGACGAAGGCGCTGGCGCAGGATCAGCGGGCAGCACTGGCGCGGATGTGCGCGGGCGCGGCGAACCTGCGCGACATCATGGTGGCCACCTACGACGGTGATACCCCGCCCGAGACGCGGCGGGTGATCCGCGACCAGGCGCGGGTAATCGTGACGAACCCGGACATGCTGCACGCCTCGATCCTGGGGAATCCGCAGTCGTGGAGCCGCCTGCTACGCACGCTGCGCTACGTGGTGATCGACGAATGCCACGTTTACCGCGGAGTTTTCGGCGCGCACGTGGCGATGGTGCTGCGGCGACTGCTGCGGCTGTGCGGGACGGCACCGACGATCGTGTTAGCCTCTGCGACCAGCGTGGACCCGGCGGCACACGCGCGCCGGCTGACGGGGCGGCCGGACGTGGTGGCGGTGACGCAGGACGGCGCACCCGCGGGCGAGCGGACCGTGGCGTTATGGGAGCCGGGGTTCCTGCCCGAGGCAGAAGGCGAGAACGGCGCGCCGGTGCGACGGGCGGCGAACTCCGAAGCCGCGGATGTGATGGGGCTGGCGATAGCGCAGGGTGCGCGAACTCTGACCTTCGTGCGCTCCCGGCGCGGCGCGGAAGTCGTGTCCGTCGCCGCTGCGGAGAAGCTGGCAGCCATGGGGCGTAGCGCGGACGCGGTGCGGGTGGCGGCCTATCGCGCGGGCTACACCCCGGAGGATCGCCGCGAGCTGGAGCGTCGCTTCGATAACGGCGAGCTGCTGGGAATCGCCTCGACGAACGCCCTGGAGTTAGGCATCGACGTCGGCGGGCTGGACGTGGTTGTGACCAGTGGTTTCCCCGGCACGATCGCGAGCTTCCGGCAGCAAGCGGGGCGCGCGGGAAGGCGCGGCCAGGGCGCCCTGGTAGTGCTGGTCGGGGCGGATGATCCGATGGATACGTACCTTCTGCACCACCCGGAGGCCCTGCTGGACCGGCCCGTGGAGAACACCGTTTTCGACCCGACGAACCCCTATGTGTTGGCCGACCACGTGGTGTGTGCGGCGGCGGAAAAGCCGCTGTCCGAGGCAGAGGTGGCGCACTGGGGCGCGGAGCGTGTGGTGGAACACCTGCTGCGCCAAGGAGCGCTGAAGCGCAGGCCGCGGGGCATTTTTGCTGACCTGAAGGTGGCGGAGCAGGTGCATTCGCAGGTATCGATCCGCGGCGGGGCGGCGGCTCAGGTGGCGATCGTGGAGGCCGATTCCGGCCGCCTTCTGGGCACCGTGGACCAGTCGCGTGCAACGTCGGACGTGCACACCGGGGCGGTGTACATGCACCAGGGCGAAACGTTTGTGGTGCAGTTGCTGGATCTGGAGGAATCCGTGGCGTGGGTGCGGCCTGAGTTCCCGGAGTACACCACCCAGGTGATCCGCGATACCGACATTGCCGTGCGGCGGACCCGTGGCACGCACAGAGTCTGCGACGGGGTGTGGTTGGCGGATGTGGATGTGGAGGTTTCGCATACCGTCAGCGGCTATCGGAAGCGTTTGCCTGGCGGCGAGATCCTGGAGACCGTCCCACTGGAGGTGCCGCCAGAATCGCTGCGCACCCGCGCGGTGGCGTACACCGTGGATCCCGATGTGTTGCTGGATCTGGGGTTGCCGGAGCCGACGTGGCCGGGGACGTTGCATGCCGCGGAGCATGCGGCGATTGGCCTGTTGCCGCTGATCGCGACGTGCGACCGTTGGGATATCGGTGGCGTGTCCACCGCCTTGCATGCCGATACGGGTCTGCCGACGGTGTTTGTGTATGACGGTTACGCAGGTGGTGCGGGCTTTGCGGAGCAGGGCTTCGCCCGCTTTGCCGAGTGGATGGCCGCCACCGCCGAGACCGTGGAGACCTGCGAGTGCGACTCTGGCTGCCCGTCCTGCGTGCAGTCCCCGAAGTGTGGCAACGGCAACGATCCGCTGTTCAAGGCGGGTGCGGTGGTGTTGTTGCGGGCGCTGGCCAATGCGGCGGCGGGCACTGGTTCCGACTAACCCGGTCGGTGGGGCTCGCTGTTTTTCTTTTCATGACGCCTCCCGCCACAACCGGTGAAGGCATATACTTCCCGACATGAGGTCGTTTGTTGGAGAAAAGTATTTTGCTCGCCGGAGAGTCATAGCGGCAACCGCAGCTGCCTCCCTGTCGCTGGCAGCACTGTCCGGCGTGGCTGACGTGACAGACGGGGCTGGCATGGCCGGCGTGGCCGCCGCGCAGTCCAGCGCCCCGAGCCTGCAGTCCAGCGCCCCGAGCCTGGTGAACCGGGGTGTGCCGATGCGCACCCCGGCACCCTACGCGGGAAAGCCGGTGGATAGTGGGTTGAAGATTGGCGCTACTCCTTCCACGGCGGGCGTCCTGATGAACTCGGTTCCGCTGGATCCGTCGGTGGGATTGTCCGCAGCGGGGCAGCAGTTCCGCTTTAGTTACTCCACCACCAATCAACATGGAACCGTGTCCCCATCGACGGGCGCGGTGTTCCTCCCAAAGGGCAAGCCACCAGTCGGTGGCTGGCCTGTTTTGGCGTGGGCGCATGGAACGGTGGGGTTGGCTGATCAGTGCACTCCGTCGATGAACCCCCGTTCGCCGCGCGATGCGGATTACCTGAATCACTGGCTGAAGCAGGGTTATGCGATTGTGGCTAGCGACTATGCAGGCATGGGCACGGAAGGACTGATGAGTTACCTCAACGGCAAGTCCACCGCCGCGAATGTTGTTGATTCCGTTATCGCAGCTCAGAGCCTTCCAGCCGTGAAACAGGGCGGGCAGGCGCTGTCCAAGAGGTGGGCCGTCATCGGCCAGTCGCAAGGCGGTGGCGCTGCCTTGCACGTGGCGCTACGGGCAACGCAGCGCAGCAAGCAGGCTGGACTCAACTTCCTGGGCACGGTGGCGACCGGCGCTCCTGCCTATGTGGAGGAGATTGTTTTGGCGGGAAGCCCCTCGTTCCCACCCGCCCCTCTCCCCGCCGGGTTGAACACCTATGCGTTGTACATCCTGGCCGGGTTCCGCGAGGCTAACCCGAACGTAGATGTGGATTCCGCCCTCACCCCGGAGGGCAAGCGCATGGTGAAGGCCGCCGAGGAGTCCTGCCTCCCCGAGCTTTCGGAAAGCCTGAAAGGCACCAACGTAGCCCGGGCTTTCTCCAAGCCGTTACGCACGGTTCCTGGCCTGGAGCCCGCTTTGCGCGCCTACATGCAAACCCCGGCCACGGGCTATAACAAGCCCGTGTTCCTGGGGCACGGTCTGTTAGATAAGGATGTTCCCACTCCCATCGGCATCATTTTGAATTCGGACATGTGGATTCACCAGTTCATCGGCGACATGCAGAAGCGAAACAAGCGAGTCGAGGTTCACTGGTACCCCACCGACCATGGCGGTACGGTACCAGCATCCCAGCGGGATTCAACACCTTTCCTGGCTAACCTTTTCCGCCAGGGATAGCCTCTTCCTGAGCTACTCCGCAGGCCCCGCCGTGGCCTGCGCCTTCTGCGGAAGGATGCGCGAGTTTGATCCCATGCGAGTTATGACGTTTACCGTCACAAACTCGCCCTTGACCTCGCAGTTCTCCACATCAGCACCGTTGGCATCGGCGATACTTCGGGCCGTGCCGCAGGGCTCCCCCTCACCGGTTTGCAATACCATCGCCGCCGATAGTGCGGCCAGATCCGCGGCCGTGCTGGCCTGCTCTTTGTGCCCCAGCATCGCGCTCCCCAGCGCCAGCAGAGACGCCACCGACAGGATGCCGAGCGTGATCATCGCCCCGTAGACGGTGCTCATTAGCCAACCTCCACCTTCCCCATCCCTCTACTGTCTCTATTCCCCGTCCGGCTCCACCATCGTCACGGCCTCGCCGTGAACGTCGAAAAGAGCCCCGTCCTTGGTAACTTTCACCCGCACTAGAGGTGCATCCGCACCGCCTTCGTGGGAGGTAGAGACGGCGGCGGTGGCGTCAATTTCCCTGGCTAGCGCCACCCCATCGCCACCGCGCGCTTCAGCTCGGGCGACGGTCCGCGCCAGCGACTGCGCTGCGGCGGCCTGTGACATGGTGATCAATCCCGTGGCGGCTCCGCCGGCGACGAGGGTCATGGCGGTGAGGACGATAGCACCTTCGACTGTGTTCATGTTCGTTCCTGATTGCTGTTTTTTGTTGACGCCCCCACGCGCCCGAGCCGGGAAAGGTCAGGCGCGCGGAGCGCGGTGTGCAGTGGGCGTGGGACGTCCTGAATCCCGGCCAGTTACTTGGTGTTCAGTGCCTTTTCGAAGATTCCACTGAGCGCCTGTTCTACGGTGTCCGAGGTGACGACCGTGTACAACAGTGCGCCGAGGGCCGCTGCCGCGACGCACCCTAGTGCATATTCGATAGTGGACATTCCCCTATCGTCTGCGTAACGACTGTAAATTGCTCCAATAATCTGGTTCCACCAACGAGCAATTGGATGCTGGTCAGCGTATGTTTCTTCCGCTACACCGGAGGCCGGATCCGTCTCTATCGGGGCCGCCTTGAGTTGAATGTTTGCCATGGTCTGTGCGCAGGGCTCGTAGCTAGGCTGCGGGCCAACCGGCGCAGCAGTGGTCGGTGCAGCCGTGGTCGGTGCGGTCATGGTTGAAGTGGTCATGGTCAAAGTCCTTCCCGGGGCGCGAAGAGCGCGCCGCCGTGTCGTGTGAGTGATGAATAGATGTCGTGCGAAACTGCTCCGCCTCTGCTTCCTCTACCGTGTTCCGCGTGCCTCTACGGCGAGACCCCTACAGCGAGGCCATACCAATGGCCAGCGGAATCAAACCCACGAATACGAAGGCTGGGAGGAAGCAGAGGGTCAGCGGTGCAGCCAAAGCGATGAGAACCTTTTCAGCTCCCGCGGTTGCCTTATCAGCAGCGACCCGGCGCAGGTGCTCAGCTTGCTGGCGCATCCCATCGGCGAGCGATGTTCCGGCGCGGGTTTGCTGAGCTGCCTGGCGGGCGATGGGACCAAACAGTGGATGATCGGCTAATGCGAGCCAGGCCTGCTCTCCCCCACCTAAATACAGAAGAGCGAGCGAGTGTTGAAGCAGATCCTGACCTTCGCTGGCTTCACTCCGATTACCCCGTGCCAACTGCCCTACCCCCAGTTCCCATGCAGGTAGCAGTGCCTTTCCGGCGTGCAGGGCTGCAGCAGTGACGTCGAGGGCACGGGCTGCGTCCAGAGGCCCCATGGGCGTGGGTGTGGCCGGACCGGCCCGCACGCCCACTCCTCCCAGCGGAGACGTAGTTAAAGACTCGCTGAGGTACTCCGTCCACAGAGTTCCCGCGCACACCAGGCCAACCCCGGCGAGGAAGAGCAGCACCCCGAGCACGTTGGTTATCAGAAAGTTCAGTGTCCCTAGCCCGCTGGCCTGCCCCAGCGCCACCGCGCCCACAGGTAGCGCCAGCAAAACCGTCACCGTCAGGCGTGCTCCCGCCGTCGCGGAGGTGGATTTCGAAATATGCGCCAGCTGCGCATCAATGTCCGTCACATGCGCCCGCGCCAACCCAGCTAACCCCACGCCGTGACGGTGGGAAATGCCCCAGATCTGGAATAGGTGGGACAGGAGGCTAGGGGCGTCGCTGCTTTCCGCGTTTACAGGGCCAGCAGCCCCCGCACCAGCGCCAGCGCCGACAGCCCCTGCACCTGCGCCAGCGCCGACAGACCCTGCACCCGGCGCGGCGCCGAGGCGCACTCTTGCACACTCCACGTCCAGGGCACGGCGCAGCGCCTCAGTTTTCAGCCCCTCAGACGCATGCTCGACGGCGTCCAGGGAACGCCCACCGGCCATCACCTCGCGGGCAATGGCATCCACCGCATCGCGCACCTCGCCCAGGGACTTCATCCGGCGACGAGTTTTCAGCACCCGACCAACCACGATCTTCAGGGTGAAAGTGACCATCAGAGCGGCAGCGGCGACCGCCAGTACGGAAATCATCAGCTCCCCATCAGCCCAGTTCATCACAGAACTCCTCGAACGCTTCGGCGCCCTCGGCAACCTCGCCACCCTCGCTGTCAACTCCGCCGCGCCACTGCCACAGCACTTCGATGCGAGCCCGCTCGTCTCCGACCAAGCGCCCGATGTGGGTTAACCGTCGCCCCTGGTCTGTGCGCGAAACGTGCAACACCACGTCGATGCCGTCGATCACCTGGCGCGCCAGCGCCATCCGATCCAGGCCAGCCATTGCTCCGAGCGCTTCCAACCTCCCCGGCACACTCGCCGGATCGTTCGCATGGATCGTCCCTGCACTGCCCGCATGCCCGGTGTTGAGCGCAACCAGCAGATCGGCCACCTCTGGCCCACGGATCTCCCCCACCACGATGCGGTCCGGTCGCATGCGCAGACTCTGCTTCACCAGCGTTGTCATGGTGATTGCGCCTGCTCCCTCCGCATTGCCTTCGCGGGTCGCCATCGAAACGACGTGAGGGTGGTCGATCAGCAGCTCCGGGGTATCCTCCACCACAATTAACCGCTGGTCGCGGGCCACTTCCGCCAGCAACGCAGCCAGCAGCGTTGTCTTACCCGCGCCCGTCCCACCGCTAATCAAAATGTTTCGCCGCGCCCGCACTATTCGCCGCAGCACTTCGGCCATCTCCCTACTAGCCAGCCCGCCGGCCACCAGTGCGTCCAAAGAGTTCCTCTGCCCGGTAATCGCCCGCAGGCTTATGCAACTGCCGCCTGCCGCCGGGGGCGCCAGCAGCGTGTGCACACGAATCGCCTGCGCTGCTACGTCCGGAGGCAAATCGCGTAACACTCCGTCTGCGAAAGGCCGGGCCTCGTCCAATCTCTCGCCGCACATCGTCGCCATGCGCACCGCCAGATCCCGCGCGCTCTCGGCGCTGATCTTCACGCTATCCACGCGCTGCATCCCCGCGCCCCGGTCCGCCCACACGTCGCCATCACCGTTGAGCACCACATCTGTCACCTGCGGATCCAGCAGCGGCCCGGCTAGCGGCCCCAGCCCGCTGAATTCCCTCTGCAGCGTGCGCACATTCTCCACGCTCGCCTCCCCAAGGAGGTGCAGGCTGCGCGAAAGATCGTGCTCATCCGGCCGACTGATTCCCTGTTCTGCCAGGTCGTCGCGCACAAGAGCCAGCAGCCCACGCTCTGGTTCCGGTTGGCTGCGCTCGGCCTTTTTTCTTCTTGACGCCACCACGGTCTCCCCCTACTCCCGATTCCCTAGCTGCATTCCTTGTCAGTGCCCTATCCAGTCCCCGTACCAAGCCCCGGACCAAGCCCCTAGCTCGCCAACGGAAGCGCGCAGTTGCCGATGATCCCCTGGATCTTCTCCCACACCTCACGCACCGGTTCGCGAGCGCGGTCATGTTTCAGCGAACTTTCGATCCAATACTCGGCTTCACCCCGGTCTAAGGCGGACGCGCACTGGGCATCGTGGCGGATCACTGTCACTGGAGCCTCGTCCAGCATCAACGCCGCGACGGCCACGGACGTTGATGCCCCGGGAGTTTCCCGCAGCACGATCAGTGGTTTTGCACGGTCGTTTTCCAGCATTCGATTACGCAATGCGCTGGCGGCCGTCACCCCTTGGATGGTTAAGGGCGCGACCAGGATGTGCACGTCTGGTTCCGCCTCGCCCCACTGTTCCGTCCACCCGGCGCTGGCGCTATCGGCCACCGGCAGGCTGCGCCCGCAATCCACCACCATGTCGTCCGCGTGCATCAGATGGGCCAGCTGCCCCACGTCCAAGCCTCTGCCGCCGCTGTGTGCACCGAACGTCGGATAGCGGTCGGCGTAAATCACGGGCACGGCTCCTCCATCAGCGCCAATCTTCTTGCCTCCCGCGCTGTCGAAGCCCAACATCAGCAGGTGGCTGCGCAGCTGCTCGAAGTCGCAGTCGGCGGGGATCTGGTTTCGGGTTAGTCCGGGCCGCCTTTCCTTGCCCAGCACTAGATCCAGGCCACAGGAATGCGGGTCGGCGTCCACAAGAACCGCGGGCCTTCCCTCGCAGGACATGTAATAGGCCAGTTGGGCTGCAAACAGGCTGGACCCGGCGCCGCCCACCGCGGAGCTCACCGCGATGCGCATCACATCGTTCGCCCCGATCATCTCCGCCAGCACCATCGCCCCGCCCGCGTCCAGGGAGGGCTCCAATTGGTCCACGCGAATCGCGCGCACCAGTCGGTGGCGGGTAAGTTCGCTATCCCTATCGCTCAGTACGATGGCGGAGTTTTGGCACGTAAATCCGTCTTTCCGATCCAGGTCACGCAGCAGTTCTGCGGTGGATTCGTCCGCCCCGTCGTGCACCACCATGGGGCGCCTGGTCACGGCCGCCACCATGCGCGCCTCGTTATTCCACAGCGGGTCGGCGATGTCGATAATCACCGGCCTCAGCTTCCCCGCTGGGGCTGTCGCTGCTGCCTTCCGCGCTGTTGCCTTCTTTGCTGCTGTCTTTTTCCGCTTGCCTGACTTCCCTGCTCCCATGAAACAAAGGCTGTCAGTTGAGCGGTCGTAAAAGTACCCCTGATTTTTTGGCTGTGGAAAAGTCGGGTTGGCGTCACAAAAAAGGGTCTAGAGCCTGTGGATAACCAGAAACGGGAAAAGATAAGAGTGACATAAGGGGCGGGATGTAATTAAAATGACGAATGTGAATCAGCACCAGGAGCCAGCACGCGCATCGGGCAACGGGCGGATTTTGGCTATTTTCGACCTCGATAAGACGATTATCGATACGTCGGCGTCCCTGGCCTACCGCCGCCCTATGGCCGAACGCGGCCTGCTTAACACCGGTGAAGTGCTGAAGATGATGGCGATGCTGGGCAACTACATGCTCTCCACCCATTCCGAGGGCAACCTGGAATCCATCAAAGACGCGCTGACCAGCATCATTAAGGATCGCGAATCCGAACCGCTGCGCCAAGTCGCCCAAGACGCGCTGCAGGAAGTCATCACCCCGTTCATCTACACCGAAGCGCGCGAGCTCATCGAATGGCACCGCAAAATGGGTCATCACATCGCCATCGTGACGGCCTCGGCCTCCATCATGGTGCAGCCGATCGCCAAAGAACTCGGCGTTGACCACCTGTTTGCCACAGAACTAGAAGAAAAGGACGGGCGCTTCACCGGCGCCGTCACGCACTTCAACAAGGGCCACGCCAAGGTCGAACGAATCCTGCAGCTCGTCGCGGAACACGGCTACGACCTGGACGAAAGCTACGCTTATTCCGACGCCGCCACCGACATCCCCATGCTGGAGCTGGTGGGCAACCCGGTTGCCGTGAACCCGGACCGCCCCCTCAAAAAACGGGCGACCGAATCCGACTGGCCGATCCGGCAGTTCAGCCGCCCCGAACCGCTATTCCCCCAGGCAGCGGTGCTGGCCGGGGCGGGCGCCACACTCGCACTGCTCGGCATCGCCGCTACTGGGCTGGCGATGTGGCTGCGTGGGCGCGACGAAGGGGTCTAGCTTCGGCACCCCGCTACTTCGCGTCCGCGATCGACTTGCCTTCCAGCGACCCCTCCGACAGACCCGTGGCGTGGAAAATAATCCACTCGGCCACGCCCTCCGGGGTGCCGCTGGCGAAAGCCTCTGCCTTCGCCATGTAATCCTCGCGCTTGCGGTTCCACCACACCTCCGGCACGCCCAAACCGCGCGGATCCAGGCCGGTGGCAATGGTCGCCAGACGAGAGCACGCGCGGGCGGTCACGCCGGTGGCGTCCGCAAAAGGCTGCAAAGCCAACAGTTCGCCGTGGATCACCGCAGACAGCACCGTCGCATTCACCTTCGTCCCACCAGCGATGAACTTGCCCAGCAGCTGCAGGCGCGCATCCGTCGAACGGCGCGGGCGGCCCGGCACCAGGAACTCTGCGTCGCCCGCGGCCTTCTGACGAAACGCTGGGTCGGACATCTGCGGGCTAGCCACCGCATTAATACGGGCGATGATCTGCAATGGGGCGCGGCGCCACGTGGTTACCGTGTCCGTGATCCCGTCCGGCGCCAGCAGCTCGGCGGCGCGCAGCGCACCGGCCAGGATCGGATCTTCCACCTGGCCGTCCTCGGGCAGTCGCGGACTACCGCCGTCCAGCTGTGCCGAAGCCCGCGCCCCGCGCAGCACAGCCTCCGCGCCCGTGACATCCCATCCACGCAGGTTCGCGGGGTGGCGGTGCAGGCGCGCGAGGTGATCGTTGGCTTGGGCCACAGCCTCCGGCACGCCGGGCAGTTCGGCCAGTCCGGCGAGCGGATCGTGCACAGAATTGTCAGACATATTTAAGACAATAATGCACCCGCCCGCGCAAACTTCCCCGTGGTCTGGCAAACTAGGGGAAGTCAATTAGGTGTAACCCCCAGGAGTTTTACAGTGAGCAACAAAGATCGCGCAGGCATGTTCACCGACCGCGATAGCTTTAACCCGCAGGTCAACGCTATTCCACTGTCGGATGTGGATACCCACGCCAAGGGCCAGGCCAGCATCAGCGATCTGGTGAAGGACGCTTCCGCACAGGTCTCCTCCCTCGTCCGTTCTGAGGTCGAGCTGGCGAAGACCGAGATCGCTACCTCCGCCAAGAAGGCCGGCATCGGTGTGGGCCTGTTCGGCGCCGCCGCCATCATCCTGGCCTACAGCTCCTTCTTCCTCTTCTTCACCATCGCCGAGGCTCTGGATACCTTCCTGCCGCGCTGGCTGGCATTCCTGATCGTCTTCCTGTTCATGCTGCTGCTGGTCATCATCCTGGCTCTGGTTGGTGTGAAGCAGGTCAAGGGCGTGAAGAAGCCGGAAAAGACCATCGAGTCCGTCAGCGAGCTAAAGACCGTCATCCCGCAGGGTGGCAAGAACTCTGCGTCTGGCCGCAAGTCGGGAATGTACACCTAAATTCCTTAAGCTCTTTACATGACGTCCGAAGACCCCCACGCTTCAGATCCGCACACCCCGCATGCCACTTTTGTGCATTCGCGGGGTGTGCGCCTTCGCGTAGACGTACAAGGCCCCCGCTACGCACCGTTGGTGTTGTTCATCCACGGCTTCGGCGGTGGCGCCTTCGACTGGCACCCGCTGATGCAGCAGCTGGCTGGCGAGGATCTGCGCCTGGCCGCCGTCGACCTTCGTGGCTATGGGCGCTCGGACAAAACGCCACGCGGCTACGACCTGACCACCGCAGCCAGCGACATGGCCGGGGTGATCCGGGGCCTGGGCTACACGACCGCCACGGTGGTCGGTCACGGCTACGGCGGCATGGTCGCCTGGACGTTGGTGGCGCACCACCCGGATCGCGTCCGCCGCTTCATCACTTTGTCTTCGGTTAACCCGCTGTTGCGCTTCCGCGGCATTCTGGCGCAGCCTTTTTCCCAGCCGCACTTCGCCCGTCGCATTCTTTCCGCCCAGCTGCCGCGCCTTCCGGAGCGCAAGTTGCTGGCGGACAACGCTGCGGCCGCCGAAAAGATCTTTAGGGCTGGTGTGGCCCCAGGTTTTAGGGATACGGACGCCTACTTCCGCAACGCCACACTTCGCCGCGAAGCTATGCAGGTGGATAAGGTCGCACATCTTTCCTGCGAATACCTACGTTGGCCCTTCCGCAGCCGCTTCCGCCCCGAGGGCACTAGGTTCGAGCGGACATTCCCCGACCACGTTGAGGTGCCGCTGCTGGCCATCGACGGCAGCATGGATCCCGTTTTCGACGAAGCCTTGGCGGAGAAGTCCGCCCGGCGCGCCGCAACGGCCGACCGGCGGGTGCTGTTCGGCGTGGGGCACTATCCGCACGTCGAAGATCCCCACTGCATTGCAGAGATCATCCGCGAACAGGCGAACGCACGCTAGGCGGCACTACTCCGCCACGCAGGCCCCGGTGTCGGCACTGTCGTGGTGCTTGTTCACGTCCCCGACATGGCTGAGGACTTCCTGCTTCGTCAAAGCGTAGCCCGTGTCCTTCTCATTCACGTCCGCGCCGAAGACCAACCCCAGCACGTGCCCGTTCGTGTCTATCAGCGGACCGCCGGAGTTCCCCTGCACCACGGATCCGCGCAGCGAGTAGCTTTCGCGCTCCACGCGGGCGTTGGCATAGATATTCGGGCCACTGACCACGAACTTCTCGCGGATACGCGCGGGCGATGCCTGGAACGGTCCGCCGTGCGGGTACCCCATGACGATTGCGTCCTGCCCTTGCTTACCCTCGTCCTCGGCCCACTTCATCGGCACGAAGGGCAGGTCGGCGCTGTGCAGCAGCGCGATATCCTGCTGCGGGTTGTAGTAGACAACCTTGGCCTCGTGTGGCCCGTCCTTGGTGGCCAGCGTGACCTTGTCGGTACCGGCAACGACGTGGGCGTTCGTCATCACCATATCCTTGTCGATCACCCATCCACTGCCCTGCAGGATGCGGCTGCATTGTTCCGCCTCTCCCACAACGCGCACCACGCTTTCGCGCGTGTTCTTGACCGCCGGGGATCGCATCAAGGCGTTGTCAGGCGGGTCGACTTCCGTGGTCGGGAGGTTCTCCATCGGATCCGCGATCATCGGGAAGCCCGAGTCGTTGATCAGCTGGGAGGTCTGCGCCGGTAGCTGCTTAAACCAGGCTGGGGCGGAATTGCCGACCGCACCGAGGATCCTGCTGCCCTTGATCGCTTTGCCGAACCCGCCGACGTTCCCGGTGGCAATTGGCACCAGCACTAGCCACACGATCAGCAGCGTCGTAAAAACCTGCACGATCGCGCCGACGACCGATTCCAATCGCAGCAGCTCGCGGGTGCGGATCTTATCCCGCAGGTTCGCGCCGATGCTGGAGCCAATGGCGTAGCCCACGACCACGACCACCGTCACCGTGATCAGCGCCGCAAAGAAGCGGGCACTGTGGTTATCGCTGAAGTTTTCCTCCGCCACTCGCACCGCGATCGGCACCAGTTTCACGCCGAAGAAGCCGCCGAGGATCACGCCCACAAAGCTCAGCGCAGCGCTAAACCCGCCCTGGCGGTACCCAGAGGTCAACGCGCCGAGGCACACGAACACCAGCACGATGTCGAGGATCGTTGCTCCCGTCATCCCGGTCATGGTGCGCCTCCGTTTCTGCCTTGTTCTTCTGCTCTGTCGAACCCTTCTTTCATCTCCCCTAGCGCCTCGCCGTTGGCGGAGCTAGCCAGGGTTGTAAAGAGGTTATGCGGTTCGTCGGCACCATCTTCGCCTCCGCCGCTGGACCAGGGTTCCTCCCAGCCTGCGCGGCGTAAGAGCGCGTTGATCACGCCTCCGGTGAAGCCCCACAACACCAGCGGTTTCTCCTCACCGATGGGCAGCGTCCAGGCGGGCCCGCGCCAGCCGTACACCCCGACCTCGAAGCGTTGTTGGGGGTTTACTAACTCGGGCAGCGGGTAGGGCTCTACCCAATCGTTTTCGGTCGTGGGGCACTCTACTCGATGGGGATGACGCCACCACGCCACCACCGGCACCACCGCAAAGTTCGTGCGATCAATGTAGATCGGCTGCAGCACTGCAAACGGCTCCACCGTGTCCGGGTTCAGCCCTGTTTCCTCTTCGGCCTCCCGCAGGGCAGTGTCGATCGGCCCAGCGTCGGCTTCCTCCACGCCTCCTCCGGGGAAGGCTACTTGTCCGCTGTGGTTGCGCATCGTCGGCGCGCGGTGGGTCAGCAGCATGGTTGCGTCGGCGGGGATGGCCTGCCTTCCTGTGGCGCCGGCGGGGCGGGTGAAGGTGGCGTCACCAGAAAGAAGAATCAGCACCGCAGAGTAGCGTGGCGGGCGGCCGTGCTCGTCGGTCTCCGGGACGATGCGGGCGGAGTCGTTGAGGTATTGGTGGATGTCCACCTCGCGGCAGTCGCGGGCGAAGTCGCGCAGCCATTCGGGCAGGTCGGCGGACAGTTCCGGTTGGGTCTGCGCATGGGCGAGCCACTGGGCTAGGTGCGAACTCGGGCGGGTCATAGGGCTTCCTTCACCGCCTTTTCCATCTCCTCTGCACTGCGGAAGGTCTGCGCGTACAGGCGCGCCCGGGTGCCGTCGGGGCGGTAGACCACGGTCAGCGGCACGACCTTCGGCAGCTTCGCCGCGGAGTCGAAGGTGTGGTTGGAATCCTGGAAGCTCGGCAGGCTATCCACGCCCAGGTCGCGCAGCATGTCGGCACCGGCCTGGCCCTTCGCATCCAGGTGCACGCCCACGACGTTCCACTCGGGGTGGTCGGCGGCGAGCTGCTGAATCATCGGCAGTTCCTTGCGGCACGGCGCGCACCACCAGGCCCACACGTTCACGACGGCGGGCTTGCCGGCCAGGCGCTCGGCCAGGGAGGTACTCGCCTTTGCGTCGGCGCTGCCCTTACTGTCCGCGCTGCCCTCCGTCAGGCACGGCAGGCGCACGTCCTTCAGCTCAGCGTGAGGGCTCACGGAGGCCTCTCCCGCGCCTTCCGGGCAGCGGACCTTGTGCGTGACCTCGACAGGACCTTCGGCGGCGGAGGCCGAGGGGGCGTCCTCCACCGAAGAACTAGCCCCACCCGCGTTGTCCGCAGAATCCCCGCGCAACGCCATGACCAGCGGCACGCAAGCAATCGCAATACCGACGACCAGCGTGACGGCGATGATGATCGCGCGCGTGCGAGCGGAGTGTTCGACAGGTGCAGACATAACAGGAAATCAGTCTACCTGGCCACTCGGGCCGAACCCCGCCATATCCAGGAGGTGCTCGCGGTCGTCCGACTTAATCATTGTTGACGCCACCTCGGGGTCAGCCGGCCCCGCGACCCCGAAGCTAGGGCACTGGTGTGCCAGGAAGCAGGCTCCACAGGCTGCCCGGCGGGAGTGGCAAATGCGGCGGCCGTGGAAGATCGCCCGGTGGGAAAAGAGGGTCCATTCTTTTCGCTCGATGAGCTCCATGAGGTCGCGTTCGACCTGCACGGGGTCTTCGTGCTCCGTCAGCTTCCAGCGGCGGGCCAAGCGCCCCAGGTGCGTATCTACGGTGATGCCCGGGGTGTCGAAAGCGTTGCCGAGCACCACGTTTGCGGTTTTGCGCCCCACACCGGGGAGCTTCACTAGTTGCTCCAACGTGTCCGGGACTTCGCCTTCGTAGTTGTCCTCGATGGCCTGGCCGAGGCCGACGATGCTCTTAGCCTTGGAGCGGTAAAAGCCAGTGGACTTGATGATCTGTTCGACCTCCTCGAGGTTGGCCTCCGCATAGTCGGCCGCGGTGCGATAGCGACGGAACAGCGCCGGGGTCACAGCATTCACGCGCTTGTCCGTGCACTGGGCGGACAGAACGGTGGCTACCAGCAGCTCCAGGGGATTGCTAAAGTCCAGCTCACAGAATGCATTCGGGTAAGCCACGGCGAGGGTGCGGTTGATTTTCCGGGCGCGACGCTTGCGCCCAAGAGGGGTTTCCTTTCCCTTCGCCGCGATGTGCGAGCCGATGCGGGGTAGCGTCGGGGGCGTGGGCTGAGCAGACATGGAACCTTCAGCGGACATGGAACCTGTGGAACCTTCAGAATCGGCAGAACTGATCGATAATATTCCTAATGTACCCGGGCTCGGATTAGGTCTGTGACATAGTTGGGTATGGTTTAACAAAAGAGACGAACCCTACATTCGAGCGCGACATAGACCAGGTGGTCACCCCAGCCACCGCGACGCCAGAAACGGAAGTGAAACTTAGGATGGCAGAAGTATCCGAGATACTATCAAGGGCAGGCATCTTCCAAGGTGTTGAACCCACCGCGGTGCGTACCCTTATTGACCAGCTGGATACCGTCAAGTTCCCGCGTGGCACCACCATTTTCGAAGAAGGCGAGCCCGGCGACCGTCTGTACATCATCATCAGCGGCAAGGTGAAGCTCGCCCGTCATTCGGTCGATGGGCGCGAAAACCTACTGACGGTCATGGGGCCATCCGACATGTTCGGCGAGCTGTCTATCTTCGATCCGGGCCCGCGCACCTCATCTGCCGTCTGCGTGACGGAGCTCCACGCAGCGACGATGGATTCCGTCATGCTGCACAACTGGATCAGCGAGCACCCGGAGATCGCCGAGCAGCTGCTGCGCGTGCTGGCTCGCCGCCTGCGCCGCACCAACAACTCCCTGGCGGACCTGATTTTCACAGACGTTCCCGGCCGCGTGGCCAAGGCTCTGCTGCAGCTGGCCAACCGCTTCGGCACGCAGGAGGGCACGGCGCTGCGCGTGCACCACGACCTGACGCAGGAAGAGATCGCCCAGCTGGTGGGCGCTTCGCGCGAGACGGTGAACAAGGCGCTGGCCGAATTCGCCCACCGCGGTTGGATCCGCCTGGAGGGCAAGTCGGTGCTGATCTCCGACACTGAGCGCCTGGCTAAGCGCGCTCGTTAAGCGCTAAACGCTAAGCGGTGCAAGCCAGCGCTAAACCGGGGGTTAAGCGCTGGGGGTAGCGCGCGCTAGTTTTCATCGCCGCTCAGGAAGCGCAGCGTCACGCGAGTGGACTGTGCGGCAGCGTTACGCAGAACCGGGTCGACATCCGTGTAGATCTCATCCACAATGTCGTTCACCGAGGCATCGTCGCCCAGCTTCTTCAGAGCTTCCTTGACCTGCTCCAGTCGCTGCTCGCGACGGTCGATGTACTTCTGTGCCACCTCGGCCAGGTTCGGCTGATCCGGACCGTGGCCCGGCAGCAGTGGCTTGTCCTGTCCGCGCTCGCGCAGCTTAGCCAGCGTCTCCAGGTAAGCCCCCAGGTCGCCGTCGGTCTCGGAGATCATGGTGGTGTGGCGACCGGCCAGGGTGTCGCCGGTAATGATGCCCTCCACGTCGGAATCATCGGTACCACCGTTGGAGTGGATGAAGAAGGCCACGCAGTCGGAGGTGTGGCCAGGGCAGTGCACGACCTCAATGGTCGGGGTCAGGCCTTCGAAGGAGATGATCTCCCCGTCCTTAAGCTCGTCAGCTGCGATGCAGTACTGCTTGTCGAAGGCGCGGATCGGTGCGCCGGAGATCTGGCGGAAGCGCTGGGCACCATTAGCGTGATCCGCATGGCGGTGCGTCAGCAGCACAACTCCGATGTTTGCGCCCCCTTCGGTGGCCTTGGTGTTCAGCACGTTCAGGTGACCTTCGTCTTGCGGACCCGGATCCACCACAACGGATACTGTGTCGTTTTCCCCTCGAATCACCCAGGAGTTCGTACCTTCCAGGGCAGCGTAGCTGGGGTTCGGCGCGAGTACGACGCCGACGTTCGGGGTTACTGGGCGTAGTTGGCTATAAGCAGGGTGCTCCATGCCTCCCAGTGTAGATCGAACCGCCAAATTATGCGCTGATCTGCGCGATGATTTCTACTTCTACGGGGGCATTCAGTGGCAGTGCGGCCACGCCGACTGCGGCGCGGGCGTGCACACCAGCCTCGCCGAAAATCTGGCCTAACAGTTCCGAAGCCCCGTTAATCACTCCCGGCTGGCCACCGAAGTCGGCCGTAGAGGCTACGAATCCGTTGACCTTCACGATCCGCTCGATGTTTTCGATACCCACCAGGTCGTCGATGGCGGCAATGGCGTTCAGTGCGGCGGTACGGGCGGCGTCATAAGCCTGCTCCTCTGTCACATCGGCGCCTACCAGACCCGTGACGGGCAATGCACCGTCGACGAAGGGCAGCTGGCCGGAGGTGTAGACGATATTGCCGCTGCGCACGGCGGGAACATAGGCGGCCACTGGTGCGGCCACCGGCGGTAGCTGCAGCCCCAGTTCCCCGAGCTTTGCGCGGAAGTTGTTCTGTGCCATGTGTTTTCGTGTGCTTGAGCTTGTGGTTTCTAGCTTTTAGTTTTTACTGCTCCAGCGGGCGCTTCATGTATGCCACGTGCTGCTCGCCGGTCGGGCCAGGCAGGACGGATACGAGCTCCCAGCCATCCTGACCCCAGTTGTCCAGGATCTGCTTAGTGGCGTGAGTGAGCAGCGGTACGGTTACGTATTCCCAGTTAGTCATGGCCACCACTGTAGCGCGTGCGGAAGTTCTTACTGCGGCAATTACTGCTTTGCTGCCTGGGTAGCCTCCAGCTGGCCTGCGAAGAAGTCCGCCCAGCTGTTGATTTCGGGGTGCTTGCGCAGAAGTGCACGACGCTGGCGCTCGGTCATGCCACCCCACACGCCGAATTCCACCTTGTTATCCAGAGCGTCGGCACGGCACTGCAGCACCACTGGGCAGTGACGGCAGATCGCTACAGCCTTGCGCTGCGCTGCACCCTTTACAAATAGCTCGTCCGGATCCACGTTGCGGCAGTGCGCCTGCGTAATCCACTCGCCGCGGTTGTTGAAGGACTCGCGGGTCGTGATTTGTTCAGCTGGCTGGCAGGTCGGCTTGGCGCCACTGTTGGCCGTCGTGCGGGCAAGCGATGCAGTCATTCTCTTCCTCCGAAACGTGCCCCTGGCAGTGTGGCTGTGGCGCCTTGTGCGCCGGCTGGTTTCTGTTGCCGCCAACCGCCTTGGAGGCTTGCTCTACTGGTAATTTTATTCACAAGTTTTCAGAAGTGTCGAATGCGTCACATTTTGGGGGTAATTGATATCCACATGACATTTCGCTGTAAGCATGCAGTGAGCCACCTTCAGCCATACGCCTGACTTCCTGCGTTTTCGCTCTTCTTTTTGACGCCCTCACAATCCCGCTGGTCACACCACCAAACAAAGTGGCGTAAATCACATGGCTGGTTGGATCCAGCCCTGCAGCCCGAACAGACGTTGCCTACTTATATGCGCATACCCCGTCGGGGGGACGCAGCACCCCCAGCGGTGGGGAAGGAGGGCGTCCTAGAGAAAGGGCAAAGGGTTGTCCGGGGCGTGGGTTAAGGTGTTACGCGTGGACGCACCGAAGCCATTTCTTAAACTCTTCCTCGCCATCCTGGCCGGTGGCGTGCTGCTCGCTGCCGCCATCCTGCCTTTCGCGGGAGCAAGTGGATGGGTGGTAAACGCCAGCACGGACACCATGAACTCCAACGTTCAGGACATCTCGGAGAACAACACTGTGCCGCTGCGCTCGCGGATCACCGACCGGGATGGCCAGACGATTGCCTGGATATACAACCAAAACAGGACGGAGGTGCCGTCGAAGAAGATCTCTCAGGCCATGAAGGACAGCATCGTGGCCATCGAGGATCGGCGGTTCTACGACCACAAGGGCGTGGATATCCGTGGCACCATGCGTGCGGCTCTGGCGAACCTTTCCAGTGGCGGGGTCTCGGAGGGCGCCTCGACGATTAACCAGCAGTATGTGAAGAACTACCTGTGGTTGATTGATGCAGAGAACGAAGACGAGGCCGCGCAGGCCATCGAGACCTCCCTGCCCCGCAAGCTGCGCGAGATGAAGATGGCGAGAGACCTGGACAGGGAGCTATCTAAGGATGAAATCCTGACCCGGTACCTCAACCTGGTCTCTTTCGGCAATAGCGCGTTCGGCGTGCAGGCGGCTGCACAGACATATTTCGGTGTCAACGCAGAGGACCTGGATGATAGCCAGTCGGCCTTCCTGGCCGGCATTGTGCAATCGACCAGCGCGCTAGACCCGTACACCAACCCGGAGGGCGCCAAGAAACGCCGCAACGCCGTTCTGCAGGCGCGCGTGACGGCGAAAACGTTGCCCCAGAGCAAGGCCGATGAGCTAGCCGCCAAGCCTTTGGGCGTGTTGGAAGAGCCCGCGATACCAACCAACGGCTGCATCGGCGCTGGCCGTTCCGGATTCTTCTGCGACTACGTCCTGCAGTACCTGGAAGAAAAGGGAATCTCCAAGGACGAGATCACGAAGGGCGGATACACCATCCGCACCACCCTCGATTCGAAGGCGCAGAGGAGCGCGGAGAACGCTGCCCGCGGTAAGGTCGCCCCCGATCAGGACGGTGTAGCTGCCGCGACCGACTATCTGGCCCCGATCGATGGAAAACACCAGGTGTTGGCCATGGCATCGTCGCGCACGTACGGGCTGAACCAGAAGAAGCGGGAATCCGTGTTGCCGCTGACGCACTCCCTGCAGGGCCACGGCGCGGGCTCCGTGTTCAAGATTTTCGCCGCGGCCGCCGCGATGGAGGAAGGAATGGGGCTGAACACCAACCTTGCCGTGCCCGCTCGCGCCGAGGTTGAAGGCATGGGCGCCGGCGGTGCGCGAGGTTGCCCTGCAAACAAGTACTGCGTGGAGAACGCGGGCGCTTACAAGCCGAATATGACATTGAAGGAGACCCTGGCGACCAGCCCGAACACTCCCTTCGTCGAGATGGCTGAGAAGATCGGCATGAAGCGCATCGTGGATATCGCCATCAAGCTGGGTCTGCGCTCCTACAAGGACAAGGGCAGCTTCGACGGTGAAAACTCCGTGGAAAGCTATGTAAAAGACAACAACTTGGGATCCTTCGTGCTGGGGCCGACCGCAGTCGACCCGCTGGAGCTATCCAACGTGGCAGCCAGCTTGGCCGACCACGGGCGCTGGTGCGAGCCCCTGCCCGTTCTGTCCATTAAGGATCGCAACGGCGAGGCCGTTGAACTGAAGGAGGCCGACTGCGAGCAGGCCATCGACAAGTCCATCGCCGACGCGCTGGCCAACGGCATGGGCAGCGATGCACAAAGCGGTACGGCCGCAGCCGCCGCGCGGGCGGAAGGCTGGAGTGCCTCGGTATCCGCCAAAACCGGTACGACGGAAACCAGCTTCTCTGCCGCATTCCTGGGCTTCACGCCTGGCTGGGCTGGCTCCACCTACATCTTCAACGACGGTGGAACTCCCCAGAACCTGTGTACCTCCCCGGTGCGCCAGTGTGGCTCTGGCAACCTCTACGGCGGTAACGAGCCCGCCCGGATCTTCTTCGAAGCCTCCAAGCCGATGATCGACAAGTACGGTGGCGGGAAGCTACCTAGCTACGACAAGAAGTACGACGCGGGCACGGATCCCGGCAAGTGGGGCTCGTCATCCGATTCGGGAAATGGCTCCGGTGGAGGGGAGGGCACAACCCGCCCACAGCCAGCGGATAGCCCGCCGCCGGAACTCAACCTGCCGCCGGAAGTCCAGCGGGGACTGGAAGACCTCGACGATTTCCTGCGCCAGTTCCAGTAGCCGCCGCCCGGCACTGAGCCACCGGCACTGAGCCCCTCGACACGGAGCCACCCAGCCGGCGCCACCCGGCGCACACTTCCCGCCGGCGCAGGAAGCGATACGCTGGAGAGCGTGAAGAATCAACGCCGAACCTCCCAACCCCAGTCCCGCACACGCCTGCTCACCCCCGCCAACGTGCTGAAATGCGCGCTCGGAATTGGGGCGGCCGGCGCGGCGGTCGCTGCGGCGTCATATAGAGAAACCCTCAAGTTCCAGCTACACGAGGTAACGGTGCCACTGCTAGAACCCGGCACGCTACCCGACGATTGGGACAGCTTCCGGGTGCTGCACGTCAGCGACCTGCACATGCTGGACAGCCAGCGCCACAAGCAGGAGTGGGTCGCTGCGCTGGACCGCCTGGACCCGGACCTGGTGGTCAACACGGGCGACAACCTCGGCGAGAAGGAAGGCGTGCCGGGGGTACTGCGCGCGCTCGGGCCACTGCTGGAGCGCCCCGGCGTGTTCGTCTTCGGCAGCAACGACTACTTCGCGCCGCGGCCGGTGAATCCGTTCATCTACCTGCTCGGAAAGAAGCGCAAGCCCTCCAAGGAGGAGCTGCCGTGGAAGGGCATGCGCGCGGCCTTCATCGAACGGGGCTGGCGTGATGCCTCGAACGCCACCGTCGAGTTCGCCATCGACCCCGCCGCCACGGGTTCCCTCGCCAGCCCGGCGAAGATCAAGCTGGCCATCGCGGGTGTGGACGACCCTCACCACGATCTGGACGATTACTCGCGGATCGCTGGTCGCCCTAATAATGACGCCAACCTGGCCATCGGGCTAAGCCACTCCCCGGAACCGCGCGTTCTGGATAGCTTTGCCGCCGATGGATACCAGCTGGTGCTGAGCGGTCACACGCACGGCGGGCAGCTATGCCTGCCGGGTGGGCGCGCCATTGTGACGAATTGCGGCATCGACAGGAGTCGGGCGCGCGGGCTTTCCCGCTGGACCGAGCGCATGTGGCTGCATGTGACCAACGGGCTGGGCAGCTCTAAGTACGTGCCCTTCCGCATTTTCTGCCGCCCGTCGGCGACGTTGATCCACATCGTGGAGAAGCCGGCGGAGTAGCTGAGTAGCCGAAAAGGTGCGATACGCTGCCATTTTGAAAAATACACCTCGTGCGGGCTATAGTAATTCGAGTTGCAGCCGTTGGCTTTGCACAGTTTGCAAACCAACGTGCCGCTCCAGACCGGGATATGGCGCAGCTTGGTAGCGCACCTCGTTCGGGACGAGGGGGTCGCAGGTTCAAATCCTGTTATCCCGACCAGATTTTGCCCCAGTCAGTGGCCCACACGGGTCACAGGCTGGGGCTTTTTCGCATCCTTGCGCTCCCTATTGCCCACCGTGTAAGAAGTTAATAGCCCCCGCGTTAGTAGCCTAGCCTTACCTAACCTTTCCAAAGGTTTGTTTCCGCAAGGCTCACTACCACTGTGGCCACCGGGATTGCATCGCAGGCAGCCCGGGACAATTAGAAACTTCCCCTCACGAGACAAGGTTCAACAAGCGCAACCATGGAACACCTAGCCAATTCCGGTCCATCGCTACGTGTCCTCACCCGTAATGCCCCGCATCTCCTGGGCGGGAAGAAAGCGACCGGTTCCGACTTGCTGCGCGCCTACCGCGATTCGCGTTCATTGTGCGCCGGCTGCCAGGCGCCACGATGCAGCGCGGTGCGGAGATGAGGGTGGCTGCGGGGTTGAACTCCATTCAGAAGTACCGCGAAGTCCTTGGAATTTCTCTTCCCATCGCCGGAGTGCAGCTCGCCGGGGTGGCGCTGACCACCACGGACGTTCTGATGCTGCAATCCGTGGGGGTGCTGGCGATCGCTGGCGGTGGCTTGGCCATGCAGCTATACAACCAGATCCGCACGATGTGCGTGGGCATGGTGACGGCCAGCTCAAATCTCGTGGCCGAGGCTGCGGCAGAGATGGAACGGGAAGAAGCCTCTGGTCAGCCCTCGGAGGAAGGCGCGGAGCGGATCCGGCGAGCCGTGCGATCCTCCTTCGCCGTGGGCACAGGCACTGCGGTCCTCGGCGCGCTACTGGTCATCACCTTCGGCGCACTGGTTCTTGCTCTACCTATCGACGAGCAGGTCGCCCATCTCACCTTCGCCATGACCCTCACATTGGCGCCGGGACTCATCCCCATGTTGTGGCTCAACGTCTTGCGCCAGTTCGCGGTGGGCATGCGCAAGCCTGGCTCCCTGCTTGCCATCACGCTGGTATCAATCTTCGTCAACATCGCCCTGAACTGGTCGTTTATGGCTTGGGCAACGTCGGACACATGGAAGGTGGCGGGCATCGGGCTATCCACGACCACCGTCCAACTTTTCACGTTGCTAGCCTTCCGCGTGGTCGTGCTGCGTATACCCGCGCTGCAACCCTACTTTCAGGTTCTGCCCCGCGCCGGCGACGGGGAGACTATACGCCACCTCGTGCGCCTCGGAGTACCAGTTAGCCTGACCTATGGCTCGGAGGCAGCGATTACGACAATCGCCGGGTTGGTGATGGGAACCCTCAGCCCACAGATGTTGGCAGCGCATAACGTTGTCAACCAGCTGGCGTACATCGTCTACCAGGTTTGCATCGGCTTCTCCCACGGCGGGTCGGTACTCATAACGAGGGCACGAGCCGAAGGTGCCAACGCGGTGCGTGCGGTGACCCGGCACGTGCTACTCGTCGTGGTCGTGTACCTGGGGGTTATGGGCGCACTGTGGCTCCTGTTGGGGCGGTGGGTACTGCGCCCGTTCCTGGGAAGTGCAGACGCCACCACCTTCCATATCGCCGTCCTGCTTCTGTGCCTCGCCGTGCTTCAGCAGTTCTCTAAGGGAATTCAGAACGTGACAGTGGGCTTGTTGAGGGGTCTCAAGGACACCACTTCTGGGCTGCGCTGCACTCTCATTGGATATTGGCTAGTCGGCGTACCCGGAATTCTGGTGATGGGCAAGCTCCTGAGGTGGGAGGGCTACGGCGTGTGGTGGGGACTGATCGCGGGCTTCGCAACCACTGCCGTGCTGCTATTGCGGACCTATTCTCGACGCCTCGCTTCAATTTCCTAACGGGGCGTGGGGCGGTGGAAGAACGGCTTCTACCTCCAAGCATTGCCATTGCTTTAAGGTGTGGCTAACCTAAGTAAGTCAACCCAAAGAAAGGAACACAGTTGTCCCTCACGACACTTAGGGCTCGCAGTTCTCGAACCCCCATGCGCCCTCATCTTCGCATGGCTCGCGCAGTTATCTCGGCCGTCGCCGCCGCCGGCCTCTTCATGACCGCCGCCTGCAGCGCCAGCGACGGACCACACTCCGCAATCAGCGGAGAAAAACAGCAGATCACCGACATCCTCGGGCGCAATGTTGAGGTTCCGAAGAAGGTCGAGCGGATCCTCATGGGTGGGCAGAGAATGCTCTACACCACCGCTATCCTCAACAAGGAAAACCCGCTCCAGGGGATCGTCGCCTGGCCCGATGACCTGCAGCAGAACGATCCCGGCACGTACAAAAAGTACCAACAGAAATTCTCGAAGATCGGGGATATCAAGCAGACCGGCGAGGTTTACGACGGCTCGATGTCCGTCGAACAGGCCCTGGAGTCCCGCCCAGATGTCTTCATTGTCTCTGCGAACAGTTTTGAGGCAGCCCAAGACGCTGGCATCGTCGACGGCCTTGAAAAGGCCGGAATCCCCACCGTCACCGTCGACTACTTCACCGACCCGGTGAAAAACACCGCACCGAGCGTGCGATTGCTCGGCAAAGTGCTCGGGCACGAAAAGGAGGCGGAGAAGTACGCCCGATTCTACGAATCCAAGGTGGACATGGTTCACGACCGGTTGGAAAAAGCCAAGGCCACTCCCACCCCGACCTTCCTCTGGCGGGCTCCCGGCTACTTCGACTGCTGCTCCACTTTCGCCAAGTCCAACCTGGCTCAACTGGTCACCGCAGCGGGCGGCAAGAACCTGGGAGACGACATGATTGAAGGTAAGCAAGGCCAAGTCTCCCCCGAAGCGCTGGCTGGAAAAGACCCGGACGTCATCATCGCCACCGGCGCTGACTGGACTGATGCCAAGCAGCAGCCAAAAAAGACTGGCTTTATCCCCCTCGGCTACGACGAGTCCGCCGATCAGGCAGCCCAGGATTTTCAGCGCGTCGTTAACGGGCAACCTGTCCTCAAGGAAATGCGAGCCGTCAAGGACAAGAGAGCCTACGCCGCGTGGCATCACTTCTACGACTCTCCGTACAACTACCTGGCCATCGAGTGGTTCGCCAAGGCCATGCACCCCGACCTGTTTGCCGACATTGACCCGCAGGCTGACATGAAGGAACTGCACGAAAAATTCCTCCCCGTGGAGGCGAGCGGCACCTTCTGGACTGGTTTGCCGTGAGCCACGTCGCCCCGACACGGTCAATCCCTGCCGTAAACGGAAAGGATCACAAAGACAGCATCCCGCGACGTCAACGTCCCGGCGTGAGCTGGTACCGAGCAGCCAGCAGGCGCAAGGTGGCAATCATCGTCGGGCTCGCGGCTCTGCTATGTGCAGTCACCGCCACAGATTTCCTCATCGGCAGCAGTATGCCTGCTAATGAGGCGATATATGTGCTATTTCACCCCAGCGATTCCCGCCCAGTCGACCGACAGATCATCTTTGATATTCGCCTGCCAATGACCATCACGGCGGTCCTCATCGGCGCTGCCCTCGCTGCCGCTGGTGCAGAGATGCAAACCATCCTGGGCAACCCCCTCGCAGAGCCCTACACACTGGGTATTTCCGCTGCCTCCAGCTTCGGCGCCGCCTTCGCCACCGTCTCCGGATTCACCGCGGCAGGAATTGGAGCAACGCTGGGGATGGCCGGCAGCGCGTGGGTGTTCGGCATCGCAGCCTGCGCGGTGATTGTCCTCTTCTCCCGGTCAAAGAGCGCCGGCACCGAGGGAATGATCTTGCTAGGCATTGCAATCGTGTTCCTTTTCGACGCGCTCCTGGCACTGATGCAGTACCTCGCCTCGCAGACCCAGCTAGAGCAGGTGGTCTTCTGGACGATGGGCAGTCTCACGCGCGCCAAATGGCCCCAGATCGGCCTCCTGGCACTCGTCTCGCTGATCGTCATTGCATTCTTCTACCGCAATGCGTGGACGCTGACGGCGTTTCGAATGGGAGACGACCGCGCCAGGTCCATGGGAATCAACGTCAACAGGCTGCGCACGCTCACACTGGTGGGCGTCTCCCTCATGGCTGCGACTGCCGTTTCTATGGCCGGGACGATTGGCTTTATCGGCCTCGTCGGCCCGCACATCGCCAGGATGCTCGTCGGCGAGGATCAGCGCTTTTTCCTCACTACATCCATCTTCTCCGGGGCACTCTTGCTTACCTCAGCCTCCGTGGTCTCTAAGCTGATCCAGCCCGGCGCGATCCTGCCCGTCGGCATCATCACGGCGATTGTGGGCGTGCCAGCGTTCGTCGTCCTCATTGTTCTGCGCCGCCGGCCCCGAACCGTCTCCTCTCCCACCTAAAGCTCCGTCGCCGCGCCTCACTTCTTCTCGCTCCAGCCCCCTCCCTCACCCCAGAAAGGACAACCTCGTGGAACAGCCCGCCAAGGTTCCGTCAGCCACCGCGCTGCAGGTCACCGACCTCAGTTTTTCCCACGGAGCAGCGCAGATCCTGAATGGCGTGTCTCTTCCGGGGATCGACGCCGGAACCGTCACCGCACTTGTAGGCCCCAATGGCGCTGGTAAATCCACCCTGCTGCGCTGCATGGCTCAGCTGTGCCGATTCAGCGGCAGTGTCACCGGACCCGACGCGGTGTATTTGCCACAGGATCCCCCGCCGGAAAGCACCCTTACAGTGTTTGAATCGGTGCTACTGGCGCTCCAGCACTCACGCACGGGATTCAGTGGGCTGCGCGTGGCCACATCCACCCAGGATAGAGTCAACGCGGTACTCACACGACTGGGTCTGAAAGAATTCGAGTCTCGCACGATGTCCCAGCTCTCCGGCGGCCAGCGCCAGCTGGTGAGCTTCGCACAGGCGATCGTGCGCCGTCCCCGAGCTCTTCTGTTGGACGAGCCAACCAGCGCCCTCGACCTGCGCAATCAGCTGACCCTCATGGAGCACATTTGCACCTACGCCGTTGAAGCACCCGCGGCAGTGGTGGTCACGATGCACGACCTCTCGCACGCGGCACGCTTCGCCGATCGCATCGCAGTGCTCCACAACGGCACCGTTTACGCGCATGGAGCCGTGGAGGATGTGCTCACCGAAGAAATGTTGCGCGAGGTCTACCGAGTCGATGGAACGATTACGCCCACCGGTGATGGAAATGTAGCGATCACCACGTCAAGGGCAATATGAGGGTCTGCTAAACTTTGGCGAGTCGCATAAATATTTCCGTTCATGTTCCGACGTGACGGACCGCCCAATTTTTTCTAGCCCTCCGAGGTCACCCTCCCGCGCATCTTGGAGACACTAGGAGCGATCGATCGGCTCCGCAGTTCGGGACGTTGAAGGCGATTGTGCGTTTGCCTAAGATATCGTCGTCGAACTCATTGGTTAGGGTGTTTTAGACACGTGGCAGTGCTGGCCATCCCCGTCACCATAGCGGTGGCGCTCATCCTCGTCCCCTTGCTGGTCAAAACACTTGATCGTAAAGCCGGTTGGCCTTTAGGCCTGACTTTCCTGGCACTCGCAGGGTACGTGATCAAGCATGCGGATCCGATACTCAACGGCAAGACTGCCACGTGGTCCGTGACTTGGATCCAAGGTTTCCTCACGGGCGCGGGCGGTGCAGCGGGCACAGCAGGCGCGGGCGGTGCAGCGGGCACAGCAGGCGCGGGCGGTGCAGGCAACGCAAACTCAGGCGCCCTCGACCTGGCCTTGAAGATGGATTCCCTGGGGCTGTTCTTCACCCTCCTAGCGCTACTCATCGGCGCGGTTGTTTTCATCTACTCCGCTGCTTACCTGCACAAGGGCGACAAGATCATGAGCTTCTACGTGCTCATGACCTCCTTCATGCTGGCAGTCCTCCTGCTGGTGCTGGCGGACGACGTTGCGCTGCTGTTCATCGGCTGGGAGCTAGTCTCCCTGGCCTCGTTCTTCCTCATCGCCCGCTCGGGCTCCGGCGGCGAGGCCGGCTCGATCCGCACCCTCCTCCTCACCTTCGTCGGCGGCCTGTTCCTGCTGGCCGCCCTGGGTATTGGCGTGATCACCACGGGCACGACGAACCTCACGGCCATGCTGCACTCCCCCGCCTGGGAGGGCCAGGATGTCCGCCTGGCCATCGTCGCCGTCCTCATCGCCCTGGCGGCGTTCTCCAAGGCCGCACAGATTCCCTTCCACTTCTGGCTGCCGGAGGCAATGGCCGCGGACACTCCGGTCTCCGCTTTCCTGCACGCCGCCGCTGTGGTCAAGGCGGGTGTTTACCTGCTGCTTCGCTTCTCCGGCCTGTTTGAGGGCGTGATGGCCTGGCACACGCTGTTGATTGTCATCGGCATGACGACCGCCATCATGGCCGCCGTGTTCGCCGTACAGAAGACGGACTTGAAGAAGCTCACAGCGTATTCCACGGTCTCCCAGCTGGGTTGGATCGTCGCCACCATCGGCGTGGGCACTCCCTTCGCCATCAGTGCTGCGCTGGTCCACACGGCTGCCCACGCGCTGTTCAAGTCCTCCCTGTTCATGATCGCGGGCGTGGTTGACCACCAAGCCGGGTCGCGAGACATTCGTCGCCTCGGCCCGCTGTGGCGCCAGATGCCTTTTACTTTTGTTTCCGCTGTGATCGCGGCGGCGTCAATGGCTGCGATTCCCCCGACCTTCGGCTTCGTGTCGAAGGAAGGCATGCTCACCGCGTTCGAAGAGGCGCCGTTTAGCAACGCCGGCGTAGTTACCCTGCTGGTCGCGGCGGGTATCGGCGCGCTGGCGACGTTCGTGTACTCCGCCCGCTATGTATTCGGCGCGTTTATCGACGGCCCGAAGGATATGTCGCACGTCAAGGAGGCGCCGGTGAGCCTGTGGCTGCCCGCGGTTCTGCCTGGCGTGCTGTCGCTGCCGGTTGTCGCTTTCATGGGTATCTTCGACGAGACGATTGATCACGTGGTTGATGCCACGGATCTTGGCCACGCGCACACGCACTTGGCGCTGTGGCACGGCCTGACGGTGCCGTTGGGTATTTCTGTCGCAGTGCTGGTCGCGGGCGTAATTGTTGTTATTTATCGACGCCCTCTGCTCCAGCCGCTGGAGGGCAAGCGACTCGGGGTGGCAACCGGCGCGGAGATCATCACCGCGTTCATCGCGCGGTCGACGAAAATCGGCCGCATGTTTGGCCGCCTGGCGAATTCTGTGAACCCGAACCGGCACGTGGTGTGGATCTTCGCCATGTTGATTCTGCTAGCGGGATTCTCCCTGATGGGGCCGGGGCGCCTGGAGGGCGTGGCAGACCTGAACCCGCGGGTCGAGGGCATCGACAGCATCGTGGACTTGGTAGGGCTCGTGATTGTGGGCCTGGGTGTGCTGGTGATGATCGGCACCCGCTCGCGACTGGCCTCCGTGGTGCTGGTCGGTGTGGTCGGTGTGGGTGTTTCCTGGGTCATGCTGACTTTGGGCGCGCCCGATGTGGCGACGACTCAGCTGCTGGTCGAGTTCTGTGTGGTGGTCATTATGATGCTGGTGATCCGCCACCAGCCTCGCCTGTACCTCCGCGAGGGGGCGAACCGCTCCCGCTTCGCCACAGTGCTGGCGGTGCTGGTCGGTCTGATCACGTTCCTGGGCGTGTGGCTGCTCATCGGCCGGCACGACAAGCCCGCGATCTCGCAGTGGTACCTGGAAAACACCCCGGAGATCTCCGGCGGCAACAACGTGGTCGCCGTGATCTTGGTGGAGTTCCGTGCATTCGATACCTTGGGCGAGCTGTCGGTTCTGGGCATGGCGGGCATCGTGATCGCCGCGCTGATCAAGTCCATCCCCCGCTCGCCGGTGCCGGGTTACGGCCCGGGTTCCACCGCGGAGCTGTTCCGCGCGCCCGGCTCCACCCGCTTCCCGGATGTGCACAAGGTGCCGGAACTGGCGCCGTTCTACTCCAAGTACCTGCGTTCCACGCACCTGAACTCGATTAACTCGCGGATGACTATGTATCCGGTGATCCCGATTCTGGCGCTACTGTCCGCCGCGACTTTTTGGCGCGGGCACCAGGCGCCCGGCGGTGGCTTCGTCGCCGCACTGATCGCGGCCTGTGGCATTTTCATGTACTACCTGGGGCAGTCCCGCGCGAAGAAGCTGTTCTCCGACCAGGTGGCATATTCCCTCGTCGGGTCCGGCATGGTTATGGCTCTCCTCGCCGGATTGGTCGGCTACGTCAAGGACGGGTTCCTGTCCCCCATCCATGGAGAGATTCTGGGGCAGCACATGACCACCTCCCTTATCTTCGACGGTGGCGTGTACCTGGCCGTGCTCGGCCTGGTGGCTATCGTCATCAACCAGATGGGTGGCCGCGACCGTCCGGGTACGGATCCTGCAACGCTGAAGTCGAAGTTCCGCGCCCCGGAAGCGAAACAAAAGATGGGTCTGAACTCCAAGGGCAAGCGCCCCACCCCCATCGAAGGAAAGGCGGATCCCGCCAAGAGGCGTTCCCCGGTGGCCGTAACTGCCGGTGGCAGCGACATTCTGCTCAACCCCTCCCAAGTCTCCGCGGCTGCAAAGGCAGAGGAGGAAGCCCACCGGGCAGAGCGCGAAGCGGCCCGCGCGCCGGTTTCCCCCGACAAGAAAAAGCCGGAGGCCGAGTCTGCTGAGGCTGAGGGCGTCGACAAGAAGGGAGAGCACCAGTGATTATCGCAGCTATCATCGCCATCCTGGTGGCGGGCGGAGTGTACCTGGTGATGCAGCGCGGAATGCTGCGCATCATCATGGGCATCACACTGATGAGCCACGGCGTGAATCTACTCATCCTCGCCGCGGGAATCGGCGCGTGGCGCATGGATCCGCTGATGGATCGCGCCACGCCCGAACAGGCCGCTGACCCGCTCCCCCAGGCGTTTGTGCTGACGGCGATTGTGATCTCCATGGCCTCCACGGCCGTGATGCTCGCAATGGCCGCACTGGGCCGCGACGACGACACGGTCGGCAGCGACGACGTGGAGACCGCCTCCCGGCGCCTGCGCACCCTGCAGACCATGGGGTGGAAGAACTACGAAGAGGCCAAGGCTCAGGGTGGCGTGGTCGAGGAAAACAAGGCCACCAAGCTCGGCGCGAACGACTACACCGAGGTGCACTCGTCCGCCGATGAGGACGGAGCCAAGGCCTCCAGCAAGAAGGGAGCGCAGAAGTAATGCCCGGAAGTTCCCTGCTTAGCCTGTTCATCGTCGTTCCGCTGCTGGCTGCCGCCATCGCGGCAATGGCTCCGTGGAGCAGCGTACGCCGCATTCTTGGGCTGCTGGTTCCCGCCTTCGGCATCGTGGCCAGCATCTGGGTGCTGGCGAAGGTCAGCGACCCTCACACCGTGATGGTCGATAACGTCGGCGGGTTCGCCGGCGGCATCTCCATCCCGCTGGCTGCGGACAACCTGGCGGGCATCATGATCCTCACGACCTCCGTAGTCGCGCTGGCCGCCAACTGGTTTGCCGACGTGGTGGGCGAGACGCGCGCCCGCTTCTACCCCGCCCTCACGCTGATGCTGATCGGCGGCGTGTGGGGCGCGCTGCTGACCGCGGATCTGTTTAACCTGTTCGTGTTCATCGAGGTCATGCTCATGCCTTCGTTCGGCCTGCTTGCGATGACCGGCACCTGGGCGCGCCTGGCCGCGGGCAGGATGTTCATCGTGGTGAACCTGGTGACCTCCCTACTGCTGCTCAGCGGCGTGGTGCTGGTCTACGCCGTCGTCGGCACCACCAACCTGGCAGCCCTGGCAGGCGCAGCCGGCCCGCGCGGCACCGAGTTCACCGAAGGCGTGTTCGGAAACCAGTGGCAGCTGGTGGTTCCGCTTGGCATGGTGCTGTTGGCGCTGGCCGTGAAGGCCGGCGTGGCACCGATCCACACGTGGCTGCCGCGCGCCTATCCTTCGACCTCCCCGGCCGTGATGGCTCTGTTCTCTGGCCTGCACACCAAGGTCGGTATTTACGCGATCTTCCGCGTATACCTGACCGTCTTCGAGGGCGACCCCACCTGGTCCTGGGGCATCCTGGTGATCGTGGTGCTGGGCATGTTGATCGGCGGCTTTGCCGGCCTAGGCGAAACCACGATGCGCAGCGTGATCGCCTACCAGATGGTCAACGGCATTCCGTTTATGCTGATCGGCCTGGCTTTCCTCGGCGACAACGCACGGCTGATGCTCAGCGCGGCACTGTTCTACATGCTGCACCACATGATCGTCGCCGGGTCGCTGATCATGGCCTCCGGCGCGATCGAGGAGACCTACGGCTCCGGTCGCCTGCGCAAGCTGTCCGGCCTGATGCGCCGCGACCGTTTCGTCGCCATCGTCTTCGCCGCGGGCGCGCTGGCGATTGTCGGCCTGCCACCGTTCTCCGGCCTTTGGGGCAAGCTCGCGCTGGTCTTCGGCGTGGCTCAGGACGGCACGTGGAAAACCTGGCTGGCGATCGGCGCGATCATCGTCTCCTCCATCGGAGCCTTGGTCTCCATGATCTACGTGTGGCGCGAGGTGTTCTGGGGGCGTCAGATGAACTCCAACGAGACCGACCCAGACTTGCGGGTCCCGCACCGCTACGTGTGGCCATCCGCAGTCATGATGTTGATTTCCGTCGGCATGTTCATCGGCGCCGGCCCGATCTTCCAGCAGGTCAACAAAGCCGCCGGCAACCTGACCGATACGACGGCCTATGTCGAAGCGGTCCTCGGCGATCCGGATCAGGCCATTGGCGCGGTGCTGCCGCCCGGGCCGAGCGGATTGGACAACGTCCCCGCCGGTGCGCGTAGTACGACGAATGATGACGCCCTCCGGGAGCGCACCGAACGGGACAACGCGGAGCAACCGGCTCAGCACGGGAAGGAGAACTAAGCCATGGCGAGGTTCAATGTCGTCCAGGCACTAAAGTCCACCGGCCACGCGCTGGGATACGCCGTGTGGCTGACCGGGCAGATCATCAAGGAATCCGTCGTGATGGCGATCGATACCCTGGGCACCGGCCGCAACATCGCGCCGGTGGTGATCTACTACCCGCTGCGCGTGACCAGCGAGCGGGACATCGCGGCTTTCATTGCCTCGATCACCATGACCCCCGGCACGCTCTCCCTGGGCGTGACCGGCCCAAAGGAAGTCGATTACGACGCAGCTGCGGGCGAGCGCAGTTCGAAGGACGCCTTCGCCGTGGCCCGCTCGGAGTTCAATACCCACGGGCTGAACCACGTGCAGCGCTTCCTAGCGGTCCACGCCATGTACGGCGCGGACCCGGAGGAGTTGCTGGCCAGCCTGGCGGACATGGAGGAGCACCTCGCCCCCTCGGTGAAGGACAAACCACTGAACTTCGACGTGCAGTACCTGGTGGAGAAAGGCCGCCCCGGCCCGCGCGGTTTCCGCGGCTCCCGCGGCGGACGCGCGTCGGACGAGACTGTCTTCGATGTGGAGAAGGTGGATTCCACCCCGCACGCCGCCGCGTTTGTCGCAGCGATCCTCCAGTCCGACGAGGAGGAAAAGAACCCCGACGACGTCCGCGACATGGATCGTAAGGAGCGGTACGAGATCGCCCGCCGAAACGCGGAACGCGCCAAGGCCCGGATCTCTAACGCAACCCCCGATATTGATACGTTCCGCGGGGACAACCTGGGGGCGTCCCAACCCGACCAGGAAGGGCGCACCAAACCTGGAGAGACCTTGTACGATCCGCTCTACCCGAGAGAAAACCCGGATAGAGCCAAGAAGCGAGCGAAGAAAACCCCGAGAAAGAAAGGCAAGTAGATGGAGCCCAAGGACCTACTCAACATCCTGGTGGGCATCGCCGCCGCCATCGTGGTCATCGCGCTGTTTACGGTGCTGTGGCGTGCGGTATCTACTCACAATGACGCCCGCCGCGCCGTCCTTTCCGACATGGTATTCATGGCGATGGCAGGGCTGTTCCTGTGCTATTCGATCTTCCACCACACGTCCATCACCTACGAGGTCGCGCTGTTCGCCGGGCTTTTCGGCGCGCTGTCGACGATCGCTTACGCCCGCATCATTTCCCGAGGGAGGCGCTAAATGTCCACAACAATCCTCGCCGCCGCTGGCGACATGGTCGAGTTCAGCGAACCCGGGTGGCTCGGCGCGATTACCGCAGGTGTGCTCGCCATTCTCGGGGCGGTCTTTATCTTTGTTTCTGCCCGGGCGATGTATCTTGCTCCGGACGCCCTCAGTCAGGTGAACATGGTGGGCCCAGCCATCGGCGTGGGACTTCCACTGCTGATCAGCGCCAACCTGGTGTATTCCTGGTCGACGGAAGGGTTCATCCTGGGCGAGTTGATCCGCGCCATCGTCGCCATCACCGCTTTGCTGGTGATCGGTGCCACCGGCTCCTACGTGATGGGTCGTGCGCTGCACGCAACGCACTGGGATCACACGGTACCGCTGTCCGGCGGACAGAAGGCGAAGGAGCCGAAGTAGCGCCCAGCGAGCACACAAAACGAGCCCGCCCCCACGAACTTGGTGGGGCGGGCTCGTTTTTCGCTGTGTATCGCGGATTTAGCCGACGGTGGCGACGGCCTCCACATCGATCTCGCCGCGCATTGCCTTGGAGTAGGGGCAGAATGCGTGGGCATCCGCGACCAGCTCGTCGGCCTTGGCCTGGTCAACGCCGAAAACGGTGGCGGTGATCTTCGCGGACAGGCGGAAGCCCTCCGGAACCTTGTTCAGTGCGGTCTCGACGGTGACCTCCGGGGACTGGGTCAACTCCACACCAGCCTCCTTGATGGTCTTTTGCAGAGCACCGTTGAAGCAGGCTGCCCAGCCGGCGGAAACCAGCTGCTCCGGGTTCGTGCCCTCGCCAGAGCCACCCAGAGCCTTCGGCGGGCGAACATCCAAGTCGATCTGACGGTCGTCGGTGGCGACGTGGCCGTCGCGGCCACCGCCGGTAGAAATTGCCTTTGCTGTGTACAGTGCGTCGCTCATGTGAAGAACAATCCTTTCTTCAAACTGATCTTTGTAACCATCGGTCGGCGCCCAGCCTACGTGAACCCGCAGGCTTAGTTGCCGGTGAAGATTTCCTTCACCCGGTCGCGCAGGTTCTCGTCGACCTTGCCCCAGTAGGTCCAGCACTGCTCTGCGACCTGGTCAGAGACCCCATCCATCGCGCCCGCGATGTTGTTGGCCAGGCGCTCCCGGGCGGCGTCATCCAGAACCTCGCGCACAAGCTGACCGGCCTGGATGAAGTCGTCGTCCTCGGGGTGGCGGACATAGGCGCCGCGGGTTAGGTCGGTGCCGTGCAGGTCGTCGAACAGTCCCAGCTCCTCCGCCGCGGTCACGGCGGATTCCTGACCACGACCGAAGCCGTACTGCGATTCACCGGCGGCCACGCCCTGTTCGACGGCACCGGAGCCATCGTTGACGTCGTTGGCGCCCTCTCCGCGCTCGAAGCGGTTCGGGGAGTACACCGGGGTACCGGCCGGCGGGAACTCCTGGTTACCCGCGCCGTCCTTGGCGGTGTAGTAGTTCTTCTCCGGAACCACGGAACGGTTGGAGGGCAGCTGGTGGAAGTTCACGCCCAGTCGGTAGCGCTGCGTGTCGGCGTAGGCGAAGGAACGGGCCAGCAGCATCTTGTCCGGGGACAGGCCAATGCCCGGCACCAGGTTCGACGGCGCGAAGGCGGCCTGCTCGATCTGGGCGAAGAAATTCTGTGGGTTCTCGTTCAGCGTGAAGTGGCCGACCGGGATCAGCGGGTAATCCTTCTGCGACCAGGTCTTCGTCAGGTCGAAGGGATTCCAACGGTAATCCTCCGCCTCAGCGACCGGCATGATCTGCACCTTCACATCCCACGTGGGGTAATCGCCGCGCGCGATGGCGTCATAAAGATCCTGGCGGGAAGAATCGAAGTTGCCCGAAGCAACGACCTTGGCGGCTTCCTCGTCGGTGTAGCACTTCCAGCCCTGGCGGGTCTTGAAGTGGTACTTCACCCAGAAGCGCTCGCCAGCGGCGTTGATCCACTGATAGGTGTGGGAGCCGAAGCCGTCCATGTGGCGGAAGTCGCACGGGATGCCACGGTCGCCCATCAGGTAAGTCACCTGGTGGGCGGTCTCCGGGGAGCGGGTCCAAAAGTCCCACTGCATATCCGCGGAGCGCAGGCCGGAATCCGCCAGGCGCTTCTGGGAGCGGATGAAGTCCGGGAACTTAATGCCATCGCGCAGGAAGAACACCGGGGTGTTGTTGCCCACGATGTCGTAGTTGCCCTGCTGGGTGTAGAACTTCAGCGAAAATCCGCGCACGTCGCGCACCGCATCGGGGAAGCCCTGTTCGCCCGCGACGGTGGAGAAGCGCGCCAGCATCGGGGTCACGTGCCCCGGCTGGAACAGATCCGCCTTGGTGTACTTGGACACATCCTCGGTGATGGTCAGCTCGCCGAAGGCGCCGGAGCCCTTCGCGTGGACGTTGCGCTCGGGAATGCGCTCGCGGTTGAAGTGCGCGTGCTTTTCCACCAGGTGCACGTCGGACAGCAGCAGCGGCCCCTGCTGGCCTACCGTCGCGGAGTGCTCCTCGGTGCTGACCGGGGAGCCGTTGACGTTCGTCGAATTCCCGGAGTACGGGCACACTCCACGGGAGGCGACGTCCTTAGCTGTGGTGATTGGGTCGTCGTTGGTCATTGGTGCCTCCTTGATACCTAGCCTTGATACCTGGACTTGATACAGAGCCTGATACCTGGCCTCTAGTGCCGCACTAGAACCCGAGTGGCTCTAGTGGTTCTAGCACCCCACCTTGCCAGAATTTCGTACCCTGCGTGTTAGGCTTTTTCCATGACCAGCCAGGCAACCGACAGCCAGGCACGTGATGCCGCTGTGACCGACCTCGCCCTGCGCGCCGCCAGTGGCGACCGCCGAGCCCTCACGGAGTTCATCTCCGCCACGCACGACGACGTGTGGCGCCTGCTGGCTCACTTGGCCGATACCGACCGCGCAGACGACCTCACGCAGGAGACCTACCTGCGAGTATTGAGCGCCCTGCCTCGCTTCGCCGCCCGCTCCACCGCGCGCACCTGGATCCTTTCCCTCGCCCACCGCGTGTGGGTGGATAGCGTGCGCCACGACATGGCCCGCCCCCGCAGCTCCGCCACGGAGATCGAGGACGCCACCAGCTCCACCCCCGCCGCCGAGACGACCGGTGGGCAGAGCTGGGCCGAGTGGGTAGATACCCGCGCCCTCATCGACCAGCTGGAGGCCGACCGCCGCGAGGCTCTGATCCTCACGCAGGTTCTGGGTTACACCTACGCCGAGGCTGCGAAGATCGCGAACGTCCGCGTAGGCACGATCCGCTCCCGCGTCGCCCGCGCGCGTGCCGACCTGGTTGAGATGGCCGCCGGTGGGAACGGTGGCGTCACAAAGAAGAACAACAAGCGCCGCTTCGGTGTGGCCTAAATCGGGTACAGCCACGACCCCGCCACGTTTAAAGAACTGCGGGGTCAACGGGCTAGGCTGGTGAATATGAGCACGAGCCCCAGCAACCCGTCCATCGCCGCCGACTCCGCCCTGCTACTGCTATCTTTCGGCGGCCCGGAGAAGTCCGAGGACGTGGTCCCCTTCCTGGAAAACGTCACGCGCGGCCGCGGCATCCCCCGCGCGCGTTTGGAGAAGGTGGGCGAGCACTACTTCGCCCTCGGTGGCCGCTCCCCCATCAACGACCAGAACAAGCAGCTGATCAGCAACATTGAGGCCGAGCTTTCCCGCCGGGGCATCGACATGCCGGTGTACTTCGGCAACCGCAACTGGGAGCCCTACGTGGAGGACGCACTGCAGCAGATGTCCCGCGATGGCATCCGCCACGTCTACGTCTTCGCCACCAGCGCCTGGGGCGGCTACTCGGGTTGCTCGCAGTACCAAGAGGACCTGCGCCGCGCCATCGCCGCCTGCGAGGAGGCCGGCCTGGATGTACCGACGGTGGAACGACTGCCGCAGTTCCACTCCCACCCGACCTTCATCGCGGAGTTCGCCCAGGCAGTGGATGCTGCCCGCGAAGAGCTGCGTGCCGAGCATGGCGAGGAAGCCGCGGCGGAGGCCGACCTGATCTTCACCGCCCACTCCGTGCCGACGGTGGCGGATAAGGCAGCAGGTCCGCACAAGTTCGGCGGGAACCTGTACTCCCAGCAGGTTCTGGATGCCTCCCGCCTGATCCAGCAGGCCAGCAGCTTCGCCGATACCCCCGGCAGCGGCGCAAACTATGCCTGGACTGGCCGCCTTTCCCGTCACGAAAACGTTGGAGGCCGTGGCGACGGACCCGCCCACACAGGTGAGAAGGTGGGGGTTGATGTTGGCGTCGGCACCGCACTCGACGTCGAGCTCGTGTGGCAGTCACGGTCGGGCTCCCCGCATGTACCGTGGCTAGAGCCGGACGTGTGCGACCACATCGAGGCGCGCGCGAAGGCCGGCAACAAACGCGCGATCGTGCTGTGCCCGGTGGGCTTCATCACCGACCATATGGAGGTCAAGTGGGACCTGGACACGGAGGCTCGCAAGGCCGCCGCAGAGGCGGGCATCCCCTTCGCGCGCGTTGCTACCCCGGGTTTGACCGCCGGTTTCGCGGAGATGGTGGTCGATCTTGTTGTTGCTGATGACGCCCCGCTCCCCGGCCTAACCGAAGATCAGCACGCCGCGCGAGCTCTGACGGCGAAGGTGGTGGGCGACCTGGCTACGGTGCCGGACTTCGGCCACACGTTCAACGGCAAGCCGTGTGCCCCGGGTTGCTGCGGCAGCGAGGTTTAACGGCTGCAGTTAAGCCGCTGCGCTAGACCAGCAGCTCCGCGATCTGAATGGTGTTCAGGGCCGCGCCCTTGCGCAGGTTATCCCCGGCGACGACCAGCACTAGGCCGCGGTTGCCGTCGACGGTCTGATCCTGGCGGATGCGACCGACCAGGCTTTCGTCGATTCCCGTGGCGGCCAGCGGGGTGGGCACGTCCACGACCTTCACACCTGGAGTGTCGGCCAGCAGCTGGCGGGCGGTATCCGGGGTGATCTCCCGGTCGAACTCCGCGTGGATGGTCATGGTGTGGCCGGTGAAGACGGGCACGCGTACGCAGGTGCCGGCCACGCGCAGCTCTGGGATTCCCAGGATCTTGCGGGATTCGTTGCGCAGCTTCTGCTCCTCGTCGGTCTCCTCGGAGCCATCATCGACGAGGTTGCCCGCCATCGGCAGGGCGTTAAAGGCGATGGGGGCGACGTAGGGGCCCAGGTCCTCTGCCTTCAGCGCGGAGCCGTCGTGCACCAGCTTGCGCAGGGCGTCGGCCGCGGCGCCACTCTCGGTACCAGCTTCGCCACCGTCAGCGCCACCCAGGTTGTCCAGCACCTGGCGCACCAGCGCGTCCACGCCAGCCAGCCCGGAGCCGGAAACTGCCTGGTAGGAGCTCACGTGCATGCGGTTCAGCCCCGCCGCCTTGTGCAGCGCACCCATCACCGGCATGGCGGCCATGGTGGTGCAGTTTGGGTTGGCGATGATGCCCTTGGGGGTGTTCTTGACGTCCTGCGGGTTCACCTCGGAGACGACCAGCGGGACCTCCGGGTCCTTGCGGAAGGCCGAGGAGTTGTCCACGACGATCGCCCCGGCCTCTGCGAAGCGCGGGGAGTGCTCGCGGGAAGTTCCGCCGCCTGCGGAGAACAGCGCGATGTCGATACCACGCAGATCCTCGGTGGCGGTGGCGGCGACGTCCTCGATGACGATCTGCTCGCCGCGGAACTCCAGCGTCTTACCTGCAGAACGTGCGGAGGCGAAGAAGCGCACCTTGTCCGCCGGGAAGTTCCGCTCGACGAGGATGTCGCGCATCACGCGACCTACTTGGCCGGTTGCTCCGACGACGGCGATGGTGGTCATACGGGGATCTACCTCTTCTATCTGCTTAAGCTGCTGGTTTAGCGTCCCGTCCCAGCGTACACGGTGGCCACTTCGTCGCCGCCCAGCTGGAAACGGTCGTGGATGGCGCGCACGGCCTTATCCACGTCCGTGTCGCGGATCAGCACGGAGATGCGGATCTCGGAGGTGCTGATCAGTTCAATGTTCACGCCTGCGTCGCGCAGGGCCTCGCAGAAGTCGGCGGTCACGCCGGGGTGGGATTTCATACCAGCGCCGACCAGGGAGACCTTGCCCACGTGGTCGTCGAAGATAAGGTCCTGCCAGTCGTTCTGTTCCTTAATCCCCTTCAGCAGTTGCATGGCGCGGGTGGCGTCGGTGCGCGGGCAGGTGAAGGTGATGTCGGTGCGATTGTTGTCGATCTTGCTGATGTTCTGCACGACCATGTCGATGTTGATTTCGGCATCAGCGACGGCGCGGAAGACCTTGGCCGCCTCCCCCGGGGAGTCCGGGATGCCGAGGACGGCGATCTTGGCCTCGGAGCGGTCGTGAGCCACGCCGGTGAGTACTGCTTCTTCCATGGGAATATCCTCCATTGATCCAGAGACGAGGGTGCCGATATCGGTGCTGTACGAGGAACGGACGCGCAGTGGCACGTCGAATGCGCGGGCGTACTCCACGCTGCGCAGCATCAGCACTTTCGCGCCGACGGCCGCCATCTCCAGCATTTCTTCGAAAGAGATCGTGTCGAGCTTCTTGGCGTTCGACACGATGCGCGGGTCCGCGGTGTACACGCCGTCGACGTCGGAGTAGATCTCGCACACGTCGGCGTTCAGCGCGGCGGCCAGGGCTACGGCGGTGGCGTCCGATCCGCCGCGGCCGAGGGTGGTTACGTCGCGCGTTTCGCGGTTCACGCCCTGGAATCCGGCGACCAGGCAGATCTTGCCTTCGTCCAGAGCCTCCTGCACGCGGCCGGGGGTGACGTCCACGATGCGTGCGTTGCCGTGCCGTTCGGTGGTCAGCACGCCTGCCTGCGAGCCGGTGAAGGACTGCGCCTCCGCGCCGAAGGAGGCGATAGCCATGGCCACCAGTGCGTTGGAGATGCGCTCACCGGCGGTCAGCAACATGTCCATCTCGCGCGCGGGCGGCACGGGGTTGACCTGCTCGGCCAGTTCCAGCAGGTCGTCAGTGGTGTCTCCCATGGCGGAGCAGACAACAACCACGTCGTTGCCCTGTTTCTTGGTTTCCACGATTCGCTCGGCTACGCGCCGGATCCTCTCCGCGCTTTCCAGCGAGGAGCCGCCGTATTTCTGAACGATGAGCGCCACTGGTTGTTGCCACCTTCCGGTTCTAGTCTTAACAAGTCCTTAGACTACTCGGTCTGTTTCCCTTGGGCTAGGTTTCGGGTAACTCTTTTTTACTTTATGACGCCACTTCTTCCGCAAACCACATTCGTCACATACGTAACACGCGCACCGCAGACTAATGATCGGTGCAGCCCTTGGCGTCCGATAAAGTACCCAGAGACCGACCCGGCGAACTAGACCAGCAAATCCAAAGAGAAGTGAGGGGGCACAATGCTCGAAAACAACGCTCTCGCAGTTGTTTTCGCTTTGGGCTCCGCGCTCACCATCGCCTGGGGGACGGTGGTGCGCCACCGCATCGCCGTCGCCTCCGGTGAGAATCGCAGCGGCGCCATCTGGGATGCCATCAAGCAGCCCATGTGGTGGGTCGGCGTGGCCAGCGCTCTGTTCGGATACCTGCTGCAGATCGTGGCGCTGGCGTTCGGAACACTACTGGTAGTACAACCGATCCTCGTATTGTCTTTGATGTTCACACTGCCACTGTCGGCGAAGTACGACGGGCGGCGGATATCGGCGTCCGAAACAGCATGGGCAGGGCTTTTGACGGCCGCAGTGGCCATCCTCGTTGTGCGCGGCAACCCGGCGCCGGGGCACCGCGAGCCGGATCTGAGCGTGTGGCTGGTGTGTCTGGGTATCGGCGCGGTGATTCTGCTGGCGTTCTTCGTATATGCGCTGCAGCAGGCGGCGGCGCTGCGCGCGCTGGTGCTGGGGTCGATCACCGGCGCGATCATGGGATACGTCGCCGTACTCTCGAAGGCCGTGGTGGATGTTTTCAGCGATGCTGGGACGGCCGCGCTGCTGGCGTCGTGGGAGCTGTGGACGCTCATCGCCTTCGCGGCCATTGGCACGGCGGTGCAGCAGGCTTCCTTTAATGCGGGACCACTCAAGAACTCCCTGCCCGCGATGACGGTGGTGGAACCGCTGGTGGCATTCGTGCTGGGCTACATCGTGCTGGGCGAGAAGTTCCAGATCGAAGGCTGGGAGTATGCCTACATGGCGGCCGCCATTGCAGTGATGACGATCTCGACGGTGATCCTGAGTCGTAAGTCGATCGACGAGGAAGAGGCCTCAGCCGCAGGCGGGGCGAACCATACAGACACGGAAGCGGCACCGAATGCTGGAGCCACAGGGGCGGAGACGGCGGCGTCATAAAGAAGGCGCCATAAAGAAAAGCAGCAACAAACACCCCACAATGAGGGACAGATTTCCCAATATGTGGGATTTGGGGCGCGTTTGTCTCATATTCCTGTGACGCAGCTAATACTCGGGCTATAGTCGGGGCCATGACAACGCTAGCGCGCAACCTGCTTCTGTGACGCGGCGGGGCTCAAAGGTTTAAGCGATTGTGGGCTAACAGCTCACCCACCGACCGGCACCCCGTCGCGGAGTTTGGCGTTGCCGGTCGGGAGATACAAACAAGAACACCCACTTCTTTCCCAGGAGCCCCCGCACCCATGTCCAACGACACTTTCATCTCCGCACCCGCCCGCATCAACACCCCGAACGGTGAGATCCCCGCAGACCAGCCGGCGTGGAACAAGCAACGCAACTCCACCATGCCGCACGCGCGCTACCAGCCGTTCTTCGAAGAAGTAGAAGAGATCACCCTGCCGGATCGCACCTGGCCGGACAAGGTCATCGACCGCGCTCCGCAGTGGTGCGCCGTGGATCTGCGTGACGGCAACCAGGCCCTGATCGACCCAATGAGCCCCGAGCGCAAGCGCCGCATGTTCGAGCTGTTGGTCAACATGGGCTACAAGGAGATCGAGGTCGGCTTCCCGTCCGCCTCCCAGACCGACTTCAACTTCGTCCGCGAGATCATCGAGAACAACATGATCCCCGACGACGTCACCATCCAGGTACTGGTTCAGGCCCGCGAGCACCTGATCCGCCGCACCTTCGAAGCCTGCGAGGGCGCGAAGAACGTCATCGTCCACTTCTACAACTCCACCTCGAAGCTGCAGCGCAAGGTTGTGTTCCGCAAGGACAAGGAGGCCATCAAGAAGCTGGCCACCGACGCGGCCGAGCTGATCAAAACCATCGCCAAGGACTACCCGGACACGAACTGGCGCTGGGAGTACTCCCCGGAGTCCTTCACCGGCACCGAGGTCGCCTACGCCAAGGAAGTCTGCGACGCTGTCGTCGAGGTTATGGATCCGACGCCCGAGAACCCGATCATCCTGAACCTGCCCTCCACCGTCGAGATGATCACCCCGAACGTGTACGCGGACTCCATCGAGTGGATGCACCGCAACCTGAACCGCCGCGACTCCATCATCCTGTCGCTGCACCCACACAACGACCGCGGCACCGGCGTGGCCGCCGCCGAGCTGGGCTACATGGCCGGCGCCGACCGCATCGAGGGCTGCCTGTTCGGCAACGGCGAGCGCACCGGCAACGTCTGCCTGGTCACCCTGGGCCTGAACATGCTGACCCAGGGCGTGGACCCGCAGATCGATTTCTCCGACATCGACCAGGTGCGCCGGACCGTCGAGTACTGCAACCAGCTGCGCGTGCCGGAGCGTCACCCGTACGGCGGCGACCTGGTGTTCACCGCGTTCTCCGGCTCCCACCAGGATGCGATTAACAAGGGCCTGGACGCTCTCGAGGAGGAGACCTGGGAGGTTCCCTACCTGCCGATCGACCCGAAGGACGTGGGCCGTTCCTACGAGGCCGTGATCCGCGTGAACTCCCAGTCCGGCAAGGGCGGCGTGGCCTACATCATGAAGACCGACCACAACCTGCAGCTGCCGCGCCCGATGCAGGTGGAGTTCTCTTCCGTCGTGCAGGCCGTCACCGATGCCGAGGGCGGCGAGGTGAACCCGAAGGCCATGTGGGACATTTTCTCCGGCGAATACCTGGACCGCGTCACCCCGATCGAGACGATCTCCCTGACCGTCGACGGCGGCCAGAATGAGGGCGAAGAGGCCAAGGTCACCGGCCAGATCGAGTTCAACGGCGAAGGCAAGACGGTACAGGGCCGCGGCAACGGTCCGATCAGCGCATATTGCAACGCACTGGAGGAACTGGGCTACGACGTGGAGGTTCAAGAGTACAGCCAGCACGCCCGCACCTCGGGCGACGACGCGGAGGCCGCCGCATACGTCCTGGCCGAAGTCAACGGGGCGAAGTACTGGGGAGTGGGCATCGCCAGCTCCATTACCTACGCGTCGCTGAAGGCCATCACCTCTGCGGTGAACCGTTCGCAGGATGCCGCGGCTGGGGTTTCCCAGGGGGTCTAGGGTCCCGAAACCACGCAGCCTGCCAGCGGGGCACGGTTCCCCGCTGGGTAGTATGTAGTCCATGAACGAGAACGATCACTCGGCCGCCCCCGGCCCCGAGCACACCGGCGCGCGCCGCCCAAGGCGCCCGCGCCGCAGGGTAACTCGCCCTGCAGGTTCTCTCGCTGTTTCTTTTTCTGACGGTAGTTCTTCGGACGCTAGTACTTCGGACGCCCCCTCCCCCGCCCACAACCATTCCCCCGCAGGTGCCGAGGGGCGCTCTGAGCCGGGGGCAGAGGTGTACTCCGCTCCGGTTGAAAACCCCGAGGCCCGAGCTGCCGCGGATTCCAGCGGGAGCGTCAGCGGGAGTTCCCGCGAGGACAACGACCAGTCGAGCCCCCGCGCGGAGCTCGAGTCCGCTCTGCACGACCTCCCCTCCAAGGAGGAGGCCCCCTTTGCGGCCGTGAGCATCTCCACCTCCGGCATTCACCCGAAAACCTCCCGGCTGGTGGCACTTTCCGTGGTCTTCTTCGGCCCCGGCGCGGAAGCCCCCGGCGACGTTGCAAACGCCGATGAACTGCCGACTATCAACATCGGCCAGGAAGTCGGCGCGCTAACGCGCCACCTCAACCCCGGCGAAGATGCGGGTCCTTGGCACCTCCACGGCTACCAAGTCAACGAGCTCTCCCAGGCACTGGGCTTCAATTCCAGCGCGCAGCTGATCCACCAGGCCTTGGACGGACGCACGCTCATCATGCACGAGTCCGACTACGTGTGGGGCTTCCTCACCCACGAGTTCAAACTGTCGCAGCGTTCAGCGAATCGCGGCCGTCGTAGCCGCGGCCGCGGGCGCGCCGGTCGGCGCTTGCCAATCCCCGCACCGGTCTCCATCATCGACACTCTCGCCACCGCCCGTCGCCAGGCCGCCGACGCCACCGACCCGCGCCTCCGCGCCATCGTCGCCAGCTACGGCCTCGCCCCCAACTCCGCTCACACCGACCCCGCCCCCGACCCCGCCCCAACCACTGAGGCTCACACCAGCGCAAACGTCCCCGCAAACGCCAGCCGGTCCGCCGTGCAGGCCTCTGCGGCGGCGCTGCCAGCGGTGGGCGCGGTGGCGTCAATAAGTAACAAAGACATCGACCCCGACACGCTGCTCGAGGCGAACGCGCGCCTCACCGCCGCACTCGCCCTCGCGCAGCAGCGCAGCGGCGAGCTGACTGTGCTGGATCCCGAGGACCTCGCAGCCGATCAATTTGGGCTGCGCCGTAGCGGCCTTCGTATTGACGCCGCAAACTCCCCCCGGCCCTACGTGAACCCCGGGGCGTGGAAGCGCGGGGAACCGCTGGTCGAAGGTATGGAATTCGTGGTCAGCCCGGATGTGGAGATCGACCCGGACGTGCTGATCGGGCAGGGCGTTGCGGCTGGGCTGGCGTATAGCGAGAAGTTGAATCGTCGCAGCTCGCTGGTAGTGTGCAATGAGAACTACGAGCTGCGCGGCAAGGCCATGCACGCCGATCGGAAGGGGATCCCCCTGATCCGGGATGAGGACTTCCTGGCTCTGCTCGATAGCGTGCAGCCCGGCGAGAAGGAGGCCGTTCCGACGAAGCCGGGTGCGGACGCGCGCCCGCGAACCAGCGGTTTGGCCGGCCCTCAGGGCGGTTCCGGTAAATCTGGCAGCTCTTCCGGCAATTCCGGCAGCTCTTCCGGCGGATCCGGCCACTCCGGCAGCTCCTCTAATGCTGGTAACTCTGGCACCTCTGCCCACAATTCCAGTAACTCCGGCAACCCTGGCCCCAATTCCGGAGGTCACAGAGGACATATCCCTGGCCCCAACAAGAAGCGAAATCGTCGGAGGCGCCGGCGCCGCAAGGGCTCCAGAGGATCCAATGGATCCGGCGGGTCCGGCGGCAAGAGTGGATCCGGTGGTTCCGGTGGCGAAAACAGTAGTAGCGGCAAGAATGGCAGCCAAGGCGGCGGTAAGCGCGGCAAGAACATCAACCACAGCGGCAGCGGTGGCCGTGGAAGCAATTCCCACTAGCCCCACGGGTCTCACTGACCCCGCCAGCACCACGCCGGAGCGCCCCGGCTGGCCTGCAAAATTACGGATGTCCCAAATCTTCGAGTTATTGAAAGTAGCGAACATGAAGCCCAAAAACACAACCCCCTGACCTGCGCAAACAGAATAGTTATGTTTTAAGACGTGGAATTTGGGACACTGAACCCCTTGAGTGTCGGAAATGTTGCAAAACTCGCGGCAAACCTACGACGTCCGTCAGGCCGATTTGCACGCACCCGGCCCCGCGGGCGCCAATAAAACCGCTTAAACGGGATTAGGGACTATCCGCTCCAACCGTCGAGCAGTTCGGCAACGAGAGTCTGCACACGGGCGTCGATATCATCACGGATCAGCCGCATGCGCTCCATACCCTCTACCCCACGCGCGGAAGGCTCGTCAGTAACCCACCGCTGAAGACTGCCTCGCGCTTCATCTGGAAGCTCTAGCTGCGCATCCTTTCCGAGAATGATCACGCGATCAGCCTCCCGCAACAATGTTGAATCAACTTCCTTCGGGTGGCCGCCGGACATATCAGCGCCGACTTCACTTACAGCTTCCACCGATTCAGCGTTTAGGTTTTCGGCTGGTTTGGTGCCAGCGGAAAATATCTCAATCATCTCACCAGCATGCTTTTCGGCTATGGCAGCAGCCATCTGTGACTTCCCGCCGTTGCCTACACAGACAAAGAGAACTCTAGGTTTCGCACTCATTTTGATTTGCTCCCTCACTAACCGGATCGTGTGGGGCTACCGGGCTGAGCGGGCAGCGTAGGATCCCCAGCAAAAAGTTTCGGCCCCATCCAGAGCATGACATAAACCAGTCCAACCAGCACCGGAATCTCAATAAGCGGGCCAATCGTTCCGGCCAATGCCTGCGCAGAAGTCGCTCCAAAAGTTCCGATTGACACAGCGATAGCAAGCTCGAAGTTATTTCCCGCAGCAGTGAAGGAAACCGATGCAGACTGCGCGTAGCTCAATCCCGTTACCTTTGAAACGACCAAGCTAATCGCGAACATGCCAGCGAAGTATGCGACCAGTGGAACAGCCGTACGCGCCACCGCCCATGGGTGTTCGGAGATCTGCTCCCCCTGCAGTGAAAACAAGAGCACGATCGTGTACAGCAGCCCAACCAATGCAAGTGGAGAAATTGCTGGCAGAAGCTTGGTTTCGTACCACTCCCGCCCCTTGATCTTCTCACCAAACACGCGAGAAGCCAGACCAGCCGCCAATGGGATACCCAGAAATACTAAGACAGAAATCACAATTGACCAGAACGAGAAGTCGGCCGAGGTTGTAGGCAGCCCCAACCAACCCGGGAGTACCTGCAGGTAGAACCACCCCAACACGCCAAACATAAGCACTTGGAACACGGAGTTAACTGCCACCAGTACCGCAGTTAACTCCCTATCACCGCAAGAAAGCTCCGACCAGACCAGAACCATGGCTATGCACCGTGCCAAGCCAACGACAATCAAACCGGTGCGCAGTTCAGGCTCATCTGGCAAACACAGCCACGCCAAGACAAACATTAATGCCGGCCCCACGATCCAGTTCAAGACAATGGAAACTGTCATCAAGCGTCTATCAGAAGCGATCTGGCGAGTCTTGTCATACTGAACCTTTGCCAGAGGCGGATACATCATTACCAATAAGCCGAGTGCAATAGGAAACGAAATGCCCCCGACTTCTAGAGCTCCGAGCTTCTCCCCAATTCCCGGAACTACATGGTTCACTAACAGCCCCGCGACCATTGCGAAGATAATCCAAACAGGTAAGAACCGATCCAAAAAAGACATACGAGAGCGCGAGGAAGCTACCATGAGATCTTCTCCATATATTGATTAGTATCAATATTAAACTAGGTGCCGTATCGACATGTGTCAATATATGATTGTTGGCATGGCCACTCCACAGATTCTTCCGCTTTCCGACCTCTCAACATGTTGTTCACTTGGTAGCGGACCATTGTCGGACTTCGAGGCCACCAGGTATGCCATCTTGTTCAAAGTCCTAGCCGACCCTGCCCGCCTGCAAATACTCTCCCACCTGGCAGCCGAGGGCTGCGAGCCTATCAGTGTAAACCGGCTGGCAGATATCACTGGACTGAGCCAGCCTACTGTCTCCCATCATTTAAAGCGGCTCACCCAGGCAGGCCTGCTCCGCAAGATACGAACCGGTCGCACAGTCACACACCAGATACAACCCCAACTTTTTGCCGAACTCCGCACGGTTCTCCAGATGGACTAATGATCATCAGGCCCGGCGCGCCAGCCTCCAATTTCCAGCACACCCCGGCGGGTACACTTAGTCCCCATGGATAACTCTGATCAAACCGGCACTCAGCCTGCGGGGGCACAAGCCGCAGGTGCCCAGCAGAGCCAGGGCGCTCAAGCCGCAGGCGCACAAGCCGCAGGCGCTCAGCCTGCAGCCGCTCAGCCCGCCGGCACTCAGCCCGCCGGCACACGCCGCTCCGGGCTGCAGCGGTTCCGCAGCTCCGTTGCGATTCGCATGGCGCAACTGGCGACGTGGGCGTCCAAAAAGGCGGGCCGAGGAGCCGGCGGCATGATCGGCGGCCTGGTCGGCGGGGCAATCGACCCGCAGCTGATGGCAAGCCTCGGCGCGGGCAAAGATGGCAAGAAGCGTCCAACGGTGCTGGTCACGGGCACAAATGGCAAGTCCACAACCACTCGCATGTTGGCGAGTGCCGTCCGCACGGCTGCGACTGTCTGCACCAATGAGGGTGGCGACAACATGGACGCGGGCGTGATCAGCGCGCTGCTCGCCGGGCGCGACGCTGACACAGTCGTGCTCGAAGTCGACGAGCTGCACGTCCCCAACATTGCCGAGAAACTAGACGCGGACGTGCTGGTGCTGCTGAACCTCTCGCGCGACCAGCTAGACCGCGTCGGCGAGATCAACAAGATCGAGCGTGCCCTGCGTGCGTGCGTGGAGGCGCGGCCAAACATGCAGGTCATCGCTAACTGCGACGACGTTTCCGTTACCTCCGCCGCCTGGGATTCCCCGAACGTCCAGTGGGTCAGCGCTGGCTTCGGCTGGACGGGCGATTCGACAAGCTGCCCGCGCACCGAAGGCGCGATCATCCACCGCACTGGCGAGGACGGCGTGGTGGACTGGTTCGCGGCGAAGAAGCTGCCGGACGGGCGCGAATTCCGCAGGCCAACGCCCGATTGGCGCATCACCGACGAGGGGCTGATCGACGGCGAGGGCACTCTGCACCCGATGAACCTGACGCTCCCGGGCAATGCGAACCGCGGCAACGCCACCCAGGCCGTCGCCGCCGCCGTGGCTTTGAGCGAGCTTCTCCCCCAACGAATCTCCACCGAACAGGCCATCGCCGCTGCGGAGAAGGTGGATAACGTCGCGGGCCGCTACTCTGTGGTCCGCTTCGGCAACCACGAGGTCCGCCTGATGCTGGCGAAGAATCCAGCCGGCTGGCAGGAAGCTCTGTCGATGGTGGATCGTACCGCCGATAGCCTCGTGATCAGCGTAAACGGCCAGGTCGCCGACGGCCAGGACCTGTCGTGGCTGTGGGATGTGCGCTTCGAAAACTTCGAGGGCGTGCACGTGGTGGCCGCGGGCGAGCGCGGCACGGATCTGGCGGTCCGCTTGGGCTACGCCTCTGTCGAGCACAACCTGATCAAGGACACGGTCGAGGCGATCCGTTCTTGCCCGCCCGGCCGCGTGGAGGTCCTGGCGAACTACACGGCGTTCCGCGATTTGAAGCGGGTGCTGGACAAGGAAGGGGATGCGTAAATGAGCACCACCGGAGCCGCAGGCGCCACCAAGCCTGCCGACCTGAACATCGGCCTGATCCTGCCCGACGTGCTGGGCACGTATGGCGACGACGGCAACGCCCTGGTTCTGCGCCAGCGCGCCCGCATGCGCGGCATTTCCGCGGAGATTCACCCCATCCACCTGGGCGAGCCCGTCCCGGAGACACTCGACGTGTACACCGTCGGCGGCGGCGAGGATACCGCGCAGGTTCTGGCCGCAGAGCACCTCATCAGCGACGGCGGCATCGCCCGCGCGGTCGCCGCCGGCCGCCCGGTTCTGGCTATTTGCGCAGGTCTGCAGGTGTTTGGCCGGTCCTTCACCAGCCATGGTCGCACCGTCGAAGGTCTTGGTCTTATTGACGCCACCACGTCCCAACTCGCCGAGCGCATGATCGGCGAGATCGCCTCCACCCCGACAGCCTCCGCTGTGACGGGCGCAGCAGGCCTGACCGAGCCGCTGACGGGGTTCGCCAACCACATGGGTGCGACGATCCTGGGCGCGGATGCGGAACCTCTGGGGCGCCTAACCCGTGGCACGGGCAACACTGATAGCCACGGCGCGGAGGCCGCCGGGCTTTCCGGCGAAGATGCCCACCGGCAGACGCGCGCCGAAGGCGCCGTGCAGGGATCCGTCGTGGCGACGTACATGCACGGCCCCGTGCTGGCCAGGAATCCGCAGTTGGCGGACTGGCTGCTGGCCCGCGCGATGGGGGTTGCGCTGAACGAGCTCCCCGAGTTCCAAGGTGAGCTGGCGGGGCAATTGGAGCGCGAGGTGGCGTCGCTAAGAAAGGAACGCCTCTAAGCGCCTACGCTACAGCGCGGTGCGGCCTGCGAAGGCGCGGGACAGGGTGAGCTCGTCGACGAACTCCAAGTCCCCGCCCATCGGGATCCCCGAGGCCAGGCGCGTGACCGTCAGCCCGGGGAAGTCACGCAGCAGGCGGCCGAGATAGGAGGCCGTCGCCTCACCTTCCGTGTTCGGGTCGGTGGCGATAATGACTTCGGTGATCTCGGGGGCGGTGTCGTACTCGACGTCGGCGGTGGCACTGGGATCAGCGGTTGCGGACGTGTCGGCGCCGCCCAGAGAAGCACCGCCACCCTTCGCGGCCCCTTTCGCACCGAGCGCAACGTCCGGCAGCGCCCCGCCGATGCGTTGCACCAGCGGCGTGACGTTCAGCTCCTTCGGGCCGATGCCGTTCAGCGGGTCAAGCGCCCCGCCGAGCACATGGTAGCGCCCGCGAAACTCTGCGGTGCGCTCGATCACCTGTATATCTTTGGACTCTTCGACAACGCAGATGATGCTCTTGTCGCGGTTAGAGTCCGCGCAGATCCGGCACACATCTTCTTGGGAGATGTTGTGGCAGATTCGGCAGAACGTCACTCCGCGCTGCAGGCGGCCGAGTGCGCTTTGGAAGCGTTCGATATCCTCCGGCTCCTCGTTCAGCAGGTGCAGCGCGATGCGTTGCGCGCTTTTCGGCCCGATGCCGGGCAGCCGGGAGAATTCGTCGATGACGTCCTGTAGGGGTCCTTCGAACAACTAGGTCTCTCTTTGAACTTGCAGAAAGTTTTAGAAGCCCAGGCCACCCATGCCCTGGGACAGCGGGCCCATCTTCTCCTCGGCGAGGGTCTGCAGCTTCTGGTTAGCGTCCTTGAATGCGCCGAGCAGCAGGTCCTTCAGGGTGTCGATGTCCTCGGGGTCGACGATCTTCGGGTCGATCTCCATGTCGGTGACCTCACCGGTGCCTGCGATGGAGATGGTGACCAGGCCGTTGCCAGCCTCGCCCTTGACGGTGGAAGCTGCGATCTCGCGCTGTGCTTCCTGCAGCTGTGCCTGCATCTGCTGGGCCTGCTGCATCAGTTGGTTCATATCTGGCTGGGTCATGTTCTTAACCTTTCGTCGGCTTTTGTTGGCTTTGTTCTTCCACAACTGTACCGGTCGGCCCGGACAGGCGCGTTAGGCGCTGTCGCGTGTGGGCGGCGCGCTGTTCACGCTTAGCGAACTCGCTCCGCGCCGAGGCTCTTTTCGATCAGTTCACCTGCGATTTCCAGCGGCGTGCGGTGGTCGCGCTGCCCGGGCGCGCTCTCTAGGTCGGCGAGCAGCTCGTCGCGTTCCCTCTGCTCATTTCTTTGGGACGCCCCCTCGTCCCCACCAGCAACCGTTTCAGCCTGGGGCTGGCGGTGTGCGGCCTGGGACATGGGACCTTCCGTCCGGCCGGTCGGGCCGGTCGAGCCGGTCGGGCCAGTCTGCTCGGACGGTTCGGGAGGCAACGGAACGTCGGCGGCATAGCCGGGGTCGGCGGCTGCGTTGGTGCCAGCGGCTGCGCCGCCATTCCAGTTGTCGACGGGTCCGTCTCCGTAGGCATCAACTGGCGGCTCGTCGGGTAGGGGCACGCCGTTGAAGCCGTTCTCCATGTTGTATTTCTTGCGTGCCTTGGCGCGTTCAGCGCGGGCGCGCCAGCCGGAGTTCGGATCTTCCTGCGAGTCAGCCTGGTTGGCGTTGGTCGCCGTCCCAGCCCCAGCACCAGTTCCAGTGCCATTCCCAGTACCAGCGCCAGCTCTTGCACCTTTGCCTGCTGCGCCTGCGTTGCGGTGGGAGTGCGAAGCCTTGCGCATGGCTTCTTCCATCGCGCGGGCGCGCTCCAGGGCACTGCTGGCTGCACTGCGGGAGGCCGCTACGTCCATCGGGGTTTCCGCTGGCACGGGGTTCACCGGTGTGGAGGCTGGCGTTGGTCCCTCACCGGCGGTGGGCTGTGCCGCCGCCGGTTCAGATTTTCCCGGCTCATCACCTCCCGTGGATTCATTGCTCCCGGCCGCTTCAGCAGCTCCGGTGGCTCCGGCAGCTTCGGCGGCTCCGTTTGAACCAGCGCCGATAGCTTCGTCGCCGACGAAGACGACGATGCGGGCGGTGTTCCCTGTGACGTCCTTGATCGCCCGAGCATAGGCTTCCGCGTTCTTCTGCTCGCTGACCAGTCGCGCCAGCGAACCGGTGTGGTGGTCAACGTGGATCTCGCCTGGGTTGGGCTGGGTCGAACGAAGCGTGGCACCACGGAGGGCAATCCAGGCGCTTAGATCCTGGTCATGGATGGCTTCCATGACGCGACCCCAGGTTTCAGAGTCGATCGTGGCGGCCTTAGCCGGTGCGGACGCGGACTGTGCGGACGCGGACTGTGCGGACGCAGACTTGGCGGATTCTGCCGGTACGGACGCCTCCTGGGACGCGGCCTCCGCAGGCGCAGACTCCGCAGCGCTGGCCTGGCGGTGACGCTGCAAGATGTCGCGAGCCCGGCGCGCCTCAGCGATGGCCGGGGATTCCTGCTCTGGGGAAGTTTCCGCTGCCGCTGCTACAGCCTCCATTGTCGCTGCGGACTTCGCCTCTTGAGGCTGGGACTGCTCCGTGACGGGAGTCTGCCCCGCGGCCGAGGATTCAGCAGCTCGCGCCGGCTCGGCGTTCTGGGGCTCGGCGTTCTGGGGTTCGGCGTTCTGCGGCGCGGCGTTCTGGGGCTCAGCCTGGGGCACGGCCTTCCTTCGACGCGCGAACATCTCCGCACGGCTGCCGCGCACGCCAGTGTCGACGCTCGTGCGCGAGCCTGAACCCGCACCTGCGCCAGTGCCAGCACCGCTGGCGCCCGCGCCCATTCCCGAGCTAGCCACGGCACCAGGCAAAGCACCCACGCCGCCACCAGCACCCGCAGCACCAGCTCCGCCGTGCCCCTTCTCCAGGGCCTCCACCCGCTGCGCCAGCGCTTCTACCGTCATGCCTGCGGCGGGCAGCGCCATGCGAGCACACAGGATCTCCAGCAACAGTCGCGGTGCCGTGGCGCCACGCATGTGCGCCAGCCCCTCGTTCACGAGGGACGCGCACCGCGTCAGCGTCGCCTGCCCCAGCTTCTGCGCCTGCTCGCGCAGCACGTCGCGGGATTCCTCCGGCGCATTAACCAACCCTCGGTCGAAGGCATCCGGCACGGCCTGCACCACCAGCAGATCGCGGAAGCGATCCAGCAGATCCTCGCCGAAGCGACGCGGGTCGTAGCCCGCGTCAATCACCTCGTCGACCACGGCGAACAGCGCCGCAGAGTCATGCTCCGCCAGCGCATCCACCGCGCGGTCGATCAGGGTGGAATCCGTAACACCCAGCAGGGCCAGCGCACGGTTGTACGTCACCCCCTCCGGACCAGCGCCGGCCAGCAGCTGGTCCATAATCGACAGCGAGTCACGCGGCGAGCCACCACCCGCGCGGATGACCAGCGGATACACGGCATCTTCCACCGGCACCCCCTCGCCGGACACCACCGATTCCAGCAGCCCGCGCATATCTGGCGGAGCCAACAGTCGGAACGGGTAATTGTGGGTTCGGGAACGGATCGTCTGCAGCAGCTTCTCCGGCTCCGTCGTCGCGAAGATGAAGATCAGGTGCTCCGGCGGCTCCTCCACGATCTTCAGCAGCGCGTTGAAGCCTGCCGTGGAGATCATGTGCGCCTCGTCGATAATGAACACCCGGTAGCGCGATTCCGCAGGCGCATAGAAGGCGCGTTCGCGCAGCTCGCGCATGTCGTCCACGCCGTTGTGCGTGGCGGCGTCCAGCTCCGTAACGTCCAGGTTCCCCGGCCCGCCAGGAGCCAGCGATACGCAGGATTCGCACTTTCCGCAGGGCATGGACGTCGGCCCTTCCACGCAGTTCAGCGACCGCGCCAGAATGCGCGCCGACGACGTCTTGCCACAGCCGCGCGGCCCGGAGAACAGGTACGCGTGGTTGATCCGCCCGCTGTCCAGCGCCACCGACAACGGCTCGGTCACGTGAGATTGCCCCACGACCTCGGCAAACGTCGCCGGACGATATTTCCTATAAAGTGCCACGAACCTACCCTACATTCCGCTGAGGACGACCAGTTGCGGTTGCCTTAGCGCCAGATGTTGTTGATATTGACGCCCTCACGCACCAACCGCTCCTGCACCGCAGCCACACCGGCCGTCTGCGCTAGTTCAGCTTCCTCGTCGGTGAGCATCACCAGTTGCGCGACGATCGTCAGCCGGCCGGGGTGGGTGAACTCCACGTCCGTGTCGCCTTCCTTCGAGTGGCGGCTCGCGCCGCCGGAGGTGACTTCGTGGACGTGCGGCACACCGTCGTCCCATACATAGGGAACCACCAGCAGGCCGTTGCGGGCGGTGATCTTCCGCTCGGAATCCGCATCCATCTGCTGCACCACATTCGGCAGCAAGGTGCCCGGCTGTGGCGGCCAGTGGCCGGGGTCCTGGGAGATCATCGAGGCCGCATGTGTCAGCAGGTCGGCGGCGGTATCGTTGTGCCCGCTGACCACTGTCAGCAGCTCAACGCGCAGGTCGGAGCCATCTTCTGTTTCCAGTCCCGATTCCAATCGCCCCGCGTCGATGGTCATGGCCACCGTCTCCGCTAGCACGGCTTCATCGCCGCTCTCCGCGGATCCAGCGCCACCCTCCTGGGGTGTGTGGTTCTGGCCCGTGGGGGCGTCACCAAGAAACACCTCGGCGACAGCGAACTCGGGGAAGGAATCGCCGATCCTGCGACGCGCGATGGTCGGCTCGCCGGGCAGTAAGCCCTGGACCCAGACGAATGTTTCCTCGGTGTTGATGGCGACCTCCTCCCGTGTCTAGCGCTGGCCCGCGGCGTGCTCGACCATCTCGATCGCGGCGTAGAGCACGCAGGTGGCAAAGCCCTCCATGGCGATCTCCAGCTGTTCGATCGTCGGCATGGACGGCGCCAGGCGCAGGTTGCGATCGTTCGGATCCTGCTTCAGCGGGTAGGTGGAGCCCGCGGCGGTCAGGGCCACGCCGGCCTTCTTCGCCAGCTCCACAACGCGGGAGGCAGTGCCGTCCAGCAGATTCACGGAGATGAAGTAGCCACCTTCCGGGACGGTCCACTCGGCGACGTTGGCCTCGCCCAGGCGCCGCTCCAGGATCTCCACCACGCGGGTAAACTTCGGCCCCAGGGAGCCCGCGTGCTTGCGCATGAGGTCGCGCACGCCCTCGGCATCCTTCAGGTACTGCAGGTGGGCCAGCTGGTTGACCTTGTTCGGACCAATGCCACGCACGTTGGCGATCTTCTTGTACCACTCCAGGTTCTCCGTGGAGGAAGCGAAGAAGGCCAGACCCGCGCCTGCGAAAGTGATCTTAGAGGTGGAGGACATGGCCCAGAAACGGTTCGGGTTGCCCGCCTTTTCGGCGACGTCGAGGATGTTGATGATCTCCGGGAACTCGCCGGTCAGCGTGTGTACCGCGTAGGCGTTATCCCAGACGATGCGGAAGTCCGGGGCGCCGGTTTCCATCGCAGCCAGCGCCTCGGCGGTCTGCTGCGAGTACGTCACGCCCGTCGGGTTGGCGAACATCGGCACGGCCCACATGCCCTTCACTGCCGGGTCCTTCGCCAACTCGCGAACCTGGTCCATGTCGGGGCCTTCGTCGGTCATATCAACGGTCAGCATCTCGAAGCCAAACAGCTCGGTGATGGAGTGGTGGCGGTCGTAGCCCGGCACGGGGCAGATCCACTTCAGCTTCTCCTCGGCCGACCACGGGCGCTCGGAATCGTTGGTGCCGAAGGTGTAGGCCCAGTTGATCAGGTCGAACATGATGTTCAGGCTGGAGGCATCACCGGCGATGACGTTATCCACCGGCAGCCCCAAGACGTCCGCCCACAGCTGACGGACCTCCGTCAGGCCAACGCCACCGCCGTAGTTGCGCACGTCAACCCCGGAGGGCGAGGTGAAGTTCTCCCCCGGCAGGCTCAGCAGATCCACCGAGAAATCCAGCTGCTCCGCCGACGGCTTACCGCGCGTGAGGTCGAGGTTCAGACCCTTGGAGTGAAGCTCTTCATAAGCCTGACGGACATCCTCCTTCATGCTGAGGAGGAGTTCGGCGTTGACGTTATCGATATTCATATGCAGTCTCTCCCGCTTGTGGCGTGCTGGGCTAGCCATCGGTGTGGCTTTCTTTCTGCAAGTCTAACCGAAGCCCCGGACAGCGCGCCCCGGCGCTGTGGGCGCCGCGGCCCCGGCGATCCGCACCACCGCTACCTGCAGGCGGCACCGCCGAGCGCTAGGATATCGACGAGTTGAAGCGCACAAGCATGCCCTAGCGCCCTCCCGCGCCCCGCGCGCACTACCCGTGCACTGCCCACGCACTGCCCGCGCACCGTCTGTCGGATTGAGTTGGAAAGGATCCACCATGGCACACACACCACCCAACCGAATCCGGGTACCCGTCGAACGCGCCATCCGTGAATGTCGCCTTTACGTGCAGGGCAAGCAGTACCCAGGCCAGGCGAACTACGCCACGGCGCTGAAAGACATTGAAGCGCTGTCGGACGGCACCAGCAAGGACTTCGTCCTGGTCGACCTGGAGGAACCCTCCGAGGAGCAGATGACGAAGGTGGCCCAGCGCTACGACGTCGACGAGCTCATCGTCGAGGATGCCGTCAACGCCCACCAGCGCGCCAAGCTGGAGCGCTACGAAGATCAGCTGTTCACGGTCGTCCGTTCTGTGCGCTACGCGGGCAACAAGGACCTGGTCGACCGGCGCGACATCATTCAGACCGGCGAGGTGCAGATGGTCATCGGTCGGAAGTTCATCATCGTCGTGTCCCACGGCACGGATCTGCCCAACCCGGAAAGGCGTCTAGAGCAGGCGCCGGAGCTGCGCAGCAAGGGGCCGCTGTCGATTGCCTGGGCGATCACCGACTACCTCGTCGACGAATACACGCGCATTGCGGAGGCTCTGGAAGACCGAGTTGATGGACTGGAAGAGGAAGTCTTCACCCTCGGCGCGGAGTTCGACATCGAGAATATCTACGTCCTCAAGCGCGAGATCCTGGAGATGCGCCACGCCATCGACCCCCTGATCCCCGCCCTGCGCGCGCTGATCGACAACCACAAGGATCTAACGTCGAAGCAGATCAGAGCGTTCTTCCGCGATGTTTTGGACCACGCCATGCTGGCCAAGGACAGGATCGATTCTTTCGACGAGCGCCTGACTTCCCTTATTCACGCGGGTTCGGCGATCATTTCTTTGCGTCAAAACCAGGATATGCGCACGATTTCCGCGGTCGTCGGTATGGCCGCTGCCCCTACGATGATTGCGGGTGTGTACGGCATGAACTTCGAAAACATGCCGGAGCTGCAGTGGCACTACGCCTACTACGTCTGCCTGGCCGCGATGGTCGGCGTGGTTGTGCTGATGTGGTGGTGGTTCAAGCGCAATAACTGGCTGTAGCGCGGGCACCGAAGCGGGCACAGCGCGGGCATAAAAAAAGGGGACCCCGCGCACCCGTCAGAGCTCGTTGACCCTTGCTGCATTCCTGCCCTGGGGGAGTTCACAAGATACACGCCGCGCGGAATCCGCTGCCCATACTAACTCACGCGCACTCGTTGTTCCAAAGGCTCGTTCTTTCTTTCTTATCGACGCCCACTTTCCAACCCCTAGCACCGGATTTGGAAACTAAAGGCAGCGTTGTGTAGCCTGTCATGAGTACGTCAGAGCTACTATTCTGTTCTGCCGTTCGACATGGAGGATTCGACTAGCGGCCTATGTCACACGCCTGGAACGCGTGCGGGAGTCACATCCCTCAGGGGTTCAAATCCCCTATCCTCCGCCACATCTCACATAGTGAGGCGCCGGCGCTCGGTGACCGCAACGCGGTCCCCGGCGCCGGTTTTGTTTTTCTACTGCTTACCCTGGTGAACCTGCCTAGCCCCTGGTTTCTCCAATCCCGCCACTGCACGATCCGCCGTGCCCTAGGTTGAAAGGCATGACTGCTACCAGCCCATCCGGCGCCTCCGGCACTTCCGGCACCGACCCGTCCGACACCAGCACCCCCGGCAACGGCCCACTCGTCACCACGGAATACTCCGAGTCCATCCCCGGCCTCGTCCACGTCCGCCTGAACCGCCCCCGCAAGCTGAACTCGCTGACGATAGACCTGCTCCAGCAGCTCATCTCCACCGCGCACACGCTCCGCCGCGACCGCTCCGTCCGCGTGGTCATCCTCTCTGGCGCGGAAGGCAACTTCTCCGCCGGCCTCGACTTCGCGGATACGCTGAAAAGCCCGCCGCGCATGCTTTCGCATTTCATCCCGCGTCCCCTGCGCGGCACCAACACGTTCCAGGAGGCGCCGTGGACGTGGCGTCGCCTCCCCTTCCCGGTGATCGCCGCGGTGGAGGGCTACTGCTTCGGCGGTGGCGTGCAGATCGCTCTGGGTGCGGACTTTAGGTTTACTGGTACTGACGCCCACTGGTCAGTGCTGGAAGCGAAATGGGGCCTGGTGCCGGACATGTCGGGGATCATGTCCCTGAAGCAGCTGCTGCCGATCGACGAGGTGAAGCGGCTGGCCATGACCGGGGAGATCTTCTCCGGGGAACGCGCCGCGGAGCTAGGCCTGGCCAAGGCTGTGGAGGATCCACTGGCCGCAGCGGAGGAGCTGGCACAGCAGATCATCGAGCGCTCTCCCGATTCGGTGGCGTTGGCTAAGAAACTGGTCGACGAGACGTGGGAGACCGGCGCGCGTCGCACCTTCGCCCGCGAACGCCTGCGCCAGGCTCGGCTGCTGATGAGCAAGAACGCCGCCATCGCGCGCACGGCCGCGCAGAAGAAGCTCCCGCCGAAGTTCCGCCCGCGCGCGGTGCGCTAGCGCGCTGAACCTCCGCAGGGCGCGGGCGTTTCCGCACGTCGGCCACGCTGCGCATCGACTTGCCGCGCCCTAGTCCTCTGCGTTTTCCGCGGGGCGCCAGGTCACGGGCTCGCGGGGAAGTAGTTCGGGCCGGAACGTCCGCAGCAGCGCGGCGGGCGTAATGCCTCCGGCGCCCGCCGCCTCCGTCGCTCCAGCCGCCCCGGCCACTCCCGCCGCCTCGCGCTCGCCAGCGGCCCCGGCCGCTCCAGCCGCCTCCACTTCAGCGCCTACCGTTTCTGCCGCCGACACGTCCACCGCCTCGCCGAGCGAGTCCGCGATCCACCGCAGCATCCCTTGCGCCCCGCCCGGGAAGTCCCGCAGCGTGACGGCCCCGTCCCGCTTCGCCAGGCGCTTCCCGTCCGGCTCCAACACCAGCGGAACGTGCACATACTCCACCGGAGGCAACCCCAGCAGGTGTGCCAGATACGCCTGCCTCGGCGCGGAACTCAGCAGGTCATCCCCGCGCACGACCTGCCCCACCCCGGCCAGCGCATCGTCAACAACCACGGCCAGGTTGTAGGCGTAGTCCCGGTTCACCTGCCCGCCCGAATCAGCTCCGCCACCGACCGACGCCCCCACGCCTGGTCTCGCAGCTCCGCCACCGTCCGGCGCGCCCGCGCCCACGCCGGCACCCGCGCCCTTCGGCGCGTTCCCGCCGCGCCGCAGCACCATGTCATCCACCGCCCCGCGGTACACCCCGCCGCCCACGGCGAACCGCTCGCGCACTTCCCACTCGTCCACGCCCGCGCGCAGCCGCAACGCCGGCACTCGCCCCCGCGCCGCTAACTCCGCGCGCTTGGCCGCCCGCTCCGATTCCCCCAGGTCGCGGCACGTTCCCGGGTACGCTCCCGGCGCGGCGTGCGGCGCGCGGACCGCTTCGGCGATGTCCTTCCGCGAGCAGTAGCACTCGTACACGAGCCCCTTTTCTCGCAGCGTCTGTAGCGCTTTTTCGTACTCTGACCAGCATTCTTGTTGACGCCACAGCCTCCCCTCGAACCCAATCCCCATAGTGGCAAGGTCCCGTAGTTGCTGTTTCGCACTTTCTTCCGACGAGCGCTGAGCATCAATATCGTCGATCCGCATCCGAAACTCGCGGCCCTCGTGCTTGGCGAACAACCACGCCAGCACGGCGGTCCGAAAATTCCCCAGATGCAGATCCCCCGAGGGGCTGGGCGCGTACCGCCCCGCCCCTCGCTGTCCCCCGCTCGCAACCTCAGCCAACTCCCCCGCCTGCGTTGCCATCGTCTCCCCCGCCTGCGCTGCCCGCGCCTCCGCCGCCCGCGCCTCCGCCGCCTGCGCTGCCTGCGCTTCCGCTCGCGTCATGCCGTCGCCTCCTGTTTCCACTTTCTCTGGCAAGGCTACCCGCGGATCTGCGATACTTTGAAGCCAAGGGGACAAGCTCAACGTGTGGGGGAAATGTGAATTCGTTGGCGTGGGGGCGTCATGAAGAAAAGACAACAACAACGCTGCTCATCGAGGCGAAAGAACTTCGGGAAAGCGCGCGGCGTGGGCTGGCGCGCGGGCGGAAGCACTACAAGATTGCGCCAGGGATCTACGCCGAGCGCGCGCATTGGGACGAGCTGCCGCGTGCCGAGAAGGTGCGATTGAACGCGATCGCACATGGCCTGAGCTGCACAAACGGCGTGCTGTGCGGGCGCTCCGCGGCGCTGCTGCACGGGCTGCCGATCGCGGGACGGGCGGAACCGAACGCCGAGATCGGGTACTACCCGCCGGGTGGTAGCAACGTGACTCGCCACCTCCGAACAGCGCGGCCGTTGCATGCAAAAGCCACGCAACGTCTAGAAATGCTACAAGTAGTAACCGCGAATGGGCTGCGTGAAGTGCGGCTCACCTGCATTACTGACACAATCATCGACCTCGCCCGTTGGCACAGCGTGGCGGATGCTGTCGTGGCCGCGGAATTCGCCGCACGGGCCGGTGCCGACGGCGTGGGGATTTCGGAATTTATTACGGCTCTGCTCGCTGATGCAGGCAAACTGCGGAAACTCCGGGGGATCTCAAAGGTGAGGGACGCATTGCGACTGATCAACGGTGCATCCGAGAGCCCGCGAGAATCTGAGCTAAAAGTGAAACTGTGGGAGGCCGGACTGCCTGCGCCTCTCCAGCAGGTGGAGTTACACTACGAGGACTACTTCGCAGGTCGCGTGGACTTTTTCTATCCCTGCGGACTGGTGATCGAATATGACGGCCAGGGAAAGTACCAACCCGGTTCCACGAAACTCGGCGATGGCAAACTGAGCGGCGCTGGTGTTGACGCAGGCGGCGTGATCAACGAAGAAGTCTTCGCCGCGCGGCAGATCCTCAGTGAACGCGAGCGCGAGCGGAAATTGCAGAACCTAGGGCTGCGCATTTACCGAGTAGATCGCAATAACTTCCGCGATGGAAGCGCCGTGGCGGACATCTGCAGGATTCATAAGCAAATGACGCAGCATGGCCTCGAATTCCCCACCACCAACTACCGGGGAGGTGTGCCGGCGTGGGAGTAGCAGCTCCTGGCTGGAGGTAATTGCTTTCCTAAGGAAGAAGAATGGTGTCGGCGCGGGAATAAGTTCGCCGGTAGGGCGTGCATCGAGTCGGCACGGAAGACGCCAAATCCGGCGGAGCGCTTCTAACCCCGTTTAAGCGATTTTCTCCGCGCCGAAAGGGGAGAGAGTGCGCCGATCAGTCAGACGAGCCGACGCCGTTCTGCAAGTTTTCCGACGCTTGGACGGCCAAATGTCCCAAATTCCACGTCTTAAAATATAACCATTCTGTTTGTGCAGGTCAGAGCGTTGAGTTTTTGCGCTTCATACCTGCTAGTTTCAATAACTCGAAGATTTGGGACATTCGCATTTTGACCCGCCCCGAGATTCGGCAGCCCTGGGGCTGATGGGACTAGAGGGACAGATGGGGCGGGCCGGAGGGAGGGGTAAACGCTCAGCCAATAGGCCCGGGCAGAAGATGGGACCAGTGGGGCTGATGTGGCGGCACGGGGCCGGGCAAGCGGGAATGGGGAGGAATGCAGGCGGGAAATCGACCACGCGGGAAGGGGAATCGGCGGTGCGGGAGAGGAAATCGGCGGCGTGGAAGGGAGCGCCGACGGAAGCGGAGGATAAAATAGGGCGCCATGGCCGACAATCAGGGAAACACCAGCGCGGGCGCCAGCGCTCACAACGCAGATCTGTCCTTCGAAGTGCGCACCCGGCTGCGCGATAGCGACAGCGCAGGCGCGAACGCGGGCGCGGCTGGAAACGCAGGCGCGGGTGGAAACGCAAGCGCGGGTGCGGGCACGGGCGCGGGCGCAAGCGGAAGCGCTGGAGCCGGCGGAAGCGCGCAAGCGAACGGAGGCGCTGGCGCGCTGGGGCGTACGGGCGTCATAAAGACTCCGCATGGGAACATCCACACCCCAGCGTTCATCCCGGTAGCGACAAAAGCAACGGTCAAGACCCTCACGCCCGAGCAGGTGCGGTCGACGGGCGCGCAGGCGATGCTGTCCAACGCGTACCACCTGTACCTGCAGCCGGGCCCGGACATTGTGGACGAAGGCGGCGGGCTCGCGGAGTTCGAGAACTGGCACGGGCCGACGTACACGGACTCCGGCGGCTTCCAAGTCATGAGCCTCGGCGTGGGCTACAAGAAAGTCCTGGCCATGGACACAAAAGGCCGCAGCGAATCGGACATCATCCAGCAGCAGAAAAAGCGCATGGCCGTGGTGGACGAGGACGGCGTGGATTTCCGCAGCGTCATCGACGGCAGTAAGCACCGCTTCACGCCGGAGGTCTCGATGCAGATCCAGCACCAGCTGGGCGCGGACATTATGTTCGCGTTCGACGAGCTCACCACGCTGGTGAATACCCGCCCCTACCAGGAGCAATCCGTCGCGCGCACGCATCGCTGGGCCCGCCGCTGCCTGGCGGAGCACCAGCGCCTGACGGATCTGCGCCCGCACCGCCCACTGCAGTCGCTGTGGGGCGTGGTGCAGGGTGCGCAGTACGAGGATCTTCGCCGGCAGGCGGCCCGCGGGCTGGTGCAGCTGTCCGACGAGGCCGAGGCGCAGGGCAACCGCGGGTTCGGCGGCTTCGGCATTGGCGGCGCGCTGGAGAAGGAGAACCTCGGCACGATCGTCCGCTGGGTCGCCGAGGAGCTGCCGGAGGATAAGCCCCGCCACCTGCTCGGCATCTCGGAGCCGGATGACCTGTTCACGGCGATCGAGGCCGGCGCGGACACGTTCGATTGCGTCGCGCCGACTCGCCTGGGCCGCCGCGGTGGCGTGTACACGCTGGACGGTCGCCTGAATCTTATGGGCGCGCGGTTTAAGAGGGATTTTTCTCCTATTGACGCCGCAGTAGGCGGTTATGTCTCGGAAAATTATTCGCGCGCTTATATTCACCACTTGTTAAAGGCGAAGGAGTACCTGGCCGGGACGTTGTGCACGCTGCACAATCTGCATTTCATGGTGGGGTTGGTGGACCGGATTCGCGAGTCCATGGAGCAGGGGCGTTTCTACGAGTTCCGGAATGAGTTCATGGCGCGCTACTACGGCTCGACGTGGCGGGAGCGCCTGGGCTCGCGCTAGCGCGGGCAGGCCGGATGGTCGGCGGGGCAGGCGCGGGCATGCATGCCGCGCGCCCGCGCGCTAGCGCGGGCTCGCCGGGCGCCCGGCGTTGTCGAAGCGCTGGATCTCCCCGGAGCGGAAGTCGCGCTCCAGCTGCGATCCTTCAATGTCAAAGGTCGGCAGCACGCGGTCCAGCCACTTCGGCATGTACCAGGTCGCCTTGCCGAGCAGCATCATCATGGCGGGGATGAAGGTCATGCGCACGAGGAAGGCGTCGAACAGCACGGCGGCGCCCAGCGCGAAGCCGAAGATCTGCACGAACGGCAGTGGCTGGAAGATGAAGCTGGCGAACACGCCGATCATGATCAGCGCCGCCACGGTGACGACTTTCGCACCCATGCCGAAGCCGAAGATCACCGAGTCTTCGACGGGCGTGTACTTCGAGGTCCGCGCCGCCTCAGCGGATTCGTGCTTGAAGCGTTCCCGCATGCGCGACACGATGAACACTTGGTAGTCCATCGCCAACCCGAACGTCACGCCGATAAGGAAGATCGGCATGAAGCTGATCAGCGGCCCCGGCGAGCTCCACAGCCCGCCCCAGCCTTCCTGCCAGACCAGCACGGTCAGGCCAAAGGCACCGCCGACGGACAGCAGGAATCCGAGTGCCGCCATGATCGGCACGGTGATGCTGCGGAAGATCATCAGCAGCAGCACCAGCGCCAGCCCCACGACCAACGCAAGGTAGATCGGCATAGCCTTCGACAGCTGGCTGGTGACGTCCTGCTGGATGGGGATCAGTCCGGTGATGCCCATGTCCACGCCGGTTTCCTTCTCGATCACGCTCTGCTGGCTGCGCAGCGCGTGGATCAGCGAGGCGGTGCCTTCGTCCGTCGGCCCACCCTGGGGTGTGATCAGCAGCTGCGCCACGTACCCATCGTCGCTCTGGCCGATGAGCTGCGCATGCTTGACATGAATGTTGCTGCCCAGGTTCTCCATTGTGTAAATAAATGACGCCTGCGCCGCGGCCTTAGTCCGGTCGCCAGCCCCCTGACCAGCCTCCGCGGCCTGCTCGTTTCCGCCCGGCGCCTCCCCGCCCGGTGCGTCCCCGCCCGGCGCCTCCGGCGCATCTCCGCCTGGCGCGTCCCCGCCCGGCGCCTCCGGCGCCTCCGCGGCCTGCATGTCCGCCTGACCCTTAATGTACGTCGCCAGCGCGGGCGAATCCGGATCCGCATTCTTGCCGTTGACGATCACGAGGAACGGGGCGTTGCGCCCCGGGCCGAAGCCCGCCTCCGTCATCTCGGCGGCCTTGCGCTGGGTGGAGTCCACGTTCGCCGTCTTGTCATTCGGCAGCGATAGCTGCAGGTTCAGCGCCGGCAGAGTCAGCGCCGCCAACGCCAGCATCACCACCGCGATCGAAATCCCTGGGAAGCGGTACACCAAGCTAATCCACCGGCTCGCCAGGCCGCGCTTCCGCGCACCGTCGTCCACGCGCTGACGCTCCCCGCGAGTGTTCTCGCCGTCAACGCGCACCGCGCGCCTGCGACCCGCCGGACCGCCCGTGAAATACCCGTGCGCCGAATCCTCCCCCACGAGGGCGGAGGCGTACTGCTGCCCGAAATTGGCGTCCTTACGAAAGACCCGCGAGCCACACGCCCCCAGCAGCGCGGGCAAGAACGTCAGCGCCACAGCCACCGCGACCACCACACTGATCGCCGCGAAGAGGCCCATGTATGACAGGAACGGGATGTTCGCCAGGCGCAGGCCCAGCAGCGCAACCGTCACCGTCAGGCCCGCGAACACCACCGCCGAACCCGCAGTGCCCGAGGCCAGGCCGATCGCATCCGGGCGTGACCTGCCCTGCCGCAGCTCGTCGCGGTAGCGCGACATGATGAACAGCGCATAGTCAATGCCGACGGCCAGGCCGATCATCAGGCCCAGCGTCGGGGTGATGGAGTTCAGCGGCAGCAGCGCCGTCGCGCCGACCGTCACCAGCGCGCCAATTCCCACGCCCACAATCGCGGTGGCCAGCGGCAGCCCCGCCGCCAGCAGCGAACCGAACGTAAACGCCAGGATGATCAGCGCCACGACCACGCCCGCAATCTCAGAGATCGGCTCGACCTTAATCGGGTCGCCGAAGCCGGGGCCGCCGACTTCAACCTCCATGCCCGCGTCGCGCGAGATCTGGATCGCGTCGTACACCGCCTGCCGGTCCTCGTCGGTCACGTCGGCGGGCAGCGGCACGTCGTAGCTGAAGGTCGTCGTGCCGTAGCGCCCGTCGGCGGAGTACATCCGCAGGTTCTCCGCATCGGACTTCGCGGTGGCTTCGGGCATGCCCTGCTTCGTCATCTGCTGAACCAGCAGTTTGCCCAGCTTGTCGTTGAGCTCTACGGGGTTGCCGAACTGCGGCCCTTCTTTGAAGTCGGGGACGTTCTTTCTTAATGACGCCACCGTCTCATCCATCGCCGCCATCAGCTCTGGGTCTTCGAGCTTCTTCCCCTCGGGGGCTGCGAAGACGATGTTGACGTCGGTGGATTCGGCGGGGTTTTTGGTGCCAGGGAAGTTCTCTTGCAGCATTTCCGTGGCGTGCGTGGAGGGGACGTTCTTGATTTCGAAGACGTCGTTGAAGCCCTTTTGGAACCCCAGGGCGGCGGCTGCGATGCCGACGAACAGCAGTAGCCAGGCGGCAATCACCCGCTTTTTGTGCAGGTAGGACCATCGTCCGAGGTTAAACAGGATTTTCGCCACTGGTTGACCTTCCGCCGGCTGGTGCGTTCGCTGTGTTTGCGTTTCGGATTGCTCGCGCTTGCTTCTAGTTTGCTCGCACTCGCTTGCTCGCGTTCACTTGCGTTTCCGTTTGCTTGCGCTTGCTTCTAGTTTGCTCGCACTCGCTTGCGCACGCACTTACGCGCGCTCGCGTTCACTTGCGCTTGCTTCTAGTTTGCTCGCACTCGCTTGCGTTTCCGTTTGCTTGCGCTTGCTTCTAGTTTGCTCGCACTCGCTTGCGCACGCACTTACGCGCGCTCGCGCTTGCTTTCGTGGAACTTCTGCACAGTGGGTATTTCCCAGCTTCGCAAATAGTTCTCGAGATATACATCCTACAATAACTAAAACTGCAGGTGGAATGTTACAGGAGTTGCGCGTGTTGCCAGAGTTTCCCGCCCCGCCCGCGCCTCCAGTCTCCTCGTTCACAATCGCCACATCACACTAACCCCACACTCTCACACCCCCACGCCACACACCCACCACACACCCACGCCACACACCCACCACACCCCTCCCACAACCTTTCGCTCAAGCCATTCCGAACCTTCACCCCCCACCTACAGAGGCCGCTCGCGCGGGCCAATGTCCCAAATCTTCGAGTTATTGAAAGTAGCGGATCTGCAGCAGAAAATCGCGAGCCTCTGACCTGCGCAAACAGAATAGTTATATTCTAAGACGTGGAATTTGGGACAATCCCCTCCCCGCAAGCCCCCGAAAGGCCTGCTTTTGGGCAATTCCCGAATAAGAGGCTCAATTTCGCACCCCTACTTCAGGTATCCCCTACCCCTGTTTAGGCCGTCTATGAGCCTTACAGAGCCTCGACCTTGCGGCCACCCCAGCCGAAAAAGTGTGCGAACCTAAGTTCACGCACCGCATCGGCACATCTTCAAAGGGGCATTGTCCCAAATCTTCGAGTTATTGAAAGTAGCGGATCCGCAGCAGAAAATCGCGAGCCTCTGACCTGCACAAACAGAATAGTTATATTCTAAGACGTGGAATTTGGGACATCCCCCTGTTCGGCCGCACGGAGCAACGCCCTCACAAGACCCGGTCGCGCCACAGTGTTCGCCTCATCGCGCCCAGTCAGACAGGCGCTCGCGCTAACTCGCGTTCTCACCCTCCGCGCTAACCCGCGTTCTCACCCTCCACGCTAACCCGCGTTCTCACCCTCCGCGCTAACCCGCGCGCGCTCGCGCTGCTCGCGCTTTTCCTTCCTCCGGCGCCAAGCCCTGTACTCGCGCCACGCCACCAACAGCAGCACCAGGAAAATCACGATCAAATCCAGGATCATCCACCAGGACAGCACCGGTCGCCATCCGTCAAAGGACTCTCCCGAGTTCCCCAGCGGCACACGCTCCGCATTGACCAGCAAGCGGTCAGTATTGATGCCGTACGGCGTGCACGTCACCAATGTCAGCTTGTCTTTGCCTTTTTCATACGTCACCTGCTGCCACTGATCAGGTTTCACTACTCTCCGGCCGTGCACCTCATACTTCAGTGTTTCCCCCATCACTTCGACGAATACCTCGTCACCGTCCTGCAGTTTCCGCAGGTTATCGAACATGGAGGCGTTCACCATCCCGGTGTGCGCCGACAGCAGGGAGTTCGTCCCATCGCCACCAACCGGCAGGTCAGAGCCATACATGTGCCCCACGCCCTTGTACAGCACGCTGGAGTTCGTCGTGTGGTAGACCGGCAGATCCACGCCGATGGCGGGGATCCGCAGCCGCGCCATCACGCCTTTGGTCTCCGGCGGGTTGAGGGTCTTCATGTATTCGTCGAAGCCGTCGTCGCCGTTCACTGCGGGCCGCGCGTGGTGCCCCTTTCGCGCCAGCTCTGCATTGTATGCACGTGCTTCCTGCAGGTAGTGCTGGGTCAGCTGCGGTGGTTGGATGCTTTCAACGTCGTGGGAGTATTCTTCCGCCTGACTATTGAGCTGCCAGTCGTTGTATAGCGTCGCCACGATCGGATACAGCAGGATCAGCACACCCAGCAGGATCCACACAAGGTCCCGGCGTTTACGTCGCTTTTTTCTTTGTTGACGCCCCCTCGCTTCCCCCTGCCGACCGGCAGGTTCGGCCCGACCGTGCTGCGTTGGGGCAGCGTCGGTCGGGTCGTCAGCTGGTTCAGATCTCGTCATCGTCCTCCAGCTCGTCGTCCTCCAGCTCGCCGTCCTCCAGCTCGTCGTCCTCCAGTTCGCCGTCCTCGTCGTCATCGCGGCGTCGGAGGTAACGGTAGAGACCAAAGGCAACGGCAAGCAATCCGAGCAGGATCACGTACAGCAGGGTTTGCATGCCGGTATCAGGCAGCATCCAGCCAATAGCCTTCTGCAGGCGGATAGCGCCGTAGGTGTCTGTGTCGGAGACGGCGCCAGCCTTGTTATCCGCGGTGGCGGTCACCTTGACCTCACCCTTGTAGCTGAAGAACTGATCCTGTGGCTCGGTGATCTCCACATCGAAGACACACTCGTGAGTGTTGCCGCTTGCCAACTTCAGACCATCGATGGTGCAGAACTTCGGATCGATCGCGCCGTCTTGAGGCACGGTGATGCTCTGCCCCGCTGCGTTGGTGATTTTGCGTCCTGCCAACGACGGATCCTTCAGTGCAATATCACCAATGGCCTGCGCACCCGTGTTGGTGATCTTGTAGTGCATCTTCATGGAAGTCGCGTCGTCCGGCAGCACAGCAGTATCGGCCACCGCGCCAGTGACGGAACTGATCGGCGAACCATCGATCTTCTTTTCGATTTGCACGCTGGGGAAGTTGTTCTTCGCGGTCAGAGTCCATTCCGGACCACTGGTAGACGGGTCATCTGCACGTTCAACAGACAGGACCTTGAGGTCCACGCGACGCAGGTTCTCTTCCAGAGGCTCGCCTTCCTTCGGTTCCGGAGCAGGCTGTTGTTCCACGTTCACGTCCGTGATGCGGCTGCCGTTCTGAGTTACCTCGAGGATGGAGTTGGCGGTCTTCACCCCATCGTCGGTCTCCTGCACGAAGCAGGAGGAATCGACAGGCACCGACTTGAACGTAAGCGATTGGCCGGACTTCAAGGTAAACGTCGGGTTATCAACCGAACAGGTCTGGCGGAAAGCAAAGGTAGCGTTCTTGCCCGCTTCACCCGCGGAGGTCTTGGTGAACGTGACGTCCGCAAAGCCACGGTAGCTGTGATTCTCCGCACCAATCACCATCTCATTCTCCGTGGAGGAAAGATCCGCGGGGACATTGAAAGTGAACTGGCGGTTCTTTTGCGCCGCAGTGACAGTGCCGGGATCTACCTTCGCCAGCGGGGTGCGGGGCGCGCCGTCGGGATCCTTGCCCCGCACCCAGGAGTTGAACTGGGTAGCAGGGGTTCGAGCGCCAGCGGTAACAGCCAGCTGCTTGCGTGGCGCAAGCGCGGGGCTTTCGCTGAGGTCCATGTTGCACTCCGCGCCCACTGGCAGGTCGACAATGAAGCCACCTGGCACAGGTGCAGCTGTAGCAACGTTGACACCTACCGGAGTGTCCGCGGTCGTCACGGTCTTGGAGAATGTGGTTCCCTTCGGATCCTTACAGGTGAACTTGGCTGTGTAACCGCCCTGGTCAATACCCTGCAGGTAACCGGACTGGTTAATGCTGACGCGCACGGGAGTCGTGCGGCGCTCGTAGCGGTTCACGAAGTCCCAAGACTCCACCGGTGCGTCTTCCTTGTCACCGGCATACTTTGCGATTTTCGCCTTTTCTACCTTGTGCTTGAGCTCCTTCGGGGTGCCATTGGGCGGACTCTCCTCGAAGGTGCAGTAGGCGCCGACGGGTACGGAGACCTCCGGCGAGGTGTACGTCCGCGCTACCTCACCGTTGCCAGCATCCGCATAATCGCTAAAGCCCTTGTCCAGGAAGATCGCGTTTTCGATCTTCTTTCCATCGGATGCCAGCTCGGAGTATTGGTAGCCCACACCCTTACACTGCATCGTGAAGTCGAACGCTTGGTTCGGCTTCAGCAACTTCAGGTCATCTTGTCGGCCAACGACCTTCTTGGACATCTTGATCTTGGTCGTGACGTATTCGTAGTAACTGGTCAGGTCAACAATATTGTTAACCTTTCCATCCGCACCGTCGTCAACGGTCGGGAAGTACTGCGAATCAGTCACTCCGTCAGCAAGGTCCTTGTCGAAGAACGATGTACCGTCGTTCTTGTCAACGACCCAGCCAATCTGACGCGGACGTAGCGTCGCCTTCAAGAGGGGTTCGCCCTTAGGCTGCAGTTCTAGGTTGAGGTCGCCGTAGTTGTCCCCTTGGAAGTGGCATTCAGCACCTACCGGTACCCCTTCGTATTTGGCAGTTCCCGCGCCAGCAATAGTGCCCTCGTAGGTCCCCAACAAGGCTCCCGAAGCGCCGTCGCCGGTTTCGGGGTCGTGACAATCCAGCTTGAATTGGTGGGAATTGTACGGAGGTTTTTTACCTGCAGCCTTGTACTGTTCCTCCACGGCTGCTGGCAAGTGTCCCCTGGTGTTTAGCGTTACCGTCGCAAGTCGGCGGGAATACGTGTTGGTGAAGGTCACAGAGTTGTCGCCGTCCACAACGTCGAAATCGTTCGACTTCTCCTTATTGGCTCCACCGTTGATCGATACTTCCTGTTTGACGGAAATACCTGCCGCAGTGGTCGTCGCTCCTTCGGTGGCCGTGCAGTCTGATCCCACCGGGAACTCACCGAAGTCTAGAGGCGTATTTGCGGTAGCGGCGGAAACCACACCAGAGTCAATCGTCGGAGTGTCCGGGTTATCAGGTGGCAGGCAGGAAATCGAAACGTTGAACTTACGGTTGTTCTTGACGTCCTTACGCTGAGCGGAAATGTACTGCTGGGTCGCAGGATCGAAGACTACGGATTTTGTACCCGTGACTTTCGTGTAAATGAAATCGTAGTCGTGCGTGATCGTCACAGATGTCTTAGCTCCAACCGTGACATCCTTCGTGACCGGCGCCAGTTCGCTGAAAAATGCTGGTTGGTCCACGCCATCTTCATTAGCCACGGAAACGGTTGTTTCACGGGTCATCGGGAAGTCACCCGGTTGCCCGTTAAGCTTTTTACGCGTACCGGGATCCTTCCCATCCTCGGCGATGTTGCAGCTGCTGCCCTTAGGAACAACATTCGCCGGAATGGTTACAGAATTTGGTTCCTTTTCTGGTGTGGAGGGATCATCACCGAGAGTTACGTTTCCGTACTCGCCCATTTCCAAAGCTTTGCCGTCAGAGGCAGTGCATTGAACGGTATAGGAAACTCTTCGCACAAAAGCCTTGTTGGATCCCGAGTTCTGGGTGATCAGCAGACCATCACCCGTGGCTTTGTAGTCGTTGGTGATCGTCCGAATGTTATCCGGTTGGTTAACGGTAAACGTCGCTTTGTCAGCGTCAGTCTCCCAGACCACCCCACCCGTGCTCAGCGTTGGTGTCTGCTCATCAAAACTACATTTATTGCCATAAGGTACGCCAAGGTTGCCGTTTTGGTCGTTGACGAGGTTCTTCAGCTCTGGATCACCGCTACTGAGCTTCAGAGTGCCCGTACCGCCTTCGCTCACGTAAACAGTTCCTTCCAGGGGAACATACTCGACCTTGCCATCCGCCCTGGTAACCGAACGAGGACCACACTTAAAGTCGAAGGCGTATTCACGCGGCAAATTAACGGTCAACCCGTTGCGGTTGATCAACTTCCTAAGCTGAACCTGCCCCAGCTTCGGCTCGTAAGTATTCCGAACGTGTACCTCGTTCTGGGCATCAGACGTATCAGCATTGACCTTCAGGATAGGCTTGGTCTTGGCCTCTTCGTTCGTCAGCGTGGTTACGTTATCGCTGGCATCAGCAGAGGAAAGGGTTGTACCCTTCAACTTCACATTGGGGAACTCGGGCAGATCCTTTTCCCAAATGAGGCAATCCGCGCCCACCGGAATGTCCTTGATTCGGGCGACCGGTCCAGAATCCGCAGTCTGGATATCCACCGTTCCTTCCCGATCCTGGCGGTTGTTATTTCCGCCCCACGTGCACTTGTACTGCACGGGGAACTTCTTTCCGTCCAGGTCAGGCGAGGCCGCAGCGTTACCCGCAAGCTCCTTCAACACCTTCACATCGCGCAGCTGGTAGGAGTACTTCGCCTTAATGTGCAGATCGCCCTCGGATGGAGTACTGCCTTCCTTAAAGTCAGGCAGACGGAAGTGGTACGTTCCCGCAGCGTCGGCTCCCACGGGCTTTCCGTCATAGGTCACATCGCGCCCATCGAACTTGATGCGAGCACTTTCCTCGGCGCTTAGACCGGTTAGTGGCTTCAGCCAACAATCACGCTCCACCGGGACGTCGGTTAGCTCCACCGCGCCTGTCGGCACTCCGCCGCCACTGCGGTCGATCTTCATGGTGATGTGGCGGTTCTTAACAGTCGTTCCGTCACACGTCAGCTCGAAGTCGTACTGGCGCGGGTATGCGAAGTCACCCACCGGATCGCCCGCCAGTTCCTTGGAGAGGTGCACCTTGCCAGCACGATAGTCGTAGCGGTTGTTCGCACGCACAGACACGGTCGTCTGATCCAACTTATTTGTACTTGTGGGTAGCGGATCACCCGGGGTGGTGCCGGCGCTCCAGGTCAAGGTCAGTTTTTTACCAGGCCGCGCTGGCGGCGCACCATCGGGGAAGCTCTCGCTAATGGTGCAGTTAGTACCCAGTGGCAGATTGGCCACGGTGGCACTCTGCCCCTTTTGCAGCACTCTGTTGCCTTCCAGCTTCACCTCTGGGTAGGCATTAGCGAACCCGTTGACGTCCGAACACTTGTAGTTCAACTGGAACGTGCGCAGCTGAACTTCGTCGAATTGCGCAGCGGAACCATCCACAGTTTTAGATAGCTGCAGATTTGATGCCTTAAACTTCGGTTCCCACTTCACTACGCATTCGGTCAGGTCGTTGTTTCGCTCTGCAACGACCAGTTCGCTGGTGTTCGTCGACGTGTTTTTCGTTAGTTGGTACCCGGCAGGAACCGAACCTTCCTTGATGGTTACAGCATTTGCGTTGCCCAACGTGCATGTCCACACCGGGTTGTACCGACCGAATACTTTAGACGCGTCCCGACCGCTTGCAGTGGATCTAAAGATGTAGTCGTCCAGAGTCTTACCGTCTGGCCCGGATGCGGGGATACGAGTCGTCTCTGTGTACTGACCAGGTTTCAACGGCACCGGGTTTTCCTTGGCTCCCTGTGACGGCACGCGCGTAGCCGCGGTGATATCGAATTTCGTGGCCTGGTTGGTTGCCGCCTTTTCGTACGTTGTATCAGAGGCAACAGCTCCCGAAACTCGGCCAATATTGATGGCCAATGCAATAGCTTGTGTACGCAAAATGCCGGTAGCAAGAGCGAATTCCAATTTATTGGGGTTAGGGGCACTAACCAGGAACGTACCCGTAGATCCGAGGGCATCTTGGTAGCAGATGAATCCACGTTGGTATTTTCCAGCTTCCCAGCCCCAGTTCTGCGGCTCAGTGCCTTTACCGTAAATGCTGTTGCATGCTCCGATAAAGCCATCTGGAGTCAGTCGAGTGATCTCATCGACCCTGCCGCCGACGTTATCCATACTGATCATCTCGTTCGATACGCCAGCCTGGGTGGTGCTCTCCGCATCGGCCATCATGATTCGAAAATCTGGGACCTTGTTGCCCTTTTCGTCCTTCAGCTCAACGTTATCCATGTAAAAGCGGACAATTCGCTGGTCGAGGCCACCCGAGTTGAAGGTCAGAGTAGGCTTCGAAGTGTCGTCACCATAACGCGTGAAGGTTCGCTCGCCTAGCTTTTCCCGGCCAAAGGCGGAGTTGTTCCACGTCGGATCGCTCGCACCGAAACGATCTGCAGGTCCGTAATCAACCTTGGCCGTGAAACTTAAGGTATACCGACCGATTTTTCGCGTTACCCTCTCCCCGTTCTTCCAGTCAAAGTTGGATCCGTCCGGCTTAGCCATGTCGATCCAGCACAGCTGCTTGGCCCACGGCGCGCTTGCCCCGTCACCCTGGCGGAAGTTGCAGTCGCCCAAGTCGTTTACCGCGGTTGCCGCCCGATCTCCCGTTGCACGTGTCTGCGCGTCGGCCTTCGGTGGCTCTGGAACGAAAGGCACCTCCGGGATCGACATCAAGCCCATGCCCAGCACAAACGCCACTGCCACCATCGCAGTGCGGCGCAACGCCCCGCGGGTGTTCGCATATACGGCGCGGATCGCGGCTCGGGTGGTATTCGCCAGCGATTGTGTCTGCTGTCCAAATCCCATGGTGTGCCTTTCGGAGGTTTCTTGCTGTGGGTGCTTGTGCTGTAAGTGTGCTTGCTTAGTGCTCTTGCGTCGCGGGTCGCGCGGGGTTCTACTCACGGTCGCCCCTGTCCTCTAGCTGGGATCCAGGGTCGCGGTGGGTGTGGGCGTCATTGTCTTCTTGTTGACGCCTACGTCGCGCAACAACAAAGAAACCAACCAACAGCAACGCCACACCGACAACGAGTACCCCGATCACGCTGGCACCAGTCATCGGCAAGCGGTCGAGGAGCCCCGGCAGCCCGGTGTGGGGCTCTTCCTTGCCGCCGGGCTTGCCTGTCGAGTGGCCAGGCGCGGCGGCTCCCGGCTTGCCAGACCCGCACACACCATTAGGCGGGCACTGCGGACGGTGGCCCGGCAGCGGGTGGTTGCCTGCTCCCGGTGGCAAGGGGAAGATCGGCACGAAGATCCAGTCGGGCCACTCGCCGGGCTGAATCGGCAGTTGCTCTTCCGGGTCTGACGGCACGGCCTGGGCGGGCAGCACGGTAAAGACAACTTCGTTGGATTCGACCTGCCACTCCGGCGGTTCGGCGCCGAGCACCAGCCAATAGTCGTGCCCATCGGGGAACGACAGGGCTGTGTTGCGGATCTTGGTGCCGGCGGGAGTGCCGGGCTTCACCACGGCGTGCATGTCGAATACGGCACGCGCCTCCGGGTGCCCGGCGCGCATCTCGGCAGCGGTTTTCAGGCCCTTGTCGGTCAGCGTGATCTTCACGGTCTTGTCCGCGTAGTCATAATCGCCGCCGCGCGGTGCGTCCTGCACTTCAACGCGGTAGTCCTCGCCCTCACGCAGCTCCACGGTCTTCTCGCTGTTCGCGATCAGGCCGTTGGTCACGCCCTTGAAATCGAGGTTCTTGTCCAGCGGGTCGGCGACGATCAGCTGGTGCAGCTTCCCGCGCACGTCCGGCGCGGGCATCGTGGTTTCCAGTCGGAAGCGAACCTCGCCCCGCTTCTGTTCTTCGGCAATGCGCTCGGCCTCCGGGGTACCGGGCAAGCCTCCCAGAATGTTCTTCGTCGCCATGATCGGCTGGTTCTTCGGGCGCACCACCACGTTGCGCTTTCCTGTCACGTCGGGCAACGCAACCAGGAACGGCGTGGTCACGGAGTAGCGTTTGTTGCCCACTCGGCTCGGCTTTTCCCGCACCAGGTACACGCCCTGCGGCAGGTCGTTAAAGGTCGCTTTGCCGTCGGCACCGGTGGTTTCGGTGCGTTCCTTGCCCAGCGGGTAGCCGGACTGGTCCGTCAGCGTGCGCGGGTCGGCCTGCGCCAGCGCATTCAGCTTTGCCTGGTCGTTAATGTCCAGGCCTTCGAGCTGGTTGATCTGGAACGTGATTCCGCCCAAAGGTTGCGGTTCTGGTGCCCCTGCGCCCATTTTGTCGGACGCCGGATCCCCCTCGAGCTTCACGATCGTCAAACTGTTGGCCTCGCGCCCGGAGCCGTTGTCCGAGTTCTCCCCGGACTGCGCGCCTGCGATCCCGGCACCCGGAAACGCAGCGCCTAGCGTCATAAACAAAACACCACAAAGAGCAACAAGAGCCAGAACGCATGCACGGCCGCGAGCCGTCGCGTTTGCAAGCTGCGCGCGAGCGCTAGACCGTGCGTGCATCACTATTCTGCTTCCTCGTGTTGTTCTTCTTGGTTTCTTTTACGACGCCTACGCCACAGCCACCACAGGAGGTACAGCAAAGCGAAAAGGCTGATCACGATGGCCGCGATCATCCAGGGTTGCCAGGGACTGTGGTATTCCTGCTCGATACCGCCCGGCGGAAGGGCAGTGCGCTCCCCGCGGACCAGCAGTCGGTGAGAGTTCACGCCATACGGCGTACACGTCACCAGCGTGACATAGTCTTTGCCCTCTTCAGGACGTATCTTCTTGATCTCGCTGGGCAGTACGGTTTCGATCTGGTCGACTTTGTACGCCAGCTTCTCGCCCATCACTTCGATGACGAAAATATCGTTCATCTTCATGTGGGTGAGGTTGTCGAACATGGTCAGCGTGGCCAGGCCGGTGTGGCCTGTCAGCACACTGTGGGTGCCGGGTCCACCGACTGGCAGCGCGGTTCCGTAGAGGTGGCCGATGCCGTGGGACAGGGTGCTTTGCGACGTGCCGTGGTAGACCGGCAGATCCATGCCCACAGTGGGGGCGTGGAGCCTAGCCATGACTGAATTGACGTTGAGCTGCTGCTCGTACTTCTTGTATCCGGGCGAGTTCACGTCCACGCCGTTGACCCACGGGTCCGCGGCACCGAAGGGCGGGAGCTCCCGGTTGTACTGACGGGCGGATTCTAGTGCCCTGCTGCGTTCCTCGGGGGTCAGGGCTTCAACGTCGCGGCTATATCCCTGGGCTATGCGATTCTGCTCCACGTTTTTGTAGTGGGTCAGGATCACAGGCGCTAGCAGCACCAGGATGCCCAGGAGGATATAGACCAGGGAGCGTCGGCTGCCGGCCTTGCCTCGCTTGCCTGATTTGGCACGTTGAGCCGGCTTGGCGTGCTTGCCTTGCGTGGCGCGCGCGGCGTGGCGGCTAGGTGCAGCCATGTGCTCCCTCGGACTTTCTCCCTTTTTACGCGGTTGCCTGTTCCTTGTTATCGCGGTAGCTGGTGTACAGGCCGCGGGCCAGTAGGGCCAGACCCAGCAGGAAGATCAGGACGATGCCCCATGCACCCGTGGCCGGCAGCTGGCCGAGGATGGAATCCTTCTTGTTGTCCACATTGACGGTCATGGCGCGGTTCTCAGCGTCAACCGTCACGTGGCGCGGTTCCGGATCTCGGACGAAGCCTTCCGGAGCCTTGGTCTCGATCACGCAGTAGTCGAACGTCTGAGTACCGGTGGCGCCACCTGCGGTGGTGCTGATTGGGATACCGTATGCGTTAGCCTTGGAGACCTTGTTGGCCGTGTCGCCCGTGGTGAGGGTCGTGTTCAGAGTCTTGCCGTCCTGGGCGGTGGCAACATTCAGAGCGTCGCCGAGGACGTTCCACTTGCCATCCTTTTCCGGATCCTCGCAGCGGTAGAGCTCGAAGTTAGCACCGTTTAGTTTCGGATCGCTTTCCGCCTCGGCAGTCTTGGTGATCTCCAGGTTGCCGAAGGTGGTGCTGGTCGGCTGCTTCACGCCATTGTTGTCAACGTCAGTCGTGATCGTGCCGCCGTTGGGCAGGGTGATCGTTGCGGTGTTGTTGATCTGACCGTTCTCGGGCAGGGAGACTACCTTGGCGTCAAAAGCAACATGTACCTGCATGCCAGCGTTGGCCTTGCGTGCCTGTTGCAGCTTCGCGCGACCGTCATCGGTGAATACGACGTTGACGGTGTTGCTATCGGTGGTCAGGTTGTAATCCGTACCAGCAGCCAGCTGCACACCGTCAGCGGTTACCTTGACGCTGCCGGTCTGCAGCTCAAGGTTGCTGACCAGCGGGTCCTTGATCTCGAACTGGGTCAGGTTGCCAGCCGGAACCGGGGCGTTAATGGTGTAGGTCATGTTGCTACCCAGAGAAGTCTTGGAAGCGTCGACCTGCTTGTTCGGCTGCACATTCTGGTTCTTCGGGTAAACGGTACGCTCGTAGACCCACTTACCGTCGGTGCCGGAGTACGGCAGGGTGATCAGGAACGGCGGAGCGACAGTGTAGCCACCCTTTTGAAGTTCGGTGACGCGGTACACGCCGACCTTGAACTCTGCGTTGGAGCCGGTATCGATAGTGGCCTTGCCGTCAGCGCCGGTTTTGATCGTGGCGACTTCCGTGGCAGTCTTTCCCTTCAGATCGGCCGGGGTCATGCCAGCCAGCTCGCCCCAACCCTGAGCGGTGGTCAGGTCAACGCCTTCGATGCGCTCGATCTTGAACTGGACACCTGGAACAGGCTTGAGCTTGCTGGTGTCCTGCGGAGCACCGCTTCCCTCACCTGGCTCGCCTTCGTACTTCTGGATGTCGAGCTTGACCTCGGCATTAGCGTCAATGAGGTTGGCGGATTCCGATGCGGTGGGAGCAGCTGGGACACCGGAGGGGGTGGTAGCGCTCGGATCCTGCGCGAGCGCGGAAGGCGCACCCAAAGCAGCGGTGGACAGAGCGATGGTGGAAGCGGCGACGGTAGCGACGAGCTTCTTAGAGAACGTGGTCATACATCTTCCCTTGTGTAGTGGTGAGGCCAGTGAGGGGCGAGGCAGCAAAGTACTACTCGAGCTCACGCAACGAGACGGCGCCCAACAGGATCATCTAACCAGCTTCAAATGCTTTTACCAGCTGGATTTTACTTCCATCCCACGCTGCCAGCAAGTTAACCTGACCAGCCCCTTAACCTCCGCTAATTGGGTTTGCCGACCGCAGCCAAGGCGTCACGTAGGCCTCTTCGTCCCAATCAGCCCCCGCGCGACCGGATCCCCCGGAGCCCCGCTGCACATACCAAAACCGCGCGCCGCCCCGGGATCTCATCCCGGACAGCACGCGGTAAAAAATTTTGGCGGTGGCGGAGGGATTTGAACCCTCGGTTGCTTTTACACAACACTCGCTTTCGAGGCGAGTACCTTCGGCCGCTCGGACACGCCACCATAGTCGGCGATTGCAGACTCGTATTAGGTTAACACCCCCACTTTTTCGCACCAAAACCCCACCCCGCGCCCTGTGCATGCAAAAGCCCGCCGCGAACCTTTACCAGTTCGCAGCGGGCTTGCACTTCAGCGCATCAGCGCGCCGACAGTATCGGAGGACTTACTTGTCGCCCTCGCCGAAGACCTTGTCCATGCCCTTGTTCAGGCCGTCCTTAGCCTTGTCAGCCTTGTCGCCATCCAGCTTGCCGTCGATGAACTTGTCGGCGCCGTCCTGGATCTTGTCGCGGTGCTCGCCAGCCATTTCCTTTGCCTTGTTCAGGTCCATTGGTCTCTCCTTGGTATCGGTGTAGTAGCTAACTCTGTTGTAATTTGTGCGCCCCAGCCGCAGCATTCGTACGACCAGGACGCTCCGTTCCCAACGTAGGTTCGTTTCCGCCACCTCGCCACCGCCGCGCCCATTTCCACGCCGTCAGCCAGCTTTTCCGATTGCAAATGCACTGTTCAGCGCCAGTCATTAAATTTCTGTAAAAGTTTTTTGACGCCCCGCTCCAACAAGCACAAACCCCGGCGCAAGCGTTAGCGCACCTCTAGCTCGAATCCTGCGCATCCGCTAGCGCAGGCGGGCGAAGAACTGCCGCAGCAGTTCTTCGCATTCCCCCGCCAGCACACCTCCGCGGACGTCCGCCCAATGCAGCGGAGATTCCCGCGGCACGTCCCAGACGCTGCCGCAGGCGCCGGTGCGGGGCTCATAGGCTCCGAAGATGATGCTGCCGATCCGCGCCCCGACCAGTGCCCCCGCGCACATGGCGCAGGGTTCCAGGGTGACCACCAGCGTGCAGTTCTCCAGCCGCCACGCGTCCCCGAGCTCCCGCACGGCTTCCCGGATGGCGAGGACCTCCGCGTGCGCAGTGGGGTCGCTGTCGGCTTCGCGCCGGTTAACTCCCCGCCCAAGTTCCCGGCCGTCCGGGCCGAAAACCACGGCTCCAACGGGCACGTCACCGGCGGGAGTCTCCGCGGCGATGTCCAAGGCCCGGCGCATCAGCGCTTCCGCGCGCACGTCCCCCGCGGCCCGCGGCAACCCGCCACCAACGCACACGTCAGCGCCACCCGTGCGCAGCGCGCCCGGCGCGCACACCTTGTCCCCACGCTCGCGCCGCTCCTGCGACTTCCGCCCCACCGGCTAAAACTCCAGCTCCACGCCAACCAAGTCCGCCAGTTCGTCGGCGAAGCCCAGCTCGTCCGCCACGCGCAGAACCTGCTCCGCGCCGTACAAATCATCGTCGTAGAAGATGATGGACATAATCTGCTCGCTGGCGCCTAGATCCTCCAGCAGGTCGAAGTCGCCCTCGGGCCAAGGATCGTCGGAGGCGTCCGCCTCGTCCTCCGAAGGCGCATCAATATCGAGAGTGTCCAGCGCCTCGCTGGCAATGTCGTAGTCCAAGGCGGCGGTGGCGTCACTAAGAAGAATCCGCACACCCCCCGGCACCGGACGGAGCACAACGGACCAGTCGTCGTCAACGCAGAGCAGGCCGACGACGGGGCCTTCCGCGCGCGAGGCCCGCAGCTCCGCGATCAGGTCGGACAGGCTCTCGGCGGCGCGGGCGGGGAGTTCGCGCAGGTTCCACTGGCCGTCGGCGCGGATGGCGGACACGGCGAAGGTCAGGTCGCTGTCGGTGCTCATGTCCACCAACGCTAGTCGGCTTTGTGTAACACTGGGTAGCGTGAGCCACGAAATTTCTTCCGATTACCGCCTGAGCACCCTCCCCGAGGATCGCCGTCCGCTGTGCATCCTGGGGCTGGGTCTGATCGGCGGGTCGCTGATGCGCGACGCGCAGGCCGCCGGCTGGCCGGTGTTCGGCTGGAATCGTTCGGAGAAAACCGTCACCCGCGCACGCCGCGATGGCTACGACGTCTCGGGGGACCTCGAGGCCACGCTGCGCCGCGCCGAGGAAGCCGATGCGCTGCTGATCCTTGGGGTGCCGATGCCCGCGCTGTCTTCTCTTCTTGACGCCATATCTCAGCACGCCCCGACCTGCGGCTTCACGGACGTGACCAGCGTGAAGCAGGAGGTGCACGACCTCGTGGAGGCGAAGGGCATGTCCGATCGCTTCGTGGGCGGGCATCCGATGGCCGGCACTGCGAACTCGGGCTGGCAGGCGACGATGCACGGGCTGTTCCGGGGTGCCGTCTGGGTCGTGACTTATGACAACGCGCGGGAGCTCGCGGGGGCTGGCGACGGTAGCACGGGTAGCGCAGAGGGTGACAGCGTGGCAGGCGCGGGCAGCGCAACAGGCGCCGGTAGCGCGGGCGGCGCCGACAGCGCCGACGCGGTGAATAAACGCTGGCTGGATACGTGGGTGCGTGTCGTCGGGCTGGCCGAGGAAGTCGGCGCAGCGGTCATCCCCGCCATCGCGCACCGGCACGACAACGCCGTCGGGCGCGTGAGCCACCTGCCGCACATCCTGGCCGAAGCACTTGCAGTTGCGGGCGATTACGGCGGGCCCCTGGCGCTGAGCCTGGCTGCCTCGAGTTTCCGCGACGGCACCCGCGTGGCGGGCACCGACCCTGACCTGGTTCGCGCGATGGTGGAAAACAACCGCCCCGCGGTCCTGGACGCCCTCGATCAGACCATTGAACTACTGCAAGGAGCGCGCGCGGACCTTGCCAACCCAGACCGCTCACTGAAGACCCTGGCCGAGGAAGGCAACGCCGCCCGCGGCCGCTTCGAGGCCCGCGCCGGCCGCAACAAAGGGGACGCTTCCAACCGGCCGATTATCCGCGTCCGGCCGGGGGCTCCGGGCTGGGTGGATCAGCTCCGCTCGGCGGAGTCCATGGGCGCGCAGATCGGCATCTTCTAGCGGGCGCTAGCATGGCGCGTCACTGCGCGCCCGCTATGCCCGCCCCGCGCTAGCACTCCTCCTCCGCCTTCGCCGCCGGAGCCCCTTCCAGCAGTTCAGGCAGCTTCTCCCCCAGCGAATCCACGCCATCCCACGCAGTTGGTTCCAACCCATCGTTTGGAATCGCCATAATCGCAACGGGGGTCATTTCCCCGTCCGCGCCCGGCACCAGCCCAAGCTGCCGGTAGATGAAACGCCCGTCCGGCTCCGGCCCCCAGCCGCCCTTAAACTGCGCGCCCTTAATCTTCGCCAGCCCGTACTTGTGCTCCGGGATGATGTGCCCCATGCGCGCCAGCACCTTTTCCGAGCCATTCATACACCGGAACCCGTCCATGAATTTCACCTGATCCGTCAGCTTCCACTTGATCGCGCCGAACCCAATGTAGGCCCCGTCTTCGAACTGCTTCGCCGCGTTCGTCGGGTCGCCTACGCGCCGCATGTAATCGCGCACTTTGTAGGCAGCGGTACGGTCCGCGCCGTCGCCGACATACATCCAGAGCCGAAACGCGGCGTCATTATCCGAATAGTGAATCGCCGCGTCCATGTCGGCTTCCATCGCGGCGCGCGGGGCGGGCTGGCCGTGAGCTTCCGCGTGCCGCAGCTTCTCCTCGACCGCGCCGGAGATCGGCACCTTGATCGTCGACCAGGCGCCTTCCTCGTTGAGCTTGCCCGCGTGCAGTGGCCCATTCTCCCCTAGGATCGCCACCCCGACCTGCACATTGTGCTTCTTCGAGACCTCCGCCGCCAGCTTGTCCAGCTTCGCCTGCTGTTCCTCGTCGGTCGGCGGGGCCGCGTCCGCGCCGTCGCCGTCGCCGTCGCCGCCGTTGTCACTGAGGGGCGTTGCGGCTTGTTGGGTCTGTTCGCCCTGTTCCTTATGGACGCCACCCTCTCCCCCGCGCAACCCCATCACCAAACCGACCGTGATGGCGAGGACGGCGGCTCCCACCGCGACCATCGCGGCAATCCCGCCCTGCCCGCCGGCCTGTGTGCCGGCCCTGCTGGCCTGCCCGCCCGCGCTCGGCACATCCGTACCTGGCACATCAGCACTGGTGCGCCCCTCAAAAGGAGGGCGCGAAGCACCCTCTGGGCGCTCATTGTTCGCCATTTTCCCTCCTTGACCAGGTCTTTCCTTCTACTCGCACGCATCCCGCGCACGACTCCGCTACACAGCTCCCGCCGCGCGGCTTCACCACTGGCCGACGTTTCACCGCCGTGCGGCTTCACCACTATGCAACATCGTCGCCGCTCGAAGCTTCGCAGCTGAGAACAACAGGCGTTAAGTCTAGTAAGGAAACCCCGCGCTCGCGCTTCATTCACTCCCTTCTGGCGATTCTCTTACCCTGTGATTATCCTCCCGCTGACATTATCCGTACCCTCCCGCTGGCAACCCCTGACCTCAACTTGGCAGTTCCCCGCCTCCCGCGGTTTCCCGCCCCAATGTCCCAAATCTTCCACTTTCAATGAGTAGCAGATTCGCAGCAAAAAATCGCAAGCCTCTGACCTGCGCAAATAGAAGGTTATAAAAACAGAGTGGAAGATTTGGGACATCCCCCTCCTCACAAAGCCCCCGAAAGGCCTGCTTTTGGGCAATTCCCAAATAAGAGGCTCGATTTCGCACCCCTACTCAGGTATCCCCTACCCCTGTTTAGGCCGTCTATGAGCCTTACAGAGCCTCGACCTTGCGGCCACCCCAGCCGAAAAAGTGCGCGAACCTAAGTTCACGCACCGCATCGGCACATCTTCAAAGGGGCATTGTCCCAAATCTTCGAGTTATTGAAAGTAGCGGATCCGCAGCAGAAAATCGCGAGGCTCTGACCTGCACAAACAGAATAGTTATATTCTAAGACGTGGAATTTGGGACAACGTCCTCCGAGACTGTCCGCATTTGAGGCTCCGGGGGACGTCAGGCGCCGGTCAGACCCCGGTCAGACGCGGACCGGCGCCCGGCCACGTGGGGTTTCAGCCACGGACCGGGGCGGGACAACGTCAGGGGCAGGCAGCGCAGCAGGGGTGCCGGTCAGGCGCGGCGGCGGGCGACCCAGCCCAGCGCGATCGCCAGCACCAGCCCGGCCGCAGCCACCGCAAGGTACCGCCCGACGTAATCGGCGCTGGTCTGCGGAGTTTTCGGCGGGGCGGGAGTAGTGTCCGCTGTCAGTACGCTCGACGTGTCACGTCCGCTGGTGATGTCCTGGATCCAGGACTTGGCGTCCGAAAGGGTGGTGATGGCCGCAGTCGGCGATGGCAGGTCCGGGTCTCCGTTGGCCGTGCCCGCGGTGGCGAGGCCCGCGAGCTTGCCGCCGACGAAGAACGGCGCGCCCGAGTCACCGCCCTGCATTGCGGCGCGCGAGAGGGACTCTGCCTCGAGGATGCCGCCGACGATCTTTGGCATGACGCCACCCGCCCCATCCGCGGCAACCTCACCGCCGCCCATGGCGATGTCGGCGGGGACGGACTCCACGTCATCGGGGCTGGGGGCTTCAGCGCTGGCGGCAGCGCCGGGGGCGGGGGATCCGGGCTCCGGCATGGAGCCGTCGCCGCGGAGGATCTGCGGCGCACCCGCGCCGCCGGAACCGCCGGGGGCGGGGATGGATTCCGTGCCGCCCTCAACGTGCGGCGCACCGGCACCCGAGCTTTCACCGTCACCCGCGCCTTCACCCGCGCCACCGCCGGCGCCCGGCCCGGCGAGAATCTCCCGCACTCGCATCCGCGCCACAGGCAGCTGACCCTTGCGCGCCATCAGCGAGCTGCTACTCCAGCCGTAAAGATTCCCCTCGTCGCCCTCGGCGGGCATACTATCGGCCAGCTTCGCCGGCTCGACCCCCTCGACGGGTCGGGTGAGGTGCAAGAGGCCGGCGTCCATAACAGGCGACAGGGACCACGAATCAGCGTCGTACACAGTGCCTGCGATGCGCGCCTGCGTGCCCTCGTTGGAGACGGACTCCAGGCAATGGCGCGCGGTCAGGACCCACTGCGGCGCGACGAGCGTGCCCGTGCAGTCTCCGAAGTTGCCCACGCGGCCGATCCGCAGCGAGGCGACGGTCCGCGATTCCGCGTTGTCGGGCGCGTGGTCGCCGTATTCCATGGCGCTGGCCGGGGCAACGCACGCGCCGCTCAGGGCTACTACAGCCGCGACGGCTGCTGCTCGAGAGGCTAGTTTCTTCATGTTCGTCCTCATGCTCGTTCTCCCGCGATCAGTCGGACAGTCTGCGCGACGCATCGTTCCGCCGGCCCCTGCCCTGCAAACAACTTCTTCGCCGGCCCGCTGGCCAGCTTCTTCCACACCCACGCGAACACCAGGAACGCCGCGATAAACGCTGCCGCCCACAGGTCGGAGTGCAGGGACACGTGCGTCTGCCACCACAGGGCGGTCAGCACGTGCAGGATGTACACCGTCAGCGCCATGGAACCCAGCGCGACCAGCGGATTCCCCGCGCGCACGTGGCGCCCGACGATCATGCACAGGTGCAGCACGATGGCGGCGACGGCGATGGATAGCACGATCTCACCCAGCACGCCCGTGTGCCCGGTCGCGCGCGCCCAGCCGGGCAGGTCAGTCTGGAATCGCAGGTAGAAGCCTGCTGCTGCGGCGAGGCACGCGATTGCGGTTGTTAACTTTTGGACGCCACCAGCCCCAGCGCCGTCCTTCCCCACGTACACGTCGAAGAGGATCATCCCGGCCAGGATGTACGCGACCCACGCGAGGTGAGGGTAAGGAAGCGGAAGTTCCAGCGGGGCGTAGCGCCACGTGGCGGCGGCTGTGGCGATCAGCAGAAGCGCGGCCTTTGCGGCCGTCGACAGTGGAGGTACCCAGGCGGTGGCGAGCATCGTCGCGCCGAGGACGACCAGCACGACCTGGATCTCCCCGCCGGCGGGCAGGACCGCCAGGCCGATGAGGGTGATCAGCGCCCCGCGAGCTGCGAGCTTCGCGATGGTCTGCGTTGGGGTGGCTTGCGGCTTGCGCGCGTTTGCGCCCGTGCCGGTTTGCGCCTCCGCTGCGGCCTGTGCCTGCGCTTCGGCCTGCGCCTGTGCTGCGACGCGGCGGGTTGCGTTGTTCCAAATGAGCATCATGGTCACGCCTGCGATCACCGCGAACAGTGCGGCCGGAAGTCCCGACAGGATCACCTTCGCCTGCCACAGCGGGTGTCCCAGGTGCAGGTAGATCATTCCGAGGATTGCCAATCCGCGGGCGATATCCAGCCCGAGAATGCGCGGGCGCTTTTCCCCGCGGTCTGTGCTGCGGTCTGTGCTGCGGTCAGCGCTACGGGCCGCGTCGCGGCTTTCCCCGCGGTCTGCGTTTGCCGATCCGTCGGCGGCTGTTCCAGCGCTGCTGCTGGCGCCGTTACCAGCGGTTTCGTCTCCGCGTGCTTTCGCGGAGCTCTTAGAAGTAGGTGTTCTAACCACCCGGCTGTCTCCTTTTTCAGTTCTCAAATATCGAAGCAATCCGCATCGCGTCGGCAAGCGCACATTTGTCGTGCTTTCGCACAGTTCACGTACCAGCGCACAGTTCACGTGCCAGCACACCGTCCGCGTGCTCGCGCACAACCGGCGCGCCAACGCTCTTAAGCGGAACCATCGTCATTTCTAGCTCTCGAACATTGAATCCCCCTGCCCCGAAATTGTGAGCAGCCTGTAAGTTCCTCTTAAGTTTCCCCCACCCTGGCATCAACGAGCCTGAAACCCCACTTCACGGCGACTTTTCGCGCCACAATGGCACCCTCTCGACAGGACAATGTCCCAAATCTTCCACTTTCAACGAGTAGCAGGTTCGCAGCAAAAAATCGCGAGCCTCTGACCTGCACAAATAGAAAGTTATAAAAACAGAGTGGAAGATTTGGGACAATCCCCTCCCCGCCAAGCCTCCGAAAGGCCCGTTTCTGGGCAATTCCCGAATAAGGGACGCAACTTCGCACCCCTACTCAGGTATCCCCCACCTCCTTTTCGTCCGCCTATGAGCCTTACAGAGCTTCGACCTTGTAGCCGCCTCGGCCGAAAAGGTGTGCGAACTTACGCTTGCGAACAGAATCAGCGCATCTTAAAAGGGGCATTGTCCCAAATCTTCGAGTTATTGAAAGTAGCGGGTCTGCAGCAAAAAATCGCGAGCCTCTGACCTGCGCAAACAGAATAGTTATATTCTAAGACGTGGAATTTGGGACATTCCCCTCCTCGCCCGGCTATCGAATCGCCCGATTACCCGCGTCTCCCAAGTAAGAGGAGTAAGAAATAGCAGTTCCACCCTCAGCAGGTCGTGCCCACTCCTTGGCAGGTGGTGCTCGCCCCCTCGCCAACGCAAGAACCCCCGCGACCGGCGGGGAACCGCTGGTCACGGGGGAAATTTGTGCGCCCGGAGGGATTCGAACCCCCAACCTTCTGATCCGTAGTCAGATGCTCTATCCGTTGAGCTACGGGCGCATCATCGCCACCACAATGGGCTTGCGATTAGGTCTGCAAGGTTACCCCTGCAACGCAGATTTACTTTACACACCGCGGGCACAAAACAACAAATTCCTTCCTCACCTGCGCAAATGGAACCGCGGGCACCATGGGAACGGGGTGGTTCACCATGGGAACGGGGTGGTGCGCCGCGGGCGCAACGGGAATCACAACGAAAATCACAACGGGAATGGCAACGGGGGAATCAGTACGAGCGCGGGGATGAGGCGCAAACGCGGCGCGCGCGACGCGCGCCGGAAGGCTCAGCAGCCGAAGTGTGCGGGTGTGCGGAGGCGATCGCTCCGCGACCGCCGCTGCAGCCGCACACCGACTGCGGCGCGCACGCTACCGCATGCGCGCGGCAGTCGGGAAGACGCACGGCGCGCGTAGGGCGCGCAGCTTTCGCGCGACCTACGTGCGCCGTGCTGACGCTCCGCGTGCGCACCCGCGCACGCTCCGCAAACCCCCACCAACACACCCCCGCAACCAACGCACCCCCCCAACCTCCGCAAACCCCAACCAACACAAACCCCCGCAACCAGCGGAAAACCGCCGGTCACGGGGGCAAATCGTGCGCCCGGAGGGATTCGAACCCCCAACCTTCTGATCCGTAGTCAGATGCTCTATCCGTTGAGCTACGGGCGCTTGGAAACTTCGACAAAGCGCTTCACGCCGGCACAATCCCAGCGGACCACCACAGGCGCACCACACGCCCCACAACACTGTCCGCAGCTGTTAGCCCCGGAACCTCACCACAAGTAACCGGGCAGCTTTTGTGGGCAGCTCTGGCGTTCCACGCTCTGTCGAAGTTGCGGAGGCGACAGGATTTGAACCTGCGGTCCCCTAAGGGACAACTCCTTAGCAGGGAGCCCCATTCGGCCGCTCTGGCACGCCTCCGTACGTCGTATTATGGCGTACCGTTTCCAGTTTCCACAATCTCGACCGGATTTAGCCTACACAACCTGCCCACCTTCCCCAAAATCCCGCACGCTCGCCAATCCGCGCCCCCATCTGCCCAAGCCACATCTCATCTGCCCTGCCACCGCGCACTCCCCGATCCGCAGGCCTGTCCACCCCGCCAACTACACTGAGCAGTATGATTCGCCCCGACCTTTCGACCCTGCCCGCCTACGTCCCCGGCTCCACCCAGCCGGGCGCGCTGAAGTTGGCTTCCAACGAGTCTTCACTCTCTCCGTTGCCTTCTGTGAGGGCTGTTATTAATGACGCCACCTCACACCTCAACCGCTACCCCGACATGGCTTCGGGCGCGCTGCGTGGAAAGCTCGCGCAGTGGTTGGGCGTGGACCTCGACAATGTGGCGGTAGGAAACGGCAGTTCCGCCATCTGCCAGCAGCTGGTGCAGGCCACATGCAAGGACGGCGATGAGGTTGTGTACGCCTGGCGGTCGTTCGAGGCATACCCGATCCTGTGCAAGATCGCCGGTGCGGTGGGGGTGGGTGTGCCGCTGAAGAGGGGGCGTCATGACCTAAAGGCAATGAGCGACGCGATCGGCGAGCGTACGCGCTTGGTTTTTGTGTGCAACCCGAACAATCCGACGGGCACGACGGTGAGCCGCGACGAGTTCCGCGAGTTCATGGGGCGCGTGCCCGCGCATGTGACGGTTGTGCTGGATGAGGCGTATGTGGAGTACAACCGGGATGCGGGTTCTCCGGTGGCGCTGGAGGAGCTGCAGCGCTACCCGAACCTGGCGGTGTGCCGGACGTTTTCGAAGGCGTATGGGCTGGCGGGGCTGCGGCTGGGCTACATGGTCGGGCCGGCGGAGCTGGTGGAGGCCGTGAATAAGGTGGGGATTCCTTTCGGCGTGAATGCGCTGGCGCAGGCGGCGGGTATTGCGAGCGTGGGGGCGCAGGGCGAGCTGGCCGCGCGCGTGGATGCGACGGTGGCGGAGCGCGAGCGGGTGGAAGCGTACCTGGCGGGGGTTGCTCCGGCTGGGGGCGCGGAAAATGCCGAGCCGCTGACTTATCCGTCGCAGGCGAACTTTGTGTGGCTGAACGTGGGCGAGCGCGCGGAGGCGCTGGATGAGGCGCTGAAGCGCGAGGGTGTCATCGCACGGTGTTTCGCGGGCGAGGGCGTGCGCGTGACGGTGACGACGGCGGAGGAGACGGATGTGCTGCTCCGCGCGCTGGATCGTGCGCTGCCCGCTGCTGGGCTGGCTGAGGCTGGCAATGTGCAGGCCGACTCGCAGACCTCCACACAGGCCGACTAGAGCGCCATGCATCCGGAGGATCCGACGCGCATCCCCGCCGTGGTGGAGCGTCTGTGCGCGGCGTGGGAGGCTCAGCCTTCGGTGCCGTTTGCGCAGTTGTGGGCTCAGTTGGAGTCCCTGGGCGTGGGCTTCAACGCCACCGACGCGGAGCTGGTGGAGGCATGCGATGAGTTGCTGCGCCGTCACCCTTATTCTTTCGCCCCGGTTCTGCCGGGGGCGTTTTCTGATGCGCCTGGTGACGCCCCTTCGCCCTCACCTTCCCCGCGCACTGTGGTGGTGGAGACGGCCGATCCGGGGCCGGTGGTGACGCTTTCCGTGGATCCGGGGGAGCCGCTGGGGTGGGCGGTTGTGCGTGGCCGGCGTGCGGGGGTTCAGCCGGTGGTGTGGCGTTTTCGGGCGGTGCGGGCGTGCCGGGCGGGGGCTCCTTTGGTGGTGGAGGATGCGGAGGGGTTTGTGCATCGCCTGGGTGTGGTGGAGTGTTTGACGGCTGCGGGGTTCTCGGTGGCGCCGGGGGAGAATGCGGCCGCGTTGGAGGGGTTGCAGCGTGCGGAGTTGGGGGATCGGGTGTTTGTGGTGCGCTTTGGGGATGATTCGTGGGCGTTGGTGGGGCACGCTGTGTGGTGGTTTCGGGTGGGCCGTCGCGCGGTGGATGCGCGGAGGTTGAAGTGGGTGGGGTTTGAGTCTGGAATGCCAGGAGCCCCGCTCCTGGTGCGTACACCGGGAGCGGGGCTCGAGGAGTTGCCGCTGGTCGCGGAGGTTTTCCGCGCCAACTAGGCGGGGGAAGCTAGCCCTGGCGGGCTAGCTTTGGGGGCTAACTCTGTGGGGTTAGCTCTGGCGGCGGCGCAGTGCCAGCAGGGCACCACCCAGAGCCAGGGCGATCACAGACGCACCCAGCGTGATGGCCAGGCCAGACACACCGGTCACAGCCAGGCTGCCACCACGGGAACCAGCCTCGGCGCTCTGGGAAGTAGCACCAGTGCTGCCCTGGCCAGCACCCTGGTTGCCAGCGGCACCGTGGTCCGCGCCACCCTGGTTGCCAGCGTTGCCCTTGCCAGCACCCTGGTTGCCACCCTGCTCACCAGCGTTGCCCTTGCCCGGCTTCTCGCCCGGCTTGGCCTCGCCCTTACCCGGCTTCTCGGCACCAGGCTTACCCGGCTTGGCCTCGCCCGGCTTGCCCGGAGCTGAGGAACCAGCACCATCACCGTGGTTACCCAGCAGGGCACCAATCAGTCCGGAGCCAACAATCGTGCCACCAACAATGGCGCCGATCTTGTTCGGACCCTTCAGAGAACCGGACGGGTCACCGTTTGCGCCGTTCTCAACCGGAACCTGAACCTCAACCTTGCCACCCGGAAGCTCCGGATCATCAATGGTCACCGTGATCGGCCCCTTAACATCCTTACCCGGAGTCACAACAACGTTGCCATTGTCATCGATCTTGGCCGGAACATCCTTTCCGTCCTTATCCTTGGCAGTCACCTTGGTATCGCTGTCCTGGTTAGTGACCTTAATGCCCGTACCCTGCTCCTCATCAGTCGGAGCAACCGGCTTCACACCACTCGAATCAACCGCAGTGTCGTTCGATTCACCCGGCTTCAGGCACTCCTCCTCCGTCGGAGCAGTCCAAGTCCACTCAGTTACAGCACCGTCAGCGATCTTGTAGCCATCCAGGGCGGTTGCCTTAACCACAACCGTTTCACCGAAGCCGTAGACGTACTTGCCTTCGGCGTTCGGCTGCAGCTCCTTGTCGCCAACCGTGACCGTGTACTTGACGCCCTCAGTCTCAGTGACCTTTACGTATGGAGCTACATCACAAGATGCCGGATCCTCTGCGGATGGTTTAACCGGGGTGACGACCTTCGAGCTGTTGTCGCCATCGCCGGAGCCGTCCTTGCCCTTGAAGTCATCCTTATCCAGCGGGTTGGTGCCGTCCTTGACTTCCTGGCCGTCCTCAACACCGTCACCATCGGTGTCCTTAACGTTCGGGTTAGTACCGATCTCGGTCTCGGTGCGATCGGTCAGGCCATCACCATCAGAATCAGCCTCGGCCGGGTTCGTCGGTTCGTTGTTGTACTTGCCGTTCTTAGAACCGTCGAGCTCTTCCTTATCCGTCAGGCCATCACCATCGGTATCCGACTTAGTCGGATCGGTACCCTTGTCCTTTTCCTCACCATCAGTCAGGCCGTCACCATCAGTGTCAGCCTTCTTCGGATCAGTGCCGCCCTTGACCTCGTCACCGTCGTTGACACCGTCGCCATCGGTGTCAGCCTTGTTCGGATCGGTGCCGTGCTCCTTTTCCTGACCATCGGTCAGGCCATCATCATCAGAGTCAGCCTTGTTCGGGTCAGTGCCATCCTTGGCTTCCTGCTCATCAGAAACACCATCACCATCGGTGTCCTTGTCCTTGCCCTTGAAGTCTTCCTTGTCGGTCGGGTTGGTGCCGTCCTTGACTTCCTGGCCGTCCTCAACACCGTCACCATCGGTGTCCTTAACGTTCGGGTTGGTACCAATCTCGGTCTCGGTGCGATCGGTCAGGCCATCACCATCAGAATCAGCCTCGGCCGGGTTCGTCGGTTCGTTGTTGTACTTGCCGTTCTTAGAACCGTCCAGCTCTTCCTTATCCGTCAGGCCATCACCATCAGTATCCGGCTTAGTCGGATCAGTGCCCTTTTCCTTCTCCTCACCATCATTCAGGCCATCACCATCAGTGTCAGCCTTGGTCGGATCGGTACCGTCCTTAACCTCGTCGCCATCCTTGACGCCGTCACCATCAGTGTCAGCCTTGTTCGGATCGGTGCCGTGATCCTTCTCCTCACCGTCGGTCAGGCCATCATCATCTGAATCGGCCTTGTTCGGATCAGTGCCGTCCTTGGCTTCCTGCTCATCGGAAACACCATCACCATCAGTGTCCTTGTCGGTCGGATTTGGTTCAGGCGTATCCGTCTTCGGCTCGGTGATCTTCACATCAACCGTGCCGACCTCATTGCCATCCTTGTCCTTAACGACAACCTTGG
>NZ_JFCQ01000013.1 GCF_000738265.1 Corynebacterium jeikeium
CACCTGATGCAGAATCCGGCGATCCTGGACCAAAACGGCGAGGAGATCTTCGAGGGCATCATGGATGCCGTTATTACTTCGGCTGCTGCGATCCCGGGTCTGGATGAGAACAACCCGCTGCGTAACTCCCGTAACGGTTCGATCTACATTGTGAAGCCGAAGCAGCACGGTCCGGAGGAGGTTGCGTTCACTAACGACCTGTTCGGTGCGGTGGAGGATCTGCTGGGTCTGGAGCGGTTCACTCTGAAGGTTGGTGTGATGGACGAGGAGCGTCGTACCACCGCCAACCTGGATGCTTGCATCGCGCAGGTTAAGGAGCGTCTGGCGTTTATTAACACCGGCTTCCTGGATCGCACTGGTGACGAGATCCACACCTCCATGTTGGCTGGCCCGATGGTGCGTAAGGCGGATCTGCAGACCGCGCCGTGGAAGCTGGCTTACGAGGACAACAATGTGGATGCTGGTCTGGTGCACGGTCTGCCGGGTAAGGCACAGATCGGTAAGGGTATGTGGGCTAAGACCGAGTTGATGGCTGACATGCTGGCGCAGAAGATCGGCCAGCCGAAGGAGGGCGCTTCCACTGCATGGGTTCCGTCCCCGACGGGTGCAACACTGCACGCAACCCACTACCACGAGGTGGATGTCTTCGAGGTACAGGACAAGCTGCGTACCGAGGGGCGTCGTGAGACCCTGGGCGACATTCTGACTATCCCGGTGGCGGAGTCTGCTGATTGGTCTGCTGAGGAGATCGCCGAGGAAATTGATAACAACTCCCAGTCCATCCTGGGTTATGTGGTTCGCTGGGTGGAGCAGGGTGTGGGTTGCTCTAAGATTCCGGATATCCACGACATCGATCTGATGGAGGATCGCGCTACTTGCCGTATTAACTCGCAGCACTTGGCTAACTGGCTGAAGCATGGTGTGGTGACTGAGGAGCAGGTTCTGGAGTCTTTGCAGCGTATGGCTGCGAAGGTGGATGAGCAGAACGCTGGTGATGCGAACTACCGGAACATGGCGCCGAACTTTGATGAGTCTGTGGCTTTCCAGGCTGCGAAGGATTTGGTGTTTAAGGGTCTGGAGCAGCCGGCTGGTTACACCGAGCCGATCCTGCACGCCCGTCGTTTGGAGTTCAAGGCTAAAAACGGCATCGCCTAAGGCGTTAAGGATCTAACCGCCGGTGTGAGCCCGCCTCACCCGGCGGTTTTCCTATGCCCACTTCCGTGCAGCTTTCTTGCACGGACAGTTGTCCTTCCCCCTGGTTAGACTGGTGGGCACACGAACACGCACGTACGAACACACATGCACCAAGTCGCCCCGGAAGGAGCCCGACTTTTGTCCGTCACCACCTTTGGCACCCCGCCTGCCCGATCTCTCTTTGATTTTGACGCCGTACTTTTCGACCTCGACGGTGTGATCACCCCGACCGCAGAGCTCCACCGCCAGGCGTGGGCACGGATGTTCAGTGCGTTCCTGGAGGCCAAGGGTGCCGAGCCCTACACCGAACAGGATTACTTCGACTACCTGGACGGCCGCCGTCGCGACGAGGGCGTGGCCGCCCTGCTGGCCAGCCGTGACATTGAGGTTCCAGAGGGCAACGCGGACGATCGGGCTGATCAGGACACGATCCACGGCCTGGGGGCTCGCAAGAACGAGGACTTCCTGAAGTTGGTGGAGGAAGGCGTGCAGGCCTACGAGGGCTCCGTGCAGTTGCTGGATGCCATCCGGGACCGCGCCGCAGCGGGGGAGAAGTCGCCGCAGATCGCTATCGTCTCCTCCTCGAAGAACGCCCGCCCGGTGCTCAAGGCGGCGGGGCTGCTCGATCGGTTTGAGGTTGTAGTCGATGGGAAGGTGGCGTCCGAAAAGAATCTGCCGGGTAAGCCCGCACCAGATACGTACCTGTATGGCGCGCAGCAGCTCGGCGCCAGTGCGGAGAATGCTGTGGTGGTGGAGGATGCCACCAGTGGCGTGGCCAGCGGTAAGGCCGGAAAGTTTGGGCTGGTCATCGGCGTGGATCGCGGGGCCGGGGCGGAGGCGCTGCATGAGCACGGCGCGGACATCGTGGTCGATGACCTGGCGGACCTGCTGGGTTAGAGCGTGCGGCCAGGAGGCTGGCCGCAGGATTTTTAGACGAACGAACAGCTGACAATAAGCACAGAACGACTCGGGGAGACCGGAAACACTATGGGGATCAACGCCCAACGACAGACCAAGCGCAGTCCTGCCGACCAGCGGCTGAAGGACTTCCTGGCAACCCGCCGAGAGGGAGCGGAGCCGGGGTACAAGCGCCCGATCGACGGCGGTGACCTGCGTGCGGAGGGCTTCCGCGCAGACATGAAACACAGCGCGGTGAATCCGCTAGAGTCGGTGGATCGCGACAACAACCCGGTCGACGAGTGGGCTCTGATTGAAACCCGCCCGAACTCCATGGATCTGGGAGTATCCGAAACCCTGTTCGCACTGTCCAACGGCTACCTGGGGCTGCGCGGCAACCCGGAGGAGGGGCGCGATTCCCACACTCACGGCACGTTCATCAACGGCGTGCACGAGACCTGGGACATCGAGCACGCGGAGGATGCCTACGGCCTGGCGCGCACAGGGCAGAGTATCGTCTCGGTGCCGGATGCGAAGGCTATGCGACTGTACATCGACGACGAGCCGTTGCGTCTGGGTAACGCGGAGGTGATGGAATATAACCGCAGCCTGGACTTCCGCGAAGGCGTGCTGCGCCGCAGCCTGGTCTGGCGCACTCCGGGCGGCAAGCACGTGCGCGTGACCTCCGAGCGCATGGTGAGCTTTCAGGAACGTCATCTGGCGCTGCAGTCCCTGGAGGTCGAGCTGCTGGATGCGCCGGCCGCCGTTGTGGTCTCCTCCCAGCTGCTGAACCGCGAGGACGGCCAGGGCGAGTTCCCGGATAACAACGCCCGCGTGGCGGGCGAGGAAGGCTTCGACCCGCGCAAGGGCGAGCAGTTCCAGGACCGCGTGTTCATCCCGAAGTACCAGTCCAGCACCGAGCCGGAACGTGCCACGCTGGGTTACCAGATCAACCACTCGGGCATGACCGTGACAGTCTCCATGGACCACATCTTGGACATCGACAACCCCTCGGATGAGACGGACACGGGCGTGGACACCGGCGTGGAGGTCTCCACGGAGGTGGAAGAGGACGTCGCCCGCGTGACGTACCACCTGAACGGCAAGAAGGGAATGAAGATGCGCCTGGAGAAATTCACGGCGTACCACTCCTCCCGCCACGTCGCCCCGCAGGAGCTCGCATTCCGTTGCGCGCGCACCATCAACCGCGCGAAGCAGGTGGGCTTTAGCAACCTGATGGATAACCAGGCCGAGTGGCTGGCCCGCTTCTGGGAGCGCTCCGACGTGCGCATCGCCGGCCAGCCTGCGCTGCAGCAGGCGGTGCGCTGGAATATCTTCCAGCTGATCCAAGCTTCCGCCCGCGCGGAGACCAACGGTGTGCCGGCAAAGGGCATGACCGGCTCCGGCTACGGCGGACACTACTTCTGGGACACGGAAATCTATGTGATGCCGTTCCTGTGCTACACCAACCCCAACCTGGCTCGGAACGCCCTGCGCTTCCGCTACGACATGTTGCCCGCGGCCAAGCAGCGTGCGCTGGAGCTTTCGCACGACGGCGCCCTGTTCCCGTGGCGCACCATCAACGGCCAGGAATCCTCGGCCTACTACGCGGCGGGTACGGCGCAGTACCACATCGATGCAGACATCGCGTTTTCACTGATGAAGTACGTTTATGCCACCGGTGACACGGAGTTTTTGCTGCAGCAGGGCATTAGCCTGCTGGTGGAGACCGCCCGGTTCTGGATGTCCATCGGCTTCTTCAACAGCAAGCAGGACAAGTTCGAGATCCACTCCGTGACCGGCCCGGACGAGTACACGACCGTGGTGAACAACAACCTGTACACAAACGTGATGGCCCAGTACAACCTGGAGGTCGCGGCGGCCGTGGTGCGCCAAATGGAGGAAGAGCGCCCGGAGGAATACCGCAACTTGCAGCACCTGAAGCACGTCACGGAGGCCGAGGTCGACCTGTGGCGCAAGGCTGCCGACTGCATGTACATCCCTTACAACGAGGAACTGAAGGTCAACCCGCAGGACGACCAGTTCCTGCACCGCCGCATCTGGGACCTGGACGACCCGGAGGTCGGACCGAAGCGCCCGCTGCTGCTGCACTACCACCCGCTGACGATCTACCGCTACCAGATCCTGAAGCAGGCCGACGTGGTGCTGGCCCTGTTCCTACAGGGACAGCGCTTTTCCACCGAGGTCAAGCGCGCGGACTACGACTACTACGACATTCTGACCACGGGAGACTCCACCCTGTCGGCCGTCGTGCAGTCCATCATCGCCGCGGAGCTGGGCTACAAGGAGAAGGCAGAGGAGTTCTTCTACCGCGGTCTGTTCGTGGACATGGGCGACCTGCACCACAACGCCTCTGACGGCGTGCACATCGCCTCGTGCGGTGGCGCGTGGACGGCGCTGACCAACGGCTTCGGCGGTTTCCGCGATTTCTATGGACAATTCACCATCGACCCGCGACTGCCGGACGAGTGGGAGTCCCTGACCTACCACATCACCCTGCACGGCGAGCGCCTGCGCGTGGAGGTTCGCCCCGGCGAGGTCGAGCTGGTGCTGGAGGAAGGCGACCGCAAGGTCGGCCCAATCTGGGTTATGGGCGAGGAGGTCGTCGTCGGCCACGAGCCCATCGTTGTGAAGGGAGCGACGCTGCTCAGCGAACATCGCGCCGACGGTGAAGATGACGATGTGTCGCCCGTCGCTCCGGACCACCGAGTGAAGCTATAAAAATATATCTTTATTGACGCCCACCGCCAGCGCGTGTCGTTACCCCCGTAACCCCTGCGAGGTGGGTAGCGAGCGGCAGGGGTGGGGAGTGTGGCGTCAATAAGAAAGCGACAAAGAGCGCCGCGAAAACCGTGTGACCAGTGTGACGCCGAGGGTTGGCGGCCTCTCATCACATATTTAACAGTACGGCTGTACCGTTAGCTGTATTTTTGCAAGGTTTGTATTGCGGAAATGGCGTACCCCATAACGGGGTGTAGAACCGGGAACATGCAGGTACACAAGTAGTCCGAGGGGGGCTTTAGCACATACAGTGTCTATGACACTGGAGGTGCCATGACTGTTAAATATGACGACCGTGAGGCAATCGCTCACGGAAAACTGAGAACTTCGAGCCTGCGCGAGAAGCCAGGCTTCCCTTCGTGGGCGATGAAGCTGACGATGGCCATCACGGGCATCATCTTCGCGCTGTTCGTCCTGGTTCACATGGTTGGAAACCTGAAGGTTTACATGGGGGCCGAATCCTTCAACACCTACGCCGACTTCCTGCGTGAATTCGGCTACCCGCTGCTGCCGCACGAGTCCTTCCTGTGGGTTGCTCGCATCGTGCTGCTGGTTTCCCTGATCCTGCACGTGTGGTGCGCATTCGCGTTGACCGGTCGTGCTCACCAGTCCCGTGGCCGTTACCGCCGCAAGGGCATGGTCAGCAGCTGGAACACCTTTACCGCCCGCAGCATGATCGTCACCGGCATCGTACTGCTGCTGTTCATTATCTTCCACATCCTGGACCTGACGATGGGTGTAAAGCCCGTCGCCTCCGACGACTTCCAGGGTCCGGTTGATGGCGCACACGCTGCCTTCCAGAACCTGGTCGCATCCTTCGAGCGCCCGGCTGTGGCCATCTTCTACATCCTGGCGATGCTGATCCTGTTCATGCACCTGTCCCACGGCATCTGGACTGCCACCTCGGACCTGGGCATCACCGGCCACCGCACCCGCAAGGTCATGCTGTGGATCGCCTACCTGCTGCCTGCGATCGTGATGATCGGCAACATCTCCATCCCGCTGGCTGTGATGTTTGGGCTGGTTGATCAGGCCTCCTTCGTCCCGGTTGGGCATTAACGGCGAGTCTGGTTTCAAGGAGAAGAGAGTTAAATGAGCGAAGTAACTAACCACCCGCACAATCAGACCGCGGACTTCGACTACGACAAGGCCGTCGCCGCTTTCACGGCTCCGGAATCCGTCGTCGAGGGCGTGACCGTCGGTAAGGTCCTGAAGGACAACGCACCCCACGTGGTGAGCCAGGACAAGCAGTGGCAGTACGCCAAGGAGCACTTTGGCATGGTGTCTCCGCTGAACCGCAACAAGTTCCGCATCCTCATCGTCGGTACCGGCCTGGCCGGTGGCGCCGCAGCTGCCGCACTGGGCGAGCTGGGCTACGACGTGAAGGTGTTCACCTACCACGACTCCCCGCGTCGCGCGCACTCCATCGCTGCGCAGGGCGGTGTGAACTCCTCCCGCGGTAAGAAGCTGGATAACGACTCCACCTACCTGCACGCCAAGGACACCGTCAAGGGTGGCGACTACCGCTGCCGCGAGAACGACTGCTGGCGACTGGCTATGGAGTCCCCGAAGGTCATCGACCACATGAACGCTGTTGGCGCACCGTTCTCCCGCGAGTACGGCGGCACCCTGGCAACCCGTTCCTTCGGTGGCGTTCAGGTCTCCCGTACGTACTACACCCGTGGCCAAACGGGTCAGCAGCTGCAGCTGGCCACCACCTCCGCGCTGTACCGTCAGATCGGCGCTGGCCACGTGGAGATCTTCACCCACAACGACCTCGTTGACCTGATCGTCAAGGACGGCCGCTGTGAAGGTGTGATCATGCGCAACCTGCTGACCGGCGAGCTGAAGGCTCACACCGGCCACGCAACCGTGCTGGCCACCGGCGGTTACGGCAATGTGTATCACATGTCCACGCTGGCCAAGAACTCCAACGCCTCGGCCATCATGCGCGCCTACGAGCTGGGTGCCTACATGGCGTCCCCGTCCTTCGTGCAGTTCCACCCGACGGGCCTGCCGGTGAACTCCACCTGGCAGTCCAAGACGATCCTGATGTCCGAGTCGCTGCGTAACGACGGCCGCATCTGGACCCCGAAGAAGAAGGGTGACGACCGCAAGCCGAACGACATCCCGGAGGACGAGCGCGACTACTTCTTGGAGCGCCGCTACCCGGCCTTCGGCAACCTGGTTCCGCGTGACATTGCTTCCCGTGCCAACGCTCAGCAGATCAACGCTGGCTACGGCGTGGGTCCGATGAAGAACTCCGTGTACCTGGATCTGGGCGACGCTATCCAGCGCCTGGGCAAGGACACGATCCGCGAGCGCTACTCGAACCTGATTCAGATGTACGAAGAGGCCATCGGCGAGTCTGCCTACGAGACCCCGATGCGCATCGCCCCGACCTGCCACTACACCATGGGTGGCCTGTGGACCGACTTCAACGAGATGACGTCCATCGACGGTCTGTTCTGCTCCGGTGAGTCCTCTTGGATGTACCACGGCGCGAACCGCCTGGGTGCTAACTCCCTGCTGTCCTCCTCCGTGGAGGGCTGGTTCACCTTGCCGTTCACCATCCCGAACTACCTGGCACCGCACCTGGGTGAGGAAATCCCGGCCGCCGATTCCCCGGCTGCGCAGGAGGCTCTGCAGCGTGCAAAGGATCGCATCGAGCGTCTGACCACCATCAAGGGCGACAACCCGCACGGTCCGGAGTACTACCACCGCCAGCTGGGCGAGATCCTGTACTTCTCCTGTGGCGTGTCCCGCAATGTGAAGGACATGAAGGACGGAATCGAGAAGATTCGCGCACTGCGCAAGGACTTCTGGGCCAACGTCCACATCCCGGGCGGTACCGAGGAGATGAACCAGACCCTGGAGTACGCAACCCGCGTTGCCGACTACCTGGATCTGGGCGAGCTGATGTGCGTGGACGCCCTGGACCGCGACGAGTCCTGTGGTGCCCACTACCGCGATGACCACCTGTCCGAAGACGGCGAGGCAGAGCGTGACGATGACAACTGGTGCTTCGTCTCCGCCTGGGAGCCGAATGGCGAGAACAAGTTCATCCGCCACTCTGAGCCCCTGTACTTCGACCGTATCCCGCTGATGACAAGGAATTACAAGTAATGAAACTGCATCTTGAAATCTGGCGTCAGGCGGGCCCGAATGCCGAAGGCCACTTCGAGTCTGTTGACGTTGACGACGCTGCAGAGCAGATGTCCATCCTGGAGCTGCTCGACCACGTAAACAACAAGTACGTTGAAGCGGGCAAGGAGCCCTTCGCCTTCGCTTCCGACTGCCGCGAGGGCATCTGCGGTACCTGTGGCCTGATGGTCAACGACCGCCCGCACGGCCCGGACAAGAATAAGCCGGCCTGCCAGCAGCGCCTGCTGTCTTTCAACGACGGCGATACCATCAAGCTGGAGCCGCTGCGCTCTGCTGCGTACCCGGTGATCAAGGACATGGTCGTCGACCGTTCCGCACTGGATCGCGTGATGGAAAAGGGTGGCTTCGTGTCCGTCATGGCCGGCACCGCCCCGGATGCCGACTCTCTGTTGGTCAACCACTCCGACGCGGAGAAGGCTCTGGATCACGCAGCCTGCATCGGCTGCGGTGCATGTGTTGCTGCTTGCCCGAATGGTGCAGCCCACCTGTTCACCGGTGCGAAGCTGGTTCACCTGACGCTGTCTCCGCTGGGTCGCGAGGAGCGTGGCAAGCGTGCACGCAACATGGTTGACGAGGTCGAGGGTACCTTCGGTCCTTGCTCGCTGTACGGCGAGTGTGCTGACGTTTGCCCGGCGGGTATCCCGCTGACGGCTGTGGCAGCTATCACAAAGGAACGCACCCGTGCCGCTTTCCGCGGCAAGGATGACTAAGATCAACTCCAAGACAAGTATCAGAAAGTAGGAGAGAACCATGGCACTCAGTGAGAACCTGCACATGGAGCGTTACTACGTTGATGGCTACCAGCCGTCCAGCTTTGATGCGCCGCACTCTTCGCTGCAGCGCTCCCTCACTTGGATCGGCATGGGCTTCTGGCTGCTGCTGATGCCGGGGCTGGGCACCATCGTGTTCGGTCTGGCTACCAACATGTCCGGTACTCAGGACAACGCCATGATGTACCTGATCACCGGTGTAGTAATTTCCGTGGTTTCTGTTGTTGCGGGCTCTGCATGCATTCACGCAGGTCGCAAGAACTACCGCGACTACAAGGGCCGTTCTGGCCGCATCATCTAGTTGCTAGCTTCGGCTAGCGCTTAGCTGCTGGCTTTTGCTAGCTGATGGCTTTGGCTAGTACTTAGCCTTTGGCCAGATAGCACCTCCATCTGCATAAACCGCGCCACTATTTCGGGTGGCGCGGTTTTGCTTTGCCTGCATAGTGCTTTGTCTGCACAGTCGTGCGCCGGTGATTCCTTTTGGAGGGAGGGGATGGGGCTAAATGTCGGAAAAGTTGCAATTCTTTTTGCTCGACTGTCTACGGCTGGGGCTGAAAAACCCCTGACCAGCGCTTTTGTATTAGCGCAAGTCATTACCAATAACGTTTTGCAACTTTTCCGACATTTAGCTTGTTGGATAGGTTGTTGGACTTAGCGGAACACTTGCTCAGCCCACATCGGAGCCCCAGTGGCACGCTCTTAATACCCCCACCGGTGCCATAATTGAACAATGACTGCTTCTGACGCACCGCTGTCCCAGGCCCCGGCATCACTGTCCCAGGCCCCGGCATCACTAGCCCAGGTTCCCGGACCCGACCCGGCGACCGAGGCCGCCCGCCGGGCAGAGCTCCGCAAGCACAAGACCATCGCCACTGGCCTGCTGGTCATTGCCACCCTCATCTACGTGACCATGCGTTGGCTCGAATACCAGGGCAACCCAGGCGCGTGGATCGGCTACGTCCGTGCAGCCAGCGAGGCCGGCATGGTCGGCGCCCTGGCCGACTGGTTCGCTGTCACTGCCCTGTTCCGCCATCCGTTGCACATCCCTATCCCGCACACGGCCATCATCAAGCGGAAGAAGGACCAGGTCGGCCACGCGCTCAGCGAGTTCGTGGGCGAAAACTTCCTCAACGCCGCCCTCATCAGCGACAAACTCCGCAAGGCACGCATCCCGGAGCGCGCCAGTGACTGGGTAGTCGACGGCGGCGGCGCCCACCGAGTCTCGCAGGAAGTCGGCAAGGTCATCGACCTCACCGTCAATGGCATCAACCCCGAGGAAGCCGAACACGTCCTCCGCGCCCTCGTCATCGACAAGCTCAGCGAACCCACCTGGGGACCGCCGCTAGGCCGCGGCCTGGAACAACTCATCCAGGAGGGCCGCACGGAACCCGCCGTCGAGGCAATTGTCATCTGGATGGACGACAAGGCCCGCACCTCCGAGGACTTCGTGGTCCGACTCATCGACGAGCGCACCCCATCCTGGGCGCCACGCTTCGTCCGCGAACTCGTAGGCACCCGCGTGTACCGCGAGCTGGTGGAATTCACCGGCGATGTCCGCCGCGACCCCGACCACGATGCCCGCCGCCAACTGCGCTCGTTCATTTACCAGCTTTCGCAGGACCTGCAGCACGACGAGAAGATGATCGCCCGGGTGGAGGGGTTCAAGAACGACATCATGACCTCGGGGCCTGTCACGGCGATGCCTGGCCGCCTGTGGGAATCCGTCCGTGCGACACTCACCACCTGGTCCCGCGACCCAGATTCCCTGTTGCGCCGAAGGATAGCGCAATGGGTGGAGGCGTATGGGCGTCGAGTCCAAGAAGAACCAGAGCTGCGCGAAGAGCTAGAACGCCGCATCGTCGGAGCAGCCAGCTACCTTGCCGATAACTACGCAGGCGAGGTCACCGGCATCATCGGCGAGACGGTCGAGCGGTGGGACGCGCAGGAGGCCTCCGACAAGATTGAGCTGATGGTCGGGAAGGATCTGCAGTTCATCCGCGTGAACGGAACGATCGTGGGCGCGTTGGCGGGGCTGGCGATTTACTCCCTGACTGAGCTGATCTTTGCGTTAGGCTAAGGGGCATGGAAGCAGTCTTCAAGGCGATGTACTACGCCTACTCGGGCATCAGCTTGACGTTGGCAGTCGCGATTTTCGTGCTGGCGGCTATTGGACTGGTGCAGCTGGTTACTACCCGCGACGATGCCTTCATGGTGATCGATCGCGAGAAGCAGAATTGGCTGATGCTGATGGGTGGTGCCGTGGCACTGTCCGTCTTGAGCTTTTTTGTTGCCATTGAGCTGCTGTGGATCATCGCGGCCGTCATCGTCGGCATTTACTGGCAGGACGTGCGTCCCGCGATCCGCGACGTGCTGGGCAACGCGGGTGGTTCCTGGTGAGTTCTGTGAGTTCCGTGGATCGTTCTGAGCTGTCCCGCGAGGCCGTTGCCGCCATCCTCGACGCGACGGTGCTGAAGCCCGAGGCGACGCGCGATGACGTGGCCGCCCTGGTCCGCGAGGCCACCGAGTTGGGTTGCGGCGCGGTGTGCGTCTCGCCGTCGATGTTGCCTGTTGGTTCTTTGGGTGATGACGCCACGCTGCGCATCGCCACCGTCGCAGGGTTCCCTAGCGGCAAGCATGCATCCCTGGTGAAGGCCACCGAGGCGCGTTATGCCGCCCAGTTGGGGGCGGATGAGATTGATGTGGTGATCGACGTGGCGGCGGCTCTGGCCATGGATCAGAATGCGCTGCTCGCGGAGCTGATCACCGTGAGGGAGGCCGTGCCGCATCCGCTGGTGTTGAAGGTGATTGTGGAATCCGCACTGCTGGACGAGGAGCAGCTGCGTGCTGCTGTCCGCGCGTGTGTGCAGGCGGGGGCGGACTACGTAAAAACCTCCACGGGCTTCCACCCGGCGGGCGGAGCGAGCGTGGAGGCTGTGGAGATCATGGCCGACGAACTGCGGAAGCTGGGTAAGCTGGCGCCCTTCGGCATGGGGGAGGAGGAGCGCATTGCAGCGGGCCTGGTGGGGATTAAGGCCTCGGGCGGCATCCGGGATTGGGATGCGGCCGTGACGATGATTGAGGCGGGGGCGACGCGCCTGGGCGTTTCCGCTGCCGCGAAGGTGCTGGGAGCCTAGTGCAGGGCGCCTAGTGCTGGGCGCTTAGTGCAGGGCGCTTAGCGCAGGGGCGCCTAGGCGGCGAGGGCGGAGGAGCCCACCGGGCCGTCGTTCTTCCATGGGCGGGTGACGTCTGCATTTCCGGAATTATCAGAGCTACCGGAGCCACCGTTGCTGTTGGAACCACCGCTGCCCGTGCCGGTGCCCGTACTGCTGCCCGTGCCGGTGCCCGTGCTGCTGCCCGTGCCGGTGCCCGTGCTGCTGCCTGTGCCGGTGTCCAGGTCGTTCACGCGAACGTCCGTGCCGTGCATGGTGACCTCGAGACCTTCCTCAGTGACGTTGATGCCCTGGAATTCCAGACCGCCCTGGGGATCCGCAGGTACGGAATCCTGCAGTTGCGACTCCATCTGCTGAGTGAAGGATTCCGGGAGCTGGAAACCCAACAGGGAGACGTTGTCCATCTCCATCTTCATCTTCCCATCCTGGACGGTGGGCTTGACCTCGAAGGTGGCCAGACCGCCACTGATGTCGAAGCTGAGGGTCTGCTTGTCCGGGTTCGGGCGTACGTCGGAGATCTTCATCATGCCACCCAGAGGGTTATCTTCGGCCCCTCCGGATTTATCGTCGTTTGCGCTCTCCGCAGCCTGAGCCTTCAGCATTTCCTTGGGGAGCGTTGTCCGAAGGGTGACCTCGCCGACAGTGGCTTTGTTGGGATCGTCGCCATCCATCTTCAGGTCCCGCATGTCTATGTGCATGGCGGGCTGGCCACTGACCTTAGGCTTGGACTGATCGTTATCCTCGTAAGAAATATCCAGCGTGGACGGAACGTCAAGGGTCATCTGCGGAATCTTGCCCTGCGCCATGCCCAGAAGAACCGGGGAAGCACCCAAAGAGACCTTGGGATCAACGGAGGAGGAAACTCCGGATTCCTGGATCTGATACTTGAGTGCAGCCTTGAGCTCATCCTTGAGGTACCAGCGAAGACCGAATTCGGCGAGTACCAGCAGCAAAACGATGACCAGAACAATGCCGGTGAAGATTTTCAGGCCGAGGTTGCCCTTCTTCTTCGGCTTCTGGTACATGCCCTGGCCGTACTGACCTGGCTGGCCGAACAGCGGCTGCTGGCCTGGCTGCTGCCCGTACTGGCCTGGCTGCTGCCCGTACTGGCCTGCCTGGCCCGGTTGCTGGCCGTATTGCCCTGGCCGCTGACCGTACTGACCCGGCTGGGTGTGCCGAGCACCGTCGTTGCCATTACCCGAGAACGGGTTCGGATTCTGGGAAGGGTTTTGTGGGTTAGTCACCCGTATCAGTGTTCCTTATCGTTTGGTTTATGCCAACCCGTAGCTTAGCCTTTGCCCGTTGTTCGCAGGCAACGTACAACTAACGCACAGGTTTGCTCATGTGGGTTGTTCAATCAGGTTCGCACACCACGGACCACGGCAGCGTAATTGAGTTGTCCGCCAAGCGGCGGCGCGGGTTGAGCCGCGCCGCGGCAGCGTGGGCGTCACCAAGAGAGGCCAAGAACTCCCGCTTCGCCGAACGCCACCGCACCCGCGGGCCAAAGACGGCCAGGGGTGCGGCGCGCTCCCAGCAACGGTCGAGTTCGGCGAGGACGTCGTGGATGCGATGTCCGGGGGTGTTCCGGTGGATCAGGATCTTCGGCAGGCGTTCGGCCAGGTCGGAAGGGGTCTGAATGTCATGCGGATCCCAGGCGAGGGTCAGCGACTGCGGACCGTCCTCGTCTAGCAAGACCCAGCAGGAACGGCGGCCGACCTCGTCGCACGTGCCCTCAATAATCACGCCACCGGGGCGCAGGTTAGCGCGCATAACGTCCCAGGCGGCCTGCACCTGATCCACGTCGTACTGGCGCAGAACGTTGAATGCGCGCACCACGTCCGCCTGCAAGCCCGCGAGTTCGAAACCGCCGAGGGCAAAATGCACGCCCTCACGGTCGGGCAGCACGCGGGAAGGCTCGATCTCCAGGCCGGTGACTTCCACTGTCGGCGCGACCGTGCGCAACCAGCGTGCCCATTCGCAGGTGGTGGTATGGGAGGCTCCGTAGCCCACGTCCACAGCTACGGGGTTGCGGTGTTCGTGGAGCACAGCACTCCGCAGCTGCGCCTGCACCCGCGGCTGCGCCACCAGCCACCGGTCGGATTTCCGTAGCCGGTTGTAGCCAGTTGTTCCGCGGGTAGGTACGCCAACAGGCCCGTCCGTGTTCCACGAACGGGCCTTGAGGTTGTGGGCGTGATCAGCCACGCGAATCAGCTGAGCATACTTTGTTGTGAGTGAGTTAGGTCAGGGGTGCTTAAGCGTTGTCGCTGATCCACTTCTGGATCAGGGCGGCCTCGCGGGTCAGGAACTCCTCGACCCACTCGGCAACCTTCGGCTCCAGGACGGCGCCCATCATCGGGATCTTCACGTCCACGGCGCAGTCGGCCTTCAGCTCGGTGGCCTCGCCGGTGCCGGTCAGGGTGACGTCTGCGGAGAAGGAAACCGGAGCGCCCTTGACCTCAGCGTTGACCTTGCCGGTGGTGGCATCGTTTGCCAGCGGGCCGAACTCGACCACGCGCTTGAGCTTCAGGTCCTGGGAAACCATGCCGCGCACAGCCTCCGGCAGAGCGGACTTCGGCAGCAGTTCAAACAGAACAGCCTCGATCGGCTCGGGGGTAAAGGAGTTCACCTCGCCCGGCTCGTCGCCGATGTTCTCGACCTCGTATGCCCAGTAGTTCGCGGAGGAGAGCGCCTCGTAGACCTTTTCAATAGGGAAGTTAATCGTTGCAGTGTTCTCGCTGTGAGTAGTCATGCCAACAGACTACCTTTAGTGATGTGACTGATACGACTAATAACGCACATTTCACGTCCGAAGAACGCGCGCAGCATCTTTTGGAGCGCCTGCGCGGCAACGGCGCCGACCCTGTCGCCATCCCCGGCGCCCGCGTGACCAGCCGATCCTTCGCCGACATGACCACCCTGCGCATCGGCGCCGCGCCCGCGGGGGTTGTGGAGTGCTCGTCAGCGGAGGCTGTCGCCCAGGTTGTTTCTTTTCTGGACGCCCACACGCAGCCGCTGCTTGTCGTCGGCGGAGGGTCGAACCTCGTGGTCGGCGAGGGGGATGAAGTATCCCAATTGGTCGTAGTGCTGTTGAATGCTGGGGGTGGGGAAGGTGGCGTCGATAAAAAGAGCGCCGAAGGCGAGAGGGCCGAAGTTGACGTGATGATCGACCGCGAGACCGGCGTGGTGCGGGCATTCGCGGGGGTCGAATGGGATCAGTTGGTGGCCACGACCGTCGAGGCGGGGCTGGGCGGGCTGGAATGCCTGAGCGGAATTCCCGGGTCCGTGGGTGCTACGCCGGTGCAGAACGTCGGGGCATACGGTGCGGAGGTTGCGCAGGTGCTGCGGCGCGTGCAGCTGTTCGACCGGGCGAGCGGGGAACTGGAATGGGTTGAGCCGTCTGCGCTGGACCTGGGGTATCGGTACTCGAACTTGAAGTTCACCTCGCGGGCAGTGGTGACGGCGGTGGAGTTTCAGCTGACCACCGATGGGCTGAGTGTGCCTCTGCGCTATGGCGAGTTAGCTCGGCGACTGGGCGTGGATGCGGACGAGGCTGCCGCCGGGGACATTCGCCGGCCCGCTGCTGATGTGCGCCAGGCCGTGCTGGAGCTACGCGCAGGGAAGGGTATGGTCCTGGACATGGCAGACCACGACACATGGTCGGCCGGGTCCTTCTTTACCAACCCGATCGTCACTGGTGAGGAGGCGCGCGACGCAGTCGTGGCGGCCGTGCGCGAGAAGTGCGGCGATGCCGAGGCGGAGTCCATGCCGCTGTACCCGGTGAAGGGTGGCGGTGCTGGTGCTGGTGGAGTGGCTGGCGCTGGAGCTGCTGGAGTTGGCGAGCCGCAGTTTAAATTCTCGGCGGCGTGGCTGATCGAGCGTGCCGGGTTTGCCAAGGGCTGGCACGTTCCGGGCAATGACCGTGCCTCCCTGTCCACGAAGCACACTCTTGCGTTGACTAACCGCGGGGCTGCGACCAGCGAAGATGTGGTGGAGTTGGCGCGTGCGGTGCGCGCCGGAGTGTGCGAAGCCTTCGGAGTGGTGTTGGAGCCGGAACCGATCTGGGTCGGCGTAAGCATCGACTAGCTGGACCTGGGCATCGGCCAGCTGAGCCTGGAGCATCGGCCAGCTGGCGGGTTGCCTGGCGCGGTTTTTGGAGTGCGTGGCGGGGTTTTGGCGGGTTGCCTGGCGCGGTTTTTGGAGTGCGTGGCACGGGTTTTCGAGTGCGTGAGCGGCTAAATGTCGCTAAAACGGGATTCCGTGATCGGGTGGGCGCGCTTTCAAATTTTCGCAACTCTCTGACCAGGGCTTTTGCGTAAGTGGAAAGGATTTCCTTTAACTAATTCCCGATCTAACGACATTTGCCCGCAGCCCGCCCGACTATCGGCTCCGCACATTCCCGGTCTAGCGACATTCTTACCCTTTTTCACCCTGTTCCACCCTTTTCCTGGGGTGAGCGTGCGTAGAGGTGGGGTGGGGCGTGAACGGAGGAGATCGCCTAGCCGACTAGTTCGAAATCGACCTTGTCGCGGACTCCGCAATCTGGGCAGAACCAGTCGTCCGGTACCTCGGACCACGGGGTGCCAGGATTAAAGCCTTCGGCGGCATCGCCTGCAGCTTCGTCGAATCGATAATCGCAGACGGGACATTGGAAAATAGACATGGGGAAGCTCCTCGGTTTGGTTTGGAGTTGGGGTGGTTGGGGCTAGGGGGCGTCAATTAGAAGAAGAAGTCTTGGCAGCACGATTTTTGTCAGTGAACTTGCGCTGCTTCGGGCGCGGGATCTCGTAGGTTGAAGGCTGGCCGGGGCCGCGCCACAAGCCGGCGATTCCGGGGATCAGGAAGAAAAGGCTGATCACCAGGGGCCACGGAATGACAGTGCGCAGACCAGGCACCCCGAAAATGCCCAAAACCGCCAGTAGTAGGAAGAGCGTGCCGACTGCGGTGCCCGCGCTGCTGAGGATGTAATGCACGGTTCTGTTTGGCGGGGTGATGGTGGTGCCGGTGCTTGGAGGGACGGTTGTGGTCATCGCTGCCACCTCGCTGCAAGCTTGTGCTCCTTGCCTGGCAGCACGTTGGCCTTGGAGACGTCGTAGTTGTAGTGCTTCATCAGGCGACCATCCATCACCTTGAACCACAGCGGAGGTACCGAAGCGAGGGCGATCATCGTAGCATAACCCGCGGGGAGTTCCGGGGCCTTCACGTCCGAGCGCAAAGACTGGTACCTGCGGGTCGGGTTAGCGTGGTGATCCGAGTGGCGTTGTAGCTGGTAGAGGAAGATATTGGTGGTCAGGTTGTCGGAGTTCCAGGAGTGCTCCGGGGTGCAGCGTTCGTAGCGCCCATCCGGCTGTTTTTGACGCAGCAGGCCGTAGTGCTCGAGGTAATTGACGAACTCTAAGAGGGCGATGCCCAGCACAGCCTGGACCAACATCCACGGCAGGATGTAGATTCCGAAGGCGATGAACAGCCCGCCCCATACAACCAGTGTGACCAGCCAGGCATTAAGCACCTCGTTGCCAAGGCTGAACTGGGATTTGCCCTTGCGTGCTAGACGCTTCTTCTCAATGTTCCAGGCGCGCGGGATCTGGTGAGGGATGGAGCGGACGAGGTAGGTGTACACATTTTCGCCCATTCGGGAGCTCACCGGATCCTCCGGCGTGGCGACCTTCACGTGGTGACCTTTGTTGTGCTCGATGTAGAAGTGGCCATAAGCCGGAATGGCCAGGGTGATTTTGCCCATCCAACGCTCGAAGCTGCCCTTCTTGTGGCCAAGCTCGTGGGCTGCGACGATGCCGATGCCGGAGCTCATGCCCATGGACCACGCAAGCCCCAAACGGTCGATCATTGTGAGATCCGAGCTGGTCCACAGATGGCAGCAGGCGATCAGGCTGGCCAGCATGATTGGGAAGTAAAGGTACGTCACCACACGGTAGAACTTCGTTTCTTCCAGCCAGGGGACGAATTCTTCTGGAACATTTTCTCCGTCGCGGCCGAGGATTACATCGGCCAGTGGGATGAGGATGAACACCGCGATGGGGCCGGCCCACCAAGTGATGTGAATCAGCAGTTCGGGGCCGCTGATGGCCTTGAGCCAGGAGGAAACACCCCAGACGATCAGCGGAATCGCGGCTGGGACCAGGCTGAAGATCCAGGAGTACTTCTTGGAGTCTTTCCAGCCGGGCGGGCGTGTGTCCTGCGGGGATGTGCCCTGTAGAGGCTTGCCGGGAGTGTCGCTTTTACCAGCGCCGTTATCCAAGTTGCTAGTGCCTTTGGTTGCGCGCGTTGGATTCTGTGCGGTCGTCATTTTTATTCACCTGCAGTCCTGTGCGTTATCAATGGCATGTGACCCACGTTACAGGAAGGTTTTTAGGGCAATACTACTTTTGGTCATTTAGGATGTTTTCGACGGGTTGTCTGGCGCGGTTCTTGGCAGGTTGCCTGGCACGATTTTTGGAGTGTCTGGCACAGTTTTTCGAGTGTGTGAGCGGCTAAATGTCGCTAGAACGGGATTCTGTGATCGGCTGGGCGTGCTTTCAAGTTTCGGTAACTCTCTGACCAGGGATTTTGCGTAAGTGGAAATAGTTTCCTGTAACAAATTCCCGATCTAACGACATTTACCCGGCGCCGCCCGCCTATCGGCTCCGCAAGTCCCCGAATTAGCAACATTGCGCCACCTAGTGCCACACTGGAGCCATGCCGGAGGCGCAGCAGCTCACTTAGCAGATTTAAACCAGCAGATTTAAACCAGCAGACCCAAACCGCACGAAAGAGGCAGATATGACCGAGTCCACCCAGCTCAACTGGGAAGGTATCACCGGCGGGGTAGTGCACGCGCTCCCCGAAGACCTTGGCTCCGCCCTCCGTGTAGACGCGCACACCCTCGACCTGTGGGAAAGCCTCACCCCGCTCGGCCGTAACGAGTTCATCTGCTGGGTCACGGACGCCAAGAAAGACGAAACCCGAGCCCGGCGTATTCGCCGAACTCGGGAAGAGCTCGAAGAAGGCAAGCGCCGCCCGTGCTGCTGGCCCGGGTGCAAGCACCGCGAGCGCACAGGCCACGCCTAAAAGGAAGGCTCGGCGGTTGCGGCCGCCCTTCTTAACCTTCTATCTATCTATTGACGCCCACACGCCCCCACTAAACCATCGTCAGAACTAGATCCTTCACCTCGCGGCGCCGGATTTTGCCGATCAGGTCGGCCGGCATCTCATCGATGATGAAGAAACGGCGTGGCACCTTGTAGCGGGTCAGGCCTTCGCGGGCCCACTCGCGCACAGCCTCTTCGTTGAAGTTTGCCTTGTTCACGCCGTCTGCCAGGACAACTGCGGCGACGACCTCCTCGGAGCCGTCATCCTGCGGCAGGCCAACCACGCCGGCCTTCTGGATCTGCTCGTGCTCTTCCAGGAACTCTTCCACTTCCGCCGGGTAGACGTTGAACCCGCCGGTGATGATCATTTCCTTGATGCGCGAGACGATCTTGATGAACCCATCCGGCTCCATCACGGCCATGTCGCCGGTGCAGAACCAATCCTCGTGGAAAGGCTGATCCTCGTCCGGGATGTTGATGTAGCCCTTGAAGACCTGGCGACCGCGGGCCAGCAGCTCGCCTGGCTCGCCATCCGGCATGGTCTTGCTGAAGTCATCCGGGTCAGCCACTCGCAGCTCCGTATCGGGGAATGGAATGCCGATGTAACCTGCGCGGCGTTCCGGGGTGACAGGGTTCGCCACCAGGATCGGGCCGGATTCGGTCAGGCCGTAACCTTCGACGATCTTGCCGCCGGTCTTCTTCTCCCACTCCAGCGTGGTGTGTACGGGCAGCGGTGCTGCGCCGGACAGCGCATTGGCGATGCCACTGAGGTCCAGGTTGTGCTCCTCGGCTGCTGTCAGGATCTTGTCGTACAGGGTCGGCACGCCCGGCATGTAGGTCGGGGTTTCGCGCTTCAGCTGATCCACGATCAGCGGGATCTCCGGCTTGGGCAGAAGTAGCAGCTTGCCACCGGTAGATACGGCCAGCGCGGCGGTCAGCGTCAGGCCGTAGATGTGGAACAGAGGCAGGGCGGCTAGGAACTTCTCCTGGCCGCGCTCACCGATGCCACTGATCCAGGACTGACCCTGGACAACGTTGGACATGACGTTGCCGTGCGTCAGCTGCGCGCCCTTGGGCTTACCGGTCGTGCCGGAGGTGAACAGGATGAAAGCAGGGGAGTCCTGGTTTGTCTCCGGGCAGTTTTCCAGGTCTGCACCGTCGCCACCGAACTTGGCGCTCTGCAGCTGGGAGAATGGGATGGTGCCCGGGGCCTCGCCGTGCAGCTGCTCGCGCTTCTCCTTTAGCGACTTGATCGGCAGCTTCAGCGCCAGGCGCTTAACCAGCGGCATGGCCTCGATCATGTTCACGCTCACGACCTTCTCGATCGGCGTGGTGCGCGACAGTTCCTGGAACATTGGGGCGATCTTGTCCCACACCACTGCGACCTTCGCGGCGTGATCCTTGCAGGGGCCCTCCAGCTCGCGGGCGGTGTACAGCGGGTTGTGCTCTGCCACGGTCGCACCCAGCTTGTGGGCGGCGAAGATCGTGATCAGGTGCTGCGGGCAGTTCGGCAGAGTAACTGCCACGCGGTCGCCGGAACGCACTCCCAGCTCCCGCAGGCCAGCGGCAACGCTCTTAACCTGTTTCAGGAATTCTGCGTAGGTCATGGTCTGGCCGAAGAAGTCCAGAATGTCGTCGTTGGCGTGCGCGGCGACGGTACGGTCGAGAAGCTTAGCCATGGTGTCGTCCGTGTACTCCAGGCTGTGCGGGGTCCATTCCGCGTAGTACTTCAGGTAGGGCTTGTCCTGCCAGGCCGTTCCCTCTGGGCGTTCGGTGTCGGTCATCTAGATCCCTTTGGTCTTTAGAAACAGTCTTTGAAAACGTGATGCACGTTACTTTGGAACCCTAGCTAAGTTTCTCATTTTCTTTGGTGGAATTAAGCAAATTTTATCGACGCCACCTGCGCCCCCAGCCCCGCCCCGATCTGTCTAAGCTGGGGCAGTATGCGCGTCGCTATGATCTCCATGCACACCTCACCCCTCGAACAGCCCGGCACGGGGGATGCCGGCGGGATGAATGTGTACGTGAAAAATACTGCTGAGCAGTTGGAACGTATGGGCGTCACCGTCGATGTATTTACCCGAGCGACCCGTCCGTTGCAGGGCGAGGTAGTGAACGTCCGGCCGGGCCTGCGGGTGATCAACTGCGTGGCTGGGCCGTACGAAGGGTTGTCGAAGGAGGAGCTGCCCACGCAACTGGCGGCTTTTACGGGGTCCATCTTGGCCTTTTGCCGCGAGGAGGGGGTGAGTTATGACCTGATTCATTCGCACTATTGGCTCTCTGGCCAGGTCGGGTGGCTGCTGCGCGACCTGTGGCAGATCCCCTGGGTGCACACGGCGCACACGCTGGCGGCGGTGAAGAACAATTCCCTGGCAGAGGGGGATTCGCGCGAGCCGGAATCGCGCCGCATCTGCGAACAGCAGATCGTGGACAATGCGGACCTGCTGATCGTAAATACCGACCAGGAGGTGCAGGACCTTATTGAGGGTTATGACGCCACGACGTGCGCGATCAAAGTCGTCCCGCCCGGGGCAGACGTCGACCGCTTCACGCCTGGATCGGATCGCGCGACCGAGCGTTCCCGCCGCGAGCTGGGCATTCCCTTCCGCGCGAAGGTCATTGGGTTTGTCGGCCGGTTGCAGAGGTTGAAGGGGCCACAGGTGCTGCTGCGAGCCGTGGCGGAATTGCGGCGCCGCCACCCACAGCAACAGTTGGCCGTGGTTATCTGCGGCGGATCTTCCGGCGCGGGTGGCAACGAGCTGGAGCGGTTGCAGCTGCTGGCCGAAGAGTTGGGGATTAGCCGCTGCGTGCGCTTCCTAGCCCCGCGCCCACCCGAGGAGCTGGTGGGTGTGTACCAAGCCGCGGACATTGTGGCGGTGCCCAGCTACAACGAGTCTTTCGGGCTGGTGGCGCTAGAGGCGCAGGCGTGTGGCACGCCTGTCGTGGCTACGCGCACTGGTGGCCTGCCGATCGCGGTGGAGGACGAGAAGTCCGGCCTGCTGGTGGATGGCCACGACACGGATGCGTGGGCCGATGCGCTGGGCAAGCTGGTGTTGGACGACGATCTGCGCATCGCGATGGGGGAATATGCTCCCAACCACGCCGCTAAGTTCTCCTGGCAGGCTTCCGCGGAAGCTCTGTACAAGTTGTATGAAGAGCTGCCGCCCGCTGGTCACCGAGGGGAGCGCCAGCCCGCGGGATAGCTGCTATACGGTGCGGGTTAGTTGGCGCGTGGTGCGGGGCAAAGGGGATGGTCGCTGAATGCCAAGGTGACTGCGCGGGCGCTGTGGGAAATGTAGTTTGGGGCTTATGGATCGCGCAAGGATTTGTGAGCTTCTGGACGAAGCGGAAGTCGAGTACACCCTCCCTGAGGGGCCAGCCGGAGACGACGGCACCGTCGTGGTTGTGCTGCCGGGGGAGAAGCGACTGAAAACGAACTGTCTTTTCATCCCGCAGGACGGCATGTTCCGCGTAGAGGCCTTCGTCTGCCGCGCAGTTGAGGAGGCTCAGGAAGAGGTCTACAAGCTGCTGCTACACGCCAACCGCCGCAGCTTCGGGGTGCACTACACGCTGGATCGCAACAACGACATTTATCTAGTCGGCCAGTTTTCGGATAGCACCAGCAGTGAGGACATTCAGCGCATACTCGGACAGGTGCTGGAGAGGGCCGACGCCGACTTCAACCGCATTTTGGAACGCGGCTTTGCCTCTTCTATCCGCCACGAATGGGCATGGCGCCTGTCGCGTGGCGAACCTACGATGAACCTCGCGGCCTTCGCGCACCTCAAGCCGTCGGAACAGGAGGTGCAGTTGCTGGCGCCACCACCGGGCTCCAAGTTGGCGTCCGAAGCAAAGAGCCCGAGCATCCCGGACCTAGAGGGCGACGACGACACTCAGGAATAAGTACAGTAGCGCCGAATACGGGGGCACAAGGGCGCACATCATGGCAGAATTGGGAGTATGAGCGAGCAAAACAACTCCCACGGAAATCTGATCCTGCTGCGTCACGGTCAGAGTGAATGGAACGCCTCCAACCAGTTCACCGGCTGGGTCGACGTGCGACTGACCGAGAAGGGCCGCGAGGAGGCAGTTCGCGGCGGCGCGATGATCAAGGAGGCTGGCCTGGAGCCGACCATCCTGTACACCTCCCTGCTGCGCCGCGCCATTACCACCGCTAACATCGCCCTGGATGCGGCGGACCGCCACTGGATCCCCGTCGTGCGCGACTGGCGCCTGAACGAACGCCACTACGGTGCGCTGCAGGGCCTGAACAAGGCAGAGACCAAGGACAAGTACGGCGAAGAGCAGTTCATGGCATGGCGCCGTTCCTACGACACCCCGCCGCCGGCCATCGACGCGGATAACGAGTACGCGCAGACCAACGACCCGCGCTATGCGGATCTGCCCGAGGTTCCGGCCACCGAGTGCTTGCTGGACGTTGTCAAGCGCTTCATTCCTTACTACGAGGAAGAGATCGAGCCGCGCGTGAAGAACGGCGAGACCGTGCTGGTTGCGGCCCACGGCAACTCCCTGCGTGCGCTGGTGAAGCACCTGGACCAGATCTCCGACGAGGACATCGCGGGTCTGAACATCCCGACCGGCATCCCGCTGGTGTACCGCATTGACGCGGATGGCAAGGTTCTGAACCAGGGCGGCGACTACCTGGATCCGGAGGCAGCTGCCGCTGGTGCCGCAGCCGTCGCCGCGCAGGGCCAGGCTAAGTAGAGCCGGGCCGATTCTTGACCTCTGGAGTTGCCCTCGGGATCCTTTTTGGGCTGATCATCGGCGTTGCGCTGGGCGCATTCGGCATGTGGGCGTACCGCAAGCGAGTGAAGGCGCAGCGTAACACCCGAACCCAAAAGGAGCTCGAGGGCAATCGTGTATCTACGGTCGCCCAGGTTCTGCACTTCACCATCCAATCCGCGCCCGATGCGGTCGCAGTGGTGGACCGCAAGCGCAACGTCGTGCTTTCCAACCCCCGCGCCCACGAACTCGGGCTGGTGCACGAACGGAACTTGAACTCCGAGGCGTGGAAGATGGTCGAACGAGTATTCGCCGACCAGGAACCACGGCAACTGAACTTTCTCCCCCCGCCCCGGCGCAGTAATAGGCCAGTCATCGCGGTGGCAGGCCAGGTGAAACCGCTGTCGCTGGCGGATGACCGCTTCGCCGTGGTGTACGCGGCCGACGATTCCGAGACGGTGCGCATGGAATCGGCCCGTCGTGACTTCGTGGCCAATGTCTCCCACGAACTGAAGACCCCGGTCGGGGCGATCTCTCTGCTGGTAGAGACTCTGATGTCCGTGCGCGATGACGAGGAAGCGGTGGAGTACTTCGGCTCCAAGCTGATCGTCGAGGTAAGGCGAATGAACCAGATGATCACCGAGCTGATTAGCCTGTCGAAGCTGCAGGGGGCGGAATCGCTGCCGGACCTAGAGGTCTTGAGCGTCGACAAGATCATCGAGGATGCCATCGACCGCTGCCGACTTGCCGCCGAAGCCCGAAATATCGAGTTGGTGAAAGATTCCAAGTCCTCCGCGATGGTGAAGGGGGACAAGGGGCTGCTAGTCACCAGTGTGTCCAACCTGCTGACCAACGCGATTAACTACTCCCCGGAAGGCTCGCCGGTCTCCATTTCCCGTGAAGTGCAGAACGATACGGTGATCATCCGCGTAACCGACCGCGGTATTGGTATCTCCCCGGACGATCAAAAGCGAGTCTTCGAAAGGTTCTTCCGCGTGGACAAGGCGCGCTCCCGCAACACCGGTGGTACGGGCCTGGGGCTGGCGATCGTCAAGCACGTGATGGCCAACCACGGTGGCAGCGTTTCCTTGTGGTCCAGGGTAGGGACGGGCTCGACGTTTACCCTGGAGCTCCCGCGCTATCAAGAGGGGAAGAACAAGGATCTGCCGAGCGGTGAAATCCCGGTGATCCCGGATGCGCGCCGCCTCGACGAAGAGTCTAAGTGAATCCAGGGTTGCTACAGCCTTAAGCGGAGTAGCACGTTACGATAGGTCTTGTAGCTTTAAATAGTTTTTTGAAAGGCATTGAGCAGCTGTGACGAGCGTTTTGATTGTCGAAGACGAAGAGTCTTTGGCGGAACCTCTAGCGTTTCTGCTGAAAAAAGAAGGCTTTGAAGTCTTCATGGCCCAGGACGGTCCAACCGCACTGGATACCTTCGCTGCGGAGGATATTGACATCATCCTGCTGGATCTGATGTTGCCAGGCATGTCTGGAACAGAGGTCTGCCGCCAGCTTCGTCAGACCTCCAGCGTTCCGGTGATCATGGTGACGGCCCGCGACAGTGAAATCGACAAGGTCGTCGGCCTTGAGCTCGGTGCTGACGATTACGTGACGAAGCCCTACTTTGCCCGCGAGCTTATTGCCCGCATCCGCGCAGTGCTGCGCCGCGGTGGGGAGATCGAAGTCGAGGCTCCCGCTGAAGACGGCCTAGTGCTGCAGGAAGACCGCGTGATGATGGACGTCGAACGTCACATCGTTACCGTCGATGGCCAGAAGGTTCCGATGCCGCTGAAGGAGTTCGACCTGCTGGAATACCTCATGCGCAACAGTGGTCGTGTGCTCACCCGCGGTCAGCTGATCGATCGCGTGTGGGGTGTCGATTACGTCGGAGACACCAAGACCCTGGACGTGCATATCAAGCGCCTGCGCTCCAAGATTGAGCGTAATCCTTCCCGCCCGGAGATCCTGGTGACCGTCCGCGGCCTGGGCTACAAGTTCGAGGCCTAGATTCCGCGCCGGCGCGCCTCGGCTGTCGCCGGGTGGATCGTCAGCAAAGGAAACCCGCTAGGGGAGACCTTCGCCAGCTTTTCGCGCTGTTCGCAATGCGCGGCCAGCACTTCGTAGGCCGCCTCGCCTATCAGCTCCGTCAGCTCCTCGCGTCCGGTGCGCCACAGTGCCTCGCCACCCGCGTGGCAGTTCGGGTCTGACGAGCAGTACCAGTCGAAGTCTTCCCCGCCGTCGCCCCACCCGCGCCGGTTGTATTCGGTGACGGTCGTCCGCAGCATCTCCACCCCGTCGGGCCGGGTTTCCCAGTCCTCGAGTCGCCGCAGAGGCACCTGCCAACACACTTCCGGTTTTGCGGCGGTAATCTCCACGTCGTTGCGCAGTGCCCACGCGTGCAGCGCGCACCCGCGGCCGCCCTGGAAGCCTTCGCGGTTGGCGAAGATGCACGCCCCGTTGGTGGTCACCGTTTTTAGCGCGGGCTCCATCTCGCCCTCGTCGTTTTCTAGCTCGTCCCATTCGAGCCACGGCTCGATGTCGTCGCCGCTCTTTTCTTGTGGACGCCCCTTCGCCTCCCAATCATCCATATCCGCAGGGCGGTTCTGCCAGTCTTCCGCCGTAAGCTTTTCCGCGACCTTCCGCAGGGTCGCGCGGTCGTCTTCATCGGTGAGGAATGCGCCGTGGGTGCAACAGCCGACGTCCGGATTCTCGGCGTCAATACCCAAACACGCTTCGGTGCCAAACCGGCAACGGTACGTGGACAGCAACCACGTGAGATCCACCTGAATAATGTGCTCGGAATCGGCAGGGTCGATGAACTCCAGCCATTCGCGAGCATGATCAGCGGGCATTTCGCGGCCCGCGCGGATGGAAAGATCGGCAGGTGTGCCCTCTGGGTAGCCGGTGGCTAGCAGGCTGCCGGGGGCTTCCGATTCTTTCTCCGCGGACGATTCATTCACGTGTTCCACCGTAGACGCATTAGGCTGGGGAGCGTGCGATTAGGTGTGCTTGACGTAGGAAGCAATACGGTTCATCTGGTGGTCGTCGATGCACAGCGTGGCGGGCCGCCGACTCCGATGAGCAATTGGAAAACCCCCATGCGCTTGGTGGAATATCTGGACAAGAAGGGTGCCATTAACGCAAAGGGGCAAGAAAAGCTGCTCAACGGCGTGGCACTGGCTAAAGAAATGTCCGAGCAGTTCCGCTGCGAGGGCATGCTGCCTTTCGCTACCTCCGCCATCCGCTCCGCAGAAAACTCGGAGAAGGTGCTGGACAAGGTAGAAAAAGAGACCGGTGTGCGCCTGCGCATCCTGTCGGGTGAGGAAGAAGCCCGTCTGACGTTCCTGGCAGTGCGGCGCTGGTACGGCTGGTCGGCCGGGCGCATCTGCGACCTAGATATCGGTGGCGGTTCGCTGGAGATGTCCATCGGCATGAATGAGGACCCGGACGTGGCCTGCAGTGTGAACCTGGGTGCCGGGCGCCTGACCCGTGATTGGTTCGATACCGATCCGCCGTCGAAGAAGAAGATTGCCGAGCTGGGAGAGTTCATTGATGAAGAGCTGAATGCTCCGGTGGAGAAGCTGCTGGATTCCGGCGACATTGACCTGGCCGTGGGAACCTCGAAAACGTTTAGAATGCTGGCGCGCCTGACCGGTGCTGCACCGTCCTCAGCCGGTCCCCGAGTGAAGCGCACCCTGACGCAGGCGGGTCTGCGCCAGCTGATTGCCTTTATTTCCCGCATGACCGCCGCGGACCGGGCGGAGCTGGAGGGCGTGAGCGCGGAGCGTTCCCACCAGGTGGTTGCCGGAGCGTTGGTGGCGGAAGCTGCGATGCGCAAGCTGGACATTGATGTGCTGCACATGTGTCCGTGGGCGCTGCGCGAAGGCGTGATCTTCCGGCAGCTCGACCATGGGGTGGACCTCGCCTAGGGGGCGTTGCACCAGTTGCCCTTACCCAGGTGCCGGTGAGTAAAGTACTCTGTTTGAAGACATATGTTTAAAGTGAAGCTTGAGGGCGGATCGCTGGCGATAGTTTCGTGGGAACGGCTTCGTAGGAACTGCACTGCAAGTGACGATGTGATGGGATCAATGGATGAGTGAGAAGCTGACAGTCGCCGAATTGCTCGCCCGCAACGGGCGCGACGCTAGTTCTGCTGACACTGGCCGGCGTCGACGCCGTCATCGCAACCTAGATAAAGGTGGCGTGTCCGTCGCCGAGCTGACGGGTTCCATTCCAGTAGTAAAGACCGAGGAAGACCGCGCCCGAGAGCGTGCTCAGGCCGAGGCTTCCGCTCCGTCTTCCGCCGAGACTCTCACCACGACTCCCGCCGAGACTCCCTCTACCGCGCAGGCGGAGGCGCCGGCAGCTCCGCAGCAGGATCAGCGTTCCGTCAGCCGCACCGCGGAGCGTCCGGAAGAGAAGACCGGCCAGCTTCCCAACGTGGAGAGCGCTGACGAGGCCAAGGTAGAGACGGTAGAGAAGCCGCGCGAATCCACAAAGCCAACCTTCGGTGAGGTTGCCCGCGAAGAAGCGAAGGCCTCTGACAAGCCGGTTGCTGATGCCCCCAAGCCTGCAGAAGCTGCAAAGCCTGCTGAAGATGTAGAGGCTGAAAAGGGCGGCGTCGCAAAGAAGGCCACCAAGAAGACGGGCACGATCCCGGGTTCGGCTAACCCCGCGGCTGCAGCAACGGCAGCGACGGCTGCGACGGCGACCGGTGCTGCTGGCGCTGCCGAGGTGAAGGCCGAGCCGAAGAAGGTTGAGGCTGAGAAGGCTGAAGTTAAGCCGGAGGCTAAGGCTGAGCCAAAGAAGCCTGCGCCGAAAAAGCCTGCGCCGAAAAAGCCTGCGCAGGCGACGCCCGCAGCCGGCTACCCGGAGGCCTCCCCGGAGGAGAGCGCACAGTTCGCCGAGCTGGAGCAATCGCTCGAAGACGGTGAGGTTGTCGAGTACGAGGACGACACGATCTCCTGGCCGATGATGATCCTGCAAGCAATTGCGGCGATCGCCGTCGGTGTGGGCGTGTTCTTCGGCTTCAGCCTGATCTGGGCGAAGGCCCCGACGGTGCTGGCGCTGGTTCTGGCAATTGCCGTCACGCTACTGCTGGTTGGCCTGGTCCACGCGCTGCTGCGCCACCGCGACAAGCTGCTGATGGCGCTGGCCGCCATTGTCGGCCTGGTGCTGACCTTCGGCCCGCGCCTGATCCAGGGGCTCTAGGAGTGGTGCTTTCCGCTGGTCAGGGGGACTAGCGGAGCAGCGCCAGTCGGGGCGATTATCACTCGGGGGAAATTGGGGTGGGGTAGCAGGAAGTCGCCAATCCTGGCACGCTGGGTTGCATGACTCAAATTGGAATTATTGGCGGAGGTAACATCGGCGAGGCCCTGCTGGCCGGAATCATTGCGGACACCACGGACGCCGCCGATGCGAAGAAGATCATCGTTGCAGATCCATCTCAGGAGCGCCTGAGCGAGCTGAAGGACAAGTACGGCATGGTCACCGCCCAGGAGGGGCGCGAGGCTGCCGAGGGCACGGACATCCTTTTCATCTGTGTTAAGCCCAACATCGTCCCCATCGTTCTGGACGAGGTTGCGGAGGTTTTGGACGCTAATTCGCAGGACACGATCGTCGTCTCCCTGGCTGCCGGTGTAACCATCAGCACCATGGAAGCCGCGCTTCCCGCTGGCACCACCGTGGTGCGCACTATGCCGAACACCCCGATGCTGGTCGGTCAGGGCGCGATCGGTATCGCCGGTGGCCGATTTGCTGAAGAGGCGCAGCTGAACACGGTGCAGGACATCATGTCCAAGGTCGGCGAGGCCGTTATCGTGAAGGAGAAGGAGCTCGACGCCGTCACGGCCGTCTCTGGCTCTGGTCCGGCTTATATCTTCCTGGTTGTCGAGTCCATGATCGAGTCGGCTGTGCAGCTGGGACTGGCACGCCCACTGGCGGAGAAGCTGGCTATCGCCAACGTGCAGGGTGCTGCCACCATGATGTCCAGGAACCTCGCAGAGGGCGGGGATACGCCTTCTGTATTGCGCACCAAGGTCACCAGCCCCGGGGGAACCACGGCGGCCGCTCTGCGCGAGCTGGAGGAGTCCGGCATCCGCGGTGCCTTCTTCCGTGCGATGGAGGCCTGCAAGGAACGCTCGGAGGAGCTGGGCGCGCCCGCCCCGGGAGCGAACCCGGCGAAGAACGACGACTAATCGACAGCCAGTCGGCCCCCGGACTAGACCCGGACTGGCCCCGGACTAGACCTGTGATGTCTAGCGACATTTTGGACACGGAGTCCAGGATGTTTTTGGACGGGATGTCTAGTGGCTTTTTGGACGTTTGCGGCGGTGGAATAGCCGGATGGCTATTCCATTGCATAAGCGTAGAAAGGTCGCAGATTTCGATCCCGTTCGTGACGGCAAGACGGTCACACAGTTTTGCAAAGAATTGGGAATCTCGCGGCAGACGTACCACAACATCAAAAGCCGGATAGCGCAGAAGGGTCGCGCAGGTATTGTGCCGGATTCGACTGCCCCGAAGAATCCGGTTAAGAAATTCCACGAGGCCGACAAAATCGCAGTCGTCCACGCCAGGCAGGAGTTGATGGAGCAAGGCTTGGATTATGGGCCTTGGTCGATCTACTACTTCTTGTTCGACACTGTAGGTCCAGATTCCACACCGTCGCGTTCTACAATCGCCTCGTGGCTTCATGAGCTGGGATTCGTTGATGCCAACGCCCGCAAACGGCCACGCAGCTCCTATAAGCGCTTCGCTCGTGATCTCGTCGGTGAACTCTGGCAGATCGATGGACTGGTCTATCGCCTCTTTGACCACGCCCACACACATGTCACGATTTACCAGATCATCGATGATGCCAGCAGGTTCGATGTCGGAACCACAGCGTTCGCTCTGCCAGAAAACGGTACTGATGCGCGCGCTGTGCTGGCCGCAGCGTTCGCCGCTTACGGCAAGCCCCAAGAAATCCTTTCCGACAATGGCGATGCGTTTGCCACCTATCACCGTGGTTTTCTCTCTGCTACTGAAACTTGGCTCGCCAGCCAAGGTGTACTTGCTATTGCTGGTTTCGCCCCGACAACCCAGGGAAAAGACGAGCGCTCTCACCGCACGTTGACCCAGTTCCTCGATGCACGCCACCCAGTTAGCCTTGCTGAGGTCAACGCCTATCTGGCTGAATATCGCCAGGTGTACAACGAGCGACGACGGCATCAATCACTGCTGGTCGGCAAAATGCACATCACACCACGCCAGGCTTTCGATACCTTCCCCAAGGCACCGCCGCCTACGCATCCACTCGATCCTGAGCAGGTCTGGGCCCGCGTAGTCGCCTACAACCAGGCGCACAATCCGCACGCTGTACCCGAAATGCTAAACGGCCCCGTGGAAGCGGCAACTTCACACGAGGCCAGCACCGATGACATGGCAGCTCAGCAGGGCATACCTTCCACCGATACCCCTACGTTAACGGTGCCGACGACAAATTCAACAAACCATTGGGGCATCCCAGACCAGCTCTGTGTGAGCAAAGATGGCGTTGTACGCGTGTGCGGCTTCGGTCTCTACATTGGGCTGAGGTTTAAAAACCGCAGGCTCTACTCCACGGTCACAGCCGATAAGGTTGCGGAGTTTTACACGGCCCATGACGGTGAATTCCTCTTCAGCGTGCCGCTGCCAATCACGTTGAGCCACAGGCCACCAGGTGGCCAGGTCAACATCAACCTCGTTGAAGGAATGAAACATCGCCAACCACCGCGGATGAACCCGAAACTATCCAAACCTCGGCCGACACGCAGGCCATAACCATAAGCCGCTAGAAGTGTCCAAGAACTCCATGGACTCCTTGTCCAAGAAGACACCGGACTCCATGTCCAAAAACCCTATGGACATAACAG
>NZ_JFCQ01000014.1 GCF_000738265.1 Corynebacterium jeikeium
CACCTGATGCAGAATCCGGCGATCCTGGACCAAAACGGCGAGGAGATCTTCGAGGGCATCATGGATGCCGTTATTACTTCGGCTGCTGCGATCCCGGGTCTGGATGAGAACAACCCGCTGCGTAACTCCCGTAACGGTTCGATCTACATTGTGAAGCCGAAGCAGCACGGTCCGGAGGAGGTTGCGTTCACTAACGACCTGTTCGGTGCGGTGGAGGATCTGCTGGGTCTGGAGCGGTTCACTCTGAAGGTTGGTGTGATGGACGAGGAGCGTCGTACCACCGCCAACCTGGATGCTTGCATCGCGCAGGTTAAGGAGCGTCTGGCGTTTATTAACACCGGCTTCCTGGATCGCACTGGTGACGAGATCCACACCTCCATGTTGGCTGGCCCGATGGTGCGTAAGGCGGATCTGCAGACCGCGCCGTGGAAGCTGGCTTACGAGGACAACAATGTGGATGCTGGTCTGGTGCACGGTCTGCCGGGTAAGGCACAGATCGGTAAGGGTATGTGGGCTAAGACCGAGTTGATGGCTGACATGCTGGCGCAGAAGATCGGCCAGCCGAAGGAGGGCGCTTCCACTGCATGGGTTCCGTCCCCGACGGGTGCAACACTGCACGCAACCCACTACCACGAGGTGGATGTCTTCGAGGTACAGGACAAGCTGCGTACCGAGGGGCGTCGTGAGACCCTGGGCGACATTCTGACTATCCCGGTGGCGGAGTCTGCTGATTGGTCTGCTGAGGAGATCGCCGAGGAAATTGATAACAACTCCCAGTCCATCCTGGGTTATGTGGTTCGCTGGGTGGAGCAGGGTGTGGGTTGCTCTAAGATTCCGGATATCCACGACATCGATCTGATGGAGGATCGCGCTACTTGCCGTATTAACTCGCAGCACTTGGCTAACTGGCTGAAGCATGGTGTGGTGACTGAGGAGCAGGTTCTGGAGTCTTTGCAGCGTATGGCTGCGAAGGTGGATGAGCAGAACGCTGGTGATGCGAACTACCGGAACATGGCGCCGAACTTTGATGAGTCTGTGGCTTTCCAGGCTGCGAAGGATTTGGTGTTTAAGGGTCTGGAGCAGCCGGCTGGTTACACCGAGCCGATTCTGCACGCCCGTCGTTTGGAGTTCAAGGCTAAAAACGGCATCGCCTAATTAGCTACATCTAGGGGTGCTCGTTCTCGCACTCCCTGCAAGTTAGATCCCGTCTCTGAGGCTGTTAACGGAGCCTTGGGGCGGGGTCTTTCTCTTTGACTGGTGCAGAGTAGGTGCTGGTTAAGAGCCCGGGTTACTTGTTATGAGAGTAGCGACGGGCTTTAGCTCGATTGCCACAGTCCTTCATCGAGCACCACTGCCTCCGGAGGCCGTTAGAGCGATCCTCGAAGAGAATTCCACAACGCTCGTGGCCGCATATCTTCAATCGCTGCCGGTCATTAGTTCCGAAGAGTGCAACTGCATCGGCAGCGACAAAACCTAATGCCTGCTCCAGCTCGAGATTCTTTGCCAGTGTTTTCCTAAGGTCCGATTCTTTACTGTGAAGCAGATGCGGAGAGAAGGACTGAGTATCCAACTGAAGTAAAGGTCGCCTAGTGGACCATTCGTTGAGTACTTCGATTGTGGAGCTTAACTCGAATGAGGAGAGTGTATTCATGCCGAGGCTATGCTCTGCCAAAAGTAAAACTGCCTCGCGAAGCGCCGTAACGCTTTCCTGATTAATCGGCATTGGAGTTTCCACAAGCTCAGGAAGTTCGCGGGCCCATGACGTTGCCCGGCGAGCTTGGTTAAGCCAGCTGGCGAAGTCAGAACGATCGTGGAGAAGGTCAACCGTAGGATGCAGCGGATCTTTACGGCGCCGAAGTGTATTCGCAAAGTCAAGAGCGGGCCGCTCACCATAAAACACAAAAGAAAGCTGGCGAAGCTGGTTTGCGGATGAAGCATTCATAAATCTACTGTACCTCTTGAACTAACCCCCTGAGGGGGTTAGTGTTGGAGTATGACACGTCGCACATTTCCTCTGGCTTTGTATGCGTTTCCGTTGGTGGCTGGATTCATGCTGCCGAACCTCGCGACCCCGCTGATGGAACTGTGGCGTGCGGATATTGGCTTCTCTGCGGGGACACTGACGCTCATCTTCATCATGTACCTTGGAGGGCTCGCGCCAGCCTTCTTGTTGGCGCCGGGGCTCAGTGATAGTTGGGGAAGGAAGCGTACGCAGCAAGTGGCTGTGGTGCTCGGTATTGTTTCGTGTCTCTTTTACGTCTTAGCGGACAGTATTCCAATACTTCTACTGGCTCGGATCCTTACCGGCCTGTGCTCAGGAGCTCTCTTGGTGCTAGGGCCATCGGCTGTGCAAAGTATGGCTAGTGAGGATGAATCCTCTAAAGCTACGCTCACGGCTACGTTAGGTATCGCAATAGGGCTGGCAGGCGGACCCTTGTTTGCAGGCGTGGTTGCGCAGTTAGTTCCATGGCCGACTAAGACGGTTTTCGTTCTTATGGCTCTCCTTCTCGCAATGTCGCTGGTAGTGGTCGGAACAGAGCCGGAGACGGAGCGTAAGCCCACGCGAGACCTGTTGCCTCACAAGGGGTTGAGGAAGAGAGACAAGCGCGTTGTTATTGCTGGTCTCGGCGCTTTTGGCCCGGGAATGACAGCTGCTGGAATAGTTTTGGCGCTGTCTCCAACACTTCTCAACGGAATTAGTGAAACAAGCGGGCCCCTGGGTGCTGGCCTGATTGCAGGAGGTATGTATGCGGTTAGCCCGATCGCGCAGAGTCTAGTCCGTCGACTCCACAGCCTTGCGCACATCAGATTCTCTATGGTGCTAATCGCGTTGGCGATGTGCATCTTTGGCGCAGCAATGACGCAACAGAGCTTATGGTTCCTGATTCTAAGCGCGGTACTTATAGGCGCAGGGCAAGGGATTAGTAATTTGGGCAGCTTTGGACTCATCCATCAAGAGGTTGACGAAGATTCGGTGCCTGGAGCAACAGCACTTTTGAGTTTGGGTACGTATGCCGCTGCGAGTGTTGTTCCTCTGGCAGGTGGGTACCTCATTGATCTAACCGGATTGCCGATTGCAAGCCTATGCATGGCTTCAGGAGTGGTTCTAATGGTTGCGGTGGGGTTTGTGTTTGCCCGGCAGAGCTATATTGACCAAACAAGGAGTGCCTAAAAATGAAGATTGGCATTGTAGGGGCAGGAATTGCTGGCCTTGCGCTGGCTAATCTCTTGGATCATGCAAGATACGAAATCCAACTGATTGACAGTGGATTTGCGAAGGATTATCGCGTCTCAGAATTATTTTGGCCGGCCCGTTTGTTTCGAACGGCGCCTGTCAGTGAGGAGATGATTCTGAATTATGTAGCCAACAATATTCTTGGTATGCGCCGATTTTACTAGATAATTTCTCGAGAGGACTATTCTACATTGATTTCTAATTCCGCTATTTCTCAAGGTGCCGAGCGCGTAACTGCCGGAGGCCTTCAGGTTGCCAAGACCCTTTACGACTTCGTGAACACCGAGGTACTTCCTGTCATTGGCAAGGATTCCGCCGAGGAGCAGGAGAAGTTCTGGGATGGCTTCGGCAAGATCGTCGAGGAGTACACCCCGCGCAACCGCGAGCTGCTGAACACTCGCGACGAGCTGCAGAAGAAGATGGATGCTTGGTACGAAGACCACAAGGGTGCTCAGGATCCGGAGGAGTACACCGCGTTCCTGAAGGAGATCGGCTACCTGGTCGACGAGCCGGGCGACTTCGAGATTACGACCCAGAACATAGATAGCGAGATCGCAGAGACTTCCGGCCCGCAGTTGGTTATTTCGGCGTTGAACGGTCGCTTCGCGCTGAACGCGGCGAACGCCCGCTGGGGTTCCCTGTACGACGCCCTCTACGGCACCGACGCTATCTCCGAGGACAACGGCCAGGAAAAGGGCACCGGCTACAACAAGGTTCGCGGTGACAAGGTCATCGAGTGGGGTCGCGAGTTCCTGGACCGCGTTGTACCGCTGGAATCTGGCTCTCACAAGGAGGTCACCAAGTACGCCGTCGAGTCCGGCCAGTTCACCGCCACCATCGACGGCAATGACGTGCACCTGCGCAACCCTGAGGTCTACGCAGGCTTCGGCGGCGACAAGGCCAACCCGACCGACATTCTGTTGTGCAACAACGGCCTGCACATCGACATCCAGATCGATCCGGAATCCCCGATCGGCAAGACCGACAAGGCCGGTGTGAAGGACCTGAACCTCGAATCCGCAGTGACGACAATTATCGATTTTGAAGACTCAGTGGCAGCTGTGGATGCAGAGGATAAAACTCTGGGTTATCGCAACTGGCTTGGGCTAAATGTTGGTAATCTGACAAAAACTATTACCAAGTCGGGGCGAACCTTCACCCGTAAGCTGAACGAGGATCGCGTGTTTACCTCCCGTGATGGGGAGGAGCTGCGTCTGCACGGCCGTTCCCTGCTGTTCGTGCGTAATGTTGGTCACCTGATGCAGAATCCGGCGATCCTGGACCAAAACGGCGAGGAGATCTTCGAGGGCATCATGGATGCCGTTATTACTTCGGCTGCTGCGATCCCGGGTCTGGATGAGAACAACCCGCTGCGTAACTCCCGTAACGGTTCGATCTACATTGTGAAGCCGAAGCAGCACGGTCCGGAGGAGGTTGCGTTCACTAACGACCTGTTCGGTGCGGTGGAGGATCTGCTGGGTCTGGAGCGGTTCACTCTGAAGGTTGGTGTGATGGACGAGGAGCGTCGTACCACCGCCAACCTGGATGCTTGCATCGCGCAGGTTAAGGAGCGTCTGGCGTTTATTAACACCGGCTTCCTGGATCGCACTGGTGACGAGATCCACACCTCCATGTTGGCTGGCCCGATGGTGCGTAAGGCGGATCTGCAGACCGCGCCGTGGAAGCTGGCTTACGAGGACAACAATGTGGATGCTGGTCTGGTGCACGGTCTGCCGGGTAAGGCACAGATCGGTAAGGGTATGTGGGCTAAGACCGAGTTGATGGCTGACATGCTGGCGCAGAAGATCGGCCAGCCGAAGGAGGGCGCTTCCACTGCATGGGTTCCGTCCCCGACGGGTGCAACACTGCACGCAACCCACTACCACGAGGTGGATGTCTTCGAGGTACAGGACAAGCTGCGTACCGAGGGGCGTCGTGAGACCCTGGGCGACATTCTGACTATCCCGGTGGCGGAGTCTGCTGATTGGTCTGCTGAGGAGATCGCCGAGGAAATTGATAACAACTCCCAGTCCATCCTGGGTTATGTGGTTCGCTGGGTGGAGCAGGGTGTGGGTTGCTCTAAGATTCCGGATATCCACGACATCGATCTGATGGAGGATCGCGCTACTTGCCGTATTAACTCGCAGCACTTGGCTAACTGGCTGAAGCATGGTGTGGTGACTGAGGAGCAGGTTCTGGAGTCTTTGCAGCGTATGGCTGCGAAGGTGGATGAGCAGAACGCTGGTGATGCGAACTACCGGAACATGGCGCCGAACTTTGATGAGTCTGTGGCTTTCCAGGCTGCGAAGGATTTGGTGTTTAAGGGTCTGGAGCAGCCGGCTGGTTACACCGAGCCGAT
>NZ_JFCQ01000015.1 GCF_000738265.1 Corynebacterium jeikeium
TAGCCCCACTAGTTCCACGCCCACCCCACTAGCCCCACTAGCCCCACGCCCGCCCCACTAGCTCCACGACCGCCTCACAATTTCTGCCTCCCCCACCGCACATGTCGTTAGAACGGGAATCTGTCGCGCCTTCAGAATTTGCAATCCCAGTGCCAACTCTTTGACCAGCGGTTTTACATATTTGCAAACCGATGTCGATAACACATTCCCGTTCTAGCGACATTTCACCAGCAAACAAGCCTTTAAGTGTCGGAAAACTTGCAGAACCTTGAGCGACAGGGGCGCCACCAGCATCCCATAGCGCCTTAAATGTCGGAAAAGTTGCCAAACGTCTCGTGGTCAAAAACGAGGCTCGGTCGCACAGCCCTGTGACCAGCGCATTTACACTAATGAATATTGCCACCAATAACGTTTTGCAACTTTTCCGACACTTCACCCAAGAAGAGGCGCTCCCCATAAGAGCACCACACCCCAGTAGAGCCGCGGGGCTCAGCAGCAACATAGCAGGCAGAAAAAGCGCAGTTCTAGACCAAGCGGTATAGGTAATTTACGGGGCGCATATATGCGTTTAGCTGGTACTTTGCGGCGTCACTAAGAAACAAGTAGACAGAGCGGTTTACTTTTAGCGCGCGTGGGTCTATCGTCGTTAAACAACAAAGCCAAACAACAGAGCCAAACAACAAAGCCAAGTAACACCCCAGAGGAACACACCCATGCCGAAGTACAACAACGACAACGCCGAGAAGTGGGGCTTCGCCACCCGCCAGATTCACGCGGGCCAGCCCGTCGGCGATACCGGCGCTCGCAACCTGCCGATCCACTTCACCTCCAGCTACGTTTTCAACGACGCAGAGCACGCCAAACAGCGCTTCCACCTGGAAGACCTGGGCCCCATCTACTCCCGCCTAACCAACCCCACAGTCGAGGCGCTGGAAAATCGCCTGAACTCCCTGGAAGGCGGCGTTCACGCAGTCGCTTTCGCCTCCGGTATGGCCGCCGAGACCGCCGCGATCCTCAACCTGGCAAACGCCGGCGACCACATCGTCGCCTCCCCGCGCCTGTACGGCGGCACCGAGACCCTGTTGCAGCACACCCTGCCGAAGCTGGGCATCGAAACGACCTTCGTGGAAAACCCTGACAACCCGGAGTCCTGGCAGGCCTCCGTCCGCCCGAACACCAAGGCCTTTTTCGCGGAGACTTTCGCAAACCCGCAGGCAGACGTACTGAACATTCCGGTCGTTGCCAACGTAGCCCACGAAAACCAGGTGCCGCTGATCGTGGACAACACTCTCGCCACCGCAGCCCTTGTCCGGCCGCTGGAGCTGGGCGCGGACATCGTGGTCGCATCCCTGACCAAGTTCTACACGGGCAACGGCTCTGGCCTGGGCGGAATCATCGTCGACGGCGGTTCCTTCGACTGGTCCGTCGAGCGCGACGGCCAGCCTGTCTTCCCCGGCTTCGTGAACCCGGACCCGGCTTACCACGGCTTAAAGTACGTGGATCTGGCCCCGGCAGCATTCGGCATGAAGCTCCGCGCCGGCATCATCCGCGACACGGGCGCCACCCTCTCCGCCTTCAACGCATGGGTTGTGGCCCAAGGCTTGGATACGCTGACTCTGCGCATCGCCAAGCACAACGAGAACGCGAAGGCCGTGGCGGAGTTCCTGGCCGAGCAGCCGCAGGTGGCTACCGTGAACTACGCGGGTCTGCCAAACTCCCCGTGGTTCAAGGTCAAGGAGGAGCTCGGCCTGGACTACACCGGCTCTGTCTTAAGCTTTGATCTGAAGGTCGACGACCCGAACTCGGAGGATGCGAAGGCGAAGGCCTGGGCCTTCATCGATGCCCTACAGCTGCACTCTGACCTGGCGAATGTCGGCGATGTGCGCTCCCTGGTGGTTCACCCGGCCACCACCACGCACTCTCAGTCCGATGCGGCGGGCCTCGCACGCGCAGGCGTTTCCCACGCAACGGTCCGCCTGTCCGTGGGCATTGAGGACATCGCCGACATCATCGACGATCTCAAGCGCGGCTTCGAGGCTATCTAGGCGATTCGAGCGATCTAGGCAGTCACGCATGAACCCCGAGTTCCTCCCCGCTTCTGGCGCGTCGCGCACGGTTCCTATCGGCGACGTGGTCACGGAGTCGGGTGTGACTATTTTCGACGCCGAACTCCGCCTCTTCGCGTTCTACGACTCTTCGCAGGGCGACGCGGACTACGCGGAGTTCTCCGCAGGTCCCGAACCGGGACTGTCCCCGGAGGAACGGCCGGTCGTGTTGATCGAACATGCCCTCACCGGCGACGGCAACGCCGCCGACTGGTGGGCGGACATGGTGGGTCCCAACAAGCCGATTGATACCACCCGCTACCTGGTGCTCTGCGCGAATGTGCTGGGCGGCTGCCAGGGGTCCACCGGCCCCAGTTCGCCGCACCCCGACGGCAAGGCGTGGGGCTCTCGATTCCCTGGCCTGTCGATTCGTGACATGGTTACGGCGGAACGGCAGTTGTTGGAGCGTGTGGGCGTCACAAAGATCCATGCCCTGATCGGCGCGTCGATGGGCGGGGCGCGGGTGCTGGAGTGGACGCTCATGTACCCGGAGATGATCTCGGCGGCGCTGCCAATCGCGGTGAGCGCGCGTGCGTCCGCGTGGCAGATTGGGCTGCAGTCCAGCCAGATTCGTTTCATTGAGGCAGATCCGGCGTGGCATGGCGGCGACTACTACGACAAGGGCGAAGTTCCTTCGCACGGGCTGGGTCAGGCGCGTCGCATCGCGCATCTGACGTACCGCGGCGAGCTGGAGGTCGATGAGCGCTTTGGGGTGGATCCGCAGCGCGGTGAGAACCCCTATGGTGCGTACCGGGATCCGCAACAGCGCTTTGCGGTGGAAAGCTACCTGGACCGCCAGGCCGAGAAGCTGGTCGCGCGGTTCGACGCGGGCAGTTATGTGGTGCTGACGGACGCGTTAAACAGGCACGACGTGGGCCGGGGGCGCGGTGGTATGAACGCCGCCTTAGGGTCGTGCCAGGTGCCGACGATGGTGGTGGGTGTGGATACCGACATTCTGTATCCGCTGCACCAGCAGGAGCACCTGTCGCGCAACCTGGGCGACTTCATCGGGATGTCGAAGATTACCTCGCCGACCGGCCACGACGGGTTCCTGATCGAGTCGCGCCAGATGGGACAGGTGTTGGTGAAGTTCCTGGCGAAGGCGGAGATCATCGCCGAGGGCGAAGAGCAGTAGGGCGCTCGGCTGGCGCTGGTCGTGCGCGGCTTAGGTTGTCAGCGGATCGACACTGACGGCGATCCACAGGATGCCCAAGCCGATGGCGGCGGTGAAGGCTGTATCGAACTTGCGCGACCGCACCGCCAACACGCCCAGCACCCGGGAATCCAGGAGTAGACGGAGCACGGCCAGGTAGACCATCGCGCCGCCCAGCATCACGCTAGCTCGACGCCACCTGTCCACCAGCAACAGTGCCACCACCGCCAGCAGCATCAGCCCGAATAGTCCCAGCAGTGCCCACTGGATGGGGTGGGTTAGCCGCGACGGAGCGTTGTGCCGGTCGTGGGGGTTATCGAGCAACCGCTGGCGGGCATCGCCAATGCGGGCGGGGCGAGCTCGCGAGGGCTCACCCCCTGGTTTGCCGTTAGTCACGCAGCAGGTTCTCCGCGCGCTCGACGACGTTGCGCACCAGGAAGGCGCGGGTCAGCGGGCCCACTCCCCCAGGATTCGGAGAAACAGCGCCGGCGACGTCCCACACGTCGGGGTGTACGTCGCCCTTCAGCTTGCCGTCCTCGCCGCGGGACACTCCCACGTCCAGGATGGCAGCACCGGGCTTGACCATGTCCGCGGTAATCATGTGCGGCACGCCAGCGGCCGCGACGATCACGTCCGCGGCCTTCGTCTCTGCCGCCAGGTCCTTGGTGCCGGTGTGGCAGAGGGTGACGGTGGAGTTCTCGCTGCGACGGGTGAGCATCAGGCCGATCGGGCGGCCGACGGTCACTCCGCGGCCGACGACTACGACCTTCGCGCCGTTCAGCTCCACGCCGAAGCGGCGGAGCAGGTGAATCGCACCGTTGGGAGTGCAGGGCAGCGGGGCGGGCTCGTTCAGCACCAGCTTGCCCAGGTTTACCGGGTGCAGGCCATCGGCATCCTTGTCCGGGTCGATGCGCTCCAGCACAGCATTTTCATCCAGGTGCTTCGGCAGCGGCAGCTGCACGATGTAGCCGGTGCAAGCATCGTCGGCGTTCAGCTCGTCAATGACTGCGTTGAGCTCTTCCTGGGAAACGTCCGCCGGGAGGTCCTTGCGGATGGAGTTCACGCCGATCTGCTCGCAGTCCTTGTGCTTCATGCGCACATAGGAGTGGCTGGCCGGGTCGTCTCCCACCAGCACGGTGGCCAGGCCGGGGGTCACGCCTTTTTCCTTCAGCGCGGCAACGCGCTTTTCCAGATCGGCGAAGATTTCGTCGCGGTAGAGTTTTCCATCCAATTTAGTTGCTGCCATGCGGCCTATTATTCCACGCGGGGCGGATGGGTTCGAGGTGGCGTCATGGCTAATAGAGCAACCAGTACAAGAAACTAGTAGGGCCTCCCGGGCCAGTACGGCGCATGGGTGACGGTTGGACGAACAGGGTTCATGGCGGCCACGACCACTCCAATGATGACGATGGCGATTCCCGCCAATGCGGCCAGGGCGGGGATGTTGAGAGTATGCTCCAAGGTCGTTTCGGTATCCAGCCAGGTATCGAGGATTTCGATGTAGCGCTGCCCCTCTTCCGAGGTGATTGTATCCCGGCCGTCAGGTCCCCCAGTAGGCCAAGCCTTATCTCCGTATTCCTTGATTTCTTCGCGGAAATCCCAGCCCGGAACCACCGCGAACGCAGCCCCGCTGCCCCACCACACGAGCATGCCGCCCCAGAAGACTGCGAGGGAGTCCTTGCACCACTTCGGGATCGCTAAAGCAACGAAATTGAGTATGCACTGGATGCCGAAGAAGAGAGGGCCGACTACGCTGGCGACTAGAAGTATCCCCACCCAGTCTTTGCCATAGAACACGTAACGCAGGATGCAATACACAATCGGCATAAGGAAGGCAGCAAGCCAGCCGATGAGCAGAGGCATGAAGCGAGAGTCTTGACCAGTTTGCTGCGGCGGGGCGTAACCGTAGACGGGCATCGGGGCAGGAGGGCCGTAGGGAGGGTACGTCATGCTACAGATCCTGTCAGACGGCGGGCGCTTTGGCTGGGGATTCTGGGCATTAGGGCGAACATGGCCAAGAGCATGAAAAACCGCCGCACGTTGGGACTATGCCGCGGGGCGGGATGAGGTTTTTCTTCCATACTTATAGAAGAATCTGCACGGTGGGAATGTTCCCACAGTTACTTTATTTCTCCTGTGATTCAGCCAGATCACGTCGGCGGCGAAGCAAGGTAAATGCACCCACAACAACGAGCATGGCTCCGATAAGCGCCACCCACCACAGATGCGCTCCGGTTTGCGCCAGTCGATCGATGATGCTTGAAGACTCGCCGCCTTCATGACCACCGCCTGGGCTATTTGGCGGTGCTGGAGTATCCGGATGCTCCGGCGGCGGGGTACCTGGAGTGCTTGGCTTATCGGGCGGCGTTCCGGGCTTATCCGGAGGCGTTCCTGGATTGTCCGGCGGCGTTCCGGGCTTATCCGGAGGCGTTCCTGGATTGTCCGGCGGCGTTCCTGGCTTATCCGGAGGCGTTCCTGGATTGTCCGGCGGCGTTCCTGGCTTATCTGGCGGCGTTCCTGGATTGTCCTCCGGCTTCGGCTTCGTATTCACCGTCACGTTGTAGTTCCAGCTGCCGGTTTCTCCGATAGGGATCGTGATGAGGAAAGGACTGGACTGGCGGTATTCCTTAGTAGGATCCGCGCCCTCGTATTCCGTGACCAAGTACAAACCGACCGGGAGACCGGTGAACACTGCCTTACCGGAACTATCTGTGTACGCCTCAAAGGTCCTATCGAATCCCCGCCGACGAGCATCAGCTACCGAGAGCCGCTTCGCCTGTTTCATCCCCTTCTCGGTAGTGAGGTCAATCCCCTGGACACGCTGCGCTGTGAAGCGAATGTTGTCGATAGGCCCAAAGGGTTTCTTGCCCCCTCGGTCGTCCCACCAATTTGGTTCGCTTTTCACCACAGTGAGAGTACCGAGACGGGTGGCATCAATAAATTTCACATCCAGGCCTTCGACCTGGCCTGTGATGGTGTGCTGCTTCGCGATAGCCTGCGGCACGACAGGAGCCGGGGCAACGAGCGGAGTGCCGACCAGAGCCACAACTGCGCCCAAACCGAACACGGAGCGGCGCAGCCCGGCACGGTGCACCGACGCCCGCTGCACCTGTGACGCGGTATTCATGAGGTTCACGGCTTATTCCTCTTCCATTTCTTCTTCGCCTACTACTACCTGTTCGGATTGTCTGGCTTTCTGCTTCTTCCGCTCGCGAAGGAACCACCAAGTAATCAGTGCGATGATCAACACTGCGGCGGCGAGCAGTAGCCACATCCACCACTGCATCAGCTTGCCGCGATCATCGAACACGTTGCCTTCGTCCTCATCCATTGGAACGCGGTGTGCATGCACCAGGAGCCGGTGGGTATTCACGCCGTAGGGGGTGCAAGTGATGAGGGTCAGTAGGTCCTCTTCCGGCCGGGTCTTGAGGCTGTCAACCTCTTCCGGCAAGACAACCTCTGTGTCGTACACCTCGTACTTCATCTTCTCGCCGAAGGTGGATACGTAAACCGCATCGCCCTTCCGCACATCCACGAGGTTATCCCACAGCGTGGCGTTGGACAGGCCTGTATGGCCGGTAATAACCGCGTGAGTTCCCTTCCCGCCTACAGGTAAGGAGGATCCGTAGAGGTGCCCAAGACCTTTTTGCAGAACCTCGTCGGAGGTCCCGTGATAAACGGGTAGGCGCGATTCGATGGACGGGATAACCACCTGGCTCATGGCGCTCTGGCCAGATAGCTGGGAGAGATACTCTTCGTACGCGGGGTTATCCTCGCTGACGCGAGCCAGCCACGGATCTAGGATCGGTCCGTCCTTGTGCGTCGTGTTGTACCTGCGGGCTTCCTCTACCGCTCGACTAAGGGCTTGAGGGTCCGTTTCCTTCAAGTCTTGTTCGTATTTTTCCGCGATCTTTTGTTGCTGGTGGTTGTTCCACTGCGTGGCGTAAACGGGATAAAGCATGACAAGCAGCCCCACCACCACTAAGAGGATGGGGAGGAAGGTGCGACGAAAGAGTGATCGCGGTGCGCTCTTTCGATGCTTACCAATTGTGCTTGTCATGTCTGTTGCTTTCCCGTTCGAACTGCCTAGCCCCTACTGCTGGGTGCTTCGGCGAGCTGCGTAGAAACCGCCACCGATAATCGCCAAACCAGCCAGAACAATGGCCCAGAAGCCTGCGCCACCGGTGTTCGGCAGGTGGTTTTCGTCGGTGTAGTTCTTGATGTTGGCGGTGTACTCGATTGCCTTGGCCGGCACACCCTTATCATCGACATCGCCCTTGTTCAGCTTGAAGTGCTCAAGCGCATCGTTGGTTGCGTAGCCTACAGGTGCCTTGGTCTCCTGCAAGCAGTAGTTGGTCTCCGAGTCGGCCTGGTTGTTGGCGAAGTCGGTAACGTGCACGCCCTCGATGGTGACAGTGCCCCGCTCGTTGGTGGTCCACTTATTCTTACCCTGGACGTTCAGAGGATCGGTACCTTCCTTCTGCTTCCAGGCCCCCTTACCGTCGTCTTCACACTGCACCAACTGGAACTCTGCACCCTGCAGCTTCTTGTTCTCATCGTTGCCGTCGGTCTTGTTGATGGTGACCTTGCCCCAGTAGGTGTGAACCTTATCCGACGTCTTCTCTGTGTCGTGGTCGGAAGAGCCGTTATTGGTGATCAGCGTTGCGTCGTTGGGAACGTGCTCGATGAAGCCATTGGTCTTAGTCGTGATGGTGGTGAACACGAGGTCGGTGGACTTCAGCTTGTCGCGGCCAGTTCCGGTGAATTCGACCCTGATCTCCTGGTCGACCTTTACCAACTGGTAGTCGGTGCCTGCCACCAATGCTTGAGCCTTGTCAGCGGACTCTCCGTACTTCACCTCGACAGTGGCGTTTACAGCGTCCAGCTGCGGATCAAGTACATCCTTGACGATGTACTTCTTCAGCGTGGAATTCTTAGCAACAGCCGGAACACCCGTGGTGATCGTGTACTTGTAGTCCTGGCCTGCCTGTGCGTTCTGGTCCTCAACTTCCTTGGTGATTGTCACCTTGGAGTTCTTCGGGTACGCGTGAACGTCATAGATCCAGCCCTTGCCCTCCGACTTGGTCATCGGCACATACACCAGGAACGGAGCGCCGGGCACCAGACCCGAATTATCCGGGACTTCGGTTTCGGTGACCTTGTAGAGGCCCTTTGACAAGCCATCGAACTTCAGGGTGCCATCTTCGCCGGTGGTGCCTTCCTTGGAGTACGCACCGTCGCCTTCCCAGGCCTTAGCTTCGGAAGGATTGGTAATCTTGCGTGCCTTTTCCCAGTCGCCGTTGTTGTTCAGTGGCTGAACCAGCTCAATCTTGTACTTGACACCCTCGGCTGGTTTACCAGAAGGGTTCGTAATCTCGGTTCCGTCGCCCTGCTCGCCCTCAGCGCCGATGCGCTTGTGCAGAGTAAGGGAAAGTGTCTTGTTGTTGTCGATGGTGCTGACGGCCTGCGCCTGGGCGGTCGGGGCCTCGTAGACTACTTCGGCGCCGACGGTGCCGGCAGCCAGTGCGATAGCGAATGCAGCGGACAGCGCGCCTACGCGCTTGCCGACAGTTGCGTTAGACATGAAAGTCCTTCTTTCTTACAAGTGAATGAGTAGTGGAAGTTGATCCGAGTGGTCGAGGGCACATGGTTGGCAATACTCGTGGCGAGCTACTTGCGGTGAACACTGCGCGCCGTCGTAACGGATCCTTGTGTGAGCAATGTGGTTTCTTGGCTTCAGGTCATCGTGCCCACCCGGGTCCATCTCGGCACCGGCCTGGGGTACTGGGTTGAAACATTGTTCTCCTCTTTAGAAGTTGTGCACGTCAGGGTTAGTTCAGTCGTCGGCGTATGCCCATGGCTCCTGTGGCTGCGATGAGAAGCCCCGCGAGAATGGGCAGCATCACACCGTCGCCACCGGTCTTTGGCATCACGCCCTGGTGCACATTGGCCACCTGCAGCCATGCACCATCTGGATAGTCCTGTGGCAGGTCACTCGGCTTAGACGCAGCAAACAGTGCGTTCTGCTGGTCCGACTCCACGATCGTCTTGCCGTTGGCATCTCGTTTGATGCTGATTTTCACCGGGGTAGGCAAGAGCTGATAGCCGTCTGGCGACTTCGTCTCCAACAAGTAGTAGGTTCCGTAGTCCAGCTCAGTCCAGAGGTACTTTCCATCCTCTGTGGCCTTGAGGTCGGCAATTTTGTTCGCCGCCGGTCCCGTAGGGTCTTGGTCGTAGATCGCGAACTGCGCCCCGTATTTATCGCCGTCGCGCGCGGGGATAGTCGTGATGTTTCCTGCGGAGTCCGAATCGACCTTCCATAGGTAGAAGCGGGTCTTATCGGGTCCGGGATAGCAACCCTCGTCTTCGAGGTCGCCCATCTTCACGCTATTGGCGAAGCCGCCGCGCTCTGCACTGCACGCTGGTGCGTCGTCACCGTCACCGGGTGTGACGCCACCTTCTCCGCCTCCGGCCGATTCAGTTCGAGCTTTATCGTATTCTGCCTTATCAAGGGTGAACTTCAGTTTGACTCGGTACCGATGAGTGCCGTCGCCATTCTTGGTAGCCGGCCGTCCAACTGCGTCGATGGTGCGCTTTTCCTGCACTTCTGGGGAGTCCTCGGAACTTACTCGGTCACAGTTGCCTAGCCGGAAGCTTCCCGTTTGCAGCACGTCGGGCTTTACCACGCACGAAGGCGTTCTTTCTGGTTGCTTGTCCTTGGACGTGTATTCATCAGTGAAGTACACCTCCGCACCGGTGAGCTTCGCCCCCTTGGGCAGTTTCGGGGTATCGGTGGGCACCGGGTAAACGTATTCGTTAAGGTCATCAAAGCTCTTAACCGTCACGTCATAGGCGGCAGTGTACGTAACGTTGCCTTGGCCATCCGTAATGGAAGTGATGTCGTCGAAGCCAACCTTTCCGTCACCGTTGGTGTCGATGGCAGTCTTGCTCAATGCACCGGGACAGGAATCGTAGGCAATAGCGTTCGTCGGATCTTCGTCTTTGTCTTGGTTAATCACATGCGCCGTGTTCGGACGACATTCCGCACCGGACTTCAACGTCGCGCCAATAATGACGGTCGCCTTACCTCCGGCAGGCATGGGGCCGAAGAAGTAGGCTTTTGTCATCTCACCCGTTGCGGAATTCGTGGTGGCAGGTTGAGTGTGGACATTCCCACCGTCGTACCCCTCGTAAACAATCTGGTCGTATGCCACGAGGTCTTCGTAGGTTGCCGGCAGAATGTCGTACAAGGTGAAACCTGACGAAGCACCCTTTCCGATGTTCTCAACCTCCAGCGCCCAATACTTCTTGTCCCTGGGCAAGTCGGCAGCATAGACCCGTTTCAGGCGGGGGTCTCCCGGCTCCAAAGTAGTTTTCCTTGCCTTAAGGTCCGAAGGGATCTGCACTCCGGGGTTACTCGTTGCATCGGTGTTGTAGGAAGCAGGAAGGTCCGACAGCCGAGAGACCAGCTGGAAGCGTGGACTTTCTCCGGATGGGTCGAACACTCTGATCTGCATACCCACCTGGTCGGGAGTACTGCCACCGGTACCGAGGCCGAGGTTGCCGTTGCCGTATAGCCAGGCTTTACCCCAGACTTTATCCACAATCGCTTCATTACCGGACGGGTCTTTAAGCTGATCCGCCGGGATAGTCCACGTTTTCCGTTCGCCCGTATCCATGTTGATGCGCTCAAACATGACGGCTGTCCTTGGGTTCGCCCCGTCTTGCTGCATGCGGGCGGGACTCACCAGACCCCAGAGGTACTGTGGGGCATTGGGGAGAACAACATGATCCTCTGCTCCAGCTTGGAAAGGTACGTTGTATCGATCGCGGGCAATCTCGCCACGTGGATCCTTCGCACCTACCGCTGGCAGGGGAATCTTATACAGCTGTCGGGTACCGGATGTTGCGGTGTTGCCCACCCACATCACTTCGTTCGATTCACGTAGGTCAAAGGTGCCGGTGTTGATTAGATCCAGGTCGTTTGGCCTTCCGCTGGTCGCCTTGTGGAAAAGGGTCGCCCCTTGAGCATTCTTGACCAGCCCGAGGTCGTACACCTCACCCGTGGTCGGATCGATCTGCAGAAGATGACCTGCGGGGTGGCATTCCTGGAGGCTCGAATTGTGGTTCGCCTGGCTTATGGCGTAGATCCAGTGATCCTTCGTGTTGTAGGACAGCGCGTTGTACACCCAGTTGGAGGGCTTGCCGATGGGGGTAAAAGTACTGCTACCCTCGATCTGCAGGTTGAGCTGTGTGCTCGTGTTTCCCGCCTGACCACCATTCGGCGTGGCCGACACGTAAACAGCCGTGCCCTTATTGAGTTCGTCTTGGGTGAGCTTTCGGGGACCTTTACGGGTTGTCGCCTCCTCACACTTACACGGCACCGAGACCATGCCATAAACCTTGACCGAGTAATCGTTACCTTGTGTCGACGGCGCGTTCGTCAACACCTGTAGGATATTTCCTGGCCAAGTATTGAATCCCGTCCCTGTACCTTTAAGGTCAAAAGAGACGGAATTTACCTTCCCTCCGCTATTACGACCTTGCACCGTAATACCGGTGGTTTGCACAGCCTTACCGTTGGTGCCGACCCGACCGCCTCCGGGCGGTGGCGTGGTAGACGAGTTGTATTCAACCCCGTTGCTGGTCTCCTTCTTAGTAACAAAGAACCCACCTAGATCCCCATTTAAGGACCTTGTAGTGCTAATTTCTACCCGGGTCAGCGGCAGATCCACACCCCGCGTACCACTCTTGATGTTAATGCGGAACCTCTTGGCGTTGCTCTTGTCGGGACCTGCAACTTCCTTTAAATCTGCGTCATTCCTCGCATCCGCAAGAGGTGTGTTGAGCTGCGTATCTAGCAGTTGCTCTTCTTTACAGCTTCCCGTTGGAGTCTGCGCCTGCGCCGGAGGAACATTTATTCCTCCAATGGCTCCCGCGATGGTCACGAGTGCACCCAGCAGGGCAGCAACGGTTAGAAGAGAGATGCATGCCCGTCTAAGCGCCGCCCCGTGGCGATCTTCGGCCAACTTAAGGTTTTCACCGGTTAATACGCGAGCCATTACCCTTTTCCAGCCTTAGATCCGTTCTTCGACCTCAGCTGTTGAGCCTTGCCTAAAAAACGGATACCCATTCCTTCTTAGCGAGATGAAAGTTAAGCCTTCAAGCTCGCACCCAATGTGGATAAGTATACTAGCCTCGCAGGTGCTGCTCAACGTATAGATAGTTGACTTAAACTACTCTTAATCGAACCTTCACTTCGAATTCACCGGACAGCACTGGCGCCCTTCCGGCACCGCTCTAAACCCCGCCGGCGAAGCCCAGCTGACGCCACGCTTCGTAGGCCGCCACCGCCGCCGCATTCGATAGGTTCATGGATCGCCTCCCTGGCAGCATCGGGATGCGCACCTTCGCCGTCACCCGCGGATCGGCCAACACGTCGTCAGCCAAGCCCGTCGGCTCCGGGCCGAAGAGCAGAGCGTCACCCGGCCGATAGTCCACCTCCGTAAACCAGGTTCCCGTCTGCGCTGTAAAGGCGAATACCCGCCCCGAGCCGCGTGCCGGATCAGTCACGTGAGCCAGCGCCTCATCGATGCCCTCGTGGACGTGCACGTCTGCCAGCTCGTGGTAATCCAGCCCCGCCCGGCGCACATGCTTGTCGTCGAATTTGAAGGCCAGCGGCCCAGCCAGGTGCAGCGAAGCTCCCGAACCTGCGCACATGCGGATGGCGTTGCCCGTGTTCGGGGGAATCTCCGGCCGGTCAAACACCACGTGCAACGGTGGATTCAAAGGCTGCTGGAAAGGGGCAGATTCCGCAGCCGCACCCGAATACTGGTTTTCAGACGTCATTAACCCAATCTAACCGGTACAAATGTAGCCATGAACAACTCCCCCTCTCGCAGCTTTGATATCACCCTGCTGGGCGCCACCGGGTTCGTCGGCACCCTCACCGCCGAATACCTGGCTGCGCACGCCCCCGCCGACGTACGCATCGCCCTGGCCGGCCGCAACCAGGCCAAGTTGGAGGCTTTGCGCGAAAAGCTGACCGTCAGCCACCCGCGGGCGGCGGACTTCCCTCTAGTTATCGCCGATTCCAGCGATAACCGTTCCCTGGAGAAGCTGGCTCGCGATACCCGTGTGGTTATCTCCACCGTCGGCCCCTATTACCGCTATGGGTTCCCCCTGGTCCGCGAATGCGCCACCCACGGCACGCATTACGTCGACCTCGCCGGAGAGCCCCTCTTCATGCGCGAATCCGCGGACTCCTACCACGACATCGCCACCGCCAGCGGGGCGCGCATCATTCACGCGTGCGGCTTCGATTCCGTGCCAAGTGACCTGGGAATGCTGCTGCTGGGGCAGAGGGCGTCCGAAAATAAAGACACCCTAGAGACCGCCACGATGATCGTGAAGATGAAAGGCGGACTGTCGGGCGGCACCATCGACTCGATGCGCGAACAGTTCGCCGCCATCAAGGGAGTGCCAGAGAAGAAGCGGCTACTGGCCGACCCATACACCCTCTCCCCTGACCGCGACAACGAGCCCGACCTGGGCAAACAGCCGGACTTTGGCGTAGTGCGCGACAGCGACATCGGCGGCACGAAAGACGACGTCTGGGCAGGGCCTTTCATCATGGCAGGCTCGAACACGCGCGTTGTGCGCCGCTCCCACGCGCTACTAGGGCACAAATTCGGCGACAAGCTGCGCTACAGCGAATACCTGTACACCGGCAAGGGACTCAAGGGTCGTATGCGGGCCTTCACGATGGGTGCGGTGCTGGGCACGGCGGTGGCAGCGCTGAGCCAGGACAGGCTGCGAAAGTTCCTCTCCCGCTGGGTTCCGGAGCCCGGCGAGGGCCCCAGCGAAGCCGAGCGCGACGCAGGCTTCTTCCACACCACGCACATCGGCGTGAGCCCCTCCGGCGCCACCTACACCAACACCATCAGCCTGGCCGCTGACCCGGGGTACAAGGGAACGTCGTTAATGCTTAGCGAAGCGGCGCTCACTCTTGTTCTTTGTGACGCCGAACTGCCGACGGGCTCCCCGTACCAAGGAAAAACCGGCGGCGGAGTGCTTACTCCGGCCACCGGTCTGGGCATGCCCTACGTGCGTCGACTCAGCGACGCGGGCATGAAGTTCAGCGACTAGCTGAACAGGCTCTGCTCCTCATCGGGTACGCCATTCACCCGGTTGATGTTCAGCGTGTTCAGCTGGGTGACGTGCTCGGGGGTGAGCTCGTCCAGGGAGGAAACCTGCAGCAGGCGCATGGTGCGGCGCACCTCGCTGGCCAGAATCTCGATGGCGCGAGCCACGCCGGCCTCGCCACCGGCCATCAGGCCGTACAGGTAAGCGCGGCCGATGAGGGTGAACTTCGCGCCCTTGGCGATCGCGGCGACGATGTCGGCGCCATTCATGATGCCGGTATCCATGGCCACGTCGAGGTCCTTGCCGACTTCGCGGGCAACCTCGGGCAGCAGCTGGAAAGGCACCGGAGCGCGATCCAGCTGGCGGCCACCATGGTTGGACAGGATGATTCCGTCCACGCCCAGGTCAGCCAGCTTCTTGGAATCCGGCAGGTTCTGCACGCCCTTAACAACCAGCTTGCCCGGCCACATCTCGCGGATGGTCTTCAGGTCCTCGAACTTGATGGAGGGATCCATTGCGGAGTCCAGCAGCTCGCCGACGGTGCCGCCAGTGCTGGTCAGGGAGGCGAACTCCAGCGGCGGGGTGGTCAGGAAGTCCCACCACCACCAGGGGCGCGGGATGGCGTTGATGACGGTACCCAGGGAGATCTCCGGCGGGATGGAGAAGCCGTTACGGGCATCGCGCAAACGGTTACCTGCCACCGGGGTATCCACGGTGAACAACAGAGTGTCGAAGCCAGCCTTAGCTGCGCGCTCCACCAGGCCGTAGGAGATTTCGCGCTCCTTCATCACGTACAGCTGGAACCAGTTGCGGCCGTTCGGGTTGGCCTTCTGCACGTCCTCAATGCTGGTGGTACCTAGGGTGGACAGGCAGAACGGAATGCCCGCGGACCCCGCGGCGCTCGCGCCCGCGAGTTCGCCCTCGGTCTGCATCAGTCGGGTAAAGCCGGTCGGCGCAATACCGAAGGGCAGGGAGGACGTGCCACCGAAAATCTCCGTGGTGGTATCGACGTTCGACACATCGTTCAGGATCGACGGGTGGAATTCCACGTCGCGGAACGCCTGACGCGCACGGTTCATCGAAATCTCGTTGTCAGCTGCGCCGTCGGTGTAGTCGAAGGCGGCCGCCGGGGTGCGGCGCTTGGCAATGGCCCGCAGATCCCAGATCGTCTGTGCGTCGCTCAATCGGCGAGCCTTGAAATCCAGGGTGGGCTTCTTAAACTTCAGCAGATCGAAAATTTCAACAGGATTAGGGATTTGGCGCTTTTGATGTGCCATTGAAAGTCGCTCTCCTCACAGAGTCTCTTCGCTCGGATTCCTTAGCGTGTGTTTTGTAGGTCGCCATAGAAGGGATCTAACAACTTCCACGATAGGACGCTTCTCCAACCTTTGCCGTCCCAGTGCCCCTCCCAGTGCCCCTCCCAGCGCCCCTGTCTGCGCCCCTGCCTACGCCTTCGTCTGCGCTAACTCAGCGTCGCGAAGAATTCCAGGACCCGCTCGCCGATCAGCTGCCGCGACTTCGGCTTCACAAACTGGTGGCCCTCCCCCGGCACTTCTAGGAATTCCGGGGTGCGCCCCAGCTCCACCAGCGCGTCGTAAAGCTGCTTGGATTCCTGCAGCGGCACGTTGGAATCGTTCGCCCCGTGGATAAACAGCACCGGAGTGGTGATCTGCTCCGCTTTGTACAGTGGGGAGATTTCCCACAGCAGCTCTGCGTCGTGCATCGGGTAGCCGTACTTGGGGGAGGCAGCACTGGCTAGCCACGGCTCGGTTGACTCGTAGTAGGTTTCGAAGCTTGTCATGCCGCACGCATCCACCACGCCTAGGAACATGTCCGGGTAGCGGGCCGCCGCCAACACGGCTAGGAACCCGCCGTAACTGCGGCCTCCCAGGAATACCCGCCCGGGGGTGCACAAGTCGGCGTCACAAAGAAAAGAAACCGTATCCGCCACATCGTCGATCGCGGCGAAGCGACCGTAACGATCGTCGGCGTGGATGAACGCGCGACCGTTGCCCTTGCTACCGCGAATGTTAGGGGTAAACACGGTGTAACCAGCGGCGACGATGTCGGCAAGCACGTCGTGGTTGGCGGGGCGGGACTGGCCTTCGGGGCCTCCGTGCAGGTGCACGTACACGGGGCGGCCCGGCGCGGGGTTCTCCGGCAGATACAGCCAACCGGAAAGCTCCAGGCCGTCGCGGGCGGTGTAATACACCAGTTCGGGGACGTCTCCCTGCCGGGCGCGTTCGTCCAGGCGATCGGTGCGGTCCGGGTCTAGTGGTTCCACGCGCCCCGATTCCAGGCGCAGCACCTCCACCGTCGGCGGCAGGTTCGGCCCTTCGACCGTCAAAGCCAGCAGCTGGCCGTCGTCCGTGATGGAAAGTCCCGCGGCCACCATGCCCGGCAGCTCGATGGTGCGGCGGACCTGCACGCGCTGGTCCTCGCCGAGGCTCAGCAGTTCCAGGTTGGAAATGCCCGCCTGGTTCCACAGCACCGCGGCGGTCGACAGGTCCTCGCTAATGGCGAACTCGTCGACGTCGGCCTCGGGGTTGCTGATCATTTCCTCGCGCTCGACGCACACCGGGCGCTCGCCGTTGATGTCCACCACCAGGCGCAACAGGCGACGGCGATCCGCACTGTGGTCGGTGACCACCAGGATCACCAAGCGACTGTCCGTGATCGGCAGGATCCGCCCATCCTCCGTCGTGGCGCCGGGCTCTGGCGGCAGCAGCGGCATCCAGCGGCCCTGCGGGGTAACCAGCAGCAGCTCGCGGTTGCCACGCGGGCCGACGCGCATCAGGCTGTATCCGGCCTCCGCGGCGACCAGCAGCGCATCGATGCGGCGATCCATCACCTGGTAGCGCGACGTATTCGGGTCGACCAGGCGCGCCTCCGTCATGCCGTCGGCCGCCACGGCATCCATCGCTAGTTTGTCGCGGTCCCACTCCACCAGGCGCGTGCGGGCATCGAAAGTGTTTCTTAGTGGTGACGCCCCCTGCACCCCAGGGTCCGTAGATACCGTAAAGGTCTCGAGCTTCTCCGAGCCCTTGGGGGAAACCTCGCAGGCGATCCACTGCGCATCCGGGGAGTGTAAAACGCGCGTGACCGGGCCTTCGATGGGCAGCTGCACTGGTCTTTCCCTGCCCACGCCGTCCTCGGTGAGCTCCGCTTGGACGGCATAAGGATAGCCACCGTCGCGGACAATATAGGCAATAGCAGTGCCGTTGGGCGCGAGCGAAGGGGCAGTCGTATGGCGCATGACTCTAGTATTCTAGCGAAGCGCATGTGCGACTTGTCCCAGCAGGTGGGGCAAAGAAACTCTATGCTATTGAGGCATGAGCATCTATGTGAACGCTTATTCCACCGTCCGAGCGGACGTGCCCTTCCAGGGGGCTGGGGCGCCAGCCATTGCGTCCCGCGAATTGTGCTTCGATTCGCCCGCGCAGCCTTACCTGAAGACTGAAGCCAACGGCGCTGGTGAGGAAGATGACAAGCAAACCCTGGAACTGCTGGAACACCTCGCGGGCTTCGCGGGATACGCGGCCGAGCAGGGGGAGGAACGCTTCGGCAATTTCAACTCCTACGTGCTCGCCGTAGTGCAACACATCCGGAGCGTACGCCGCCACTACGTGTTTGAGCGCGAAGATGACTTCGACTTTTCCCACCTGGGCGAGTTCGCCGACTGGGCGCGTGAAGCCAACGCCGTGTTCTTCCTGGCCGACGGAACCGTGCGCAACGCCAGCGGTGCAGATCTGCTGGATCCCGCACTGGTCGGCAGCTCCCCGGCGAACGGGGCGCAGGCTAACTCCGTGCCCCGGCACCCCGGCTCCGAGGATCGGATGCGGCGGGTGCGCGGGGCACTATGGCGCCAGGGTTACCAGGTAGCCCCGACGCTGCCGCCGGTGCGTTCCGAGGCCGAGATTCTGCTTCGCCCCGCCGAGGAAGTATTCAACCGAGCCGTTGCGCTTTCCGTCGTAGCGACCGCCGCTGCCAGCGTGCTGCGCGGCGAGGCTGTGAATTTCGCTGCACTGCGGGCAGGAGCCCAGCGCACCTTCGGCAATCTGACCAAGGTGGAGCAGGCATTCCTCGAGCGGGTGGAGGCTGCACAAGAATCTGCCGGTGAAATGCCCGGTGAAGTGCCCGGCGCAGTGCCCGGCGAAGCGTCCGGTGAGGCGACCGGTGCCCCGACCTACAGCCAGGATCTGCAGGAAGATGCCTATCAGCTGGCCTGGGCTTACACCGCGTCAGAGTTCCTGGCCTGGGCACTCGGCCTGATGGACATCGATGTCTTCAGCTTCACCCCCGTCGATCTGGCTGCCCTGCGTAGCGCTCTGCGCAGCATCGACCGCGAAAACCAGGATGCTGCCGCACTGCCTATGCGCAGCCTGTCGGAGATCTGCGAGGCTTTCGAATACATCTATTCGCTGCGCTGGGTATCGGTCGAACAGCAGCTGGAGGCCTCGGGTCAGGCAGGTGTTGGGCAGACCGGTTCCGCGCAGCTACAGCCGCAGGATCATTCCATCCTGGTCGAACGCCACCGTGCCCTCGCCTGGCTCACGGATCCCACCATCGCTTACGACGACGTCGACCTGTCCACCTAAAGCAGCGGGCAAGCCGCAGCTAGCTGCGACGGTGTACCTCGAAGAACGCGGCGACTTCGCCGGTCGCGGTCACTGCCTTCGACTTGCTTTCGCGGGAAGGGTCGGCCGCAGCCTTGCCGGCCTCGCCCGTCCGTTCGCCCATCCACGTGTGCCCGGCATCGCCGATGGCCAGGTGGGTGACTTCCATTCCGTGGCCGCAGTTTGGCCATTGCACGCGCTGGATCGCGTCGGTCACTCGCGTGGTGACCGGGGCGCCCACGCAGTGCGAACGTGCCGCATATTGCTGTGTGAACTCGTAGGCCCCTAGGTATTCGTCCCCATAGCGCGGGCCGCCATCGTAGTGGATCGTTTGGTCCTTACGACCGTGAATATCCAGGTAGGGGCTTGTCTGACCACGCTTGAAGTGGACGGTTTCCGGCCGCTTCGGATCCGAGCCCTTCTCTGCGCACGCGCGCCAAGTACCCGAGTAATAGGCCGCCGAGACTGCGGCGAAAGCGGCGAACTCCTCCGGCAGTTCGCAGGCCAACTTGCCCACGAACCCTCCGCCATTGGACATGCCGGTGGCGTAGATCCGGTTCGCGTCGACTTGGTAGGTAGAGGACACGGCATCCAATATGTCGCGGACAAAGCGCACATCCTCGCCCCGCTTCACCTTCGCGTATGGGGCACCCTCCCAGGCGTTGTCCACGCCCTGCGGGTACACCACGATCGCCTCCTTATCCGCCAAACCCGTGTACCGCGCCATCTGATCCGCCTGCTCGCGGTAGCCGTGGAAGGCGAAGATCAGCGGCAGGGGCTTGGTTTTCGCATCCGGGTGCGCAGTCGGGTTGCCCTTCTTGGAATAAGGCAGCGCGCCCCTCGGAATGTTGATGATGTACTTGCGCTCGCGATCGCTGGACTTAAGCTGCAGTTCCCTGTTCTGCCCGGGCTTCAGCTCGTCATGGATCGGGCGGAGCTTCTGGGGAATGCGCGCCACGGCAGGGGTGAGCTGCACGTCCGGCGTGGCCGGTGGGATAGCCACCGCTTCCGTCGGCGCATAGTCCGCAGGTTCGTTCACCGTGTTGTGTGCCTGGGGATCCTCGTGCCGCGAGCTACTCAGTTTCTGCACCGCCGCACCCACTCCCGCCGCGCAGGCCAGCAGGAATGCGACGAACATCGCCGCTGCAATTCGACGGCGGCGGAAATGTTGTCCAGTGGGGCGGCTGCGGGAAATCCCTTCAGGCTCGCGACGATTCTCGCCCGACACGTTGGGGTGCACGCCCTTCCAGCTACCGCCGTGGTTCTCCCTGCGATGCCGCGCTGCGGGCCGTGCTTCGTGGCGGCGCCGCCTCCCCCGCCAGGAATCCTCGCTGTTCGCCTGCGTGGAATCCGCGATACTGTGGCGTGCCTTTCGAGCCGAGCTTTCGCGCGCGCGTCGCTGCGCATTGGGGTTCTCGGGGTCGAAAGGGTTGCGGTTCACGTGCACGATTGTTCTTTGCACGTTCCGCTGTGTCAATCACCCCACCCCGTGTTTGTGATCACCACTGGTCAGCGGAAGTCGCGCGAACCTGCGTGTGCTCCCGCGATCTCGCCGGCCGGCCGCAGTTGTGTCTCCGCCTGTTCCAACAGATCCGCCGTCACGGTGGCTGCACCTTCCGCGTTGTGCACAATTCCCCTCACGACCAGGATCTTTGCATTCAGCGCCACCGCCCGCTGCCGCGCCCACAGCCCCTGCGAGACGACGACATTCGCCAGCCCGGTCTCGTCCTCTAAGCCGAAAAACACCACTCCGCCTGCGGTAGCTGGGCGCTGCCTGTGCGTCACCACTCCCGCCACGCGCACGCGGGTGCCGTCGGGAACGTGCAGCAAACTGTCGGCCGTCACCACCGCTGCACCGCCTGCGCCGCCCGGGCCGCCGGCACGTCGGTGCCACTGATCCAGGTACTCGCGCAGCAGCTGCACCGGATGTTCGGCCGTCGTCACGCCCGTTGTCGCTAGTTCGGACGCCACCATCTCGAAAGCACTCATCCCAGGCAACGCCGGCGCATGCACAGCCGACGTCCCCGGCAGCATTCCCGGCCGCTCGGTCGCTGCCACCCCGGCCGCCCACACGGCCTGGCGACGTGATAGCCCGAGGCTCCCCAACGCCCCCGCCCGCGCCAGCTTCTCCACCTGCGCAACGCTCAGCCCGGCTTCGCGGGATAGTTCTTCCACGCTGGTGAAACGCCCCACTTTCTCGCGCGCTTCGACGATGCGCTCCGCCACCTCGGCGGAGATCCCCTTCACCCCGCCCGCCCCACTGAGCCCCAGCCGGATGTGCCCCACCGGCTCGCCGGTCCCGCGCCCCAGCCCGTGAACTCCCGTGGGCCGGTTGTTCCGTAGGGGCGTCATTAAAGAAACAACCGCATCAACCTGCGCGCCCGACGCGTTCACGTCCACGGGAAGGACCTCCACGCCGTGGCGGCGCGCGTCGGCCAGCAGGGACTGCGGCGAGTAGAACCCCATTGGCTGGGCGCGCAACAGAGCCACGCAGAACTCCGCCGGGTAGTGGTACTTGAACCACGCGGAGTAGTAGACCAGGGAGGCGAAGGACTGCGAGTGCGATTCTGGGAAGCCGTAGCTGGCGAAGGCCACGATCTTGTCCCACAACCGATCAGCCACCGCGCCCCGGATCCCGTTCTTGGATTCCAACCCCTGATAGAAGCGCTTTTTAAGCCGCTCCATCTTCTGCGGCGAACGCTTGGACCCCATCGCCCGGCGCAGGGTATCGGCCTCGGCGCCGCTAAAGCCCGCGGCGTCCACTGCCATCTGCATCAACTGCTCCTGGAACAGCGGAATGCCCAGGGTTTTCGTCAGCGCGGGCTCCAGGCACGGGTGGTCGAAGGTCACGGGCTCCAGACCATTGCGGCGGCGAATGTACGGGTGCACGGAGCCACCCTGGATGGGCCCGGGACGAATCAGCGCGACCTCCACCACCAGGTCGTAGAAGGTGCGCGGTTTCAGTCGCGGCAGGGTGGACATCTGCGCGCGGGATTCGACCTGGAACACCCCCACCGCGTCGGCGCGGGACAGCATGGCGTAAACCTCCGGCTCTGTGGGGTCCAGCCGCCACAGTTCGACCTCCCGGTCGCGGTGGGCGCGCACCTGGTCCACCGCATGGTGCAACGCTTCCAGCATGCCGAGTCCTAGCAGGTCGAACTTCACCAGCCCCACGGCCGCGCAGTCGTCCTTATCCCACTGCACCACCGAGCGGCCTTCCATCCGCGCCCATTCCGTCGGCACAACCTGTGCGATCGGGCGGTCACAGATCACCATGCCACCGGAGTGAACGCCCAGGTGGCGGGGGTGATCCAGCATCTGCTCGGCCAGGTCCTGCACAATGTCGGGGGTCTGTTCCGGGTGGCGGGTCCAGGCATCGATTTGCCCCGGCGCGTAGCCAAGCGCGCGGCCGGCATCGCGGGTCGCGCCTCGGCGGCGGTAGGTAATCACGTTCGCCACCTGCGCGGCATTGTCGCGGCCGTAGCGGGAGTACACGTACTGGATCGCCTCCTCGCGCAGCCCCGATTCGATGTCGAGGTCGATGTCGGGTGGTCCGTCGCGTTCCGGGGAGAGGAAACGCTCGAAGAGCAGGCCGGACGCCACAGCGTCCACCGTCGTGATCCCCAACGCAAAGCAGACCGCGGAGTTCGCCGCGGATCCTCGCCCCTGGCAGAAGATGTTGTTCTCGTGGCAGAAGGCAACGATGTCGTGGACGATCAGGAAGTAGCCCGGGAAGCCCAGCTGCTCGATCGTTTTCAGCTCGCGGTCGATGGTGGCCCACGCTTGGTTGGCGGCGGCAGAGGACCCCCGCTGGCCGTAGCGTTCCGTGCCACCGCGTTCGGTGATCGCGCGCAGCCAGGACATCTCCGTGTACCCCTCCGGCACGGGGAAGTGCGGCAGGTTCGGCGCGACGAGGTCCAGGGTGAAGGCGCATTCGTTGGCGACCTGCACGGAGGTCTCCACAGCCCGCGCCAGCCATTCGCAATCGCCCGCGAGCTGCAGCATCTCCTCCCCCGAGCGCAGCCACGCTCCGCCGACAGGGTGGGTGGTTGGCTCCGCGGTGGCGACGTCCCGCCGTTCGCGCAGCGCCGCCTTCGCCCCAGCCAACCGGGAATGCTTCGGGGTCGCGCACGTCGGGGCACTACTGACGATCTCGCGTAGGCCGTGGCGCACCGCCAGGGTGTGGAGGCGCTCGTTGCGGTCGGCATCCGCGGGGTTCATCGTGTGTTGTAGCTCGACCACGACGTTGGTCGGCCCGAAAAGCTCCACCAGGCGCTCGGCCGGAGCTGTTCCCTCCGGACTAGTTGCGCCCGTCCACCGCCAATCGAGCAGCACCAGCCAGTGGCCGTCCGCGGCCTGCGCCAGCTGGGGCAGATCGGGGTACCGGACGGATTCTTTGTCCGGGTCGGCCATGCGGGCGTCCGCAATAAGACGGCTCAGGCGCGCATAGCCTTCGCGCCCTTTACACAGCACCGTGAGTGGCACGTCGAGGCTCAATTCCGCGCCGAAGACCGTCGCCAGATCCGTGCCAGTGCCCGCCGTGCCAGTGCCCTCAGTACCAGCGCTCTCGGCCACCGCCGTGGCACAGCGCGCCGCCCCGTAGAAACCGTCGCGATCCACACACGCGAGGGCACTCAACCCCAGGTCGCGCGCCGCCGCAACCATCTCTTCGGGCTGGCTCGCGCCACGCAGGAAGTTGTAGGCGCTGCAGGCGTGGAGCTCGGCGAAGGGTGTCGCTGTTTTTCTTTGGGACGCCCCTTCGGTTTCAGCTACCTCAATTCCAGTCTTCCGATCGCCTTCTGCCACCCCGATTGCGCGGAGGTTGCGCAAGCCTGGCCCCACGCCGGACAGCACGCCTTCGAGCTGCTTCCAGCTCAGCGGTGTGCCCTGGGAGAAGCTTCTAGGTTGCGATCGGCGCAGCGTGCGACGCGAAATGTCGGGGTCGCGGGGTTCTTCAGACACAGCGCAAGTATAGAACATATATTCTATTACTCGCCAACCCGAAAAAGCTCTGGGGCTGGTTTGGATCAAAACTAGACTAAGTTGTTCATTTTGGTTTAGACTGCTACCTTAAACGCACAGTTCAGCCCGGGCAATCAACAAAGCATCGGGCACTAGACAACCCAGGAGGATCCCATGTCCCTTCGCCGTAAAGTAGCAGCTGGTGTAGCTGCGGCAGCTATGGTCTTCGGCCTCTCCGCATGTGGCGGTGACGACGACACCATCAAGATCGGCACCACCGACCAGGGTCAGAAGCAGTGGCAGGTCTTTGAAGAACAGGCCAAGAAGGAAGGCCTGAACGTCGAGCTGGTTCCCTTCGGTGACTACAGCCTGCCCAACCGCGCGCTGCAGGAAGGCGAGATCGACGTCAACAACTTCCAGCACCTGATGTTCCTCGCTGACTACAACGTCAACAACGATTCCAAGCTGGTGCCGATCGGCGCGACCGAGATCATCCCGCTGGGCGTGTACTACCAGGACCACAGCGAGGTCAAGGACATCGAGGAAGCCGGCGAGGTCGCCATCCCGAACGACCCGACAAACCAGGGCCGCGCCCTGCACGTCCTGGCATCCGCTGGCCTGGTGAAGCTGAAGGACGACAAGATCCTGTCCCCCACCCCGGCCGACATCGATGAGGGCAAGTCCAAGGTCAAGGTCACCCCGGTGGACGCCGCACAGACCGTGACCGCTTACAAGGACGGCACCCCGGCCGTCATCAACAACTCCTTCCTGGAGCGCGGCAACATCGACCCGAAGTCCGCCATCGTCCAGGATGACCCGAAGGCAGAGGCCGCAAAGCCGTTCATCAACGCCTTCGTCACCACCGAGGAGAAGAAGGACGACAAGGATCTGAAGAAGCTTGTTGACATCTGGCACTCCAAGGAAGTTCAGGACGCGCTGAACGAGCAGTCCAAGGGCACCTCCGTCGAGGTCAAGATGGGCCCGGACGAGCTCGCTAAGATCCTGAAGGACACCGAGGGCAAGGTCAAGAAGTAGCCCCCACCCCAATTTTCGAAAACCCAACTCTTAAAAGAGGTTCCCCTATGGCTTCAGACGCACAAACCAGCGTCGATCAGCCCAGTGCCGGCACCACCGGCACTCGCAGCACAGACAACACTGGCACGGAGATTGTCTTCCGCGATGTGAAGAAGGTGTTCAAGCAGGGCAGGAAGGAAATTCACGCCCTGCAGGACATCACCACTCATATCCCGGCGGGATCCATCGTCGGCATCATCGGCTACTCCGGAGCCGGCAAGTCCACCCTCGTCCGCCAGATCAACGGCCTGGATCGCCCCACCAGCGGGCAGATCCTGCTGAATGGCCAGGACATCGTTCCGCTGCCGGAATCGCAGATGCGTAAGCTGCGCTCCGATATCGGCATGATCTTCCAGCAGTTCAACCTGTTTTCCTCCCGGAATGTGGCAGGCAACGTCGCCTACCCACTGCGCCTGCAGGGCATGCCCAAGCAGCAGCGGGAAGAGCGTTTGAAGGAACTCCTGGAGTTCGTCGGCCTGTCCGATAAGGGCAAGGCCTACCCAGAGCAGCTGTCCGGTGGCCAGAAGCAGCGCGTCGGCATCGCCCGCGCGCTGGCCACCAACCCCAGCCTGCTGCTGGCCGACGAGGCCACCAGCGCGCTCGACCCTTCCACCACCCGCGACGTGCTGGAACTGCTGCGCAGGGTCAACCGGGAACTCGGCATCACCATCGTGGTCATCACCCACGAGATGGAGGTTGTGCGTTCCATCGCGGACTCCGTCATCGTGATGGAAAGCGGCCGCATCGTGGAGCAGGGCAGCGTCTACGAAGTGTTCTCTAATCCCCAGACGCAGACTGCCGCCAACTTCGTGGCCACTTCCTTACGCAACACCCCCGACATGGTCGAAGCGGAGGCACTGCAGACCGAGAATGGTCGCCTCTTCACTGTGACCATGGCCGAGGGAATCGGGTTTTTCGATGCCGTCTCGAAGCTGTCCACTGCAGGGGTGACGGTAAACATCGTCCACGGTGGCGTCACCACCCTCCAGAACCACAGCTTCGGCCGCCTCACCCTGCGCCTCACGGCCCACAACGCCGAGGGCGAAAAAGCCATCGAGGAATTCCACAGCCATATGCAGGCTTCCACCGAGATTGAGGAGATCCGATGAACACGATGACCCTCGCGCAAATGGATTGGGACCGCTACGGCAACACGTTCCAAAAGGCGATCTTCGAGACGCTATACATGGTCTCGATCACGCTGGTGATCTCGTCGCTCCTGGGCCTAATCATCGGCCTGCTGCTATACACCACCCGCAAGGGCGGCATTCTGCAGAACTCGGTGATCTACTGGGTTACGAACTTCCTGGTTAACTTCATCCGCCCCATCCCGTTTATCATTTTGCTGACCGCGATCGGGCCGCTGACGGATCTGGTGGTGCAGACCCGCATTGGTACGGATGCAGCCATCGTCGGCATGGTCGTCGCCGCCACGTTCGGCGCTGCGCGTATCTTCGAGCAGAACCTCGTGGCAATCGACCCGGGCGTGATCGAGGCCGCCAAGGCGATGGGTGCCTCGCCACTGAAGATCATCTTCACGGTGATCATCCCCGAGGCACTGGGCCCGCTGATCCTGGGCTTCACCTTCATGTTTATCGCCATCGTCGATATGTCCGCCATGGCCGGCTACATCGGTGCAGGTGGTCTGGGCGACTTCGCGATTGTCTACGGTTATCGCTCGTTTAATGACGCCGTCACGTGGACGACCGTTGCAGTGATCATCGTCATCGTTCAGATTGCGCAGCTGGGCGGAAACTGGCTGTCGAAGAAGATCATGCGCCGCTAGTTAGCGGGGAACGCTAGGCAGCAAAACCCCTAGGCAGCAAAACCCCCGGGTGCTAGTTCAGATGTGAACTGCCCCGGGGTTTTGTTGTGCGTTTAGAATTCCGCAACCCAGGTCACGGTCTGCTTGGGCTTCTTACCGCAGGAGGGAACGGAGGTTCCGCCTGGGCGCGAGCTGAGGCGGACCGTGATTTCCTTTTCTGGACTGGATTCTGGGCCGACTTCTACGGCAGCTTCTGGGTTAGCATCCGTGCCCGCTTCTGGGGCAATGGTCACGACGCGCACCTCTGTGGCGGAGTCTGCATCAGGGTTCGTGGCCTCTGTGTTTTCCGGCTTGCTCACGCGCATGCTCGCCAGCTTGACGGGGTAGCCTTCGCCAGCCATCTTCTCTGCGACGGCGAGTTCGGCTGCCTGACCGATGGGATCCCACAGGCCGCGGCCACGGCAACCTTCCAGCCACAGCTCGCCCTGCTTGGCGTGTTCCAACATGCTGCGCGCGCCGGCGGTTCCGAGCTGGCCATAGGAGTAGTTGCTAGGCAGCAGGATCATGGAGGGTGCGAAGCGGTGCCCCTTGGTGTGGGAGGATTCCCACACCAGCTGGCCATATTCTGCGGTGAGCTCTTCGGCGACGGGGCGACCGAATACGGCACAGCATTTGTCGCGCTTGCCGTGGGTGCACACCAGCAGCAGGGGGCCGTCGATGCGCTGGCCACCAGCTGCGCCGGGGGCGCTGAGGTCGAGTTCTAGGAGCGCTTCGGGGCCGGAGACCTGCAGGCTTTCGAGAATGGGCGTGGGATCGTCGCCATAACCTGCAGCCCAGCTGATGTACAGCTGCCGGGTGGGGTTGGCGGCACGCTGCTGACCTTCGCGACCAGGCCTGCGAATGAACTGCAGTTGGGCGCCGTTTTCGTCGAGGAATTTCTCTATCTTCTTTGAGAGTTCCTCCCCCAGCGCAGTGCCGTCGAGGATGTCGTGTCCCCAATTGGTGACGTACTCGAGAGCAAGGATCAACCGACCGGGCTTGGCGGTGCCCGGCAACGTCTCGTCGGTCCGCTGGGAGCACATATCCGCATAGATTCCGCCGGAGGCCTCAGCGGCGGTAACCTGTCCCGAATTTGGCTGTCCAGCCTGCGCATTTCTGGTTGTTGGCATGGTTCCCAGGGTAGCAAGTTACAAAGAATCCGTAGGGGCTAGTAGGTTGCTTCGATCCGCCATTGCTTTCCTTTGCACACCAGCAAGAATGCGTGCACAGATTCCGATGTACCTTCGCGTGCCGAGACCTGCAGCCGGGCATAGCGCTTCCCTTCCGCCCACCAGTGTTCGTCGACGGGCCAGGGGCCAGCCCAGCCGGTGATGCGGAGCTGCCTGGCACCCCAGCGCAGAGTGTCCGGAGGCGCGCTCATCAGCCCCCGGCCAGTGACGTGGACGGGGTCACTGTGGCGGTCCAGCAGCATCAGTCTGGCGGCGGGGTGTGCAGCGCTGGGGTTATGGGTATCAGCTACCCCGCTGGCCGGGACTACCCCGCTGGTTGGGGCCCCGATCAGCCCGGGCAGGGGGTGCAGCAGCTGGCCTTCCCACTGGCGGGTCGGCAACGCGGTGATAGCCTCCGGGTCGTCCTCCCCGTAGGGCACAGTGGCGATACGTCGAGCAACGGCACGCCCGCCCCTGTGAATGGGGCGCAGTACCCGGTTCATGCCGATCAGTGCTTGCGCTCGACCGGCCGCGGCGCGGGCAGCGCGGATGCCTTCGTCCGGCCCGCCCCACAGTGGGGTGGCCAGGCTCCCCGCCGGCACGGTCTCCACGGGCACGAGCTCGATGCAGGTCACACCGGCGGTGTTGTCCGCCCAGTCTGCTTCCCCGCCATACGCGTCCTCACCATACGCGTCCCCACCATGCACGTTTCCACCATCAGCTGCCCCCGCCCGCAGTCGGGTGAGCCAGCCATCGAGTTGCCAGCGCACCCGCTGGGCGGTGTCCTGCTCCGATAGGGGCTCGCGGCAGCGCCAGAGCCGCTCGATGACGGTCGGCCCGGTGTAGTTCGCCGGGGGCTCCAGGTAGGCACGCACGGCCAGGCGCAGGCAGGCCTCCCCCGCGGCGAAAAGTGTGTTATGCAACGCGGTAGCTACGTGGCGGGCGATGAAAGCTGCGGTTTCGGTGCGCGCGATGGGTTCCTCGGCCTCATAGCGCACCTCCAATTCCTCACGTCGGCGCGCGGGCGCCACCGCTCTTTCCACGTGTCCGCTGGCTATGCGGTGCCATTCCACGGCCTCTTGCCCAAAGCGAGCGGCCACGTCGGCGCGGGGCAGTGCCGCGAAGTCCCGCATTGTGCGCAGCCCTAGCTGCTGCAGCGTGGAACTAAGGTGCGCGGGCGCGCGCAGCTCTGATTCTATCCCCAGCACGTTGATCGGCAACCCCGCGATGAACGCCGCGCTGCCTCCCGGAGGGATACTCTTCCCCTGCCGTGCTGCCCACACTGCGGACACAAGGTCGTCTGCCACCCCGGCCATGCAGTCGGCATGCACTCGCACTGCAGCGTCCAGCAGCTTCTCCACAGCGGTATCTTCGTCCCCGTAGTATCTGGCCAAAGCGTCCACGGGAAAAGCCAGCAGTCCGGGGCGCAAGGTCTCCACCACTGCGCTGACGTCCTGCAGCGCCGCCAGCACGTCCTCATGCACCGAGGCCTGCTTATTCGGGTCATCCTCCGCGACGTTGAGCTGCGGATATGCCGCCAATGCGTGCCGTTGCTTCATTCCGATCTTGATCCCCTGGGCTCGCGCGGCAGCATTGCAGGCCAACACGCGATAATCGGCGATCACCGCGGCGGGTGCCAGTACGTCCCATCCCCGCGATTGAGCTTGCACATACACCGGCCAATCCGGGAACCACAGCACAGCCACCCGAGCCGTGCCGTTTACTTCCGCCCCGCTTAAGCCCACTGCTCCCCTACCTCCGCAGCGCTCTCGGCTCCCATCGCTTCTTCTGCCCCGATCGTCGCCCGCACCGCACTGGGCGGCTGAGCTTTGCCCCATACGCGCCCTTCGACCTCCACGGCACGGATCCGTCCGCTTCCACGGCGCAGCCCCAGCACACCACATACCTGCAGTTCCACGTGCATTCTCGCCTGCGGCCACGCGCGCCCGCACACAAGCAGGGCACATTCGCTTTTGCGCAGTCGCGCCTCCGCCGGCCGCGCAAATGTCGGGGGCACGGCACCGCGCTGCATACCCCGTGCACCCTGTACACTCTGCACGCTCTGTCCACCCTGCCCGCCTGCGGCGAACAGCACCACGTCCATCCCCTCTATCAGCGTGCCTAACACCGCCGCCGTGTGTGGGGCGGAGTCCGGCACCAACACCAGCCTCTCCACGTCACCACCCGCGGCCGCTACTGCCGCGATCGCCAGCCGCGGATAGTCCACCACCGCCACACACATTCCCTGCGCCGTGAGATGCGCCAGCACATCCACCAGCACCGCCGGACAATCCGATATCTGCGTCGCCTGCCCACGCGCCACCCCGCCACCTGGTAGGTGCCCGGCCAGCCATTGTGGCATTGGCGCTACACGCACGCTTTCTTTTATTTGGGACGCCCCCTCCCCCACCGCAGCACTTTTCGCCTCGATCTGCCGCATCTTTTGCCGCAAACTTGCAATCGTCGCCGTCGCCTCGACCTGCGCCATCGCCTTCACCTCCCTTCCCTGTACAACAAACGCTGCTACCAGCTCACGGCAACCAGCGCCGCATGTTCTATCAGCACCTGCGGACAGCCCTCCGCCCCACAAACACAGATTAGAACACATGTTCTAACTAAGTTGTGTTGAATATATCCCTCCCCCTCCACAGCGTCAAACGAACAGCCAAAGGCGCAGTTTACAAGGGGCGGGGAATGTGGCGTCACCTAATATGGACAACCATGAGCCAAGAAACCCGCAACGAGCCCGTCATTACCCCACCGACCGCCGTGCGCGCCATAGCCTCGGTGTTATTCGGCCTAGCAGTGGGAATCATGGCTGCTCCGCTCGCGCCAGGATTTCAGGTCATCGTGCTGGTAACGACGGTCGGCGCAGCGCTGCTACTAACGTTTAGCCACCCGTACCGCAAGAAGGTGCGTGAAGAAGTAGAGAAGCGCGACGAGCGCTACCGCACCAGCGCCGCCCAGGTCGCGCCACTATTCCCGCTCTGGATCGCGCTGATGACCATCCCGCTACTCAGCACACGCTCGTGGCTCCTCGTAGCCGTCGCCTGGGTAATCGCCGGCGCTTATACCTGGCTTATCTACCCACACATTGACGGCACCGCGCACATCAAGCCAATCGGCACGGCCAAGAGGAACAAGAAGAAATAGCGCTACAGAAACACAGCGCGCATACAGAAACGGCCCGCACCCCCAAACGCCGGGGAGGCGGGCCGAAAAACTGGCTTTAGCTTCTAGATTAGGAGCCAGCGATCGAGGAACCGGACAGACTGCCGGACGGAGCAGCGCCCTTCTTCACGACGATCGGGGTGCCGGTGTCGAAGGTCTTATTGTTGTTAACAACAGCGCCGATCTTCAAGCCAGCACCATTCTTGTAGGTACCCTCCTTCTCCGGGGCCTTCCAGGTGAAGTCCAGCAGCAGCGGAGTGGCGGTATCGACGGTGGGCTTGTGCTTGATCAGCAGGCCCTCCTCCCAAGAGACGTGAACCTCGGTGTTGTCCTTATTCTGAGTCACCGCGTACTCAGACTGGCCCAGCTGGTGGACGGAGTCGCCTAGCAGGCCACCCTTAATGCGCTCAACCTTGACCAGCTTGAAGCCCTTCGGCATCCACTCAATAACCTCGTTGATGCTGGTCTTACCCTTCACACCCTGCACCTCAATGCGGGTCTTGACGGTAGCACCCGGAGCCACGGTGGTCGCACCGTGAACCTGCTTGTACAGGTCAACGTTGAAGGCCGGGCCACCGACGTTACCCAGCTTGACCCTGTCCCCCTCCGGGGTATCCAGGTCCTTCTTGCCACCCAGGGAGCCAGTCAGGCCACCCAGGGAACCAGCCGGAGCAGCAGATGCGGCACTCACGCCGCCGAAAGCCAATGCAGATGCGGCAGCGATAGCGGTTGCGCCACGAACGAACTTAGAAGCCATGAGGAAATACCTTTTCTAGGAAAGAACAGAACAGACTGCCGCAAAACGTGCAGAGCACTGCAAGCAACGACAATGCACAGCTTAGCCTAGTTAGTGTAGCAAAATCAGTATTTCGGAAGTTTCTTCTAAAAAATCTCTAAGACAGGGCGAAACCGCTTCTACTCCCACTCGATGGTTCCCGGCGGCTTGCTGGTCACATCCAGCACCACGCGGTTAACTTCCTCCACCTCGTTGGTAATGCGGGTAGAGATCTTCTCCAGCACATCGAAAGGAATACGGGTCCAGTCGGCCGTCATCGCGTCCTCACTGGATACCGGGCGCAGAACAATCGGATGGCCGTAGGTACGGCCATCACCCTGCACGCCCACGGAACGCACGTCGGCCAGCAGAACCACCGGGCACTGCCAGATCACGTCGTCCAAGCCAGCAGCAGTTAGCTCCGCGCGGGCGATAGCGTCCGCCGCACGCAGGGTCTCCAGGCGCTCCTCCGTCACCTCACCGATGATGCGGATACCCAGACCCGGACCCGGGAACGGCTGGCGTGCCACGATTTCCTCCGGCAGCCCCAGCTCGCGGCCCACCGCGCGAACCTCGTCCTTGAACAGCAGGCGCAGGGGCTCCACCAGTTCGAACTCCACGTCATCCGGCAGGCCGCCGACGTTGTGGTGGCTCTTGATGTTCGCGGTGCCGGAGCCGCCGCCGGATTCCACAACGTCCGGATACAGGGTGCCCTGCACCAGGAAATCCACGCTGGATCCCTCCGGGGCATCGGCCAGCACGCCTGCAACGGCGCGCTCGAAGGAGCGGATGAACTCCGCACCGATGGCCTTGCGCTTAGCCTCCGGCTCGGTCACGCCAGCCAGCTTCTGCAGGAACGCCTCGCGCTCGTCCACCGTCACCAGCTTCGCGCCGGTGGCGGCCACAAAGTCCTTCTCCACCTGCTCGCGCTCACCGGCGCGCAGCAGACCATGGTCGACGAACACACAAGTCAGACGGTCACCAATCGCACGCTGCACCAGCGCGGCCGCCACGGCGGAATCCACGCCACCGGACAGGGCACAGATCGCACGCCCCTCGTCGCCGATCTGCTGGCGCACCTTCTCGATCAGCTGCTCGGCAATGTTGCCCGCAGTCCACGTCGGCTCCAGTCCAGCGGTTTCCAGCAGGAAACGACGCAGCACCTCCTGCCCCTTCGGGGAGTGCAGAACCTCAGGGTGGTACTGCACGCCCGCCATGCGCTTCTCCGGGCACTCGAAAGCAGCCACCGGCGCGCCTTCGGTACGGGCGGTCACGGTGAAGCCCTCCGGCGCCTCAGAGACGGAGTCGCCGTGGCTCATCCACACCTGCTGGCTTTCCCCCATGTCCCCGTGCAGCACGCCAGCCTCCGGCTGGATCTGCAGTTCGGTCCGGCCGTACTCGCGCAGGCCGGTCTTTGCCACGGTTCCACCCATGGCCTGGGTCATTGCTTGGAAGCCGTAGCAGATGCCGAATACCGGCACCCCCAGCTCCAGCAGTTCGGGGTGAAGCGAGGGGGCGTCATCTGCATAAACAGAAGAAGGTCCACCGGACAGGATCAGGGCCGCGGGGTTTTTCGCGGCGACCTCGTCGGCGGGCATGGTGTGCGGGATGACCTCGGAGTACAGGTTCACCTCGCGCACCCGGCGGGCAATGAGCTGTGCGTATTGCGCACCGAAATCCACGACAAGTACGGGCCGTGGAGCGGCGGCAGCTGGGTCTTGTTGAGTCACGCCCCTAACTTTAACGCACCTGCGCGCCAGGGGGCACACCGGTCGCTTGCTAGCTCCGTCCGTCCACGAAGCGCTGCTTGTACCAATCCATCGACGGCGGGGAGAAAATCAGAGCCAGAGATACCGCCGCAATCACGCCGAAGATCGTCGCGAGCCAGAACACACCCGCCTTAATCACCGTGATCGTGATGAACACCAGCGTGACATGCGTGAGCACCAGCCCCGACAAACCCCACGTACGCCCCTGGATAATCATCGCTCCGAACAGCGCGAAGGCAAAGAAGTACAGCCCCACCATCACACCGGTCGCGCCGACGTTCATCTTCACGGTCTCGTCGCCATGCTGCGGCTGGTAGCCCAGGTAGACCACGATCGTGGCGATGATGCCGATCACACCGATTATTATTGACGCCCACGACAGCACCGCCAGCTGCATCGGCAGCCGTTCAGTTGTGCGCTGCCACCACTGGGAAATCTTCATTCGGATCAGTTGTGTTCTCTCTGTACTAGCGGACGACCAGGTCGACCTTCTGGAAGCTCTTGATGTCTGTGTAGCCGCACTTGGCCATCGAACGACGCAGGGCGCCGATGATGTTCTCTCCACCGATCGGGTTGGTGGTCGGGCCGAACAGCAGCTCTTCCAGTGGCTGCGTCTCGCCCAGGCCTACCTCTTCCACCAGGCCACGTGGCAGCTTCGGGTGGCCCGCAGTGGAAGGCCAATACCAGTTCGGCGCACCCGCGGAGGCTGCGGTGGCCAGTGGTAGCCCCAGAGAGACAGCATCCGCGCCACAGGCGATGGCCTTGGCGACGTCACCGGAATTGTGCAGCGAGGAATCGGCGATGATGTGGACGTAACGGCCACCCGTCTCGTCCAAGTAGTCGCGACGTGCTGCAGCTGCATCGGCGATGGCGGTGGCCATCGGCACGTCGATACCCAGGGACTCGTTGTTGGTGGTGTGGCCGGAGCCGATGATCACGCCCGCTGCACCGGTGCGCATCAGGTGCATGGCGGTGGTGTAGTCCACCACGCCACCGGCGATCACCGGAATGTCCAGGCTGCCGATGAACTCCTTCAGGTTCAGCGGCTCGCCGTCGCGGTGTACGTGCTCTGCAGAGACCAGGGTGCCCTGGACCACCAGCAGGTCCATGCCGGACTTGATCAGTACCGGCGCGAGCTCACGGGCGTTCTGCGGGGACACACGGACGGCGAAGCGCACGCCGGATTCCCGCACCTTGTCCAGGCGCTCCTGCAGCAGGTCCACGTTCAGTTCCAGCGCGTGGAGGCGCTGCAGCTCCGCGTTGGCGCCGTAGAGATCTGGGACCGAGGTGGCGTCACTCCCCTGCTCCTCGAACAGGAAAGCCTCGGCCTTTCGGGCAGCTTCAACAACCCCGCGCAGGGCCGCGTCCAAGTCATCCACGCGCCCCCACAGACCCTCGGCGTTGATAACCGGCAGGCCGCCAAGCTGGCCGAACTCGATGGCGAACTCGGGAGTGACGATCGAGTCGGTCGGATGCGTCATCACGGGAATGTCGAAGGAATAAGCGTCGATTTTCCACGACGTATCCACATCGTGCGAGCTGCGGGTGCGCCTCGACGGCACAATGTCAATCTGGTTCAGGCCGTACACCCGGCGCGCGGTGCGCGAGCGTCCGATGTCTACGTATTCCTGCATGAAGGGCGTGCTCCTTTAGCGTGCTTAAGCTGGCGTGCTTTAGCGGTTCGGGTTGTAGTTCGGCGCTTCCATGATTCCCTGCACATCGTGCGGGTGGGATTCACGCAGGCCCGCGCCGGTGATGCGCACGAAGCGCGCATTCTGCAGCTCCGCGATCGTAGCCGCACCGGTGTAGCCCATAGCAGCGCGCAGGCCGCCGACCTGCTGGTGCAGGATCGAGCTGATCGAGCCGCGGAACGGCACACGGCCTTCGATGCCTTCCGGCACCAGCTTCTCCTCGGACTTCACGTCCGCCTGGAAGTAGCGGTCCTTGGAGTAGGAGCGCTTCTCGCCGGTCAGGCCACGGCCCTGCATGGCGCCCATGGAGCCCATGCCGCGGTAGCGCTTGTACTGCTTGCCGTTGATCGTCACGATCTCACCGGGGGTCTCGGCCGATCCGGCGAGCATGGAGCCAAGCATTACTGTGGACGCCCCAGCGGCCAGCGCCTTAGCGATATCACCGGAGAACTGCATGCCTCCGTCGGCGATGATCGGCACACCAGCCTTCTTGGCCGGGACGGATGCCTCCATGATGGCGGTGATCTGCGGGGCGCCAACGCCCGCGACGACGCGGGTGGTGCAGATGGAGCCCGGACCAATACCGACCTTGATGGCGTCAGCGCCGGCCTCGATCATTGCCTGTGCTGCCTCGCGGGTGGCCAGGTTGCCGCCGACAACGTCCACGCGGTCACCGAATTCCTTCTTCACGCGGGAAACCATGTCCAGCACGCCGCGGTTGTGGGCGTGGGCGGTATCGACAATCAGGACGTCCACGCCGGCGTCCACCAGGTTGCCTGCGCGGGTCCATGCGTCCTCGCCGGTACCGATGCCGGCGGCAGCCAGAAGGCGGCCGGAGGAATCCTTGGCTGCCAGCGGGTACTGCTCGCGCTTAGCGAAGTCCTTGACGGTGATCAGGCCGGTCAGCTTGCCAGCGCCGTCGACGATCGGCAGCTTCTCTACCTTGTGCTCGGACAGCAGGCTCAGGGCGGCTTCGGCGGACACGCCTTCCTGGGCGACGACCAGTGGCATGGGGGTCATGGCCTCGGAGACCTTGCGGCTGAAGTCGGTCTCGAAGCGCATGTCGCGGTTGGTGAGGATGCCGACCAGCACGCCTTCGTCATCCACGACCGGCAGGCCGGAGATGCGGTAGCGGGCGCACAGGTCGTCTACTTCCTGAATCGTCATATCCGGCGACGCGGTAACCGGGTCGGTGACCATGCCAGCTTCGGAGCGCTTGACGATCTCCACCTGCTGCGCCTGATCCTCGATGGACAGGTTGCGGTGCAGCACACCGATGCCGCCGTGGCGAGCCATGGCGACGGCCATGCGAGCCTCGGTGACGGTATCCATCGCGGCGGAAGCCACCGGAATGTTCAGGTTGATGTTGCGGGTGAACTGGGTGGAAGTGTCCACGCCAGAAGGGATCACCTCGGATGCGGCGGGCAGCAGTAGGACGTCGTCGAAAGTCAGGCCGACCAGGGCAACCTTGTTGGGATCGTCACCCCCGGTGGCAACTGGGTAGATTTTCGCGTTCATCTCAGGGTTCGTCACGGTTGCCCGACCTTCCTCTAGAAATTGCTGGTAGCCAAACCCTCCCGGGCGAGATTGCCAGGGGAGTTTTCGCCGTCTTGTCGCTGATGTACTACAGAATAACCCTTTGATGCGCCTTTTTGTTTGCCGGGGTTGAGTAGTCGGGTAGCGCGCGACGTGGTTCGAGCTACGGCGCCAAGTGCGCCAGCGAAGTGACGAATACACCACTTGGCAACTGAACGCTCAAGTTGCCCCCTGTAACAATTAGTAGAAGCGGGGGTGTGTCCCACGTAAACCTGTCGGCAAAGGCCCGTAGGTTCTGGGCAGCCTTGTCCAGCACTTGGGGGCTTTGCCCCAACTTGATCTCCACCAACACTGTCTTGCCCGCCATCTCGAAAACTGCATCCACCTCGAGCCCGGATGCATCGCGAGCGTGGAAGATCTGCCGGCCCGAGAGCGCACGCAGATCATGCACCACCTGGGATTCGAACATTTGCCCCGTAAATTCAAGGTTCTGCAATAGCTTCCCCGGAGTCGCTTCTAGCACTGCTGCCGCTAATGCAGGATCTGCAAGGTGGCGCTTTGGAACCTTGCGCAGGCTGGCACGCGAGCGTAGATGCGAGGACCAGGCGCGTTGTTCTTCGGCAATGAAAATGCGCTGCAGGGCGGTGAGGTACTCGCTGGCGGTTGCTCGATCAATGTCTATATCTGTAGCGATCGCACTGATGGACTGCTCCGTCCCTACGCCACGCGCAAGGGAACGTAGGAGTGCCTGGACCTTCACGGGATCCCGGCGCCTACTATCGGTGACATTAATGTCTACGTGCGCTACCGTTTCGGCATAACTACGCAGGTTCTCTTGCGCTGCGGCCGTGGAAAAGTTTCTATTCCCGGGCCACCCACCGTGGGCCATACGATCAATAATCTCTCGCACGTCCAGCACAGTTTCGTTATTGTGCGCTAGTCCTCCTTCTTCCACCAGCTTCGCCAGGGAGACAGCCCCGTTTGAATGCCCAGACTCGAAGAAGCTGAAGGTCTGCATCCGCAGCCGCGCGATCCTGCCGGCTCCGGAATGGCGGGAATTCTCCTCCCCCGGCGCCGTTGAACCCGTAAGGATGAATTGCCCCGGGGCTTGGCGCCGATCGATCTCGTGCCGCACCAGATTCCACAGTCGGGGTTCTTCCTGCCATTCGTCAAAAACGCGCGGGGTTTCACCCTGCAGCGCCAGGTCCGGAAGGGTATTGAGCTGTGTCTCTAGATTGAGGTCCGTGTCCACTTGCACGAGGCTGCCTGCAACTTGCCGTGCCGTAGCGGATTTTCCACAGCCTTTAGGCCCTTCGATTAGCACCCCACCGGCACGCGCCAGGGCGCTCCTGAGCCGTTTGTCTTCAACCCTCGGCAGGTAATTTACAGCTTCTTTACCAGGCACTTTATTCACATCCCGCAGATTGTAGCTATTTCATCCCACAGTTTATCAGCGTTTCATCCCGCAGTTTGTAGACATTTCATCCCGCAGCTTGTAGGCAGTCGGCGTTGTTGTCCTCTACCACCGGCCACAGGGTACGGTGTTTGTGTGAGCTTTAACCACGATCAGATGCCGCCGGACCCTTTCGCCGATGACCCAAACGACCCAGCGTCGTTCCTGGATCCCGACGAGTTTGATGAGTCCGTTCCGCCGCTGTCACCCGATGAGGTTCAGGCTCTACGGGAGGATTTGAAGAACGTTCGGGATTTCCGCAAGCTTCTAGAACCCCGCGGGGTGCGGGGCGTGGCGATGCTGTGCGAGGACTGCGAAGAGAATCACTTCTACGACTGGGACATCATCGAGTCCAACATTCAGACGATGCTGAACAACGAGCTCGTCCCCGTGCATGAGCCATCCGCGCAGCCGAATCCTCACGATTACGTGACGTGGGACTACTGCCTCGGCTACGCGGACGCGATCGATTTCGCGCTCCACGGCCTGCGCCCACCATTTATGTGGGGCAAATAGCCTGCAGGCCGAACAGCCAGCGGCCCTAAAGCAAGCAGCTAACTATTTGTCTGCTGGCTCATCACTACCGCCGGCTCGCGGCGCCGTGTAGTCAGTGAGCGTCGGCACCTTCGGCTGCGCGGGCACGGTGGTGCTTTGCACAGCGCTAGACGTGCTGGTCGGCTTAGGCGACTTCGTCGTTGTCGTCCCGTCAATGGTGCCCGTCGGCCCGGGAGCTCCCAACGGCATTGCCGGCTCGGCACCATGATCCGGCGTGCCAGTTCCACCCAGGAGGATGGTCGTCGTCGGAATCTCCGCTACCGTTGCCTTGGGTGCCGACGAGCTCGCCGCGCTTGTCTTCTTCGGCTCATTCTTGGGGCTTCGCTTACTGCTGACCTTCTCTTCGCGCTCGCCCTTGTCACCTTCCGCAAGGTTCTCTTCGTTGGTGACGCCACCTCGTCCGCCGGCTACCCCGTCACCGGAACCCTCGAGGCTCTGCACTTCGGCGGTGCCCTCCTTGGCTGCCGTCTCACGGTTGATGTGCGGATCGTGCGAGTTGGAGTACGCCGCGTACCCCAGTCCACCCACGGCAAGAGCGGCAGCTACGCCACCTGCAATGAGCATGCTGGTGACAGAAAGCCCCCCGGCCGCCGCGGCCTTTGCACCAGCACGCAGGAAGCGAGAATTCCCCTCGGTGGACTCCCCCGATTCCTCTTGCGCGCCAAAATCGCCATAAGCAACATTGCCGTCATCGGCAACGAGATGGCTCATATCTGGCGCAGGCGGAATGTCGCGGTAGAGATCTTTACGTGCGTTAGCAAGCTCTGCGAAAACCGGATCATTAGCGTCGAAGCTCTCGGTCTCCGGAATAGGTTTCCCCTGCCCGATCGCGTCAAAAATGCGATCGAGATCCAGGATCGAGGAGAAGTTCTCCTCGTATCCCTGGGTGTCGTCATTCTGTGCCATAGCGCTAAGCTCTTTTCGTTCTGGTCGCTACCTGGCGGTAGCTAACAATTTATACCCTGACTTCGCCTCCACGCCACACGCGCTATCCACTAGCCGGGGCGCAGCTCCTAGGCGCCCTGTCAGGAGGGCTCTAGGAGCTTGTGATGATTCCATGCTTCTTCAACTTCGCCACTGCCCTGTGTTGTGCAACGCGGACGGCAGTGGGCTTGGAGCCTACAATCTTCGCAGTTTCCTCGGCGGAGTAACCGTGAATAACGCGCAGAATAAGGATTTCTCTTGATTTCTCACTTAGGATATCGAGCTTCTTTGCAAAATCGTTACAGGCATCCTGGCTCAAATACACCTGTTCAGGGGATTCTTCGAAAGACTCTTCCTCTGGCAGCTCATCCGCAGGGTCGGACATGTCCCGCTGCTGCGCACGGTAGGCGTCAGTAACCTTGTTCCGCGCCACGCGATAAACGAAGGCCATAAAAGGGGCGCCCTTATCCTCATAGCGCGGCAGAGCCTTAACGATTGCGATGCAGACATCCTGAGCTACATCGTCAGGCGTCGGATAAGAGTTCATTCCCAACTTGCCACGGCAGAACACGACAACCTTAGGGTGCACCAGTTCTATTAGCCGGTTCACAGCGCACCGATCCTGAGCAATGGCCGCTGGAAGGAGATCCTGAATCTCCTCATCCGCATCCCACAATGCAGCCATCGTTTTTACTCCGCTATACCTTCGAACGTCTTCATCAACCTGGGTTGAACTATCCATTACTCCTCACGTGCATGCAATTGCGCACGTTCAGAACATGTTCCCATTTTTTCCAAGAATATTCATATATATACAGCTTGCCCCGCAGCTTTTTCGGACATCACCTGTGCTCCAGCTGTGAAGTCGAGCAGAGCTAAGAGCCCAGCCTAACCCCCTTTGGGGGAATCTGGGCGTGGCGCAGAACAAGTTAATCCATTGTTCAACTAAGGGCGTTAGCGCAGGTGAAAGCATATGGAAACGTAATCACCTTCCATCAGTGCAGGCTCTAGATACTCTTAGGGCACTCCCTCGTTACCTAAAGTTCATCTAAGGATTGGAACCTCTCTGACGTCACTACAAGTGAGCATCTTTACTTTCACGAGGAGTTTCCACCTAATGCCACAGCCCAGCCAACTTCCGGGACCAGCTTCTTCGACTTGGGAATGGCAACTCCACGGCGCATGCCGCGGCGCTGATTCCTCCGTCTTCTTCCACCCGGACGGCGAGCGTGGCCGCGCCCGCGCCATGCGTGAGCACCGCGCCAAGGCTATCTGCCGCGAATGCCCAGTCATTGAGCAGTGCCGCAGCCATGCACTCAGCGTTGGCGAGCCCTATGGCATCTGGGGCGGCCTCAGCGAGTCTGAGCGAGACGCTATCCTGCGCCCCACCTCCCGCAACCGCGGTCGCCGCGTAGCCTCCTAAAAAAGGAAAGCGGGGGATACTTCCCGAAACAATGGGAAGCATCCCCCGCTTTGTTCCTGGCTAACCCGCCGGGTAGCCAAGCACAGCAGCCAGGCGCAGTGACCAGACACAGAGACCAGGCGCCTAGTCGGAATGACTAGTGCATGTGGCCTGCGTGGGCACCAGCCTGCTTGGCTGGGTCGGCGGGCTTATCCACCACAGCGGTCTCGGTCGTCAGCACCATGCGGGCGACAGAGGTGGCGTTAACCACAGCGGAGTGGGTCACCTTTACCGGATCGATGATGCCCTGCTCCAGCAGGTTGCCGTACTCCAGGGTGGCGGCATTGAAACCGGAGCCATTGGGCTGCTCAGCGGTCTTGGCAACCACAACAGCACCATCCAGGCCAGCATTGTCGGCGATCCAGAAAGTCGGGCGACGCAGCGCGCGTGCCAGGGAGCGCAGGCCGATGCTCTCGTCGCCTTCCGCCTGGCGGGACATTTCTTCGATCTCGGCGGCGATCTGCACCAGCGCGGAGCCGCCACCGGCGATAACGCCTTCTTGGGAAGCAGCGCGGGCAGCGTTGATGGCATCCTCGATGCGCAGCTTGCGCTCGTTGACCTCGGTCTCGGTAGCGCCACCGGCACGGATCACAGCTACGCCGCCGGACAGCTTCGCCAGACGCTCCTCGAACTTCTCCTTATCCCAAGAAGAGTCGGTGCGCTCGATGTCGCCGCGAATCTGGTTACGTCGCTGCTCCACTGCCTCTGCGGAACCCGCACCGTCGACCAGTACGGTCTCTTCCTTCGTGATGTTCACGCGGCGGGCAGAGCCCAGCTGCTCCAGAGTGGTCTCGGAGAGCTTGTGGCCCAGCTCGCTGTCAATCACGGTACCGCCGGTCACGATGGCCAGGTCGTCCATGAACGCCGCGCGGCGGTCACCGAAGTACGGGGACTTCACCGCTGCTACCTTCAGGGACTTGCGGATCGCGTTCAGCACCAGCATCTGCAGCGGCTCGCCCTCGATATCCTCGGCGACGATCAGCAGCGGCTTGCCGGAGTTAGCGATCTTCTCCAGCACCGGCAGGAAGTCCGGCAGAGAGGAGATCTTCTCGCGCACCAGCAGGATCAGCGGATTCTCCAGCTCAGCGTGGCCGGTCTCCTGATCCGTGACGAAGTACGGGGACAGGTAGCCCTTGTCGAAGGACACACCCTCGGTGACGATGGACTCGTCTTCGATGGACTGGGACTCTTCAACGGTCACCACGCCGTCCTTGCCCACCTTGTCGAAAGCATCGGCAACCATGGCGCCGATCTTCTCGTCACGGGAGGAAACGGTAGCAACGTTGGCGATGGCCGCGTTGTCAGCAACGGGCTGTGCCATCTCGCGTAGCAGCTCCAGAACACGCTCGGTGCCCTCCGCGATACCGCGGTTCACGGCAATCGGGTTGGCACCGGCAGCCACCGTGCGCAGGCCCTCGTTGATCAGAGCCTGCGCCAGCAGGGTGGCGGTGGTGGTGCCGTCGCCGGCGATGTCGTTGGTCTTGATAGCTACGGACTTGACCAGCTGGGCACCCAGGTTCTCGAAAGGATCCGCCAGGTCGATGTCGCGTGCAATGGTCACGCCATCGTTGGTTACGGTCGGGCCACCGAAGGCCTTGTCCAGCACGACATTGCGGCCGCGCGGGCCTAGGGTCACCTTCACCGCGTCCGCCAGGGCGTCTACGCCCTTCTGCAGCCCTTCACGGGCTTCTTGATCAAATGCGATGAGTTTCGACATGCAGCTACCTGCTTACTTTTCGATGACGGCCAGGATGTCGCGCTGGCTCAGCAGCAGGTACTCTTCGCCGTTGTACTTCAGCTCGGTGCCGCCGTACTTGGAGAAGACGACGGTGTCGCCCTCCTTAACATCCATCGGGATGCGGTCATCGTCATCTGCCCAGCGGCCGGGGCCTACTGCGATAACGGTTGCCTCCTGCGGCTTCTCCTTTGCGGAGTCCGGGATGACCAGGCCGGATGCGGTGGTCGTCTCTGCCTCGACGATCTGCACGAGAACGCGGTCCTCGAGGGGCTTGATGTTGACGTTAGCCACGATTGAATACCTCCGTGTATTCGAGCTGTAGGGTTTCACTCTTGTGAACTGTTGTGCCGGTTGGTTTTCCAGATACAGCCGTCGTCGCGGGTGAACAACTGTGAGTCAAACAACCTATCTGGCACTCTACCCTCGCAAGTGCTAACGCTCAACAAACCCCCGGCGTTAGATACCCTTCGTCAGGTTAATCACTGCGTCGTGCCAGAGCTGGTAGTCCTTGGCGTTATCTGCCTTGTAATTCTCTACCGCACGAATGCCGTTGTGGATCGACTCGATGTCCTCGTCCGTCAGGTCCGCGCCCTCGTCACCCACGAACAGAACCGGGCCGAGGATCGCGCGGGTCGGGTCGGAGATAAAGGCGGAATCGCCCGTTTCCTGTTCCTTGCGCCCCATGGAAGCCAGTGGGTTCGGCTCCGGGTTTTCAGCCTTACGCGCGTCGGAAGAATAAACAGCAGCAACCGTCAGGCCACTCTCCACGAAAACGACGTGCAGGCGATCCTGTGCACTACCCCCCAGTACGTCGGCGGCCTCCGAAAGTTCGATGTCGAGTTCCTTCGCCTGAAGGTCGGGCGTTACCAGCATGCTGCGTGCCATTGTGAGCTCCTAGATATTTGATGGATACTTGATGAAAGGCTTTCGCTTTTTACATAGGCACCCCACATTTTGCCAGCAAATTAGGGATTGCGCAGGACAGGCTCTTCCACGTCCAGCGAAGGGTCAGTAGGCGTCGATAAACCACTCGGCTCCTCCCCCGCCGCAACGAGTCGCGCGGCCAGTGCCGCAATCATCACGCCATTGTCGGTGCACAGCTTTGCTTGCGGAATCTTTAGTTCGACGCCCACTTCTCCACACCTTTCGGCCGCCACCTCACGCAGGCGTTTATTCGCGGAAACACCTCCGCCGAGCAGCATCACGCGGGCATTCTTATCCTCGCAGGCGCGCAGGGCTTTGGTGACAAGGACGTCCACCACTGCCTCCTGGAAGGAAGCGCACACGTCTTCGATGGGAATGGTTGCACCCTCCCGATCCGCAGTTTCCACGTATCGGGCAACGGCGGTCTTAAGGCCGGAGAACGAGAAGTCGTAGCGTGAATCCTGTTGTCGCATCATTCCGCGGGGAAACGCAATGGCCTGCGGGTTACCCCGGGAGGCCAGACGGTCGATGACCGGCCCGCCGGGGTACCCCAGTCCCAGCAGTCGGGCGACCTTGTCGTAGGCCTCGCCGGCGGCATCGTCCAACGTGCTGCCGAGTTCCTCCATCGGCGCGCCCGCGCCAGTGACATGCAGAATCTGCGTGTGCCCGCCACTAACTAGCAGGGCAATGGCGTTGCTGAGGTCTCTGTCAGTGCTGATGCCGGCACCAGCCCCCTCTTCCGCATCCTCTGTGAGTGTTCCGACAGCCACATGCCCGCCCAGGTGGTTCACTCCGTAGAACGGCACCTCCCATGCCAAGGCGTAAGCCTTCGCGGCCGCCGCGCCGACCAGCAACGCTCCGGCCAGACCCGGGCCCACCGTCGCGGCCACCACGTCCGGGATGCGGAAACCGGGGACGCGCTCGCGTGCCTCCGCCAAGGCGGCCCGCATGGTCGGCTGCATTGCTTCGAGGTGCGCGCGGGAGGCGATCTCCGGGACTACTCCACCGAAGCGGGCGTGCTGCTCCATCGAAGAAGCCACCTGGTTGGCAATGATCTCTAGCTGCGCTGTGTCGCCATCATCAGTGGCAGTGCTAGCGACGATCCCCACGCCGGTCTCATCGCAGGAGCTCTCGATGCCCATGATGTAGCGCGGCCGCCCCTGGTCACCGCCCTCTGAGGCGTCAGCTTCTGAAGCTGGGGTGGCGTCATCAATAGGACCAGGGCGCACCATGGTGAAGGCATCGGCACCAGAGGGCTGGTAGTAGGCCTTGCGCGTGCCCTCGATGGTGAAGCCGTAGCGTTCGTATAGGCCGACGGCGGGCTGATTGTCGGTGCGCACCTCGAGGAATACCGGGGCGCCCAGGCGATCGGCGACAGCGATGAGCGGATCCATCAGAAGCTTGGACAGGCCACTGCCCTGAAACTCGGGGAGGATGCCGATGGTGTGGATCTCCCCTTCCGGATCCTGGGCGGGGCCGCCGACGGCGAGAATGGCATAGCCGACCAGCTGAGGTTCGTTCGCGGGATCGGTGACTTCCAGACCGAGGCAGAGGGTGTGCGGCGCGGCGATCTCACTGGCGAAGGCCTCCGCGGACCAGGGGGAATCCTCGGGGAAGAGGACTTGCTCGATGTCCGCGCAGGCGAGTGCGTCGGTGGGCGCAAGCAGGCGGATCCGGGCAGCTTGGCCATTGGCCTTCCTATCTACACCGGCGATGTCAGGGTCGACTGCGAAGGCACTGTTCTGACCCGCTTTTTCCTCCTGGACGCCCAACTCCTGCACGCGGGAGAAGTCCAGCGCCTTAGAAATCGCCTTTGCCTTCGGCTCCTGCGCATCCGGGCGGCGCAGGTAGAGCGCGCGGAGTGCGGGCGCGTCGGCCAACAGCCCCGGAACGGAACCGAGGGATTCCAGTGCTGCAAGCACTAGCCCCCGAGGCGTGGGATGGGCATCCAGGCTCTCCACCTGGCAATTCTCCAGGGACCCGAAAAGCTCCTGCGCCTGGTCCGCGACCGCGGAAGCGCTTAGCACCCGCAGAGGCCAGCGATCGAGTTCCTGCTGGATATCCCGCACCACGTCGGGAGAGTGAACCGACGCCGGAACCTGCACCTCAGAACACAGCCGCCCTGCCGACCCCGCGAAAAAACTTATACGCGAGTGGTAGAACTCCCGGCGCCGGGCATCGGAGACGATCAGGTAGTCGCCGAAGGCTTTCGATCCGACCTGGGAGGTTGCGTGCTCCCAGGCCGTGGCGGCCGCGCTGGGAATGCCGTGGACGGGGATCGAAAGGGCGTCACCAAAAGCAGCAGCGGTAGCCATACCTACCCGCAGCCCCGTGAATGGCCCCGGGCCCGTGCCCACTACGACGGTGTGCAGATCACGGGGGGACAACTTCGCCTCAGCAAGGCAGGCCTGGATGTTGGGCGCGAGGAGCTCCATGTGGCCGCGGACGTTATCCACGAGGCGCTCGGTGAGCACGCGCACCTGGCCGTTCGCAGAGACCTGAACAACACCGCAGGTGACGTAATTGGTGGAGGTATCGACGGCCAGCACGTTAATCATGGGGATATTCTAGGCCGGGGTGCGGGGTGGGCACCAAGCGCACGGGTGGAGCGTCCAGACAGCGGCCCGGAAAAAACAAGAAGTCCCCGAGAGGCTCTCGCAGTAAACCTCTCAGGGACTGTGTACGCCTGGCGGGTTGATCAGGCCCTTCAGTGCCAGCGTCTTGTGAAACACCCCTCACGGTGATTCGTCAACTATTTTTACACAGCACAGGGACAAAAAGCAAGTCTTGCCGAGAGGTTCCATAGATTTTCCTAAGAAATTGCCAGAATACGCCGCGCCGGAACGCTAGCCCCAATGCCAGGTCACGGTGCGGATTTCGCTGGCAGCATCCGCGGCGCCACTCACGCTACCCCGGTCGATCTGCACATCCAGCACCTTGTCGCTCAAGGGCTCCACCACGCCGCGCCCCCACTCCGCGACCACGACCACGTCGTCGATATCCGCGTCGATGTCCAGGCTCTCCAGTGCATCGAGCACCTCGTTGCGGTCGATGTGACGCCCCGGTTCGATCCCCTCGTCCACATCCGCGCCCAGCAGGCGGTAGGCATCCATGTGCAACAGCCCGACCCCACGCTGCCCGGCGCGGTGCGTCCGCACGATGGTGAACGTCGGCGATTGCACGCGCCCTTTCACCCCCAGACCGGCCGCCAACCCCTGGGTCAGAGTCGTCTTACCCGCGCCCAACGGACCGGACAGCACCACGACGGTCCCCGCCTCTAGCTGCGCCCCCAGCTGTTCACCCAGGTGCCGCATGTCATCGGCGGTCGCCACGGTGCGGGAACCATCGCCGGAAAAGTCGGGGCTCCCTCCGCGGAACACCCGTGCGATCCGTGGGCCGCGTGGCATCGTCAGCACCTCGTAGCTGATCGTTCCGGCCAGCTCCGCGAATTCGTCGATGCTTGTTCCGCCTTCGCCGAAGATCACCGCCCAGTCGCCTGGCTGCACGGCGCTGGTCTCCGCCTCTGCGCCGTCTGCCGGCCCCAGCTCCACGACGATCTGATCCATGCAGACCCGTCCGATCTGCGGATAGACCTTCCCGTTGATCGTCACCTGCATCTTGCCGGAGACGCTGCGGGGCAGCCCATCGGCGTAGCCTAGCGCCACCACGGCAGTGCGGGTATCGCGTTGCGCCCGCCACGTGTGGCTGTAGCTCACGCCCTCCCCCTTCGGCACCACGCGAGTCGTTATCACGCGAGCGCGCAGCGTCATCGCCGGTCGTAGTTCTACGCCCGCGCCTGCCGGGTCGATGCCGTATAGTCCGACGCCCGGTCGTACCAACTCATAAGCCAAATCAGGGCGGTTGAGCGTTGCCGGTGTGTTTGCAATGTGATTGCAGGGCACCGACAGACCGTGGTTGCGGCAGAACTCGATGGCCTGCGCGAAGCGAGTGGCCTGCAGATCGTTTGCTTCCGACTGGGGCTCGTCAGCGCTGGCCATGTGGCTCATTACGCCGGTGATGTCTACGCAATCTGTGTGGGCCGCCAGCAGCTCCACGGTCTGCTGCCACTCGGCAGGGCTTACCCCGGAGCGGGAAAGGCCGGTATCCACCATGAGGGAGGCGCGCACGGGAGCACTGACCTGCGTTTCCCGTAGCGCCCGCTCGGCCTGCTCCACCAGAGATTTCGCGTGTGCCAGTGAGGGCACGCCAACGGTAATTCCTGCAGCAAAGACGTCCGCCAACTCATCGCCCGGCATCCACATCCACGCGGTGATCGGGGTGGAATGATAGCGCTCCCCCAGGTCATTGAGGATCCCGCGCAGGTGCAACGCCTCCCCTAGCGTGGCCACGCCGAGCTGTTCCACGCCCGCGTCCAACATGGCGGGAGCAACCACATCTACCCCGTGGTTGTAGGCATCGGCCTTCACTACTGCCATCACCCCGGCGGGCGCCGCAGCCTCCTGGAACACGCGCACATTGTGCGCAATGGCATCCAGGTCAACGACTAATTCCGCAAGGTGACGATCCGACATGTTCATAACCTTAGCCACCCCTCCTGGAATCCTAGGAAAAGGGCACGGCAGGGGCGTCACTAAGAAAGAACCCGCAGCTATTCGACGGTGACGGACTTAGCGAGGTTACGCGGCTTGTCGATGTCCTGGTTGCCGCACTCGCGGGCGATGTCGGCGGCCAGGAACTGCAGCGGCACCGTGGACAGCAGCGGCTGCATCAGCGACGTAGTACCCGGGATCTCCAACAGCCAGTTGGCGAAGGGGCGCACGGCCTCGTCGCCTTCCTCGGCGATAACGATGGTCTTCGCACCGCGGGCGCGGATCTCCTGAATGTTAGAAACGATCTTGGAGTGCAGCACCGGACGACCATTCGGGCTGGGAACGACCACGACGACGGGCAAATCGTCCTCGATCAGGGCGATCGGGCCGTGCTTGAGCTCACCGGCGGCGAAGCCCTCGGCGTGGATGTAGGCCAGCTCCTTCAGCTTCAGCGCGCCCTCGAGGGCGACAGGGAAGCCGACGTGGCGGCCCAGGAACAGCATGGTCTTCACCGGGCCGAGTTCCTTCGACAGCTCCAGGATCTGGTCGCGCAGCTCGAGCGTCTTCTCAATCTTCTCGGGGATAGCCTCCAGCGCGTAGTAAATCTCCGCGATTTCGTCGGCGTACTTCGTGCCGCGCGCCTGAGCCAAAGCCAAGCCGACCAGGTAGTTCGCCGCAACCTGCGCCAGGAAAGCCTTCGTGGAAGCCACGCCGATCTCCGGGCCGGCGTGGGTGTACAGCACGGCATCGGATTCGCGTGGGATCTGCGAACCGTTGGTGTTGCAGACCGCCAGTACGCGGGCGCCCTGCATCTTCGCGTGACGCACCGCCTCCAGCGTGTCGGCGGTCTCGCCGGACTGGGAAACAGCAACGACGAGGGTGCGCTGGTCCAGAACCGGGTCGCGGTAGCGGAACTCGCTGGCGACCTCGATCTCTACGGGAAGGCGAACCCAGTGCTCGATGGCGTACTTAGCCAGCAGGCCAGAGTGGTAGGCCGAGCCACAGGCGACAACGAAGACCTTTTCTACGCCACGCAGATCCTCATCGGACAGGCGCTGCTCGTCCAGCACGATTCGGCGGCCGTCGAAGTGACCGGCCAGGGTGTCGCGGACGGCAGCGGGCTGCTCGTGGATTTCCTTCATCATGAAGGAATCAAAGCCGTCCTTCTGTGCAGCATCCAGGTCCCAGTCGATGGTGAAGGGCTTGCCTTCTACCGGGTTGCCGTCGAAGTCGTAAATATCGTAGGAGTCGGGGGTGATAACCACCGCGTTATCCTGCCCCAGCTCTACGGCGTTCTTCGTGCGGTCGATAAAGGCTGCAACGTCGGAACCCAGGAACATCTCGCCCTCGCCCACGCCGACGATCAGCGGGGTGGAACGACGACCGGCGACGATGGTGCCCGGGTGATCGTCGTGAACGAACAGCACGGTAAAAGCACCATCGAGTCGGGAAAGAACCTTCAGCGCGGAGGCTTGGAAGTCGCCTGCGGTCTCGCCCTCGTTGTAGGCAAGCGCCAGCAGGTGTGCGGCGACTTCGGAGTCGGTTTCGGATTCCAATTCGATGCCAGCGGCTTCGATTTCTGCACGCAAGGTGGAGAAGTTTTCGATGATGCCGTTGTGGACGATGGCGGCTTTGCCGTCGAAGGAACGGTGCGGGTGCGCGTTGACGTCATTCGGTCGACCGTGAGTTGCCCAGCGGGTATGGCCGATGCAGGCGGTGCCGTGGAAGTTATCGCGACCTACCTCATCGATACGGTCGATGAGGTTTTGCAGTTTGCCTTCCTTCTTTTCGATGTGCAGGGAGTCCTGCTCGACAACTGCGATGCCTGCGGAATCGTATCCGCGATATTCCATTCGCTCCAGCGCGTCCAACCCGATTTGGAGAGCCTCGGAGTTACCTACGTAGCCAACAATTGCACACATGCCTCTGACGATACACAATGGCCACTTGATTTCGGTAAGCTGTGGGGCTGTGGCAGATAAGATTAATAACCTAATTACTCGCTTGGGCAAGCGCGGCCCACACCGCGTGATGGTCGGTGACCTGAACTTCGCCGGAATTCCGGGGCGTGTGTACACCCCCGCCGAGGGCAAGGGGATTCCGGGCATCGCCTTCGGTCACGACTGGCGTGTTGGGGTACACAGCTACCACGCAACTTTGCGCCACCTGGCTAGTTGGGGCTTCGCCGTAGCCGCGCCGGATACGGAGACCGGCCTGGCGGCCAACCACCGTGGCTTCGCCGCCGACCTGGAGACCGCACTGCAGATCCTGGCCGGTGTGCGCCTCGGCAACGGCAACGTCACGGTGCAGCCAAACAATCTGTACCTCGCTGGTCATGGCATGGGTGCCTCGGCTGCCGTGCTGGCTGCGACGGGGCGTAGTCACCGCAGCGAGCTGAAGGGCTACGAAACCGAACCCACCATTGCCGGCGTTATGGCTGTGTACCCTGCGGATACTTCCCCGGATGCAACGGAAGCCGCAAAGTACGTAAAGGCCCCTGGCCTGGTCCTGGAGGCTGGCCGTTTGGGCGAAACCCCGAGGGGCAACGCGAAGCGTATGGCCGCCAACTGGGGCGGTGACGTGGTCTACCGCGAACTGCTGAGCGCTTCTTCCACCAGCTTTAGCGAAAACTACGGCCGCAACTTTGCCTTGGGCTCTGGCCTGCCGCAGTTCAGCCAGCAGGAGCTGGTCCGTGGCCTGCTGACGGGCTTTGTTCTGGCGGAGGATAAGGGCAAATACAAGTCCTTCCGCGATAGCCATGCGGAGCTGAAGAAGACCCGCACTGCCACCCAGCACGAGCTGTACAAGAACCTGCCCGAGAACGTGGATCTGGAAGAGCGCCTGAGCGAAATCTTCTAGGTTGGTCTCCCCCGGGTTGATGGGTTGATCTACCCGGGGCTCCGGATGTGACTAGTCGAGGATCCTTCCGCGCATTCCTTGGGCGCCGTGCTTGCCCACCTGGCGGGGTTCCCCAACCTGGTCTGCCTTCGCTCCCCGCCGCGCCTCCTTCGCTTCCTCAAGCTGCCGGGTGCATTCCTTCAGGGTTTCTTCGAACTCCCGCACCGATTCTTCTACTTCTGCCATATATTCATCGACGATGCGCTGGTAGCGCGTCGCTAGTTCCTCTTGTCGGTTCACCACTCACCGCTCCTTTCTATTCCGACGCCCACCGCCGCAGCTCCTGCCAGTTCCACAGAGGCGCCTTCCATTTCAATCGAGGCAGAGCCCGCTGCCGCAACCCAGATATCAGGCTTCCACTGCTGTGCTGGCGCGGCAGGCGCAGTGGGCTCTGGGGCTGGTTTGGGTTCCGTCTTCTGCTCTGGGACTGGGGGCTCGCAGCGCGGAGGCTCCGGCTGTGGATCCGGTTGCGGCGCTGGAGCTGGCTCCGGCTTAGGTGCCGGCTCCGGCTTTGCCTCTGCCTGTTCAGGCTTCGGCTCAGGGGCGGGCTTTTCCTCGCAGACGTGTGCGGGTGCAGGCTTATGCTGGGCTTCCTCGCATTCGTCCTTCTGCACGACTTGTTCAGGTTTCGGGTCTGGTTCCGGCGCGGGCTTCGGCTCGGGAGCTGGTTCCGGTTCCGGCTTGGGTTCTGGCTCCGGTTTCGGGTCCGGTTGCGGCGTTGGATCTGGTTGCGGTGCAGGATCCGACTGCGGCACCGGACATTCCTCAACTGGCGGGGTAAGAAGCTCCGTCACGCAATGGACAAAGTCGCCCCATAGCCTCATTGCCCCCTGCATGTTGATCTGTAGGCAGCCTGCTAGTGGAGGTGGCACCGGCTGCGCGGGTGGCGCCGGCTGCGCAGGAGGCACCTCCACGCGCGTCTGCTCCAGCATCGATGCGGGTGGAGGGGACGGAACCGGGACTTGTTCAGGTGCAGGCGCGGGACTCGGCGCTGGCACAGGTGTCTGAGCCATCGCCGGACGAGTGACCGTCTGAGGCTCTTCCGCTTGCACCGGCGCCGGAGCCTTTACCGCAGGTGGCTCTGCAGGCTTTTCCGCCGGGGTATCCGCGGGCTTCTCTGCGGGCTGTACTGGCTGCTCGCACCGCGGCGGTTCCTTAGCTTGCTCGGGGCACTTCGTTTCCGCAGGGCGCGGATCCTCGCAGACAGGCTTCTTGGAATTGCCGGGTTCGGCGGCGGGCTTTGCATCCTTAATCAACGTGTCCATGGTTTTATTCAGACAGTTGTTACGACTGTGCAGGATGTTCTTCGACAACTTTCCCGCAAGCTTCGCCAACACTTCCAACAGTGGCTTTCCACCGCCAACCAGGCCGACCCCCAGAAACGCAAAAAGCTCTAGCTTTTCGGCGATCCCCTCGATAGAGCTCACCGCGGTCTCCGAGGATTCCCCCATCACATCGGCAGTATTCCGCACCGCCACGCAACGATCCTGGACGCATCGCTCGTGATCCCGCTGCTCCTTCCCCGCCTTCTCAGTCGCCTTCCCCGGCCGACCGTCCCCCAAGCCACGGAAGCTATCTTTCGCGTCTTTCTCCGCTTCGCCTCCCGGCGCTTGTCGCTTGCTGTTGCTCGCCGGCCCTAGCGACGCTCTGATCGCTTCGGGATTCATGCCATTGGTAAATGACGCCGCAGCTTTCGCCTCCTCCACCGGAGCACCAAAGCGGGCCATCACATCAAGCGCAGCGTTCAGACGCATATCCAACGAAGCCATCATGCCCACACGCTCCCATCACCTAAGCGTGTGGAGTTATCCTGATCCGCGTCCCCCACGCGGCCAGCTAACCCGACAAGATCTTCCCCCGCTTTGACCATGCGCTCGGCATGGCTGATGCGTACCGAATGCCCCTGATCCACAAGGGAAAGAAATTCTTGAGCCTTTTCTTGCAACCCCGCGCCAAAAATAGCGGCAGAAACTTGAGGGCGGTTTCCGCCCAGATGGGATACCCAGCTTTCCTGTTCGCCCCGCACCTTCGCTGCCCTGTCGGCAGCGACCAGCGGATCCACTTGTAACTCTTCCACGACCTTTTATTCCCCCTTTGATCCTTCCGCACAGTTAGACCGTGCGGAAGCACAAAAGGTTCACGGAAGATTCCCAACATCGTGGGCAGGCTTAAACCTCCGCCACAACAGCCGCTAGCTTGCCGGCGATACGACGCGCCGTGCCAGGATCAGCAGCTTCCACCATCACACGGAACAGCTCTTCAGTGCCAGAGGGGCGCAGCAGCACACGGCCGGCATCGCCCAGATCCTCCTCCGCCTTCGCGATGGCCTCCACCACCCGCTCGTCGTCGGCGATAGCGGACTTATCCGCCACCGGCACGTTGATCAGCGTCTGCGGCAGCACCGTCATTATCTTCGCCAGCTCAGACAGAGGCTTGCCCGTCTGCGCCATGCGCGCCATCAGGGTCAGGCCTGTCAGGGTGCCGTCGCCGGTGGTTGCGTGCTCAGAAATAATGACGTGCCCCGATTGCTCGCCGCCCAGCGAAAGATCAGAGGCCAACAGCTCGGCCAGCACGTAGCGGTCGCCGACCTGGGTTTCCAGGACCTTGATTCCGTTTGCCCGCATGGCCAGCTTCAGTCCTAGGTTGGACATCACGGTGGCCACGAGGGTGTTCTGCTTAAGCTCTCCGTTTTCCTTCATCGCCAGCGCAATGATGGCCATGATCTGGTCGCCATCCACCACGTTGCCCTCGGAATCGACGGCCAGGCAACGGTCCGCATCGCCATCGTGTGCCAGCCCCAGGTCCGCCTGGTGCTCCAGGACGGCCTTCTGCAGCACGTCAATGTGGGTAGAGCCCACACCATCGTTGATGTTGAAGCTATTCGGGCGGCTGTGAATAGCCACGACGTCTGCTCCGGCCTGGCGATACGCTTCCGGTGCGGCGGTCGATGCCGCTCCATTGGCACAGTCCACCACCACGCGGATGCCATCCAGTGGGTGATTAATGGCCGTGCCTACGTGCGCCAGGTAGCGTTCTAGCGCATCGTGGGACTCGTCGAGGATGCGTCCGATTGCGGCACCAGTTGGTCCGGATTCGGGCAGCTCCAGCATCGTGGCCTCGATGGCGTCTTCCACATCATCCTGCAGCTTGCGCCCACCAGCCGCAAAGAACTTAATGCCGTTATCTGGCATTGGGTTGTGGGAGGCGGAGATCATCACGCCCATGTCGGCACCGAAATCATCGGTGAGGAAGGCTACGGCCGGGGTCGGGATCACGCCGACGTCCAGCACATCCACGCCCTGCGAGGCCATGCCTGCCGACAGCGCAGCCATCAGCATCTCCCCCGATACGCGCGGATCGCGGCCGACCACGGCGGTGGGGCGGCGCCCGCCCACTTCCTCCTTGGATACCAACACGCGCGCGGCGGCGGCACCCAGCTTCATCGCCAACGGCGCAGTCAGCTTCTTGTTCGCCAGGCCGCGCACACCATCAGTTCCGAACAATTTACCCATGGGGCGAAATGTTACCCGGTCAACCCCCTGACACTATGCCTGCCACTCCCGGACTTAGAAAAAGAGGCCTGAAGAAAAGGATAGAAAGCGCGACAAAAAGGGAAACCCCCTCGCCCCAGCCGACATGTTGTACGGCTGGGATGAGGGGGCGTCGCCACCAAAAAAGGAAGGAGGCGATTTAGCGCTTGGAGTACTGCGGGGCACGACGCGCCTTGTGCAGACCGGCCTTCTTGCGCTCCACTGCACGAGCGTCGCGGGTCAGGAAGCCAGCGCGCTTCAGCTCAGTGCGCTCGGCCGGGTTGTACTTGTTCAGTGCACGGGCGATAGCCAGGCGGAAAGCACCAGCCTGACCGGAGGGGCCGCCACCGTTCAGGTTTGCGTGGATGTCGAACTGGTTCTCGCGGTCCAGCAGAACCAGCGGAGCCTTGATCAGCTGCTGGTGCAGCTTGTTCGGGAAGTAGTCCTCCAGGGTGCGGCCGTTGCAAACGAACTCGCCGGAGCCCGGAACCATGCGGACGCGGACGACAGCTTCCTTACGACGACCAACGGTCTGGATGGGGCCTTCGTACAGAACCGGCTCAGCAGCAACCTGCTCAGCGTCGTCCTCGGAAGCGACGGAGTCACCGATGGTGGCAACGAACTCTTCGTTCACTGCGTCGGCAGCGGTGTACTCGCCCTCGTAGTTGTCCTCGACGGCAACGTTCTGCTCGTCGGTTACGTTCTCGTTGTACTCGGTCATTACTGTGCCACCTGCTTGATCTCGTAGGTCTCAGGCTTCTGGGCCTCGAAAGTGTGCTCCGGGCCAGCGAAGACGCGGAGCTTCTTGATGGACGCGCGGGACAGCTTGTTGTGCGGCATCATGCCCTTTACTGCCTCCTCGATAACGCGCTCCGGGTGCAGCTCCAGGGAACGACCCAGGGACATGGTCTTCAGACCACCCGGGTAGCCGGAGTGACGGTAGCGCATCTCGCGCTCGCGCTTGTTGGAGGAAACGTGAACCTTGTCGGCGTTGATGATGATGACGTTGTCGCCGCAGTCAACGTTGGGTGCGTAGTAAGGCTTCTTCTTGCCGCGCAGCAGGTCAGCTGCGGTAACAGCAAGACGCCCCAGCACCACATCGGTGGCGTCGATGACGTACCACTTACGGGTAATGTCACCGCTCTTCGGGTGGAAAGTAGTCACAGTGGACTCCTAAAAGTCTTGATCTTGGAACTGCCAGCCAGATGAACACTTAAAGCTGAATACTTGAGCGCTTCTGCGGCGGCCGGTTGTGACCCGCAGAAATGCATGAACTCGAAACCTTTCGAGCGGCATGCACACAACCCTTGGAAATTTACTACAGTCCGGCTCGAACACCAAAAATCCCCGTCTCCCCTTCCTCGATGGGAAGGTGCGGAGCCGGGGATCGTGCGGTTGTCGGGAGTTGAGGTTTTTTAGGAGTTGACGCCGCCGTCTACGTCGGTGTCGATCTGCTCCTTACGGAGCTCCTCAGTGTGGCGCTCGGTCTCGGTGATCTGCTCCTTGTTCAGGGATACCTTTTCCACCGGCACGGTTTCCTTATTGACAGAGACACGCTCTTCGCTCAGAGTCACGGAGGCTTCCTGGCCGCCCTCGTCGATGGAGCCCTTGTAATTAGCAGCCTCGTCTGCGGAAATCGGGGTGCGCTCGATGCGAACCTCTTCGCGGGTGACCGGAACCTCGACGGTCTCAGTGTCGGTGACAACGTACTTACGCAGGCGTGCCTCGCCGGTCTGCACCTTATCCTTCTGAACGTTCAAACGCTCTTCGGAGCGGATGATCTCGCCCTCGTTGTTTACGGCAGCCTCGCGGCTAGCGGCGGTGTTAGCAGCATCGCCGGTCTGTGCAGCGTCGCGCTCGGTAGCGCCGGAGTTAGCTCCCGCAACACCAGCGCCAGCACCCGCAACACCAGCGCCAGCAGCGCCAACACCATCTGCGGCGCTACCACCGGCAGCCTCGTGGCGCTCCAGGGTGCTGCGCTCTTCGCCGGTGCCCTGCTGACCAGCGGTGTCGCCGTAGCGGGTGGTGTCTTCGACATTGTCCAGCCCGTAGTGGCGGTAGATCTCGTTCTGCTGCTCCGGGGTCAGCGCCTGGTCAGCGTCGAAGTCCGGCGCGTCCTTCACACGATCCTTTGCGAAGGCCAGGTTCAGGTTCTCGCCGTCGAACTTGTGGCCGCGCATCGGAACCAGGCTGGAGTTCATGCCGAACAGGCCGTGGTTGACCTCAACGAAAGTCGGCTGGCCGGACTGGTCATCAACGAAGATTTCCTTCACGCTGCCCAGCTTGTCGCCGGCGTTGTCGTAAGCGGTTGCCTTGAACAGATCCTTGATGTCGTTGCTCATTAGCTAATAAATCCTTTCGCCAAGTCGGTACGCAATACGGGTTAGGTTTTGCTTGGTGAGTACCAACATTTGGGAGTTACATAGTGGTGTGACTTCAGCGTGGTGATCGCTGATTGTCTTTCTGTTTCCCGTACATCGACGACGCTACGTATGGATTTATTGACTTTTCAACCAACATCGGCGCAAACGACCTGCTGAAGCAGATTTCATCAACGAACCGCCAGCTCAATCCCCAGGGTTAAGATTCCATTACGTTTCCGATCAACCCGGCTTCACTGTCGCTACCCACGCGTGACCGCGTCAGAAAAGAAAGCGTTCAGCTCTCCCCGAAACTGCTCGGGGAGGGCTGAACGCTCTGACGGAGAAAAACAGCGAACCGAAGCTCTTACAAGTGTTTAGGCCCAGCTGTTTGCAGCGTTGGTGTTGATTTCGTTCATACGATCATTCGCCTGGCGAACCGTGCGGGAGATCTGCCCCAACACATCGTTGATCTCCTGCGCGGAATCGTCCCACTTCTTCTGCGCAGCCTGGTAGCTGTCGGAAGCAGCGCCTTCCCATTCATTCACCATGGGCTGCAGGTCTCGCTTCAGATCGCCGAGCAGACCATTGATCGTGGAATTGCCACGGTTAATATCGTCCGCGGCATTACTGATCTGTGCAAAGTTGTACTGAATCATCTTCTATCCCCTTCTTCTCTTCTTGGCCTTCTCTTGTTCCTAGACGTTGAACGTCGAAGCATTGTCTGCGTCGGTGCTATCGAAGTCACCGGCGTTAGCGCGAATGTTGTCCGCAATGCTCTGCAGCGCTTCATTCAGCTTTCGCGCATTGTCATCCCACCGCTGCATAAGCGAGTGGAACGAAGCCTGTGCCTGGCCCTTCCAGCTACCAGAAACCTCTTCCACTACCCCGCGTAGTCGAGACAGCTCCCCCTGAACCTCGTTCTTCACACGGTCGACGTTCGACGCCGCCTGGTTCATCGTGCTGACATCTGTTCTAAAGCTCATGCTCTAACTCCCCCTCAAAGAATCTGAATGCAAAACCGTTACATGCAAGCACTGATGCGTGCCTTCCATGTCTTCTATGTCGCCGGGTATCCCCTGTTGATGGCGCCATCAAAAGAGTTATACTCACCGGCCCACTTAAAGGTTCACTGCTTCTGGTGAATTTCTTTGTGATCGGCGCCAACGGCTGCGATCGCTACACTTCAGGCGGGCCGCCCTCCACCTTTTCCGGCCGGGCGGTGTTCACGAACTCCTGGCACACCTTTTCCCTTTGCTTATTCCACTGCCGGTACTGGCAGCCCACCGAAATCTGGTGTCCGTCGACGAGCCGCACGTGCCACAACGTGGTCGAGTTCGCATAGGTCTCCTCGTAGCTAACCGGCTGGGTCGATACGACGGTCACTCCATTCGCCTCTACCCGCCCCACGTCATTCAGCGCGTTCAACAGAGCTGCGTCCAGCTCGTTTTGAGTCTTCAGCGGGGTTTGCTTCGCCGCCACCAGCACGCGCATTCCGTCATCGTCACCGACGTACTCTTCCCGCGACCTCGTCGCACCCCCAAGGTGCCAGCCATCTACGTTTACACTGATTGGGATATCCGCACGTCGCGCGCTGTGCTCTGCCACGGTGGCACCGTTCTTGCGAGGCTCGGGGAACGGTTCCCTCGTCGTCACCTCCCCGCCTTGTACATCGGGGCTCTGCACATCAGGGCTCTGTACATCGGAGTTCCGCACATCGGAGTTCTGCACTTCCCCACTCTGCACAGCCCCATCGGGGGCTGCGGCTAGATCAGGCTCCTGCGTTGTTCCTTCAGTCGGCTGTGAGTCAAAGACAGTAAACGTCGCAATCACGCCGCCGACGATGAACAGCGCCAAAGCTGCCAAGGCGATCGCAAGCCTCCGGCTCTCCTTATCCTCCTCATCCCATTCATCTCGTTCCTCTCGTTCCCCTCGCACATCCCGCTCCTCGAGTGTTCGGGCATCCGCCTCTGCATCGGATTCTTCCGCTGGCTCCGCCGGTAACACCGCTTCCGAAGTCCGTGCTAGACCCAGGTGTTCCAATTGCTGCTCCGCTACCGCCAACTCACTGGCCACACGCAGCACCGTTTCGTTATCCACCAAGCGCGCCCGGATACCCATGATTCGCAGGTAGCGCACCACCTCCACGGCGAAGGATCCCGTCACCAGCACGTCGACTGCCCGGAGCCCTATTCCCCAGGGGAAATACACGCGTGGCTCCGGCGGATTCACCGCCACCACGTCCGGATAGTCTTTGCGCTGCTCCAACACTTCGCTTACCAGTTCAAAGAGTTCCGACAGCCGCCCCAGGCTCAAACCCGACCGCTGAAACTCGACATCCGGCACCCCTTCGGAGCCCGATGTCGTGCTGTACAGCAGGTACTCGGGATGCTGTGTCTGCGCATCTCCGGCCACCACGAACCCTGTGGAAAGGTCCGTGACGGTCATCCCACTGACCAACACACCCGATTCTTGCAAGGACAGCGATTCCGCCAACAGCCCCCGGGAATCACCCAGCCTCTGATCCATCCTCATACTCTTCCCCCAATTAATTTTCTCGCGGACAGGCACTCGTCCACGTCAGCCTTCATCAGCAATCTCCGCCACATGCACGTCCCAGGTTTCCTTGTGAACGTAGGCGGCGCGCCCCTGTGGGCGTCGTACTAAACGAACCCCGGCAATCGGCCCATCCTCACGCGGCGCAGAAAACAGCAACCAGGCGCTCTGGTCGCGCAAGGCCTGCATCAGCGGTTGATACGCAGCGCGGGCAAACTGCCCCGACCGGCGACCAAGCACCACATGTAAGCCGATATCCGCAGCGTAGGGCAGCAAAGGAACCAGCTGGTCGAGCCCCGGATCAGCATCCGCATCGTCGACAATGACGAAGAGTTCCGGCCCGGACCACCAGCTTTTCTCGCGCAACTGCTGGGGTGCCACGTCACTGCCCGGAATGCGTGCCCGCAGCGTATCGACCCAACCCGCCAGGTCAGCACGGAAGTCCTCCGGGACGCGGTAACCCGCCACTCCCAGAAGGCCCCGGCGCGTATCCGTGACCAGAAACTCCGGGGGCTCACCGCTGTGGCTCTGGCTTTCGGCTACGGATTGCATCACCGCACGCAACGCCGTGGTCACACCGCTACCGGCCTGGCCAATCGCCACCAGGTGCGGGAACGTGGCGTGATCCCAGCGCACCGGATCCAGGCGTGGCCCGCCGATGGCGAAGGCCTGCGGATCGGCCAACTCTTCCCACCCGATGCGCTCCGGCAGCACCCGCATGGATAGCTCGGGCTCGCCGCGTTTCACGCTTTCCATGCGCACGTGCTCGATGTCCTGTGCGTTGGAGTTAGCAAACTGCACATGCTTACCGCGGGCTGACACGCCCCTGCCCGGCACGTCAGGCAGGGACTTCTGGGCATCGCGGAAGTGGGCATCCAGCGGGGTCATCCGCAGTTCCAGCTGTCCAGTCAGCACGTCCCGTAGCGAAGGGCGGAAGTTCCACCGCAGGGCTGTGACCACCACGTGCAGACCGCGCTCCAGGCCGGTGGTGGCCAGGCGAATGAGTCGTTGTTCCTCTTCGCCTGTGCCCCCGTTGACCGCGCCCACCTGGTCCAGGCCATCGATAATCAGCAGGCGCTGCCCCTCCGTCTGTTCCATCTCGTCGAACAGCCGAGCCAGGCCGTCCGGCCCCACAACCGCCGCGACCTGCGGCAAGCGTGCGAGATCCCGCAGGCCGCCGCCCGGGTCGAAAATGTACACCGGCCACCCCGGGGAGCTTAAGACCCACCCCAGCACCAGACTGCGCACCGCCGTTGTCTTACCTGTCCGTGGCTGGCCGACGATCGCCCAGTGCTTGCGCCGCAGGTCAATATCCAACGGCACCTGCAGCCCCTCGAACGGCAGATCCTCCAAACCGATGCGGGCCACGCCCGGCGCGCGGGATTCCATGATGTCGCTAGCAGGCAGGTCTTCTGGCAGAGGTGGCAGCCACACCGGGTTCTTGTTCGGCCCCTCCAGCCGGTCGATGACCATCTGCATGGTAGTAGTTTCTGCTTCCACTGTGGCTCCTAGCTCGCGCACTAGACGCTGGTCGCGAGGCAATTCCGGCCCAGAGACATAGGCCGAGTGGAAGCGCACCTTGTCGCCCGCGGAAAGGATCGCTGCGCCGGGTGTGGTGGGCAGTTCGTAGGCCTCGGTAGTGCCGATCAGTGCGCGGGATTCGGAGGCGGAGAACGTGCGCAGCGCAATGCGGTAGCTTAGGTGCGATTCCAGGCCGCGCAGTCGCCCCTCCTCCAGCCGCTGCGTGGCCAGCAGCAGGTGCATCCGCAGGCTTCGCCCCAGCCGACCGATCGCGGCAAATACCTCGGCGAACTCGGGTCGGGCGTGCAGCAACTCGGAGAACTCGTCGACCACGATAAAAAGCGCGGGCATCTGTCCGGGGTAGGCGCGATTGTATTCGGCCGCCGTGGTCAGGCCTGCGGCGCGTAGTCTTTCTTGACGCCGATGCATCTCCCCCAGCAGACTATCCTGCATTCGGTCGACCAGCCCCGCCTCCTCAGCCAGGTTTGTGATCAGCGCGGACGTGTGGGGCAAACGATCCATTCCCAGGAAGCTGGCGCCGCCCTTGAAGTCCACGAGCACGAAGTTCAGATCCTCCGGGCTGTGCTGGTGGGCGAAGCTGATCACCACGCTCTTCAACAATTCCGATTTGCCGCTGCCTGTAGCGCCCACACAAAGGCCGTGTGGGCCGATGCCTCCCAGGGCGGATTCCTTGATGTCCAGGTACACCGGCGCGCCGGAGAAGCCGATCGGCGCACGCAAGTCCCCACCCGGCAGTTCCAACAGTGACGTGCTGGATTTCACGGTGGACCGGGCGCGGCAGATCTGCGCCAGCTCTACCTCACTGAGCTGATCGGCCACCCCGAAAGGCACCCAGCCGTCAACGGTCCAAGCGCTCAGCAAGCACCCGCCATCGGCATCGTCCACCTGCAATAACAGGCCATTCCCCTTGGCGTTTTCCACCCACTCATCACTTGGTTCCGTGACCACCGCCCCGGCGATCACCGGGCTATCGCCAGTACAAAAGTGCACCTTGCGGGGCCCGTCATGCGGTAACCACTGCTCGAACGGGCCGGTGATTCCGATGATGTCCGGATCCTGCATTGCCAGTTGCGCCTGCATCGCACGGGCCAGGCCAGGCGCACCATCGCCGAGTAGCACGATGCAGTGGAAACTAGCTAGATCCACCGACACTGGGGCTTCGATAGTTGCGTAGCGCAGGGCCACCTCGCGCAGGCTCATGGCGCTGACTGGTTCTAGGTCCTCTGGCGGTGCGTTAACCGGCACCTCCAGCGGGTCATCTGGGGTCTGCACTGCGGTACCGATACGCACCACTCCCGGCTTGGCGGTGACGTCGGTTCCCGTATGCACATGCGTCCACAGCGATTGCGGGTGCGGGTGGGCCGCCAACATGGTCTGCAGTTGTTCGTCGTGGCTGCGCTGCACGCTGTCCTTCAGCGCGTCGATATGGCGGTGAAAGGAGCGCCGAGTCTCATCGATGTTGGCCCCTGGCTGGAACATCATCGCCATACTTCCCAGCATCATCAGCGGAAAGATGAAGCTGATGGGGTTACGCCCAGACCCGGACAGCACCATGGCGGCGATCATTCCCACCACCGCGATCAACATCACGGCGGGCATGAGCAACCTGATGAAAGGCTGTTTGTCTTTAGGCAGCGTCGGTGGCGCCTGTGTCTGCATGATGGAGAAATCCCCCAATTTCCTTCTAGTCCCCAGGGACATCCCGTGTTATCCGGTGTTATCCCCATCCAACCCCCTGGATGTGGTTTCAGATTCTAAACCTTCCCCGGATCCACCGCAGGGCAAGCGCAATCTCTGTGCCTCGGCTACTATCTGTGCCGTGTAAGCCACACTGGCGAGGATCCAAGGGGGGATGCTCGCCGACCAACAGCGGCAAAGGGCCGCGCCCAACACTCTTTACACGCTTTTTACCAGGGGGAATAAAGTGCTTGCTCTACGCATTTCCGTGCCCGCTAAAGGCACCACCATCAACGCTGCGATCGCCGACCACGTGCCGGTGGCGGAGCTCATCCCGCACCTCGTAGACGCTGAACCGGGGGAACACTGGGTTTTGCACCGCGCCGTCGGTCACGTCGCGCCACAACACACGTTGGCGGAAGCCGGGGTCCGCCCCGGCGAGTCACTAACTTTGCAGGTCGCCGCAGTTCCCGCCCCGCCCGCCGAGGCCGTAGAGGAACTGTCCGGCCCGATCCCCACCAGCCCTGCAGCCTGGATTGCCGCAGCCATCGTTTCGCTGTTTAGCCTGCAAGCAGCGCCAGCGTGGCATCCTTTGGACAATCAATTGGTTGGAGCTGGGGGCGTCCTTACCCTCAACAATTCCGCAGACACCGCAACGATCGTGGCAACCGCCGTGGCAGCACTAGCCGCAGCGGCGGCCTCCCTGCACCACCGCAACTTCAGCTACCTCGCCGCGATTCTGGGCTTCGGGCTGGGGCTGCACGTGAACGTCCTGTGCGCCTGTTTCGTGGCCGCGCTTCTGGTGTGGTGCAGCGGCCCAGCGCGGATCGTGACGGTCACATGGGTGGTGTTTGCGGCGGTGAATTTCTGGCCGGGGATCACGCTGCTGCTGGCGATGTTCGCGCTGGCTTATTCCGGGCAGATTGCCATTGGCCTAGCGGGAATCAAGCTACCGAAAGTGCCCGCGACCGGTGTGTTTACAGAGCCCACGACCACCCGCGCAGGTCAGGTGGTGGAGGTACACTCCAGCCTGGTGGTCGCCATCGTGGCAGTGCTGGGCGCGTGTATCTACCAGTTGGCACCGTGGGGCGAATCGCTGGATCTTTGGACCGCCGTGCTGTTGGTGATGGTGGCGGTCCTCGGTGTGAGCGCGCGAAGCACCCGGCCGGTGCACTCTGTGGCGCTGGCGGTGCTGTCGGCGACGACGATTCTGTGGCTGGCATTGCACGAACCTTGGGGCGCATTGTGCCTGGTGCTGGTGGGTCTGCCTGCGCTGCGGGTGCAGTCGCCGATGCTGGGGCGCGCGATCGACATGGTGGAGGCCATCGCGTTTTGCCTGGCCATCCCCTTGGCACTGCACACCACGGGGTTGTTCGACGCGATTCGGGGGATCGGCTGATGATCGTCAAAGATTCCTCGCCGCACGGGAACTGCCAGGAAGGCACTGTCGCCCAGGCGGGTACCTTGCCGTTGCCGGATATTGACGCCCCCTCGTACCCAGCTCTTCACGCCCTGTCACGGGGCCGGGACGTGGACGTGGCTGTGATTGATACGGGTTCTGCTGGGCCGGGCGTGGTGGGCGACCGGGATTTTTGCGTGCTGCACGGGTCTGTGGTGACCAGTGTGTTGCACACGATCGCGCCGGAGGCGAAGGTGCATTCTTTCCGGCATAACTCGGCCCCCGACCGGGCAGAAGGCACAGTAGAGGAGCTAGTCCGCGCGATTGATCGGGCACTGAAGGCGCGGGTGAAGATCATCAATATATCCATGGTGGCCTGCGAAGATACGGCCGCCCTGCGGGGAGCGATCGACCGTGCGGAGAAAGCCGGGGTGCTCGTGGTGGCCTCGACCGGTAACACGGGTCAATGTCCGGAAGGAGCACCTACATTCCCCTCCAGTCTGGATCCGGTGCTGGCAGTGGGCGCGGTCGCGCCACGAGTGAGCCCGCAATCTCCGCACGAGGGTGGTCGTGCCGACCAGGGGCGCGTGCCCGCGCACTACAACGCGCCGACAAAGTGGGTGGATCTGTTCGCGCCGGGCGGGCCAGCCGAAGGGCGCGTGGTGATCGGCAAGCAGGTACACACCATCGTTGGAAATCCCACACCCTTTGAAGGCACCAGCTTCGCCACCCCGGTTGTCAGCGCGACGGCGGCGCTGGTCTGGCAGGTCGCCCCACAGCTGACGGCGCGCGAGGTGCGGGAGCTGTTGGCCTCCACGGCCTCCCCCGGCGCGAGCGGGCCGGGTCTGGGCAAACAGATGTTGGTGGTCAACCCCGCCGCGGCGGTAGATAAGGCTCTAGACCTGCGGGACGCATTGGCGCGAGGTGGTAGCGGTTCGACGGGCGCCGACTACACCCTGCAGACCGTCAGCACTCAGCCGTACGGGCAGGAACCTGCCGACTATTCTGTACCGGTCGTGCTGTCCCTGGTGCTAGCGCTGGGCATCATCGCGACGGTTGTCTGCCGGGCTTTCTCCTCGGACAACAAACCTCCGTCCGGCAGCGAGGCAATGCGGGCGAACTGAACACTTCGTTCGGCCTTAAAGCCCAGGGCGTGCAGCTCGGCTTCGCTACCCACGGAGTAGCGCACACCATTCTCGCTGACCAGCACGTATCCACGTTCCGTCTTCAGTGCGGACGTTCCACGCGGCCCGTAGAAGGGGCTCGGGTATTCCGTCCCCGCCGCCCCAACCGGCTCCGCCACCCCCTCCGGCCCCGCGCACAACACGGGTGGTTGCGCCCACGATACGGGCTGCTCGCCGTCAAACTCGGGGATCCCAGACAGCACATCCACGCTCGGCTGGCGCATCACTTCCGACAGAGCGACCTCCACCGGCGGCTCCGGACTGCTGGCCTCCGCGTAGGAGCGCCGCGCCCCCTTGACCTCCCCCACGCCGGCGAGATCCACCAGAAACGCCCGGTCACCGGCCTTCACAACCCTGCCCGCTTTGTCGAAGGGCGCGGGCATCTTTGTCTTCCCCGTCGGCATGGCAATGTCGGGGCGTCGGTGGAACTGCTGTGCCAATTCATCGCTGGCCGGAACCGCCTCGGTGCCGAAAGCCCTGGCTGCGTCTGGGGTTATGCGGGCGCGAGTGGTGGCGTCGATAAGCCAATAACCCGAAGGGGCAGCCAGTAGAGCATGGCGATGGGTCTTGATGCGCTCGACGGCCACGACAGTCCCTGCTGTATGCGCCGTGTCCGCAGTCCCCGCCGCGCTTGCACTACCCGTAGCGCCCGTGCCAGTGGTCCGGTCGCAGTACAGCCACTCGCGATCCGGCGCGCTAACCAGCCCCGGCACCTGGCCGATCCCCAGTGGCTGCCCGAGCGGCACCTTTGATAGCTGCTCAGCGGTGGTTTTCTGTGCCTCGACGGGCTGCTGCAGAATCAGCCGTGCCGAGGCAACATTCGTGACCGGATGGTAGGTATCGGCCAGTCGGACGTGCAGCGTGCCGGTCTCGTCGGCCACCAGATCCGCGCCGTCCAGGCTGGGCTGCGGGCGCAGCAACCCCAGCATCATCGCACCACCGGCGATCAGCAGACTCAGCAGCACGCCGACGATCAGCGCGCGCCGTTGGCTCCGCAGCGGATCGTGAGCCATCCGCGGATCCCCAATGACCAGCGCAAGCTCTAACCTGCGAAGCAGAAAATTAAATCCAGATACTTGTATCCCCGTTGTGCGCATGGTTACTGCGCTCCCCCTTGTTGTTTTGTGCTGTCTAGCCCCCGCTAGCGCTGCCAAGTATTCCATGGTTGAATTGCTTGCGCGAGGGGAAGCTTCGCATTCGGGGGATTTTCCACAGTTTTGGGGATGGGACAAATGGATTTTGCGGCTCTGTGGCCATGGGTTTTGTGTGCTTTGTTGGCTATCGCGTGCATCGTAGCGGGCTGGTTCGCGTTCGGCCGCAGCCGCGCTACGACGGATCAGGGCACGCGCTGGTTCCGGCTGTTGTGCGTGCACGACAAGCTGTGGGGCGAGCCGTCGTCGCGGCGGATTTCTGCCGACCGGTTGGCCGGTGGTCTGGGGCTTTCTCTTATGGACGCCAACCTGTCCACCACAACCACCCCCACCCCACCGTTCGGCCGCGGCTGGTTGGGCGATTCCCAAGCGACCCTTGTAGGCGTGCCGGAGCACGCGGCGGCGCGGATGCCCTTTGCCGCCAGCGGGTGCGGGGTGTGGGCGCTGCCCGCAGAGGCACCGCCGGTGGGAACCAAGGTCACCGGGCTGGCTGAGCAGCTGACGGTTCCCGCTGCACCCGGTTGGTTTATCGGCCTTACAGATTCCGGCGAATCAATGCTGGTACATCCAATCCCCGGCGCGACGTTCGCAGTGTTCGGCACTGCCCCGCAGCTGCGCACCCTGGAGGGGTCGATGAACTGGCCAGAAGCGCTGTTCGCGGTGCACCGCATCGGCGCGAGGCAGTCTGATCCGTGGGAGGGCGCGGGCGAAAACCCGACAGAAGATACAGCGAGTCTGCCCGGGTTGAACACCGGTGGAGCAAAGACGTCGATCCTGTTCGTGGAGGTTCCCGCTTCGCCGGGGCCACGTTCCTCTGCGCGCGGGGCGGCGACCAGCGCGGGTGGCATAAGTGCTGGCGGTGGTGGCGGTGGCCTCAGCGCTGGCATAAGCGCTGGCCTCAGCGCTGGTGGTTTTGGCGCAGCGGAAAATGTGCTGCGGCTGGGGAGGGAAAGGCTCCGGTCGCTGGAACGCTCCACGCTAGCGACGGTGAACCTGCGCGCGGATGTGTTCATCGCGGTGCCGCCGGTCGGAACGGGAACGGTGCTCCTCCACGGCGAACACCGGGAATACTTCAACTTCTTTGCCATCACTGCGCCCGCCCCACAGCCCGCGGCACAAGTCGCCCCACAGCCCGCGGCACAAGTCGCACCGCAGGCCGCGGCACAAGTCGCACCGCAGGCCGCACTTGCGCGACAGGCTGCACCGAGACGGCAAACTGCGCCGACGCCGCAAGCGCCCACCAAACAGACGCGCGGCGAACGCTCACGAATCGCAGCGCCTAAGCATCGCCACCATCACAGGTCGGTGGACGGCTCACTTCCGTTGCCCACCGGCGAGCGCTTGGCGCGGGTCGTCCGCGCGCGTTCCGCCAGCTCCTCATCGGCCGGGTAATCCACCCGCACCAGGTTCAACCCTTCCGCGGGCGCGACCGGCACCGCGGAGCTGCGCTTCGTCTCCTGCAAAAGCTCCGAGGTAAAATCCTCCGGTCGTTTGCCCGATCCGACTGTCAGTGCCGCCCCCACCAGGGAACGCACCATCGACCAGCAGAAAGCATCGGCGGTGACGTGCGCCTCGTAGGTCTGCGGTTCTGCCTCCGTGGAGACGTCCACCCAGCGGAATTCCTGCAGTTCGCGGACAGTCGTGGCACCCTCGCGGGCCTTGCAGAACGCCGCGAAGTCGTTCAAACCAATCAGTGCGTCAGAAGCCGCCTGAGTCTTCGCCAGATCAATCGGGTAGCGCCACGCTGCCGTATCCCGGGCCCGCACTGGCACGGGCCCAGCCGGGTGAGTCGTCACGCGATAGATGTAGTGCCGGCGTAGCGCGGAGAAGCGGGCGTCAAAACCCTGCGGAGCAACACTCGCCCCGTGCAACCGCACGTCAGCAGGCAACATCCGCGACAGGCGACGCACCAGGTCCTCCGGGCGGGTCAGCGAGCGCTGCTCGAACGCATCTACCGGGATGTCTGCATGGCAGACCTGGCCGCTGGCGTGTACTCCCGCGTCGGTGCGGCCGGCGACGACCAGCTCGATCGGATGACGGGTGACCAGGGACAGCTTTTCCTGCAGCACTCCCGCGACCGTGCGTAGGCCACCGGATTGCGTGGCCCAGCCGTGAAAATCCGTGCCGTCGTAGGCGACATCCAGGCGGACGCGCACCAGATCGCTCGGGTCCTGCTTAGCCTGCGGTGTATAGGGCATGGGCGGGGCGCCTCCTTCGGATGGTCATTCGACAAACTCGACTAGCTATTGCTGCTCAGCTGCTGCATTCGCTATAGGCAGCGTGCGCGCCTTAGTCTAGTCTGCGTGCACGACAACGAATTCTCCGCCTCCACCCTCGACTCCCGCGCGCGACGTCTGGTCGCATGGGTCGCCGCACTCAACGGCCTTGGCTTCGTCGTTGAAGTGACTATTGCGCTGGTCATTGGTTCTGCCGCCCTTTTTGCGGACGCCGCAGACTTCCTCGAAGACACTCTCATCAACGTTCTGGTGCTGACCGCGCTGGGGTGGTCGGTGGCCAGTCGGCGGAAAGCCAGCTATGCCCTGGCGGGGTTGATCCTGATTCCGGCTTTCGCCGCTTTCGGCACGGCGGCCTGGAAGGTGTGGACGGGGCATCCGCCGGAACCCTTGACTCTGAGCGTGACTGCCATCGGAGCGCTGGTTATCAACCTGGTCTGCGCAGTCCTTTTGCTGCGGCTGCGCGGGGCGGATAGTGCGCTGGTGCAGGGTGCTTGGCTGGCGGCGCGCAATGATGCGGCGGCCAACCTACTGATCCTCGGCGCGGGCGTGGTGATGATGTTCTGGGTCAGCGCATGGCCGGACATCGTGGTCGGCGTGATTATCGGCCTGATTAACCTGTCGGCGGCGAAGGAAGTGTTCGAGCAGGCCCGGGCCGAGGAACCGGAGCTAGAGCTGGACTAGCCGCCGGCTACTGCCCCTGCCTTTCCCCTACTTCCCCGGCTTTTCCCCTACTTCCCCCTGTCTTTCCCCTACTTCCCCCTGTCTTTCCCCTACTTCCCCCTGTCTTTCCCCTACTTCCCCCTGTCTTTCCCCTGCTTCCCCCTGCTTCCCCCTGCTTCCCTGCTCAATGCCTGCACAGATGTCGTTAGAACGGGAATACAGGCTCCTAAAATCCGGCAAATGTCGTTAGAACGGGATTCTGTGATCCAAAAATGGACACAGACGAGAATGAAAACTCTCTGACCTGCTGTTTTGCACACTTGCAATTGATTCTCAATAACGTATTCCCGTTCTAGCGACATTTGCCAGCCCGACCCCACCTCACACCCACCACCGCAGACACATAATCCCGTTCTAGCGACATTTGCCAATCCGGTGGCAGTCTTTGCCAGACCTAGGGCAGCCGAATAGTCGCGCGTTAACGACATCGGTGATGGTTGGGGCGGGTGGCGTCCATAAACAAAGAACAAAAAGGCGGGCCACGAGCTACCCGGATGGGTAACCGTGGCCCGCCTTAGAGCTTGGCGGGGGCGCCGGACTTACTTGTCCTCGGCAGCCTCGTCAGCCTTGGCCTCTTCAGCCTTGGCCTCTTCAGCCTCAGCCTCAGCGGCCTCTGCCTTGGCAGCCTCGTCGGTTGCGGTGTCAGCCTCAACCTCCGGAGCCTCCTCAGCCTGGGTCTCCTCAGCCTTAGCCTCTTCAGCCTCAGCCTTTTTGGCCTTAGAAGCAGCAACGCGGTTAGCGCGCTCGGCCTCGGTGGAAACCAGCTGCTCCGTCACCAGGGAGATCTGGGAAATCGGAGCGTTGTCGCCCTTGCGGTTCTCCAGCTTGATGATGCGGGTGTAGCCACCCGGACGGCCTTCGAACTTCGGAGCCAGCTCGTTGAACAGGTAAGCAACAACTTCCTTGTTCGGGATGAGCTTCAGCACGTTGCGGCGATCCGCCAGGGTGCCGCGCTTGGCCTTGGTGATGATCTTCTCGACGTAGGGGCGCAGCAGCTTAGCCTTAGCGTCCGTGGTCTTGATGGCGCCGTGCTCAATCAGCTGAGCAGCGAGGTTGGACAGGATCTTCTTCTGGTGGGAAGCAGAACCGCCCAGGCGGGCGCCCTTCTTTGGGGTAGGCATTAGTTCTCCTCGTGTGGATCTTTAAATCAGTGAGCGCGTGCGGTTAACCACCGGTTATTCCGCGATGTCCTCGCCCTCGGTGTCGATGAACTCGCCGGTCTCTGCGTCGTAGCCCTCGATATCAGTGATATCGAAGCCCTCCGGAGCGTCCTTCAGGCCCAGACCCAAGCCAGCCAGCTTGACCTTGACCTCGTTGATGGACTTCTGGCCGAAGTTACGGATGTCCAGCAGGTCGGACTCCGTGCGGGCAGCCAGCTCGCCGACAGTGTGAATCTCTTCACGCTTCAGGCAGTTGTAAGAGCGGACAGAGAAGTTCAGGTCCTCGATCGGCATGCTGTAGGCAGCGATGTGCTCGCTTTCCTGCGGCGACGGGCCGATTTCGATGCCCTCTGCTTCGTAGTTCAGCTCCTGAGCCAGACCGAACAGCTCCACCAGGGTCTTACCTGCGGATGCCATGGCATCGCGGGCGGTGATGGAGTTCTTCGTCTCCACGTCCAGAATCAGCTTGTCGAAGTCCGTGCGCTGTTCCACACGGGTTGCCTCGACCTTGTAGCTGATCTTCAGAACCGGAGAGTAAATCTGGTCGACCGGGATACGTCCGATCTCAGAAGAAGCCGGGGCAGCCGGAACGTAGCCACGGCCACGCTCGACGGTCATCTCGATCTCCAGCTTGCCCTGCTCGTTCAGCGTGGCGATGTGCAGGTCCTTGCTGTGGACCTCAACGCCAGCCGGAACCTCAACGTCAGCGCCGGTAACCTCGCCCGGGCCTTCCTTGCGGATGTACATCGCGACGGGCTCATCGGAGTCGCTGGACAGAACCAGGGACTTGATATTCAGGATGATGTCGGAAACATCTTCCTTCACACCCGGGATGGTGGTGAACTCGTGGAGCACACCCTCGATGCGCAGGGAGGTCACTGCCGCGCCCGGGATGGACGACAGCAGGGTCCGGCGCAGGGAGTTACCCAGCGTGTAGCCAAAGCCCGGCTCCAGTGGCTCGATAACGAACCGGGAGCGGGAATCATCGATGAACTCTTCGGTGAGCGCGGGGCGCTGCGAGATGAGCATGTTTAAGCTTCTCCTTTTTCGGCGACCGCTATATGACGCCGTTACGGGGACAACCGCCACCGGGTTTGGTGGACGGTGCGGACGGTAGAAACCGCGTTTGGTGTTCTATCCGAAGTAAGTCTAACGAATTAGACCGTCAGTTTTACTTCGAGTAGAGCTCGACGATCAGCTGTTCCTGCAGCGGAATGTCGATCTGAGCGCGCTCGGGCAGCTGGTGCACGAGGATGCGCAGGGTTGCCGGTACGACCTGCAGCCAAGCAGGAACGATCGTATCGACCAGGTTCTCCTGAGCCTCTTCGAACCACAGCATCGAACGGGACTTTTCACGCACGTCGATGATGTCGTACTGGGAGACCTTGAAGGAGGGAACGTTGATCTTCTTGCCGTTCACGGTGAAGTGACCGTGGGAAACTAGCTGGCGAGCCTGACGACGGGTGCGTGCCAGACCTGCACGGTAAACAACGTTATCCAGGCGAGACTCCAGCAGGATGACCAGGTTGTCACCGGTCTTACCCGGGCGACGGTTGGCCTCTGCGTAGTAGCGGCGGAACTGCTTCTCCAGTACGCCGTAGGTGTACTTCGCCTTCTGCTTCTCCTGCAGCTGCAGCAGGTACTCGGACTCCTTGATGCGAGCACGGCCAGCCTGCCCCGGAGGGTAGGGGCGACGCTCGAAGGAGTTGTCGCCGCCGACGAGGTCGACGCGGAGGCGACGGGACTTACGGGTTGCGGGGCCGGTATAACGAGCCATTGTTAATCCCTAATCCTTTCTTCTCTTTAGACGCGACGACGCTTCGGCGGGCGGCAGCCGTTGTGCGGCTGAGGGGTGACGTCGGCGATGGTGCCGACCTCGAGGCCCGCGGTGGACAGGGAACGGATAGCGGTCTCGCGGCCGGAGCCCGGACCCTTAACGAAAACGTCAACCTTCTTCATGCCGTGGTCCATTGCCTTGCGGGCAGCGGACTCGGCAGCCATCTGAGCAGCGAAAGGGGTGGACTTACGGGAGCCCTTGAAGCCGACGTGGCCCGAGGAAGCCCAGGAAATCACAGCGCCCTTCGGGTCCGTGATGGACACGATGGTGTTGTTGAAGGTGGACTTGATGTATGCGTGGCCGTTGGCCACATTCTTCTTTACGACGCGACGGCCAGTACGGCGCGCGCCGGAACGAGTCTTCGGAGGCATAGGTTACTTCTTCTTTCCTGCGATCGTCTTCTTGGGTCCCTTGCGGGTACGAGCATTGGTCTTGGTGCGCTGACCACGAACCGGCAGACCACGGCGGTGGCGCAGGCCCTGGTAGGAACCAATCTCGATCTTGCGGCGAATATCGGCCTGGATCTCACGGCGGAGGTCACCCTCCACCTTCCAGGTGTTCTCGATAACGTCACGCAGAGCGGACAGCTGCTCGTCGGTCAGATCCTTGGAGCGAAGATCAGGGGAGATGCCGGTCTTTTCCAGCAGCTCCTTGGAACGGGCGGGGCCGATTCCGAAGATGTAGGTCAGTGCGACCTCCATGCGCTTTTCGCGTGGCAGGTCAACACCAGCAAGGCGTGCCATAGGGCATTTTCCTTCCGGTTTAGCGGCGGTTTTCTCCACACTCGTCCCTGTTGATCCTTCGAGTATTTCGCGCGCAGCCACGGAAGGGACTGTGTAGGCACCAGGTGCCTGAATGTGCGAAACCAACACCCCAACTGTTGAGGTGTTGGAAGGAGGGCTCCGGCCGCCGCGGCCAGAGGTAGTGACTAAAAAGTGCTGTTAAAAGCACTTCCTAGATTGGATGTGTGGAGGCTTGACGTATTACTTGTAGCGGTAAACGATGCGCCCGCGGGTCAGGTCGTAGGGAGACAGCTCCACGACAACCCGATCCTCCGGGAGGATACGGATGTAGTGCTGGCGCATCTTGCCGGAAATGTGAGCCAATACCTTGTGGCCATTGTCCAGCTCGACACGGAACATCGCATTCGGCAGAGGCTCGACGATGCGACCCTCAACCTCGATGGCGCCTTCCTTCTTTGCCATATCCTCCAACGCTTCCCCAGCTCTTTTAGCTGGATGGGTGATGTTTTGCTACATGTGGCACTGGTTTTTCCGCACTCAGGCTGACTGCCTTAAACAGCCATGGTCCGAATCATCGAACCCGCCGGGTACTGAAAGCCCATGCACCACCTGATTACAATACACGCGACCTGCGGGGATACCAAAACGCTGGTTTAGGCGTGCTGCTCTTCACGGCGCAGCTGTCCCTTCGCCAAACGGTTGACGGTCAGCGCGATCGCGCCGTCGCCCGTGACGTTACATGCAGTACCGAAGGAGTCGATGGCGATGTAGGCAGCGATCATCAGCGCCACCTGGCCATCATCGAAGCCCAGCTGGGACTGCAGCAGGCCAACGGCTGCCATAATGGCGCCACCCGGAACGCCCGGAGCGGCAATCATCATCACACCCAGCAGGAAGATGAAGCCCAGCGCCATCCCCGGGGACATGTCGATTCCCGTCATGTACACAATGGAGAATGCGAACAGGGCGATCTTCTGCATAGAGCCGGACAGGTGCACCGTGGCGCACAGCGGCACCACGAAGTCAGCCACGGACTGGGAAACGCCGTTCTTGCGTGTGCATTCCAGGGTCACAGGAATGGTTGCCGCGGAAGACGAGGTACCCAGCGCGGTGAAGTAGGCGGGCATCATGTTCCTCAGGGCAGTCAGTGGATTGCGTCCGGCAAAAAGCCCGGCCAGCAGGAACTGGAGCGCCAGGATCACCCAGGTCATTAGAACAGCCAGGATCAGCACCTTCGAGAACTGGGTCAGGGTTAACTTCAAGTTGCCGTTCATACCCATAGTCAGGAACACGCCAAAGATGTAGATCGGCAACAGAGGAATGATGAACTTCTGGATGACGTTCATGCTGACCTCGCGAAGTTCCTCGGCTCCCCTGTACAGCACCTCCGTGCGCATCGAAGCCAAAGCAATGCCGACGGTGAAGGCCAGCAGCAGTGCCGACATCACGCCCATCGGCGGATCCATCTCAACGGAGAAGAACGGCTGCAGCGCTCCTTCGTCGATGTCTTCCGCCTTGATCATGGATTCATTGCTCAACAGGGACGGGTAGGTGCCCTCTGCCACTCCATAGGCGATCAGGCCGGAGATGATGGTGGAGACGTAAGCGATACCAGCGGTCACGCCTAGCCACTTCCCTGCCCCACGTCCCAGGCTGGCGATCGCCGGCGTGATGAGGGAGAAGATCAGAACCGGAACAAAGAATCCCAGGAAACCGGAGAACAGACCATTAAACGTAGCGAATGTACGGCCGGCCGACTCCGGGAAGAACAGGCTGCACAGAATGCCCAGGCCAATGGCAACGATGATCTTGAAAAGCAGCGAATTAAGTACTCGGGATAGGTTCATGCCAGTTCTTCCCTCATGTCGGCGCTCATAGGAGCTTGTAGGTTCTCATGAAACGATTATGTTTAGCCTACTCTGACTACTTCTTTCTCCAATAATCACCCTCCGCCCACCATCCCCCGGCGTCACTCCCCCAGAGTCACTCCCCCCGGCGCCACTCCCCCCCCGGCGGCACCCCGGCGTCACTACCCCAGTGGCACCGCCCGGCGTCACTTCCGGGGCGTCAGGATCCGCGGCCCGTCGGCGGTCGCGGCGACTGTGTGCTCCCAGTGCGAGGAAAAGCTGCCGTCCAACGTCACCACCGACCACTCGTCGTCGAGCACGCGGGAATCGGCAGTCCCCAGCGCCAGCATCGGCTCGATGGCCAGCACGGATCCTTCCTGAATTTCCGGCCCGCGCCCGCCACGGCCTTCGTTAGCCAGGTACGGATCCTCATGCATGGTGCGCCCGATACCGTGGCCGCCATAGCCGTCGACGATCCACAGTTCCACGTCGAATTTCTCCTCGGCTGCGTCCGTCGCTTTCTCCAGTGCCCAGGACACATCGGTCAGCCGATTTCCCGGGATCATAGCCTTCAGCCCTTCGTGCAGAACCCATTCGGTTGCTCGGTTCAGCCGATCGTGCTCCTCAGCAATCTCCCCGATCCCGAAAGTCCAGGCGGAATCCCCCACCCAGCCATTCAGCGTCGCTCCACAGTCGATGGAGATCAGGTCGCCTTCCTTCAACACCACATCTGCGGCCGGGATGCCGTGGACGATCATGTCGTTCGGGCTCGCACAAATGGAGCCCGGGAAGCCGCCGTAGCCCTTGAAAGTCGGGATTGCACCGTGGTCGCGGATGACCTGCTCGGCCACACGGTCGAGGTCGAGCGTCGTCTTGCCCGGCGCCGCCGCCTTCTTGACCTCCTGCAGCGCCAACCCCACGATCTCACCGGCAGCCTGCATCGCATCTAGCTGCTCGGGTGTCTTCGCCGCAATCTTTTTGTTCCTACGCCGGAAGCCCATTGGTGTTGTCTTCTTCCTGTACTTCTTGTCTGTTCTTGTTGTTTCTTGGTTTCATGACGCCCCCTCCCCGCCCAGAACCACAAATCCCGCCAGGTCGGACCGTGTGGGGCCGGCTGGCGGGATCAGCTGTGAACTGCGCGGGGTTTACTTGTCCAGCGCGTTCAGCGTGGTGGTGGAGATGTCCTCCACGGTGCCCTCTGCGTCGATGTTCAGCAGAATGTCCTTGTAGTGGTCGATCAGCGGGGCGGTCTCGTTGCGGTAGACCTCCAGGCGGGTGCGGATCGTGTCCTCGTTGTCATCGTTGCGTCCGCGGGCCAGCATGCGATCGACGACGACGTCCTCGGAGACTACGTAGTTGATCACTGCGTCCAGGGAGTGGCCGTCTTCCTGCAGCATCTGCTCCAGCAGCTCAGCCTGCTCGATGGTGCGGGGGAAGCCGTCCAGCAGGAAACCGTTGGCGGCATCGTCCTGGCTCAGTCGGTCACGCACCATGTTGGCAGTCACGGAGGTTGGAACCAGCTTGCCGGCATCCATGTACTCCTGCGCCTGCTTGCCCAAGTCGGTGCCCTGGGAGATGTTGGCGCGGAAAAGATCACCGGTAGAGATGTGCGGGATCTTCAGAGCATCGGACAGCAGGGAAGCTTGAGTGCCCTTGCCAGCGCCGGGAGGGCCGAGCAGAACTAGTCTCATTTCAGGAATCCTTCGTAGTTAGACTGCATGACTTGCGATTCGAGTTGCTTGATCGTGGTCAGGGCAACGGATACCAGAATCAGGATGGCGGTACCGCCGAAGGGCATCTGGCCCTGGCCGCTGGCCTGAGTCGTCTGCACGCCCATGTTGATGAGGATGTTCGGCAGTGCAGCGATGACAGCCAGGTAGATGGAACCGACGATCAGCAGACGGTTCATCACATATCCAAGGTACTCCGCGGTCGGGCGACCCGGGCGGATGCCCGGAATGAAGCCACCGTACTTCTTCATGTTATCCGCCTGATCGTAGGGATCGTACTGGACGGATACGTAGAAGAAGGAGAAGAAGATGATCAGACCGACGTACACCAGGATGTACTGCCATGCCGCAGGGTCAGACAGCACGGTCATAACGTTGCGGTTCCACCAGTTGTCCTGGCCAGCGGCCTCCGGATTGCCGGACTGGATGATCTGGGTAATCAGGATCGGCACGGTCAGCAGCGAGGACGCGAAGATCACGGGGATCACGCCAGCCTGGTTGACCTTCAGCGGCAGGTAGGTGGAGGTCTCGCCGTACTGGCGGCGACCGATCATGCGCTTTGCATACTGGACCGGGATGCGGCGCTGACCCTGCTCGATGAAGACCACACCGACCACCAGGATCAGCACACCAACAACCACGCCGGCGAACACAAAGCCACCGGAGCTAGCAAGGATGGATGCACCCTGCCCCGGCAACGCGGTCGCAATACCCGCGAAGATGAGCAGCGACATACCGTTGCCAATGCCGCGGTCGGTGATCAACTCGCCCATCCACATCAGCAGCACAGCACCGGAGGTCATGACCATGACCATCACAATCAGGCCGAAGATGCCGGTATCTTCCTTCAGCACCGGCACGCCCTGACCCAGCAGCTGCTTACGGTCAGCCAGCGCCACGATGCCGGCGGACTGCAGAAGCGCGAGGGCGACGGTCAGGTAACGGGTGTACTCCGTCATCTTGGCCTGACCGGACTGGCCTTCCTTCTTCAGCTGCTCAAACTTCGGGATCACCACGGTCAGCAGCTGCACAATAATGGACGCCGTAATGTACGGCATAATTCCAACAGCGAAGACAGACAGCTTCAGCAGCGCGCCACCTGAGAACAGGTTGATCAGCGAGTACATCGCCGAGCTATCCGTCAGGCTATTGATCTGCGCTTGGATCCCGCCGTAGTCTACGCCGGGGGTTGGGATCTGGGCGCCGATGCGATAGAGGATGACCATCGCAAGAGAGAACAAAATCTTCTTGCGGAGATCATCGTTCTTGAACGCCGAGGAGATGGCGGACAAACTTGGCCTCCTGTGTAGTTTCTTACCTTTGTGCGGGATCTATTCGCTAGCGCACCTGCACTTTAAGATACGCCCGCGTAAAGAGGCGACACTAATTGCAACCTAGCCAGGTTAGCAGACAGGACAAATGCTTAGGAAACTGTACCACCTATAGCACGCAATATATCAAGTACCACTTCGCGGTCTGACTGTATCGCTTCCCTGAGACGAGGGGCGGTGGGTACGTGGGCGTCAATAGGAAAGAAAAAATCGCCCTGCCAGCGCAACAACGCACTGACGGGGCGATGGATGAGGGCTAAGCTCGGCTAGGATCTAGCCAGCCGCTTACTTAGCCTCGGTGACGGTGCCACCTGCAGCCTCGATCTTCTGCTTTGCAGAACCCGAGAACTTGTTAGCGGTGACGTTCAGCTTCACGCTGATCTCGCCGTTGCCCAGGATCTTCACCGGCTGGTTCTTGCGAGCCAGGCCAGCTGCAACGATGTCAGCAACGGTGACGTCGCCGCCCTTGGAGAATGCCTTCTCCAGGTCAGCAACGTTAACCACCTGGTAGGTGATCTTCGCGGGGTTACGGAAGCCCTTCAGCTTAGGCAGGCGCATGTGCAGTGGCATCTGGCCACCCTCGAATGCTGCCGAAACCTGCTTACGAGCCTTGGTGCCCTTGGTACCACGACCTGCGGTCTTACCCTTAGACGCCTCACCACGACCCACGCGGGTCTTGGCCTTCTTGGCGCCCGGAGCAGGGCGGAGGTCGTGGAGCTTAATTGGATCGCTCATGTTTACTCTCCTGCCACTTCTTCGACCTCGACCAGGTGGCGCACAACGTTGATCTGGCCACGGACGATCGGGCTATCCTCGCGGACAACTGCCTGGCCAATGCGCTTCAGGCCGAGGGAGCGCATGGAATTGCGCTGCTTCGGCTTGGTTCCGACCAAGCCCTTGGTCTGGGTAATCTTCAAAGCCATTTCTTATGCCCCCTGTCCTGCTGCACGTGCGCGCAGCATAGCGGCCGGAGCAACCTCGTCCAGAGACTTGCCACGGCGAGCGGCAACCTCTTCCGGACGGACCAGCTGCTTCAGGCCGTCTACGGTTGCGTGGACAACGTTGATGGCGTTGTCGGAGCCCAGGGACTTCGACAGGATGTCCTGCACGCCGGCGCACTCCAGCACCGGGCGGGCAGCGCCACCGGCGATCACACCGGTACCAGGAGCTGCGGGCTTCATCATGACGATGCCTGCAGCAGCCTCACCCTGAACCGGGTGGGTGATGGTGCCGTTGATCATCGGAACGCGGAAGAAGTTCTTGCGAGCCTCTTCTGCGCCCTTCTGAATTGCGGCAGGAACTTCCTTAGCCTTGCCGTAGCCGACGCCGACCATGCCCTGGCCGTCGCCGACGATAACCAGCGCGGTGAAGCTGAAGCGGCGACCGCCCTTCACAACCTTCGAGACGCGGTTGATGGTAACCACGCGCTCGATGAACTGGCTGCGCTCGTCCTGCTGGTTGCGACGATCGTTGCGTCCGCCGCGATCGTTGTTGCGATCGTTGCGGCCGTTACGCTCGTTGCGCTCGTTGTTGTCGTTGTTCTCGGCGGAGCGTCCGCCGTTACGTTCACGTCCCGACATCACGCGTTCCTTCCGTTGGTGTTGTTCGTGGAGTTGGTCATTAGAACTTCAGACCACCTTCGCGGGCAGCGTCGGCCAGAGCGGCGACGCGGCCGTGGTACTTGTAGCCCGCACGGTCGAAGACGACGGCCTCGATGCCAGCGGCCTTGGCACGCTCGGCGATCAGCTGACCGACCTTCGCACCGCGAGCCTTCTTGTCGCCCTCCATTGCGCGCACATCGGCTTCCATCGTGGAAGCTGCGACCAGGGTGTGGCCTGCAACATCGTCGATGACCTGTGCGTGCATGTGGCGAGAGGTGCGGTGAACGACCAGACGCGGGGTCTCCGGGGTGCCGGAGAGGGTCTTGCGGATACGGAAGTGACGACGTGCGCGTGCGGTGCGACGGCGGGTGGAAATATCCTTGCCCACCGGCAGACGCTTTTCGTTTTGTGCAGTGTTGCTCATTACTTACCCGTCTTTCCGACCTTGCGACGGACCTGCTCGCCCTCGTAGCGAATGCCCTTGCCCTTGTAAGGATCGTCCTTACGCAGACGACGGATGTTCGCGGCGATCTGTCCGACCTTCTGCTTGTCGATACCAGCGATGGAGAACTTGGTGTTCCCATCCACGGCGAAGGTGATACCCTCCGGTGCCTCAATCAGCACAGGGTGGGAGTAACCCAGTGCGAACTCCAGGTTCTTGCCCTTGAGCTGCACACGGTAACCAACACCGAAGATTTCCATGTTGATGGTGTAGCCCTTGGTCACGCCCTCGATCATGTTGAAGACCAGGGAACGGGACAGGCCGTGCAGGGAACGATTCTTGCGGTGATCATCCGGGCGGGAAACGACGATCTCGTCGCCTTCCTGTGCCACGGTGATCGGGGCCGGAATGTCCAGGTTCAGGGTGCCCTTCGGGCCCTTGACCTCTACAGACTGGCCGTTGATGTTGATGGTGACGCCAGAGGGGACAGCCACCGGTGCCTTGCCAACACGAGACATGGTTTAGACCTCCTCTAGTTACCAGACGTAGGCGAGAACTTCTCCGCCCACACCCTTGTTCTGTGCCTCACGGTCAGTCAGCAGGCCGTGGGACGTGGAAATGATAGCCACACCCAGGCCGCCGAGAACCTGCGGCAGCTCGTTGGACTTTGCGTACACACGAAGACCCGGCTTGGAAACACGGCGCAGTCCGGAGATAGAACGCTCGCGGGACGGGCCGTACTTCAGCTCGATGTCCAGGGTCTTGCCAACCTTGGCGTCATTGACGGTGTAGTTAGCGATGTAACCCTCCTCCTTCAGAATCTCGGCGATGTTCGCCTTGATCTTGGAGGAAGGCATGGAGACGGAATCGTGGAACGCGTTAGATGCGTTCCGCACGCGGGACAGCATGTCCGCGATGGGATCAGTCATGGTCATAAGTATTGACCCATAGCCTTTCTCATTGCGGTTCCCAGCCCACCCAGGATGCGTGTACCGCGCGCTTGCTGGCTACTTGCGCGCCCCATGCTAAATAACGTGGGGTGCTCGCCGCCGTGTCCGCGCGGCCGCTTTATTGGGCGAGGGGCCTACAACAAAGTGGTTTGATGTTTACACTGCTCACGTTGCTAACCCTGTTTTGGGCACGGGGCAACGCAAGACTCGATAACTCTAGCAATCACCTGCGGGTTTACCCAAATCGCCGTTTTGGGTCTGGACGCCCCTAGGGCCAGAAATCCAGCAAGTCCGGCACATCCCAATCCCAGTCGCGGCCGAACCCGAAGGGTCCGCGCGCGGGCACGCCACCAAACGTAACTGTGATACTCGCCCACAGGTGCGGATCAAGGGAGCAGACGAAGCGTTCGCCGTAGACCGCCGCGAGCACATCCTTTTCCCAGTCCCCCGCCCGCTCAGCGAGAGTCTGATAGCCACCCCCGCTTGCCAGCTGATTGCGCAGGGCATCGCGTGCTTGCATGCCTGCCTCCGTGAGCTGAGGATCCCGGCAATCCCCGATCCCGCGAATACGTAGGCGTTTTGGTCGGTGAACAAGGCCGGCGGAAACAAGGGGCGTCACAAAGGAATCAACCGCCTTCGATAAACGGCGGCGACCAAAGAAGTAAAGGCGGCCTTTGGTTCGGCGCAGAACCGCGCGAGGATACGGCTGGGTTGCTCTGAGAGGCGTGACGGGCCGCAAGACAGAAAGGTGGTTCTTGGGCGAGGACGGTAGAACCCGAGCGATCGGGCCGAGCTTGTCGGCAAGGTTCCCGACCTGCAGGTCACCTTCGCGAAGGAGTTGCTGCACCGTGACCATGGTCATGTGCGCACGGCCACCGCACAGCGCGGCAAGAGACATCGGATCCAACGACTGGAGGTGTTGGAAGCCTTGCCAGTTCAGGGCGAAAGCGCTGGGGTGACTGTAGGGATTATCCACGCTTTCAACCTACATTCGCTGAGCTGGGCGCTGGGGCAAATAGGGCGAACGGGACAGCCTCCCCCGCGTTACATGAGTTATGTCACATTATTCGGCAGCGCCTTGAAAAACTGAGCCCACATTCATTACACATGCCTTACGTACACCTTGTACGAAGCTATTGGCCGCGAATCAATTCGCAGTTGATTCGACGGCCACAGTCGCGTTTAACGCGCATATCCGAACACCCCTCAAGAAAAGGAGATTCCTTTGAAGTTCAAGAAGTCCCTCGTCACCCTGGCTGCAGCGTCCTCCGTCGCAATGGCTGGCATCCCGGCTGCTACCGCTGAAGAGGCACCGGCTGCGCAGGACGCACCGGCCGCTGCTGCCACCGAGAACGAGGCTGGCAACAACGAGGCTGGCGCCGACGAGACCAAGCCTGCCGACGAAGCAAAGCCAGAGGACGAGTCCAAGCCTGCCGACGAGACCAAGCCCGAGGACGAGGCTGGCGCCGACGAGTCCAAGCCGGCTAATGGCTCCGCTGACAGTGAGAAGGGCCAGAAGCTGAAGGGCTCCATCGACAAGCTGATGGGCTGGGACGAGTCCACCTCCGTACTGAAGAAGATCCAGGACGTCATGGGCTTCATCGGCAAGATCGTGAAGACCTTCGCAGGCATCCCGGGCTCCTCCAAGTAAGAGGCCACCGAGCTGTGCCGATGGGCGCGCACCTAGACAAATAGAAAGACCCCCACTTCCCTACCTTCGAAGTTTCCTCGAAGGGGAAGCGGGGGTCTTTGTTGCGTTAGCGACTCAGCACTGAATTACTCAGCGGAGCCCTTCTGCTTGAACGGGAAGCCCAGCTCGCGCAGCAGTGCGCGGCCCTCGTCGTCGTTCGTAGCAGTGGTCACGACGGTGATGTTCATACCGCGCGGACGGTCGATCTTGTCCACGTCGATCTCGTAGAACATGGTCTGCTCGGTCAGGCCGAAGGTGTAGTTGCCGTGGCCGTCGAACTGTTGGTCGGACAGGCCGCGGAAGTCGCGAATACGCGGCAGCGCGACGGTCAGCAGGCGGTCCAGGAACTCCCACATACGGTCACCACGCAGGGTAACGCGGGCACCGATGGGCATGCCTTCACGCAGCTTGAAGTTAGCGATAGCCTTCTTCGCGGTGCGGATCTGCGGCTTCTGACCGGTGATCTTGGTCAGATCTTCGATTGCGCCGTTGATCAGCTTGGAATCGCGAGCAGCGTCGCCGACACCCATGTTGACGACAACCTTGGTGACGCCCGGGATCTGCATGACGTTCTCGTAGCTGAACTCGCCGTTCAGCTTCTCGCGGATTTCCTCACGGTAGCGAGTCTTCAAACGTGGGGTGTAGTTTTCGCTCATCGTTAGATGTCCTTCCCGTTGCGCTTGGACACGCGGATCTTCTTACCGTCTTCGTCGAAGCGGTAGCCGATACGGGTCGGGTTGCCGTCGGAATCAACGACCATCACGTTGGACACGTGGATCGGAGCTTCCTGGGTAACGATGCCGCCGGACTCAGCGCCGCGCTCTGGAGCGGAGTTTGCAACGTGCTTCTTGATTCGGTTGACGCCCTCGACCAGGACCTTGTCGCGCTGCGGGTAGGCCTCGATAACCTTGCCCTTGGCACCCTTGTCCGGGCCGGAGATAACCAGTACGGTGTCGCCCTTACGGATCTTCATTTAGAGCACCTCCGGAGCCAGGGAAACGATCTTCATGAACTTCTTGTCGCGAAGCTCACGTGCGACCGGGCCGAAGATACGGGTGCCGCGGGGATCGTTGTCGTTTGCCTTGATGATGACAGCCGCGTTCTCGTCGAATGCGATGTAGGAGCCGTCCGGACGACGGGTCTCCTTCTTAGCGCGGACGATGACAGCCTTGACGATGTCGCCAGCCTTGACGGTGCCGCCCGGTGCAGCTTCCTTGACGGTTGCTACGACGACATCACCGATACCAGCGGAGCGTCGAACGGAACCACCGAGAGCACGGATGACCAGGATTTCCCGGGCACCGGTGTTGTCGGCAACTCGCAGACGCGATTCTTGCTGAATCACTTGAGTCTCCTAATTGACCTAGATGTTTTTGCGAATCGTGCGTGGGATTTCCGACCCTCGCGCACGCGGTCTGTGCCAGCGTGGCAGTCAGTTCTTCGTGAACTCGATGCACCTTCTGGCAACCGCTACATTCTTCCACACCCCTACTGACCCAACAAAATCGCTCTTATCAGACCTTCGGGAGTAGAGGCGCCATTTGACCCACCGGGGGGTGATTTACGCTACCCCCGCTGGCCCCTTTCTCATTTCTTAATGACGCCACCTTGCAGATCAGTATTTTTGGACATCAAAGGGGTTTTTAAGGGAGCTCCGGACAGTACCTCCCGAAGCGCCACAACCGCGCATTATTCTGATTTTTAGCCACATTTCCCCAAGCCAGCGCGTCATCAACTATAAACTGAGAGCTTTTCAAGATCGCCGCCCCTCGCCCACTAAATGCACCCCTCGTCCCAAGCAGCGCGTTTGTACGATGCCGAAATGCCGCGCGCCAGTAATCATTCAAACGGCTTTCAGCCCCCACCAAGGTCTCTTTAGACGGACGGAGGGCTAATTCCCACTGTGCTTCCATACAGCACCCGTGCTAGGTTGTGTGGCGTACCTCGGGCCGAAAACAGGCCGAAGCCCCCCAACTTTTTTGTGAGGATTTAACACATGAAGCTCAAGAAGTCCCTCCTGGCTCTGACCACCGCCGCTACCGTTGCAGTTGCTGGTACCACCGCTGCAGTTGCTGAGGAGACCCCGAACGCAGGCTCCGCTGCTCCCAAGACCGAGAACGGCACCGGCAACGGTGACAAGACCGAGCCGAGCAAGGAGCTGACCGACAAGGAGAAGCAGAAGAAGGAGCGCCAGGAGAAGCTGGCTAACTCCTCCGACAAGTTCTTCGGCTGGAACGACAAGACCTCCGGCCTGGATAAGATGAAGAGCGTTGTCACCCTGATCACCACCATTGGTGCTCTGGTTGCCGGCATCGTTACCCTGGCTTCCAACTTCGGCAAGATCGAGAAGCTGTTCAAGTAAGAACAGCCTTCTCAAGCTAGAACGAGTCCGTTCAGCTGAGACCCCAAGCCCCGCCGCGATCTAAGATCGCCGCGGGGTTTTGCGCTGCCATACTCCAGAACCTCATTTCCATTTCTAGAGAAGCAAGGGTAGGCTCACCACTATTATGGCAGTACGGCAGACCACACTAGAGCCTCCCGCAGTTAGCGCCACCCAACGCGCCGCCTTCGCTGATCACAAGCTAATCCACGCCCCTTCTAACCCCAGCCACCACATCATCCGGGCCACCGTCTATAGCGTCAGCGCCCCAGCCGAAAACCTGCGACGGATAACCGTCCATTCCCCCGAGCTCGTCGGCTTCCGACTCTCCGGCCCCGACGAGTTCTTTGGACTCTTAATGCCCCCGAACCCCAGTGGGGAGCTCCACCTACCATCCCACGATGGCGGTGCCAATATACGAGCAAGCGTAGCAGCTATGCCGGCTAGCCAACGCCCGAATCTACGCTGGTACACAGTTCGCGCATTCGACCCAGAGCAGGGACGAATCACTTTTGACGTGGTGACACATGGCGTCAATAACCCCTGCAAGAACGACGTCGGACCAGGGCTCGCCTGGGTTCTTAGGACTCGCGCCGGCGACCAGGTCGGTATCTGGACCTGCCAAGGGCTATGGCATCGCGCGCAGAATGCGCAAACACTGGTCGCGGATCCATCCGCAGTACCCTCTGTTCGCGCCATCTTGGAGTACACGCAGGCCTTCGCGCCAGAACAATTGCGCGACATGCACCTCATCGTGATCGCCGAGAGTCATCACGACCTGGAACCTCTGTTAAGAGCTGACTGGGAAAATAGGCTGGGCAGCCTGGAGATCCTTTTTAGCACGACAACGGAATTCCAGGCGGCGACCATGTCGCACCTGCAGCAACTCGAGCGCACCGACCATCCCGCAACGCAGTCGAAGTACGTCTGGGTTGCGGGCGAGGGGAAGCTCTGCAAAATGGTTCGTCGACATGCGATAACCAATTGGCACCTCCCTAGTGACTCCGTGCAGTGGTGCCCGTATTGGTTCCTTGGCAGGGCGCGACCTTAATTAGCCACAATTCCTCGCGGCACGATGATCGGCGCCGGACCGCGGGGATCTTCCCACACCTCGGCCTGCAGACCATAGACATCGCGCAGCACGTCCGCAGTCAGCGCATCCTTCGGAGTTCCCTGGGCGATCTTGTTTCCGCCCTTCATCATGATCATTGTGTCGCTGAAGCTACCGGCCAAGCTGAGGTCGTGCAGTACCATCACGACCGTCTTGCCCTCCTGGGCGAGCTCGCGCACGATACCTAGAATCTCCATCGCATGCGCCGGGTCTAGGTAGGTAGTTGGTTCGTCCAGCAGCACGACCGGCGTATCTTGCGCCAACACCATTGCCATCCACACACGCTGCCTTTGGCCTCCCGATAGCTCCGCCACGTCACGAGCGACAAGCTCGTCGGTCCCCGTTTTCTCCAGCGCCTCAAGAACTTTCTTTTTATCTTGGGACGCCGTCGCGCCCCCGCCCCATAACGCACGACGGTAAGGGTGCCGTCCGCGCTCCACGAGCTCTCCAACGGTCAGCCCAGAAGGACACAGCGGATGCTGTGGCAACAGCGCGATGAGCTGTGCAGCTTCGCGCGCTCCCAAACTATGCACGTCCTTCTCCCCCACCAGAACTCGCCCTTGGGCGGGAGTAAGAAGCCGAGAAAGCGCCTTGAGCAGCGTGGACTTACCACAGCCATTGGGGCCGAGCAGCGTAGTGACCTGCCCTGGTTGCGCATCGAAAGAGACTTCCTTGACGATACTTGGGCCACCGTTGTAGCCCACAGTGACGCTATCAACGTGAACGTTCATCACATCATTCCTTTCATACTTCCGCGTCGCGCGGCCAGCCACACGAGCCAAACCAGCGCAGGGCCGCCAATAATCGCGGTCACCAAACCGACCGGTGCCGTAAAAGGCAGGGCGCCGGCTATAACAGCGCACGCGGCCATCAGAGCTGCGCCGGCAGCGGTAGAACACACCGGGTGAGGTGTGGGAGTGCCAGCCACCAGCTTGGCAACCTGAGGCGCCAGCAAAGCCACAAACCCGATCGGGCCAACGAAAGCGACCACAACTGCAACAATTCCCGTCGCGGCTACAAGTAAGACAGCACGTGACCTTGGAACATTCACTCCGAGTGTGGAGGCGGTGGCGTCATCATGAGAAAGAAGAGGAACGTCACGAGCAACAAAGAGGCCTACAAGGACGAAAGGAACCAAACCCAACCCCATAGGCAACAGCGCTTCCGAACGGACGAAGCCCGTGGATCCAGCGAGCCAGGTCTGCGCATCGGCCGCACGGGTCAGCTCTGCCTTGAGCAACAGATACTGAACAAGCGATTGGGTTAGGAAAGACAGCGCTAGGCCCACCACCACTACGCGCTGCGACGTACCGAAACCGCCGAGGACAATGAGCAAAACAACGATCATTGCGGCCCCCACGAGCGCGAGCCCCACACGCCACCAGTAGGTGGGTATGCTTTCGCTCCACTCCGGTCGCGAGAGCACAGTGCCTGCCACGACGAGTACCGCAGCACCACCAGAGACACCCAGAATATCCGGGCTGGCCAGCGGGTTCCGGGCCATAGTCTGGGTCCACGCACCGGCAAGGCCGAGCGCAGCGCCGACCACCACCGTGGCGATTGCTACGGGTAGACGGAGATCCCACACCACATTGATAGCCTGCCGTGTACCGCCGCCAGTGAGGACGTCTATAACCTCCGCAGGGCTGAGTTTCACCGCACCCTGCCCCAAAATCACGCAATAGCACAGCGCCGCGATAAGGGCGAAGCCCAGGGTAGAGACCAAAGTTCGAATTGTTCGGGTGCGTTTGGTCTTCTGGAATTCTTCCATGGCAATCACACCGTCACCTCCATGTCAGGAGAGGACAGGGAGTTCTTCCGATGACGGACTGCAAGGATCATCACCGGCGCACCGATGACTGCCAGGACGATCGACATTTCTAGCTCGTTAGGTTGCAGTACGAAGCGGCCGACAATATCGGCCAGCAGCACCGCGGCGCCGCCGACAACGGCCGTAGGTAGCAACAGGCGGGTCAGCGCCGGGCCAGTGAAAGGGCGCAACAGGTGGGGTACAGCAAAGCCCACGAAGGTAACTAGCCCCACGGTGGCCGTGGCCGAACCGGCAAGGACAATCACCGCGGACGCTGCCAGCAAACGCGCACGCACTGGCGATCCTCCGAGTGCCTGGGAGGTGTCTTCGCCCATCGATAGCAAATCTAGCGGGCGCGCTGCGAGTGCCGCGCACAGGGCACCCAGCGCTAGACCAATGGTGGCCATCGCCACGTCATCCATCCCGCGTCCCGCCGTAGAACCGACTGTCCAGCGACGCAGCCCTTCCAGGGTGTCGGAGGAATAGAGGCTCAGCATATTCGTCGCAGCCTGTAGGGCGAAGGTTACACCCACTCCTACCAGCACCAATGTCAACGGATCGCGTGATACTCGGGAGACGAGCAACACGATGATGGCCGCAGCGGTAGCGCCGATCAGACCCATGATGGCCCGCTCTCCAACCGTGGTCGCCCAGCCCATAGTCAGGGCGGCGGCGACCGCGAAACCGGCACCGGCGTTCACCCCGATAATGCCGGGGTCCGCGAGGGGATTTCGCGTCCAACTTTGGGCAATGGCACCCGCCATCGCGAGGGCCGCACCCGCGACCACCGCTAGCAGAGTACGCGGAACTCGTAGGTCCCAGATAATGGTGGATTGCTCTGTGGACACATCGGTCTCCGCAGCTGGATTCGAGCCGTGCGCGAGGATACTGGTCACGTCGCCAAAAGAAAGCCCCCTTGAACCCAAGTACAGGGAAGCGACCATCAACAGCACCAGGCACAGCAGTGCACCAAGTGCGAAAGGCAAGGTGCGCCGTTTTGCCTGACGGTCAGCCTGCTGGCGGAGAGGATCAGTGTCAGGGAATCGAAACTTCAGCACAGAATCCCGCAGCTAGATTGCGTCAGCGAACTTGTTGGTCGCCCACGGGATGGTCAGCGGGTTTGGCATGCTCATGGCATTTCCTACATTCTGCTCCATCCAACGAACCTTACCCTTGCGAACCACATCCAATGTGCTGAAGGTCGGATCCTTCTTCAAGGTTTCGGCCGCGCCCTGATAATCAAGGACAAACAGGTAATCCACGTTGTTGAGGTCGCTATAGTGTTCTGGCGCGATGTCGCGATAGAACTCCCCCTTGTTGCCTTCAAGTTCCTTCGGGATCTCGAAGCCAAGGTTCTCAATGAACTGGCCTCGACCGTCACCGGAGGTGTAGAGGCCGATTTTTCCTTCGTAGGGCATGACGATTGCTGCGCGCTTGCCCTTTAGTTCAGGGTGCTGCTTTTGGAAATCGTCGAATGCCTTCTGCGTCTCTTCGACTAGCTTGTCGCCTTCGCTCTTCTTGTCCACCGCAGCGGCGATCTGGTTGACCTGATCCCGCCAGGGGATCTGCCAGTCCGTGGCACCGTCTGGCTTGACGGTGGTTGTGGCGATGTCATTAAGCGCCTTCTTCGCCTGCGCGTCTACGGCAGAGTTCACCGCAATGATCTTGTCCGGATCAGCGGCGGAAATCTTCTCCAGGATTTCAGCAGTGAATCCGTTGGCAGTACCGTAAACTACTTCAGGCTTGTTGTCGCCGAGCTTTTCGGTAGCCCATGGGCCGACGCCAGACGCATCAACATCTCCCTCAGCACCCCAGGGCGCTACGAGGACTGGTTGGATGCCTAGAGCGAGCAAAGTATCGCTGTCTCCCAGGCCAACTGCGGCGATGCGCTCGTCCCCGGTGCCCTCATTTTTTGACGCCGCCGCGTCGTCGCCTCGGGAGCAACCAGACAGAACAAGAGTGGATGCTGCCAAGACAGCGGCGGTCTTCAGTGCCGCTCGACGGGTCAGCGAATTGTTTCGAAACATGTGGAAGCCTAACGTGTAAGGAACTCTTTGAGGCGCTGTAAAGTACCCGTAGCCCCAAGAGACTGATGGCCTCTTTCAGCTACGGTGGATTCAGCAATCGCGCCCATCTTACACAGGTTAGGCTAACCACGCAAAAGGCTGCCCTAAGTTAATTATTTTGGGGGATGTGTGGCCGCCGATATGGAGGCAGCTCAGCCGCTAGGGGCCAGCCGACAGGGGGCACTTTAGAAACGGTTTAGCAAACCACCAAACGTCCGCCGCTCCTCCACACGCTTCGCCCGAGACAAATGTCCTGAGGTTCGCCCGACCACCGGCAGTTACCTACCTCCCCTCCCCACCTCGAACAGCTGGGCACTCCACCCCACCGCCTGCTGCGAACGCGCTACCGCACCCACGGCAGCCAGGTGCTTCGCAATCACACGGGCCGTGGGCAGCTGCGATCCATACAGAACGAGGCGTGATAAATCTTCCTCGTAGTCATGATCCTCGGCCCCGCTTTCCTGCAACACTGGGGTCACCAGGAACAGCTGCGCCCCAAAACGTAGTACGGCAGCTACCAGCTGTTGCAGCTCTATAGCTGGCCAACGCCGCCACGGATCAACCAGCACCACAGCATCTACCTGCTCACACAAAGTAGCCACTGTGCCAGCCCAATCCGCCCGGCGCACATCCTCACCGCTACGCCCAACCGTTGGAGCGTGCAGTGCACTATAGCGAGCACGATCCCGGCGGCGTGGAGCAATATCGCGCAGCATAACCTCCTCTGCGCTGGCCCCAGGCTCCGTCATCGCTGCAGTTGTTGCGCCTACTGAAATCCTTGCGTCATCTTCTGCCTCCGAAAACGACCCCAACACCACGGCGTTGGCCTGCGGTATCTTACGTAGAATCTCATCCGCATACACCGCCGCGGCCGGACCTCCCACCGCGCACCGAAGCGAGCCAGCATCCTGTCGCGCTAGTAGCTTGCTGCTCAGAATCTCCGCTGCGGCCGGGGCCGACCACTGAGCGCTGGAGGCCGCCTGTTCGTGTTCCTCCACGGCCAGTTGTGGCTGGGTTTGCACAATGTAGTCCCAGCGGTGCTCGCCCGTATCAGCCGGATTCTGCAGTGCCTGCCCTAGCTGGCCAAGTGCTGCGGTCTTGGCGGCTGCCGGCCCGGCAATCCAATCCCTTACTGGAGAATCCGGGTTTGCTAACTCGCTGCCCAGCGCAGTGAGGCCGATTCGAACCGCCCGTTGGTCCGCCACATCCTCCGCTGAGCTATCCAGTGCTGCATCCGCCGACAAAGTCACTAACCCCACTGCCTCCAAGTAACGCGCAATCCGGAGAGCCAGCTCCTGCTGCAGGCCAGTTGCTGCGGCCAGTTGATCCACTCGATCCGCGCCCTCATCAATCAGGCCAAAAATCCCCAACCCTACGGCTTGGCGCACCAGAATCGCCGACCCCATTTCGGTGAGTTCATGCAGCTCAATCAACGCATTACGGTGGCTCATCACAGCCCCTGTCTCCGCCCCCTCACTGTCGCCCTGCGTAGCCGTCGCCCCTGCTTCCGATTGTGCCGGTGCCATTGCGCGCCAGTACCCCGTAATCTCCACGTTTTCCCGCGGAATCCCCAGAGCTCGAACCCAGCGTCGGATCGCCTTCAATCGCCCGGCCTCTCCCGCAGCCCATACATAGGGCATCGCGGCGGGCTCGGCCGCCCACTCTGGGTGTTCTCCGTACAACTCGGTAGCTTTCGCCACGAAGTCCCCGCCCTCGTCTCGCACCTGCCAGTGAATGTCCACCTGTGCTTCGAACTCCAGTCGCTGGACATGTGCCCGCGTGGCTACCTCAATAATCGCCACTGCCCTATACCCGGCGGGCAAAGACTCTATACAGCGAGCAATCGCCGGCAGCGCCGTCTCGTCGCCCACCATCAGTAGCCACGGAGTGTGGGTGGGCAGCGCTGCGCAAGACTTCGGCCCTGCGATATACAGGGGATCTCCCGGTCGAGCTCGTGCGGACCAGTCCTCGGCCAGGCCTTGGCCATGCCGCGCGAAGTCTACGACGAGGCGGCCCTGGGAGGCGTCGAATGAACGGACGGTATATGTCCGAAACAGATCTTTGACCTCCTCTTGCCATAGCACCGTCGCGTCCTCCCGTGTGATGGGGTGAGGGCGCTCCCCGGTGGCCGGGTCTGGGAAGATGATGCGGATATCGTCGTCGAAACCATCGCTGACTAGCGGTGGTGCGTCTACGCCGAACGCACTATGGGCGCGTAGTTGTTCGCCCGTCAGAGTAATGCGACGCATCCCTGGTGTGATGTCCTCGATGTCATCGACCTGCAGTTCGCGGATCGTAATGGGGTAGATTTCCCTGTCTCGGCTATTCCTCGCCATGGTCATTCCTTTCTCGTTTCTGGGTTGGCGGTGTGCGGTGAGTCGGTGTGTAGCGGGTCAGTGCGCAGGGTCGGCATGCGGTGGGGCGGCATGCGCAGGGTCGATGCCTGTCGCCTCGGGTGCTGACCGGTCAGCCGAACTCTTGTCCAGCAGCCGCGGTGCCCATTGCTGGAAAACGTTCTTCCAGCCATCGGCTTTCACCAGCTGCGCGTGCGTAAGTTCAAGCTCGCTCACCTGCACCGGATACGCCCCCGGACGGCGCCTCCACGCAGCAGCCGGATCCCACTGCCCGTGTGCCACATCACTGTTGTTTTGCGTTGCCACCACTAGCTCGACCCGGCCTTCGTAGCTGGTGGGTGCTGCTGTGTGCAGCAACTGCATGCAGAAACGGATGTTGCTTTCTATATCGACGCCCACAGTACCCAATTCGTGTGACATCCCATCGGCACGCGCAATTGCCCGAACGTCGTAGTCACCAAAGGCTGTCCTGCCATCGGGCGTGCCCGGCGGCAAGGAATGCGTACCGGAGCTGGGGCTGCTGCCGCTGGGGTAGGCGTCAAGAATTCCTAAGAACCGCACCTCATAGCCCCGGCGCTGCAACGCGGCAGCGATGTTTTCAGCCACCACGCCACCGAAGGAGTAGCCCACCAACGTGAAGGGTCCTTCTTGTTGCTCGGCCAGGATCTGTTCGGTGTAGAGCTCCGCTAGCTCGGCCAGTGTTTCCACCTGGGGTAGCGGGGACGGTAGTTCGATCAGGCGGGTGTCGAACTCAGTGTCCGCCAGAAGGCTGGCCAGCGGGGCGAAGGCCAAGCCATGTCCGCCGATCGGATGGAGGCACCACACCGGGCGGCGTTGCGAATGCTCTGCAGTCTGTAAGCGCTGGGATTGCTGCGGCTTCGGCGGCTGCTTAGCCTTCATAGCTCCACCAGTGCCCTGCCCCAGCCGTTCCGCGATGGCTGCCGGAGTACCAGCATCCACAATGTCCTGGATCTTCAACTGCATGCCCTGCTTGCGCAGCACACCCATCAAACGCATGGCCAGCAGGGAGTCACCACCGGAGGTGAAGAAGTTCTCTTCGGGGCCGATCGGGTTGCCTAGCAAGCTCTCCATGGCGGCCTGCACCTGGGCGCATACGGGGTTGTCCTCAGAAAGCTCCCGGTTACCAGTATTGCACCTATCCGCTTCCTCTACTTCGCTGTGCCCATCTACTTCTATTTGCCCGTCCGCTGGCTCCTCAAACTCGCCGCGCTCCGGAAGCAACTCCACCAACCGGAGATCCCTACCGGTGGCGGCGTCGCACAGTGCATTGAGGAATGTGCCGAACCACCTCGCGGCGGCGTCAGGAAGAATGCGTTCCACCACATCCGGACGGTGCACCAGCGTAATCTCCAAAACGTCCCCGGGTGGGCACACGACAGTCAGCGGGTAATGCGTGCGACCGCTGGTGCGCAGCCCCTGGATGCGCGGGCACGACTCGGAGGTCTCCACTGTGTGTGGACCGCTCGGTGCACCGAAGTGTGCGTGATGGTCGTACACCACCGCGGTGTCGAACAACGGTGCACTTCCCACCAGGGTCTCGATCTCCTGTAGCGGCGTGGTCTGGTTCTCGCTGATCAGCACCATGGTGTCTGCCACCTGTCGCACGGTATGGCGCAGCGTGTGCCCCGGTTCGAGTTGTACGTGCAACGGGAGTGTGGTGATGAACATGCCCACCGCACTAGCCATTCGCGGCTGCTCCGCGGACCGGCCGGAAAGAGTCACCCCCGTAGTCACTCGGCGCCCACCATGCAGCGCAGCCAGCGTGAGCAACCATGCGGTTTGTACCAGTACACTGGGTGTGGTTCCTAGGCTCGCCGCGGCGGTTGCCACCCGCCCATCTGTGTCGCGGTGCAGTACGTGCGGCACCTCTGGGGCTTCTGTTGTGCTCTTTTTACTTGACGCCACCGGCCGCAAGCCAGCAATCACACCTCCGTGCTCGCCTGTGCGGCTGGCCTCATGGGGCTGATCGGTGCCGGTGAAAATCTGTTGCCAGGCGCGGTGTTCCCGCTCCAGTTGTTCGGCGCTGCGTTGGCACAGGCTTCGGGCAAATTCCGCGAAGGAGGGCGCGGGGTCCAGATCCTCGCCGCTTAGCAGTCGCTGCAAATCCTGCAGCATCACGGCGGTGGACCAGCCATCGGTGAGGACGTGATGGCTGCCCAGCACAAGTGTGGCAGGGCGGTTGGTTTCTAGTCGGTTACTCTCTGGCAACAGCACCAGGTCTGCGGTGACTAGCGGGCCGGATTCCAGGTCCACGGCGCGGTGGCCACGCAACTCCCGTAGCTGTTCCACGAACGCATGCGCTGCAGCCGGTGAGAAGTCTCTGCAATCGTGGATTGTCCAGGGCAGATCGAGCCGCTCCGGAATCAGCATCAGCGGGAGGTCGCTGCAATCGAACACGGCGCGCAGTGCTGCGTGGCGGCGCAGAATTGCCCGCATCGACTGGTGGATAAGCTCTGGGGAGGCCACACCAGTAAGGTCCACGGCGGCGGCAATAACGTAGCGGTCGGTTCCGGCCAATCCGTGGAACAGCAGCCCCTGCTGGGAAGCAGTAGCCGGGACAATGTCTTCCAGGGGACCGTGGGCGGCTTCCAGGGAGCGCAGATGAGCAACGCTGAGGGTCGGTGTGGGCTGGTTGGTTGAGCTGTGGCCTAGCCGAGGGTTCGTCGGCTGTGTATCGAATGCCCGGTAGTCGCTAGGTAGTGCTTGGCGCAGTACCAACCGATCCGCGACCAGCAGGTCCCGCGCCGCACGCTGTAGCTGTTCGTGCAGTTTCTCCAGCACGGTCGGGGATGCATCCCTGAGTGCTGCCAGGTCCGCCACGTATTCCACGTCTGCGCCGTCCGAGGTGAGGAAGACATTTATCGTCAGAGCCTCCGTCATCCGCCGGTCGTCGGATTCCAACACGCCGAAGCTCTCCTCCGGCTGGGCATCCAGAACATTAATCACCACACGACGGTTTGGAGGGCACGAAGCTGGATCCCACGGCTGAGCCTGCGACTCGGCCTCGCGCCCAGCGCGAACCCACGCTGCCATAAACCTCGGAGAATTGGCGGATGAATGAACGGAGGCACCGTCAGCCCTCGCAGAGAAAGCCCAACGCTCCTCCGTAGTGAACCAACCGATCAGCTCCATGCAATCCACCGCGCTACCGGTGCTGCCATAGTCACCAGAACGAGTGGCACCGGTGCCGCCATCGCGGCCGTGCCCTTCCACCACCAGCTGAAGCTCGGTCAAACCTACGGCCTGCAGCGCTTGCGCTAACAATGACACCACCACGACCTGTCGGTCTGTTCGAAAACGCTGCGCCAGCTCGGCACTCATCGCCGCAGCATCCGGCATCGCAATTTTTCGCCACATCATCGTGGCCTGTCCCCGTGGGCATAGCAGTTTCTCCGGCAACTCCGGCAAGACCGACAGCTCCGCCGATCCCGGTGGCACGTTCTGCACGGCCTGGTGCTCCACGGCACGCTGCATCCCGTGGGCGCGCAGGAGGCCGGTGAGCGCGGGAAGCTTCACGTTGGCGTCAATTAATACAGCATTCCACTCGCGCTGCAGGTTCGGCCAGGACAGCGCATCGATTGCCAGGTGGTGCACCATCACCAGCGCGCCTTCCCCGCACAGTCCGACCTGCCACATCACTCCACGATCGGGGGCTATGCGGGCGGCCAGCTGCTCCACCGGATCTGGGCCGTCCGGCGCAAGCTCCACCACAATCTCCTCGGCGTTGGCCAGTGGCACACGCGGGATCAGCTGCACTACGTTGTCCCAGTCCAGCAACATCCGCAGGCTCGCATGCCGGCGCTGAAGCACCTCCACCGCGCGTAGCACATCGGTTTGGCCGCACCCGGGTGGCATATCTAGCCACCGGTACATCACGTGGCGACGCATCGCATGCACAGTGGGCGCAGCTGCAATCTGCGTGCGTGCCACCGGACTCCACGGCAATACACCCCAATCCAGCCATTGATTGTCCCCATTATTGGAGATCGAATTACCCCCCTTGCCCAGGTCTTCACCAGAACTAAGGTCGGTCGGGCGCGCAGCCTGCGAAGCCTGGGGAGCCTGCGGATTCTGCGGAGGACGGAAGGCCAATGGAATCTGCGCTAACGCAATGCCGCCCATTAGGTCCTTCGGCTGCAACAGCAGCCCCTGCTGACGTGCGCGAGAGGCCACATGAAGAGCAGCAATACTCTCCCCTCCCAAACTGATGAAGTCCTGATCAGGATCAGTCTGCTGCGGCGGTAGATGGAGGACATCACACACCGTGCGATGCAGCAGGAGGTGGGCAGGGTCGAGCGGCGCAAGCGGGTCGTTTTTACCGCTTGTAGTTGCGTTACCTGCGCTAGAGACCTCCACGCGTTCGGTCGCCTCGGGGGCTGCGGTATCCTCCTTCGCACCAGCGGTCGGCGGCTGCAGTCCGTATCCGGCGATGGCCTCCCGGTCGATCTTGCCGGAGGTGGTGGTGGGCAGCGCTCGCACTGGATGGATGCGCCGGGGGATCGCCGCGGCGGGTAAAGCAGCTTGCAACTGGTGCCGGATAGCGGTCAGATCTGAAGCGTCCACGGGCCAATCCCCTACCACCGCAGCAACCAACACAGTGGCCTGCCCACTGCGATTCAGTGGTGCCACGGCGCAGTGCCGCACGCCGTTCACGCTGGCTAGTACAGCTTCCACTTCGGCCAGCTCCACGCGCTGCCCATTGATCTCGACTTGCTCATCGGCACGCCCCAGAAACTGGTAGCCCCGCCCAGGAATCCATCGTGCCCGATCCCCGGTGCGGTAAATGCGCTCCGGAGCCCGACGCGGGTCGATGCGAACGTCCTCCTTGAACGCCGCATCGGTGGCCTCCGGAAGGCCACGGTAGCCGAGTGCCAGCTGTGGACCGGCTAGAACCAGTTCGCCTACTTCTTGGTCTCCTACCAGCTGCAGGGCGTTATCCACCAGGTAGGCACGCATACCGGCAACGGGCCGCCCCAGGTGCGCCACGCCCGGCTCCACTCGGGCCAAAAGGGCATCTACAGTGCTTTCGGTGGGGCCATAGGCATTGACGACCTCCAGGCCGGTGGCCGCCAGGTGATCCCACAGCTCAGCGGGCAGCTCTTCGCCACCCAAAACCACTAACTGCAGGCTCGGTACTTTCTCCAATAGCTGCGCGGCCAACAACGCCTTCATCATGGAGGGAGTCGTATCCACCACATTGATCTGCTGTGTAGCGAAGTGTTCCACCAGCTTGTCTGCATCCCCAGTGGCCTGTTCCGGGTAGAGGTGCACGTCGTGGCCCGCCAGCAGCCACAGCAACTGGTCGAATGCTGCATCGAAACTGAAAGACGCCGTATGCGCCACCACCGCGTGCGGCCTGTCATACAATCCACTGCAGTGTTGGGCAAACAGAGAGCTAATTGCACGGCGGGGAACCTCCACGCCCTTGGGCTTGCCGGTGGATCCAGAAGTATAGATCAGGTAGGCCAATTGCTCCGGGTCTGGACAGGCTGCCGATTCCGCGGACCGTTCTACGGCGTTCTCCTCCGAGGTGGTACTCCCCAAGGCTAGGGCGTAGCGGATGGCCGCCGCATCCACACTGGCTACCGGTTCAGCGTTCGCATGGATTTGCTCACGGCGCTGGACAGGACTGGTGGGATCGATATAGACGAAGGGCACGCCCGCGGCGAAAGCGGCCAGCACAGCAAGGACCAATTCGCGTCCCCGCTCCATCTCGAGAGCGAGCACTGGTCGCGCCCTATCCTGCTTGGTGGCTTGTTCCGCCTGGCGCCACCTGTCGCTTCCCAAAACCTCACGGCGAAAGTAACCAGCCAGGCGATGCACTGTAGCGTGGAGATCCTTGCTGTCCAGCACTGCAGCGCCCAGTACCTCGCCATCCAACACCTCAGTTCCGGGCTCGGTATCCCAACCATCGGCAGTGTGAACCACCAGATGTGCCTGTGTGCGGTTTCGCAGCGTGGACAAAGCGGTGCTCAGAGCGTCCTGCGATCGGCTATTTTCGGCCACTTCGACACCTTGGGCGCGCCGCTGCTCTAACATTTCCACGCGCCGTCTCTGGCTATGCAGTGGCAGCTCCCCGATCTTTCGGGACGTGTCTTCAAGCGCCTGACACGTGAACTCCCGCAGTGCCTCCAACCGAGCCCGCGCATGCTCGGCACTCACGCGGGCCGGATCCGTCTCAAAAGCCATGTCCAGTCCGCCATCCTCGGCCGGGGTGAGCACCAATCCCAAATCCTCCGGCGGCCCACCCGCCACATTGCGCAACCGCCCCGGAACCCCCGCGAAATCCGCCCGGGTGGTGAAGGCCTTAGCATTCACTCCCACTCCGTGTAGCACATCAGCCACCCGGGAGTCCCCCGTGATCTGCGGTAGGCTCTCTCCACGCAGTCGCTGGTGGGCCAGCAGACCATGCAGCGACTCCACCGCATGGTGTAGATACTCCTGCACCGTTTGTTGATTGTCGACGTTGACTCGCAGTGGCAGCACATTGACGGCCATTGCAGGCGTGCGGAGCTCTCGCGTATGCGAGCGTGCCATCACGGGCACAGCCAGGAATTGTTCGCTGGTCGAGCGTGGAGCCAACAGACGGTGAACAAACGCCCCGTACAGTGCGATCATGAGCTCTACCCACGTAATCTGCTCATCAGTAGCGGCTTTCGTGGCCGTCTCCATGATCTCCGACCCCAGACGCACGGTGGTGGTGATTGTGGTTTGCCCTGTGCCTTCTGCTTTTGTGGCCGTATTCATCGTGGCGCGCTCAGCAACTTCCGGAAGCTGTGCGAGTACGGACGTCCAATACTGTTTATCCCGGGTATGCTCCGCGGATTCGCGGTACTCCTGATCCAGCGCCACCAGTTCGGACAGCGAAGCTGCCCGGAATGGACGAGCCTGCTTTCCTGCCACGCGAGCGGTATAAATCTGACTAAGGCGACGCGTGAGCAGGGAAGCCGAGAAGCCATCGACAATAAGGTGATGATAAAGCTGGACAACCCAGGTCTCGGTGTCGTCGAGAAGAATAATGACATAACGACACAACGGCTGATCCACCATGGTGCGCATCGTCTCGGCGCATTCGGCGCGTAGCGCATCCACCCAGGCTTCCGCGCTGCGCTGGGGATCCGCGGCGTGCCGCACGTCAATCACGCGGTCGACGCCGGGGCCTTCCTGTACCACGGACTGTTGCGGGGTAAGGCCATCCGTCGTGACGCGCACGCGCAATGTCTCAGCTTCCTGTTGCAGCTGTGCAATGGAGTGCTGCAGAGTTTCCAGCTCAATGTGCCCTGGCCCCAGGTGCAGTACCTCACCAACCACGTAGTAGGGCGATTCGGGGTTGAGCTTTTGGGCGTTCCAGACACCGTATTGAGCGCTCGTTAACGGCAGCGTAGAAGACAAGTAAAGTTCCTTGTGAGTCGGCGGGCGGCAGCGGGGAGGCGAGTGCGCGAACAAGAAAAGGCATAAGAAAACACCCCACGCTGCCACACCGGGCGACACACTCGCGAGGGGTGCTGGAGAAAAAGAGACTAAGAGATCTTTTTCAAGGTAGGCTTGACCTGCTCCAAGACCCATGCACGGGACAGGGCGGTCGGCGTGTTCAGGCCGGCAACCACAGCCTCGTTACCCGCCAGGGTGGCGCCGGACTGGACCTGTGGCAGGTCTGAGTAGCCCGGGATCTTCTCCACCTCCGCGATGTCACCGGTGCGGTTATAGATCACCATGAAGTCCGCAGCCAGGGCGGAGACGTTTTCTGGCGACAGAGTCACGCGCCCCTGCTTTACCTCAATAGAACCGTCGGTCAGAGATTCCGGGAACTTCATACCCAGGTCGTAGATGAAGGAGGCTCCTGGATCCTTCGGGTCGGCCACAGCTCCAAAGGATCCCTGAGCGAACTGGGAGACCACACCGGTCTTACCCTCGATATTCGGCAGCTCGGACTTCGCATCGGAGAAGACTTTCTCATCCTGGTCGATGACTTCTTGAGCTTTATCTTCCTTGTTGAAGATCTTGCCGAGCTCCTTCAGCTGCGACTTCCAGCCGATCCCCTCACCCTCGGTGCCAATACCACCCAGAGTGGGCGCGATCTCGGAGAGCTGTGCGTAGTTATCCTCGGAGATCGTCCAGTAGTCCCCGACGATGAAATCCGGAGCAGCGGCGGCGATCTCTTCCTTCGGCAGAGTCTTGAAATCGGTCTGCTTGATAATCTCCACGCCATCCAACTTGCCGTCGCGCCACGGGGCATTCATGTCCTTAGCAGACACCACCACGGCGGAGGGCTTGATGCCCATAGCCAGCAGGTTGTCGATGGCTGGACCAATGGCAACGACGCGCTCGGGGTTTACGGGGTATGTGTCTTCCCCCCTGGCGTGCTTGATGTTGACTTCGGAGGCATTATCGCCGGAATTCGCTGCGGAGTTTGCGCCTGAGGAAGTATTTTCCGCCTTGTCATCTGCATCGGAGCTGCAGGCTCCCAACACCAGGGTAGTGGAGAGCACGGCGACGCTGAGCGCACGGACAACGTTTGAGTTCTTCATTCTGAATGGGTTTCCATTTCACTAAACGAACAAGATTAGGTAAGGCTACCATTACCGAGGATAGGCTAACAAGGGTAATCTGAGACTTTTTTAACTTAATTTGGATCGGGGAGGGCGCGACGATTCAGCTTCCCATTACTGCTCAGCGGCAATGCCTGGAGAGTCACTACACGGCTGGGAACCATGTACTCCGGTACCGATTCGCGCAGCACAGCAGCCACCTCCGTAGGCGGTAGCACCACTGCTTCCTGATCCCACACCACATAGCCCACCAGCACTGATGAATCCTCGCCAACGACACGACTGGCCGCCTGCCGCACACCAGGAACCCGTCGCAGCGCCGCATCCACCTCTCCCAACTCCACTCGGTTGCCCCGGATCTTCACCTGGTCACCCACCCGACCTACGAATTCCAGCAACCCCGCCTGGTTCCATCGTGCTAGATCTCCGGTGCAGTACATACGGCCGCCATCGACCTGTGGGCACCAACTGGGCACAAAAGATTGTGCCGTTAGCTCCGGGCGGCGCCAATAGCCAGTAGCCACCTGCACCCCGGCAATGCAGAGCTCACCCACCTGGCCCGGATCGGTAACCTCTTTCCCATCCTCATCGCGCAGATAACAGCTCACATTGTCTTGAGGCAGACCCAACAGCGACGGTTGCCGACCATCCCCCGCGCTGTATCCCGCCAGCTCAGCCAGCAATTCCTCGGTATATTCAACCCACAGCACATCCATCGCGGCCTCCGTGGGCCCATAAAGTCCATGCACCCGGCAACCAATCTGTCGCAGGCACCGTTCTGCCAGCGCACTGGGCACAGCCTCGCCACCTAGCAGCAGATGCTTGAGCCCAGCCAACCTTTCCAGAGGCTCACCCATGTCGTCCATGACATCCAACAGCGTGCCGAGCATACTCGGCACCATCGACAGCACACTGACCTGGTAATCCACCAGCAAATCCAAAAAGCCATCGATATCCCCCATCCACCACTGTGAATCGGGCATCACCACCGTTCCACCATTAGCCAGGGGGTTCAGGATCTCCGCGATACCCACATCAAACACCGCCGGCGCCTTCTGCAGCACACGAAGTTCCTCGCCAGGCCCCACGATCCGGGCGCTCCATTCCAAATGGCAGGCTACGCCACGGTGAGTATTCACCACCGCCTTCGGCCGCCCGGTCGAACCTGAGGTGAACGTGATGTAACAGGGATCCTCCGGGCAAATGTCCGTGTTCACATCCAACAGCGCACCGCTCCCCTGCAGCGGGCCACCCGATTCATCTATATTTTCGCGGTCACACTCTGCGCCACCAACCCACACTTCAGCGGCGCAAGCTTCGGCGACGACTCGGCGCAGCTCCTGTTCCGCAGACTGCTCCACACCGAGCAACATCACCAGCTCCGGCTGAAGATCTTCCAGCTGCCAACGCAAACGCTCTGTTGGAGAATCCACCTCCAATGGACAATAGACTGCGCCCGAGTGAAGAATCCCTGCCACCATTACCGGTAGCCGAGTATCCCGGCGCGCCAGTACCGCGATCCGGTCCCCTCTACCCAGCCCACGGCTGCTAATATTGCCGGCCACTCGACTGGCACCTCTAGCCAGTCCTGGCCAAGTAATGGCCCCAGCAGGCCCCGTAACCGCTAGCCGCGGGCTACCTACCCCACACTCCTGGACTGCTGCACAGATCATCGCATCCACCGTGGCATAGCGCTGCTCCACTCGGCGGCCATGAGGCCGCGGTGCTGGAAATGCACTCATGAACGCACCTCCGCCCGAACCCCAGCCTGCACCCCAGCTCGCATGCCAGCCTGCACATCGGCGGCATTGCCGCCCAGGCCGTCCCCTACACCTAGCCCAGCTACTACCCGATCGGAAAGCTCGCCCAGGCAGCTCAGGTTCGCAAACCCCGGCCCATGGCGCATACCTGCCAGTGCCGGAACAAACAGGTGCGGAACCAATCCCTCCACTGCCAGATCTGCCCCAATACTGGCCTCCCAGGCCGGAACGGAGCTCAGCGCTGCATCGGACTGGTTGCCTAGTGCGCGCTCCAGGAGGTGGCGCACCTGTGGCGTCATCACATCACAGAACCACAAGGGCCTACCACCGCGAGCGTCAATGACGAGATCGCACAGCTCGGTGTAGGAGCCACACACTTCATCATCAATATGCACCCGCAGGCGAAAATCAGCGTCCGGCGAGCTCGCCAGCTCCACACGGCGGACAACGCCACGGCGATGTGCCACGCGATCATCGGAATCTAACACCTGCTGCACCCGCACAGAAAGCACCCCACGGTCGGTTCTGCGGATGAAGTCTCTACGCGCTGCTTCGCTGAGTGTCACCCATTTGCGCGGATCTGTATACAACTCGTTTTCGAATTGACTCTCCCCACGACTAAACATCGTGGCCAGGGGCGATACGGCCAGAGCTTCCTCAATATTGAGGTGAATTAGCTGGTCCAACACGGAAGCTGCAGATTCCCCAGTACCGATCACCACAACACGAGGGACCTCGGGGGAGGCTTCCACGCGCCTTGAGATCCCAAAATTCTGCCACAGAGAGCACACCCGGAACATCCGAAATTTTGCCGTCGCTACGGCCAGGGCCGGTAACGAGCACACTATCGGCCTCCAGAGTGAACTCGGCGCCACGTGTGTCCTCGGCAGTGAGGCGCCACCGGTAGGGCTGGGAGGCAGTGCCGGTGGCCGTGCCCGTAGGGCTAGTGGCACTACTTTCAGTGGTCACGTCGAGTAGCCGCACCGTTGCTGGAACCACCCGCATTCCCATCTTTTGCGCCGCCCACTCCAGGTAGCTAGCCCACAGGTAGTGCGGTGGGTTGGGGTGGCCACGGTCGATCCAAGAGGCATAACGATCCGACTCCGTAAGGAAGCGCACCCAGCTAAGCCCCAGCATGCTCCGGTCCACGGCCTCGTTGAGCTCGCCCGCGATGCGCGTGCGGTAGGGAAATCCCAGATCTTTATCGGGCGAGGTTCCCAGCAACTGCCGCCCGTCCGTCCACCCACCGCAAGGCTTCCAATTACCGCCAATGCCGTGCGGATCCAGCACGGTTACTTCCGGGGTTGGAACGCCCAGACTGCGCAGAGCGTGGAGTTTCGCATGAACGGCTAGCGCTTTTGGCCCCGCTCCGATGATCGCCAATGATTTCAACTTACCATTCCCTTACCAAGTGAAGGCTTACCTTACACATAGACGGTAGTATGCTTACCCATGATTGACAATGACCCCCAGCAACAGCCTGAGTCACTGCTCACAGGAAGCCCCCAACCCCGCCCGGAGGAAATACTGGCCCGGTTGCGCCACGACATCCCGACAGCGGATTTCCTCCCTTCCCCGCCACCGTTACCGCAGATGAAACCCCCCTTTTCCCTACGCCCTGCGGACCCAGATCCCGAATCTTCCGATGCCGATCTGGTGGCCGAGTGGATGTCCCGCCCTCACTTGCGCGAGACGTGGGAACAACCCTGGCCAGCCGAACGCTGGCGCCAGGACTGGGTCGCAAAAACTCACACCACCTACGCTCGCGCCGCAATACTGTCCTATTCGATACCCCGCTCCCCCCACATCCGGGCTGCAAAGGAAGCCACGAGGGGCGATGCCTCCGCAGCTCCTACACCGTCTGACGAGAATGACGCCACAACCCCGGTGGGGTACGTGGAAATCTATCGCCCGCACCGGGACGAGATTGGCAGCAGCTATCTCTCTCAACCACACGACCTGGGAGCCCATATCGCAATCGGCAAGCCAGAACTGACTGGCCATGGGATCTTCTCTTCTTTTCTGAGCGAGCTGGCCGCAGCACTGCTAGAGCAAGACCCGCAGTGCCAGCTGGTGCTTGGCGAGCCGGACTATCGCAACACCCGCACGCACCGGGCGCTGGCCAAGGCCGGTTTCCAAGATTTCGGCGAGCGACAGCAGCGGGCAGACCGGCGCGTACGGTTGTTCGGCTTAACACGGCCTAGCGCAGGGCGTGAGCCGCAACAGCGATTGGAGGCCACGCCATGAGTGTGCGCACCAGCCGCCTACTGGGTCTGGGGGTACTACTCCTACTGGTCGTCAGTGGCACGATCTGCAGTTTCCTGTACGGCGCCCGTTCCATCCCCGCAGAGGACGTGTGGGCTGCACTTCGGGATCTCCCTGCTACCAGTAGCTCCCCGGAGGAGGTTCCAGTCAACCAACGCGTGGTCGCCGAGCTGCGCCTGCCACGCACCATATTGGCCATTATCGTGGGCGCGGCACTAGGCGTAGCCGGCGCCCTAATCCAGGGACATACCCGCAATCCCCTGGCGGATCCGGGGATCCTGGGAATCAGTTCCGGCGCGGCGCTGAGCGTGGTGGCTAGCTACGCCCTGTTGGGCATCAGCGCGCCTTGGGCGACTGCGGTGGTTGCCTTCCTTGGTGCAATCGCAGCCACGGCGCTGGTCTTCGGCCTAGCTTCCGCGGGCAGAGCCACGGTAAATCCCCTGACCCTCGTGCTGGGCGGAGCCGCGCTGTCGGCAGTGCTAAGTGCCATCACGAGCGCCTTCGTTCTCACAAGTGAAAACAACCTGGATAGGATGCGCTTCTGGACCGTCGGTTCCCTAGCGGGCCGGGATATGAACATCGCGCTCAGCGTCTTGCCGTTTGTGGTTCTGGGGTTGATCCTGGCCTTTGCCACGGGCCCGCAGCTGAACATCCTAAATCTGGGCGACGACGTGGCTGCTGGCTTAGGTATCAACACTGCGGCCGCGCGACTAGGTGGCATGGGCATCATCGCACTGCTGGCAGGTGCAGCCACTGCCGCTGCAGGACCGCTGGGCTTCATCGGCCTGGTGGTACCCCATATCGTCCGAGCCCTCACCGGCCCGGATTACAAGTGGATTCTGCCGTACTCCGCGCTAGCCGGTGCAGCACTACTTCTTTACGCGGACGTGGTGGGGCGCCTCATCGCCCGGCCCGGCGAGCTCCAGGTGGGCATTGTGCTGGCGTTCGTGGGTGCACCGTTCTTCATCGTCTTGATTTACCGAAAGAAGGTGGCGACGCTCTGATGGGGCTCAACAAGACTTCGCGCAATAGGCTCACCGCTACCGAGCGGGTTCCAGGCCGTCCGGCATTCAGGATCGGACCAATCTCCTTCGTTTGGCGCCCACGAGTGCTGCTTGTATGCCTCATTGCCGCGGCCCTTATCGTTTTCTTGGGAGCATTTTCCATTGGACTAGGTGATTTCCCCATCTCCGTTTCCCGAGTGCTGGAGGTTGTCTTCCGCGGGGAGGGAAGCCGCGTGGAAAGGCTAGTGGTCCTGGACTGGCGCATGCCCCGTGTGGCAACCGCCATCGCGGTCGGCAGTGCTTTGGGACTGTCTGGCGCGCTAACTCAGACAGTCACCCGCAACGCACTGGCCAGCCCGGATATCCTTGGTATCACCACGGGCGCCTCAGCCATGGCCGTGACGGTCATCGTCCTCGGCGGTGGCAGCGGATTTCTCGGCTGGCTGTCCGGAATCGGAATCCCTCTGGCCGCACTACTAGGGGCGATACTCAGCGCTACAGCGATCTGGACACTGGCGTGGCGGCGCCAGGCGGATTCCTACCGACTAGTGCTCTTTGGCATCATCATCACCGCGCTGCTCAGTTCCTACATCAATTTCCTTATGATCCGCTCGGAGCTACGGAATGCTACCCAAGCGCAGTTCTGGCTCACAGGCTCCTTGGCCACAGCGGGCTGGAATACCACCATCCCGATGGTGATCCTGGTGATCGCGTGCTGTCCCCTACTGGCCTGGATCGGCTACCAGGCGCTGGCCACCACTTTGGGACCCGATCTGGCTCGGGCACTCGGCCAGCGGGTCAACGGTGTACAGGTCGCGATGCTGGCGCTGGCCGTGGCCCTAGCTGCGGTAGCAGTCTCCGCCGCCGGCCCCATCGGCTTCGTCGCCTTCGTAGCACCCCAGGTGGCTCTTCGAATGTGCGGCGTACCCACCCCACCGCTTGCGGCTTCGGCGCTCACCGGTGCAGTACTGCTGCTGGGGGCGGACATCGTCACCCAAGCGATTCTGCCGGTGGAACTTCCGGTGGGCATTGTGACCTCCGCCCTAGGTGGCATCTTCCTCATCTATCTGCTCGTTCAACGCACTAGGAGCACAGACGCATGACCTCTTCCACACCCCAGCCAAATACAGCACAGCACAACACGGCACTACCAAATGCAGCACAGCCAAGCGACACCAGCGGCGTAGTTGCGTCCTCGATCACGGTAGGCTACGGCGAGCGCACCATCATCCGCGACCTTAGCGCCACGTTCCCGGCGGGCAAGATTACTACCATCGTGGGACCCAACGGCTGCGGTAAGTCCACATTGCTGCGTGCCATGTCCGGCCTACTTGACCTCAATACGGGAACCGTTCGTGTGAATAACCAGGACATCACGGCCATGAAACGCAAGGAGGTCGCCCGACTATTGGGCGTACTTCCCCAATCGCCCGTGGCCCCAGAGGGCCTGCTGGTCTCCGATCTGGTAGCTCGCGGGCGGCACCCACACCAGGCGTGGTTCCGGCAATGGTCTTCCACGGACGAAGGGGCGGTACTCGAGGCCCTGGAGCAAACAGATTCCAAGGATCTTGCTAACCGCACGCTGGATGAACTCTCTGGCGGCCAGCGCCAGCGCGTGTGGATTTCCATGGTGTTGACGCAGAACACCGACATCCTTTTCCTCGACGAGCCGACCACCTACTTAGACCTGGCGACTTCCGTGGACATCTTGGAACTGGTTGAGGACCTGTGCCAACGGCTTGGCCGCACCGTGGTTATGGTGCTGCACGATCTAAATCTTGCGGTGCGTTATTCCGATTATCTAGTGGTCATGAATGAAGGCCAGGTGATGGCCTCCGGTTCGCCTTCGGAGATCATTACTGCAGAGCTACTGCAGCGGGCTTTCGACCTGCGAGCACGGGTGATCGAAGATCCGGAGACTGGAGACCCGCTCATCATCCCTCTCAAAAAATCCAGAAATAACACCCTTGATTAGCCTAACCTAAGTCGATTACAGTGTCCGCTATGGATTTCAACATTCCTCCGCACCTAGCCACACGGCAGCCAACCGAGTCGCCGCCGGAGCAAGCGCAACTACAACAAACGGTGATCGTGACAGGTACTGCTGGAGGCATCGGCCGCGAGTGTGTGCGCCTGCTACGACAGAACGATCACACCGTGATCGGCTGGGATCTACCGGAAGTAGACATCACCTCTTCAACCCGACTGACCCACGCAGCGTGGAAAGCCACCTGTCGAAAGCACTGGCAGCTCACGGGCACATTGATGCACTCATCCACTGCGCGGGAACCTTAATCCCAGATAGCGCACTGACGGGCCCCACGGCAGTTGACACAGTCTCGGGTATCGGTACGGACCCCGACGAGACCGGAGCCTGGGAAAACAACTTCGCTGTCAACGTCACCGGCTTAGCCCGCACATGCTCCGCAATCGCCCAGCACATGGTGGATCGCGGCACTGGAGCAATTGTGGCAGTGACTTCCAATGCAGCAGCACAGCCCCGGGCACGCATGGCCTCCTATGGAGCTTCCAAAGCGGCAGCGACCGCCTGGTTGAAAACTCTGGCGCTAGAGTGCGCCCCACACGGGGTGCGCTGCAACAGCGTATCCCCTGGTTCCACAGACACCGCGATGCTACGCACCAGCTGGCACGGCGAGGATCGAGCCGCGCAGACCCTTGCCGGTGTACCGGAGGACTACCGGTTAGGCATCCCCTTACAACGCATCGCGCAGCCAGAAGATATCGCGGCAGCATGCCTCTTTCTTATCTCCCCTGCAGCCTGCCACATCACCATGCACGACCTCCGTGTTGATGGTGGCGCCACCCTAGATGCCTAGCCTCTGTACCCCACCAGCCCAACGAAAGGTTATCTCTATGGCGATTCCACCCATTTCGCCCTATCCCATCCCCACTCCATCCACCACACTGCCCGCCGATTGTCCGGCGAGATCCTGGGCCCTGGAGCCCGCACGCGAAGCACTGCTGGTGCACGACATGCAGAAGTACTTCCTAGCTGCCTATGACTGGAACAAAGAACCGCTACACTCGGCGCTCGCCAACATCGCGCGCCTCATCACCACGGCGGATCAGCTGGGTAGTCCTGTGTTCTATTCCGCCCAGCCGCCGCAACAGCACCCCACCCGACGAGGGCTCTTAAGCGATATGTGGGGACAAGGTTTACAAACAGCCGAGGAAGCGTCGATCATCAAAGAGTTGGCGCCAGGCAAGCATCACCAGATACTCACGAAGTGGCGCTATTCCGCATTCGAGCGCACGGACCTTTACCAGTCGCTGGCTTTCGCTCGGCGGGATCAGCTAATTATCACCGGGGTATATGGCCACATGGGCTGCAAGGTCACCGCGGTGGATGCGTTTATGAAGGACATTCAGCCGTTTGTGATCACGAACGGAATTGCGGATTTCACGGCACAGGACCACCAGGAAACGATTGATTGGGTAGCCAAGCGCTGTGGAAGAAGCCTGGATACGGCCAGCGCGCTGAAACAGCTGGAGGTGCACGATGGTCCGCCCAGTGGGGAGGCTAGTGGCCCACCCAGCTTTGTCATGAGCGACAGCGACCAGACTCTGACAACCTGCGGCGTCAAAACTCGTTATGGCACGGTAGAGCAAGCCGCCGCAGCACTTCGTAGGGCGGCGGAGGCAGGACGGGAAGACGTCGTGGTGGGAGCGCTGCCCTTCGATCCAGACACAGCACCGGTATTGCTGGCCCCCGAGAGCTTTCAGCGGCACGCGGGAGCTCCGCGTTGGAAGACGGCTCCATTGGTTCCCGACGTGGTGGACATCTCACAACGCCCCAGCCTGCAAGAGCATGGCCGGCGGGTTAGCCGTGCCGTGGAGGCGATTGGGCGTGGCGAGTTTCAAAAGGTGGTGCTTTCCCGCGAGGAGGAGTACACGCTGGCAAGCCCTGTGGAGCCGGAAGCCCTGCTACGAGGGTTCATGGAAACCTCCGCCACGGGGCACGGGCACCTGGTAGCTACGACTAACGGCCCCGAAGAAGCTTTCTTCGTGGGATCTAGCCCGGAGCTACTGATCCGCAAGGAAGGCGCGCGGATTGTTTCCCACCCGCTGGCCGGAACTATCGCTCGATCGGAGGACCCGGTGACGGACTGGGCGCGGGCAATTGAGCTCACGCTCTCCCACAAAGACATCGCCGAGCACCGCTTCGTGACCACGGCCATCCGGAAGGTTCTTGAACCCCTGTGTACTCAGCTACACGTTCCGGAATTACCCACGCTGACCGCCACGTCGCACACCTGGCACCTAGGAACCCATATCGAAGGCACGTTGCGGAACCCTGATACCTCCGTTCTGGAGTTGGCTGCGTTGCTACACCCCACTCCGGCAGTCAATGGAGCACCGTCCGCTGCTGCGTTGGACTTTTTGCGCCAGCAGGAGCCGGAGCGGGGTCTGTACGGCGGCGCCATCGGATACGCAGATTCCCACGGCGATGGCGAGTGGCGGGTAGCTATCCGAAGTGCCACGGTTCAAGACTCCCAAGTGTCTGCCCGAGCCGGCGGCGGAATCGTTGCCGAATCCCAGCCAGACCAGGAGATCGAGGAAACCAACTTCAAACTCGGTCCGGTGCGTGCGCTGTTGGGACTGGCCGCAAAGGGAGATACAGAAGGCACCGCGCAGCCCCCGTCAGCACACATAGCGCCCAATCCCGAGCCCCACCTCAGCCCGCTTAACGGAAGCCACGGCCCAGAGGTACTGGCCAACCACATGCCCCGTACCCTCGCGCAGGAATACCACCGCCAGGGAATATGGACCCACCACACCCACTGGGATGTCTTCCAGCAAACGGTTGCCACCTTTCCCAATCGACCCGCCACGACGGACGGCCACCGCAGCCTGTCCTGGCACGAACTAGACAACAGCGTCGAGACCGCCGCCCACTACCTTCACCAAGCCGGAGTACGCCGGGGCGATGGCTGCATCCTGCAGCTTCCCAATAGTGTGGTGTTCCTCGAAACTCTCTTGGCATTATGGAAGCTCGGCGCCATTCCCATCTTCGCCTTGCCTGACCTCGGCTCCACGGAGGTGCGCCACTTCGCCAGCCACGCGCCAGCACGCTTCTACATCAGCACGTCACGCCCCGATCGGCACCTTGCGGGCGTCCACGCCACGCTACAAGAGCCGCTGGACGATGGCCGCACTGTTCGAGCGATCCTCATCGACGAGACCGCCGAATCTCCCTGGGCTACCGAATCAACGGGGCACTCGGAGGCTGCAAACGAAGAGTCACCCGCCCCTCCAACCGCCGATGTAGAAGCAGACGAGCTTGCGTTCCTGCAACTCTCCGGTGGCACGACCGGCCTACCGAAGCTAATCCCGCGAACCCATGCGGATTATCTCTATTCGATCCGTTGTGCGTTGCAAGCCTGTGACTTGGAGACGGAATCTTGCCTGCTCGTCGCTTTGCCCGCGGCGCATAACTTCACTCTCAGCTCGCCGGGAATTCTGGGTGCGCTGCTGCGCGGAGCGCACATCGTTTTCGCCAAATCACCGATGCCCAGCGATCTGCTGCCTGCCATTGACCGCCACGGTGCGACTCACCTCGCCCTGGTACCTCCGGCGGTACTGGGCATTCTCCACGCACCGGCCCGCGATCGCCACGACCTACGCACTCTGCGCACGCTATGGGTGGGTGGGGCGAAGCTATCTGCCGAGGTGGCCCGCCGCATCCGGCCGGAACTCGACTGTCAACTGCAACAGGTTTTCGGCATGGCTGAGGGACTCGTAAACTTCACACCGTTAAACGCCTCGACCGAGGAAATAATCAATACACAGGGTCGCCCCATGAGCAGCCACGATGAGATTTGCATTGTTGATGACGCCACGCTCCCCCTCCCCGAAGGCCACCCCGGACACCTACTCACCCGCGGGCCGTACACGATCCGGGGCTATCACCGTGCTGAAGAGATCAACTCTAGGGCATTCACCGAAGATGGCTTTTACATTACTGGCGACATCGTCACCGTCGACGATAGTGCTCTGACGGTTGTCGGCCGGGCAAAGGATCAGATCAACCGCGGTGGGGAAAAGGTGGCTCCGGAAGCAGTCGAAAACGCGTTGCTCAGCCATCCGGATATCCACGATGTTTCGGTGGTTGGCACTCCGGACGACAATCTGGGCGAAGCCATCACGGCCTATGTGATCCTGAGGGATGGGGTGGATGATCTAACGCCACTTGCTGTCCGGAAGCATGCTCGGGCTGCCGGTATCGCGCGGTTCGCAGTACCGGACCACGTGCACATCGTAGAGGAGTTCCCCACCACCGGGGTGGGCAAAGTGAATAAACGAATCCAACAGAACAACGCAGATAGCACGACCGAACGGAAGATTGAGGTAGTGAACTAATGGAACCAATCACTGAAGACCAGTTGCGCGGATGTGTAGCCGAGACGATGAAGATGGAGCCAGCGGAGATCGAGGTTTCCGAGGAACTCTATGACCAGGGTATGAACTCTCTGCAGCTAGTTACGGTTCTCACTTGGCTGCAGGAGAAAGGCTACGATGTGAGCTTCGCCGACTTAGCGGAGGATACTCGGCTGACGGCCTGGATCGAACTGCTGGATATTTAAGCTAGATGTGGGTCTAGGCGGGCAACAGGCTGACACCCGAACAGATGCAGGTGGGTGTGGCATGACTCGGTCACGTGTACACGCGGACGCACCGTTCGGGTCTCCACTCGCCATGGTCCACCCTCCAAACCTCACCCGTGCCTCCACTCTCCACGCTCAACGCTGCACTTTCCACGGGTCATCCGGGACAAATGTCCTAAACGCCCCGAAGTTAGCCCCCCACGCCGGCAGCTACCTACCTCCGCTACATCCCAACAGCATTTGTCCCCTGCGAGGGCGTTAGCAAGAAACGAAAAAGACCCCCTACCACAGCAAAGTGCGGGAGGGGGTCTAGCGCTACAGCCGCCTAAGCAGCCGTAGCTGCCATAGCAGGCTGAGCTCTCAGAGCTGCAGGGACTAGCGAGCCTTCTCGATGATCTCGGTCAGGCGGAAGTGCTTGTCCTTGGACAGCGGGCGGGTCTCCTCGATGCGAACGCGGTCGCCTACGCCGGCGGTCTCGTTCTCATCGTGGACCTTCACGCGGGAGTTACGGCGCATGATCTTGCCGTACAGTGCGTGCTGCTTGCGGTCTTCGAGCTCGACCACGATGGTCTTGTTCATCTTGGTGGAAACAACGTATCCGGAGCGAACCTTGCGGGCGCCCTTCTCGTTCTTCACAGCTGCGTTGTCATTCACGGTTGCCTCACTCATGCTGCGTCACCACCCGGGTTGGTAGACAGCCCGAGCTCACGCTCGCGCAGGACGGTGTAGATGCGGGCGATGTCGCGCTTGACAACACCCAGACGACGGTTGTTGGTCAGCTGGCCGGTCGCAGCCTGGAAGCGAAGGTTGAACAGTTCTTCCTTCGCCTCACGCAGGCGGGTGGTCAGCTCTTCGTTGTTGAGCTCGCGGAGCTCATGTGCCGGAGTTCCGGTAGCCATTAGAACTGATCCTCCTTCTTCACGATGCGAACCTTGCAGGGCAGCTTGTTACCAGCACGGCGCAGTGCCTCGAGGGCGATCTCCTCGTTCGGGTAAGAGGCCTCGAAGAGGATGCGACCCGGCTTAACGTTAGCAACCCACTTCTCCACCGGGCCCTTACCGGAACCCATACGCACGCCGAGCGGCTTCTGGGTCAGCGGACGATCCGGGAAGATGTTGATCCACACCTTGCCGCCACGCTTCATGTGGCGGTTAATGGCGATACGAGCGGACTCGATCTGACGGTTCGTGATGTAGGTCGGCTCCAGGGCCTGCAGGCCGTAGTCGCCGAACGTTACGCGGTTGCCGCCCTTGGACACGCCACGACGGGTCGGGCGGTGCTGGCGACGGTATTTAACGCGCTTCGGGATAAGCATTTGTCTTAGCCCTCCTGCTTCTGCTCAGCGCGCTGGCGACGTGCGCCACCGCGACGTGGACGCTCGCGACGGCCGCGAGACGGGCGCTCGTCGCGTGCATTCATCAGGCTCTCGCGACGGCCACCGACGACGTCACCCTTGTAGATCCACACCTTGACGCCGATGCGTCCGAAGGTGGTGTGAGCCTCGTAGGTGCCGTAGTCGATCTCAGCGCGGAGGGTGTGCAGCGGAACGCGACCCTCGTGGTAGCGCTCGGTGCGGCCCATCTCCGCGCCGCCCAGGCGACCGGAGCAAACAACCTTAATGCCCTTGACCTGCGGCTGGCGCATAGCGCCCTGGATTGCCTTGCGCATAGCGCGACGGAAGGCAACGCGGTTGGTCAGCTGCTCAGCGATGGACTGTGCCACCAGCTGTGCGTTGGCATCGATGTTCTTAACTTCGAGGATGTTCAGCTGAACCTGCTTGCCGGTGAGCTTCTCCAGCTGGCCGCGGATGCGGTCAGCCTCGGAGCCACGACGGCCGATCACAATGCCCGGGCGGGCAGTGTGGATGTCAACGCGAACCCGGTCGTGGGTGCGCTCGATGACAACGTTGGCGATGCCGGCGCGGTCAAGACCCTCGGACAGGAAGTCGCGGATCTTGATGTCCTCGGCGAGGTAATCAGCGTACTGCTTGTCGGCGTACCAGCGGGAGCGCCACTCGGAAGTGATACCCAGCCGGAGGCCGTGGGGGTGGATTTTCTGGCCCACTACTGAGCACTTCCCTTCTGGCTCTCGACGACCACAGTGATGTGGCTGGTGCGCTTGCGGACGTGGAATGCACGACCCTGGGCGCGGGGACGGAAACGGCGCATGGTCGGGCCCTCGTCGGCGTAAGCCTCAGAGACGACCAGCGTCTGCGGATCCAAGCCGAAGTTGTTCTCGGCGTTGGCGGCGGCCGAAGCAACGACCTTCGCGACCGGCTCGGAAGCGGCCTGCGGAGCGTACTTCAGGATCGCCAGTGCGTCCTCGACGGACTTGCCACGGATCGTGTCGATCACGCGACGTGCCTTCATCGGAGTGACGCGGACGAAACGCGCGGTTGCGCGTGCGGTGGTTACGGTGTCAGACATGATTATCGACGACCCTTCTTGTCGTCCTTGACGTGACCCTTGAAGGTCTTCGTAGGAGCGAACTCACCTAGCTTGTGACCGACCATGGAATCGTCGATGAACACCGGTACGTGCTTACGACCGTCGTGGACGGCGAAAGTGTGGCCGATGAAATCGGGAAGAATGGTCGAGCGACGGGACCACGTCTTGATGACGTTCTTGTTGCCCTTTTCGTTCTGAGCGTCCACCTTCGCAAGGAGGTGTTCGTCGACGAATGGGCCCTTCTTCAGGCTGCGTGGCATTCTCTACTACCTCCTCTTAGCGCTTCTTGTTCTTGTTGGAGCGACGACGGCGAACGATCATCCGGTCGCTAGGACGGTTCGGCTTGCGGGTGCGTCCCTCAGGCTGACCCCAAGGAGACACAGGGTGACGACCACCGGAGGTCTTACCCTCACCACCGCCGTGCGGGTGGTCAACCGGGTTCATAACAACACCACGGACGGTCGGGCGAACGCCCTTCCAGCGCATACGGCCGGCCTTGCCCCAGCGGATGTTGATCTGGTCAGCGTTGCCGACCTCGCCGATGGTGGCGCGGCAGCGGATGTCAACGCGACGGATCTCGGTGGACGGCATACGCAGGACTGCGTACTTGCCTTCCTTACCCAGCAGCTGGATGGAGGCACCAGCGGAACGAGCCATCTTGGCGCCGCCGCCCGGCTTCAGCTCCACAGCGTGGATGGTGGTACCGGTCGGGATGTTACGCAGCGGCAGGTTGTTACCAACCTTGATGTCTGCGTTCGGGCCGGACTCCAGCAGGGCACCCTGCTGCAGGCCACGCGGGGCGATGATGTAACGCTTCTCGCCATCGCGGTAGTGCAGCAGTGCGATGTTAGCGGTGCGGTTCGGGTCGTACTCGATGTGAGCAACCTTAGCCAGCACGCCGTCCTTGTCGTTACGACGGAAGTCGATAACGCGGTAGCGGCGCTTGTGGCCACCACCCTTGTGACGGGTCGTGATGTGGCCGTGAACGTTACGACCACCGGTCTTCGACAGCGGGCGCAGCAGAGACTTCTCAGGAGTCGAACGGGTAATTTCCGCGAACTCGGAGACAGAACTCTGGCGGCGACCCGGCGTAGTCGGCTTGTACTTACGAATAGCCATACTCTTGCTTCCTCTTTACCTTTCGGTATCCGGCCGCCCTTAGGCGGTCGCTCCACCGAAGATGTCGATCGGATCGCTGCCGGCGACCAGGGTCACCATGGCGCGCTTGGTTGCCTTGCGCTGGCCGTAGCCGGTGCGGGTGCGCTTACGCTTGCCCTCACGGTTAACGGTGTTAACGCTGGCGACCTTCACACCAAAGATCTGCTCGACGGCAATCTTGATTTGGGTCTTGTTAGAGCTGGGGTTAACCAGGAACGTGTAAACGTTCTGCTCCATCAGGCCGTAGGACTTCTCAGATACGACCGGGGCGATGATGATATCGCGAGGATCAGCTACAGTGCTCACTTTGCCTCCTCCTTGGTCTTATCAGCGGCGTTGATGAAAGCGTTCAGTGCCTCCACGGAGAACACAACGTCATCTGCGTTCAGAACGTCGTAGGTGTTCAGCTGGTCGTTGACCAGGGTGTGCACCTGCGGCAGGTTGTTCACAGACTTCCATGCGGTGACGTCTTCGCGGGTCAGGACGACCAGCACGGACTTGCGGTCCGTCAGACGCTCGATGAAAGCGCGTGCAGCCTTGGTGGACGGGGTCTGGCCCGGGACCAGCTCCTCGACCACGTGGATGCGGTCGTGACGCACGCGATCGGTCAGGGCGCCACGCAGAGCGGCGGCCTTCATCTTCTTCGGGGTGCGCTGGGAGTAGTCGCGCGGCTGCGGACCGTGAACCGTGCCACCACCGGTGAAGTGGGGAGCGCGGATGGAGCCCTGGCGAGCACGACCGGTGCCCTTCTGGCGGAATGGCTTACGGCCACCACCGGACACCATGCCACGAGTCTTCGTAGCGTGGGTACCCTGGCGCTTTGCTGCGAGCTGAGCGGTAACGACCTGGTGCATCAGGGCGACGCTTGCCTCTGCATCGAAGATGGATGCGGGCAGCTCGACCGTGCCGTTGGTCTTACCGTCAGCGGTGTGGACATCAAGCTTTAGATTGCTCATGCGTGTGCACCGCCCTTCACTGCGGTCTTGACAACGACGAGGCCGCCGTTGACACCCGGAACTGCGCCCTTGATCAGGAGCAGGTTGGACTCTGCGTCGACCTTGGCAACCTTCAGGTTCTGCTGGGTAACGCGGTCGTTACCCATGCGGCCTGCCATGCGCTTGCCCTTGAACACGCGGCCGGGGGTGGCTGCCTGTCCAATGGAGCCCACGCGGCGGTGAGCAGCCTGGTTACCGTGTGCAGCACCCTGGCCGGCGAAGCCGTGGCGCTTCATGCCACCGGCGTAGCCCTTACCCTTGGTGGTGCCCGTCACGTCGACGAACTTGACATCGTTGAAGATGTCGACGGTGACGTCCTGGCCAACCTCGTAGCTGGATGCGTCTGCAACGCGGATCTCAGCGACGTGGCGGCGCGGAGTCACGCCAGCCTTCTTGAAGTGACCAGCGGCAGGCTTGTTGACCTTGCGCGGGTCGATCTCGCCGAAGGCGATCTGTACGGCCTCGTAGCCGTCGGTTTCCTTGGTACGCACCTGGGTAACGACACAAGGCCCAGCCTCGACGACGGTAACCGGTACAACACGGTTCTCTTCGTCGAAGATCTGGGTCATGCCGAGCTTCTTGCCCAGGATGCCCTTGATCTCAATATCACTCATAGTTTCTCTTCCGCTGCCGTTTTCAGTAGTTCAGACTCTTTTGCCGCTTACTGAATGTTGACGTCGACGCTGGCCGGAAGATCGATGCGCATCAGAGCGTCAACGGTCTTCGGGGTTGGGTCGAGAATGTCGATCAGACGCTTGTGCGTACGCATCTCAAAGTGCTCGCGCGAGTCCTTGTACTTGTGCGGAGAACGGATGACGCAGTACACGTTCTTTTCAGTTGGCAGTGGCACTGGGCCGACAACACGAGCGCCGGTACGGGTTACCGTCTCGACGATCTTCTTGGCAGAAGCGTCGATAGCCTCGTGATCGTAGGCCTTGAGCCTAATGCGGATCTTCTGTCCCGCCACGCTTGTCCTCTTCCTTCAAAGCGCACCTGCTGCCTGAACAGCGGGTTAACACGCTTTTTGTCTGTCTTAGTCTTAACGCTGTCCGGCCTTGGGGCCTGGTCCAGTCGCCAGTGTCGCTTGTGTCTTACATTTACTTGTTTGTGCCATCGATGGACGCGGGTCATTTGGTTTTAATGAACACACGCCATACGCACTTGGGTTAACAAGTCTTTGTAACAACACCCGGTTCCCGCCCCTGTTGGTTCCACGTCTGGCCTTAACTAATTAAGTCCTCATATATGGAGCCAAGCTTGGAAGCGTGTTCCGCGCTTTGTCGGAAGGATTTCCTTCGCTTACTGCCGCTGTTCATTTACCATGCCCCATCCTCCGGCACCCGCGGTCGGGCGTGTCGCCTTTCCGCTTTTTAAGTACCGCACAGCAAAGCAGCCCCGCTGAGATCCTTGGAGGATCACTTTCGCGAGGTTCTTCACCGACGATGGATCATGCTCACTTCACCATCGACACCTTCTTGGTTCAGCCTGGCTTCACCCGACTGGCCTCATGTGCCGTGTTAAAGCAACGTCAAGTATTGAACCACACCGGGCGCGCCGAAACCAAATCACTACTCTCTTTTCTTATTGACGCCCCAACGCGCCCACCTGCTTTTACTCCAGAAGGGCCACGGAGCACTACAATCACCACAAAGTTGAGATTGATGATGGATGGCCTAAAGGTGGCGTCATCTAAAGAAGGAACAATAATGAGCGACCCCCGCAACTCACGTCGCCCTTCCCCAGGCCCGACGCGCCATCCGATACCGCCATCTACTTCGGCGCGTCCTGCGGCGCCGCGACACGCTACGATACGACCCCAGCGTCGGGAGCGTACGGAAGACAACATCCTTAGGCAGCAGGCGCCCAAACACCGTAGACAAAGAACCCCTCAGGATAAGAGGCGGCTTATTGCGCGCATTGGCGCCGCGATCTTCGCCACGCTCATTGTCCTCGCGTTGTGGCCGCACGACTCGTCTGTCAAGCCTCCGGAAGGTCTGGAATCCAACGAGGTTGTTGCGGAACAGTCGCCCGCTATTCCGCCGGCCGCAGCTCAAGAGATGTTTATTCCGGCGATCAACGTGCATGCGAACTTTGAGGAGGGTTCGTGCCGAGTCAAGGACGGGGCCATCGACCCGGGCACTTTGGATAAGGCATGCACGTACACCGCGCCTGATCGCCCGTATTCACTACCTGGAACGAATGCGCCGGACATCGTGGTAATTGCAGGCCACACCGGCGCGGGTGTACCTGCTGTATTCAACGACCTTTACGACGGGACGGCAGATCGCCATAGAGTTGCCGTGGGTGACAAGCTGTATATCCGCACTGCCGAATCTGGGGACAACTGGCTGGTCTATTCCGCATCCGACCTGCACGATCCCAGCAAGGATGCGCTATCGAAGGATCCACAGATTTGGGGGGACGGCCCCATGCCGGGCCGACTACTGACGATTAGCTGCATCCAGCCCGCGAACCCCCTTGCCTCTGCCGTGCGTAATGCTGTTGTGGGTTGGCAATATCAGGGAACTTCCAGCACCGCTAGCGCTCCCCACCCTGGGCAATCGGGTCAGTAGAAGCACTACCCCCAGAATGCGCTAAATCTCATTAACTTAGAAAAAGATGTGACAAATGTTAAGGACGGGTCTAATGTTACTCGTGTTAATGCCTTCGCTGTTTGGTGGGCATTGCGCACGACCTATTTCTTGAAGGAGATAACATGAAGCGTTTCTCGCAATCCCTGACCGCAGTCGCAATGGCTGGCGCCCTCACTCTCGGCGGCGCAACTGTTGCCCAGGCTCAGATTCCCGCTACGGAGACTGATTCTGCCGAGGACACCAACATCCCGGCCCCGGCCACCAAGCAGGATGACGAAGGTAACACCTGGTACCAGAGCACGCAGGATCCGAGCGTTTACGTGAAGGATCCCAACAAGGCAAACGAGCCGATCACCGACCAGATGCGTGCAGACTACAACAAGGCCTTCGGCGTCCCGACCGAAGAGGGCATCCCGGCTCCGGCCACCAAGAAAGACAAGTTCGGCAACACCTGCTACCAGCACCTGCAGGATCCGAACGTCTACGTGAAGGATCCCAACCAGGTCAACGAGCCGATCACCGACGAGATGCGCGCAGAGTGCCAGGAGTTCGACAAGAAGCAGCTGGCTTGGCTGGCTCTGCCGGCTGCCCTGATCATCGGCGGCATCGTCTGGCACCTGGCCAACGACGGCAAGACCTACGTCAAGGACGAGAACAGCAAGGAAGCTCCGTCTGCCGAGGAGAAGGCAGCTTCCGACAAGATGCTGCAGGAAAACAAGGACGAGGTCATCGCCCAGGGCGGCCAGCTGGCCGGCCAGGACGCTGGCGCTGCCAACACCGACCGCGGCATGCTGGCACAGACCGGCTCCAACACCGCTGCTCGCGGCCTGGCTGCCCTGGCTGTCCTGGCTATGGTCGCAGCTGGCGCGTTCGCCGTTCGCCGCAAGATCTTCGCTTAAGCCGAAGCCCTAAGGCACGTATCCCCAAGGGGACACGCGCGCTAGAAACCAGCCCACCTTCCTTGGCCTAGTAGCCGATGCAGGTGGGCTTTTCCATGTACCGGCAGCGCCTCTCCCCCATTGAGGCAGCCCACAACTACAATCGCCACACAAATGAGATTTGAAGGCGAATGGCCGCAGGTGGCGTCCACAACAGAGGAACTGCATTGAGCGATTACCGCAGCAACCCCGAATACCAACGCCAACGGCGCGCACTAGTTCGGAAGCACCACCCCGACGCAGGTGGGACGGATGCCGAACTGATCGAGGCGCTGCGGGCACTCGACGAAAGCTGGGATCGGCGGGCGCGCCTACGCCGCCAGGTCCGGGAACACCGGCCAAGCTTCATCTCCGAGCAGAGAGCGGAACAGGCCATGGACGCAGCCGAGCAGGCAGTCGGGATGGCAGAGAACCTCGCACGTAGCGCCGGACGATTTGCGGGGAACATCAGGAACACGGTCATGAACAAACTGCCGGAAGAGTTTCGCCGCGGATACAGAGAGGGCGACAAATGACCACCCGCTACGAGCAAATCGCACGCGAACTGCGCGAGGAAATCCGTAGCCAAAAGCTGCGCGTTGGGGAGCCCATTCCCAGCGAGAATGCCCTCGCAGACCGCTTCGACGTTGCCCCCGGCACCATGCGCCAGGCGCTGAATGTTCTGGTCGACGAAGGAATCCTGAGTTCTAAACGCGGCGCGCGCAAAGTAGTCATGCGCATGCCCGCGCGCTTCCCCGAGATCTCCAAGTTCCGCAGTTTCGCTCAATGGGCTTACAGTCGCGGACGCACGCCCGGCGGACACGTCATCTCCCAGGAATGGGCAGAGCAGACCGAACAGGATACCGAGCTTCTGCGCGTTCCCCCGGGCGAGCAAGTACTCACCGTGCTGCGTGTGCGCACCATCGACGGTTCCCCCATCATGCTGGAACGCACCCGCTACCCGGCCTGGGTCGGCACCAAAGTCGAGCCGATGGATCCGACTTGCCCTTCGGTCACCAACGAACTGGCCTCCCGCCACAACGTCCACTTCTTTGCTGCCGACAACGTGTTCTCCGCCGCTAAAGCGGGCGAGGTAGATGCGCGCTGGCTGCCTCTCGATGCCGGCGACCCCGTACTGGTCCACCGACGCTTGTCGCGCGATGCGAAGGGTACGCCGTTGGAGATGAGTGAGGATCGCTATATTGCGGACGCCCTCAGCCTCGCCGTGCCGACGTCTGGCAAGAACAACACGCTCAGCTGGACTACGTTGAATCGCTTCCCCTGGGACTAGCCCTGGGACTAGCTTCCCTAGCGCTACCCGCGCCCATTGCCAAAGCAAAAGCCCCGGATTCCTTTCGGAACCCGGGGCTAGAACCGTTTAGCGCCTAAGCGCTAAGCGGCGATCAGCTGCGTAGTTGAGACTACTTGGTGATCTTGGTAACGCGACCAGCGCCAACGGTGCGGCCACCCTCACGGATAGCGAAGCGCAGGCCCTCGTCCATAGCAACCGGCTGGATCAGGGTGACGGACATGTCAACGTTGTCGCCCGGCATAACCATCTCGGTGCCCTCCGGCAGCTTCACAACACCGGTAACGTCGGTGGTGCGGAAGTAGAACTGCGGACGGTAGTTGTCGAAGAACGGGGTGTGGCGGCCGCCCTCGTCCTTGGACAGAACGTAGACGGAGCCCTCGAACTCGGTGTGCGGGGTGTACTCGCCCGGCTTAGCGATGATCTGGCCACGCTCAACGTCCTCGCGCTTCAGGCCACGCAGCAGCAGTGCGGCGTTGTCGCCAGCCTCTGCGGTGTCCAGCAGCTTGTTGAACATCTCGATGGAGGTAACGGTGGTCTTCTGAGCCTTCTCGCGGATACCCAGGATCTCGACCTCGTCGTTCAGGTTCAGGACGCCACGCTCAACACGGCCGGTAACAACGGTACCGCGACCGGTGATGGTGAAGATGTCCTCAACCGGCATCAGGAACGGCTTGTCGGTCTCGCGCTCCGGATCCGGGATGGAGTCGTCGCAAGCCTGCATCAGCTCGAGAATCTGGTTAGCCCACTTCTCGTCGCCCTCCAGAGCCTTCAGTGCGGAGATGTGAACAACCGGAGCTTCCTCGTCGAAGTCCTGCTCAGCCAGCAGCTCGCGGACCTCCATCTCAACGAGCTCCAGCAGCTCCTCATCGTCAACCATGTCGCACTTGTTCAGTGCAACCAGGATGTACGGAACGCCAACCTGGCGAGCCAGCAGAACGTGCTCGCGGGTCTGCGGCATCGGGCCATCGGTTGCAGCAACAACCAGGATGGCGCCGTCCATCTGAGCAGCACCGGTGATCATGTTCTTGATGTAGTCAGCGTGGCCCGGAGCGTCAACGTGAGCGTAGTGGCGCTTCTCGGTCTCGTACTCAACGTGGGAGATGTTGATCGTGATGCCACGCTCCTTCTCCTCCGGCGCCTTATCGATGGCGTCGAAAGCGAAGGACTTGTTGGCCTCTGGGAACTTGTCAGCCAGAACCTTGGTAATCGCGGCAGTGGTGGTGGTCTTGCCGTGGTCGACGTGACCGATGGTGCCGATGTTTACGTGCGGCTTGGAACGCTCGAACTTAGCCTTCGCCACTTTGTGTCCTCCTGGACTGCTCGGTGGCTACGACTCTCGCAGCCACATTAACTTTTGTTGCCAACCAGTTGCCTTCCCGTCTGTTTCGGGTCGCCTACTGGCTAGTTTCTTACTTCTTGCCGAATTTCAGATTATCCGTGTAACGAACATCTTTGCCCCGACTTTGTGTTTCGAGGCCCGTCGCGCTACACGCGAACTGGGTAACGGCCAGCACACCGCATCCTACGTCACTTTAGTCATCTAGAAAAATTGACCGCCACGCTTGATCTGAAACCCCACGAACATTGGGGTAGCTTCCAGACCTGCAGCCATTCCTGGCCACGCAAGCAATCTATTTTTTTATTTGTTTATTGACGCAGGCCTACGCCGTGCTGACCCCTACCCTGCAAGGCCCCTCGCCCGTGCCTTCCCCCTTTAGACAACGCCGGTAGAGACGGGCGCCGAAGGGGCGTCACTAACAAGAAACCCTGCTAGGGGTCTGCCTGTATTAGGCCTGACCGCCGTTACGCTCCGCGATGATGTCGGATGCGACGTTGGTCGGAACCTCACCGTAGGAATCGAAGATCATGGAGAAGTTAGCGCGGCCGGCGGTGCGGGAACGCAGGTCGCCGATGTAGCCGAACATCTCGGACAGCGGCACCTTTGCCTTCACGACCTTGGCGCCAGCGCGGTCATCCATGGAGGAAACCTGGCCACGGCGGGAGTTGATGTCGCCGATGACGTCGCCCATGTACTCCTCAGGGGTGATGACCTCAACGGCCATCAGCGGCTCCAGCAGAACCGGCTTTGCCTTAGCAACAGCTTCCTTCAGTGCCTGGGAACCAGCCAGCTTGAAGGCCATTTCGGAGGAGTCGACTTCGTGGTAAGCACCATCCAGCAGGGTGGCCTTGATGTTCACCAGCGGGAAGCCGGCCAGGTAGCCGTACTGCATAGCGTCCTGGATACCAGCGTCGACGGACGGGATGTACTCCTTCGGCACGCGGCCACCGGTGACCTCGTTGACGAACTCGTAGGTCTGATCGGAGCCCTCTTCCGGCTCGTACGGCTCGACAGCGATGATAACGCGTGCGAACTGACCGGAACCACCAGTCTGCTTCTTGTGGGTGTATTCCAGCTTCTCGACCGGCTTGCGGATGGTCTCACGGTAAGCAACCTGCGGGTTACCGATGTTTGCCTCGACCTTGAACTCGCGGCGCATACGGTCAACCAGAACGTCCAGGTGCAGCTCGCCCATACCGCCGATAACGGTCTGGCCGGTCTCCTCGTCCAGCTTAACGGTGAAGGTCGGGTCCTCTTCCGCCAGCTTCTGGATAGCGGTACCCAGCTTCTCCTGGTCAGACTTGGTCTTCGGCTCGATGGCCACCTCGATCACCGGATCCGGGAAGTCCATGGACTCCAGGATGACCGGATCCTGGGCGTCACACAGGGTATCGCCCGTGGTCGTATCCTTCAGGCCGATGAAGGCGTAGATGTGACCAGCGGATGCGCGATCCACCGGCTGCTCCTTGTTGGAGTGCATCTGGAACAGCTTACCGATGCGCTCCTTCTTGTCCTTGGTGGAGTTCATGACCTGCGCACCAGACTCAACGGAACCGGAGTACACGCGAACGTAGGTCAGCTTGCCGAAGAACGGGTGAACCGCAACCTTGAAGGCCAGAGCGGAGAACGGCTCATCCTTGGACGGCTTGCGCAGAACCTCAACCTCGGCGTCCTTAGCGTCGTGGCCCTTGATGGAGCCGACGTCCATCGGGTTCGGCAGGAAGTCGATCACAGCGTCCAGCATCGGCTGGATGCCCTTGTTCTTGTAGGCAGAGCCACAGTAAACCGGGTAGACCTCAGAGTTGATGGTCAGCTTGCGGATCTGTGCCTTCAGCTCGTCGACGGTGATCTCTTCACCAGCGAAGTAGCGCTCCATCAGCTCTTCGTCGGACTCAGCAACGGTCTCGACGAGCTTCTCGCGGTACTCCTCAGCCTTTTCCTTCAGATCCTCCGGGATCTCTTCGTAGGTCGGCTCCGCACCGATCTCAACCTTGCCGCGCCAGGTAACTGCACGCATGTTCAGCAGGTCGACGATGCCGTCGAAGTCATCCTCCGCACCGATCGGCAGGGCCATTACCAGTGGCTTTGCACCCAGGCGGTCGATGATGGTCTGCACGGTGTAGTAGAAGTCCGCACCCAGCTTGTCCATCTTGTTGACGAAGCAGATACGCGGAACGTCGTACTTGGTTGCCTGGCGCCAGACCTGCTCGGACTGCGGCTCAACGCCTTCCTTGGCGTCAAACACAGCAACGGCACCATCCAGAACACGCAGGGAGCGCTCCACCTCAACGGTGAAGTCCACGTGACCCGGGGTGTCGATGATGTTGATCTGGTTGCCTTCCCAGAAACAGGTGGTCGCGGCGGAAGTAATCGTAATTCCGCGCTCCTTCTCCTGCTCCATCCAGTCCATCGTGGAGGCGCCATCGTGGGTCTCACCGATCTTACGGTTGATGCCGGTGTAGAAAAGGATGCGCTCCGTGGTGGTGGTCTTACCAGCATCGATGTGCGCCATGATGCCGATGTTGCGGACCTTCTTCAGGTCGGTCAACGCTTCAAGTGCCACTGGGTTACCCCGCTCATTTCGTTGTTGAGCGACTTGGCCGAGGCTTCCATGATGTTCACATTGATGTTCAAAAGTGCCCTAAAAAGCCCCTGCAAGCCGCAGGTGATTACGTACTCGTTCTATTGTGCCAGCTTTGCGCCGTCAAGTCGCGTCGGGGGCCGGTTGTTTTCTAGCTGTTTTTCTAGATGACGCCCTCACGCGGTCAATAGCACTATAGCCCCACTACCCTTTATGCAGTTAGGGCGGTGAGGCTATAAGGCCGCTGCTACCAGCGGTAGTGGGCGAAGGCGCGGTTGGCCTCTGCCATCTTGTGAGTGTCTTCGCGACGCTTCACGGATGCACCCAGACCGTTGGATGCGTCCAGGATCTCGTTGGCGAGACGCTCGGTCATGGTGTTCTCACGACGCTGACGGGTGAAGGTCACCAGCCAACGCAGTGCCAGAGTGGTGGAACGGCCGGGGCGAACCTCAACCGGAACCTGGTAGGTAGCGCCACCAACACGGCGGGAACGAACCTCGAGGGCGGGCTTGACGTTGTCAAGAGCCTTCTTCAGGGTGAGGATCGGATCGGTGCCGGTCTTCTCACGGCACAGCTCCAGTGCACCGTAGACGATGCGCTCTGCAGTGGACTTCTTACCGTCAAGGAGAACCTTGTTGACCAGCTGGGAGACGAGAACGTCGCCGTAAACCGGATCCTTGACTAGCTGTCGGGAAGGTGCTGGACCCTTACGTGGCATTGTTTACTTCTCCTTCTTAGCGCCGTAGCGGGAACGTGCCTGCTTGCGGTCCTTAACACCCTGGGTGTCGAGGGAACCACGCACGATCTTGTAACGAACACCCGGGAGGTCCTTCACACGACCGCCGCGGACGAGCACCATGGAGTGCTCCTGCAGGTTGTGGCCCTCACCCGGGATGTAGGCGGAAACCTCGATACCGGAGGTCAGGCGAACACGAGCAACCTTACGCAGTGCGGAGTTCGGCTTCTTCGGAGTGGTGGTGTACACGCGGGTGCACACACCGCGACGCTGCGGGGAGCCCTTCAGCGCAGCAGTGGCAACCTTCGTGCTCTTATCGTGACGGCCCTTGCGGACCAGCTGCTGAATAGTTGGCATAGATAGACTTTCTTCTTTGGGTTTTAAACTTGCAGAAGTCTCGGTACATCGTGACCCCGGAGTTGGTTCCCCACCTGCCGCACTGGGCGAATAGACGCCTTTAAACAGCAAAAAATGGGGGCTCTTTCGGGGCCGCTACCGTTTTGTATCACTCCGCGCACTCGGCACGAAGATCCCTGTATTAAGCACCCTCTGCCGTTCACCTGATGGTGCGCGCCATTGGAGCAATACAATCTACGCCGGTGAGATTACCGCAGTGCGCACAGGAAACCAAATGAGCTAAGACGTCACCGCTAAGACCGTCCACACCAACCCGGTCCCTCGAAAGATTTTTCTTGACCATTTTGCCCACAGGACAGAAGATACTCATGTTAATTTTAGTTTCGCCACAGAAACATCTGTTGGGTATTTGTTCGAGATCTTAAGGATAACCCGAAGCCGGAAGACCTTCTGGTTCTCCCTCTTCGGAGCCGGAGTTCTGGGAGTGCTGATTTCTTGCGTGATGAAGTTCTTCCACTAGAACCAAAGCGGAGGCATCGGGATGACCTACAATCATCCCGATGTTTCCTCCCCCTTTCGACCTAACAACCATCGGCGACGGCCTGCCCGCCGCCGAGCTTCTACCGCGCATCCCAGAACGCGGCCCACTGGTGGTGGAAGCACCCCCTGGAACAGGTAAAACAACCCTCGTTCCGCCTGCGCTCTCCAATATTCTGCGGCACACAACGCGCACGGCCTCCCAAGCCGCCCGAGCCACCCAAACCGCCCGAGCCACCCCGGCCACCCCGGCCACCCCGGCCACTCCGCCGAAAGTCCTGGTCACCGCGCCTCGCCGCGTGGCCGTCCGCGCAGCCGCCCGGCGCCTCGCCCACCTCGACGGCTCCCGCGTAGGCGACCGCGTCGGCTACAGCATCCGCGGCGAACACCACCCCGGCAGCCTCGTGGAATTCGTCACCCCAGGAGTCCTCCTCAACCGCCTCCTCGCCGACCCCGCCCTCGAAGGCATAGGCGCGGTCCTCATCGACGAAGTCCACGAGCGCCAACTGGATTCCGACCTCGTACTCGCCATGTGCCAGGAAGTCGCACTACTGCGCGAAGGCGACCCCGCCGGGGAACTCTACCTCTGCGCCATGTCCGCCACCGTCGACACACAAAAGCTCGCTGACTATATGGGTGCGCAGGTTACCTCCACCCCAGCGGTCACCCATCCTCTGGATATCTCCTATCACCCGCACCCCGAGCGTGCCCAGGGTTCCCCTGCCTTCTACCGCCACGTCGCTGATCTGGCGCTGCAGGCCCACTCAAGCCAGCGCGAAGCAGGCCATCCCGACCATCGCACCCTTGTGTTCGTGCCGGGCCGCAAGGAAATCGACTGGGTCTGCTCCCACCTCCCCGATTCCGTACCGCTCCACGGAGGTCTGACCTCCCACGAACAGGATGCCGCGCTCGCCGGCAACTCCCCCATCGTCGTCGCCACGTCCATCGCAGAGTCCTCTCTCACCGTCCCCGGCGTACATGCGGTAGTCGATGCCGGCCTGTCCCGCACTCCCCGCCGCGACCAAGCGCGCGGCATGACGGGGCTGGTCACCACCTCTACCTCCAAAGCCAGCGCCGATCAGCGCGCCGGTCGCGCGGGTCGCCTCGGCCCCGGCCAGGTCTACCGCGCCTACTCCGCGGCAGACTATTCCCACTTCGCGCCCGGCATCACCCCGGAAATCCTCTCGTCGGATCTCGTCGCCGCCGCCCTGACCCTCGCTGCCTGGGGTTCGCCAGATATTTCTCTTCTGGACGCCCCTCCGACCGCAACCCTCACCGATGCCAACGAGGAGTTGCAGGCTTTGGGCGCGCTGGATAGGCACGGCGCAATCACAGAGACGGGTCAGAAGCTGGCACGGATTCCCGCCGACCCGCGCCTGGGTGCCGCCTTGCTGGCTCACGGTTCCGCCGCAGCCGAGGTAGTGGCGGCACTGTCAACAGATGTGCAGGGCGACCTGGCTGAGGCTAAGCCCCAGGCCTCCGAAGTGCGTCGCTTCGCGCGCATGGTGGACGATCAAGGCCCGGCGGCTCCCGGCGAGGTTGTTGCCTCGGCCTACCCCGACCGCGTCGCGAGGCTTGTAAATAGTGGCGAGGATGCCGAGTACCTACTGGCCTCCGGAACACGTGCCATGCTGGCTCCGGAGCTGCGTCGCTCACTCGGCGGCTCCGAATGGTTGGCAGTGGCGGAAGTGCAGCTGGGTCGCACTCCCCTGATCCGCGCGGCCGCGCGGCTAGAAACACCACCCCTCGCCCAGGTGCGGGAGGACGTCACCGCGCATATTGCCGACGGGAAGCTTCGCGCCCGCCGCACGCGCCACCTTGGAGCCATCGAACTATCCAGCACGCCGGTATCAATCACAGAGCTCGGCGACGAAGAAAGGAGCCAGGCCGTCGCAGCCTTGGCTGCCCAGGGACTCGGTTGGCTACGGATGACGGAGGGGGCGTCAAGAATAAAGGAAAGAGTCGACTACCTCCGCGAACAACTCGGCGAACCGTGGCCGGAACTCACGGCAGGCGATTACACGCCCGAAGCCGAGAGGGTCGTGGCGGGCGAAAGGATCGCCGACATCGACGCGTACCAGGCAATCATGCGGCAACTTCCGTGGCCCGAGGCCGGGCGGATGGACGAACTGGCTCCGGAGAGGTTAGAGGTACCCAGCGGATCGGCGCCGAAGATCAGCTACGAAACCGGGCGCCCAATTGTGCGCGTCAAGCTGCAGGAATGCTTCGGTCTGGCGGAATCCCCCACGATCGCGGGGCAAAAGGTTCTGTTCCACCTACTGTCCCCGGCCGGGCGCGAGCTTGCCGTCACCGACGACCTGCGGAGCTTCTGGGATGGCCCCTATCAGGGAGTGCGTAAGGACATGCGGGGGCGCTACCCGAAGCACCCATGGCCCGAGGATCCGTGGGCGGCAACGGCGACCAAGAAGTCGAAGCGGGCGCTAGAAAAATAGCAGCGGGCGCTGGGGAACTAGCGGCGCTTGCGACCGAAGGTCTTGGTGAAGTTCAGGCCACGGATCGGCGTGTGAATGGTGACGGTCTGGCGACCGTCGGCGCGCTGAGTAAGTCGCACAGGGCCTAGGCGGGTGGAGCCGCCGACTCCACCAGAAGAGGTGTTTACTCGAAATGGCCCGAAGTTCTTGGAGTTGCGAAACATGATTCCCATGCAGCTCATCTTAGGGCACAGACGCGCCAGGACGCACAAAAGCGGGCGCCTCCCCGTTCGAAGGGAAGCGCCCGCTTAAATGGTGAACCGGCAAACCCGCAGGGCAGCCAGTCCGGGGATCTTAATGGGTTACATCAGATCCATGTCGTCCAGCGGCACGGCAGCGCCGGTGAACTCGCCGTAGTTGTCATCGGCGTAGAAGCCATCGCCGAAGGAGGACGGCAGGGAGTACGCCGCTGCGCGGGCCTCCTCGGTCGGCTCCACGGTGATGTTGCGGTAGCGGGAGATACCCGTACCAGCCGGGATCAGCTTACCGATGATCACGTTCTCCTTCAGACCGATCAGCTTGTCGGAACGCTTGTTAATGGCAGCGTCCGTAAGCACGCGGGTGGTCTCCTGGAACGAGGCGGCGGACAGCCAGGACTCGGTAGCCAGGGAGGCCTTCGTGATACCCATGATCTCGGCGCGAACCTCCACCGGGCGGCCGCCGGTCTTGACGGCCTCCTTAGAAGCAGCCACTGCGTCGGCGTGGTCCACCAGGGAGCCCGGCAGGAACTCGGTCGAGCCGGAGTCGATGACGGTCACGCGGCGCAGCATCTGGCGCACGATGATCTCGATGTGCTTGTCGTGGATGGCCACACCCTGATCGCGGTAGACCTTCTGGACCTCGTTGATCAGGTGCTGCTGCACGCCACGGCGGCCGAGCACGCGCAGAACCTCGTGCGGGTCCGCGGCACCCTTCAGCAGCTGCTGTCCCATCTTCACGTGGTCGCCATCGCGGATCGGACGCTCCACGCCACCGTTGCCCAGCGTTGCCAGGCCCTGGCGCTTGGACAGCTTCTCGTAAACCACATCATCGGAGCCGTCATCCGGCTCGATGGTGAGGGTGAAGAAGTTGTCGTCGTCCTCGATGCGAACCTTGCCGTCCACCGAAGCGATCGGGGACTTGGCCTTCGGAACACGAGCCTCGAACAGCTCCTGAACACGCGGCAGACCACCGGTAATGTCGCCACCGACACCACCCAGGTGGAACGTACGCATGGTCAGCTGGGTACCCGGCTCACCAATGGACTGAGCGGCGACGATGCCGACGGCCTCGCCGATCTCCACCTTCTTGCCGGTCGCCATGGAGCGGCCGTAACAGGTGGAGCACACGCCAGTGTTGGTAGCACAGGTCATCACGGAGCGGACCTTGACTTCCTCCACGCCAGCTTCGATGAGCTTCTGCAAACCGGCTTCATCGATGACCTTGCCCTCTTCGATGAGAACGGTACCTGCGGAGTCGGTGGCGTCACTAGCTAGGTAACGACCCAGAACAGACGTTTCGACGAAGTCTGCCGGAGTGTAGTTACCGGTCGGCTTGCCCTCGCCATCCAGAACCGGAACAGCGACGGACATCATGGCACCCTGCTTGGTGCCACAGTCGTCCTCGCGCACGATGACGTCCTGCGCCACGTCCACCAGACGACGGGTCAGGTAACCCGAGTCGGCGGTACGCAGAGCCGTATCGGCCAGGCCCTTACGGGAACCGTGGGAGTTGTTGAAGTACTCCAGCACGGACAGGCCTTCACGGAAGGAGGTCTTAATCGGGCGGGTGATGTACTCACCGCGGGAGTTCGTAACCATGCCCTTCATGCCGGCCAGGGTCCAGATCTGACGCATGTTACCGGCAGCACCCGACTTCACGATCATCGGAATCGGGTTGTCGTCCGGGTACAGATCCTCGACGGACTGACCCACGAAGTCGGTAGCTTCCTTCCACAGGTCAACCAGGGACTGGTAGCGCTCGGCCTCGTTGATCTTGCCGCGTGCCATCTTCTTCTCGATAACTCGAGCCTTGGCCTCGTAGTTATCCAGAACTTCCTGCTTGTTAGGCAGAACCAGCACGTCGTGCATGGTGATGGTCACGCCGGAGCGGGTAGCCCAGTAGAAGCCGGCATCCTTCAGCTTGTCCACCGTCTGTGCCACGGTGATCATCGGGTACTTCGCCGCGAGGTCGTTAATGACGGTAGCCTGTGGCTTCTTCGCCATGACGCCCTCTACGTATGGGTAGTTCCACGGCAGCAGCTCGTTGAACAGCACGCGACCCAGGGTGGTCTCCGCCAGCCAGGTCTGGCCTCGCTGCCAACCATCCGGGAACCGCTCGGCCTCGATCTCCGCGGTCGGGCGCAGGTGGTTGATGCGCACGCGGATCGGAGCCTGCAGGCCCAGCACGCCACGGTCGTAAGCCATGATGGCCTCGGCCAGGGAGGAGTACACGCCCTGTGCGGGAGCCTCGTCGGTAGCCGGGGTGTAGGCACCCTGACCACCGAACTCTTCCGGCTTCTTCAGCAGGGTCAGGTAGTACAGGCCGGTCACCATGTCCAGGCGCGGCATAGCCAGTGGCTTACCGGAGGCCGGGGACAGAATGTTGTTGGAAGCCAGCATCAGGATGCGAGCCTCTGCCTGTGCCTCAGCGCTCAGCGGCAGGTGGACTGCCATCTGGTCACCGTCGAAGTCCGCGTTGAAGGCCTCACAGGCCAGCGGGTGCAGCTGGATAGCCTTACCCTCGACCAGGATCGGCTCGAAGGCCTGGATACCCAGGCGGTGCAGCGTAGGTGCACGGTTCAGCATCACCGGGTGCTCGGCGATGGCCTCTTCCAGCACGTCCCACACCTCGGGGCGCTGGCGCTCCACCATGCGCTTAGCGGACTTGATGTTCTGCGCGTAGGACTTCTCGACCAGGCGCTTCATCACGAACGGCTTGAACAGCTCCAGGGCCATCAGCTTCGGCAGACCACACTGGTGCAGCTTCAGCTGCGGACCAACGATAATCACGGAACGACCGGAGTAGTCCACGCGCTTACCCAGCAGGTTCTGGCGGAAGCGGCCCTGCTTGCCCTTCAGCAGGTCAGACAGGGACTTCAGCGGACGGTTGCCCGGGCCGGTGACCGGACGGCCACGACGGCCGTTGTCGAACAGCGCGTCGACGGATTCCTGCAGCATGCGCTTCTCGTTGTTCACGATGATCTCGGGGGCGCCGAGGTCCAGCATGCGCTTCAGGCGGTTGTTGCGGTTAATCACGCGACGGTACAGGTCGTTCAGGTCGGAGGTCGCGAAGCGGCCACCGTCCAGCTGCACCATGGGGCGCAGCTCCGGCGGGATCACCGGAATGCAGTCCAGCACCATGCCGGCCGGGTCGTTGCCGGAACGCAGGAACGCTGCGACGACCTTCAGGCGCTTCAGAGCACGCAGCTTCTTCTGTCCCTTACCGTCGCGGATGACCTCGCGCAGTACCTCAGCCTCCGCCTCGAGGTCGAAGCTGCGGATAAGGGTCTGGATGGCCTCCGCACCCATGCCGCCGGTGAAGTAGTCCTCGTAGCGGTCGACCAGCTCGTTGTAGATGTTCTCATCCACAATCATCTGCTTCGGTGCCAGCTTGACGAAGGTGTTCCAGATCTCGTCCAGGCGGTCGATTTCGCGCTCGGCGCGCTCGCGGATGTGGCGCATCTCGCGGTCAGCCGCGTTCTGCACCTTCTTCTTGGCATCGTTCTTGGCACCAGCGGCCTCGAGCTCAGCCAGGTCCTCTTCAAGCACCTTGGCGCGGTCGGCCAGCTCAGCGTCGCGCTCCTGCTCGACCTCCTTCTTCTCCAGCATCATCTCTGCCTCGAGGGTGGACTGGTCGTTGTGGCGACCTTCCTCGTCGACGGAGGTGATGATGTTGGCGGCGAAGTAGATGATCTTTTCCAGATCCTTCGGAGCCAGATCCAGTAGGTAGCCCAGGCGAGAGGGCACGCCCTTGAAGTACCAGATGTGGGTGACGGGAGCGGCCAGCTCGATGTGTCCCATGCGCTCACGGCGAACCTTGGACTTGGTCACCTCAACGCCACAGCGCTCACAGATGATGCCCTTGTAGCGCACACGCTTGTACTTGCCACAGCCACACTCCCAGTCGCGGGTGGGGCCGAAAATGCGCTCGCAAAACAGGCCATCCTTCTCCGGCTTCAGGGTGCGGTAGTTAATGGTCTCAGGCTTCTTGACCTCGCCACGGGACCATCGACGGATGTCGTCAGCGGTCGCTAGTCCGATGCGAAGTTCATCGAAAAAGTTGACGTCCAGCACGTGGACTTCCTTTCCCCTCCTCTTGGCGGAGGGCTTTGGGTAGTTACGGCGCTTTAAGCTGTGTTGTTTGTCGGGCTCAAGCGCCGAAAGTACGGCGAATGTACGAAAGTCAGATGTTTAGGGTCGTCAACGCCCTAGCTGACATCCATGTCAGCATCCGGACGCTCGTCACGGGACAGGTTGATGCCCAGAGCTGCGTTAGCATTCTCCAGCTCATCGTCATCGTCGGAGGACAGCTCCATCGGGGTGCCGTCGGCTGCCAGAACCTCAACGTTCAGGCAGAGCGACTGCAGCTCCTTCAGAAGGACCTTGAAGGACTCCGGGATACCAGGATCCGGGATGTTCTCGCCCTTCACGATCGCCTCGTACACCTTCACACGGCCAACCACGTCGTCAGACTTGATGGTCAGAAGCTCCTGCAGGGTGTAGGCGGCACCGTATGCCTGCATTGCCCACACCTCCATCTCACCGAAGCGCTGGCCACCGAACTGTGCCTTACCACCCAGCGGCTGCTGGGTAATCATGGAGTAAGGACCGGTGGAACGGGCATGGATCTTCTCGTCGACCAGGTGGTGGAGCTTCAGCATGTACATGTAGCCCACGGAAACCGGGTACGGGAAGGGCTCGCCGGAACGGCCATCGATCAGGTTGGACTTACCGAAATCGTCGACCTGGCGCTCGCCGTCGCGGTTCGGCAGCGAAGAACGCAGCAGGCCGGACAGCTCGGCGTTGGAAGCACCGTCGAACACCGGGGTGGCGGTCAGGGAGTCCGCCGGAACGTCGTAAAGCTCCTCCGGCAGGGTCTCCAGCATCTTCTGGATCTTCGGATCCTGGGATTCGGTATCAACCTTCCAGCCGGCCTTAGCCAGCCAGCCCAGGTGCACCTCGAGGACCTGACCGATGTTCATACGGCGCGGCACGCCGTGGGTGTTCAGGATAATGTCGATCGGGGTACCGTCCGGCAGGAACGGCATATCCTCCTGCGGCAGGATCTTGCCCACGACACCCTTGTTGCCGTGGCGGCCGGCGAGCTTATCGCCGTCCTGGATCTTGCGCTTCTGGGCGACGTAGACGCGAACCATTTCGTTAACGCCCGCGGCCAGATCGTCGTCGTCCTCGCGGGAGAACACGCGAACGCCGATCACCTTACCGGTCTCGCCGTGCGGAACCTTCATGGAAGTATCGCGAACCTCGCGGGCCTTCTCACCGAAGATGGCGCGCAGCAGGCGCTCTTCCGGAGTCAGCTCGGTTTCACCCTTCGGGGTGACCTTACCGACCAGGATGTCGCCGTCGCGGACGTCGGCGCCGATGCGGACAATACCGCGGTCGTCGAGGTCTGCCAGGACATCCTCGCCGACGTTAGGAATGTCGCGGGTGATCTCCTCTGGGCCCAGCTTGGTGTCGCGGGCGTCAATCTCGTATTCCTCGATGTGGATCGAGGTCAGAACGTCTTCCTCAACCATGCGCTGGTTCAGGATGATGGCGTCCTCGTAGTTGTGGCCTTCCCACGGCATGAAGGCAACCAGCAGGTTCTTACCCAGTGCCATCTCGCCGTTGTCGGTGCCCGGGCCGTCGGCCAGAACCTGGCCGGCCTCCACACGGTCGCCCTCGTCCACCAGCGGCTTCTGGTTGTAGCAGGTGCCCTGGTTGGTGCGCTCGAACTTGCGCAGCATGAAGGTATCGCGCACGCCCTCGTCGTCCATGACGGTGATGTAGTCGGCGGAGACGTACTCGACCACGCCGGCCTTCGGGGCGATGATCATATCGCCGGCATCGTAGGCAGCGCGCAGCTCCATACCGGTGCCCACGTAAGGAGACTCGGAGCGCAGCAGCGGCACAGCCTGGCGCTGCATGTTCGCACCCATCAGTGCACGGTTAGCATCGTCGTGCTCGAGGAACGGAATCATAGCCGTTGCCACGGAAACCATCTGTCGTGGCGAGACGTCCATGTAGTCCACCTCGGTGTACGGGACGACCTCCACGTCGCCACCGCGCAGGCGAACCTCAATGCGGTCCTCGGTGAACCGGTGATTCTCGTCGAACGGGGTGTTCGCCTGAGCGATCACATGGCGGTCCTCTTCGTCGGCGGTGAAGTAGTAGACCTCATCGGTGATCTGGCCGTCCACAACCTTGCGGTACGGGGTCTCGATAAAGCCGAACGGGTTCACGCGTGCGTAGGAAGAAAGGGAACCGATCAGACCAATGTTCGGACCTTCCGGGGTCTCAATCGGGCACATGCGGCCGTAGTGAGACGGGTGAACGTCGCGGACTTCCAGGCCGGCGCGCTCACGGGACAGACCGCCCGGGCCCAGCGCGGACAGGCGACGCTTGTGAGTCAGGCCGGACAGAGAGTTGTTCTGATCCAGGAACTGCGACAGCTGAGAGGTGCCGAAGAACTCGCGGATCGCCGCGGAAACCGGGCGAACGTTGATCAGGGAGGTCGGGGTGATGGACTCCGCATCCTGGGTGGTCATGCGCTCGCGCACGACACGCTCCATGCGGGACAGGCCAACGCGAACCTGGTTCTGGATCAGCTCGCCGACGGTACGCAGACGACGGTTGCCGAAGTGGTCGATGTCGTCGGTATCGATCGGGATCTCGGTGCCGTCGGGGGAAGTCATGGACTTCTCGCCAGCGTGCAGGCGCACCAGGTACTCGATGGTCGTCAGGATGTCCTCTTCAGTCAGGATCATCGTGCCATCGTTGTCACCGCCAAGACCGAGCTTGCGGTTGATCTTGTAACGGCCGACCTTGGCCAGGTCGTAACGCTTTGCCTTGAAGAAGGAGTTTTCCAGCAGGGCCTGGGCAGAATCGCGCGTCGGGGACTCACCGGGGCGCTGCTTGCGGTAAATCTCCAGCAGTGCCTCGTCGGTGTTCTCCACACCGTCCTTTTCCAGGGTGGACATCATCAGTTCGGAGAAACCGAAGCGATCGGTAATCTCCTGGGTGGTCAGACCCAGCGCCTTCAGCAGCACGGTGACCGGCTGGCGACGCTTTCGGTCGATACGCACACCAACGGTGTCGCGCTTGTCCACGTCGAACTCCAGCCATGCACCGCGGGAAGGAATAACCTTCACGGAGTGCAGCGGACGCTCGGTGGAAGCGTCGATGGATGCGTCGAAGTACACACCCGGGGAACGAACAAGCTGGGAAACAACGACACGCTCGGTGCCGTTGATGATGAACGTGCCCTTGTCGGTCATCATCGGGAAGTCGCCGATGAATACGGTCTGGGACTTAATTTCACCAGACATTGAGTTGGTGAATTCCGCGGTCACGTACAGCGGTGCCGCGTAGTTGATGTCCTTATCCTTAGCCTCGTCGATGGTGGACTTCACGTCATCGAAACGGGGCTCGGACAGGGTAAGGGACATGTTCTCGGAGTAGTCCTCGATCGGAGAAAGCTCCTCGAGAATCTCCTCGAGTCCGCTCATAATGCGGACGTCCTCCCCTGCCTCGGCTTGGGCGCGGGCACGCCACTCGGGCGTGCCGACGAGCCAAGCGAAGGACTCTCGTTGGAGGTCTAGAAGGCCTGGAACCTCAATCGGAGCGTCGATCTTCGCAAAGCTGTGTCGCTGCGGAGCTCCGGGAATTCCGGCCACTGAGCTGGTCTGGCGGGAGACTGCCAAGATGGGTCCTTCCAGCACAATCTCGGCCAGCACTACGTGGTGGAGCTGTAGTGCACGGTCTTGATTGTGTGTGTACGGTCTCGTGATGGTCGATTTAGTTGGATTTCCCCCACTGAGCCACCGCCACGTAGAAACGACTAAACGACCTTGTCAAATGGCCTTTTTGGCACTTTTGGCAAAGTCTGCATCACGCGCAATACCTTCGCATGGGTTCTGCGAAGATCCGTAGTCGTTCCTTTGAAGCAAATAACTCAACAAAGTAAATCCAGCGCAACGAACTATCCTATAGCATGGCTGCTCAATTGTCTAGGCTTCCGCCACAGTCCCAGCGCCCCTCCCGGCGCCCCCTCCCAGCGCCCTCTGCGCGGCTTATCATTAAGCCTTCCGCTGAGCCCTGCGTTCCGCCCTCCGCTTAGCGGTCTTCCACACGACCAGCACCACGGATGCTGCTGCCACAATAACACCCGCAACGATCAATGCAACCCCCCATTTATCGGTGTGGCGCTGTCCGCTGACTTCCATGGCCTGGTTCAGCATGGACTGCGTTACACTCTGCGGGGTCTTGCCGTGGAACTTCAGCAGATTTTCCACGTCCTTGCCAGAGCTATCGCGGTAGGTGTCCTTCACGTCCTCCTCCACGCTCACCAGCAGGCCAGACTTCGGCTCCACCGCCAGCTCGCGCCACCCTTCGTGGAAAAGCTGTGCGCGCTGTGGCTTGCCGTTCTCATCCTCCACCGTGATGGTGTTGCGGATACCTGCGTACTCCTTAGCCACCGACGTCGCTGGGATTTCCTGGCGGAAGACGTACAGCTCATGCTCGCGCCCCTCGGCGGTGGTCACATTGCGCGTACCGGTGAATTCGGCAGGCAGTGCACGACGCAGCGTCATATCGAAGTAGTCGTAAGTACGCTTCTCAGTTCCCTGAGGGAACTTGGCCCAGTAACCCGCGATCTCACCGTCGGTCGCAGGGGTAGCCGGTGTGTCAGACACCTTGGCGTCCCCCTTCGCCTCACCCGTCCGGCGATCCACGGTAAAGCTCCAGACCTGCGCATCCAGCAGGGATTCTAGATCGTCCTTCACATCCGTCCGCGCGGTACTCACACCGACGCGGGCACTTGCCTCTTCTTCAGTGGCGGGTTCTTCCAGGGTGATCTTGAACTGTCGGTTAACCGGCGCCGTCACGTCCTCTTTCCCCTTAGGCCCCTGGTAGTTGGGCCCAATCACCGCGGCCGGATCCTTGAGGGTGATGGTCGTTGCGGCTAGATCTAGCGGAAGCGCTTTGTCGTTCGCGACGACCTTCGGGAGCATGACGCCCACAGTGATCAACGCACAACCAAGCAGTGCACCTAGCGCACCCAGTAGGTAGAGACCTTTGCTAGAGCTCTTCGCCGGAGCCTTCGTGGAGCCGTCTTCGTTCGTCACTTCAATGCCACCATCTATGTCTTTAAAATTTTTATGCCGACCCTACCCGGCATCTAATCTTCACCCCAGGGTAGCAAGACAACAAAAACCGCTGGAAGCCACAGAATGTGATTTCCAGCGGTGTGTTGTGCCCACGCATTCGGCACTAGGCCGCTGTGCGCGGAAAGTAAGGCGATCTTACTTGAGGGAGACCTTTGCGCCAGCCTCTTCCAGCTTGGTCTTAGCAGCCTCAGCGTCGTCCTTGGAAGCACCCTCCAGCAGAGCCTTCGGAGCACCCTCAACCAGCTCCTTGGCCTCCTTCAGACCCAGGCCGGAGACGATCTCGCGGACAACCTTAATAACGCCGATCTTCTTAGCGCCTGCGTCCTCCAGAATGACGTCGAACTCGTCCTTCTCCTCAGCAGCAGCGCCACCCTCAGCGCCCGGAGCAGCTGCAACAGCAGCAACCGGAGCAGCAGCGGTAACGTCGAAGACCTCTTCGAATTCCTTAACGAACTCAGACAGTTCGATGAGGGTCATTTCCTTGAAAGCCTCGATGAGCTCGTCCTTGGTGAGCTTAGCCATGATGGCATCCTTTCGTAGTTGCGCCGGTGGGCCAGAAAGTGTTGGCGACCCGGCCGGCAAAGTGTTTTATGTCTTATGTATTCGGGGAAGGAACTTACTGTTCCTTCTTCTCCTGCAGTGCAGCGGCCAGGCGTGCAACCTGGGATGCTGGTGCGTTGAACAGGCCTGCGGCCTTTGCCAAGGAACCCTGCATGGCACCGGCCAGCTTGGCCAGCGTGGTTTCGCGATTGTCCAGCTCGGCGATTGCCTCAACCTGAGCTGCATCAATCGTGGCACCGTCCATGTAGCCACCCTTGATCACGAAGTTCTTGTGATCCTTGCTGAAGTCCTTCATGGCCTTCGCAGCGTCAACGGCCTCGCCGTGGACGAATGCGATTGCGGTCGGACCGGTCAGCAGGGACTCATCAAGCTCAATGCCGGCTTCACGAGCAGCCAGCTTGATCATGGTGTTCTTGGCGACGGAGTAGGTAACGTCCGAACCCAGAGCGCGACGCAGCTCGGTGGTCTCAGCCACGGACAGGCCACGGTACTCGGTCAACAGAGTGGACTGTGCCTGCTCGAAGCGTGCCTTCAGCTCTGCCAGCGAAGCGGTGTTCTTCGGATTAGCCATACTCTCGCCTCCTTCCTGATGTTTACGGTGTACGTTCTACCTGTACGTCCACCGACGATCATTGTTGAAGGGCAACACTGTACATAAACGACAAAGCGCCTTGCGTTTCCGGCGTTTTACGCAAGAAGCACAAGGCGCATTCGTAGGATCCCCGGCTTTCTAGGGCTGGAATCCGATCCGAACGTCTATCGTGTTACCTGCGTGGGCCGTCATCTATGACGATGATCCTTCAATCTCCTGCCCACACTCCCCCTGAGGGTTTGTGCGGGCGGTGATGACCGACGGTCTTCGGTGAAAACTTGACGTTTCTGATCTAGTTGTTGATCTAGTCAAACTTCCTCGAAGGAGGTTACACCCCTCCTCACCCCTTCTCCAAATCGCTGTTTTTCTTTATCGACGCCCCCCTCACGCCCCAATTTCTTTCGAATTCAAAACTAGGCCCTGCGATTTGATTACCCTTGGGGGTCATGGACGCATTCATCCCGAAATTCCTTTCCAGCCTGAGGCGCGAAAATCCACTTCCGGAGGGCGTCAATAAATGGGACACACCTTTAGACGGCAGAACGCCGGTCGTACTGATCCACGGCACGTGGCTCAATGCATATAACACGTGGGATTACGTGGCCAAGCACCTCATTGCGGCCGGTCACCCGGTTTTTGCCGTGAACTACGGGAAGGATCGGGACGCGGTGACGGGTAAGGCGCCGGGCGTGTACGCGAATAACTTCTTGCGCACGTCGCAGCTGGAGGTCGCACGCTTTATCGACGATGTCATCGAACGCACCGGTGCGCAAAAGGTGAACCTGGTCGGCCACTCGCAGGGCGTGGCGCAGGCGCGGCTGTATCTGTCTGACTCCGGCGGGGCGGATCGCGCGGATATCGCGCGCAATAAGGTGGATCGCCTTGTCGGCGTAGGGCCGGCGCATCACGGGACCACCCTGTCGGGTGTCTCGACGCTGGCCGAAAGGGTTGATCCGAGCAACAAGCTCGCTGGGCCGCTGGAGAAGATCCTGGGCGGTGCGGCGATCGACCAGCGCGTGGGCAGCGAGTTCGGCGAGCACTTGAACCGCGATGGGGATACCACGCCCGGGGTCGACTACACGATGATCACCGCAAAATATGACGGTATTGCGACGCCCCGACTGAAGCAGGTGATGGTCGCCGGCGACGGTGCGCGGGTGCGCAACCTGAGTGTGCAGGACGATAACCCGTTCGATCTGTCCGGCCACCTGGCGATGCTGTATTCGCCACGCGTAGTGGATCTGATCCTAGAGGCGTTGGCGCCGGGCGACGACGGCCCGGCTGCCTACCGCACTGCCAACCCGCTAAAACGCAGCATGGTGTTGCCGTTGATGGGCGAGTTCCGAGTACCCGGCCGGCGGGGCCGGAAGGCCTAAGCACTCAGGTCTTAGGCCTGGCCTTCTTCCCAGCCGTCCTCGGCATAGGCTCCCTCAGCGTAGGCCTGTTCCGTCCGATCACGGCTGATCTCGCGGTAGGCCTGCAGCAACTGCAGAGTGTGGGCGCGCTGCATGTTGCGGGCAGCCACGAAGAACAGGAGGGCTCCGCCCAGCAAACCCATCAGGCCGAGTCCCAGCAGGAAGCCGGTCGTCCAGCCGCCGCTAGTGAGGGTATCCAGGAAGGACTCGCTGGCGGTATTCTTCGTCTCTACGTTCTGAGCGTCCTCGCTGTGCGCCACTGCACTCTTGTTCGGGTCGGCTTGGGCGGCTGCGTCGATGCGTCGAATACCGCCGCCACCGACGTCGCCTTCAGCTTCATCGCCGGCGACGTCTGCGGCACCGTCGGCCTCTGCGGCGTCATCAACAATTCCGCTGGACGCACCGCCGGAAACATCACCGGAAGCGCCGCCGGACACCGCACCATCAGACGCAACACCATCAGACGCAGCACCACCGGACGCAGCATCTGATGCGGCGCCATGTGCCGCAGAGGAACCACCCGAGTTAGCGCTTCCGCCGTTGACGGCCCCGCCACCATTGCTGGTTCCGCTAGTTCCACTAGAGGCGCCGTTAGAGGCGCCATTGCTGGCGCCACCGTTTGCGGCGCCTACTGCCGATGCGCCGGAATTGCCGCCGGTCGAAGGCTGCTGCGAAGCCTTACGGTTACCCCGCAGCGCCTCGATCCCGCCGACGATCTGATCCATGTACTTGCCGATCTTGACGTTTTCGCTGTCGAGGTGCTTCTGCAGCTCCTGGAGTTCCTCCAGGCCAGACTTCCCACTGCCCGTATCGTCCCCGCACGAATCCTTGATGACGAAGAAGGTCTCCAGCTCCTTATCGAACTTCTTGCCGTCCACAGCGGTGCCCTGGTAGCGGAATACTACGCGGTACGCGCCCGGCTTGGTGAAGAGGAACTGCTGGTGGTCGTGCGCTCCAACCGCATAGCTGACCTTGTGCTCACGATGCTCGGAATCCAGACGCAGGCTGACACTACCCAGCCCATTGTCCGACAGGGTCACCATGCGACCGGGACCTTCGAAGTCCTTGATGGTCACGTCCACGCCCTGCTGAGCCGAGTTCAGGTGCTCGGTGGAAAAGCCCAGCCACGGAACATCAGGATTTTCACGTTGCGCCTGCGGAAGCGCATACCCGGTCTCCCCCAGTTCCTCCTGGTAATCCTGCGGGACTCCAACCTTGGCCTTCGGGCTGTTGACTAGGAAAATGAAGCTGCCGGACTCGCGCTCCTGCACATTCGCAGGATCGGCGCCGTCCTTCAGGAAGGTGTGCGGATCCGCGTCAGATTCGTCCGAGGTTCCCACGCCCATATCCATGTGGCCCTTGGGAATCACGGCACGCTCAGTCCCCTGCCCCTCACCGAAGGCATCGTTGACTTCGCTACGCACATCCTCATCGGGGATATCCGCCGGGGCCTCGCAGGTCGGGGCTGATCCCGTTTCAGAGGGCTCCGCGGACTCGCCGGGCTCCTCGGTTCCGGTCGTGTCGGTCGACTCGTCCGTGGAGCCTGTGCCGTCTGTGCCGTCAGCCTCGCCAGTCTCGCCGTCGGTTTCGCCCTCTGTCGCCTCCGAGGAGCCCGACTCGTCGCCGGAGTCCGCGTCACTCGGAGTAGCGGAATCCGTCGGCTTCCCCGAATCGCCCGGCTTACCTTGGTCCAGAGGCGCGATGGGCTTCTTGATCTTGTTCAGCCCCGTGGTCGTCCCCTCCGGCAGGCCTACCTGCTTGTCGGAACCGACCAGCCAGTTGATGGTGCGCGCTGCGGACTTCACGGTAGAGCCGTCCTTCTTCTTGACGTCCCACTGCATCGTCAGCTGATACAGACCCGGCTTAGAGAACGTCCAGCCGAAGTGCCCGTGCCCGCCGACCTTGTAGTCGTAGTTCTTCAGGCCTTCCTTGGTGGACAGCACGCGCTCCGGGGTAGGCCTACTGGAATTGTGGAAGAAAACCTCCATGTCGCCGGGGCCGGAGAACTTCTTCATGTGGAAGTGCAGGTTCGGCTCCGCAAAGTCCGTCGGCGCTTTAAGCTCATGCGCCGGGTCAAACGCACCCAGGCCCGCCCAGATCGGGCGCCATTGGTTACTGAAGTCCGCGTTCTGCGGGGCATGCCACAGCACCGTGCCGGGCTTGCCCAGGAAGGACAGCGCCTTCTTGTTCGGCACCTTGATGCGGGAGGCCTCCTTGCCATCAATCGCGTCGGGCGCCAGTCGCAGGCAGACGTCATCGGCGGGCACGGGCTGCTGCCCATCGACCACCATCACGTCCGGCTTGCCCTTGTTATACGTTCCGTAAATCGCATCCACGTGGGCGTTGTACAGCAGCTTCCTGCCCGCACAAACGTGCGTCTTTCCGGTGGCCGGGTTCTTCACGTCCTTGCCCACCGTCGGCCCGTCGCTGGTCGTACCAGGCTTATGCCCTGTTGGTGTGGCCTGCGCGCGCTGCAAGACCTCGACGTTGCGGTGGTCGCTGGATAGTGGTGACGCCCCGTCCCAGGCGCCAAACGCCACCGTCAACACAAGCACGCCGAGGACTGCGAACATCGCTTTGGAGGCCTGCAGCATCCGTTCGGCCTTATTCTGACTGCGCTTGAGCTCTGCGATGAGCTGCTGCCTGGGATCACGCTTGTTCTGCATTAGTAGCCACCACCTGTGAGGGTTTGTTGGATTGCTTGGCGGCGCGAATTGGCGTCGCCACAAAGAACGAGGAGAGGAAAACAACGGTGAGGACGAGGACGATCGTCGCGCCCGTAGGAACGTCGATGGCCCACGAGACATACACCCCCACGAAGGAACCGACCATGCCGATCACGGCGCTGAGGCTCATCATGACGACCAGGCGGTCCGTCCACAGTCGCGCGGTGGCGGCCGGGGTGATGAGCAACGCGAGAACCAGGATGTTGCCGACCGTGCGCACCGACATCACCACAGCGGCGGTGACGGCCAGATACAGCACAATGTCGATCAACAACACGCGGATCCCCATGGCGGCAGCGGTCTCGCGGTCGACGGAAACAGCCACGATCTCCTTGTGCAGCGCCGCCACAGCCAGGATCACGATCGCCCCCACGACGGCGCTGAAGATGATGTCGGAGTTCGACACACCCGTGATAGAGCCGAAGAGGAAGCTATTCAGGCTAGCGGTATAGCCCTGCACCTTAGAGATCACGACCAGGCCGAGGGCAAAGGCCGCGGCGAAGAAAATACCGATGACGGTGTCCTCCTTCACGCGCCTGCGCTGCGAAAACAGGGCGATTAGAAGAGCCACCACGGCACCGGCCACCGCACCGCCGGCGATCACCGAGAACTGCAGGGCAAAGGCAATGGCCAGGCCGGGGAACACGGCATGCGCGACAGCATCGCCGATGAAAGCCATGCCGCGGAGCACCACGTGCGTGCCAATCACGCCACAGACCAGGGCGGAAAGAACCGCCACCAGCAGTGCCTTCGGCAGGAAGGCCAGGGCGGGGTTGCTGAGGTCAGCCAGGAACTGGGAGAAAGAAATCACTGCGCCAACCCCACTCCCCGCAGCAGAGGCGAATCTGGGTGGACGTCGAAGGTCTCCATCCACGGTTCCGGGCTGCGCAGCTCCCCCGGCGCGCCGTCGGCCACGACGCGACCGTTCAGCAGAACGAGGCGATCACATACGTCGACGGCCTGCGCCAGGTCGTGGGTGACCATGAGGATGCTCATCCCGTCGGCGGCCAGCGAACGCAGAATCTCCACCAGCGCTTCGATGCTGGGGAAATCCATGCCGGTGAAAGGCTCGTCCAGAAGGAGCAGGGTCGGCTCCACCGCCAGGGCGCGAGCCACCAAAACGCGCTGCCTCTGGCCACCGGACAGCTGCCCGATGGGGCGATCCGCCAAGTGCTGCAGGTTCACGCGCTTCAGTGCGTGCGCCGTGGCAGCGAAGTCCGCCCGGCGCGACCGCCGGAACGGCCCGATGCTGCCCGCCCGGCCATTGAGCACCGTGTGGCGCACGTCGATCGGATAGTCCCACGCGAACTCGTGGCGCTGGGGAACGTAGCCCACACTCGCAGCCTTGATGCTGCCCTTGGTGCGCGGGATGAGGCCCAGGATGCTGCGCATCAGAGTGGTCTTGCCCGCACCGTTGGGGCCCAGCAAACCAATCAACTCGCCGGGGCGCGCCTCGAGGTTCACGTCGGTGAGGATCTGCCGCCCAGCCAGCCGAACATTCAGATCCGCTATCTGCAGTGCGGTCACTTCAGCTGACCCCACAGTTCGTCCTCGATGCGCTTACGCTCCTTGGCACCCTTACGTAGGGAAAGGAAGCCAAAGACCAGCACAGCGAGGACGACCGCGCCCACGCCGACGAGGATCCACGGGAGGGCGGAGGATCCACCCTGGGAATCCTCGCTGTTGGAGTTGTTGCCCTCCGAATCTGCGGCGTTGTTGGCGTTGTTGCCGTTGGCGTTGCGGGCGTCACTAGAAGAACCAGCGTCACCGGCCTTCGGCAGGTCTCCCTCCCAGGCGGCGTTCTGCGCCTGCGCGGGGTCCACGCCCACGGCGAACTTCAGGACCTTCGTCACGGTCTTCTCGGAGCCGTCCTTCATCTTCACCCGCACGCCCATGGCCACCTGGTGTACACCCGGCTCGGTGAAAACCCAGTTCGCGTGCGTGTGCGTGTTCAGGTCTACCCACAGCTCCTGCGGGATCGGCTGGGCAGAGTTCCACAGCTCCTGCGGTTTCTCAAAGCCACCGGCCTGCAGGAACATGCTCATCTGACCCGGACCCTGGTGGCCGAGGTACTCCATGGTCACGCCTCGGCTGGCCTGTGCGATCAGCGCCGGAGATTGCGTGTTCCAGCCCAGCCACGGCACGCCCTGAACTTCGGTCTGCGGCAGAACCCAGACCTCCTGGCCCGGCTGCGCACCCGTGAAATCGTAGCCACCATCGGCGGGCAGCTGCTGCTTGGACTTGTCGGACACGTCGAAGACCACGTCGTCCAGCACGCGCCACACCGGCTTTTCCTGCGCGTCGTCACGCAGCTGCACGTCCAGCTTTCCACCATCCAGGCGCATGCCCAGATCCGCGTGGCCGCGGTCGAACACGTGCTTCGTGCCTGCGGGGATGTGCTCTTCCTCGTCGCTAACGTTCTGCTTCAGCGCCGGGTCTTCCTGGCCCTGGCTCTGTGCTTGTGCCTGTGCCTGAGCCGGTGCCACCACGCCCGGCAGTCCGACTACCGGCGCGCCCGCTGCCACCGCTCCCCCGGCCAGCAGCACCGCGGCGGTGGGGGCCAGGCAGGACTTCCTGATCTTTGTCATTCGCATGTTGTGGTTTTCCTTTAATTGCTTGGTTCTAAAGTTCTTCTCAAAACGTCTGTTTTCCGCGCAGCCACGTTGGTTGTCCGTCAGCACCAGCACCCCGGCTACGCGCTGCTTAGGCACTCGGCCATCGACTCGGCATTGGTCCGCATCAGGTCCACGTACGTCGGAGCCTTCTCATCCAGAGTGTCGCTGCGGATCTGGCACACGCTCACTCCCAGCCGATCCGCGATCTGCTGCAGCTCGCGGGTTCTGCCCGCCATGGTCGGCTCGATAAACACCGCTGGGACTTTGAGGTTTTCCAGCGTCCGCGTGAGGGTCACGATGTCCCGTGCACTCGGCTCCATCTCCGGGTTCGGGGTGACGAAACCTGCGATGTCCAGGCCGTAGGCGTCCGCAAAATAGGCGTAACCGTCATGGGCAGTAACCAAGTGACGGCGGTGCTCGGGGATCGTGTCGATCTTGCCCTTGACCTCGCGGTCGAGGCGGCCGAGCTCGTCCAGGTAGTTCTGCGCGTTTTGCTGATACTCCGCGGCGTGATCCGGATCCACGCCGATGAGCTTGTCACGGATGACCTTCACGTAGGCCATCGCGTTCTTGGCGTTGTGCCACAGGTGCGGGTCAAGCTCACCGTGGACGTGTTTGCCCAGCACCGCCTGCGGCAGCAGGTAGGTTTCGTCCCCCGCATTGCCCAGGAAACGGTAGTTAGGGTCGCCCGGGATCGGCTGCAGCGTTCGGTTAGGCACGCTGACCACGGCTTTCTGGGGGTCGAAGGTGCCGCCGTCGCCAACGATGTTGATGCTGTTGTCGTCGGCGTTCACCGCGATGTCGTAGTGCCCACTGTCTATCTTTTTGGACGCCCCGTCCTCCGTGCCCACATTGAAGCGCACGGTCTGATCCGCAATGTGCTCTGGTGGTTTGCCCACATCCGGCACCAAAGACGCGCGGAGGTGCAGGGTGTACGTGCCGGGTTTGGAGAAAGACCAGCTCATGTGGGTATGCGCATCGACCGGCAGCGTGGCGGTATCGCCCTCGTACCCGCGGGAGGCATCGAAGCCATCGCGGGAGTTAAAGAAGACCTCCGGCTGGCCGAAAGTGCCGGTGATATAGGCCGCGGCATCGCCCGGCCCCTCCACGTCCGTGACGCTCAGGTGCATCTCGGAGTGGGAGGACCCACCGTGCCGGGCACCGATTCCCTGGGCGCGGATGCCCAACCAGACCGAGTCAAGCGCCAGATTCTCCACCAGGGGAATGACCGTCGCACCATGGTTTGCAGCAACATCAGCGAGGGATACGACCTCTACCCCGGGGAGCACGCCATTGTCCATGGTGCGCAGCACGGACTGCTGCTCCAACAGCAGTCCGTTGTTGAAGGCCACGTCCGCGTTGGCCAGGTTGCGCACGTCGCGCAGCGTGAGCTCATAGGTGTGCGGATCCGCAGTGTTCGGGATCAGCGAGGTCACGCGCGCCGCATCCCCGGCGACGTGGCGCGCCAAATCGGCGACAATCGGGGTGGAGGCCACGATATCCGTGATCCCATCGTCACGGCTCGGCAGGCTTGCACCGTCTGCGACCGTGCATCCGGCCAGGCCGGCGACAAGCAGCACTGCGCTGACGTTGGCGCACAGTGGCTTTGTAGCCCCCTTAAGAGATGAAACTGCGTGCCCCATTCTTAGAACTTGGGGCCTTTGGAACGAGAGGGCGTCATCGACCGAAGAGCAGCCACAGACTCCGCAGACATAGCATTCGTGCGCAACATGTACATCACACCGGCGCCGAGGGCGATCAGGCCCGCGCCAGCAATGGCCAGAGCCAGCATCGCGGACGTGGAACCAGTATCGGCCAGGGAGCCGTCGGCGTTGGCAGCGCTGCCAGCATCGCCACCAGCCGCGCCCCCACCTGCAGCGCCACCCGCGGCACCGGCAGCACCGGACGCGCAGTCACCGTCGGTGGTGATGTCCGCACCGAAGTCGAAGTGCCCGCTGTTAGCGTTGCCGCTGCCCCCGACGGTGAAGGTCAGGGTGGCAGGAGCACTGATCTTCTTGCCCTGCTTCGTGGTGGCGGTCTGGGTGATGCCTACCTTGTACGTGCCGGGCTTGGAGAAGACCCAGTTCGGGTGAACGTGCGAGTTGCGCGGGACGACGTGAGCGCCAGACGCGTTTCCACCGCTGGCCTTGAACCATTCCTTGCCCACGACCTGGCCGAGGTTGCCCTGTTCGAAAACGTACATGCTGCCCGGGCCGCTGAAGGAGGTCAGCGCGAAGGTGACATCACCCTGCGTGTTGGCCAGCAAATCCGGGTGCATGGTGTTCACACCCACCCACGGCACACCGTTGGTCTGGGTTGCGCCGATCATCCATGCGGTGCCAGCGCCGACCGGCCCGAGGGCCTGCGGCAGATTCGTTTTTGCCGCAGAGCCCAGGCCGAAGTTCAGCGCACCGGGCTTGGTCCACTTCGCTGGCTGCTGGCGATCATCCTTGATCAACGGACGCAGGGCGGGCTCGCCCTTCGTGCAGGTGGCGTTGCCCTGCCCGGATGCACCCTGGCTGGCGCCGCTCTTACCAGAGCCACCAGAGGTGGAGCTGGCCGTAGAGCTGGCCTTGGTCGACGCAAAAGACGATGCCTTGCCCGACTTGCCAGCCTTGCCGCTGGTGCCCGTAGCGGTGCCACTAGCACCACCGGTCGTGCCGGTCGTACCGGTCGTACCAGTGGACGCGCCACCGGAAGTGTCTCCAGTCGCACCGTCAGAGGCTCCAGAACCGCCGCCTCCGGCTGCGTCCTCGTCGCCACACTGGGTTGCGCCCTTAGCAGGCGCATCCGCCTGGGAATCCTTATCGGACTTGTCGACGACCCAGGTGTAGGTCTTCACTTCCGACTTCGCATCTCCTGCGGTGGCCTGCACCTGCATGGAGTAGCGACCGGGGCGCTCGAAGCCCCAGTTGGCGTGGACGTGGGCCGGGTAAGACTGGGGGATGCTGTTGCCGGACTTTACCTCTACCCCGTCGGAGAGCAGCGGGGTCGCCCCGCCATTGAAGGACTGGCTCCACATGAAAACGCGACCGGGGCCGCACACGCGGTTGAAGTTGATCTTGACGTCGCTGTAGTGCGGTGCGACGCCCTGCGTGTCCCAGCCCGGCCAGATGAGGCTCGGGTTCTGGGTCTGCGGCAGGAAGTAGGTCGGCACTCCGACCTCTGAAACGCCCTCAGTGCGGGGCTCGTATGCCTCTGCGCCGACTTTGAGGGTGACGTTGTTCGGATCCCGCGCAACGTGGGAGCCCGTGGTGTCCTCGGTCAGATCCAACTTGAGGTTGCCGGAACCGGAGGAGGTGACGTGGAAGGCGTCAATATGCCCCTTATCTAGCGTGACAGAATCAGCCTTCGCTTGGGGCAGGCTCTGCAAGCCCAGGTCCCCAATACCGAAGAACGCGGTGAAGGCGGTCAGGAAAGCGGCTGCGAGGACTGCGACGGGGCGGCGGGCATTGCCATGGCCGCGTTGATCACAAGCTGTGAGGGGTGAAGCGGGCACCAGAATAAGTCCTTAAAGATCCAATGGGGCTAATTTTCATTAAGAACTATAGTAAACCGGCAATCGTTTTCAAACAGTAGGTGGACTACTGCCCCACCCGCCGCTCCACCCCGTCGTTCGATCCGCAGCTCGACTCGCTGTTCGCCTCGCCGTTCGAAGGGGACCACCCCGGGCGCCGGACATAGAAAACAGACATAGAAAAGCACCCTCGCCGCTCGAAAGCAGCGAGGGTGCGAGCAGATCCCTAGATGATTTCTAGGAGATCCCCATCACGTCGAGACTTAAGCCTCTTCAGTGAAGTCCTTCACGATGGTGTTGTCCACCGGAACACCCGGGCCGTTGGTGGAGGCCATGGTGACCTTCTTGAAGTAACGGCCCTTAGCGGAGGAAGGCTTCAGACGCAGCAGCTCGTCGATCAGAGCGCCGTAGTTCTCAGCCAGCTGCTTCTCAGTGAAGGAAGCCTTGCCCAGGATGGCGTGCAGGTTAGCAGCCTTGTCAACGCGGAAGGAGATCTTACCGCCCTTGATCTCGGAGACAGCCTTGGCAACGTCAGTGGTGACGGTACCGGTCTTCGGGTTCGGCATCAGGCCACGGGGACCCAGCACGCGAGCCACGCGACCAACCTTGGCCATCTGGTCCGGGGTAGCGATAGCAGCGTCGAAGTCGGTCCAGCCGCCCTGGATCTTCTCGATCAGCTCTGCGGTGCCAACGACGTCCGCGCCAGCTTCCTCAGCAGCGGTAGCGTTCGGGCCCTCAGCGAAGACGACAACGCGAACCTGCTTACCCGTGCCGTTCGGCAGGGAAACGGTGCCGCGAACCAGCTGATCAGCCTTGCGCGGGTCAACGCCCAGGCGGATAGCAACATCAACGGTAGCGTCGAAGTTCTTGGAGGAGGTCTCCTTGACAACCTTGGCGGCTGCCATCGGGGTGTACAGGCGGCCAGCGTCGATCTTCTCCGCTGCCGCGCGGTATGCCTTAGAGGTCTTGCTCATGGTTATTCCAATCTAAAGAGTTGTTGGAGTTGTGGTGCAGGCGAAGCAAGTAGCCTTACCACGGTCAGTGAAAATTACTTCTGCGGAGCGTCCTTGACAGTGATGCCCATGGAACGTGCAGTACCAGCGATGATGGCTGCACCGGCCTCAATGTCGTTGGCGTTCAGGTCTTCCTTCTTGGTGGTTGCAATCTCCTTGCACTGATCCCAAGTAACGGAGCCGACCTTGTCGGTGTGCGGAACGCCGGAGCCCTTCTGAATACCCGCAGCCTTCAGCAGCAGCTTGGCTGCCGGCGGGGTCTTCAGCTTGAAGTCGAAGGAACGGTCTTCGTAGACGGTGATTTCCACCGGCACGATGTTGCCGCGCTGGGACTCGGTAGCAGCGTTGTAGGCCTTGGTGAACTCAACGATGTTCACACCGTGAGCACCCAGAGCCGGGCCAACCGGCGGTGCCGGGGTAGCCTGACCTGCCTGGATCTGCAGCTTAATGAGGCCAGTGACCTTCTTCTTTGCCATCTTTAAACCTTCTTTCTGTTATCAACGCGATCCGCAGCACCCTATACCCTTGTTGAAACCGCAAGGTTCCGCATGGGGAAAGTTACGCCCGTTCCCGCGCCAATTGATGGCCAGCACGGGGTTTATCGCGTCGACCGGATGCCGGAGTTTCACCGGCCACCGGAGGATGTAAAACTTGCCTGTCGATCTGCGAGCTAAACCCGCAGACAACCTACATAACTCTAGTTCAGCTTCTCTACCTGATCAAATTCCAGCTCAACCGGGGTCTCACGGCCGAAGATGGAGACCATGGCCTTCAGTCGGTTGTTCTCGGTATCGATCTCACTGATGGTTGCAGAGACGGAAGCGAAAGGACCGGACAGGATGGTGACGGACTCGCCTTCCTCGTAGTCCACCACAACCTGCTCGCTGGCCGGCTTCGGCGGGGTGGCCACACCGGTGGAGGAAACATCCACGCCAGTTGCCGGAATCTCTTCGCCATCCTCGGTCTCCTGCGGCTTCGCGGTTTCCGGCGGCAGCAGGAACTTCGCAACCTCGCGGATCTTCACCGGGGTCGGCTTACCTTCGTTGCCAACGAAGCTGGTCACACCAGGGGTATCGCGGACGACGGACCACGAGGCGTCCTCCAGAGACATACGCACCAGCACATAGCCCGGCAGCAGCTTGCGCTTGACGATCTTGCGCTTGCCGTCGCGCAGTTCCACAACCTCTTCGATCGGCACAACGACCTCGTGGATCTGCTCGTCCACTCCCAGGGTCTGCGCGCGCATCTCCAGGTTGGTCTTCACCTTGTTCTCGTAGCCGGAGTAGCACTGGATGATGTACCAGTCGCCCGGCAGCTTCTTCAGCTGGCGCATGAACTGGCGCAGGCGGGTCTTGTACGCCTCCATTGCCGCATCCTCGGCAGACTTCTCTGCATCGTTGCCCTCGCCGCTCTCGGAGGCCTCGGCGCCCTCAGCCGTCGCCGCTTCTTCGGCCCCTTCGGCAGCAGGGGCTGTGGCGTCGTTACTAGTGACGCCCTCAGCCTCAGCACCTGCAACGTCCTGGTGCGCCTCAGCAACAGCCTGCTGTACGTCTTCTTGCGCGGCCGCAGCAAGACTCTCTGCGCTGACGGCCTCGTTGTTCTGGTTTTCTTCGGTCATGGAAGCACCCTCCATCCATTAAAAATCCGCCTATCGCCGGGCGGCGAAGGCGGTGTAAGAATTGATGTTCGCTAGTGTAACACGTTAGCGCATGATCTGCTGCAAGCCCCAGCTAGCGGCCCAGTCAGTACCTGCAACGAGGGCGCAAACGAAGACGAGGAACAGCAGCACGATGATGGTGTAGTTCACCATCTCACGGCCAGTGGGCCAAATCACCTTGCCCATCTCAGAGATCACGCCGCGGATGTAATCCGCAATGGCGCTAAAAGGGTTCTTCCTGGTCTTAACAACCTCCGGCGCCTTGGAGCTGGAGTTTGCAACCGCGCGGGACGTCGTGGCCTCGCCGGCCACCTGGCGCTTACCGGACGGACGAAGGCTGCCGCCCTTGCCGGAATCGCCGGCTGCGGTCTTTTTGCTCTCGTCGCTCACGTCTGAGTTCTCCTTAAAGGTACCTACAAGGAAGATCGTGCAGGGGCGACAGGACTTGAACCTGCAACCTGCGGTTTTGGAGACCGCTGCTCTGCCAATTGAGCCACGCCCCTATCGAAGTTCTGATTCACGAGTGTACGCGACCAGATCAACATAGGTGAAGCAACATGCTGCGAGCGCCGAAGTTGACCCCGTTATCCGGGTTCGTTCCTTCCTGCGCCATGCAGTCAGTGCAACGTTCCAAAACAATAGCAGGGTTACGAGTGCGCAACCAAATGGGGTGCGGGCGCTGGGGCTAAGGGGACTGGAGCTAAAGGGGGCGGGGCTAGGGGGAGCAAACACAAAACCACCCGGTGACTTTGATCACCGGGTGGTTTTGTTTCTAGTTTGTAGCGGTGGAGGGACTCGATCCCTCGACCTCACGATTATGAGTCGTGCGCTCTAACCAGCTGAGCTACACCGCCATCGACGCCACTTTCCTACGGACCGTCAACGGTCTGTGTCTAACGTCGCGTGACGGTGCGCATAAAATGACAGAGCCCCCTGACGGAATCGAACCGTCGACCTTTTCCTTACCATGGAAACGCTCTGCCGACTGAGCTAAGGGGGCAATACTTCTTTTTGCTCTGCGGATTGTTTTAACCGCATCGCTTGAAGCCTGAGTTAGCTTAACCACCCAGCTACGTTTTACACAAATCGGCTGGCCAGGCGGCCATTCCAGCCTCATTTTAGGTGCAAGTTCGGCACTCTTCGCTACATTGCTGGCGCCCCAATGCCGCCGCACCTCAGCAACATCCCCAGCAGCACGCCTCAGCGCAGAAATTGTCGCTAGAACGGGAATTGTGGACCCCAATGTCGTTAGAACGGGATTCCGTTATTGACTACAATTGTCAACTGCGCATAACTGCAGGTCAGAGCGTTGCAATCATTCTTGGCCCGCGCCACTGCCGCACAGATTCCCGTTTTAACGACATCTAGCCCCTCCCCGGGGCCAAAATTCGCGCCACTGCCGCACAGATTCCCGTTTTAACGACATCTAGCCCCTCCCCGGGGCCAGAACCCGCACCCCGGACATAGCAAAACCCGGTGGCTACCTCCCGCACAGGGAAGCAACCACCGGGTTGTTGTTTGCCATTTGGCGCTGTGCCAGATGATGGATTCGAACCAACGAAGGCAGAGCCGGCGGATTTACAGTCCGCTCCCTTTGGCCGCTCGGGCAATCTGGCATGCACCATTCGGTGCGCTGGTAACTCTACTACGAGTCGCCCCAACTAATGCAAATCGCCTGTACAAAGCACCCTCTGGAAGCTACTCCGAGCAGCTCCAGCTGCAAGCCAGCACCTGGGGCTGCCTTGAAACAAATGCTCGGAACAAATACTGCTCCAACCCGGAAGCTACCCTAACCGCTCCAAGGCGAAGTCCATCAGGCGCCGCAGCGCATCGGTCACCTGATTGTCGGGCAGCTTGGCCAGCTCGTCTTCGCCGTACTGGCGGTACCGCTGGACAACCTCGAAGGACTTGTCGCGACCTTCGGAGCCACGGATAAGCTCCAGCGCCTCGTCCACCAGTTCATCATCCGTCACGGGTCCGGTGAGGATCTCGCGCAGTCGCGCCCCTGTGGCGTCATCCTGCTGCATTGCGTAAAGAACCGGCAGAGTAAAAACACCCTCGCGCAAGTCCGTGCCAGGCTGCTTGCCGGAGACCACCGGGTCGGCCCAGATGTCGATGATGTCGTCGACAATCTGGAAGATCTGGCCAACATTCCGGCCGAACTGGAACAGCGCGTCGCGGTGCTCGTCGGAAGCGCCACTGTGCAAGGCACCCAGCCAACCGGCGGAAGCGATCAGCACGCCCGTCTTCTCCTGAATGACGGTCAGGTAGTGCTCGATCTCGTCCTCCCCCTCGCGAGCGCCGACGGTTTCGCGCATCTGCCCGGTCACTAGCTCCCGGAAGGTCTCCGCGAAGTGCTGCACCGTTTCGGTGCCCAGCTTTGCCATGATGTCGCTGGCAATCGCAAACAGGTAATCGCCCGCCAGGATGGCCACGGAGTTGTTCCAGCGCTTGTTGGCGGATTCCGCCCCGCGGCGCTGGTCGGACTCGTCCATAACGTCATCGTGGTAGAGCGTAGCCAGGTGGGTTAGCTCCACCACCGCGGCAGCCTCGTTGACTTGCCGCGCCGTCGGGTTTTCACCGTAGTGGGCCGCCAGCAGTGCAAACATCACACGGAAGCGCTTACCACCTGCGTCGAAAAGATGGCTGATCTTGTCGGTGAGGAAGGATTCGCCAACCGACAACCGGTCCTTCAGCAGCTGCTCAACCTGCTGCATCGACTGGCCCAAGGCCTCGTTGAGTTGCGCGTCCCCGACGTCAGGGAGCGCCGGTTTACGGGGTGTGGCACTTGGCATGTCCGTGGTCAGCCTCGTCTTTTCCTCTTGAACTTCACATGCGGTCTTTCACATGTGGTCTTTACGTGTCTACGGACACTTTAGTCCATTACCCAGACGGTGTTTAACCCGCGTGTTCCCGTGTCGACGCCTGCGTCTGCCGAAGTGTCTCCCCTGGCATCTGCCCAGGCGCCTACCCAGTACCGACGCCACCGCGCCCGCACCCGCGTGGAACAATGGGTGTCGATGAACTCCCCCGCCGCTGAAACCTCCAATCTTGTGACCTGTGATGTCGTTGTCGTGGGCGCTGGCCCGGCCGGCTCCGCTGCTGCTTTCCACGCTGCTCGCGCCGGTTTGGATGTGGTGATGGTGGACATGGCCGACGTTCCGGGCACAGGATCGGACACAGCACCGGGTCCAACACCGGGCACTGGCAGTACTGGCAGCACTGACAACAGCGCCTCGGGTTCCCTCCCCCACGGGCGCGACAAGACCTGCGGCGATGGCCTCACCCCGCGCGCTGTCGCCGCTTTGGAATCGATGGGCGCGCTCCACTTACTGAACGGCGCCCCGCACATTCAGGGCCTCAAGCTGCACGGTTTCGGCGGTTCCGTCACCGCGCCCTGGCCTTCGGGCGGCTTCCCGCAGCGCGGTTCGGCCATCCCCCGCTCGCGCCTCGACGCTGCTCTGGCCCGCCTTGCCATCGCTGCGGGTGCGCGTTTTATCCAGGCCAAGGTTATGGACGCCACCTCGGATCCAGTAGCCCAGCAACTCAGCGAGGTCGCTGGCACTCGCACGGGCGAAGGCACCCAGGGCGCTGGCGCTGCCTCTTCAGTGAAGATCCGCGGACGTTTCTTTGTGCTGGCAGAAGGCGTGCGCAGCGGCATCGCCCGCAAGTTGGGAGTGCAGTGGGATAAGGGGCTAGTGCATGGCATCGCGGCCCGCAGCTACATCGACACTCCCTTCGGAGACGAGCCGTGGATCCACTCGCACCTGGAGCTCAACGACTCTTCGGGCACGGCCCAACCGGGCTACGGCTGGGTGTTCCCCCTGGGCAACCCGGCTGAAGGGACAGGTAGCAACCTCGCCACAGTTGAAGGCATTGGCAAGGCGAACCTCGGCTGTGGCGTGTTGGCCACCACCAAGCGCCCGGCGAAGGTGAACACCAAGAAACTACTGCGCGACTATGCGCGCCAAGTCAGCGACGAGTGGGGCATCGTCGGAGAACCGACGTCCATCACCTCCGCACTGCTGCCCATGGGCGGGGCTGTCAGCCGCGTGGCCGGACCCAACTGGGCCGCCATTGGAGACACGGCAGCGCTAGTCAATCCACTGAATGGCGAAGGCATCGACTACGCCTTGGAATCCGCCGAGCTGCTGGTTCGGCTATTGGTTGACGAGTGGGGCGGACCGGAGCGGTGGGCGTCCAGAATAAAGAGCAACAATGGCGCCGGCATAGCGCCAGAATGGACGGCCGAACTGCAGAAACAGTACGGGCTTGCGTTCGGGCTGGCGCGGCGGCTGGCGGTGGTGCTGACGATGCCGGGGCTGATGAGTGCGCTCGGGCCGATCGGCATGCGCGGGCCGCTGGCGAATCGTGCGATGGGGGTGGCCACGCGCCTGATGGGCAACCTAGTGAGCGCCGAGGACCGCGACGTGGCGGCCAGGCTGTGGCGGGGCGCGGGGCGAGTAGTGAACCTCGCGCCGATCGATAAACCCTTTGCAGCGCGGGGCTAGATTGCGCCGCAGAACGACGGCGCGGGGCTAGTCAGGCTTCGAGGCGAATAGCACTGTGGAGGGCTACGATGCCGCCCGTGAGGTTCTGCCAACCGACCTCGGTCCAACCGCAATCGCGGATCTCCGCTGCGAGTTCCTCCTGGTCAGGCCAGGCGCGGATCGATTCGGCGAGGTATTCGTAAGCCTCCGCGTTGGAGCTGACAAGCTTCGCGACCTTTGGCAAGGCGCGCATCAGGTATTCCTTGTAGACCGTCTTGAAAATCGGAATAACTGGGGTGGAAAACTCCGCGACGGCGAGCTTGCCGCCCGGTTTCGTGACGCGCGCCATCTCACGCAGGCCGGCGCGGAAGTCCACAATGTTGCGCAGCCCGTAGTTGATGGTCACCGCGTCGAAGGTCTCGTCCGCGAAAGGCAGGTTCGTGCCGTCCGCGCACACCATCGGGACATCTCGGTGGGAACCCGCGGCGAGCATCCCGAAGGAGAAGTCGCAGGCGATACAGGTGGCGCCGGTGCGGGCGAATTCCTCGGTGGAAACGCCAGTGCCAGCGGCTAGGTCCAGCACCAGGTCACCGGGCTTAAGGTCCAGGCGCTTGCGGGTGCGGATGCGCCAATAACGATCCTGGCCGAAGCTCAGCACCGTGTTGGTGAGGTCGTAGTTCTTGCCGACCGCGTCGAACATCGACGCGACTTCCTGCGGTTTCTTTTCCAGACTTGCCCGAGACACGACTCACATCTTAGCGCGGGCATTTCGTCTACTTCGCGACGGGCTCAGCGCTGACCTGCGTGGCTTGCTCGGCATTGGTGCGCGCGACGAGCTCAGCCGCTACCTCGACCTCGGTCTCGTCGGCGGTCGGGCGGGGAACCTCCCGCACGCCCGTGAAGTCACGCTGCGAGTTCGTCCGCGGCGCAGCCTTGCCACCCTGCGCAATGGCCTGGCGGTAGTAGCCAAGCAGCTGGTCGCACAGGCTGGCCCAGCTCTTGTTCTGCACGCCCTCGAAGGCATTGTCGCGGTAGGAATCCAGGCCACCGGCCAGGATGGAATCCACAGCCTCGACCAGCTCTGCCTCGAAGTTCTCCACATTCAGCAGGAAGCCATTGTGGCCTGGCTTGATCAGGTCGATGGGGCCACCGGCGGCCGGGCCGATCGTCGCCACGCGGGAAGCCTGGGCCTCCTGGATCGCCTGGCAGAAAGTCTCGAACTGACCGGTGTGCACGAAGATGTCCAGGCTGGCGAACGCGTGGGCCAGGTCTTCGCCATACAGCCCACCCGTAAATACTGCGGTGGGCATCAGAGCCTTCAGCTCATCCATCTCCGGGCCATCGCCGACGATGACCAGCTGCACGTCGTCCCGCCCGTTCAGGGCTGCCATGCGCTCCACGGATTTCTCCGCAGCCAGTCGGCCTACAAAGCCGACGATCTTCCGGTTCGCTTCCAGCGCGTCTGCGCTCGCCGTGCCGCCGCGCTTACGCTCGCCTTCCAGCAGCCATTCGCGCCGCAGTTCCGCAGAGCGCTTGGCCGGGTTGAAGCGCTCCGTATCCACACCACGCCCCCAGTGCGCCACGCCGCGCACGCGGTTTTCTTCCAGCTCGCGCATCGTCACGGAGCTCGGGGCCAACGTCATGGCACACATGTTGTGCATGACTCGCACCCAGCGCCATGCCATCTTGGACAGGAACTTCATCTTGTAGTTGTTGGCGAATCCAGCAACGTCGGTCTGGAAGATCGCCACGCACGGCAGCTTCAGCGCCTTGGCCACTACTGCGCCTGCACCGCCCAGGACGAAGGGGCTGGCTAGGTGCACAACGTCCGGCTGGAACCTCTTTAGCTCCGTGTAAAGGTTCGTCATGGGCACGCCGATCGGCAGGGAGTTAATGCCCGGCACATCCACTACGGGCACGCGGGCGATGCGGAAGCCCTCGTAGGTTGCAATTTCTTCCTGTCCCTTCTTCGCCCCCGGTGCGATAACCAGGGCTTCGTGCCCGTTGGCACGCAGATGCTCTAGCACGCGGAGTACGGAATTAACCACTCCGTTGACGTTGGGCAGAAAGCTCTCGGCGACAATTGCAACTCGCATACCCTTCAGCATCCCTTTTGTAGGTCACACCAGCGTTTCTTCTGGGTAAAAACATTAACAAGTCTAGGGAAACAAAAGGTTACTTTCGGCGTCAAAAGCCATGCTTCTTCTGCCAGCGCCGGATCAGTAGCGACAGGACGGCACAGACAAGCAGCCCGGCGGACATGGAGGACAGCGCTGGCAGGAATGCCAACGTCCACCCCCTCCCCTGAACCTTCACGTTCTCGGGGTCGTTGACCTGGTATTCGACCTTGACGTTTTGCCCTTCTTCCAGCCCGGACGGGTACTTCAGCCCTTCCTCGGGCTGCTGGTAGTTGCCGTCGGCATCGCGGAAACGCACAGTGGTTCGCAGGGTCTGCACGGACACTACTTCCGCCGTCGCCTCCCCCTTGTCACGCGAAATCGCATAGTCGTCGATCGCCGAGGTCACGATCATGCCGCCGCACACCAAGATCACCAACCCGGCCAGTGCAATCACGGCCTGTTTCGCGCGCCGCAGCCTACGAGCCGCACGGAATTGTTTCGGCGTGAGCTCGGCGTTCCTCACGCGATTCATCGCTTACCCGCAATTCTTTTTTCTATTTCTTGACGCCCACGCCTGTCCACCTTCACTTCCAGCACCGTGATCCCGTTTCCGCCGAGCTCAGCGTGCTCTTCGATGGCGTCAGCGAGCTCTTCCACGCTGCTAGCAAGCTTGTGTTCCACTCCGAATCCGGCGCACAGTTCCGCGAAGTCCAAGTCCAGCGGGGTGCCGAATACGCGCTCGAAGGCGGCGGTGCCGTCGGCAAAGGTGCGCAGTTCCTCCGCACCAGGTTCGAGGGTTTCGAAGATCCCGCCGCCACTGTCGTTGGTCAGCACGATCAGCAGGTTATCGGGCCGCGGCTCCAGTGGCCCGATGTTCAGGCCACCCAGGTCGTGGGCGAAGGTCAGATCCCCCATCACTGCGATGGTGCGCGGCGCGCGGATCGCTGTCGGGTCGGAGTGAGCGTGCGCCATCGCCGCCCCCACCGCCGTGGAGATGGTTCCGTCGATCCCCGCCGCCCCGCGGTTGGCAATCGCCCGTACCCCGTCAAAGGGCAGCCCGGCGCGGGATGCATCCCGCACCGCCGTAGACGCCCCCAAAACCAAGAGGTCCCCGTCGCGGAGAGCGTCCGCAACAACGGCCACAGCGTGTACCGCGGTGAACGGTTCGTGCTTCGCCAACCCCTCGCGGACCTGGTTTACGCCCATGTCGCTGATGGCGCGGGAGACCTGCAACCAGCTTTCCGGCTGCTCGCCGCGGGGCCGGACGGTGCTGCCGACCTCATCGACGTTGCCGAATACGTCTGTCACGTTGCGGGTATCGCTGAGGGCGATGACGTGGATGTCTTTGTTGGCCAGGAGCTTTGTGACGCCACGGTGGAGGGTTGGCCGGCCGATCACCACGATCTGTTCCGGGGTGGTGACCGCCGAGTGTTCTCCATCGCTGACGACCTGGGTGCTGAACATGTCGACGGCCGCGCTATGCACGGGGAAGTCGGGTGCGGGCGCGACGGGTTCCGCGATGGTTGGCACATCGGCTAGCTCGTCCATGATCGAACGGGCCCAGGCAGTATCGGCCACCGATCCGGCGATGACCAGCGTGCGAAGGGAAAGATCCACCTCTACCTGGCCATAGGGCAGCTTCCGGGGATCGCGGGTGGGTTGGCTTGGAGTGTGCGAATCATGCGCGCCTTCGGACTTTTCAACGTCGTCGGCCATCTCGGCGATTTCGCCCGCCCACAGCGATAGCTCGTCCAGTGTCGGCGGCACGAGCGGTTCCCGCAGTGGCACGTCTAGGTGAGCTCCACCGCCGTCGATGGGATCTGTTGCTGCAGCGATTAGCTTGCGCACCAGGTCGCGGAGCTCCGTTGCGGCGTCAGCAGTGGCGCCTTCCAGTGCCAGTTCGCCCGTGTTCAGTGTGCACACGGAATGGGTGCCGAAGATCTCCGCTTGGTCGATGGTCTGGTTGGCCCCTGACCCCAACATGGAGAGCGGCCGGTTCGCCGAGAGTACAACCAACGGCACGCCAGAGAGCGTGGCCTCCACCATCGCCGGTAGGCAGTTCGCCACCGCCGTCCCGGACGTCATAACAACTGGCACCGGCTGGCGCGATACCTTCGCCAGCCCCAGCGCCAGGAAGGCCGCCGAACGCTCGTCGGTGCGGACATGCAGGCGCACCCGCCCGACCCTTTCGGCTTCCACGAACGCCAGGTTCAGCGGCGAGTTCCGCGAGCCGGGGCACAACACCGCCTCGCGCACACCACTGCGAATCAGCTGGTCAACCAGCACCAAACCCGCGCGCACTGCGACGGGGCTGGGTAGTGCTGCAGAGCGTGTGCCAGAGCCTTGAGTCGGATCCTGGGAAGAACTATCAGCGTTAGTCACAGTTCCACAATCTACCTTCCGCCCTCCAAGTAGCTATAAGCCGCACGCAAGCGATTCAGCCACCAATCGCGCCTCTCGCCGGTGAGGCGGAACTCCGCCAGCCGATCGGCGTCGGGAGCTAAAGCGCCGGTGTGCATGCGGCCATCGACGATCCGCCGCTCTGCGAGGTCGTGTTCAAAGAGCGTGCCGGTGGCCAACCCGGCGGCGTTGGGTTCGGCGACCATGCCGTCGTCATCGATGTGCACCAAGCTGGCCGCTGCCTGCAGACCCGCGCCGAGGCCCACTGCTGTATCCAGGGCCGAGCTCACCGTGATGGATACGCCGCGTTGCGCGACCTCGCTGGCGACCCGGCGGAGCTGATCCACGCCCCCGAGAGGCGGCACCTTAAGCACGGCCACGTCACACGCTCCTGCGTCGGTAACCTCCTTGACCGCTGTGATCGGATCCGCGCTCTTACGAATGGCCTCGTCGGCCGCAACGCGGACAAACAGGCCGCGGCGCATGAGGCTTTGGCGTACCTCCGCCAACTCGGCGATGCGGGAGCAGGGCTGTTCCACGTAGTCCAGCGGACCGTCTGCGGCCAGCGTTTCCACCACCTCGAGGGCTTGTCTGACCGTCCACCCGCCATTGGCATCCATGCGGATCCGCGGCGCGACTACTCCCTGTTCGGCGTACCACTCGCGGACAGCGCGGACGCGCTGAATGTCTTGACGCATACTGGCTGCAGGATCCTTGGCCAGGGCGGTTTTCTCCGCCACCTTGATCTTCACCGTGGTGCATCCGGGGTAGCGAGCCATGAGGTCATCGATCACTCCCGGATCGGCTGCGGCATCGACCGCTGGAATGGTCGCGTTCACGGGCACCCAGCGTTCGGAAAGATCTGTGCCGCCACCGATATCGCCACCGCCATAGCCAAAGTGGATTGCCGAGCGCAGCCACAGGGAGGCCTCGGCCGGCTCGTACTCCGGGAAGGGGGCGAACTCTGCCCACTGGGACGGGGCGTCAATAAGAAGAGCCTCGCGGGTAGTCACACCACGGAAGGGCACCCGCATCGGTAAGGCAACTACCTCCGCGCGCTCCTCAAGATCGGCGAGCGGCGGCAGTACGAAAGTAGAAGGACTATGCATGCTTCCTACCTTGCCAAAAGAGGTCGGCCGATAGAATAGCGGGCATGACGAACTCCAGCAGCAACCCCTTTAACCCCGAGCTGTGGCGCCCGGTCGATGTGCCGGGCGTAGACAACTTCACGGACATCACCTACCACCGCCACGTCGGCGAGGGCCGCGCCAACGGCATTGTGCGCATCGCCTTTGACCGCCCTGAGGTGCGCAATGCCTTCCGTCCACACACCGTCGACGAGTTGTACCGGGCGCTGGATCACGCGCGCCGCACCCCGGATATCGGCACGATCCTGCTGACCGGTAACGGGCCGTCCCCGAAGGACGGCGGCTGGGCGTTTTGCTCCGGTGGTGATCAGCGCATCCGTGGCCGTTCCGGTTACCAGTACGCCACCGAGCACAACGACGACGTAGCCGCCGCTGGCGCAGAAGGGGTGGACAAGGCTCGCGCGAAGGTCGAGGGCGGCCGCCTGCACATCCTGGAGGTGCAGCGCTTAATCCGCACGATGCCGAAGGTTGTGATCTGCCTGGTTAACGGCTGGGCTGCTGGGGGCGGGCACAGCCTGCACGTGGTGTGCGACCTAACTCTCGCCTCCCGCGAGCATGCGAGGTTCAAGCAGACGGACGCCGACGTGGGCTCCTTCGATGCAGGCTATGGCTCCGCGTACCTGGCCAAGCAGGTGGGCCAGAAGTTCGCCCGCGAGATCTTCTTCCTCGGCGAGGCCATCGACGCCGAAACCATGCACCAGATGGGCGCCGTTAACCGGGTAGTGGACCACGCGGACCTGGAGGACACCGCCATTGAGTGGGCGCGAAAGATCAACACCAAGTCCCCAACAGCGCAACGCATGCTGAAGTTCGCCTTCAACCTCACCGACGATGGGCTGATGGGCCAGCAGGTCTTCGCGGGTGAGGCCACGCGCCTGGCCTACATGACCGACGAGGCCGTAGAAGGCAAGGAGGCCTTTCTGGAAAAGCGCGAGCCGAACTGGGACGACTTCCCGTATTACTACTAGCGAGGCTATCCGGGAGGCGCGCTAAGACAAGTCTTCTTTGACAATTCTGCGCCCCTGGCGAAGACCGCCAGTTGTCCAATGACTCAGGACGCACAGCGCCAAAGCAAGAACTGAAGTGAGTACGACGTGTGGCTCCGTGGGCGCAGGTATCAGCCGAGAGTCCCCTAAAGGGACTAAAGAACGGTAGGCAGGCATAAACCCTTGGACGGCAACGCAGGTCGCGTAGAAGCCCAGCGAGCTAATTCCCGCCCAGTAGGGACCAATCCACGGTGATAGCCCGAGAGTCACCGATGCTACAAGGGTGCTGCTTGTCAGCATCATCAACACTACGCTGTTGGCAGGGTAAATTCTCAATAGCTGCCCCATAGCCACCGCCGTCACAAGCCATATACTCACGAAGGTGACGCACAGAGAAAACAATGCAACCCCTCGTGCACGTGAGGAACTACCTTCCCATTGAGCACTTAGAGGTTCAATCAGAACTGCCGCCACAGTACTCAAAAGTAGGAAGACCAACTCCATGTAGAGCACGTATTTAGGCTCATATATCGTGTCCCAGTTCACTTGAAATCCACCATCGCCAACCAAGACAACCACAAACATTGCCAGGAGGGAGGCGCCCACAACCCAACTCAGCCTTCGGGTCTGCCAACCGTACTTAAACACCCGCACTGTCACCACCCGAATAACTGCAGGTACTCAGTTCTTCACTGTGTTTCTGCACAATCGTTTCCATCTGGGGGTCATTAAATTGTCGCTCCCCAGCCTTATCTGGTTCGTCAGTAAAAGTTTCACGGGCCGTGAGGGGAACCCTAGACAACAGCCAGTCGTTAACTTCGAAAGAAGTGTTGATAGCAGACTCGGAGGATTCCGGTCCACACACTAGAACCCCGGAGATAGCTTCAATCAATAAGGCACCAAAACGGGATCCTTGACCAGGTTTGAACTCTACGACTCCAACGCCATAAGGCAAGGGTTTCGCGGTATCGATCAGGGATGAATCTTTCAATTCGTAGAAGCCCGCCTTCGATCTCCCCACAACATCATCAACCGCATTGAGCGAGGTTCTAATTCTTTCTAATTCGGGCTGATTCTCCTCGTGTACGCACACTGTGCGCTCACCAACTAATTCACAGACCTGTTTTTCTCTGGCAGAGGCAGAATACTCAAAAACCTCCACAGGACCGGCAGGAGTTGCCATAGCGATGGCAAGTACGGCAATAGGGGCAGCCAAAGACACAATCACTCTAGAAATGACGCCACGGGGTCTTGCAGTATTGACACTATAGAGAGCAAGACCCAGAATCGCTATAAGAACAAGCAAAAACAGCAATTGCCGGTTTAACCAATTATCTGAATAAATGAACCCGGGTAGCTTCTCAGCCGGAAGTATCGGAATAAACCGCAAGGTCGAAAATCCATTAACTGCAGTCATGGGAAGCACGGCGAGAAGGGCAACCGCAATCAGGGATACTTTCAGATCAGCAGCCAGGTAGCCAATGACGTGACCAACAAACACCGAAAAAACAATCGATCCTAAGATGGCCAGGTACAGTTTAAACTCCGGTGTTCCACCCCCAGCTGTTGCAATAGCAAAGCCGAAGCAGATAAGCAGTACGACAACAACGCTAACTATAGACACCGCTAACCACGTTAATGTTGTCCAGATAGACTGCCCGTAAGGGCTAACTCGAGTTCCTGCCATAGTGCTTATCCGCCCCGGAGAGTGCCCGAGGACCTGCAGCACCGCAGCTATCCCGCCTACGAGTGGCATCACAACGACAAGTGAGTTCGACACGTTCGACTCAATAAGACCCCACTGCTGATAGGGAGCCTTCAACAACTCAAGTTGAAAGAGGACTTCCGTTAAGGTAATTACACCGGCACCCGCAAGCATGATCCAACCAAGGGAAGACCGAGCATATAATCTAATCATGCTTCGGATCCTCCCCATTCTGGGATCGCAGGCTCTGAACCAAGTCCGAGTATCCAGCTTCAAACTCAGTTCCATATCGAAGGTCATCGTTGGTAGCAAGACCCTCCCCCATACCCTCGAGCGACCCGGAGTACAGAAGCTGCCCCTCTGCTATGACCCATACATCATCAGCCAGATACCGAAGATCTTCCATATGGTGGGTAGAGATAAGGACGAGCCGGTCATCGCAGGCAGCGTCGGCGATACACCTCCGCATAAGCATTCGCGATTCCGGATCTAACCCCGTGGTTGGTTCGTCGAGAATCATTACCTCCGGCTCATGCACAAGAACGCACGCGAGCCCAAGCCTTTGACGTTGTCCGCCCGAGAGAGCACCAGCCTTCAGCGCTTCCTGCTCATTTAGGCGAACAACATCAAGCGTATTCTCCACAGCACGATTGAGCCGCTTCCCCGTTAGGCCATTAACCCACCCAACATATTTAACAGTATCTTTGACGCTCATCCCGGGAACAAACGTGAAACGCTGCGGTAAGTAGCCAATAGAAGAGTTCCTCTGATACTCATCCATCGTTTTCCGCCCATGCTCTGCCACCAGGTAGACTGAACCCCTCGGGGATTTCAACCGACCAGTGACAATATTCAGCAAGGTACTCTTACCGGATCCATTTGGCCCCAAGATACCCGTGACACCTTCATTAAAAGTTCCAGTAATGGAGCGCAGCACCGGCTTCTCGCCAAAGAACTTTTTATACGAGAAGCTCAGTTCTTCCAATGATAGTTTCATACGGCAGAAGTCAATCCCACAGAGCAGCTAGCAACGTACACCACGATCTCCTTGCTTCTTATTACCAGTATCGCTTCTGGTTTCGCCAAAGTATGTCCCCTTTCCTTTACATACTCCATACGCGCGAATGGCTCCGTTTCCATACCCCCAAGATTCACCAATCACCTCATCGGGAAGAAACTTCCGATCCTTGCGCAACTGCACTCGAAATCCAACAGGATTGGCGCAGTCAAACCGTCCTCCCTGCACCCCTAGCCCTTGCCCCTGCTGCCCCACAGCCCAGGTATGAAGTCGGCAATTCCCTGCTGCCATGGCGACCGATTCACCTCTAACAGCCTCATCACGCAGAACCACGACTTTCATTTTTCCCATTTGGAACGTTCTCCTTTCAGTATCCGGGCAGCAACTCCGCCTTCAAAAAGGATTAAATCCCAATTAAAAGCCGAGCATCAATCAGATAATTAAATCTAACCCATTTTGGGGGCAAAAGCATGCTTATGAATATACACACCCGGAAGTCAGCCCCACAGCTTGCCCCACACCAACAGCATCGGAGCTTCAGCGTCTAGTGCCTCGCCACGGGACAACGGTGCGCCACCTGAGGCTCGCCCACGATCAGAATCTGGGGATTCGGAATACTTCACTGCAACTCTGGTTCTATCGGTATCAGATAACCCCGCCGGCGCCACCCCACTACCCGCTCTGGCTACCCGAGTGGTCAAACGCTTCTACCAGGCCAAGGTGCTGGTTAATTGGTAGCGTTATTTTCATGAACATTTTTAAGGACGTCAGCATTCTGGTCTCCCGCATCCTAGTCGGTGTGGTGTTAGTCGCACACGGTTGGCAGAAGTACAACTCCTGGACGATCGAGGGCACCGCGAAATCTTTCGAGGGCATGGGCGTACCCTCGGCCAACATCGCCGCGCAGGTCGCGACGTATTTCGAGCTCGCCGGTGGCGTACTTCTGATCCTGGGCCTGCTGGTTCGCATCATCGGCCCGTTGCTGTTTATCCAGATGGCTTTCGCCTTCGGCTTTGCCCACTGGGGCAAGGGTATTTTCATCGCTGACGGCGGGTGGGAGCTCGTCGGTATTCTGGGCGCAGCGGGTCTCGCTCTGGCAGCTCACGGCGCTGGCACCTACAGTTTGGACTACCTGTTTATGACGCCCTTCCGCGCCCGCAAGGCACGTAAGGAACAGGAAGCGAAGAGCACCGAGACTGCTTATAGCAACCAGCCTTTCGCGCCGAATAACTCCAGCTTTAACTCGGCAGGCGCCCCGGGTGGCAACACCTTCAGTAACTCTTTCGGCACTTCCGGTGGGCAGCAGACGAATAACAACCCATTTAGTTCTAACGCTGGATCCACCACTAATTACGGTCAGTGGAATAGCCCCACCCCTACCAGCACTACCGGCACCAGCAGCGCTCCTAGCAACACCGGCACCAGCGGAAACAATGGCACCTCTGGTGCCACGGGCGGCACGAGCACTGGCAATGCCCAGCCGGTAAAGAACTCCTTTGAGTCCAACACCAACGGCGGAAACACGAATCCTGCGGACCCCGAGGCGCCAACTACGCAGTGGCCGGGCTCCAAGTAAGCGCTTAGACCCTCAAGTTCGCTTCTTTTACCCCGCAGACAGGGTTGCTAACCCTCTCTGCGGGGTTTGTGCATTTCTTCCTCAAATCCCCAATAAGGTGGGCACAAAAAATGCTTGACGTTCCCCACTGTTGTTAACTACCCTATGTTCTAGCTTTAAATACTTCACAATTTGAGACCAGGAAGGAGAGCGCGCATCGTGTTCAACCCATTCACTCAGCTCCGGGCGAAGCTCCGGACGCTAGACAACACAGAGGTCCCCGACCCAGCCACCACCGCACACGACCATACGGCAGACGATACCCTCCCCCTCCCGGAGGAATACCGCATCTACCTCAAAGCAAACCGTGACCTCCCGACCCCCTTCTTGAACGCCTTGGACACCCGCAGCCCGTCTTACCTAGATATCCTCGCCTACCTGATCGACACGGGGAAAACCCCCGCCACCCGTCAGGACATTCAGGCAAGCTTCCTCGCAGTACACAAGCGCCTCCCCGGTCCGACAGAATTAGAATCCACGGTGAAGCGAGTGCAGGAATTCGGCCTGCACGCCGACTAAAACCTGCAGCACCGTTCAGGCTGAGCTGTCCGGGGCAGGTTGTACATTGGTCAACATGACCGGAACCGTCGCCCTCCTCCCCTTGCAGCCGACTGTCATCAGCGCGGAATCACCCGAGCTCTTCGCTTCCTCTCTGACTGCACTGAAGCGCCTTCTCGCAAAGGAGGTCGCCCTGCTCCCCCTCCCGAAAGACTGGCGCAGCACCTGCCCTGACCTGCCGGAACAGATGCGTGCGGGTAGCTCTAAGGAAGCAGACGCCATGGCACCCGGAACCCTCATCGCCTGCACCTCCGGTTCTACTGGCACACCGAAAGGTGCGCTGCTTGAACCACGGCAACTCACAGCAAGCGCCCGCGCCACCGAGGCTTTCCTCGACAGAGAATTCTCCGGCGCACCCGGCGCTTGGTTACTCACACTGCCAGCGCATCACATCGCCGGGCTGCAAGTGATGCTGCGTAGCCTGCGAGCAGGCTACGCCCCGCTGGCGGCGCGGAACTTGCTGGAACACACCCCTTTTAGCGCCACCGGATTTGTGGCAGACACGCGGGCTTTGGTGGAGGCATACCCGGGCGTGGACCTCTATACATCCCTTGTACCGGCGCAGTTAGAAAGAATTGCTGCAGACCCCGCCGCCGTGCAGGCACTGACGCGCTACACCTGCGTGCTGGTCGGTGGCGCGGCGGCGCGTGGGGGCGTCATAAAGAAAATGGCAGAAGCAGGGGCTCGCATCGCACTGACTTACGGCTCCAGCGAAACAGCGGGCGGCATGGTGTACAACGGCCAGTGCCTGCCGGGTACGCAGGTTCGCATCGACAACGCGGACGAGCGCGGTGCCGGGCGCGTGCGGATCACCGGCCCCATGGTGGCAGCGGGATATCGCAACGTCGACGCGGCAAGCGCTGCAGAGGTTTTTCCGGCGCCGGGAGAGTATTTAACCTCCGACATTGGGATGCTGGACGACGGCAAACTGCAGATCCTGGGGCGAGCCGATGGGGCGATCAATACCGGAGGCTACAAGGTGCTTCCCGAGGAAGTGGAAAAGGCAATCTGCCAGCACGTTCCCGGGGCGCAGTTGGCCTTCGCGGCGGGCGTGGAAGATCCGGAACACCCGGAGTTTGGGGAATCAATCGGGGCGCTCGTTGTCTTGCACGGCGATAGCGGTGAAAGTACCGCTGAGATCACCACGGACGTGCGCGAGTCCATGCGCGGACACGTGGGACGGGGCCTACTCCCCCGGCGCGCGTGGGCCGTTGACGAACTGCCGACTATCGGTCCGGGAAAGATCGATCGGCAACAGGCAGCAGCGATGCTGCGTGAATATGCGTCTGCGGGGGAAGACTAGAATAAAGAGGTTTGCTAGGCACCCCTAGCCACATAAGCCCCAGAAAGGCGGACCATGACCTCCACGACCAAGCAGTACCCCGGAGCGACACCAGCCCAGTGGCTCGAAGGAGCACGCCCACACACCTGGGCCAACGCTATCGCCCCCGTGTTGGCCGGCACCGCTGCGGCCGCGCTGGTGGGGGCAGCAAACCCCCTGCGCGCAGTGCTGGCCGGGGTGGTTGCCCTGGCGATGATCGTAGGCGTGAACTACGCCAACGACTACTCCGACGGCATCAAGGGGACGGACGATGACCGCTCCGGCCCACTTCGCCTAACCGGCAGTGGGCTCGTGGAGCCGAAGAAGGTCAAGTATGCGGCGTTTGCTTCCTTCGGCGTGGGAGCGGTCGCCGGCATCGCCCTAAGCGTGCTGAGTGCCTGGTGGTTGATCCTCGTCGGAGCCGCGTGCATCGCTGGCGCATGGTTCTACACCGGCGGCAAGAACCCCTACGGCTACCGAGGGCTGGGGGAAGTCGCGGTGTTCGTGTTCTTCGGCCTGGTCGCTGTGCTCGGCACGGAGTTCACTCAGACCGGCAGCGTGAGCTGGCGCGGCCTGCTACTGGCCGTCGCCGTCGGCAGCCTCTCCAGCGCCGTGAACCTAGCCAACAACCTGCGGGATATTCCTACTGACGCCGCCACCGGCAAGATCACCCTGGCCGTTCGCCTGGGGGACGCGAACACCCGCCGCCTGTGGGTGGGGCTGGTTTCCCTGGCCGTGATCGTCACCGCCGCCATCAGCATCGGCCACTGGTGGGGACTGCTAGCCCTGCTGGCTACTCCCCTGTTCGTCATCGCTGCCCGTCCCGTGACAGGTGGCGCTCAAGGCAAGGACCTCATCCCCGTGCTGGGATTGTTGGGGCGAGGCATGCTGCTATGGTCGCTCCTGCAGTTCATCGCCGCATTGCTGGCTACGTAGGCCGCGGACCGAAGGCCACCCCGCGGAAGCGGACATTGTCCTCGATCTGCCGGGCCAAACCGTCCACCCCACCACGTCCTGCGGTTTGCCGTTCATGGCAGCGAGTCTAGTCGTCCAGGCGCTCCTGCAGCTGGTCGCGGAGGCCCTGCCTGTGAGCCCGACGGTCGGCGTCCCACCGAGCCACCTGCTCGGTCACGCGCAGTCGCAGTCCCTTAAACATAAACATGGACAGCGGCAGAGCCAGGATCAGCGCCAACGTCATGCTCAGCAGCAGCGGGAAGTAGTTCGCCATGCCCAGCAGAATCACGATCGAGTGAATGATGAACGTCAGCACCAGGAACAGAAGGAGGCGCAGGAATGCGTACAGCGCCACATCGCGGACTGCCTTGCCCTTGTCCAGGTTCCCTTCGTCCTTTTTCTTGACGCCCTCATCGTCAGCAACAGCAGTGTCAGCCACAGTGCTTGTATCCTCTGCCGCGCTGTTGTTCTTCGGGTTCACATCATCGTTAGTCACGCACCTAACCCTACGTTTACCCCAGGGGCTTGGGGTAATCACGAGTCTGTTCCACCGGCATTTCAGAGCCTATCCACTAGGATGATCGGCATGGGTCGACTTTTGCTTTTCTTCTTGGTCATCGTCACGATTGTGCTGCTGTGGAAGGCATTCGGGCCACAGACCTGGGGGAATGGTTCGCCGTTCGGCCGTAGGGGCGTCACGAAGAAAAAGTCGCAAGAAATCACCCACAAGGGGCCGGACGACGATCCGGACTTTCTGTGGAACATCGAGAAAGAGCGCTTCAAGAAGCGGCGCGCGCAGGAAGCCAAAGAGGCTGAAGAAGCCGAGCGGAAGCGCCGCCAGGAACTCCGCGAACAGCAGCGGCGAGAAGCGCGCGGCGATGACAAGCGCGACAACGAACGAGACGCGCAGGATCCGAAAGACCCGAAAGACGGAGCGTAACTAGAGCAACTCCACCCGCGGCGAACGCCCCGTGCGATAGTGGTCGATCAGCAGGAAGATGTTGTCCCAGTCCTTGTAGACTGCCGCGCGGCGCAGAACATCCGTATCCTCGGTGCTTTCTGATGTGCGCCCACCACCCGGCGCGCGATACAGCGGCCCCGGCATCGGCGGCGGTACTCCCGGCACGGCGGGAGCTTGGCGGCGCTGCTCGTGCTGAATGATGGCCTGCTCGTAGACCATCCCCGGCAGGCTGGGCGAAATACCGGCGAAGTGCGCGTAGTCCAGGGCGGGGTCGCCGACGGTCATGTCGGAAAAGTCGATCACTCCCACGCCACCCTCGGCCGTCCACAGCATGTGATCTTCATGCAGTTCGCCGTGGTTCAGGGCGCGCTGCTGGTACGGGCGGGCAAGCATGTCGTCTACCTGGGCGAATACGCGCTCAACGAAGTCGGTTTCCGCCGCGGATAGGTGCGGGGCAACGACCTCCACCACGCGCTGCTTCATCAACTCCAGCTTGCCGGGCAGGCTGCGTGGGACGCGGTTCGGGGTGCTCGTCGCAGCGCCGTCGGACCACCAGGAATCCACCCGGCTGATGGGCAGCACGTCCGGGTCGAAGGCATGCATGGTCGCCAGCAGGCTGCCCAGTTGTTCGGCTACCCACGCGCGCTGGCTGGCGGACAGGCTCTGCCACAGCTCGGCGCTAAGGGGCTGGCCCAGCACTTCGGTCTGCATGGTCAACATCACGGGCTCGGCGGTGTTGAAAGTCCCCCGCGCATAGGCCTGCCGCACTGTCCCCGGCACGCGCACCTTAGTGCGGCGGAAAAGCTGCGCGATGAGGGAGGATTCCAGCATCGCCTGGGTGCGGTATTCCTCTTCGAAGGGCACACGCACCACCACGGATTCGGGCAGCATGTCATTGAGCTCGTATTCCTTGGAGCGGAGCCCGTCGAGGATCACCACCGCATGGTCGATCCCCTGCTTCGGCACGCGCTGGCCGGTCCATTCCAGGTCGCGCCACGTCCGCGCCACCATCTCCGGGATCGTCTCAATCGAAATAGCCATGTGCTTCTAACGCTCTTTCCCGCGCTTCAGCAGCCCGCCGAGGTACTGCCCGTAGGCGCTCTTGCCCAGCTTGCGTGCGGATTCCCCCAGCTCCGCATCGTCGATATATCCCAGCCGCCAGGCGACTTCCTCCGGGCAGCTGATCTTCAGCCCCTGGCGCTGCTCAACCGCGCGGACAAAGTCGCCGGCGGCGGCCAGGTCATCCACCGTCCCGGTATCCAGCCAGGCGGTTCCGCGTGGCAGCACCTCCACGTGCAGGCGCCCTTCGGCCAGGTAGCGACGATTGATGTCGGTGATTTCTAGCTCCCCGCGGTCGCTGGGTTCCAGGGATTTGGCGATGCGCACCACGTCGTTGGAGTAAAAATACAGCCCCGGCACGGCGTAGTTGGACTTCGGCTCAGCCGGTTTTTCTTCCAGGCTCAAAGCGGTGCCTTCGCGGTCGAACTCCACCACTCCATAGGCCTCAGGTTCCGCAACCCAATAAGCAAAGATCGCCCCGCCGTTGGGGTTGTGGAAGCGTCGCAGTTGGGTTCCCAGGCCGGTGCCGTAGAAGATGTTATCGCCCAGCACGAGGGCCACCGCGTCGTCGCCGATGAAGTCCTCGCCCACTATGAAGGCCTCGGCCAGGCCGTTCGGCTGGTCCTGCACCGCGTAGCTGATCTGCACGCCGAACTGCGAGCCATCGCCCAGCAGCCCGCGGAACTGCTGTGCATCCGCGCCCGTCGTGATCACCAGGATGTCGCGAATCCCCGCCAACATCAGGGTGGTCAGCGGGTAGTAGATCATCGGCTTGTCGTAGACGGGCACCAGCTGTTTGGACACGCCCTGCGTGATCGGCCAGAGCCGCGAGCCGGTTCCCCCGGCCAGGATGATGCCCTTCATCAGCTGTTTCCCCCCTGCGCACCTTCCCACTGCTCGGCCTCGTGCAAGGCCTCGGCCCAGTCCGCGCGCAGCTGCGCCTCCCACGCCCTGACCTCGCGGTATTGGGGCAGTCGGTCGCGCACCTCGCTGAGGCTAGGTGCCTCTTTATCTTTGTCGGACAGCACGGCTTGTTCCTTAGGGACGCCCCACACTACAGCCAAATCGGCGTCAAACGGGTCGATCCCGTATTCCCTCTGCGGGTTGTAAGCCTCGGTAACCAAGTAGTTCACAGTCGTCTGGTCATCGTGTGCACGGAACCCGTGGCCCACCCCCAGGGGCACGTACACGCTGACGTTATTCTCGGCCGACAGTTCCACGGTAATGTGCTGGCCGAACGTCGGCGAGCCCACGCGCACGTCCACCAGAACGTCCGTGATGGCACCCGACAGGCAACTGACGAATTTCGCCTGCCCCGGGGGAACATCCGCCAAGTGAATCCCGCGCACTACGTCGCGGGAAGAACGCGAAAGGTTGCCCTGTGCGACCTCGAACGGATACCCCAGCTTCTGGCCGAACAGTTCTGCCTTGAAACTTTCGTGGAAACTCCCGCGGCCGTCGCCATGCACCTTGGGCACGTACGCCCATGCTCCGGGGATGGGCAGATCCACGATGCTGCCGGGTTCAGCGGCAGCCAGTAGCTCTTCGGTGCACGGAGTGTTTTCAGTCATGGCCTCTACTTTAGCGGCGCCACCGGACAACCAACGGCAAGGTTGTGCAGCGTCCTAGAAGTAGCAGGCCATCGGCCCATCCGGGCCGTCGACGACGGTGACAGGGGTGTTGAAGATGTCGCTCAGCAGCTCATCATTCATCAGTTCTGCCGGGGTGCCGAATTGGGCGATCTGCCCATCCTTGACCGCACAAATGTGGTCGGAATACTTCGCTGCGAAGTTAATGTCATGCAGCACCACAATGATGGTGCGGCCGAACTCCGAAGCCGCGCGGCGCAGGTGCTTCATCATCTGCACTGCGTGTGCAATGTCCAGGTTGTTCAGCGGTTCATCCAGCAGCACATAGTCAGTCTCCTGGCACAACACCATCGCCACATAGGCACGCTGGCGCTGCCCGCCGGACAGCTGATCCAAGTAGCGATTCTCCAACTCCCGAAGGTTAAAGAAGTCGATGTAGGTGGAGATGATGCCCTCGTCCTCCCGCGTCAGCCGCCCCTTGGAGTACGGGAAGCGGCCGAAGCCCACCAGCTGGCGGACGGTCAGACGGGTGACAAAGTGGTTCTCCTGGCGCAGGATCGACAGCACCTTCGCCAGGTCCTTCGACTTGGTGGTGCTCACGTCGAAGCCGGCGACCTCGATGGTGCCCTCATCCAGATCCAGCAGCCGCCCCATCATCGTCAGCAGGGTGGACTTGCCCGCGCCATTGGGCCCGATCAGGGAGGTCACGCCGCCCGCGGGGATTTCCAGGTTCGCGGGACCAATGTGGGCGCCGGAGCCGGTGGCGTCGCTATATTTCTTGGCCACCTCGGATAGCTTGATCACAGTCGCCCCTTTCTGAGGATGACGTAGAGGAACACGGATCCGCCGACGAGCTCAATGATGATCGAAACCACGCCCTGGGCGTAGAAGATGTGATTCATCACGAAGTACGCACCCGCCAGCACGAAGAATGCCGTGGCGATGGCCATCGGGAAGACGTAACGGTGATCCGGGGTACCGGCGAACTGATAAGCCAGAGTTGCCACCAGGAAGCCCAGGAAGGCCATCGGCCCGACCAGCGCAGTGGACACAGCCATCAGCACAGCGACCAAGATCAACACCGCAAGCGACTGCCCGCGGTGATTAATACCCAGGTTCGTTGTCGCATCGCGCCCCAACGCCAGCACATTGAGCTTGCGGGACATCAGCAGCAGCGCGCTCGCGGCCACGGCCACCAGGGCGATAGAGATCGGAAAGTACTCTGGCTCCGCGTTATTCACCGATCCGAATAGTCGGGCGGTCAGCAGGTCGAAATCGCTGGGCGTCAATAAGCGTTGCATAAAGGTAGACACCGACCCCAAGCCTGCCCCGATAACGATGCCCACCAGCAACATCGCGTGCATGTTCGCGTTCTTGCCGGTCAGCAACCAGGAATACAGCAGCAGGGCAAACCCGACCATGAGGACCAGCTGAACAACGTAAGTCGTCATGGTGCGGGCCTCCACCAGGCCACTTCCACCCAGGAAGAACACGGTGGAAGTGTGGATGGCGACATACAGCGACTCGAAACCCATGATCGACGGAGTAATGATGCGATTGTTCGTCACCGTTTGGAAAGCCACCGTGGCCACGGCCTGGGCGACCGCGACGATGGCGATAGCGGTCACAGCGTTCATGCGGCGCTCCGCCAGCAGCCAGAACCCGCGCGTACCGAAAGGCATCGGGTTGCCGTACGCCAGCAGCCCCACCGCGGAGGCCACACCCAGCACGACGATGATCCCCAGGATCACCCAGTACTTCGCCATCGCGGATTGCGTGGGAAACGCGCCCGACGAACGGTCGGACACTCCGGAAAGCAGGCGCTGCGGCACCAAGCGTTCAAGGGTTCGGTTAGCCATCAGCGGTTCCTTACAATCAGCACGACGAACACCACGGCGCCGACGATGCCCAACACCACGGAGACGGGGATCTCGAAAGGCGAAATCAGAGTGCGGGCCAGCAGGTCACACGCGGCCACGGTGGCGATGCCCACCAGGCACACCCACGGCAGGTTGCTGCGCAGGTCATCGCCGCGGATCATCGAGACGATATTCGGCACGATCAATCCCAGGAAAGGCAGGTTGCCCACCACGACGGTCACCACACCCACGGCGATGGCCACCATCACGGTACCGACCAGCACGATCCGCCGGTAGTTCATGCCCACACTGGTAGCGAAGTCTTCGCCCAAGCCAGCCAGGGTCAGCCGGTCAGCCAGTAGGAACACGCCCACCACGACCAGCAGCACCACCCACAGCACCTCGTATTGGCCCTTATAGACCGAGGTGAAACTGCCCGCAAACCACACGCCCAGCTGCTGCAGCATGTCCGTCTGCAGGGCAACGAAAGTGGATACCGCAGAGACGACTGCGCCCAGCATGATTCCCACGATCGGCACGATCAGGGAGGAACGCAGCGATACTCGCTGCAGGAAGAAGAAGAACACCATCGCGCCGACGAAGGAGAACACCACTGCGCCGACCATTCGCCCCATTACGGTCGCGCCCGGGAAGACGATCATCACGAACAGCAGACCCAAGCCCGCCCATTCTGTGGTGCCGGTGGTGGTCGGAGAGACGAAGCGGTTCTGCGTCAACATCTGCATCACCAGACCGCACATCGCCATCGCCGCGCCCGCCAACACCAGGGCTATGGTGCGCGGTACGCGAGTGATCGAAAACATGTCGATGCCGTCGTGAGCGTTGAACACGTCGTACTCACCGACCAGCAGGCTGGCAATCAATAGCGCCCCGACAACCGAAGCGGCGACCAGGAACTTCCAGTCGACGAGCTTTCCCCGGGTACGCGCAACCCGAGGTTCGTCGTGAACCTCGGGTGACGTAGTGCTCTGAGCAGTCATTTTCGGCTGGTCAATCCACTTTCTGTAGCGTTCTCGCGTGCTAGTTCTAGTGTGTTACTTCTTCCCCTCGAAGGCATCTGCCAGGGAGTTCAGGATCTCGGTGTACGTCGTAATCGACTCGTTGATGTACGTATCCTGCGGAGCCACCAAGAGGTGGTTGTCCTTTAGCGCCGGCACGCCCTTCAGCGCATCGGCGCGCTTGATCACATCCGCGGCCGGGGAGTAATCCGGCTTGTCAGCGTTGACGGCACCATCGCGATCCAGCACCAGCATCCAGTCCGGCTTCGCCTTCGCGATAGCCTCGACGGAAATGTCATCGCCCTCGTGGTTGCTAGAGGCGTTGTCAACCTTCAGCGCCGGATCCATTCCCAGCCAGTCGAACACCGGCCCCCATACGCGACCGACGTGCGGCGCAACATAGCCGATTTCTCCGCCGGAGACGTTGACGGCCATGACCTTCTTACCGCCATCCAGCTTGTCGTAGGCCTTCTTCGCACGCTCCTTCGCGCCCTTGAAGTCTTTCACCATCTTTTCGGCTTCGTCCTTCTTGTCGAAGACCTCACCGAGGGTGGTGATCTGGCGGATCAGCTCTTCGTCCAGGGGCTTGCCTTCGCGGGGCTCCAGCTCCACAACGGCTGCGTCCGGGACCAGCTTCTTGATCTCCTCGTCGTGGCTCGAGAAACGCTGGCCGCTAATCACCAGGTCCGGCTGGGCTGCCACTAGGGCCTCGAAGTCAGGCTCCTTGTGGTTGCCGAGGTCCTTGATTCCCTCGTTTTCCTTGTAGTCGGTGACACTCGCCGGGACCAGCTTCTTCGGCGCTGCGGTCAGCTCCACTCCCCACTCGTTAAGGATCTCGAAGCTGCGGTTGTCCAGTGCAACCACGGACTTCGGGTTCTTAGGCACCTGCAGTTCGCCGTTGTTGTCCTCGATAGTGATCGAGTTTTCGCTATTCAGGTTGTTGGAGGTGCCGTTGTCTTCCGTAGAGCCACATGCCGCTACGGACATGCCCACCGCCACCAGCGCGGCGAGCATCTTAATGCGATTCTTTGCCATTCTTCCCTTTAATGTCAGGTTCAGCGAACGCTACAGTTAGCCGAATCTTACATAGGGTTTACTAAGTTAGTCAAGCCTTCCCTGCTTACGGGGGTCTATCTCGCGTTCGTTGTCGCGGTATTTTCTTTCGGACGCCACCCTGGACTCAACCCACCACTTCTCATTGCGGCGGTACCATTCCACCGTCTCGGCAAGCCCGGAGGCGAAGTCCGTGAAGCGTGGCTGCCACCCGAGTTCGGCGATGCTGCTGGGATCAATCGCATAGCGGCGATCGTGGCCAGGACGGTCGGTGACGTGCACAAAGTCATCTGCTGGACGTCCGAAGAGCCCCAGCAGGTCTTGCACAACCTGTAGGTTAGAGCGCTCCCCTTCCGCGCCAATGAGGTAGGTCTGCCCCAGCTCGCCGGAATCCAGGATCGCCCAGACAGCGTCGTTGTGATCGTCTACGTGGATCCAGTCGCGGACATTTTCCCCCGTGCCATACAGCCGGGGTTTGTGTCCCTCAATCAGCCCCGTGATTTGGCGGGGGATGAACTTCTCCGGGTGTTGGCGCGGGCCGTAGTTGTTCGAGCAGTTGGAGATCGTGGCCTTTAGCCCCCGCGAACGCACGAAGGCGCGGACGAAGTGATCCGCCGCCGCCTTCGACGCCGAATAGGGCGAGGAGGGGTTGTAAGGGGTGTCCACCGTGAAGCGATTCGGATCGTCCAAGGCGAGGTCGCCGAAGACCTCGTCGGTGGAAATGTGGTGCAGGCGCACCCCGAAGTCAGCGGCCGCCTGGGCGACGTTCAGGGTGCCCTCCACGTTGCTGCGGGCGAAGATCGCGGGCGTGGCCAGGGAATTATCGTTGTGACTCTCCGCCGCAAAGTGAACGATCGCCACCCGGTCGGTGGCGGACTGCTGGAGCTCGGCAGTGCCTTTGCTTCCCACAGACCCTACAGGCTCGGCAATCACAATCGCCCGCTCCAGGGCTGCCCGGAATGCCGACGCATCCGCCACGTCGCCTTCGATAAACTCCACCCGCCCCGGATAGGCAACCTCCAGCGGGGTGCCGTCGTCAGTGCGCAGATTCAGTGGATTGGCTGCGTACGTGAGGGCGTCAAAAATAAGAACCTTGACATCCGGCCTGGTCTCCAACGTGCGGTGGACGAAGTTTGCACCGATGAAGCCCGCCCCGCCAGTGACGAGGGCGGTAGAAAATCTGCTCACGCTACCCCCTGGCGATTAGTTCAGACCGGCGTAAGAGTGCAGGCCCGAGACCACCATGTTGATGAAGAAAAGGTTGAAGACCATCGTCGCGAAAGCAAAAACGTTGATCCACGCGGACTTCGGGCCGCGCCAACCCGGGGTGGCGCGGGCATGCAGGTAGGCGGCGTACAGGATCCAGGTGATGAAGGAGACGGTCTCCTTCGGGTCCCAGTTCCAAAAACGACCCCAGGCGGCATCCGCCCAGATAGCGCCGAAGATGATGCCCAGGCCGAAGATCGGCAGCGCCCACACGGCGGTGCGATAGGCCAGAGTATCCAGCTTGGTGGCCTCCGGCAGCGGGGCGGCGACGTTACGCAGCAAGCCCTTCTCCTGACCCTTCGGGTACTTACGGCGGAGCAGGTACATCAAGGAAGCCATGCCGGAGATCAAGCCGATGCCGGCGCCAATAGAGACCACGGATACGTGGATGACGAACCAGTAAGACTGCAGGGCCGGAACCACCGGGGCGGTCTCCGCGTACAGCTTGGTACCCGCGTAGAACAGCAGTCCAACGACTGGGGTGAGGATCCACGGCCACATCACGCGCATGGCCTTCCGGCGAATCATCGACGCGGCAATGATCATGGCGAACAGGGTGACCACGCCGACGTACTCGAACAGGTTGCCCCACGGGAAGCGGTTGGCAGCCAGGCCGCGCAGGATCACGAACACCGCGTGGATTGCGATGGCCAGCCAGACCAGGGACTGGGTGATGCCACCCAGCTTGTCCGTGCGTTCCAGAGACTTGGTCAGGCGATCGGAGCGCAGACACTCCGGCAGTTGTGCCTCGAAGGAAGCGAAGTCGGGCTCAATGTCGTCGCCCTTGGCTTCGGCAGCGTCTGCGTCATCGCTCGAGGCGCCTGCACCGACGGCCACCTTGGCGGGAGATGCCACGTTTGTCGCCTGCTCCGCCTGCAGCTTCTCCAGCTCCTCTGCGCGCTGACGGCGGCGGTCCGCACCTGCGCGAACCATCCCGTAGAAGACCAGGGAGACGGCGAGCGCCAGCAGGTACAAAGCCTCCGCTGTGCGGAAGGCCAAGTCGGAGAATTCGGATAGCTGCGGATCGATCTGCATCGAAAATCCTTCTGAAAAGTGTTAATTCGCTACAAAGTATCAGCCTAGCGCCTATTTGCGCCCTTCCACAATCACTTGTCGTCATCCTCCCAGTCGGCGGAATCTACGTCGTAGTCCTCGTCCAGGGCCTCTTCCTCCAGCCCCAGCACGCGCTCGGCACGGCGGTTGAACTCGCGACCCCATCCGGCGGAGTCCGTGCGGGACAGTCCGGCGATCTGAATCAGCGTGCCCTCACCCTCCGGGGTGATGCGCACCCAGAAGCGGCGGCGCTTCACGGCCAGGGACCCGACCAGCGAGGCGAGCATCAATACGGCAAACACCAACACCCAGGTGGTGGTCGGGTCCTTGGAGATCTGCAGGTTCACAAACTCCTTGGCACCGTCGAAGGTGATCTTTGTGCCATCGTCCAGGGTGACGGACTCGCCCTTCTCCAGGTTCACGCGATCCAGCATCTGCATCTGGCCGGAGTGCAGCGCCTCCCTATCCAAGGAAAAGATGTTCTGGCTGCGCCCGCCGTCCAGGCCGGTATCGCCCCGGTAGACGTCAATCGCAACCGCCGGGTCCCGCATCGCCGGATAGTTGGAAGAAAGGATCTTGCCCTTCGGTCCCGTCCACTCCGCCGACGGCGCGAACAGGCCTTGCAGGGAAATCTGATTCTTGCGGCGTTCCTGCAGGTCGGGGTACATACCAGCGGGCGGGTCCCAACGCACCGCACCGGAGGACAGGAAATAGGTCATGTCGTCCGGGCGGAACTGCACCGTCTCCGTGCGCTTCTCGCCGTTCGGCCACTGGATTGTGAACGTCGGCGCATAGCCGTGGCCCTGCAGGTACACACGGTTGCCCTGGAAACGCAAGGGGTGGTTCACCTGCAGCGTCTTATGCTGCCACTGTTCCGTCGGTTTGAAGGCATCTTCTTTGCCCGCGAAGTCGATGTTCGACTCGAAGCCCACCGCCTGGCCGTTTGGCAGGTATTCAGCCTTAAAATCCTTCACATTCACACAAAAAGGAGTCAGTCCCGTGCCATCGAACACCGGGCCGTTGCGGAAGGAATCGTAGTTGGATACGGCAGAGTTGCAGAACTGCGACTGCTCGCTATCCGTCCCAGCCACCACGATGACCTGGCCTTCGTAGTACAGCATCTTGCCCGCTGCCACGGCGATGAGGATGCCCACCAGCGACAGGTGGAACACCAGGTTCGCAGCCTCGCGCAGGTAGCCCTTTTCCGCCGACATGGACCATGCTCCGGCGCGGTCGTCTTCCTTGTCGACCTCGTTGATATTCCAGCCCTTGAACTCCTCGCGCAGGGACTTCTGAACGTCCTCAACGGACTGGTCGACGGTGCCGGAGTAGTGATACGGCATGCGGTCCAGGCGCTTCGGCGCTGGCGGCGGGGAAGAACGTAGCGCCTTGTAGTGGTCGATACTGCGCGGCAGGATGCAGCCGACCAGGGAAACGAACAGCAGGACGTAGATCGCCACAAACCACGAGGAGCTAAAGACATCGAAAAGCTGTAGTTTGTCGAATACTTGGGCGGTCTTGCCGTTGGCGTCAATATATTCGGCAACCTTGCCCTCGTTGAGCGACCGCTGTGGCAGCAGCGCGCCCGGGATCGCGGCCAGCGCCAGCAGGAAAAGCAGCACCAGGGCCGTCTTCATCTTCGTGAGCCACTGCCAGCCCTTCTTCGGCAAGCTCAGGATTCTCTTCAGCATGGTTGCTCTTTCGTACTTTCGCTCTCTCGTTCTTTATTGACGCCCACTGCTCAGCCGCGACCGTTCCCCTGAAGCCGACGGCATGGGTTCGGCTCTAGATCGGCAGGGTCTTGTCAGAGACGAATACCTCTCGGATGTATTCCACAAATGTCGCCCACTGCCCCGTGACCAGCAACAGCCCCACGATGATCAGCATCGCGCCGCCGATCATTTGGATGGTGTGGGAGTGCTTGCGCAGCCAGCTAATTCCCGACAGCGCCTTGGAGGATCCCAGCGCCACGACAATGAATGGTAGCCCGAGGCCCAGACAATAAGCGACGATCAGGATCACACCCCGGGCGGCGGTCATGCCCTGAGTGCCAGCGGAAACCGAAACGATGGAAGCCAGCGTGGGGCCCAGGCACGGGGTCCAGCCCAGGGCGAACACCCCGCCCAGCAGGGGCGCGCCGGCGATGGTGGTCCAGCGCTTGGGGCTCAGGCGCGTATCGCGCTGCAACGGGGAGATGAATCCCAAGAACACCACGCCCATGGCAATCGTCACTCCGCCACCGATGCGCATCAGCAGGTCTTGGTTAAGCCTCAGCGCGCTGATCACACCGAAGACGGTGGCCGTGGCCAGCACAAACACGACGGTAAAGCCCAGCACGAACAGCAATGCGGCAGTGGCCACTCGGCCACGCTTGGCCTTGACCACCGTGCCTTGCTGGGTGAATTCTGTCTCCGCGCCGACGACTCCGGCGAGATAGGAGATGTAGCCGGGCACCAATGGAATGACGCAGGGCGAGGCAAAGGAAACCAGGCCCGCGAGTGCGGAGACCAGCAACGCGAGCAACAGCGGACCGGCGGCCGCCGTATCCGCGAAGGACTCTCCGATCGACTCCGCAAGGATCATCTATTCGTCCTCATTCAATAGCGGCTCGACCTGCTCCCACAGCTCCTTGTCCGTCACTTCCTTCAGGAAGATATGTGCCGGGCGGTGCTGCTTATCCAGGACGATGGTTGTGGGGATCACCGAAGCTGGTACACCGCCCAGCGCCAGAGCCGTCTTGAACGGCGGGTCGTAGATCGACGGGTAGGTGATCCCGTTGTCCTTGACGAAGTCCTGTGGCTTTTCCTTCACGTTGTCGCGCACGTTGATGCCCAGTACGGTTCCGCCACCGTGCTTCTCCAGCTTCTCCTGGACCCGCTGCAGGTCGTCGGATTCACTGCGGCAGGGGCCACACCACTGCCCCCAGGCATTCAGCACCACGACCTGACCGTCGAAGTCGGTCAGGGAGATCTCGCCATCGCCGCTCAAGTCGGTGCCCGCGAAGTCGGCAACCTTCTTGCGCTCCTCCGGCTTGTAGTGGATGCTGGTCTGCCCGCCGGGGGAAACGAACTCGAAGCTACCGCCGCTGGCCACTGCGTTGGTGCCTGCGGTGTTTTCCTCGCTGCAGGAAACGAGCGCCGCACCGCCGGCCATGAGGCACACCGCGAGTGCAGCTGTCGTAGTTTTAATGCGCACTGTTAAATCTCCTGCGCCGGCTCGGAATAGAACAGGTCAGTCAGCTGCCCGCCGTCGAACACCAGGGAGGTCACGGAGGCCAGCTCGCACTGGCGATCAGCCGGATTGTGCGCCAGTGATAGTCCCTGCGCATCACGCTGGATCATCACGATCGGCAGCTGGTGGGTGACCAGAACGGCCTCGTGCCCGCGGGCCTTCTCGCGCGCGGCGTCGACGGCCTCCCACATACGGTCGGCGATCTCCTGATAGGGCTCACCCCAGCTAGGGACAGTGGGATTCTTCAGCATCGGCCAGCGCTTTGGGTTCCACAGCGCACTGCGCACGCCCTTGATGTGAAGCCCCTGCAGGTCGTTGCCAGCTTCGATGATGCGTTCGTCCGTCTGGACCTCCAGACCCAGCTTCTCCGCGAAAGGACGGGCAGTTTCCTGCGCCCGCTGGAGTGGGGAGGCGGCCAGATACACCACATCGTGGTCCACGAGATCGGCCGCGGTGGCGTGCGCCATGTTCCGCCCCCGCTCGGAAAGTCGATAGCCGGGCAGACGGCCGTAGAGAATGCGATCCGGGTTGTGCACTTCTCCGTGCCGTACAAGGTGAACGATCGTAGCCATGGTCACCTAGCTTACAGTGCCCACCACCCCAACCCAAGTAAGGCGAACCCCGCTTTAGAGGCCTCTTACAGGCCTTTTAGGCGGAGCCCTGAACTACTTCTGGGCGGCGGCTGCAGCCTGGGCTGCGGAGGTAGCGGCCGCGGCGATCTTCTCGAAGTCGGCGTCCGTCAACGCAGTGGATACGAACCAGGTCTCAAACACGCTCGGCGGAGGGAACACGCCGGCGTCCAAAAACGCGTGGAAGAAGGCCGGGTAGCGGAAGGTATCCGCGGCCTTCATCTCCGCGAAGTTGGTGCCCTCCCCTTCCGCGAAGCGCACGCTCAACATATTGCCTGCGCGCTGAATGTTGTGGGCGACGGAGGCCTGGCTCAGAGCGTCGGACAGGATGCCTGCCAGCGCCTCGGCATTCTCATCGAGCTTCTGGTACGCGGCGGCGTCCGCCAACTTCAAAGAGGCCAAGCCCGAAGCGACAGCTACCGGGTTACCCGACAGAGTACCGGCCTGGTAGACCGGGCCGACCGGCGCGAGGTGATCCATGATCTCCGCCTTACCGCCGAACGCCGCGGCGGGCAGACCACCGGACACAACCTTGCCGAAAGTGGTCAGGTCACCAGCCACGCCGTCCTTGCCGAACCAGCCGGACTCGCTGACGCGGAAGCCGGTCATGACCTCATCGACGATCAGCAGCGCGCCATGAGCGTGGGCAATGCGCTGCAACTCCGCGTTGAAGCCCTGCGGGTTCACGGTGCCCATGTTGCCCGGCGCGCCCTCGACGATGATCGCGGCGATCTCGCCTGGGTGGGCTGCAAAAGCGTCCTCCACGGCCTGGACGTCGCGGTAAGGAACCACAACGGTATCGCCCGCAGCTGCCTTCGTAATGCCCGGCGAATCCGGCAGGCCGAAAGTAGCCACACCGGAACCGGCGGCGACCAGCAGAGAGTCAACGTGCCCGTGGTAGCAGCCCTCGAACTTCAGGATCTTGTCGCGGCCCGTGTAACCACGCGCCAGACGGATGGCGGACATAGTGGCCTCGGTGCCGGAGTTCACCAGGCGAGCCTTTTCCACGGACGTGCGGCGGACGATCTCCTCCACCAGGTCCACTTCCATGGTGGTCGGGGCGCCGAAGGACAGGCCGTGCCCCACGGCTTCGCGCACCGCCTCGACGATCTGAGGGTGGGCGTGGCCGTGGATCATCGGTCCCCACGAGCAGAACAGATCCACGTAGGAGTTGCCGTCAATGTCGTTCAGCGTGGATCCCTGCGCGGAGGTGATGAACGGCGGGGTACCCCCCACCGAGCCAAACGCGCGGACCGGCGAGTTCACGCCGCCGGGGATGAGGGTGCGAGCCCGCTCGAAGGCCTCGGCACTAGCGCGGCCGTTGGAATGGTTGTTGGGCTGCTGCGGATCGACAGTTACAGACACGAAGTAATCCTTCCCGCCACTTCAAAAGTGGTTAGCTTGCAATACCCACCAGCCTAGCGCGGCTACCCCTGGGACTGTTCAAGCTCCTCATCCGCGGCCTCGGCGCGAGCCAAGGAGATCGCCTCGGCGCGCTGCTTTTCCTGCTTTCGCAGCTCCCTGATTTCCCGTCGGCGGGCCACCCAGCCCTGCCACGAATGGGTCTGGCGCAGAGTGCCCCGAGCGTAGTTACGGTGCAGAATGCGCGCGCTGCGGCTTTCGATCAGCGTGGAACTGAGCAGCATGAATACCGTCGCCAGCAGCGGGTTAAGCACACCGGCGACAGCCAGGGTTGCGCCGATCGCGTTATAGGTCCAGGACAGCCACACGTTCCAGTCAGTGGTGTTGCGCACGTGGCGCAGCAGGTTGACCAGCTCCGGCAGGGCGGAGACGTCCTCGCGCTGCATCACCACGTCCGCCACCTCAGCGGCGGTGGGGTCGATGCGGTTCGACGAAGCCATGAGGATACCCACATCGGCGACCCGCAGCGCCCCAAGCACGTCGCGGTCGCCGACCATGGCCACGCGCACACCCATGGCGTGCACGCCGCGCACTGTGGCCTCCTTCCGGTTCGGCGGGATGCCAGCCAGCACGGTGGAGATGCCAATGGAGTTCGCGGTGCGTCGCGCCACTGGGTAAATATCGCGGGAGAGCATATAGGTCTCCAGCTGCATATCCTCCAGCCGGTCGATCGCGGCCGGGGCGTCGTCCTTGAAGCTATCTGCCAGGCTGATGACTCCCCGGTCCTTGCCCTTCCAGCTGACGATGACCGGTGACCCGCCGCCCAGAGCAGCGGTAGCCAGGTGCGGGTCACGGATCTCGCCCAGATCGTGCGGTCGCCACAGACGCGCCTTGACGTGGCGCATCTCGCCGTCGACGGGCAGCTCCACCATGCCCTCGAACGTGCCGTCCTTGGTGATCTTCACCTCGCCGACGTCCAGCCAGTTGGGGGTCTCCTCCCCGCCCGCGCCCGCATCGCGCGCCTCTCGGTCGGCACGCACCAGGGCCTGGGACACGGCATGCTCGGACTCCAGCGACAGGGCGCCGGCCACGCGCAGAATCAGGTCCGGGTTCTCCCCCTTGGAAGGCGTAACGCCAATGACGTGCATGGGCCCATCGGTGAGGGTGCCCACGCGGTTGAAGATGATGGCGTCCACCTCAGCGAGCTTGTGAATGGTGCCCGTATCGCGCAGCAGGGCGCCGGAGGTCGCAGCACGCCACAACCCCAAGCGCAGCGCCAGCGGAGCCGATAGAGCCAGGGCGACCGGCGCGACGACCGCCAGCACCGACAGGGCGGTGGCCATCGCCGCATCGAAGGACTTCGTCACTGCAAGCCAGGCAATAAAGTCCACGACCGCCAGACCAAAAGCCCAGGGCACTAGCAGACTCGCGGTGCGGTTCGTCAGCTGCGTCAGGCGCGTCTCATCCAGCGCGGAACCGCGCACCCATTGGTGCATCGCTGCCAAACGCGTGGAAGAGCCCGTCGCATGCACGCGCATCTTCAACGCCGCACCATGGTTGCGGGCGCCGGCGTAAATGCGATCGCCGACGGAGACCTCAAAGGTACGGTGCAGGCCACCGACCGGACCCATGTCCACCAGAGACTTACCACTAATGATCTCGCCATCACTGGGCACCATCATGCCGGTGGGGATGATGATGTCGTCGCCCGTGCGGATCTCCGCGATCGGGATGTCCTTCTTTTCCATCTTGGACTTGCGCGTCTTGCGAACCACGGTCACTTGTTTAGCCGCAGGCACCGTCAGCACGGACAGCATCGACTTCGAGCGCAACGCCGTGCGCCGGGACAGCAGTCGACCAAACAGCAACAGAATCGTTCCGCCGCAGGCCACGTCGAAGAACACCGCGCCTTGAATGTGCCGCGCCGACCACACACCGGCCAGCAGCACCTGGTGGCTTTCCCACCCCACGTCGCCCGCGGAGGTGAAAATCAACATCCATGCGGAATACAGATAAGCCAGGACGATCGCTACGGAACTGGCGCCGTCCAGCGCCGATTGTCTACGTCTTAGCCCTCCGAAGAAGGCGCGGTGGAACGGCCAAGCGCACCAGGTGACAACCGGGGTCGCAAGTGCCAAGCACACCCACTGCCAGTAGTTAAACTGCCAGGCGGGAACAACCTGCAGCACCACCACGGGCAGGCCCAACACGACCGCGACGATCAGTCGCATCCGGGTGATCAACTGGCGGGCGGTGTGCAGGCCCTCGGTCGAATCGAAGGGGTTGCTGCGGCGGAACCTTTCGAACTCCGCCTTGTTGGCATCCCACCGCTTACGATTTTCGGCCGCCGCCCACGCGCGCCGGTGGGCTGTGGCGTGGCGCCGCATGCGCCGCCGCGTTTCCTCAATTTCCAGCCGGGATGCCCGACGGCGTAGCGAGGAATCAGTCAGCCAGCTATCCAGGTTGTGTCGCTCCAGCACTTCCTGGATTTCCGCAGGGGTCACCCGATCCTCGGCAGAGATCCAGGCCATGCCGGTGGAGTACACCACTGCCGCCTGTACACCCGGAATGTCGTTGAGCTCCTCCTCCACCGTGGTGGCCTCCACCGCAGTTTCCAGCCCCTCCAGCCGGTAGGCGAAGCTGGCCAGTCCCCATCGTTCCCGGGCCGCGCGGTCGATCTCTTCGTCCGACTGCGCGGACCTTTCCATGTCAAAGCCGGCCTTAGCAGCAGCTGCGCGGGCTTGCAGGATTGCCTCGTCCACGTCGTCGACGTGCACGTTCGTCTGTCGCGCCGCGCGAGTACTGGTGGGGACGATATTCGAGTTTGGTTCAGCCATTGCTGCTAGCCCCGCAGTTCGTCGCCCGGCAGTCTACCGTCACCTTCGACGGGGGTTTCTTCGAGCCGATGCCCGGCGTCAAAAAATGGATTAACCGCTGGCCGGTAGGCCATCAGCAGGGCGATAGCCACCCACAGGGCGATGAGCGCCTGGCCGGGGCCGGTGAAGCCGAAAACCCAACCTGCCAACATGAACAGAATGCCGATCGCGCCCAGCCACAGCACCAGACGGCGCTTGCCGCGGTAGCCGTCGCGCACGCCGGGGGCGAAGAACACCAGCAGCGCGCCGACCACAACGTTGATCCCGCCGAGGATGCGGACGTTGTTGATCATGAAGCGCATGTGCTCGGCCTCTTCGGCGCTCGTGGGCTCGCGGTCCCACGAGGCCGTTAGGGACAGCACGCCGACCAGAACCATGATGGCGCCACCGAAAACCAACATCGCGAAGGAAGCGATGACCATGCGGGGCGTGGGGTCGCCGGGTTGCCAATACGCGACCTGACGGTTCGGATCGTCGCTATTGGGCACCATCGAGGGGAACATCGCCGGCATGTCTAGTGCCCTCCCCAGGTGTGGTCATTGTTGTTCTGGTTGTTTTTGCTGTTCTGCTGCTGTTTTTGTTGTTTCGCTTCTTCCTTTTGACGCCGCATTTCAGCCCGGTACTCGTCGAGTTCCTTGGAGTATTTGTCCATCTCCTTTTCGCTGGGCACACCCAACCAATCGCGATTCTCCGGGCGGGCCATAAACCACATGCCGAGTGCCGCGCCCACGCCAGAGAGGATGGTCAGCACGCCGATAAGCAGCACGAAGCCCACGGGCATGAATTCCGGCCCGCTGGTGAACGTGATGAGCACCGCGTTGAGGATCATGAATAAGGAGGCGACGTTGAGGAACATCCGGGAGTACGGACCACCGCGCCCCGCGCGCAAAGCCAGGAAAGCGCACACCACCGAGGCTACGATGCCCCAGATCAGCGAGGATACGTTGACCTGCGTGGCGATCTGGGAGGCATCCCGGTCGGCCAGCACGCTGGCGAACATGCCTGTCTGACTGTCCAGCATTCCCTGGCTGCTCTTGGTCAGGTTGCGCGGATCGACGAGGTTGGAAACGAACTGCACCACACTGGCCAACAGTTGGAGCACCGAGACAGCCAGCCACGCCCACACTCCGAAACGGACATCCTCCGGCGCGTTCTGCAGGTTCGGAGCAAGCCCATCCTTGCGGCCCACCTTCGGTGGCTTCGGTGGTTTCGGCGTGCCCGTAGGTCCACCGGTGCCCTGGGGGCGCGGGTAGTGCTGCTCTGTGTTCATGTGTGCGCTGCTATTCATACAGCCTCTTAGCCTACTGTGATTGCTTAGGTTAAAGCATCTTTGGACGCAGCTTCTGCGCCACCCGGGTGGCCCAGTACGTCAGGATGATGTCCGCCCCGGCTCGGCGAATGCCGTAGATGGATTCCATAATTGCGGCTTCCTCGTCGATCCAGCCGTTCTGGGCTGCTGCGGAAATCATCGCGTATTCGCCGGACACCTGGTAGGCGGCCACAGGCACAGGCGACATGTTCGCTACCTCGCGCAGCACGTCCAGGTAGGGCATGGCGGGCTTAACCATCACCATGTCTGCGCCTTCGTCGATATCCAGCTGCGTTTCCAGGATGGATTCGCGGAGGTTTCGGGGGTCCTGCTGGTAGGTGCGGCGGTCGCCTTGCAGGGAGGACCCCACGGCCTCGCGGAACGGGCCAAAGAAGGCAGAGGCGTACTTCGCGGAATAAGCCATGATGGATACGTCCTGGTGGCCGGCCTCGTCCAGGGCCTCGCGGATGTGGCGGATCTGGCCGTCCATCATGCCGGAAGGGCTGACGATGTGCGCGCCAGCGTCGGCCTGCGCGACCGCCATCTTGGCGTACTGCGGCAGGGTTGCATCATTGTCGACGATCTGGTGGCCAAAGCGGTCGGTGGACAGCACACCACAGTGGCCGTGGTCGGTGAACTCGTCCAGGCAGGTATCGGCCATCACCAGAATGTCGTCGCCGAAGCGCTGGCGCACCGCGTTGATGGCGCGGTTCAGGATGCCATCCTCGGCAACCGCCTGGCTTCCGGTCGCATCCTTATCCTCATCCCGGGGAACGCCGAACAGGTCGACCGACCCCACGCCGGCGTTCGCGGCCTCCTCCACCGCGCGCAACAGTGAATCCTCCGTGTGCTGCTGCACCCCCGGCAGGCTGGTGATGTCGCGCGGGGCATCCAGCCCGTCGGCGATGAACATCGGTAGCACCAGCCGGTTGGGGTTCAGGTCCGTCTCCGCAGTGAAGTTACGCATCTGCGGGGACGTGCGGAGTCGGCGGGGGCGGCGGAACGGGGTGTAGTTCGAAGTCATGCCCACGATGCTACTACCGCGCCCGGACGGGCTTGTTAAGCCCCGGTGTCCTTCTTTTCGGCCGTCTTTTTACGACGCCGCCTCCGCTTGCGCGGCGGCGGGAGCTGTCCCTTGGCGCGCAGGTCAGCCACGTGGGCAGCGAGGGCGTCCACAAGCTCCGGCACACCAGCGGCCTCGGGCATGACGTCGACGCGCAAGCCGTGCTCGCGAGCGGTCTGTGCAGCCATCGGTCCGATGCAGGCGATGATCGTGCGCGCATGCGGCTTGCCAGCGATGCCCACCAGGTTCTTCACGGTCGAGGAACTGGTGAAGCAGACTGCATCGAATCCACCGGTCTTGATCATGTCGCGGATCTCCGGGCTGGGCGGGGCAGCGCGGACCGTGCGGTAGGCAACGACGTCTTCCACGTCCCAGCCCAGCTCGATCAGGCCGTCGACCAGCACGTCGGTGGCGATGTCGGCGCGTGGCAGCAGCACTCGATCCACCAGATCCAGATCCGGATCGTGCGGCGGGAATACGTCCACCAGGCCCGCAGCGTTGCGCGCATCGTCCTTCGGCAACAGCTCTGGTGTGATGCCCAGGTCCTTCACGGCCTGGGAGGTCTTCGGCCCTACCGCGGCCACGCGCACGCCGGCCAGGGCGCGGGCGTCCAGGCCGAACTCGCGCAGCTTTTCCCACACGGCCTTCACCGCATTGACGCTGGTGAAGACGATCCAGTGGTAGCGGCCGTCAACCAATCCCTTGATGGCGCGCTCCATCTGCACGGGGCTGCGGGGTGGCTCGACGGAGATCGTGGGGACCTCCACGGGAATGGCGCCGTGCGAGGCCAGGCGGGCGCTCATGGGCCCAGCCTGGTTCTTCGCGCGTGGCACCAGAACAGTCCAGCCGTACAGAGCGCGGTTTTCCCACCAGGAGTACTTGGAGCGGTTGCCGACCTGCGAGCCCAGCGTGACGATGAGTTCGGTGGGCAGCTCACCATCCTTGGCGGCAGGACCGGATTGGGTGACGATGGACTTCATCGTGTCCAGGGTTGCATCGTAGCTGCGCTGGCGACGGGTGGTGCCGTGCAGAGTCACCGTCGCGGGAGTGGTTCCGGCGATGCCGCGGGCCTTCAGCTCCTGGGCAATGGTCGCCAGGTCCTCCGGGGCGGCGGTAAGGATCAACGGCAGGCCGGCGCCGGCCAGCTGATCCCAGTCAGTTCCACCACGCACATCGGCCTCTGTGACGTCGGGTCCCACTCCAATGCCGGTAAAGGCCGGCACGGCCACCGAGCCGGTCATGCCAGGGATCACCTGGAAGTCCACGGTGCTCGCCGCAACGTGCTGCAATTCGTCCATGACGGCGGGGTTGCTCAGCGGGTTGCCGGCGACGAGGCGCACCACGTCGTTGCCTGCCTTTGCGCAGGCGATCATCTGCTCGGCCAGGATGTCCGGGGCGACGACAAGCGCATCCGCGCTACCCTCGGCGGAGGCATCGCCGTCTTCCACTTGGCCTTCGTCTACCTGCGAAGCAGAGTCGTGGGCAGCGGGAGCTGCCAAGACAATCTCCGCTGCGGTCGGCGGGGCTGGACGTGGCGGACGGCGCCGGGCGCCGGCCTCCTTCGCAGCCTGTACTTTCGCTTCCCACTCAGCTTCCGCTGCATCCAGCTTCGCCTGCGGTACAGGAAGCCGGGTGGCAATGATGCTGCGCACGGATGCCAAAACCGAAGGATCCACCCATGCATGGGCGGTGGTTTCTAGGACGTCGCGCGCCCGAATGGTCAACAGCTCCGGGTTTCCGGGGCCAGCGCCCACGAAAAGAATTCGGCCGTGTCCAGTGGGAGCCAGGTCGGCTACTGCCGCCACGGTGGCCTGATCGGAGCCTCCCACCTGGGACAATCCGGAATCGGTCATAGTGGAACTTTCTAATTTGTCGCGTTGATATAAAAGGAGATTTAGTTGGTCTCTGCCACTAATTCAGCAGCACCGTCGTCAAGCAGTGCTCTTCCTATGCCGGTACCTATCACTCTGGCAGCGTCTATGCACTCTTGCCAGCGGGGCTCCTCAGCTGCGGGGAAATCGCCCTCCCCGGTCGGGTCCGGGATGTCAAAGGTGGCCTCGCCGACCTGCACCAGCTTGCGAGATCCGTCCATGGCAAACACGCCCCCGAACACGCGCAGGACGTGGCCCGTGGCGCCATCCGAATCCTCGTCCTCCGGCGTGGTCCACAGGGAATAGGCTGCGACTGGTGCGGTGCAGCCGGCCTCCAGGGTGGACAGCACGGCGCGCTCTGCAACGGCAGCCATGTGGCTGGGCAGGTGGTCTAGGTGGCGGACGGCCTCCCAGGCAGCGTCGTCATCGGCACGTACCTCCACGCTCAGCGCACCTTGGGCGGGCGCGGGCATGATCGTGCCGGGGTCAATCGACTCGGCGGCGCGGTGCAGCTGGCCAACACGCTCCAGTCCGGCGCGTGCCAGCACGACCGCATCCAGGTCTTCCTCGGTGCGTCCCATACGGGTATCGATGTTGCCGCGCAGGGGCAACAGTTCCAGGTCGGGACGCACAGCGCGGATCTGGGACACACGCCGGGGTGCGCTCGTTCCCACCTTGGCTCCCTGCGGCAGTTCCAGCAGGGTCTCGTTGTTCCGGCTGACCAGTACCTCGCGGGGGTCTACTCGGCGCGGAACGATGGTGCGGAAGCGCGCGTCCGGTGCGGTGGGCAGATCCTTGAAGGAGTGCACGGCTACGTCGCATTCGCCCGCGTCGAGGGCCTTGCGCAGCGTCTCGGTAAACACTCCCACGCCGATGTTCGCCACCGGCGTCTGCGCTGCCTGTGAAGCATCCCCCGGGGTCTGAACCAGGTGCAGTTCCGCGTCGTAACCAGCGGCGAGCATGCCTGCGCGGACGTGGCTGGTCTGGGTGGTCGCCAGGGCGGATCTACGGGTGCCGATCAAGAAGGTACGGGAGGTACGGGATGTCCGGGATGTCATGGAAAGTCTTAAGCCTCCTTCGCTACCTGGCCAATGCGGGCAGCGCTTGGAATTTGATCGGCGCGGGTAGAAGTACCCACTGTTTTGGTTGCGCCGGTCTGCCCCGGCTGCGTTACGGAATCCACCATTCCGTTGGGCAAGTTGAACAGCGCGGCCAGCGCGTCGGGGTAGCTCACCTGCTGGCCACCCGCGGACAGCTTCTTCGCCTGCACCGTCGGCGTGTGCAGCAGCTTGTCCACCACGCGCTTCATCGACTTCGCCACTGCGGCGCGGTCGGCCTCCGACATGTCGGGGGTCAGGCGCTCCAGCGCCATCAGCTCCTCAGCCATAACCTCACCGGCTTTCTGGCGCAGGGCCTTGACGGTGGGCACCACGGACTGGGCGCGCTGCTGTTCCAGGAAGCTCTCCAGCTCGTTGGCAACAATCGCGCGGGCGGGATCTTCGTCCTGTGCGCGGTCGCCGGCCATCGTGGTGAGTTCCTCGATGTTCAGCAGTTTGACGCCCTCGACGTCCGCAACGGATCGTTCAATATCCGCGGGCATGGACAGGTCGATCAAGACCTTCGTACCAGCGCCCCCGGCGAGTCCGGCGCGGATCTTCACTGCCGCCCGCACGGCCTCTTCGCTGACCACATTGCCCACGGCGCCGGTGGCGGACACCACAATGTCCACAGCGCTCAGGCAGTCCGCCACGCTCTCTAGCGGCACGGCGGAGGCATCCACCCCCGCTTCCCGCGCGTGGCTCACCAGGTTCTCGGCGCGCGACAGCGTACGGTTGGCCACGGTCACGTGGTCGATACCGAGCTTGCCCAGGTGCGTGGAGGCCAGGGAGGCCATCGCCCCCGCGCCGATGATCAGCGCGCGGCGGCCGGCGAGGGGTTGGGACGCAGGGGCGTCCTCAACAGCAGAAACAAGGGCATGCGCGGGGTCGATGTAGCGCAGCGCCTGGTCCACCGCGAACGACACCATGGAGGCACCAGCCGAATCGATGGCCGTTTCGGAGTGCACGCGCTTGCCCGTCCGCAGGGCGCGCTGCGTGAGGTCGTGCAGGGTGCGCCCCACCGTCCCGGTCTCGTTGGCGGACTGGTAGGCGCTGCGCAGCTGGCCGATGATCTGCTGCTCGCCGACGACCATCGAATCCAGCCCGGAGGCGACCTTCAGCATGTGCTCCGCAGCGGAGTCCGCGTAGTGCACATACAGGTGCGGCTCCAGATCCTGGGTCTGCAGCCCCGAGAACTGCGCGATCGTATCCACCACGTGGTCCAAACCGGAGTGGAAGGCGTTCGCCACCGTGTAAAACTCCATGCGGTTACACGTGGAAAGCACCAGGGATTCAGAGATCACATCGTTGTCCACCAGCGACAACTGCAGCTTCGGCAGATCCGCATCCGCGACCGTCGCCCGCTCCAACATGGTCACCGGGGCAGAACGGAAAGACAGTCCGACCAGCAACACCGACGCGGAACCAGTCCGGGTGTTACTACTCATATGTCTTCAAGCCTCCTGCGGGGATCACTTGGGGTGGCGGCGCGCGGGGCTAACCCCCAAGTTGTTACGAGTGTCTACGGTAGCCCTTAACCCACCCCGTTGCCAAAACGTGTTCGCCCGGCTGATATATGGGCGTATGCCTCCCGCGGTTACTGCTCCAGCGCCGCGATCAGCTCGTCGTCGTCGATTTCCCAGCACGCGACTTCTTCGTCGTCGACCAGCACGACGGGTACACGGTCGCCGAACTCTTGTGCCAATTCCTCTTTTTCTTTGGTGACGCCCCCACGGTCCAATTCAATCACTTCCACCGTGGTGCCGTAACGGTGTGCGATCGGCAGGATTTGCTGGTGCACGCGCTCGCAGGAGCCACACGTGGAACGAGTGATTAACTGGACCCGGGCTTTCGCTTCACTACCTGCGGAAAGGCTGTTCAAACTCACGGTTCCCCATGCTACCTACCGGCCTGGCGGGGTCAAACGGATCTCGAACAGACTAACCGAGCGCTTTCAAGTAACTTTGTCTATGTGAATAAAGCGCCTGATCTTGAACCGCCGAGCAGCTCCCAGCCGGGTGTAGCGGCGCGGGCTGCTGCGGAACGGCGCGCGGGGAGGATTGCCAGCTGGCGCGATACTGGCAGCGAGTGGCGCGGTTACCTGCGCGCGCTATCGCTGAACATGCAGGCGTTCCTCCGGGAATTCCGCCACGAACGCTTTGGGCACGCACGCCGGAAGGACTCTTCCCAGGATGCTGAGGCTGCAGTTGCGGAGAAGGGGGCGTCCACACCCCAAAACCTGCAGGTCGGATACGGTACGGGCGCACCTCGATCCTTGTGGGAGCTCAGCGAAACGCAGCTAGACCAGCTGGCACGCAGCTACGAGATCGACGGCGACCAGCTACGCACTGGGCTGGCCAATCTAGAGGGCGCGGGCATCCGCAAGCAGCCGCAGCCTCTGAACCAGACCGATCCATCGATCCCCCCGGACGCAGGTGTGGGTGCCTTTTTCGACGTGGACAATACGCTAATCAAGGGTGCTTCGATCCTGCTTTTCGCCCGCGGCTTGGCTAAACGTCGTTTCTTTACCGCACGGCAGCTGCTGGGCTTCATTTGGGTGCAGCTGAAGTTCCGGGTGCTGGGCAAGGAGAGCGCAAACGATATCTCCAGCGGTCGGGAACAGGCATTGGCTTTGGTGAAGGGGCGCAAGGAATCCGAGGTCATCGAGATGGCCCAGGAGATCTGGGCGGCAACCATTGCAGAGCGGATCTTCCCGGACACTAAAGAACTGGCCGACATGCACATTCAGGCCGGCCAGCAAGTGTGGCTGGTGACGGCCTCCCCGGTGCAGCTGGCGCAGATTATTGCAAAGGAGCTGGGTTTCACCGGCGCGCTTGGCACGGTGGCTGAGGTGAAAGACGGGCGCTTCACCGGCCGCATGGTCGGCGACCTGCTGCACGGCGAAGGCAAGAAGCACGCGGTGATCGCTTTGGCGAACTACCAGGAGTTGGATCTTGAGCGCTGCACCGCCTACTCCGATTCCGTCAACGATCTGCCAATGCTGTCGACCGTAGGAACTGCGGTGGCCATCAACCCAGATTCGAAACTGCGCAAGGCCGCAATGGAGCGCGGTTGGGAAGTGCGCGATTACCGGCGCCTGCGCCGCATCTTCCGGCGCGCAGGCGGCATGCGGCTGGCTGCGGGCGTAGGCCTGGCGGGGCTGGGCTTGGGCGCCTGGCTGCGGTGGCGCCGCTAAGCCGTATAGATCCAGTACTGCTGGCTGATACAGCGGGCACGCAAAAACCCACCGCGGTGGAAGCCCCCTGGCGGGGCGCTTGCGGTGGGTTTTGTTGAATGCGGCTGCGGAAGTTACTTACCGAGCTTCCTACGCTGAACGCGAGTCCGTCGCAGCATCTTGCGGTGCTTCTTCTTGGACATGCGCTTGCGGCGCTTCTTGATGACAGAACCCATGGGGTAAGCCTCGTTTCTCTCGGTTAGTTTCTTTTAAAGCAAAGGTGTGAAGTTCCCTCACATCCGTAGGCACGAATGCCAAACAGTTTAGCGCCCAGTACCTCAGAGAAACAAAAATCCCCCATCGCCGGGCTGGTAGCGGAAGCCACCTGGCACCGAAAATGGAGGACTGTTGCGTTGTTGGCGTTGCCCGAAAACTAACGGGACAGGCCAGTTAACCGGTCTGACCGGGGTTGTACTCGGATGCGCCGAGGTATGCATCGACAGCAGAGCCGCGTACGCGGAAGTTACGGCCAACCTGTACGGCAGGCAGCTCTTCCGAGTGGATCAGACGGTAAACAGTCATCTTCGACACGCGCATCAGATCGGCGACCTCTGCGACGGTCAGAAATGTTCCATTTTCGGTGTTAGCCATATAGATCTTCACTTTCTTTGCGCTCTCATGCGCTGCAGGCTTCCCCTCCTGCAGGACGTCACACGTGATCGCTCGCGAACCATCATAACGTGAAACCAGTGAATCATGTGCAACAAGGGGAACCATTGAGGGGGATTTGTCCCGTGTGGCAGACATGACCAAGGGGGTTGAAAACCAACGCAAGTCATCAATTGAGGCTGGATTTAACAGGCGTGATTGGTGTTAAACAAACATATGTAAAAAGATCATTGGGTCTAGCCGGAGCTTGGGTGGCGAGTGCGCGGGAGATGAAAAATTAACCCCGAATGGGCGGGTTTCCCGCGCCGATTCGGGGCTAGTTCGGATTTAGCTCGGGTCTAGTCCGGGGCTGTTATGTCCATAGGGTTTTTGGACATGGAGTCCGGTGTCTTCTTGGACAAGGAGTCCATGGAGTTCTTGGACACTTCTAGCGGCTTATGGTTATGGCCTGCGTGTCGGCCGAGGTTTGGATAGTTTCGGGTTCATCCGCGGTGGTTGGCGATGTTTCATTCCTTCAACGAGGTTGATGTTGACCTGGCCACCTGGTGGCCTGTGGCTCAACGTGATTGGCAGCGGCACGCTGAAGAGGAATTCACCGTCATGGGCCGTGTAAAACTCCGCAACCTTATCGGCTGTGACCGTGGAGTAGAGCCTGCGGTTTTTAAACCTCAGCCCAATGTAGAGACCGAAGCCGCACACGCGTACAACGCCATCTTTGCTCACACAGAGCTGGTCTGGGATGCCCCAATGGTTTGTTGAATTTGTCGTCGGCACCGTTAACGTAGGGGTATCGGTGGAAGGTATGCCCTGCTGAGCTGCCATGTCATCGGTGCTGGCCTCGTGTGAAGTTGCCGCTTCCACGGGGCCGTTTAGCATTTCGGGTACAGCGTGCGGATTGTGCGCCTGGTTGTAGGCGACTACGCGGGCCCAGACCTGCTCAGGATCGAGTGGATGCGTAGGCGGCGGTGCCTTGGGGAAGGTATCGAAAGCCTGGCGTGGTGTGATGTGCATTTTGCCGACCAGCAGTGATTGATGCCGTCGTCGCTCGTTGTACACCTGGCGATATTCAGCCAGATAGGCGTTGACCTCAGCAAGGCTAACTGGGTGGCGTGCATCGAGGAACTGGGTCAACGTGCGGTGAGAGCGCTCGTCTTTTCCCTGGGTTGTCGGGGCGAAACCAGCAATAGCAAGTACACCTTGGCTGGCGAGCCAAGTTTCAGTAGCAGAGAGAAAACCACGGTGATAGGTGGCAAACGCATCGCCATTGTCGGAAAGGATTTCTTGGGGCTTGCCGTAAGCGGCGAACGCTGCGGCCAGCACAGCGCGCGCATCAGTACCGTTTTCTGGCAGAGCGAACGCTGTGGTTCCGACATCGAACCTGCTGGCATCATCGATGATCTGGTAAATCGTGACATGTGTGTGGGCGTGGTCAAAGAGGCGATAGACCAGTCCATCGATCTGCCAGAGTTCACCGACGAGATCACGAGCGAAGCGCTTATAGGAGCTGCGTGGCCGTTTGCGGGCGTTGGCATCAACGAATCCCAGCTCATGAAGCCACGAGGCGATTGTAGAACGCGACGGTGTGGAATCTGGACCTACAGTGTCGAACAAGAAGTAGTAGATCGACCAAGGCCCATAATCCAAGCCTTGCTCCATCAACTCCTGCCTGGCGTGGACGACTGCGATTTTGTCGGCCTCGTGGAATTTCTTAACCGGATTCTTCGGGGCAGTCGAATCCGGCACAATACCTGCGCGACCCTTCTGCGCTATCCGGCTTTTGATGTTGTGGTACGTCTGCCGCGAGATTCCCAATTCTTTGCAAAACTGTGTGACCGTCTTGCCGTCACGAACGGGATCGAAATCTGCGACCTTTCTACGCTTATGCAATGGAATAGCCATCCGGCTATTCCACCGCCGCAAACGTCCAAAAAGCCACTAGACATCCCGTCCAAAAACATCCTGGACTCCGTGTCCAAAATGTCGCTAGACATCACA
>NZ_JFCQ01000016.1 GCF_000738265.1 Corynebacterium jeikeium
ATCCCCGCTGGCGCGGGGAGCACGCCGCCTCAGAATCCCTAGCGAACTTCGCCAGCGGCTCATCCCCGCTGGCGCGGGGAGCACTCAGTGACACGATCTTCCTTCTCGCGGTACTCAGGCTCATCCCCGCTGGCGCGGGGAGCACCTGTGGTACAGCTTTAACGGAAGGGCATGTATCGGCTCATCCCCGCTGGCGCGGGGAGCACTTGGTGAGATCGAAGAAAATGTCGAGTTCTTTCGGCTCATCCCCGCTGGCGCGGGGAGCACTGCTTAATGCCGGAGGTCATGCCATTCCAGGCAGGCTCATCCCCGCTGGCGCGGGGAGCACCCTGCCCCTACCCACCTAGACCCGCTTTCAGACGGCTCATCCCCGCTGGCGCGGGGAGCACTCTCTCTGAGCTGTGGTTCTTTGAGCCGTTAGGCCAATTCTACTTCAACTTGTTTTCCCCACCGCCTACCGGACTAGCGAACGATCACCAACGCTTTACCTCCGCCTGGCTTTACTCCATCCGCGTCGCCTCGCCGAAGGCGCCCGGTTATTGGGCCGCGTAATTAGGTTCACTCCATCGAAATCAGTTGGAACCCAGTCATGCCGGTGAGTCTTGAAATCAAAGCCTTGCTCGTTTGCTGCCTGGAACACCATGATTGCTCGGCCATCATTCACCAGGTCGCATGTTCGCTCCCACACCTGGTCGCGCACCCGAGCGCTGGGGCGGCCCACGAACACACCCGGGGAAATCTCCAGCAACCAGCGCGTGAGGTCACCGCGAAGACCCGCGGGGCACGTAGATACAACTAAGACCATCATCTGATTGGCCCATCGTCTGACCAATTGCGCTTGGAAGCCACGACCTCCAAGTCCGACCACAACACCAGCTCAGCATCAATATTCTGAGCCTCTGAGCTCATCTCCATAAGGAACATCAGATCCCGAATCATGGTCGGCATAAGGTTCTTTTTCACCACATAATCGCGGATCACCCTTCGAGTGTTCACGTCGGCGGTCAGCTCGTTCTCCGCAACTGCATCAAACGCCGCTGGAATCGAAACTTCTGCCTTGTACAGATCCGCAATGTCGTAAACAAAAGCGCGTTCCGTGCCTTGGTGAATTACGCCTAATGAAGGAATGAACCCCAGCGATGCGATGACCGCATGAGCCACCCCGTATAGGGCTGCATTCGCCGCCGTCAGGGTTCGGTTAATCGGGTCGCCACTGGAAAATTCTGCGGATCATACATCCGTTTCTTCCACGGCACCCCGGTGCGCTCGGTCTCCGCTAGGTAGACCTTCTTCATCCGGGATCCCTCACGTCCGCGAAGCTGCGCCATCGTCGCACGTGAAATATCCTCGCCAGGGAAGCGCATGGCGTACATCTGTCTGGCGCAGAAAAGCCTGCGGCGTTGGTTACTTACTATTGACGCCTGCGCCTCCGCCGCTGCCGAAGAATTCGAAAGCGAACGGCCAGACGCGTAGTAGCGCACGCCTTTTTCCCCAACCCATACGACGGAAACCCCGGAGTCCCCTAGCAGAGCCATCGCTGCGTAAGTCACTTTCGTACCTGGGCCAAGCATTAAGGCAGCAATACCTGCCGCAGGCACATGGGTGATGCCCCGTTCATCTGTGAAGGTAACAGCGTTGTTATCGCGATTAACTACGCAGCGCTCGGCGTATAGAAACGAGATCCGATCCTGCACGCGCGGTAGGATCGGACGATCCATGGGCAACTTCGAGGGGTGCTGTGCCACTGCGATATCCCTAGTCTGGCTTGTCGGTAATGGGCTTGGCGAGCGTCAGTAAGCCACAACCGTAGGCCTTGCCTCGCCCGATGCCTTCGACGAGTGCTTTCTTGAAGCTTTCGGCATCGTCAATCTGCAGTGTGCCGCGGTATCGCACCGTGCCAATCACAACCTGGCGGCCCTTGGAGTTGTTCACCGACTTCGAGAAACGCAGTGTTTTTCGTTCCACGATGAGGGTTTCCAGAGGGGTGAAGCCACAGCTTTTAGCCTTGGCGTTGAACCATTCCAATTGTGCCTCCTCACCTACCAGTGCGGTGAGTTTGCCACGGGTTCCGCGTGGGGAACCAGGAGCCTTTTTGGCCGCCACAGGGTTTAGAACGACTTCGTAATGCCACTGTTGGCCATCCGCGAGGGCTTCTAATAGGCGGTTGTAACTTGCCTTCTGCGGATCGCTTTCGGAACCAGTTTGCTCAGCGATCTTGGTTGGATCGCAGCTATCCGGTCCGACGATGTACACAGAATGTTCGTCGGCTCCCCGAGTTTTGCCGTCGTGGCGCCAGAGGATTCGTTCTTCATCTCCGACTTCCTTGGGGAAGCAGCTCAGAACGGCCGCGTGCATAGCTTGCGGATTTCCCAGCAGCTTTCGTGCTTGACGGCTGCTGGGGTTGAGGTGAAGTCGAGTGAAGGTCGTCATGCCTGCATCACCGCCTCCATAAATGGGTCGTTGGTTGTACCGAGGTCATTCTCGACGGGCACCCCGGTCTTGTCTTGGACAACGTCTCGCCAGCCGTACTCCCGATGTTCTTGGGAGAATGAGATTGGTACGTCGCGTCTGGCTATGCCGGTTTCACCATGTGTGGCGTCACGAAAGATAGGCAGCGAGAGCTTCGGCGGCCGAGTCTTCCTGTGTGCGCGGGTAGCCTGCCAGTCGGTTGCGCGCAGTGCGTCGACGGCCGAGCCGCGAAATGTACCGAGGTAGAGGTTCGGGGGTGCGGGGCACGAACGGCGCCCAAGGAATAACGGGAAGCGGGGGCGTTGGACGGCGCTGGCGAGTTCGTCGATGAAGGAATCATTGTCCGATTCGACAGTCGCGACGAAAACAGCATCCTCAAGGTAGTAGCGCGTGACCAGGTTCGCGTTGTCCTTTGGCCTTTTCTGCCATGGCTGAGCGGTCTGGTAGTCCCGCAGTAGGGAACCAGGCTGATCCACACGAACGGCGAACGTTAGAGCCGCAAGATCTTGCAGGTCGTCAGTGCGCTGGCGCCCTTGTGCAGCGGCTAGAAGCCCCAGCACGCCGGACTTGGTGGGAACCTGTTCGGTGGCGCGTTGCTTGAATCGGCTGCTGGCGCCCCACGACTGCAGGGGGCCAGACAGCCTGAGTAGGAGGGTGGAAGGCATTAGCGCTCCTGGGTGGCAGCTTCTGCGACAGCTTCGACGAGCTCGGGCAGAGTGGTCTTCTTGGCCAGGTTCTGCTCGACGAACGCATCGGCCAGGTCGCCAAGGGACATGACGAACGCGGCCTGAGGGACGAAGCCATAGGTGTTCTGGATCTGCTCAGCCTCGCGAGCCAGGCGGTCGGCAGCGGACTTACGGCGGCCCTGGTTGTTCTCGGAGACCACCGGTTCTTCGAAAGCGTTGACCAGGGAGATAGAGCGATCATCACGCACGGTCACGTACACGAGCTCCGGCACGCTGTTGTGGGCGAAACTGTTCTGCTTACCAGTGGGCAGCGACGTGATGAAGCTCTTCGTGAAAGCTTTAATGGCTTCGGCCAGTACATCCTGGTTACCGAGATTCTCTGCCAGCGAGTCAACGTCGAGCGTGGCGAATCGGTAGAGAGTGGAGGACATCATCTGAACGGTGCCCATCATTGCCGCACCGGCTTCTTCGTCAGCTTCCACGATGTCGTCAACCGCGGTGTAGAAGTCGAACTCCGGCTCGGACTCATGTACCCCAATAGCGTGTGCGACCTGGACAGATGCATCCACATTGAAGTCCTTGGCGTCAGCTACCATGCGGCCAAACATGGCGATGTCCACACTGTGTTCCTGGTCGAATAGCGGAGCAAGTGCCTTTTTGGTGAATCTCTTTTCTTCACGATGATTAACGACATACTCGGCCAAATTTTTGACTTGGCGCGCACTTAGAAAAACAGTGTACTCGAGGTCACTCTTCTGCTCGATTTCCTTCGAATCCGCCTTAGTAGTCTTCCGCTTGACCAGTTTGAAACCAACCGCTTCGAATACCTTCTTGGATAGGGCGGTTGCTTCGGCATCTTCAATGGAGACATCCAGTTCCTGAATGCGGTCAGCGAGCAGTTCGATCGCACGGCGGGTGCGGTAGCCGACGAAGCCGGTCGGGAACGTCTCCCCGAAATCTTTGCGAATGGCTCGCTTCCAAGCTTGAGAGGAGACACGCTGGCGAGGAGCTCCGCCGAAGATGGCCGTCTTGGGTGCGCCGGTGTCATCGCGGTTGATCAGACTTGGTGGGAGGGTCTGTAGAGCGTGGAAATCGATGGTGATGGACATGAGAGAATCCTTTAGAAATTGGGAAGTTTAGTTTTCTTTGGTGGCAGAGGAACTGTTGTTTTCGCGCGGGTGCTGAGCAAAGGCGAAATCACGCCCCCAGCGCAGCAATACGCCATTGCGGGTGCGGGGGTTAGAGAGCTTGCGCAGATCCGTGGCGAACCAGCCGTAGTGGAAACGGAGGTCTTTGGATCGCAGCAGCGAGATCAAAGAGCGAGTCTGAATCAACCTGGACTGGGCGGTACGCGCGAGCACCAGGGCATCGAAGCGCCCCTTGATGGACTTCGACTCGCTAGTGTGCGCCAGGCGACCGCAGGCGGAGGCAAAAGAGTGGGAACTGTCGTGCACCTCGTGGGTGGCGCCCTGCATGTGGAGCGCGAAGTAAGTCAGCGCTTGGAAGGCGGCTTCCTCGGATGGGGAAGGTGCGTCGCCACGCCCCATCTCTTTTTCGGACAGAGGGGCGACTAGTGAAGATAGAACGTTTTCGAACACAAGCGGGTTCTGCAGTGCTGGTTGGCCAGCTGATTTGCGAAGTTCAGCGAGGGTTCCTCGGGCTTGTGCCTGGTTGGGGTAGCCATTGCGACCGAGGTAATCAGCCTGCAGTTTGCTACACGTGGTGGCGATCGACGAACTCAGCCGGGACTGTTCTTCTTGTGGGTGATTCATGGTCGTTTTCCTTTTGGTATGCGTGGCAGTTAGACCGCGCCTAGCGGGGAACACTGCGTGGCAGAACTTCGCTAAGCTTTTTCTTCAACGAACTCATGGCTATGCCGGCCGATACTAGGCGCTCGGTGCCATTAGGGGTTTCGAGGAATCTTCCTACTAATGCTTTGGGGCCAGCCCCGGCTATGAGAACTTCTGCGTGCTGTAGGGCGGCATGGCGAACGATCAGCTCCCACGCTCTGAGGTGCGCTTCCAGTTCTGTTTCGTGCAGGGTTCTTAACCAGTCGTTAAATCTCGGCTCTAGCTCGGCGAGCAGAGCATCAGTGGCTGCGAGTCCGGGTTTGGCGTTTTCCTTTGCGAGCTTTGGGTTTTTCTCTTCAACTGTTCTCCCCGCAGCTTGGAGGAGCTGTACAGCGAATTTGCCCAGTCTGGTTCCGGCTTGGCTGGTCGCCGCCACGAGGTTGAGAATGGCTTGGCGCTGATCGAGTGCGGACTTAGGGAGAATCTCGAGTGGCAGTTCTATTCGAGTACTAATGCTGAAATCCACAACAGAGGCGTTTTTGCCGTACTCCATCGAGCACATGGAAACGTTCAAGGTCTCCGGTAGATCAACTTCACTCTCCTTGAGGTAAGCAAGTTGGTCGATGGTTCTGGGGCGTTTGGTTTTTTGGTTCCTTTCGTCGTAGACCTGGTCGGTTTCTAACGCAATTAAAGGTTCCAAGCTGCGCCACATCGTCCGCTGGGCATCGAGAGGCTTGGGGTAGTAGACGTCCAGAGTTTTGGTGGACTTGTTCTTGCTGAAGCGGTAGGGCGTCATCGGGTCGTCCCGGACATTCGCATTTGAATTGGGAATGCGATCCCCGTTCGAGACAAGGACTTGGGTAATCAGGCCATTTTCTGGGAAGAGACGGACTCGCCTGGACTGCCAAGTCAGAATTTCAGCCGGTCCTTTGGGGTAGATGCCGTCTTCGTTTGCGGGGTCCAAACGCTGCGCAGAGGTATCTGGCTCCCGTTCCCACACAGGGCAGTCGCCCTCAGCCTGGAGGACTTCCGCGGTGGTGTTTAGCGCCAGGGTTTCTTGGAGGTTCGACCCAAGAATGATTGTTGCAGTGATGGCTCCGGTCCAGCCAGTGCCGATGGGGTAACCTCTTCCGCCCTTGACGCGGGGGTCACCAACCGCACCGGATTTGATCCCGGCATAGTCATAAGCCTGAACGTAAATCAGCCAGCGAGCGGCCTCTGCAAAAGTAAGCGACAGTGCGCCGTAGCCAGCGCGAAGTGCGAAAAAGTCCTTTTCAAACTCCGGTACGATCCGTCGCACATCGGTCGTTGCGTTCTTGCTTGTATGCAGGTCGGCAACTTGCATAAACGGCTTTTTGGGATCCAGAAGATCAAAACGATCAGCGTAGCGGTCTAGGTATCCCAGCACCGTATCGTCTGGCTGGTTCTCTGTGGCTGCTTCTAGTCTTTCGGGTATCCATTCAGCCATGTCCAGTTCTTCGTTAGGGGCTAGGTCTAGTTCCTCGCGGTAAGCACACCAATACATTGCTAGGAGTAGGCGGTAGATGGCGGCATCCTGAACAGGACTATCGCCGCGGATGGAGGCAATCGAATGGGAACCGTCGAAGATCTCGCGCAGGCTGAGCTCTGCAGTGGAGCCGTCGGTAAGCATCGTGAGAATCCACGGCTGATCGAGGAGGCTAAAGCTCTCTGTCACGACAAACCTTCCTTTCGTATCTAGTTTCTATCGGTTTTTGGCAAAGAACCGTGGGGGCTATATCACTCCCTAGGGTGGTTGAAAGGGAGCACATATTTCCTTTAAAACTACTTGTAAACCAACCATTTCAGGCCTCATCCTGAATTTTTGGAAAGCCTTCGGTCTGTAAACCCAGAAGCTCCGAGTAGCGGATCTTCACACCCGACAGTGTGGCCTCGAGATTCTGATCCAGGCGCAGCGCGACCTGGCCTTTGAGCAGGTAGTGTTCCTTCCATCCTTCTGGTGTTTGATCCTCTAGGGCGTCGACTGTGCGATCCCAGATGTCGTCACGGTGCGTGAACATCGTAGGTAGGCGCACCGTGGAGGCTGCGAGGTGGAAGGCCGTATGGAAATTTGGGGTAGACGTGTCTTCCAGGAGCTCCATGAGGTGATCGTCGCCCTTTGCACTGAGAGGACGGTATCCGTAAACGTCATTGACGATAGGGATGACCTCGATGCTGCTCTCGGCATCTCGAACCGATGCAGTCGCCTTGACTTCTTCCTGTGAACGGTCATGAACTGACATTTCGAAGAGCGAATCCAAGCTGCCGCCCGTTTTGCCTGGGCTCGGAATCCTGAAGACTCTAGATTTTGACTTATCGGCAGAGCTATTGGCCTGCGATTTCAGCCGAGACTCTTCCCAGCGCTCCGCCCAGTCTTCTGGGAACTCATGATCTGTCGCGAGGTCGTATGCTTTTTGAACTAACCCCGGTACATCTGAAGGACGGTGAAATCCCTTGTCCACTACCTCCGTGGAGAGCAGCCTGTACGTAGTGAGAAGCAACGCATCATCGTAGATGTGTTTCGTGCCGGAATCCCATTCGGGCTTAGGTGAGGTTTCCACGACCCCTCGAATGTAAATGCAGGCATCACGCAGCTTCTCCGGTCGATCGCTCTCTGGTCGCTGGTGGCGATGTAATCGCCCAGCCCGCTGGATGATTAGATCCATCGGTGCGATGTCGGTGATCAAAGCGTCGGCGTCAACATCAAGACTCTGCTCCAGTGTCTGCGTACCGCATACGATGCGCAGGTTCGGGCGCCCTTGATTTCTATGTGATGCCGGCCCCAGCTCGTCGAGGAGCTCTTCTTCATGACGAGCGCGATCGAGCCCGGTGAATGCAGAGTGGTGGAGGCGGACTTCACCTGGGAATGCTGCTTCCAACGCGACGAAGGCATCCTGGGCCCGCCTGATGGTGTTGCAAATGATCAGTACTACGCCACCGCCGTTGGAGCAGAGCTCGGTAACGACTTGGGTCAGTGTCTCAATGGAATCGTCGATGAGCTTCACCCTGGCGTGCATGTCGTCTGGGCGAGGTGCGACGGCTTGTTCGCTGACGCCATCCGCGGTCACCAGTGTGAGAAGTGGATAGCCTTCTTCGACAAGGTCTAAGTCTTTTTTGATGAGCTGGCCACCGTAGGCTGCAACGAGTTCCTTTTTACGGCTCGTCGGCAGCGTGGCTGACAGCAGGACGACTGGCACGCCGTAGGCGGCGAGCCACCGCAGTGTTTCCGCGAGATATTCGTTGGTATAGGTCGAGTAGGCGTGGACCTCGTCGAGGACCACCACTTTCCCGGCAAGTGCCAGGTGCCGCAGCATGGAGTGTCGCATCTGCAACGCCATTATCAAGACCTGGTCGATGGTTCCCACCACGAAGTTCGCAAGCAGGCCGTTCTTGCGGCCGGATAGCCAGTCGGTGGCGATGACTGTCCCGTGGTCGGCACAGTCCTCTCCGATATCGCGGTACCGGAGCTTGCGGTAATCCGTATTGAGGCGATTCTTGCTGTGAGCCAGATAGAGAGAGGACACGGCAGAATTTTCAGTGATGTTTTCTACCCAATGGGAAAATCGTTTGAACAGGCCGTTTGCCGTTGCCATTGTGGGGGCCGCCAGGATCGCACCACTGGCGCGATTGTGTTGAGCGAATAGCAGAGCAGCATAGAGGGCACCTTCGGTTTTCCCTTCGCCGGTAGGGGCTTCGATGATGAGTAGGGAGGGGCCGGAAGATTTGGCGTGCAGTATGTCCGCAACTGCGAGCTGGACGGGGCGTGGAGTGGTGCTTTCTGGCCAGGAGAAGTTCGAGCGATAGTTCTGGGCAACCAGAGTGGGATCGTCATCGAGTTGTTTGAACTCTGTGCGGAGATCAAACTCAGCTTTAGCCATTCCCTGTTTGATGCGTTCAGATTGAGGGCATTCAAAGCGAAGCGGGAAGAAATCGGTGTTGGAAGCCAGCCAGTCGCACATCACCATGAATCCTGTGATGATCTGTATCGCAGTTGTCGGCGGTTTCTTTGCCAGCGATTCAAGAGCTGATTGAACTTGGGTTGCAGCCGCGAGGATATTCAGAATCTCGTTGACGGCACTCTGCCACTCGGGAGGGTAACTGTCGACGAAGGGCACGGCAGCTTTTCGTCCGCTGGCGTCAAGCCAGCCATGGTGAGCTTCGACGGTTTGGGCGAGAGACAATGCAGCTGGCGGTTTGAGACCTCTGTCCTTTAGCCATCGCGCCAAGAGTTCGCGCGAATAGAGCGGGTGGGCAAGACTAGCGATCTCTTCATCGGGAGTAAGGTCTGGGATAGGAATGCCAGCATTCTCGAGTGGGTAGAGGATCGGGGCGTTCGTCTCGGGGGAGCGAAGCTTACGTAAGAATGGGTTGGAGATCTTGCCGATGTCGTGGCCGGAGACAAGGAAAACCGTGAGTGAGCGGATTTGTTCAGGGGAGAGTCGTGTAGTGCGGCTGAGGAAGTCCTTGATCTGTGGGGAGAGCCAGGAATCCCAAAGATAGGTTGCCACCGCGCCGGAATCTACCAGGTGTTGGACGAGCGACATCGGGCCGGTCTCATCGCCCGATTTGGCTAGGAATGCACTGGCCGTGGGGGAGAAGCTGTCGACCGCGCCATTCCAGGAATTTAAATCGAACAGTGGTGTGTTGTGGGGGTCTGTCATGTCCGTTGGCTTTCGTAGTGTTGTGTTCTACAGACAAAATTAGCAGAGACGTGTAAACCGTGCAATGCCAAGTTCAAAAAAATATAAAGCGTGCCGCGAACTGGGTAGAGTCTGCAGTTTTGTAGGGTGGGGACTAGTGATGCCCATGTCTCCCAGCGACAGCCGGGATGAGCCGTTGGCTTTGCACGGTTCAGAACATGGGATCACATGCTCCCCGCGCCAGCGGGGTTTTCTTTACCTCTGATCGACCTGCGATCTAAAGCCCCAACCCCTCAATCCCGTGCACCGTCACCGTCTCGGAGAGCGCAACGCGGCCCGGGGCGGTCTTGTACACCGGGCTGGATTCATCGGCACGGCCGAAGGTCAGCGCAGTGACCAGTTTGTACTCCTCGTCCACGCCCAGGAACTCGCGCACCGTCGGCGCCAGCAGGGAGATCATGCCCTGGGGCACCCCGTGGTAGCCGTGGGCAGTCAGGGACAGCAGGAAGTTCTCCGCGTACGTCCCCTGGTCGAACGCCGCACGAATACGGTCGCCCATCGGCGGGATGAACATCAGCGCAGAGTACGGGGCGCCGAAGAAGCGTAGGTTCTCGCGGACGAACTCGGTGCGCGCCTCCTTATCCTCACGGGCAATGCCCAGCAAGCCGTACATCTTCGCAGCCAGCTCCATGGAACGCTGTGGGTGAACACCTTCGCCGTAGTCCACAGTGAAATCGGGGTTCAAGCCGTTGGTATCGAACTCCTCGATCAGCGCGGCACTCAAGTCCTTCAACTTCTGCCCGCCGATCACGTGGACGTTCCACGGCTGGGTGTTGGAGTTCGAAGGCGCGGACTGGGCGTCCAAAGAATCCCCCTCGACCCGCTCACCGTGAGGGCGTCAAGAATCCGATAAGAACGCCCAACAGTGAGTCATCTTGCTTTCATTTCTTAAAAGTGATCAGCGTTACTTATTATGAGACCTATGTCTGAACCAACTGTTTCCAAAACAATGATTGAGCTCAAGGGAGTGAACAAACACTTCGGCGAGTATCACGCTCTTCGAGACATCAACCTCGAAGTCCCCGCAGGTCAGGTCGTGGTCATCCTCGGCCCCTCCGGATCCGGCAAGTCCACGCTGTGCCGCACCATCAACCGCCTCGAGACCATTGACGAAGGCGAAATCCGCATCGACGGCGAACTGCTGCCCGAAGAAGGCAAGGATCTGGCCAAGCTCCGCGCAGAGGTCGGCATGGTGTTCCAGCAGTTCAACCTGTTCAGCCACAAGACCATCCGCGATAACGTCACGCTGGCGCCCACCAAGGTCCGCAAGGTCAGCAAGGAAGAGGCGCGCAAGACCGCCGAGAAGCTGCTGGACCGCGTGGGCATCGCCGCCCAGGCCGACAAGTACCCGGCACAGCTATCCGGCGGCCAACAGCAGCGCGTCGCCATCGCCCGCGCCCTGGCCATGGACCCCAAGGTGATGCTCTTCGACGAGCCGACCTCCGCCCTCGACCCAGAGATGATCAACGAGGTCCTGGACGTCATGACGGACCTCGCCAAGGGCGGCATGACCATGGTGGTTGTGACCCACGAGATGAGCTTTGCTCGCCGTGTTGCGGATCGAATCCTGTTTATGGCCGATGGCGCCATTGTTGAGGACGCCGACCCGGAGACCTTCTTCACGAACCCGCAATCCGATCGCGCCAAGGACTTCCTGGCGAAGATCGTGAACCACTAGTTCGGGAAGCGAGTTTCACATGTCTACATTCAAAAGCGCACTCAAGCGCCTTACGGCTGCAGTGGTCGCCACCGCATCCGTAGTAGCGCTGACCGCGTGTGGATCCGGTGGCGCCCGCGACCTGCTGGCAGACATCGAATCCGGTCACGTCGTGATGGGCACCAAATTCGACCAGCCCAACCTGGGTGAACGCACCCCGGATAAGCAGTTCGCTGGCCTGGATACCGACGTATCCCGCTACGTGGTGGAATACATCGCGAAGAAGCACGGCTGGGCCACCCCGGAAATCGAATGGCGCGAAACGCCGTCCGCGCAGCGCGAGACCCTCATCAACAACGGTGAGGTCAACATGATCGCCGCGACGTACTCCATCAACAAGGGCCGCCTCAAGGCCGTGGACTTCGCTGGCCCGTACCTGGTTACCCACCAGGCACTGTTGGTCCGCGAGGATTCCGGCATCAATGGGCTGAACGACATCGCGCCGGGCACCCGCCTGTGCTCCGTGTCCGGCTCCACCCCGGCGCAGAAGGTGAAGTCCGCGCTGCCAGAGGTGCAGCTGCAAGAGTTCGACACCTACGCCGCGTGTGCGGAAGGCCTGAAGCAGGGCGTGGTCGACGCAACCACCACGGACGCGACCATTCTGGCTGGCTTCGCACAGCGCTACAAGGAGCGATTCGACGAAGACTACAGCGTCATCCAACTAAAGAAGGACGACGGCAGCTTCTGGACCAACGAAAACTACGGCATTGGCTTGCCCAAGGGCGACGACGAAGCCAAGGCGGAGGTCAACGAAGCGCTGAACGAAATGCACGATTCCGGCGAGTTCCAGAAGATCGTCGCCAAGAACCTGGGCGACAACGTGGATCTCGGCGAGAAGCCAAAGATCGGCGACCTGTCGTTCGTCGATAAGAAGTAGGAAGGAGGAACGCACTATGAATCCCGAACTATGGTCCGAGATGAAGCCCGAACTGCTTCCAGCATTCTGGGTAACCATCAAGTTGACGTTCTTCTCCGCGGTCGGGTCGCTGATCTTCGGCATTATCCTGACCGCCATGCGCGTGAGCCCCGTGGGCATCCTGCGTAACCTGTCCGCGTGGTACATCAACATTGTTCGTAACACCCCGCTGACGCTGATCATTCTGCTGGCCTCCATGGGCCTGTACTACAACCTGGGCTTGCTGCTGGCGGTGGAGAACGATTCCTTCATCGAAAAGCAGAACTTCCGCCTGGCTGTCCTGGCCTTCGTGGCCTACACCTCCTGCTTCGTGGCAGAATCCCTGCGCTCCGGCATCAACACGGTGCCCTTCGGTCAGGCCGAGGCCGCCCGTTCCTTGGGGCTTAGCTTCAGCCAGAACTTCCGGCACGTGATCTTCCCGCAGGCCCTGCGCGGCGCGATCGTGCCGCTGGGTAACACCCTGATCGCGTTGACCAAGAACACCACCATCGCCTCGGTGATCGGTGTTGCTGAAGCGTCCCTGTTGATGAAGACCCTCACGGAGGATTACGCCAGCGACATCCTGGTGATCTTCGGAATCATCGCAGTTGGATTCATTATTTTGACGCTGCCGACCGGGTTGTTCTTCGGCTGGGCAGGTAAGCGATGGGCGGTGAAGCGCTAATGAGTGCACGTGCAACTGTTCTTTATGACGCCCCAGGCCCGAAGGGCCGCAGGCTCAACTCGATCCTCACGGCGATCACGGTCGTAGTGGTCGCGGTGATCCTGGTTCTGGTGGGCATGAAGCTCAACGAAAAGGGCCAGTTCGAATCCGCAAAGTGGTCCTTCTTCCTGGAGGGCTCCACCTGGACGACCTACATCCTCCCAGGTTTGATTTCCACGATTGGCGCGGCTGTGGTCTCCATTGTGCTGGCCATGGCCATCGGTGCGCTGCTGGGCGTGGGCCGACTGTCCACCTCCGCACCGGTGCGTTGGCTCTGCGGCATCATTGTGGAGTTCTTCCGCTCCATCCCGGTGCTGGTTCTGATGCTGTTTGCCTACGCAACGTTCTCCCTGCTGCAGCTGGTGCCATCCAGCTGGCTGGGCTTCACCTCGGTGGTATTCGGCCTGACGATGTACAACGGCTCCGTGATCGCAGAGACCCTGCGTTCCGGCATTCAGTCCCTGCCCCGTGGCCAGCGTGAGGCCGCGATCGCACTGGGCCTGAGCCACCGCCAGTCCATCAACCTGATCCTGCTGCCGCAGGCAGTGGCTGCCATGCTGCCCGCGATCATCTCTCAGATGGTTATTGCGCTGAAGGATTCCGCGCTGGGCTACATGATCGGCTTCGTCGAGGTTGTTCGCTCCGGTCGCCAGCTGGGCGAGTACTACGGTGCGATGATCCCGGCCCTGCTGCTGATTGCGTTGATCATGATCCTGATCAATATGGCTCTGGCAAAGCTGGCCGAGCGTATCGAGATCCAGCTGCGTTCCGGCCGCGCGCGCCGCAACATCGTTGCCAAGGTTCCTCACCAGAAGGAGCAGGGCATCGATACGAAGGACAATGCCTACGTCGACTGGCACGCAGAGGGCCACCAGGACCTGCGCACCACCTTCGAGTAGCCCCGCGCTGGCTAGAGCTAGCCGGACTGCGCTGGCTGGCCCGCGCCCCAGGCGCGCTAGCTGAGTCGGCTAGCCCAGCGCCTCCCACAGGCGCTGGTTGAAACCACCCCAGCGCTGCTTGGCCCAGTCGCCGAAGTCCTCATCCGTTAGGACAACGGCGGCTTTTTTCGTCCCCGCACTCCGGTCGAACCACAGGAACGTTCCCGACTGGCCAAAGTGCCCCGCCACCGTGGCCGGCATACCCTCGCCCAACCAGTGCGGCGACTTCTCGCCGCGCAGCTCAAAGCCCAAGCCCCACGGGCAAGGCTTCTGCATACCGTAGCCCGGCACCACCCCGGAAAGTTCCGGCCACTGGGGCTCCAGCGCTTCGTTGAGGGTGGAGGGGGCGATGACTGTGGGCGTCAAAAATTCAGAGCACAACACCGCAAGAGCATCCACCGAGGCAGAAAAACCATGCCCCGCGCTGCCCTCGACCGCGACCTCGATGCCCAGGGGCGCGCACACGCCCTCGGCCACGTAATCGGCGAAGGGCATGTCGGCCTCCGCGGCGATGAAGTCGGCCAGCACTTCGTAGCCCGCCGAAGAGTAGATCCGACGGGTGCCACGCGGCTTTTCCGGGGACCGGCCGCGGAAGCCAATGCCGCTGGTGTGAGCCAGTAGCTCGCGCACGGTCGGAAGGTCGTCGAAGTCGGGGAGTAGCTCGGCGGGAACCTGCTGGTCCAGCTCGAAGGCGCCTTCCTCGACGGCCAGCAGGGTGGCGTAGGCGGTGATCAGCTTGCTCACGCTGGCCAGGGGGAATTGCGCGGCCGTGTCGCCGAAGGTAGCGGTGCGGGCGCCGGAGCCGCCATCACACAGCGCCGCCGCGGCCACGTTGTTGACGGGCCAGTCGCGCAGTTCGGCGAGTACGTCCTCTACCGCGTTGCTCACTTGTCCACCAGGCCGACCAGCTCGTCGATGGTCTTCACCCGGTTGATGTCCTCGTCCGGGACCTCCACGCCGAACTCCTCTTCCAGGCGCACGGCGATGTCCATCAGGGATAGCGAGTCAATGTTCAGGTCGTCGCCCAGGCGCTTGGAACCCTCCAGCTCCTCGCGCTCGATGCCCGTCGCGTCTTCCACGATGTCCAGCACGATCGCGCGCTTGTCCTTCTCGCCGGTCGCGTTGGCTGCACCAGCCTTGTCAGCCTTATCGACTTTGTCGGCAGCGCCAGCAGTATCCGCAGCGCCGTCCTTCTCTAGCTTCTTCGACAGCGCCGCCGCCAGCTGGTTGTTCTGTTCCGCCATGTTCGTCCCTTCTCCTGCCACTCCTCAAGCCCCGCGCACGCCGGGCGCTAAGCTATAAGCCCTGTGGCTAAAGCTCCAGCGCAACCCCGCGCCGCGCGGCCATTTGTACACTCATCCTAACAATCTTCCGAAGGCTCCACCCATGCGTCCCATTACCGCCGTCCGCAACCTCGCCAGCATTGTGTTGCGAGACCCTCCCGCCGTCCCGGGCCTGCCGCGCGCACGGTGGATTCATCGCCTGACCATGGACGACGGCGCGAAGGTCGCGGTCCATGAGGTGCGTTCTTACTCTTTTTCTTTTGAGGACGCCCCCTCCTCCGCCCCCACCACCGTCATCCTCGTGCACGGATTCAACCTGACGGCGGCCTCCTGGTTCTTCCAACTGGATGCATTGCGTGAGCAGCCGAACCTGCGCATCCTGCTGCCGGACTTGCGCGGCCACGGCGCCAGCGAGGACGCACCTGGACTGGATATTGAACGCACCGCCATCGACTTAGGCGCGACTATCCGCGAACTCGCGCCGACCGGCCGGGTGATCCTGGCGGGCCACTCAATGGGCGCGATGACGGTGCTGGGCGGGCTGCGCCACCTGGAAAAGGCCGATCTTCAGCGGGTCGGCGGCATTGCGTTGATTAACGGCGCGATCGATACTTTCGCCTCCGCAGGAGTCACCCGGATCCTGCATTCGCCTCTGGTACGCGCGACCCGCTGGCTGGGAGCCAAGAGCCCCAGCCAGTTGGAATGGGCAAAGGCGCTGGTGGAGTGGGCCATCAAGCCCGTCATCGCCGCCTTCATTTACCACGGCTCGCTGGACGAGGGGAAGTCCGACGACTTCGACGTCCTCAGCTTCCACGCCAATGAGATCGCCGGAACCTCCATGCGCACCCTGCTGGGATACCTAGACGATCTGACCGAGCACGACGAGCTCGCCACCGCCGACCTTCTGGCCGACATCCCCGGCGAGATTCTGGTCGGCGCCATGGACGACGTCACCCCGCCCAGCCAAAGCCAGCGCATCCACGAGCTCTGGCCACGCGCCGACTTCCACGAGTACCCGGAATCCGGGCACATGCTGCCCGTCGAGCGCCCGGAGGACGTCAACCGGGCGCTGCTGAACCTACTGGGCTAGTCGCCCGCTGTGCGCGCGACTAGTTCGTCGCGGTCGGGTCGTCGATCTGGAAGCGCTGGGCGGCCTCGGCTGCCACAGAGCGCTCGATCTTGCCCTCGCGTGCCAGGCCCAGCAGCACGCCCACCACGATGGATTCCGCGTCGATGTTGAAGTACCGGCGCGCCGCCTCGCGAGTATCCGCAAAGCCGAAGCCATCGGCACCCAGCACCACGTACTCGCCCGGCACCCACTTGCGCACCTGCTCGGACACGGTGGTGGCGTAGTCGCTGACCGCTACGAACGGGCCTTCCGCAGCCTCCAGCTGCTGGGTGATGAACGGCGTGCGGGGCTCCGCCGACGGGTCGCGCAGCTGCTCCAGTTCCACGGCCTGGCCGTCGCGGGCCAGCTCGTTCCAGCTGGTCACAGAGAACACGTTCGCGTCGACGTCGAACTCCTTCAGTAGTTCCTTCGCCTTCAACGCTGCCGTCATGGCCACGCCAGAGGCCAGAATATTGGCCTGCAACTCCGCTGAGCCCGAGGCGGCGTCATAAAGGTAAATGCCCTTGTGTAGCCCCTCAACGTCGAGGTTCTCTGGCTCCGCCGGCTGGTGGATCGGCTCATTGTAGGCCGTGATGTAGTAGATCACGTCCTCGCCGCGGCCATTGTTGCTGTTCTCGCCGTACATGCGCTCGATGCCACGGTGCACGATGTGGGCGATCTCGTAGCCGAACGCCGGGTCGTAGGTCACCACGGCAGGGTTTGTGGACGCCAACACGGGGGAGTTGCCGTCCATGTGCTGCAAGCCCTCGCCTGTCAGCGTGGTACGGCCCGCGGTGGCTCCGATCAGGAATCCGCGAGCCATCTGGTCGCCCGCCGCCCAGATTTCGTCACCCACGCGCTGGAAGCCGAACATGGAGTAGAAGATGTACAGCGGGATCATGGGCTCGCCGTGGGTGGCGTAGCTGGTGCCCGCGGCGATGAAGGAAGCCATGGAACCGGCCTCCGAGATGCCCTCGTGCAGGATGTGGCCGTCGGTGGCCTCGCGGTAGGACAGCATCAGGTCGTGGTCCACCGGCGTGTAGTTCTGGCCGTGCGGGTTGTAGATCTTCAGCGTCGGGAACCAGGAATCCATGCCGAAAGTACGCGCCTCGTCCGGGACGATGGGCACGATGCGCTTTTTCAACTCGTCGTCGCGCATGAGGTCCTTGAACACGCGGACCAGCGCCATTGTGGTGGCGACCTCCTGCTTGCCGGAGCCCTTGCGGGCGAGTTTGGCGATGGACAGGTCGGGCATCGTCAGTGGGGTGAACTTCTCGCGGCGCTCCGGCAGGAAGCCACCAAGTTCCTTGCGGCGGTTCAGCATGTACTGAATTTCCTCCGCGTCCTTGCCGGGGTGGAAGTACGGCGGCAGGTACGGGTCCTTCTCCAGCTCCTCGTCGGAGATCGGGATGTCCTGCTTATCGCGGAAGAGCTTCAGATCGTCCAGCGTGAGCTTCTTCATCTGGTGGGTAGCGTTGCGGCCCTCGAAGTTGTGGCCCAGGCCGTAGCCCTTGATGGTGTGCGCCAGGATAACGGTCGGCTGGTCCTTGGTCTCCAAGGCGCGCTTGTAGGCGGCGTAGATCTTGCGGTAGTCGTGGCCGCCGCGGCGCAGGTGCCAGATCTCCTCGTCCGTCATGTCCTCGACCAGCTTGGCGGTGCGCGGGTCCTTGTTGAAGAAGTACTCGCGGACGTAGGCGCCGTCGTTGGCCTTGAAGGTCTGGAAGTCGCCGTCCGGGGTGGTGTTCATGGCATGAACCAAGGCGCCTTCTTCGTCGCGGGCGAAAAGCTCGTCCCACTCGCGGCCCCAGACGACCTTGATGACGTTCCAGCCGGCGCCGCGGAAGAAGCTTTCCAGCTCCTGGATGATCTTCGTGTTACCGCGGACCGGGCCGTCCAGACGCTGCAGGTTGCAGTTGATGACGAAGGTCAGGTTGTCCAGGTTGTTCAGCGCGGCGGTCTGGATCAGGCCACGGGATTCCGGCTCGTCCATCTCGCCGTCGCCGAGGAATGCCCAAACGTGCTGTTGGGAGGTGTCCTTGATACCGCGGTCGTGCAGGTAGCGGTTGAAGCGTGCCTGGTAGATGGCATCCATCGGACCCAAGCCCATGGAGACGGTCGGGAATTCCCAGAACTCCGGCATACCGTGCGGGTGCGGGTAGGAAGGCAGGCCGTGGCCGGGCTTGGAAGCCTCCTGGCGGAAGGCATCCAGGTCTTCCTCGCTGAGGCGGCCTTCCAGGAAAGCGCGGGCGTACATGCCGGGGGAGGCGTGGCCCTGGAAGAAGATCTGGTCACCGCCGCCCGGGTGATCCTTGCCGCGGAAGAAGTGGTTCAGACCGACCTCGTAGAGAGGTGCGGCGCCAGCGTAGGTGGAGATATGGCCACCCACGCCGATGCCGGGGCGCTGGGCGCGGTGCACCATGATGGCCGCGTTCCAACGGATCCAGCGGCGGTAGCGCTTTTCGATTTCCTCGTCACCGGGGAAGTCGGGTTCCTGGGTAGTGGGGATGGTGTTGACGTAGTCGGTGGATAGCAGCGGCGGGAGGGGAACTCGCTTGGCGGTGGCGCGCTCTAGCAGGCGCAGCATCAGGTAGCGGCCACGATCCGGGCCTGCGGTTTCCAGCAACCCGTCGAGGGATTCCATCCATTCTTGGGTCTCCTCCGGGTCGGAATCGGCCAGGTAAGAGGCCACCCCATCGCGAATGAGAGCGAAGTTGCTGGCATCGGTTGGGATGTTGTTTTCTTCAGCTGAAGCGGACACTTGTTAGTCCTCCTATGATCCACGTGTTCCGGGGGTTCAGGGTGAGCCCCTGCTCTTGTTCCCACAGTACTTGCCACAGTACGTCAAAGTCGGGTTAGAAAACCTCCGCTGGTTGGCCGATTGTGTTAGGTTCAAAAATGTAGTTTTTTAACCACACCAGCTGCGGTAACTGCAAAGTTGTGCAAGTGTATGTGCAACCGCACAGTGCATGGGCGCGATGTGACTGCGTGATGTGATTGCGCGGTGCACGTGCGCGATGTGATTGCGCGGTGCACGTGCGCGATGTGATTGCGATGGTTGTATGGCTAGGCAGTGTGCGTGGCTGGAATGCCCGGTTAGTTCGCGTGGCAGATCTGTACGACAGGAACGTGCGGCAGATTTGCATGGCGGATTTGTACGCCGGGTTGGACGATTAGGAAAGGTACGTAATAACAGTGGCAATGGCCCCCGGTTCGGCTCAGAGCTCTGCAGGCTCCGCTGGCGGTGCACAAGGCAAGGATGCGAAGGGCGCGAAGGGCGCGTCTGATTGGGCGGACCTGCTCAGCATCGAGTCCGACTACCTGATCCAGGAAATCGGCTGGGACGAAGACTGCGACAGCAGCATCAGCGAAGCCCTGGAAGATGCCATTGGCGATGCACTGTTGGACATCGATACCGACGAGGTCGTCGATGTGGTGCTTTTGTGGTGGCGCGACGAAGACGGCGACCTGGTCGACGGCCTGGTCGATGCAACGCGCAGCCTGGGGGAGGATGGCCGCATCTGGCTGCTGACCCCCGCAAAGTTGGACGCCGGCCGCGTCGAGCCGGGCGTGATCGCAGAGTCCGCCCAACTGGCGGGACTGGTGCAGACCAAGTCGGAGCGCCTCGGCGACTGGCAGGGAGCCTGCCTCGTTTCCTCCGGAGCCAAGCGCTAGCTTCAACCCGACGCTGCCGTTAGCGAAGTCGCGGTCGCAGGCTCAGTCGCAGGCGCTGCCGTTGGTGCGGATGCTTCTCGGAACGGGCGCTACCTGCGGTTTCGTTATTTTGCGGGTGGACGTGCTAGAGTCATTAACGCTTCAAACGAAGCCACAGTTTCTTTCTTAGAAACAGCACGCGCCTTTAGCTCAGCTGGAAGAGCAGCTGGTTTACACCCAGCAGGTCGGCGGTTCGAACCCGTCAGGGCGCACCAAGATTTTTCACTGCCCCGCGGCCACCTCGGTCGCGGGGCTGTTGCGTTCTGCCCGCACTGCACGCGCACCCTCCCGCGTTGCACGCGCACCCGCCCGCGCCACATTTGGCCTCTCCGCTGGCCGGGGCAATAATGGATCACATGACACCCTCGAAGCGCAGCGGCTGGCGAAGTCTCCTCACCCCCGGATGGATCATCACTGCCATCCTGGTCATCGCCTTCACCTACACCGCATTCAGCTTCCTGGCTCCATGGCAGCTCGGCAAGAACAAGGACAAAAACGCCTTTAACCAGCGCCTCGAACAATCCCTCCAGGTCGACCCCGCCCCGATCACCGATGTGATTCCGGGCGACGGGGGATCGGTGGGCGTCGATAAAGAATGGACCAGAGTCGCACTACAGGGCCATTTCCTGCCCGATAAAGAGGTGCTGCTGCGCAACCGTCCGGTCGAATCGGCTCACTCTTATCAATCATTGACGCCCTTTCGCCTCGACGGCGGCCAGACCGTCTTGGTGCATCGCGGGTGGGTTGCCGTGGAAGGTGACGGGGCTGCGCCTAAGTTGAAGCGTGCGCCGGGTGATGACGTGAAGGTGACCGGGTTTATCCGCATGAGCGAGGCTGTGCCGGATGCGAAGCCGTCGCAATCTCAGGGATACACGCAGGTCACGGGCATGTCGACGAAGCAGATTTCCGAGGCGGCGGGCGAGGATCTGGCGGCGGACTATGTGCAGCTGGACTCGGAGAGCGTGGACCGGCTGAACGGCATGGCCGGTGGCGATGGCGACAGCGCCGACGTCCGTGATGCTGAAGTCCCGGATCTGCAGGCGCTGCCTCTGCCACACTTGGATGGTGGCACGAACTTGTCCTACGGAATCCAGTGGATTGCGTTTGGCATTCTGGCTCCGGCGGGTCTGGGCTGGTTCGTGTATGCGGAGATGCGCGAGCGCCGGCGCGAGCGCGAGGAAAGCGCCGAGGTCGCCCGCCTAAACGCCCAGGTCACCGACGGTGCTGGCGCTGGCGGAGGTGCTGGATTATCTGCTGGTGCCGGTGGAGATGTTGGAGAATCTGCTGGTGCTGGTGGAGGTGCTGGTACTTCTGCTGGTGGAGGTGCTGGTAATTCTGCTGGTGCGGCCGATGCCAAATCTGCTGGTTCCGCCGATGCCAAATCTGAGCCAAGCAAGAGGGAAACGTCTCCGAACAGGGATAATGCTGCCTCCGACAAGGAAACTCGCAAGCGGTCTGACCTTACCGACCGCTATGGAGGTACCCGTTCCCGCTTTGAGGAACGCCGCGCCGAAAAGCGTGGCAAGGAGCGCTTCTAGTCTCCGCAAGCTATCCGCCCAGCCCGCGACATGTCGTTAGAACGGGAATTAGCCGGGGCAGCGAGGCGCGAATGTCGTTAGAACGGGAATTAGGAAGCGCGGGCGCAGAGCTTTGGTTTTCTGCAACGCGCTGACCAGCTCTTTTGCGTTGTTGATAATGGTGTTCTGTAACGGATTCCCGTTCTAGCGACATTTGGCCTTCTGGAGTGGTCGAGGATTCCCGTTCTAACGACATTTGGCCTTCCGGGGAGTCCGAGTGCGCGAATTAGCAGTGTTCGCGAATGCGGGAGGAGGGGGTAAGTGTCGGAAAAGCTGCAAAAGGGCGCCGCGGTAGGTTTGCGAAGAATGAGCAAAACGCTCTGACCTGCATGTTTGTACTAGTGAAAATTTGTTGCAGTAACAAATTGCAAGTTTTCCGACATTTGGGGGTCAAAGACGGCGACCTGAAGCGCGCGGCCCAGATGCTGTGCAAGTTTTCCGACATTTAAGCGGTGAACAGGGCCGCTAACGCCCCAGCTTCTCCTGCACATACGCCACAATCCCCGGCACGGCGGCCTCGATTTGCTGCCCGACCTCGGTAAAGTCCGAACGGCTGCCATAGTAAGGGTCGGCGACTTCGGCACCGGCGGGGGAGTTGGCGTCAAAACTACGGAACAAGCGAATGCGCCCCGGATCGACCCCCGCACTGCGCAACCCGCGCGCATGCCCGTCGTCCATCGCCAGGAAAAGGTCGGCGCCCATATGCTCAGAGCCAAGCTGTGCCGCGCGGTGCGCTGTGCCGTCGTAGCCTAGTGACGCCAACTCGTCCACCGCCCGACCATCAGCGCCGTCGCCGATGTGCCAGCCGCCGAGTCCGCAGGAGTTCAGGGTCACGGGCGCGTCGGCGGAACCAGCGGTTTCAGCTGCCGGGGAGGGGCCAGGCCCAGGGGAGTGACCAGACTCAGGGGAGGGGCCAGGCTCAAGGGAGGGGCCAGGCTCAGGCGAGGGGCCAGACTCAGGGGAGTGACTGGTGGCGATGCCGGCATCTTCGAGGCCGGCGCGCAGGATGACCTCGCCCATCGGGGAGCGGCAGATATTGCCCGTGCATACGACAGTGATGTGCATTGTTTTCCTTTCCGTTTCTCGCCGATTCGGCTAGCTCTCGTTGGCCCAGCGCTGCACCAGAGCGTCCAGTTCCTCGGGAGTGTCCACGGTGTAGGCGGCCTTGGCGCGCTCCTCCGCAGAGCCATAACCCCAGCCCACCAGCACGGTGGGGATGCCGGACTGCGCGGCGCCCTCCACGTCGTGGATGCGGTCGCCGATCAGCAGCATCTTCGTCGGGTCAAGAGCCTGCAGGCCTTCCTCGGCGCTCATGTGCGCCAGCACTTCGCGCACCTCGGGGGCCTCTTTCAGCTGCTCCAGCGCATATTCGATGACGGCGGCCTTGGACCGGCGCGTGCCGTCCTCCTGGGCGGCGCCGAGAACCGCGAAGTACTTCAGCATGTCGTGTTCGCGCAGGATCCGCTCCGCCGAGACCTCGGATTTCGACGTCGCCGTCGACAGCACAATGCCTTCGCCGGACCATTTTTCCAGCAGGTCGCGCATGCCCGGGAATGGGGTGGCTTCCTGCCAGCGGCCGTTCTCTTGGTCCGACAGGTACGTGTCGAAGACCTTCTGCAGCAGCTCGCCTTCCAGCCCGATGTCCCGCAGAGTCTCGACCATCGGCGGTCCGGGGATCTGCCGCACGCGCTCCTCGGGAGGAACCGGCACCCCGTGTGCCTCCAGTGCCTCAACGAAGCTGGCGCGGATGCCGGGGTAGCTATCCATCAGCGTTCCGTCTACGTCTACAAGCAGAATTGGTAAATCTCGCACTCCTCCAGTCTGTCAGATCTGGCTAGGCTGGGTGGAGCATGCAGACAGCAGAGCCCGCTGCATTTAGTGCCAGCAGCATTTAGCAGTACCCCAGGAGAATCCGTGCCAGAGTCATCTACCAACCCCGCCGCGCCTGAAACCGCCGCGACCCCCGCCGCGCCTGAAACCGCCGCGACCCCCGCCGCCAACACCACCGTCGCTGACGTCGTCGCCGCCTTGGAGGCCGCCTATCCGCCCTACCTCGCCGAATCCTGGGACGCGGTCGGCCTGATCTGCGGCGACCCCGCCGAGCCCGCCGACAAGGTTGCCTTCGCCCTGGACTGCACCGATGCCGTCGTGGATGCCGCTATCGCGGAGGGTGCGCAGATGCTCGTGGTCCACCATCCTCTGCTGCTCCGCGGCGTCACCGCCGTGCCCGCCAATTCCCCGAAGGGCCGCATCGTCCACAAACTCATCCGCCACGGCATCGCCCTGTTCGCCGCGCACACGAACGCCGATTCCGCCCGCCCTGGCGTGAACGATCGCCTTGCCGAACTCCTCGGAATCACCCCGGGTGCAGCATTGCGGCCGATCCCTTCCGGCACCGATAAGTGGGGCTTCACCGTTCCTCTTAATGACGCCCCCACGGTGAAATCCGCCATCTTTTCCGCAGGCGGCGGCGCGCAGGGTGACTATGAACAGGCCTGCTTTGAGTTCTCCGTCACCGGACAATTCCTGCCTACGGAAGGCGCGAATCCGCACCTCGGCGCGGTGGGGGAGGTCGAGACGGTTGAGGAGGTCCGCATTGAATTCGTAGCCCCCGCCGCGAAGCGGGAAGCCATCCGTGCGGCCTTGATTAAGGCACACCCTTACGAGGAGCCGGCCTACGACTGCGTGGAAACCTCCCTGCCCACGCCCGCCGATCAGCAGCTGGGTATCGGGCGCGTCGGCGAGCTGGATACCCCAATGACTCTGCGGGAGTTCACCGCCCGCGTAGCCGAGCGCCTACCCCGCACCGAATGGGGCGTGCGCGCAGCCGGAGACCCGGACGCCATGATCCGCACCGTCGCCGTCGCCAGCGGCGCCGGCGACAGCTTCCTGGGCCAAGTCGCAAAAATGAATGTGGACTGCTTCGTCACCTCCGACTTGCGCCACCACCCGGTGGATGAACACCTGCGCATGGGCGGATGCCCGGTCATCGATACCGCCCACTGGGCCAGCGAGTTTCCGTGGTGTTTCCAGGCGGAGGGCGTCATTAAGAAAGCGACGAAGGCACAGACCACAGTGATCAACGTGCGCACCGATCCGTGGACCGTGCACGAACAATAGGAGGGTTACTGCGATGCGCTGGACGAGCGAGGACCGACACACACTGGCAGACCTGGCGCGCGACCAGGAGGAGCTGGGGATCGCACAGGCGCGGCTGGATTCTCTGCCTGAACAGGCGGCGCTGGAGGAGCTGCTGGCGAAGAAGCGAGCGGAGCAGCGTAAAAATGTGCTGAATAAGGCGCAGGTCAGGAGTGACCAGGCGACGGTGCAGCGCCTCCGCCAGGACGTGGCGAAGTTGAAGGAGCGAGAGCGCGCCAACGTGGCGGGGCTCAGCGCGCAGACCGACCCCGAGCGGCGGCGGGATCTAAAGCACGACCTGCGCAGTACTCGCGACCGCTTGCGGGAGATGGAACAGCGGCTGGAACGTTCCGCGAAGGTGCAGTCGCTGTTTAGCGGAGCCAACACTGCTGCCGAGCAGGCCGATAGCCAGACGCACGCGAAGATCGACGCGGACATCGCCGCCGCGCGGATCGACGTGGAGCGGGCGACCAGTGCGCTGCAGGCGGATATCTCTGCGATCCAGGCGCGGCTAGCCCAGCGGCGAACAGCGCTAGAGGACACGAACCCTGGCCTACTACAGGCCTACGACCAGCAGATGTCCGAGCATGGCGTGGGTGCCGCAGAGTTGCAAGGGCGGACGTGCCAGGCGTGCTTCATGGAGCTCGACCCGCTGTCGATGAAGGAGCTCGACGCGCTGGCCGACAGTGGTAGTGGGGAAGTGCCGCGGTGCCCTGAATGTAATGTCCTGCTGCTGCGATAAAGTGGCGTGAAGATCGCGCACGGCGGCGCGAGGTTGTGCAAGACGGCAGACGATGGTTTTCAGCAGACGAGGGTGATGAATGATGCGCTTAGACGTGGAATGCGACGGAGGATCCCGCGGTAACCCGGGCATCGCTGGCTGTGGCAGCTCGGTTCTGGATGGCGACCAGGAAGTCGCCGCACGCTGGGAGTTCATCGCCAAGGCCACCAACAACGTGGCCGAGTACCAGGGGCTCATCAACGCCCTGGAGCTGGCCATCGAAGTCGCGAAAATGCGCGGTGCCGCGCCGTCCGAGCTGGAGATCCAGGTGCGCATGGATTCCAAACTCGTCGTCGAGCAGATGAGCGGCCGTTGGAAGATCAAGCACCCCGACATGAAGCCCCTGGCCGCGCGGGTGAAGGAGCTGGAAGCGATCCTCGCCGCCGTGACCTATAACTGGGTGCCGCGCGCGCAGAACAAGCGCGCCGACGAGCTGGCCAACCGCGCCATGGATGACAAGGTTGGGGGTCGCTGGTTTGATGACGCCCTCTCGTTCCAACCTGCCGCCGATTCAGCGAGCGCTGGCGCGGGGGCCGGGGCAGGGTCTGCGGAGGTTGCCACGGCGCAGGCGACGCCAGCTGTTCCGGCGCAGACGGCTCCGGCTCCAGCGCAGGAGGCCGCAAGCTCGCCGGAATGGCACCCCGGCGGGAAGCCGACGCGCCTGTGGGTGCTACGTCACGGACAGACGGAGATGAGTGTTCAACGGCAGTTCTCCGGACTTTCCGACCCGGAGCTGACCGCGCACGGACAAGAGCAGGCCAAGCGGGCCGCAGCGTACGTGGCAGGGCAGCTGGCTGGCTGGCGTGGTGGCGCTGGCGCGGTGGCCATTTACAGCTCCCCGCTGAAGCGCACTCGCCAGACCGCGGAGGCCGTGGCCGAGGCACTTGCGAACGCCGGCGGGGCTGGTGGCTCCAGTGACGCTGGCAACGCAACTGGCACCGCAGGCGGCGCTGCAGCTCGGCCCCGCGTCCACACCACCGAGGCCCTCATTGAGATGAACTTCGGCGACTGGGAAGGCCGCACCTTTGCCGAGGTCATGGACGAATTCCCCCTCGAGCACGACGCCTGCCTCTGGGACAGCTCCGCCGCCCCCAGTGGAGGTGAAAGCCCCGATGACGTGCTCGCCCGCGTCCGCCCCTTCCTCCGCGACGTAGCCCGCAACCACCCGGGCGAGGACGTCGTGCTGGTCAGCCACGTCACCCCCATCAAATCCATCCTGCGCCACGCGCTGTGCGCAAGCGGTGCCATCTACCGCACACTGCACCTGGACCTGGCGGGGCTTTCCGTCATCGAGATCTTCGGTGCCGATGGGGCGGTCCGCGGGGGAGAAGTGGGCGTCCAGAATAAAGACAGTGCAGTAGTGCGACGGGTGAACGATACGCACTTCCTGGATACAGAAACGGTGCGCTAGAGTTAACCCTTGTCGAGACGGCCGGGCGATCGCGGCGCGCGGAACCACCCTGCACACGGGGCAGGCCGGGCGCGGAGGAAAGTCCGGACTCCACAGGGCAACGGTGGTTGCTAACAGCAACCCGGGGCGACCCGCGGGAACAGTGCCACAGAAAACAAACCGCCCGCCACAGGCGGGTAAGGGTGAAAAGGTGCGGTAAGAGCGCACCAGCGCCCCAGGTGACTGGGGTGGCTAGGTAAACCCCACCGGGAGCAAGGTCAAGGTGCCCGCACGCGCGCTATCCCAGATAGTGCAGACGTGCGGCGTAGCTCTAGGGCTGCCCGCCCAACAATGAGCAGGTAGGCCGCTTGAAGCCATCAGCAATGGTGTGCTCAGATGGATGATCGCCTCGTCCCACGCTGTCCTCGCGTGCCATAGGTGCTGCGGGGCGGGCGGGGGATAGGACAGAATCCGGCTCACAGGTCGTCTCGACGCAAAAATCTTTTGGGGTGTGGCTGGGGCGGGGCGTTGGGCTGCCGCGGGCAGGGTGGTTGTGCCACTCTTGAAGGCATGAAACTTTTCGCCGCCGAGCTGAACTTCCGCACCATCGCCGAGGAGTTCGAACTGCCGGAACACTTTCCGGAGGACGTGCACGCCGAGGCTCTGCACGCCACCGATCGGTACGCGGATCAGCGCCGCGACCTGCTGGATGTTCCCTTTGTGACGATCGACCCGGCCGGTTCGATGGACCTGGACCAGGCGGTGAACATTCAGGACGCAGACGGGGCTGGCGGGGCTGGCGGTGGCGGCGCGGACCCGGCTGACGGCGCGGCTCGGTGGCGCGTGCGCTACGCCATCGCGGACGTTGCAGCGTTCGTCGACCCGGCCGGGGCTCTGATGGCGGAGTCCCTGCAGCGCGGCCAGACTATGTACCTGCCCGACGAGCCGACCCGCCTGCACCCCGCGGAGCTGTCCGAGGGCAGTGCCTCGCTGCTGCCGGACCAGACCCGCCCCGCCGTGGTGTGGGATATTCTGCTGCGCGCCGACGGTGAGGTCGCGGACTGCACCGTGTACCGCGCGCTGATCCGCTCCGTGAAGCGCTTCGATTACACCGAGGTTGAGGCCGACATGAAGCGTGGCACTCTTCACCCCGCCATCGCGCAGCTGCCGGAGGTTGGCCGGGCGCGCCAGTCCTCTGACCTGCGGCGAAAGGCTATCAACCTGCGCTTGCCTTCCATTTCCGTGGAGCGCACCGAAAGCGACGACGGCACCGAGCGCTACGTCCTGGACATCGACGAGCGTCTGGAGATGAACGACTTCAACTCCGAACTTTCCCTTCTGGCGGGTATGTGCGCCGGCGAGATGATGGTTCGCGCCGGAGTCGGCATCCTGCGCACCCTGCCTCCCGCCGGAGACAAGGAAATCGCCGCGTTCGACAATGGTGCGCGCGCGTTGGGCTTTGATCGCTCCGGTCGTTCGATCGGGGAATTGCTCGCTGATATTGACGCCTCCACGCCGCGCGGCATGGCACTCATGCGCGACGCGCAGAGTCTCCTGCGCGGGGCGGGGTACCAGCACTTCGGCCTGGTCGGCGGGGATGCCGACGCAGAGCCCAGCATCCACGCCGGCATCGGTGGCCACTACGCGCACGTCACCGCGCCTTTGCGTCGGCTGGTGGACCGCTTCGCCACGGAGGTTTGCCTGGCGATCGCGAACTCCCAGCCCATCCCGGAGTGGGTCACCGCTAACGTAGACCAGGTGCTCAGCACGATGAAGTCCAGCGGCCAGACGGCTAGCGCCGTCGACCGTGCCTGCCTGAACCTCACCGAGGCAGTCGTTCTGCAACCGTGGGTCGGCCAGAACTTCAACGCCACCGTCCTGCATAGCGACGGCGCAGACAAAGCAAAAATCCTGGTCGAACAGCCGCCCATCTTGACGACTTGTGTTGGCGGCCCGGACGAGGCGTCAACAGTAAAAGTAACCCTGGTCATCGCCGAACCCGCAGCGCGAAAGGTGCGTTTCGCCTGGCCAGCGGATTAGCGCGGGGGCTGTCCAGTGTGTGTGGTACACATAGGCATATGAGCGAAAACGATGCGCAGAAGTGGTACTACGACACGAAGACTGGGCAGGTCAGCCAGGGTAAGGAAGGCGCCTGGGAAAACCGCATGGGGCCCTACGACTCGCGCGAGGAGGCCCAGGCGGCTATCGAGACCGCGCAGCGGCGCGCCAAGGAAGCCGAGGAGTACGACGCGGAAGAGAATGACGACTAAGGATTCGGACGGCGCGGGTTCGAGCGCTGGCGGCGCGGGCGAGCGTTCGTGGCTGGCGCGCACGCTGCTGCCCGAAGGGGAGGAGCCCGACCCGCGCTTCACCCTCGCCAACGAGCGGACCTTCCTGGCGTGGATCCGCACTAGCCTGGCGTTTCTTGCCGGTGGCGTAGCTTTGGAAGCTTTCCGTTCTCCGAGCGTCCCCGAGCACCTGTGGAGCGGCGCAGCTGTGTTGGTGCTGCTCGTCGGCATGCTGATCGGGCTGGGTGCGGCGGTGCGCTGGCTTCGCGTGGAACGTGCCATGCGCACCGGGAAGGCTTTGCCTGTGCCCGCGATCGTGCCCTTCTTGGCGGGCGTGGCCGTGGTGGCTTGCGCGGTGGTGCTGGGGTTTGTGATCTTCGGTGACTTCGGGCTGGAGCTCTAGTTGCCTGCGCCTCGGATCCCTGCGCGCCGGACTTCCGCGCGCCGGACTACGCGCCAGACTCCTGCGCGCCCGCACTCTGACCTGGGACTTCAACCGGAGCGCACCAGCTTGTCGTGGCAGCGCACCTTGTTGGCGCTGCTGGTCGTCAGCGCGATGCTGTTCCGATGGATCGGCCGCTACGGTGTGATCGTCCTGCCCGCCGCAGGAGTGTTGGTGCTGCTCGCAGCGCTGATTCTGCTGACCCAAAGGCGTCGCTACCTGCGCTTCAGCGCCGGCCTGCGCGCCGAACGCCTCACTGCCAACGTCGGATCGGTCGTCGCGGTGACTGCGGCGGTCCTGATCTGCGGCGTGGTCGCCGCCATCTTCGTTATTCTGGACGCCATCTAGCCCCAACCGCTTAATACTGTTGTACTGTCCTAAGTGTTGATAAAGCACACCGTTCAAGGTGGGCAGCTGTGTGCAGTGAGAATAGAGGGGCAAGAGCTGGTGGACATAGATGTTTTCTATCGGACTTTTGACGTCTCTGATGTTGCCCCAGGGGCTAATGTCTTAGATCTCATCTTTTACGGGTTGATCCTCTTTACTGTTCTGTCCAGCATTATGGCCTGGGCGGCAATCATAATTTTGATTTCCAGATCGATTTGGAGAAAAAAGAACCCCGGCAGACAATCCCGTATGTGGGCAGTTTTCTTTGCTCTGTCCTTTTCGATATACGTGGTTTCTATTCCGTTGTCCTTCAAATTAGTGCTGTTCCCGGGTGGAATATCCTCCAGAATCTACGCGCTGGATAAATATGGGAATGGGAGGGCGGTTCCCATGGTGTCGGAAGATTCCCCAATGAACACTGTGAGAATGGATCGCACCAAGAAGACATTTTTGGAGAAGTACCATCGAGAGGTCCAAGACGCTTTGTCTAGTGACCCAGAGTTAATGCAGTATGACCTTGTGGGATGTAGGGATCAGGGGGATGACAAGCATGAGAAGTCAATCCTCTGCGGCGGCTATTTGGATTCCGGTGTTCATGCTGTTAAGGGAGGGAAAAAATTTTCGTTAAATCCCTATTCTCATTTTGGGGAGAGGCCAGAATCTATTCGAGAAAGAAAGAGGATGGAATTGGAAAACTCGCCTGGCGGCGGCATGCCGGTTCGGCTTAAGGTTTACATTTCTGGGCGAAGCTAGTGGTGGCTGGCAGCGGCCGATGATGCTTGGCGGTGTTTGTTGGCGGCTGATGATGCTTGGCGGTGGGGCATGGGCTGGCGTGGGCATGGTGACAGGCGGTAGCTGGCGCGCTAAATGTCGTTAAAGTGGTAAAACGTTATTGGCAACGATTGTGATTACTGTAAAACTGCAGGTCAGTGTGGTTTTAGTTTCTGGAAAAATTTCTTCGGGAAGACGAATTACCACTTTTACGACATTTAGTGGTTTATGAGGCGGCGCCAGCCCGCTCGAAGGGTGTCAGAGTGGCCTGTGGGGCTGGTGTGGTGCGGCGGAAGGTGGGTGTGGGTGAGCGGCAGGGTCTGAGGGGGTGGTCGTGTGACCAGTGGGGTTAGTGGGGCTGGTGCGGCGCGGTGGAAGGTGGGGTGGGCTGCTGAGGTGGGTGGCGGGCAGCAAGGATCCAGGGCGGCCCTGGCCAGGGTGGCCCAGGCCAGCCAGCCTAGAAGCAGTGCTCCGCTGCCGGGAACTCGCCCGTAGCGACCTCCCGCTTGTAAGCCGCAGCGGCGGCCGTCATATCCGCGCCCACCGAAGCCCACTGCTTAGCGAAGCGTGGACGGTGCCCACCGGCCGGGAAGGCAGCCATGTCGTGCCACACCAGAACCTGCCCATCACAATCTGGACCTGCGCCGATGCCAATTGTCGGGATGGCCAGCTCCTTGGTTACCGAAGCAGCCACGTCCGCGGGCACCATCTCCAGCACCACCATGTCGGCACCGGCTTCCTGCACAGCGCGGGCGTCGGCCAGCAGCTGCTCGGCCCCAGCCCCGCGGCCCTGCACTTTGAAACCTCCCAGCTGGTTGACGGACTGCGGAGTAAAGCCGATGTGCGCGCACACGGAGATACCGGCGTCCGTAATAGCGCGAATGCGATCCGCCATCCGCACCCCGCCTTCGATCTTCACCGCGTGCGCGCCCGTGCGATGCAGCATCTCGGTGGCGGCCTTCACGGCCTGCTCGTCCGAGGCCTCATAGGTGCCGAAGGGCAGGTCAGCGACCACAACGGCATTGCCGGCCCCGCGGACGACGGCGGCGACCAGGTAGACCATTTCGTCCATGCTGATGCGCTGGGTGGCGTCGTAACCAAAGACCACATTCGCGGCAGAATCGCCGACCAGCATGATCTCCACCCCGGCCTCGGCGAAGGCGACGGCGGTGGAGTAGTCGTAGGCGGTCAGCATCGCGAACGGCTCGCCGGATCCTTTGCGCGCCTTCAGGTCGGCGATGCGCACCTTCTTGGTGGGGACCAGGTAGCCGGTGGGGGTGGAGCCCGATGTTCCAGATGTTGCAGTCATGCTGTTCATTCTAAGTGACGCCTCCAGCACCAACGACCCGGCCACCGGTGAAGGCCAGGAAAGGGGGCGCGGCGAAGAGGGAAGCTCTTACAATGGGTTCTATGAATCGCCAACAGGAATATGTTCTGCGCACGCTGGAAGAGCGCGAGATCCGCTTCGTTCGCCTTTGGTTTACGGATATCCAGGGGTACCTCAAGTCCGTGGCGGTGGTGCCGGCGGAGCTGGAGGGGGCGTTCCAGGAGGGCATCGGCTTTGACGGCTCGGCGATTGAAGGGTTTTCGCGCGTGGCGGAATCCGACACGATCGCACAGCCCGATCCGTCGTCGTTCCAGATCCTGCCTTTCAAATCCGATACCGGGGAGCTGTCGGCGCGCATGTTCTGCGATATTGCGATGCCGGATGGCACCCCTTCGTGGGCGGATCCGCGCCAGGTTCTGCGCCGCCAGATGAAGGCCGCAGCGGACCAGGGCTTCAGCTGCTATGTGCACCCGGAGATTGAGTTCTTCCTGGTCAAGGAGCTAGAGACCAATGGCTACCCGCCCGTGCCGACGGATAATGGTGGCTACTTTGACCAGGCCGTCACGGACGATGCGCCGGCTTTCCGCGCCCACGCGATTGGCGCGCTGGAGCACATGGGTATTTCGGTGGAGTTCTCTCACCACGAGAACGCGCCGGGGCAGCAGGAGATCGATCTGCGCTATGCCGATGCCCTGACGATGGCAGATAACGTGATGACTTTCCGCTACTTGATTAAGCAGGTAGCCCGCCGCAATGGAGTGGCGGCGACGTTCATGCCGAAGCCTTTCCAGGAACATGCCGGTTCGGCTATGCACACCCACATGTCGCTGTTCGAGGGGGATACCAATGCCTTCCACGACCCGGATGATGAACTGCGTCTGTCGGGCACCGCGAAGTCCTTTATCGCGGGCATTCTGGAGCACGCGCCGGAGATCACTGCGGTGACGAACCAGTGGGTGAACTCCTACAAGCGCATTACGTCCGGTGATGAGGCTCCGCGCGCGGCGGCGTGGGGTGCGTCGAACCGTTCCGCGATGGTGCGCCTGCCGATGTACACGCAGCACAAAGCGGCTTCCCGTCGCGTGGAGGTGCGTTCGCCGGATAGCGCGTGCAATCCGTACCTGGCGTATTCGGTGTTGCTGGCAGCGGGCCTGAAGGGCATCAAGGAGGACTACGAGCTGCCCGCCCCGGCGGAGGAGGATGTCTCCCGCATGACCCGCCGCGAGCGCATCGCCGCAGGTTACAAGGATTTGCCGTCTGATCTGAACAGCGCGCTGCGCGAGATGGAGCGTTCCGAGCTGGTCGCCGATGCCCTCGGCGAGCACGTATTCGAGTACTTCCTGCGCAACAAGTGGCGCGAGTGGTACGAGTACCAGTCGCAGATCACGCCGTGGGAGCTGCGGAATAACTTGTCTTTCTGATTCCTTAGTTGACTCTCTTTTATTGATCTATTTATTGACGCCCTCACGTACTCACCTTCACTAACCCCAGGAGCACCTGCACTTTATGACCCGCCCACGCAGCTCGCGATCTTCCGTGCCCAACGCCCGCAGTTTGGGGCTGACGCACCCCAAGGCGCAGGAGGACCTGCAGCGCTTGGGCTGGGTGGATACCCAGCACGCGGAGCAGATGTGGACGCTCGCGGCGACGGGGGATCCGGATCTGGCGCTGAATAACTTGATTCGCCTGGTGGAGGCGCTGGATCGCGAAGATTCCAGCGGCGCTGCGACCGGCGCGGGCACGTCCGCGGAGCTGCTGGAGCGCATCGCCGAGTCGCGCACCTTCGCCGTCCGCCTTCTTGGCCTGTTCGGCTCCTCGTCGATGCTGGGCGACCACATCGTCGCCAACCCGGCAGAGTGGAAGCACTTGGAAAACGGGCTGCCTACCGCTGATGAGATGATGCAGTTGATGCTCGATAGCGTCAAAGCCACGCACGTGGAGGGTGCGAGCCAGCGGATCTATCGCGCGGGCGTCACCGGCTCAGAGGCCGACGATGCGATGCGCCGCACCTACCGCACGATCCTCGCCCGCATTGCCGCCGTCGACGTGGCCAGCACTTTCGTCCAGCGCGGCCAAGAGCCTTGCGACCAGGCGGAGTTCGAGGTCGTAGCCCGAAGCCTGTCAGATGCGGCGGACGCTGCGCTGACTGCGGCGCTGGCGATGGCTTGTGCGCAGGTGTATGACGCCGACGATCAGCCCGCCCGCCTCTCCGTGCTCGCGATGGGCAAGTGTGGCGCCCAGGAGCTGAACTACATCTCCGACGTGGACGTCATTTTCGTCGCCGAGCCGGCGGATCCGAAGGCTACCCGCTGGGCCGGGGAGTTCGTCAACATCGGCACCCGCGTCTTCTTCGAAGTCGATGCGGCATTGCGTCCCGAGGGCAAGAGTGGCGCGCTGGTGCGCACCCTGGATTCGCACGTCAAGTACTACAACCGCTGGGCCGAAACCTGGGAGTTCCAGGCTCAGTTGAAGGCCCGGCCCATGACGGGCGACATGGAGCTGGGGCAGGAATACGTGGACTCCCTGGCTTCCCTGGTGTGGTCGGCCGCTGAGCGTGAGGACTTCGTCCCGGACGTCCAAGCCATGCGCCGCCGCGTGATCGAGAACATCCCGGACGAGCTCCGCGCCCGCGAGCTGAAGTTGGGGCCAGGGGGCCTGCGCGACATCGAGTTTGCAGTCCAGCTTCTGCAGATGGTGCACGGGCGCACGGATGAATCGCTGCGCACTCGCTCCACCGTCGCGTCGCTGGATGCGCTGGCCGCGGGTGGCTACATTGGCCGCGTGGACTGCCACAGCCTGCAGGAAAGCTACGCATACATGCGCTTGCTGGAGCACCGGTTGCAGCTCCAGCGGCTGAAGCGCACCCATGCGCTGCCGCCGCAGGAAGATAAGCAAGCCCTAGTGTGGCTCGGCCGCACGGCGGGTTGCCGACCCGAGGGGACGCGCACGATGGACGAGCAGCTGCTCGCGGACGTCAAGCGCGTGAGCCTGCAGATCAGTCAGTTGCATGCGAAGCTCTTCTACCGCCCGCTGTTGACCTCCGTGGCGGCGATGCAGGCCGACACGGTTCGCCTGTCGCCGGAGGCTGCGAAGCGCCAGCTGGCGGCCTTGGGCTACGCCTACCCGGATCGCGCCTTTGAGCACTTGAGCGCCCTGGCCGCCGGCAGCAGCCGCAAGGCGAAGCTGCAGGCGATCATCCTGCCTACGTTGCTGGAATGGCTGGGGCAGACCGTGGATCCGGACGCGGGCCTGCTGAACTACCGCAAGCTATCGGAGGCCGCGCACGACTACAGCTGGTTCTTGCGACTGCTGCGCGATGAAAACATCGTGGGTAAGCGCCTGATGCACATCCTCGGCACCTCGCCCTATGCTTCCGAGCTGTTCCTCAACTCGGTGGATTCCGTGAAGGTACTGTCCGATGGTGCCACCGGCCCGAAGTTCCTGGCCCGCGAGCCGCAGGTGGTGACCCACTCCCTGGTCGCGGCCGCTGGTCGGCACCTGAACCCGGACAAGGCGATCGCCGTCGCCCGCTCCCTGCGCCGCGCGGAGCTGGCCCGCATCGCCGCGGCTGACCTGCTGGGCTTCATGGATGTAGAGCAGGTCTGCGTGTCCCTGTCCTGGGTGTGGGACGCGGTGCTGGAGGCCGCCCTGCGCGCCGAGATTCGTTTCTGGGAGGACGAAAACGTCGCCAATGCGCCCGCCCGCATTACCGTCATCGGGATGGGGCGTTTGGGCGGTGCGGAGCTGGGGTATGGTTCGGACGCCGACGTGATGTTCGTCGCCCAGCCTGTCGAAGGCGCGGACGAATCAGAGGCGCTGAAGTGGGCCACCAGCATTTGCGACTCGGTACGCACGCGGCTGGGCAGACCCAGCCAGGACCCACCGCTGGATGTGGATATTGATCTGCGCCCAGAGGGCCGAAACGGCCCGGTGGTTCGAACCTTGGATTCCTATCGCCGCTACTACAAGGAGTGGGGCGAGACGTGGGAGATGCAGGCTCTGCTGCGCGCCACCTGGATTGCCGGTGACAAAGACCTGGGCATTGAGTTCCTGCGCATGATCGACAACTTCCGCTACCCGCCGGGTGGCGTGGACGACAAGGTCGTCCAGGAAGTCCGCCGGATGAAGGCCCGCGTGGATTCCGAACGTCTGCCCCGAGGGGCGGATCGCAAGACCCACACCAAGCTGGGCCGTGGTGCCCTGACGGATGTGGAGTGGACTGTGCAGTTGCTGGCCATGCAGCACGGGGATGATGCCCAGAACCTGCGTAACACCTCCACCCTGGAGATGCTGCGTGAGCTCGCCAGCGGCGAGTTCATCGCCGAATCGGACGCCGACATTCTGCGCGAAGCGTGGCTCACCGCCACTGTTGCCCGCAATGCGATTGTGCTGGTCAAGGGCAAGCGAAAGGATCAGCTGCCCAGCCACGGCGACCAGCTGCGTCACGTCGCGGCTGCCGCCCACTGGCCGCCGGAGAAGGCTCAGGAGTTCCTGGACGACTACCTGAAGAAAACCCGCAAAGCCCACCGAGTGGTGGACAGGATCTTCTGGGGCGAGGACGTCGGCATCGACTACGGCGGCTAGACCAGCTCACCCTCGACGATCACGTTGTAGCCCAGGTCGCTGGTTCCGGAGACCGAGCAGGCAATCAACACAATCCGCCCCGGCCGCTTGTCGTCCATGATGTCTGGGTCGACAATGGCCTCGTTCTTGTCCACCAGCCAACTGCGGGTGACTTTCCAGGTGCGCTGGTGGTTCGCGCCATCGCGCATTTTGATTCGCGCCCCGTTTAGCACGTCCGAAGAGTAGCGCTTCACCGGCTTCCCATCCGTTCCGGTAACGGTCTTCGCCGGGGCGTTCAGGTTCACGTCGGCGGTCACGGCCTCGCTCAGCGGGTTAAACACCAGCGGGGCGGAACCCCAGGCGTGTCCCAGCACGTACATCGTGCCCTTCTTCGCATCGGCGGGGGATACTCCCCAGCCGTCCACCCAGCGCACCATCGTGTTCTGCGGACCTGCCGGGTTCAGTGGCAGCACATAAGGCATAGATGCAAAAGTCGCACCCTGCACCGGGGCGGGGCCGTCCATGTTGAACGTTCCCGTCTGCCCGACCTGCCCCGGAACCACCGACGGGTCTTTCTCGTCCTCCGACTTCGGTTCCTTCTTCTTGCTGGGCTTCGGCGATGAGGACGAAGAAGAAGCAGAACCGCCGGTGCCCTCGCTGGAGTTGGTGCCGTTGGAGGCCGAGGGGGCGTCATCACCAGAAAAGCTACCCACCGCCCACACAAGCAACGCGATCACGACCAATAACGCGACAACGGCGGCGGCTACTCGGCGACGATTGCTAAAGGGACGGGTAAAGCTCATGGTGAATAAGTTTATCTATTTATCGACGAGTAGCGTTGGACAAGTGACGGCAAGAGAGAAAGACAACCCAAGTGCCGACAAACTCAGCGGCCGGGCGCTGCTGGTGTGGGCAGCCGGAGTGCTGTGCTACACCCTGGCGGTGACGGGGCGCACCTCCTTCGGCGTGGCCAGCGTGGATGCGATCGACCGCTTCCACATCAACGCAGCACAACTGGCGGTATTCACCGCGCTGCAGCTGGCGGTGTATGCGCTGTCGCAGATCCCAGTGGGGTTGCTGATCGACCGCTTCGGGCCGCGGAAGCTCATGGTCGCGGGTGCCTTTGTGATGGCGCTGGGGCAGTTCATCCTGGCGTGCACCACCAGTTATCCAGTGGCGATTGGCGCCCGCATGCTTATCGGAGCGGGCGATGCCACGGCCTTCCTGTCCGTGATGCGCCTGATCCCCGCCTGGATTCCGCTGCGCCACGCCCCGCTGATGGGGCAGCTGACGGGCGCGGTGGGGCAGTTCGGCCAGTTCCTGTCGGCTGTGCCTTTCCTTAGCCTGCTGCACGCGACCAGCTGGCAGGTGGGCTTCCTCAGCCTCGGCGCGGTTGGTGCGCTGCTGGCTATGGCCGCGGGAGTGCTGGTGAAGGACGCGCCCGAGTCCGCTAAGCCTGAGCCCGCCGCGCCCGCCCAGCGCCTGCCCGTCAAGACGATCCTGGCGAATGTCCTGACCAACCGAGTCTGCTGGCACGCCTTCTTCATCCACTGGACCGGCCTGGGAGCTCTGGTGGTGTTCACGCTGCTATGGGGACTGCCGATCATGACTCTGGGCATGGGGCTACCAAAGGATCAGGCCGGTCTAGCACTATCCCTGGGCACCCTCGCCTCTGTGGCAGTCGGCCCGATCGTAGGCCTGCTATCCGCGCGTTTCTACAGCCGCCGCATGTACGTGGTGATGCTCTTTTCCATCACCGGCTGGCTGGGCTGGCTGTGGTTTTTCACCTCCGCGCCGACGGGAGTGCTGTGGGCGGCGTGCCTGATGAACGTGGTCATGGGCTTCACCGGCCCCGTTGCGAACTTGGGCTTCGACTCTGTGCGCGAAAAGGTAGACCGTCGCTTCGTCGCCACAGGCACGGGTTTGGCGAATATGGGCGGCTGGGTCGCGGGCATGATCGGCGCCCAAGCAGTCGGAATCCTACTGAACGTCCAGGCCCCCGATGGCCACTACACCTGGGGTAACTTCGGTGCGGCCTGGTTAGCCGTGGCTACTGTGTGGGCGCTTGGTTTCTGCGGAATGTGGCTTTCGCGGGATCGAAACGCTCGCTACTATTCCTAGCTTTTCTTTCCTTTAGGACGCCCACAGCCCCCAGCCCGCCGGAGACTCGCGACTTAAGCCCTTCGCGGATAGTGAGCTTGATCGCCAAGAAGGTGATGTACACCATCAGGATGTTGCGCAGAGCAAGCACGAGCGCGGCGAACCAATGCGGCCCTTCGAAGAGGAGGTTGTAGGTAAAAGGGAACACCACAGTAGTGAGGGCGGCAGCGATGACGCTGAGGCGGGGCAGCTCTCCGAGAACGTCCTGCGCGCGCTCGCCATCCTGTGCGGGCTCGCGAACTTGCGCGTGCTGGTCATCAAGCACAGGCTCGTTTTCCTGTGCGGACTGAGACTCCGGCGACAGCTTCACTATCAACACGGCGAGCAGCGGGCCGAACCACACGACGTACTGCGGGGAAAACACTTTGTTGGAGATGATCAGAAGCAGCACCATGGACAGGAAGAAGAGGGCGGTGCTGCGGGGAGACCAGGCGTCAAAAAGAAAGCGCCACAGAGCCCAACCCAGGCCGAACAGGACCGTCCCGAGCATCAGCACAGAGCTGACGAAAACCAGCTGATCCACGCCAGGGCCGAAGATCTCGAAGCTCTTTGAAGGGGCTTTGGCGATGTGCCAGCGCCCCGGGACGATGGCCGCCGCGACGATGAGGGGAGTGGCCAGGATCGACTCGATCTGCAGGCCGCGGACGTCTTGGTACGTCAGAGGGGAGACCAGGCGATCCCAGCCGGAAGTCAGCCACGTGATCGCGCCGACGGCCAGCATCGTGCCCGCGAAGGTCGCCAGCTGGGTCCACGTGGCCGATCGGTTCCACTTATCCACCAGGCCCGCCGCCAAGGCGGCTGGCCAGAGCTTCGACATCGCCGCGAACCCCAGCAGAGCCGAGGCGATCTTTGGGTGGGTGAAAAGCGCCGCAGCGGTGACTGCGACCAGAAGGCCGGGGATCAGGTCCAGGCGGGAGTAGGCGATGGGGCCGGTCGCGGCGGAGAAGGCCGTCCAGAACAGGGCGGCCCGGTGGCTGCGGCGTCGCAGGTAAAAGAAAAACGCCGTGCTCAGGGCTAACAAAAACCCCGAGAAGAGGGTGAGGAAAACGCGCGTATGATCCCCACACAATTGGATGATCGCCCGCACGGGCCACAGCCCTGCATCCGGGTACTCGGACAGGGGGATGGCGCCACTTTGGGGGCGGGTTGGCTCCTTCACGGAGTTGCGGAAGTAGTACAGCGGATCGCCGTTTGCGAAGGGCCAGAAGATAAGGATACCGACGATAACCGTCTGCACCAGCGCCCAGGCTGCGATGATTTTCGATCGTGGCCACGGGGCGGCGGATAGGTTCGTCTGATCACTCACGAAAGTGAACTGTACCTAAAGGCCTTCAGCTTCCCTTGCAATGGCACGAATAGTTTGCTCAATTCCTTCTTGGAGGCCAGCCTCGAATTTCTTCTCCCCGCCCAGGACGGTCGCCACCAGAGCGCGGGAAATCAGGGAGGTGTTTCCGCCCGGGATGTGCCGCTTCTCCGTGAGGGTGGTGCGGGAACCGTCGGCAGATTCCGTCAGCTCGAAGCGCCAGTGGGAGCCATTCAGCGGGATCTTAAACTCGAAGACCCGGCCTGGCTGGACCTCCGTGACCACCGCCCACGTGGGCCACCACAGGAAGCCCTGGCGGTTGAGGTTGATGGTGATGGATCCCGGCGCCGGGGCCACACCTGAGCCGGCCGTGCCCGCACCTGAGCCGCTGCTACCGCCGCGCCCCTTCAGTAGGATCATCTTCTTGCACTGCGGGCTACGTTTGCCCATCGCTGACAAGTCGGTGACGTGCTCCCAGACCTTGCTAACAGGAGCGTTGACGTCAATGCTGGCGGAAATCTCAGGTGCTGCCATGGTCCGGGTATTGCCTTTCTTCGGTGGAATCTGTGTGGTGGAGTCTGTGCTGGATGCAATTTGTGCTGGAACTTTTGGCACTAGAACTAGCGGTGATTCCACCCTACGTGCCACAAGCTAGACATCCATCACAATCGACGAATCCATGTCACCATGCCGGGAACACTCCGCCGTCCAGCCCATCGGATTCACCTGCACCTTCATGCGCCGACCGCACAGCGGGCAGAAGCGTGGCGGCTCCAAACCCGCCAGAGCTCCGCGGCTCGCCTGTGCAAGAGCCCCGCGACCGACGCGCAAAGAGCCGTCGGACGTATCGAGTGGCTGGCCCGTGTGGGCGTCATATAAAGGGATACCGCCGAGAACATAGAGGGCAGTAAGTTCGCTAAGAGGCATCGAGGAAGTCACGGTCAGGCGCCTACAGCGTTGCGTTCAGAGCCTTGATCGGCAGCTGCAACTTGCCGAGCATATCCACGTCGCGCTCAGCGGGACGGCCCAGCGTGGTCAGGTAATTGCCCACGATCACGGCGTTGATGCCGCCCAGCAGGCCCTTTTCTGCGCCGAGGTCGCCCAGGGTCAGCTCGCGGCCGCCCGCGAAGCGCAGCAGCTGGCGGGGGAGGGCCAGGCGGAACGCGCCGATCGTGCGCAGGGCATCGTTGACCGGCATCGGCTCGAGGTCCGCGAATGGGGTGCCCGGGCGCGGATCGAAGAAGTTCAGCGGGACCTCCGTGGGGTCAAGTTTCTGCAGGTCGATGGCGAACTCCGCGCGCTGTTCGACCGTTTCGCCCATGCCGACGATGCCGCCGCAGCAGACCTCCATGCCTGCGTCGCGGACCATTTCCAGGGTGGAGGTGCGCTCCTCCCACGTGTGGGTGGTGACGACCTCGGGGAAGTAGCTCTTGCAGGTCTCTAGGTTGTGGTTGTAGCGGTGGACGCCGAGCTCCTTCAGTCGGTCAACCTGCTCCTGGGTGAGGATGCCGATGGAGGCGGCAACGTTGATGTCGACCTCCGCCTGGATAGCGGCGATGGCCTTCGCCATCTGGTTCATGAGGTCCTCGTCAGGGCCCTTCACCGCGGCGACGATGCAGAACTCCGTGGCGCCGGTCTTGGCGGTCTGCTTCGCAGCCTCGACCAGCTGGGCGATATCCAGCTGGATGGAACGAACCGGGGACTCGAACAGGCCAGACTGGGCGCAGAAGTGGCAATCCTCGGGACAACCGCCGGTCTGCAGGGAGATGATTCCTTCCATCTCCACCGCATCGCCGCACCACTTCAGGCGGACCTGGTGAGCCAGGTCCAGGAGCTCGTCCAGGTGCTCGTCGCCGAGCTGCAGGACCTGGAGGGTTTCCTCGTAGTTCAGGGGCTCGCCGTTTTCCAGAACCTTCGTGCGGGCGAGGTTCAGGATTTCTGGGGTGTCGGCCGCGGGGGTTTGTGCTGGGTTTTCGGTCGCGGGGATTTTCGCTGGGTTCTCGGTCGCGGGGGTTTTCGCGGTATTGGTTTCCGCAGTAGTCATCGTCGGTCTCCTCTAGTTCTCGTGCGAGTCATGGCGCGTCTTGGCGAGTCATGGGGGCATATCGCTCTTGAGCGTTAGTCTTGAACGCTGTTTAGTTTCACATGCTAACTTACCGCGATTGCAGTGTGTGACATACCGGGGGTTGGGCGTGTAGTTCGGGGGGTGAGGGCGCGTGATGCGAGGGGGTGATGTCGCGTGATGCGAGGGGGTAATGTCCCAAATTCCACGTCTTAGAATATAACTATTCTGTTTATGCAGGTCAGTGCGTTGCGTAAAATGGCTGCACACCTGCTATTCTCAGTAACTCGAAGATTTGGGACATTGTCGCCGCAGCCCGTTTGCGATCGTGGAGCCTGTGGGGCACAAGGGGCGGATGTGACGCGCGTGGCGTGGGCGGTTCCGGCGCTGTGGAGGTTATGCGGTGGAGGCTGCGCGGTGAAGGGCAAAAAGAAAAGTGGCACCACGCGGGGAGGTGCCACTGTCAGTGGTTAGCGCAGGGAGCCTGCACGGGGGCCAGCACAGGGAGCCTGCACAGGAGCCAGCCCGGTCACCAGCCCAACCGAGCCTTAAGCGTGCTCGTCAGCCTGCTGCTTGGGAGGCTGAACGGTCCACTCCGGCGGAACGTCCTTGCCGGACTCCTCGTCCTGCTCTGCCTGCTCGGCCGTCTCCTGGACGATGCCCTTAGCGTGGTGGCTCGGTGCGTAGACCGCGTACACCTGCATCGGCTCGTCACCTGTGTTGATGATGTCGTGCCACACACCCGCCGGCACCTGCACCGCCCAGCCGTCGGAGACCTCCTGCTGGATGGTCATGTTGTCCTTGTCCGGACCCATGATGCACTTGCCAACACCCGCGTCCAGGCGCAGGAACTGGTCGGTATCGTGGTGTACTTCCAGGCCGATGGAATCGCCCGGGGCGATAGACATGAGGGTCACCTGCAGGTACTTGCCCGTCCACGCGGTGGTTCGGTAGTTCGTGTTCTCTCGGGTGGCCGTTTCAATATCAAAGACGTTGGCTTCTGGTCCGTTGTCGACGATCTTCATGGTTCTCCTTCCGGTGAGATGCCCTCTATTGCCTATGCTAGGCCGTTTTCCCGTGAGATTCAGGCGCGCCCACCCGCGCCCATCCGCGCTCATCCGCGCCCATCCGCTCACCCGCGCCCATCCGCGCGCGGACCGGCGAAGCGCCGAGCTGCCACCGGGAAGCCGACGGAGTACAGTCGAACTTCGGGCTAAAAATAGCACTATCGAATAAGAACCATCGAGCAAAAACTAAGGAGCTCTGCGAGCGTGAAGAGAACGTTCTCCATCGCCATGGCTTTCGTCGGCCTGACCGTCGGCGCCGGGTTTGCCACCGGCCAAGAGGTCATCCAATACTTCGTGTCCTTCGGCATGAACGGAATCTGGGGTGCGGTGCTGGCCGGCATCGTCATGACCATCGCGGGCAGCGTAATCCTGCAGGTGGGAAGCTACTTCCTGGCTGACGAACACCGCATGGTGTTCCGCAATGTCGCCCACCCGATAGTCTCGCGCTTCTTGGATCTGTCGGTAACGCTCACGCTGTTCGCCGTCGGATTTGTCATGCTGGCGGGTGCGGGTTCGAACCTGGAACAGCAGTTCGGATTGCCCGCGTGGGCCGGTGCGCTGATCATGACCGGCGTGGTGCTGGCTGCGGGCATGCTGGACGTGGAAAAAGTCAGCCAGGTGATCGGCGCGCTGACCCCGCTGATCATCGTCGCCGTCCTTTTCGCGTTCGTGTACACGCTGATCAACATGCCCGCGGACACGTCCCACCTCAGCGAGATCGCGAAGGGGGCGGATTCCCCCGTATCGCCGTGGATCCTGTCCGCCCTGAACTACAACGGCCTGGCGCTGCTGCTGGGCGTGTCCATGTCACTGGTCATCGGCGGTAACTACTCCTCGCCGAAGGAGGCCGGTATCGGCGGCTTGATGGGTGGCGCCCTGTACACGGTCATGCTGATCATCGCCGCGATCACCTTGTACCTGAACATCGAAACCGTGCAGGATAGCGACGTCCCGATGTTGGAGCTGATGAACAACATCAACCCCACCCTCGGTGTGATCATGGCGATCATCATCTTCTTCATGATCTTCAACACCGCGATCGGCATGTTCTACGCGCTGGGTAAGCGCCTGACGGCCAGCACGGACAAGTCTTTCCGTCCGGTGTTTGTCGTGGTGACGCTGATTGGTTACGGCATCAGCTTCGTCGGCTTCGAGACCCTGATGACGTACGTGTACCCGGTCATTGGCTACATCGGCATGGTCATGATCGTCGTGATGATTGCCTGGTGGCTGCGTTCCCGCGCCCGCATTTCCCTGGAATCGAAGCGTCGCGACCGCATCCACGAGCTGGCCTATAACCGCGAGCACGAGGACGAGGAATACACCGCCGAGGACCGCAAGGAACTGCGCAAGCTGGTCGGCGAATCCAACATCGAGGACAAGGAGCTGCACAAAACCATCACCGACGAGGTGAAGAGCGAGCTCCCCGACGAGTCCATGGAAAGCCCCGCCAAGCCGGAATCCTAACCCCAAAACCACAGCGTAGAATGGGTATTCATGTTTGGCGGCATCTACGGATCACTCACGACGGCTGCGATTAGCGCTGCGGATTTCACCCCGCCGCAGGGTTGGGGGCCGGTGCTTAAAGAACAGCTAGGCATCGACCTGTGGCGCATTCCGATTGTGATGGTCGCCGCCGTCGGCATCTATCTGACGTTCCTGGTGGCGGTCCGTCTTTTCGGACAGCGGATCTTAAGCAGTCTCGGCGGCTTCGATGCAGTGGTTATTTTCATGTTCGGCGCGGTCGCCGGCCGTTCCGTCATTGGCCACCCGCCGTCGCTGGCTGCGGGCGTGATCGGCCTGCTTACTTTGATGTGTATGGAGGCGCTGTTCGGCGCCGTGCAGGATGTGGTGGGGCTCCGCCGGACCATCAACCCGCAGCCAACGGTTCTGATCGCGCACGGCGAGATCATCGAGTCCGCCCTGCAGCGCTATCACATCAATGATGTCGCCATTGCCACTGCGATGCGCAAGGCCGGCGTGCGCGACCTCAGCGAGGTCGCCTGCATGGTGCTGGAATCCAATGGTTCGATCTCTACGCTGCGGGTGGGGGAGCAGATCGACCCTTCGATCTTGTTGGGTGTACAGGGAGCCGAGAGGGTAGTGACGCCCCCTCGTCCCAACGACCTTTAAGCGTTCAGCACTGGGTGCAGCCGCTTCATGGTCCACATTTGCTGGCTGCGCGCCGATAGCGTGGTGACCAGGAAGCATCCGAGGCCAACGAGGCACAGTACTCCCACTGCGATCGGCAGGCGTTCGTCGTAGAAGCCGTAGATCAGCTGCCTGAAGCCGTTGACCGCGTATGTCATCGGGTCGAACGGATGCAGGAATTGGAAGAACTTGTTTTGTGTCTCGACGGGGTACAAGCCTCCCGAGGCGAGGATCATCAGCATGAGCATCGCCAGGGCGGTCACGCGTCCAGGCCCGGGGCCGAGGAAGGCGATGAGCATTTGGTTCATGAGCATCCACACCAGCGCCACGAGCGCTGCGAACAGGAATAGCCCCGGGACGTTCGCGGTATCCATGCCGACACCCCAGATGGTGACAGCCACCACGACGGCTGCCTGCAGGATGGCGATGATGCCTGTCGGCAGGAAGCCGGACAGGGCGGCGCGCCAGGAGTGCATGCCGGAGTTCACGGTGCGGGCCTGCAGCGGCTTGATCATGACGTAGACCATGATGCCGCCGATGAACAGCGACATGCTGAAGAAGAAGGGCGCCATGCCTGCACCGAAGGTGTGCGTGCCGGAGTTGTTATCGGCCTTCATCTGTACCGGCCCGCCGATGGTGCTGGAGGCTGCCAGGCGCTGGCCTTCGTCCCACTGCGGAACCTTCTTGGAGCCGTCGGAAAGCTTGTCGCGCAGTTCGGTAGCGCCGTTGTTCAGCTTGGCGGTGCCGTCCTTGGCCTTGGCGGTGCCGTCCTTCAGTTTGTCCGCGCCGTCCTTGAGTTTGGTGTTGCCGTCGTCCAGCTTGATCACGCCGTTCTTCAGCTTCGTCGCGCCAGCCGAGGCCTCGCCCAGCTTGTCGTCCAGCTTGTGCGCGCCGTTGTTAATCTTGTTCACGCCGTCCTGCAGCTGCTTGAACTGTGCGGGAAGCCCGGAAAGCTCGCCCACGCCCTTGCGCAGCGGGGCGTTCGGATCGTTGAGCTGGTAGGACAGCTGGGCGCTGCCGTCAGCCAGGCGCTTCAGATCGGTCGCGTTCTGGGACTTCGGACCGATGCCCTGCGTCTCCAGAGCGAGGGCCACCTTGTCTAGCTCGTTCGCGGCCGTAATGGCGGCGGGCATGCCACTGCCACGCAGGTTGCGGGAGATGTCGCGCAGGTTCCTTGCGTGGTCGCCCTGTGCCTTGGTGACTCCACCGAGTTTGGTGTTGAGCTGTTGCACGCCGTCGTTGAGGCGGCTCGCTCCGTCGCCAAGTTTATCGACGCCACCTTCCAGCTGGTTGAGCTTTCCAGCCTGACCGTTGATCTTTTCCGCCGCGGCGTTTACCTTGTCGGACAGTTCGGTGGTGCCGTCGGACAGCGTGCCGGCGCCCTGGTGCAGTTTGGCGATGCCGTCGTCGAGTTCGACGGCGCCATTTCGCAGCTTGCCGGAGCCGTCCTTGGCGGTGGCCAGGCCGTTGGCGAGCTTTTCTGCGCCATCGTTTAGTTGGACGGAGCCGTCTTTGAGTTGGGCGGTGCCGTCGGCGAGCTTGCCGGCGCCGATGGCGGCGCGCTGCATGCCGCTGCCCGCGTCGACGATGCCGAGCAGGACTTTATCCACGGCCTCTGCACTGATTTTGTCGCCGACGACGTTCAGTACTTCGCGCATGACGTTCTGGCCGATCATGGTGGAGAGGTAGCCGTTGGCATCGTTGTATGTGCTGATGAGGTTGGCCTTTTCCGGCTTCCCGGAGGTAGGCGAGGCCACTGCGTCGGAGAAGTTCTCCGGCAGTTCCAAGGAGAAGTAGTATTCGCCGGATTCCACGCCCCGACGGGCATCCTCGGAATCGGTTTCGATCCAGCTAATCTGGTCGTTTTCCTTCAAGCCTTCGATGACCTTGTCGCCGGCGCGGAGCTCCTTGCCGTCGACACTCGTGCCCTTGTCACTGTTAACAAGGGCAACGGGCAGGGCGTTCAGGTTGCCGAATGGGTTCCAGAATGCCCAGAGGTACAAGGCGGAGTACAGCAGCGGCATGAGCACAAGGATGACCAGCGCGGCGCGGGTCAGCCGGTTGCGCTTGAAGCTGCGGATCTCGCTGTTGAGTTTGAAACCGGCGAGCATTAGTTGTTCTCCTTTGGCTCTGCGATGTCGGTGTATTCGCGCAGTCCGGTATGAATCGGGTGCGCGTGGTTAGCGTAGGCGTCAATTTCAATAACCGTGGTGGGCTCGACCGGACCGACGATAAGGTTCGACGAGTTAACGACCACAGGAATATCCATCGACAAGCGCTCGAGTACCTGCAGTAGGATCGCGCGCTCGTCGTTTTCGTGTACCTGCTCAATGTCGTCCATGATCAGCAGGTGGACTGGCTTGTTGTCGGCGGGCGACAGGGCCAGGCTGATGCGTAGCATGATCTTGTCGAGGTTATCCAGCTGGGAGATGTAGGCATCCAGCGGGGGAAGATCGCGTTCGCCGTAGACCTGGGAGCAGATACGCTGTAGGTCTTCTGCGGTGGCCTTGCGCATCGGCATGAACCAGGGCTTCGACCAGGACAGGGATTCGGTGAGGATGTCTTGGACCGTGACGGAACGCTCCAACAGGTCGATTTGCTCTACGCCGGCGATGGCGACGCGGGAGCGGATCTGCTTGGGCTTGGTTTCACCGAGAACATTGAGGGTGCCACCGGTGGGCTTCATGCGCCCAGAAAGAACCAGAGCCAAGGCGGTACGGCCAGAGCCGCCCTTGCCGAGCAGGTTGGTTAGCCCCTGGTTGGGGATAGAAAAGGAGAGAGGGCCAAATACTTGGCCCTCGTCACCTTTGAGCTCGAGATCCTGGGCTTCTACTGCGAGGGAAGTCATGGCTTTACCTGATTTCTGTAGGGAGGGAAGCACGGTCTATTTCAACAGACACCCTGCGTATTTTTGTAGACTTTGACGATTTCGTCAATTTTGGCCCTGGCGTGGCGAAACGGCGCTGCAATGTACGGAAATCTACGGGGAAGCTAGCCGGAAGCTGCTACAGCGCTACGGGCGCGCAACCGATTGTCGTAGAGCGCGATGACGAGGGCGACGGCGACGAGCGAGCCGATGGTGCCGAAGCCGATGGCGGTGCCGAGGGGCCAGTTGATGGCGCGGGAGCTGGCGAAGACGATCGCGGTGATCAGCGCCAGCCCCATGGCGGTGCCGATGCGCTGGGCAGTTTGCAGGACCGCGCCGGAGCTGCCCGCGTAGTTGAGAGGAACGTCCGCGAGCGTGAGGGTTTGGTTCGGACCGATGACCGTGCCCTGGCCGGTGCCGACTAGGAATAGGGTGATTACCATCCACCACTCCGACAGGCCGGTAGCGTGGTGTAGCACAAGGGTGAGGATGGTTAGCGCAATGCCGGTCAGTGCCACGGTGATGCCGTCGATGACGACTCGACGGCCCCGGTCGGCGACCCGCTTGCCGGCCCAGTTGGCGGCGAAAGAGCTGCTAATCGCGGCGGGAATGCCGACACTACCGGCGACGAGCGCGCTGTAGCCCAGGCCGTTTTGGAAGTACAGGGCCACAAGCACCCAGATGCTGGTTATGCCCATGAAGTAGACTCCCGCCAGCATGGTGCCCAGGCGGAAGCTGGGGAAGCGGAAGATCTGCATGTCCACCATCGGGTCGAAGGGCTTGGTTGTTTTAACGTGCCGCTCCCAGGCCAGCCACCCGGCCAGAAGGGCGACGGCGATGGGGGAGAGGCAGGAAGGTGCGGGCATTGCCGGAGGATTCCACGAACGGGAAGAGGAAGGCCAGGACGGCCAAGCCAAGCAGGAGGGATCCGAAGGGGTCGAGGCTGCGCACTGCGCGGATGACGCCCACGTTACGGCCGGTGGCGGGGTCCTTAACCCGGCCCATCAGCGGGCGCGGGAACCACAGGAGTGCGAGGACGAAGGCAAGAAAGCCGAAGGGGACGTTGACCAGGAATGTCCAGCGCCAGCCGCTCCGGTCCGCCGACGCGGATGAGGAAGCCACCCAGGACAGGCCCGATGGCCACAGCCACGCCCACGACGGTGCCGAACCAGCCGAAGGCTCGGCCGCGTTCCTTGCCGCGCAAGAACTGCTGGATCATGCCCACGGCCTGCGGGTTGAGCATGCCCGCGCCCACGCCTTGGATGAAGCGGGTGATGTTCAGGGCTTCCGCGGTGGGGGCGAAGCCAGCGGTGATGGCGGCCAGGGTGTAGACGCTTAAGCCGATGAGGTACATTCCGCCCCGGCCGAGCAGGTCGCCGACGCGGCCAGCGGCGACGAGTACCACGCCGAAGGTCAGCGTGTAGCCAGAGAGCGCCCACTGGATGTCCGATTCGGTGGCGCCCAGCCCCTGCTGGATGGAGGGCAGGGCGACGTTGATGATGGACACGCTGATCAGCGACATGAAGATCGTCGTGAGGATGACGCCCAGAACTTTCCAGCGGCGCGGATCCTCACCCGGGGGATAGGTACCGGGTGAGTGGACCGTGGCCTCCGTCGCGCCGGGGCGGGGGTTGTCTGTGCCCTGGCGCGGGGTGCCCGGCTGTGAGTTTGCGGCGTGCGGGTCCTGGTCAGCCACGGTGGTGCGTGCCCCTCCTTCGGATCGCCTGTGTGTAGTTCTGCACGCTGGCGCGCGCAGTCTCGCGCAGTTGCGCGGCTATATGAGCTGGCGCGCGAGATTCCCTTTAGTGAAGCATAGCGCCACTAAGGGTGCCCTTATTCCAGTGGGTGGGGATGGTTTCAAAGTGGATAGGCTTCTGAAGTGCTGTTGTAGCCTGGGGCGTAGGTGGTTCGAAGATCACGGAGGCTTTCTGTTATGGGGATAAACGACGAGTTCACCGAAGCGAACAATGCTCGGAATTCCAACTGGTATCAAATCCAGGGAGCGGAGTTCCATCTTCCGGAGGGTTATGTCTGCGGCTCTCAGCCGGAGTGGCGCCTTGCGCATTTCGCGGTGGTTCTTCCAGTGCCTGAATTACCGGAGGCTTTCGATTGGCCCGAGGCTTGGGTGCCCGGTCGTTTTCGCGGGATTAAGAAGATTGAGTTCGCAGAACGGGATGAGGAAGGAGACTTCGTTCGCCAGTTCTGGGGTAATAAAGTTGATTACAAATATGTACCCCGCGTTTTCCATAAGAGTGCTGGGTCGTACTTCCGTGAGCCCCTAGCCAGTTCTATGGGGGCGAGTGCGGTTGATGCTGTACCGACGTCTGGTGGGGATCCCGCGGAGTGGATCTCGGATGCATCTACTAATCCTGCCAAAGTCGTCGCACATCGCCTCGTGTTTGAGCCCGACCTTACGACGGAGGGCTTTACGACGGAGGGCAAGCAGCGGGCACCAAAAATGGAGACATATCCGCTGCGTTTCGCTTTGGACGACACTGGACACCCCTATGCGACCTTGAAGTTTGTATGTGCCGAGTACCTGCAGTATTCCGGGCCATGCCTTTATGACCTAGAAAGCGGCGAACCTAGTAACCTCGAACAGAATTTTCTCGTCGTCCATGCTGTCGCGGAAAATTGCTCTGGAAAAGCGCTGGAGGAAGCTACTGCGTCGTTGACTAAGCCACGAGAAAAAATGACCCTGATTGCGGAGGGAGGCAACGGAGCGGCGAGACAAAGAGAGCTACTTGAAGAACTCACTGGCTCACCACTGACTAACAACAAGGCTAGTGTTTGCCTATTGGAGGCTGCCGTGAAAGTTGTGGAAAAGCAGCTATTCGTTGGCTCGGAAACTCACATTCCGTGGGATCTCAACAAGGGCGGATACTTCAAAAAAACCCGTAGGGGTACAAAAGCGAAACGCGGTCGACAGTCTCCCAAACCTTATTGCGTAACGATGGCTATCCCGGGCCGTACAGACATTGCCCTACCAACTCCCATCGCGGATGCATCTGAGGAGTCGGGGGAGAACTGGATGCTCCATGACCAATGGGCATGGTACTTTGCTTCTCGTTTCGACCGGTACACAACAGAAATCCCGTATTTTCGTGATGGCTCTATAAACAGAAGCCTCGTGTCTCGCTATCGTGATTGGACTATTCACTCCTGCGAGGAGGGTTTGGCAGTAGTGCGCCGGGCACCGCTGGAAAACTCACAAAATAATTTCTTTATGCTGGCTGGGACTCGCTTTGTAGATCTGGCTATTTTAGTGCTTAGAGCAGATAACTATCTGGGGTGTATTAGTGAACAGCTTCGACAATTATCTTTCGGCCCGGAAGCTCTCAATGTCTTGGAAAGCTCCGGCTCTGAGGGCAATGCTGGAACCCTCGAGAAGATAAGGGGCGCGGACCAAAAGCTACAGGGCAGTCTCCGGAAGTTCGCAAAGATACAAGCGGAACTAGTCTATGTGCGCGATCACCTCTGGTACGAGCGAGTCCCCGGACGCGACGTAGCGACCACCATTCTGCAGCATATGTTGGAAAAGACAGGTGCGCGGGGAGACTTTGATGACATCGTCGGCGAACTTGAGATACGTGAGAACGTCTACACAACCCAGTACAACTTCGCACGTATCAGACTTGATGGCATCGAGGCAGACGCTCATAAGCGTAAACAAGAGCGGCGCGACGAACGCAATGAATTAATCGCGTTAGCAGCCGCAGTTCTGGCAGTCCCAAGCCTTTTTGCGCTTCTGCCCGCTGTTGGGCAGTGGTGGGTTTTCATTGTTTGCCTCGTGGCCATTGTTGTTATATCCGCGGTGACGTATTTCTCGCGCCGTCAACGGAGAAAGAAACAGTCGGGTTGATCTCGACTGCCAAGCGCTAATAAGCGGCCAGGCCTACCCCGGCAGCATTAGCTCTCGAGGGTGGCCTTTATGCAGCGCATCGCGGCTAAAGTCTTCGGCACGCCGACGTAAGGCATGAGGTGCACGAAGCATTCGGCCACCTCCTCTGGGCTCATGCCTGCGACGTCCACAGCGGTCTTGATGTGGCCGGTGAGTTGCGGCTCTACGCCACCCATCGGAGCCAGGGCAGCCATGTTCAGCATCTGACGGTCGCGGAGAGTAATGCCATCGCGCTGGTAGGTTCCGCCGAAGACGGCCTCGACAACCCAGTCGGAAGCGCTGGGTGCGAACTCGTCGAGCTGCTTCTTCCACGCAGCGGCGGATTCTGGGGTTTGGGTCTCGCGGACGAATTCTTCGCCCTTGTCGCGGTTCAGTTCCATGGGGGCATGCCTTTCTCTTTGGATCCACGCTCCGGTTAGGCCCGGCTGGCGATGTAGCCAGACACGTGCACCAGGAGCGAGGTGGGTTGCCCCGAGGTTAGCCCAAGTTTTCGCACCAGGGCGCGGGGGAGCACTGGGCTAACCGGTGCACTCGCCTAAAGCCTTCGTTGTACAGCAGTGCCAATCTGAGGGCGTGCGCATGAGCATCGAACACTACTGTTGGCGACGAGATGTTCGATAATTTTGAATCCTTGTCTGCAGCGCTTGTTAGATTGAGCACATGAATCGGACTACTGTGGTGGCAGATGCGTTGGCGATGATCCGCCTTGCGGACTCGGTACCTGCTTGGGCGATGCTTCGTGCCCATAACGCCCCAGCTGTTCTCTCTGTCTTAAGTGCTGTCTTCCAAGCAGGTAATCGCCAGATCGCCGGATCCGAGCTCACCCTCGCAGTGGAGTCCTTGCTGATCGATATTCGGGAACAGACCAATATGGAGCTGCCCAAGTCAGCCGTGGCTTATATCAATGACTGGGTGAAACTCGGATACCTCACGAGGCGCAGTCCACAGGGTTCGAGGGAAGAGTTTTACGAGCTCACCACGGACGCGCACGTTGCTATCGACTATGTCCAGCAGTTGATCAGTCCTCAGCGGGTGGTGACCAAATCCCGCCTCGGAACCCTATTCAATAGTCTCCAAGATCTTGCCGCTGAAACAGATCCCGACGAAGCGAGAGCGATTAGTCGCCTGGAAGCTCAGCGAGATCAGATTCAAGACCGTATCGACAACATCCGCATGAACGGTGTCGGCGTGATTTCCGACGAAGAGGCAGTGGAGAGGGCAAGGGAAATCCTGGCTCTGGCGAGGGATTTGCCCACCGACTTCTCCCGCGTTCGGGAGGAGGTTGAAAATGTCGATCACGAACTTCGAGAATCGCTCGTCGAAGGGCAGCTCAACGCTGGTGAGGTACTGGACAATGTCTTCCGCGGTGTAGATCTGATCGCAGAATCAGAAGCGGGACGGGCATTCAACTCCTTTTATGAGCTTTTCCTTGACCCAGAGCAATCAAAGCAACTCGATGCCGTGATGGATTCAGTGCAATCGCGGGACTTCATGGAGCAGCTCGGCTCGGAAGAGCGGAGCGAGATCGCGCAGTTGGTAGACATGCTCGATTCCTCTTCGGGACAGGTGCATACTTCGCTCACGGGCTTATCGCGGTCGCTAAGGCGCTTCGTGCAGTCCCGAGAAGCAGAATCGCAGCAGGCCCTCACGCGGGCAATCAATCAGGCGCAGCAGCAAGCGCTCGAGCTCGCAAAGCGCGGGATCGCGCCTTACGAGAAGAGCGGCTACGAGCTCGAGCTGACGACGCGGCAACCGACGTCGCTTTCCAGTTGGGAATTACACAACCCGAAGGAATACCGCATCGAGCGGTCAATGGAAGTCAACGAGTCAGGCGAGATCGACTTCGAACAGATGCGTCGGCGTATCCGGGAATCAGAAATTGACTGGCAGGAACTGCGCGACGCAATCAACGATGTGCTCGGTAAAAAGGAGCAAGCATCGATTCGGGAAGTTTTGGAAGAGCACCCTGCCACCCAGGGGCTAGCGAGTGTGGTGGGGCTCATCAAACTTGCGCATGACTACGGCGAAAGATCCGATGGTACGGAAGTCCTGCAGTGGGAGAGACCAAGCGGGAAAAGGTATCAAGGGCGGTATGAGCGTTTCGAATTTCGGAGGAAGGTTGGGCGCATCTAAATGGAAAACAAACTGTATGACGGCGACACCGGAACCCTGACAGGTTTGCAGCGTCGTGCCCTGGCGGAACTCATCCGCGGCCCATACGTGTCGAGTGTGAAATCGCCAGATGTGTTTGCTGCGATATCCAACTCACGTGAGATTCTTGCCCAACAGCTGGATAATCTCTTCCTCACTCTCATTCTCGACGAGCACGCAGGGGTTGCCTACACAAAGGCGTGGGAAGCGGATATCCCTGAAAAGCGTGCGCTGCTACGCAAACAGTCGTTGACTTTTATGGACACGGTGGTGATTCTCCACCTGCGCCGTGAGCTGGTGACGACGAGCCCCAACGAGCGAACCATCGTGGATGAGGGTGAGGTTTTTGAGGCGACCCTGCCGTATCAAGGCCACGCCGGCACGGACAAGTCCACGCAGCGTAAGCGTTTTACTGCAGCGTGGAACAAGCTGAAGAGTTACTCGATTATTGCCAGCACCCCGACCGAGGGGCGTTTCGAGGTGTCCCCGGTGCTGCGCATCATCTTTTCCAGCGAAGAAATCGCCGCTGTCACCGAGTCTTTCCGAGCTCTCCTGGAGGAAGAACAATGACGACGACTCTGCCTGGCCAATTCCGGCTTTCCCAAATCCAGGTTTATAACTGGGGAACATTCGACAATCTTCACTGTGCCGAGGTGCCGCGGGAGGGCTTCCTCATCACAGGCCCTTCAGGTTCCGGTAAGTCGACGCTGATTGATGCGATCTCGACGATTCTTGTTCCGCCCGGCAAGATTCGTTTCAACGCTGCGGCTGATAACCAAGCACACTCCGGCCGTAACTTGGTTACCTACTGCCGCGGTGCCTGGCGCCGCGAGCACTCGATCGAGGCAGACGAACTTACGCAGTCCTACCTTCGAACAGGTGCGACGTGGACGGGCGTCGCTCTACGCTATAGCGACGGGGCAGGGGAGACCGTAACCGCGTGCCGGTTGATGTTTTTGCCCGCTAACGCCTATTCGCGCCAGGAAATCACGGATCTTTACATTTTGCTCCCTCGGGCCGCCGACCTGACAGAATTTGAGGATCTGGCACAGAAGAACTTGCCGGTTAGTGAGGCGAAGAAGACATACAGCGATGCCCTGCACGTCAGTCGAAATCATCCGAAGTTCAGTTTGGCGCTGCGCCGAGCGGTGGGGATCGCCGATGCCGGTGCTTTGGACCTGCTGAACCGAACGCAATCGGCTAAAACGCTCGGCGATCTTAATCACTTGATGCGTACCTTCATGCTGCCCGAACCAGAGACCTTCGAGATCGCGGAGCAAGCAGCGGAGAACTTCACAGACCTCCGAACGGCGTACGAGTCGGTGGTGAAAACTCGTGAGCAGGTCGAGCAATTGGCACCGGTGCGCGTGGCAGCAGAGAAGCGTGCAGGGGTCGAAAACAGGCTGACCACGGTAAAGGAAGACCGAGAAGGCGTCGAAACCTTCGTCGACGAGTGGCGGCAGCGTTTCGCCGAACAGGAGCGGGATCAGTGGACCTCCGAGATTAAAACAGTCAGTGCGAAGATTGAAGAAGCCACCGGGGTTCGAGATGCACACCGGGCGCAAGCAGATCAGCTGCGCACGTTGATTCATGGAGCGCAGGATTCAGCCTTGGTTTCTGCACAGGCTCGGCGTGACCGTTTGCAGGACCGGCTGGAGCGAGTGACCAAAGAGGAAGAGGCATTCGATTCCCGGCTCAAATCCATTGGGGCTGCAAAGCCCGGCAGTGTCGAGGAATTCACCAACCTTGTGCTGCAGTTGCGTGAAGAGCGGAAGCGGTTGAGTGCTGCATATGAAACAGAAGACGTAAAGCTGGGTCAGGCGCACGTGCGCGTTTACGAGCTGGGCGAGAACAAGGATAAGTTGATCGTGGAGCTTGAGGCTTTGCGTAAGTACGAATCGGCCATGGATAACCGGTTGCTCCGGGCGCGAGCCTTGATTGCAGAGAAGTCTGGGGTGCGGGAGTCTGACCTTCCATTCATTGCAGACCTCGTGAGTATGAAGCCTGGTGAAGACCATTGGCAAGGAACCGCAGAGCGAGTGATGGGCGGATTTGCCCGGCGGATCCTCGTCCCAGATGAGCACTATGACCAGGTTTCTTCAGCTATCGATGACACCTACCTCGGTGCGAAAGTGAGCTACACCAGGTTCACTCGGGATCTGGAAGAGCAGCGCCCGTCCCGTTTTGTACCGAACTCACTGGGGCTGAAAATCAACGTAAAATCCGGGCGGTATCACGACTGGATCCAGACCCAACTTTCTACGAAGTTCGATTACTTATGCTGCAGCTCTGTGGAAGAGTTTCGTGCTGCCCGGCGGGCGGTGACTGCAAAGGGGCAGGTGAAACATAACCGCAACGACCACATTAAGGATGATCGCCGCCGAATCGATGACCGTTCGAACTGGGTGCTCTGGGGCAATCTCGCTGACAAAATCGATGCCCTTCAAACAGCGGTGCGTGACATCGTTGCGAAACTTGAAGACGCTGAACGCCGACGCAAGGCCATCGCGGCTGGCCAGGAGAAAAGGCGTGCCCAAATAGCCACGATCGAGCGGCTATTGGAGACGGAACGTTTTCAGGATATCGATGTGTCATCGGTGACCCAGGAGCTTGCAGAAGCCCAGCGAGTCGTTGATGAACTCACTGATGGAAACGCGGAGCTGGCTGAACTGAAAGCGAAGTTGAAGGGCGTTGAAGCTACTCTCGACAAAGTTGAGGAGCAGGTCATGGCGCAGCGCAACCAGCTTAGTGTCTCCAAAGTTCGCCTGGAGCAGGCAGAAGAAACGCTTGAGAAGATTCGGAATCGCCGAGGTGGGAAGACCGTCTCTGAGGACGTTGCGACCCGTCTGACAGAACGTTGCACGGCTATTGACCGCACTATTCGGCCCGATAACATCGATGCGCTCAACAATCGGCTCATTCGTGGTATCGAAGATCAGCTTGCAGACCTCAATGCGCACTTCACCAAATATTGTGGTGATCTGGTCAACGCAATGAACCTCTACTTGGTGCGCTGGCCTGATCGGGCGGGTGACCTCAAGGCGGATATGGAGTGGGAGCAGGACTTTCTTCGGGAACTGGGCAGGCTTGAAGCAGACGACTTGCCCCGTTTTGAACAGCGTTTCCGGGACATGCTGCAAGACGAAACCCACAAGCATCTGGGTCGGCTGCGCCGTTTAATCCGTGACGCGACAGCGAAGACTCGCAGCTCGATCCAAATGATTAATGATTCACTTGCGGAAGTCGAGTTCTATCCGGGTGCTTACCTGACGATCGAGGTGAGGGAGGCACAGCCCGCGATCGCCCGCAATTTCGTTGAACTTCTGGATTCCGCACTGGCAGGGATTATCAATGAAGCTGATCAGGAGGAGAGCGAGCACCGATTCCATAAGCTGCAGGCGGTGATCGACGCAGTGACGGTCTCGGACGGTACGACAACTCGTGATCGCCAGTTGCGTCTGGATACGAGGCAACACGTGAAGTTCCTGGGAGTGGAATACAGCGAGGATGGAACGCGCGGTGCGGTCTATGACTCGTCGGAAGGACTCTCGGGCGGTCAAGCTCAAAAGCTGTCCTCCTTCTGCTTGGCTGCAGCCTTGCGTTACCGGCTGACTGGGATGGGCTTGCCAGCCGCACAAGAAAAGAAATCCATTGTCCGGGTGGGGGAGGATATCTACCCGCGATTTGGCACCATTGTTCTGGATGAGGCTTTTGACCGTGCGGATACGGAGTTCACTCGGGCTGCAATGGAGGCGTTTCGCCGCTTTGGTTTTCACATGATTCTGGCCACGCCCGAGAAGCTGCTGCAGACTGTGCAGGACTACATCGGGGGTGTGCTGATGGTGGAATGCCCAGACCGGAAGCGATCGCGAACGAGTTCTCTGACGATCGAGGAGGTCCAGGATGAAGACTCCTGATCAAGTGCGCCAACGCGCTGCGGTCTTTTATTCACGTAACCACCGCAGCTGGTTGGCCGGGGAATTCAAGATGCTGACCATCAACCTGGATCCGCCGACTGGAAGGTCGGCAGAGCGTGATGACGGCGCTGCCGTGAGAGCCTGGGTGGCACAGTGGAACCGCAGTTCAATTGCCGTCGAGTGGGAGGATAAAAAGCTCAGCTATTTGGGGACTTATTCGCTGCCTCGGCGAGTTGTTCTCGCGGACGCGGATACTGCGGCTCGGGTGGCCGGAAAACTCGATCATTGGCAACGCCTCCGCACGGTCTTGGACCGTTTTTGCACGGAATTGGGGGAGAGCGTTCGACCTGAGCTCATCAGGCACCTTTCTGCGTGGGACGACTGGAATGATACGACTGTGGAGCAGTTCATCGCTGTTGTCCGGTGGGTTCACGAACACGAGGTCAGCGCCTTTTATATTCGCGAACTGCCAATTTTTGGCGTCGATAGCAAATGGTTCGAGGCGCACAGGGTGGTCGTTGAAGCGGTGGTCGGGCCACTGAACTTCAAGCCGAAGCCCCAGTTAGTGGAGGTTCGCAGCCTTGACCCGGCACTGGGGATTGGCGGTTTGCGGCACTTGGCAAGTCCGGTGGCAGAACTTCGTGAGATCCCGGGGGCGCGAGTTCTTATTGTTGAAAATCATCAGAGTTTCCTTGCCTTGCCAGACTTGCCCGCGACGGTCGCGATCTTCGGTGGTGGATTGAACGCTGCAAGGATCGTCCAGCAGATGCCATCGTTAGAAACGAAGGAAGTTCTTTATTGGGGAGATCTAGATTCGCATGGTTTCTATATCCTGGAACTCGTGAGGCGGTACGTGCCTCATGCGCGATCAGTCCTCATGGACCTGGATACGGTTCGTGACCACGTTGATCTTGCAGTGGAAGAACCGCAACCTAGCCGGTTCGAGCCTGAGCTGTTGAACTACGAGGAGCGCTTGGCCTTGGACTATCTCCGGGGGCGCTCTGCGGGCGGGTGCTTGCGCATTGAACAGGAAAGAATCTTGTTTGACTATGCGCAGCAGCAACTGCGTCGTGCAGTAAGTTCCAGTGGGACTGGTGCATAGCAGCGGCTGTAGGCCCGGAGCTTGTGAATCAGTCGGCTAATATTCTGCTCATGAGGAAAACCCATAAGCCCACTGTTCCCGGCGCTCACCAGGAGCTTCACGACGCCGGTGATGCGGCGAAGATGAACTCGTTGCGCGCCGGAGTTTTGGGTGCCAACGATGGCATTGTTTCCGTGGCTGCCCTGCTTATCGGCGGGATTGCCACCGGTGCGGGTGATAAGGCCATCTTGATGGCGGGCCTGGCTGCCACCATCGCAGGCGCGGTGTCCATGGCTTTGGGGGAGTTCGTCTCCGTATCCGCCCAGCGGGATTCCGAGCAGTTCTTTGGTGGCCAAGGAGAGGCAGGAGTTGCGGGAGGCTCCGGAAGAGGAGATGGAGGAGCTCGCGGGGATACTTTCCGGCTACGGCATCAACCTGTCAGCGACGGTCGAAAAGTAGCCCACTTCTGACGGTGGAAAAGTAGCCCAATTGTGCTTGTGGTTTACTCTAGTGCCTTGCTGCGTTCTGCGTTTACGGAAGGCAGGATATCTTCGTGACCGTTGATGCGGTAGCTGGTTCCTTTGTGTGTGAGGATCTCTGCGTGGTGGACTACGCGGTCGATCATGGCTGCGGCGATTGTCTGATCGCCGAAGCATTCACCCCATCGCGAAAACGGAAGATTCGAAGTCATAATCAGCGACGCTTTCTCATACCTGGTTGATACCAGCTGGAAAAACAGGTTGGCCGCTTCAGCCTCGATGGGAATGTATCCGACTTCATCGACGACAAGAAGATCGTAGCGCCCCAGCTTGGTCAGCAGTTTTGGCAGTTCTCCCTGGTCATGCGCCTGGGTAAGTTTCTGCACCCAGCCAGCAGCGGTGTCAAACAAAACCCTGTAGCCCTGCCTGGCAGCGATAACTCCTAGTCCAATCGCCAAGTGAGTTTTGCCGGTACCAGGTGGGCCGAGGAAGATGACATTGCTTGCCTGGCTTATCCATGCTGAGGTTTCTAGGCGCGCAATCTTTGCTCGGTCGATGCTGGGCTGGATGGTGAAATCGAATTCTTCAATCGTCTTCACCTGGGAAACCCCGCTCGCTTTATTCGCGCATTGGCTCCAGATTCTTGTCGGGCAGAAGCTTCAACAGATAACACCGCAGCTAAGTACTCTTCAAAGCTCCACCCGTCCTCACGAGCTTGTTCAGCGGTTTCGAAATAGGTAGCGCGAATACGAGGAGCTTTTAACACCTTGGAAATGTGGGATAATTCAGAATCAATCTGACGATGATCTTTAGTCGTCATGCTGACTGCTCCCATCCTGCAATCTTGTCGTAGATACTCAAGTCAGCAGCTTCAACAGCAATATCGCACGCCTGTGGTTTCGGCGCTGCCAAGCTTTGACGCATCTGTTTAGCCAGATGTTGATGGTCAGGATCGGTCACCGTGATGTTTTTACCCCACACACGCCGATGGTCTGCAACAATGACTCCAGCGCTATCAGTGACAAGGACCCTATGAAGCTCAACGAAAATAGTCACAATCTTGCCGATTGCTGCAGGTGATACCGAATAACGGTTGGAGTCAACAGACACATAGTAGTTCCTTGGCAAGCGCACTTGACGCCGAAGCCCAGTCTGCGGCGCATACGGTGGCAGGACAGACATCGCCTCCTTATCCGCTTTCCACCGATCTACTGGGCGTTGTTTCAACGTGGCATGAATACGCTTATTAGCAATGCCATCAATCCAGGAGTCTAACTGGGCTTGGGCATCAATGTGATCGTTGAACCGCCGGCCCGGAAAGAATGAAGTCTCCAGGTACTCGTTATGGCGTTCAACGATGCCCTTGGTTTCCGGATCTCGTGGCGGCGCTTGGCGGACTTTAAGTCCTAACGTGCCAGAAAATCCAACGACTTGATCCACCAGCCTTTTCTGGCCAATACCCGACTCGTGATCCCATAAGAGTTGCTGGGGCACTACCTGGAAGCGGTCGTGCAGCAGCATCCACATCCCAGACACCAAGTCGCCTGTCGTCTTGGTCGGCAAGACACACGCCGCCATAAACCGCGAATAGGACGAAACCATCACCAACACCGGAAACTTCGCTGGTACACCCTGATCATTGGTGATTCCGTCTTCGGGGAACATGAGATCGCATTGAATCTGCTGACCAGGCTTATGATCAAGAACATCAACCGGATCCTTGGGCATGTACTCAGGCCTGATACGGCGAACATTCTCCCTAAACCAAGACATAGACCCTGACCAGCCCACCCGTTGAGCTAGCACCGTAGCTGGTAGATCTGGTACATCATCAAGTAAAGCGCGTACATCAAGTTCAAACTCATCAAACGCGGTCTTTTGAGGAGCACGCTGCTTATACGAAGGCGGAGTATTCGAAGCTAAAGCCCGCTCGACGGTTTTCTTCGCGCAGCCAACGGTGCTGGCAATCTTTCGAATCGACATACCTTCATTGCGCAAGATTCTGATCTGCGCCCAATCATCCATGGAAATCACCCATCCAATTGTTCTCGGATGGGCTACTTTTCAACCGTCACTGACAGTTTTTGGTACCGGTGTTCTGGGGACTCGGTACTGTCGTGTTCCGGGTAGTTGGTACTGGGACGGGCCGACGGAGTCTTCGTGAGGTGAGTATTCCAAAGGTAGATCATTTCTGGTGATGGATGATCGGCGTGCTTGCTCATTCACACACATGAAAACCACTGGGTCATCGGTACTGGGGCTGGGCTTGGATTATCCATATGGATATGATGATGTGCGCTTTGAAAACCTCGGAACGATCCCTGCACTACGAAAGTAGGCGTAAATCGCCGCGGTTATTGATTTATCCGGGGAATTGGCTCGCATCAATGGTCGAAGTCCGATCTGCGAACTCGTCGCGGGAGAGCTGGCCTATTCCGGCGGGGAGGCAGCCCAGTAGCGGCAGGCCGGTAACCTTCGGCATTTCCTTCACGTTCAGTTGGGTCGCTAGGTCTGGCTGTGCAGGCAGCGAGCCACCAATGAGCCCCAGTACCTCCAGGCCTCGGTTACGGGTGGCTTCGACGGTGAGCTCCGCAGCGTTGAGGCTTCCCAAACCCATGCTGGTGACGATGATGAGTGGAGCGCCGAGGTCGGCGGCGATATCGGCGAGCGTGAAGTTGTCAGCCAGTCGCACGAGGAGGCCGCCGGCGCCTTCGACGAGCACAACATCCGCCTCGATACTGCGAATCCACTCAACGAGTTCTTTGCGGTCTGGCTGGGGCATTCCCGCGCGCCGGGCCGACAGGTTGGGGGCAAGCGGCTCGGGGTAGCGCACAAACTCGCGGGTCTCAACCCCGGCGAGGCGGGAGATGGTGGGGGCGTCGCCAAGCCCGGCAGGCTCACCTGTCTGAACGGGCTTGGCCACGATGACATGCTTGCCTGCAGCCTTGAGCTGGGCGGCGATGGCTGCGGTGGCGATGGTCTTGCCCACGTCGGTGTTGGTTCCCGTAATGCAAATGATCATGCGGCCTCCCCGGCTGCGTGGATGGCGCGGCAGATGCGCGCGATGTCCTCGTCTGTACAGATATAGGGCGGCATGGCGTAGATGAGCCGCCCGAACGGCCGCAGCCATACTCCGTGCTTAAGGGCCGCTTCAGTGGCAGCGGCCATGTCAACCTCGTGGTCCATTTCCAGCACGCCAATAGCGCCGCGCACTCTGGTGAGGCCGGGTGCGCCCTGAAGTCCCTTACGCAGACCTGCCTCAATTCGCGGTACTGCGCTGCGCCACTGGCCCTCCGCGATGAGCGCGGTGGATTCCGCGGCGACCGCGCAGGCGAGAGGATTGGCCATAAAGGTTGGGCCATGCATGAGTGGGGTGGGCTGCATGCGCTTGGCGACGTCCCCCGTGGCCAACGTCGCCGCCAGTGAGATGAAGCCACCGGTCAGTGCCTTGCCAACGCACATAATATCCGGCACAACGCCGGCGTCCTGGGTGACGAAAAGCGAGCCGGTGCGCCCAAATCCGGTGGCGATTTCATCGGCGATCATGAGGATTCCGTGCTTGTCGCATAAGCGGCGCACACCCGCTACCAGTGCATTGTCATGAAAGCGCATGCCGCCGGCACCCTGTACGCCCGGTTCGATGATGATGGCGGCGACGTCATCAGTAATGAGGCGCTCCATCTGCGCCAGGTAGTCTGACTGCTCGGACTCGCTCGCGCCTTCCGTGGGCGGGGCAGGGGCGAAGACCTGCTCTGTCAGTGTGCCTGCCCAGAGCGAATGCATTCCGCCCTGAGGATCGCAGACGCTCATCGCGCCGAAGGTATCGCCGTGGTACCCCGAGCGCCAGGTCAGCAGTTTGGTGCGTTCCGGCGGGGAGGCCTGCAAGGCCATCTTGATGGCGACTTCAACGGACACGGATCCGGAATCTGAGTAGAAGACATGGGAGAAGTCTCCGCGGGTCAGTTCCATGAGCTGAGTGGTCAGGCGTGCCGCGGGCTCGTGGGTAAGTCCGCCGAACATGACGTGGCTAAAGCGATCAATCTGTTCTTTAGCAGCATTGACTAGTCGGGGGTGCGAGTGCCCATGGCAAGCAGCCCACCAGGAACTCATGCCGTCGATAACGCGGCGGCCATCGGCGAGCTGAAGAAAGGCACCATCTGTGCCGATGACCTCAAACGCGGGCGCGCCGGGTGCGGCATACGGGTGCCACATGTGGGCGGAATCTACTGCCGCTACTTGAACACTGTTCAAAAACTTCACCCATTTATCTGTACCACATACAAAAGTTGTGCATAATTCCTTGGTATGACAGTAATTGAACAGCGTTCAAGTAAAAGGTTTTCACCCGCCATTCCCGCGGTTGCGGGCATTGAGATGTGGGAGCGTTTTAGTTTCTATGGAATGCAGGCCATTCTGGCCTATTACCTCTATGACCAGGCGGGCGGGCTGGGGATTGAGCAAACCCATGCCACTGCGCTAGTTGGCGCGTATGGTGCTGTGCTCTATCTCTTCACGTTTGTCGGCGGCTGGGTCTCCGACCGTGTACTCGGTGCTGAGCGCACTCTGCTGTTGGGTGCATTCCTGCTGATGTGCGGGCATGTATCGCTGTCCCTAATTCCAGGGTTCCCCGGCTTGTTCGCGGGGCTGTTCCCGCTTGCACTAGGTTCCGGCTTGCTCAAGACCGCAGCAATCACTGTGCTGGGGGCAGCGTTTCCGGCCGAAGGCAACAATAGTGCTTTCCAGATTTTCTACCTCGGTATTAACGTCGGTGCAGTTGCTGGACCGATGCTGACTGGTTGGCTGTCCGAAGCTTATGGCTATCACGCAGGTTTTGGTGCCGCTGCGGGCTTGATGCTTATCGGTTGCGTGTCTTACTTGCTGCTGCGCTCACGCCTTTTGGCCAGTATCAGCGTTGACATCACCCGTCCTTCAAACCCGATTGCCCCGAAGCATCTCGCCCCAGTGGCAGGTGCTGCTGTTCTAGTCTGCGCATTAGGAGTCTGGTGCCTTGCCTCGGGTACCCTGACGCCTGACCGCATGGCTTTTGTTTTACTTCTCACTACTGTGGCGGTGGCAGTTGGCCTGATTGTTACTATGTTGGTTTCCCCGCGAGTGAGTGCGCCTGAGCGTCGTCGGGTCAGGGCTTTCCTTCCGCTTTTTGTGGCCTCCACAATGTATTGGGCGCTGCAATCCCAAACTTATGGAGTGCTTGCGGTGTATTCCGATCAGCGCCTAGATCGCAGCATCGCTGGTTTTGAGATTCCGGCGGCGTGGACGCAGTCTCTCAATCCCTTCTTTATCTTGGCTTTCGCACTGCCCATTGCTGCATTCTTGGCCAAAAGGACGGTGCATCGCAACCGTGTGATGGGCGGTGGTCTGGCGGTAGCTGGTGCGGGGCTGTTTATCCTTCTGCCTTTTGTGAGTGCTACTGCGGTTCCATTCCTGGCGTTAGCGCTGTGCATCATGCTCATGAGCATCGGAGAGCTCTTCATCGGGCCCATTGGTATGGCGGCGACAACTGCCTATGCGCCCGCAGCTTTTAAGACCCGCTTCTCTGCTTTGTTCTTTCTTTCCCTAGCTATCGGAACTTCGCTTTCCGGCAGCTTGTCCACGCTGTACTCGGCTGATACCGAGTTTCTCTATTTAGTGGTCGTGGGAACCGTCCCAGTTGTTACTGGTGGCACTATCGCTCTTTCGGGCTTAAGCAGGGCAAAGCTGTCGTAGAAGCGGGCGATTGGCGGAAGTTGCGCAAACTGAAGCGTCCTGGGGTTAGTTCCTACCTCAGCTTAGGATGGATTGAACTACGCCTAGAAAGTATTCCGTTGAGTTTAAGGAGAAGGCGGTCCATCAGATCATCGAAAATGGTCCGCCTGGAGTCCTGCTCACGGCAGCGCGCCTACACGGAGGTTGGTGAGCTCCTTGGTGTATCTCACCACACGTTGCGGGCTTGGTACCGTGACAGCGCTTCAGTACGTGATGACTCTGACGCGTCAGGCGGCGAGACAATGGAGGAAGAGCTCAAGCGTCTGCGCCGCGAAAACCGCGAGCTGAAACGAGCAAACGGAATCCTCAAAACTGCCTCGGCTTTTTTCGCAGCGGAACTAAGCCCAGGACGCTTCAGTCAGTGGCGTGCACAAACATGCACGCCACTGCCCTGCAGGTTTTTGATTCCAATTGTTTAAGAGGCTTCTTGCCCTTTGGGATTAGTAGTCCGACATACTGACGGGCGCAACGAGCGCAAAAAGCTAAGACCCCACCGCGCGAGCCTTCGGGGCTACGGATGGGGTCTCTGCCGACACCGGCGGCGTCAAACAGCTAGAGCAGCTAAAAGCAGCCCTTAGCAGTCGTAGTACATCTCGAACTCCTGCGGCGTCGGGCGCAGGCGAACAGGTGCGATCTCGTTGTCGTACTTGTAGGCGATGTAGGTGTCGATCAGGTCGTCGGTGAACACGCCGCCCTCGGTCAGGAACTCGTTGTCCTCCTCCAGAGCCTTCAGGGAAGCCTCCAGGCTAGTCGGAGCCTGCGGAATGTCCTTAGCCTCCTCCGGCGGTAGCTCGTACAGGTCCTTGTCGACCGGAGCGTGCGGCTCGATGCGGTTCTTCACACCATCCAGTCCAGCCAGCATCATCGCGGCAAAGCCGAAGTACGGGTTACCGCTCGGGTCCGGAGCGCGGAACTCAATGCGCTTCGCCTTCGCGTTGGAGCCCGTGATCGGGATGCGCACGGCAGCGGAGCGGTTACGCTGCGAGTACACCAGGTTGATGGGAGCCTCGAAGCCCGGAACCAGACGGTGGTAGGAGTTCAGCGTCGGGTTCGTGAAGGCCAGCACAGCGCCAGCGTGCTTCAGGATGCCACCGATGTAGTAGCGGGCGATGTCGGACAGGCCGGCGTAACCGGACTCGTCGTAGAACAGCGGCTCGCCGTCCTTCCACAGCGACTGGTGGGCGTGCATGCCCGAACCGTTGTCGCCAGCCAGCGGCTTCGGCATGAAGGTCGCGGACTTGCCGGCCTGCCAAGCGGTGTTCTTGATGATGTACTTGAAGGACTGCAGGTCATCCGCAGCGTGCAGCAGGGTGTTGAACTGGTAGTTGATCTCCTGCTGGCCACCGGTGCCGACCTCGTGGTGCGCGCGCTCCAGCTTGAAGCCAGCGTTCGCCAGGTTACGGGCCATGTCGTCGCGCAGATCCTGGTAGTGGTCGTATGGAGCGACAGGGAAGTAGCCACCCTTCATGCGGGTCTTGTAGCCCAGGTTCGGGGTGCCATCCGGGTTAACCTCTGCGCCGCGGTTCCACCAGCCCTCGACGGAATCCAGCTCGTAGAAAGCACGGTTAGTGTCTGCCTCGTAACGCACGGAATCGAAGAGGTAGAACTCCGCCTCGGCGCCGAAGAAGCAGGTATCTGCAATGCCTGTGGAGGCCAGGTACTGCTCCGCCTTGCGGGCAACGTTGCGCGGGTCGCGGGAAAACGGCTCGCGGGTAAAAGGATCGTGGACGAAGAACTTAACGTTCAGCGTCTTAGCCTTGCGGAACGGATCGATCCTGGCGGTGTTCAGGTCCGGCAGCAGGTTCATGTCAGACTCTTCAATCGTGGTGAAACCACGGATGGACGAACCGTCGAAGGCTAGGCCTTCTTCCATCGCGTCCTCGTCGAATTCCGAAGCAGGGATGGTGAAGTGCTGCTCTACACCGGGCACATCGGTGAAGCGAACGTCTACGAACTCGACGTCGTTATCCTTGATGTACTTTGCGACTTCTTCTGCGGTCTTGAATGGCACTGTAATCTTCTTCCGTTCCTTGCAGTGGGAATCTCAAACTGTTGCGACAACATATAAAAGCAACACAATCGATCCTACGCATAAAAGCCCCGGCCTCAGGCAAACTTTAACGAAATTGTGCCACCTAGTTGGGGGCAGCTAGGCTCTAAAACATCATGAGTAAATCCCGTAGCTGGCTCGAAGGCCCCCTAGTCCCAGGCGAAAACGAAGACCTCGCCGACCTCAGCCCGTACCCCGGCGCCCGGCTGGGGCTTCCCAAGGAAGGCCCGGGCTCGCTGTCGACTTTGTTCCCCCGGATTGGTGCCCTCGCCATCGACTGGCTGGCCTGCTACGCCCTGGCGTGGTTCGTCGTCTCCATGACAAGTGCCCTGGGCGATGCTGCCACCGCCACCATTATTTTCTTCATCGTCTGGCGCATCCTGACGGTCTGGCTCTTCGCACAGTCGCCGGGGCACGCAATCGTCGGCATTGGCGTGGCACGCATCGACCAGCCCGACGAGCGTGTGGGGCTGTGGCGCTCTGTAGTGCGCGCCCTGTTGACGGTCTTCCTCTTCCCCCCGATTATTCAAGACACTGACGGCCGCGGCATGCACGACCGCGCTACGGGAACGGCCGTCATTCGCACCCGCTAGCCGCTAGTTCTGCCGCGCTGTTACTTCTTGCCGCGTTGTCACTTCTTCCCGCGCTGCGCTGCGCGGCGGGCACGGCGGTTCATGCCGGACATCTTCGCGCCCTTCGGCATGGGGCCCTTCGGCATGTTGTTATTCGGATTGCTTAGTCGCGAGATCGACTCGACCCTGGAGTTAAGGGCGTCCACCTCATCCTTCTTGATGTTGCGCGGCAGGCGCATCAGGTGGTTCTGCAACTTCTTTACCGGCACCTGGCCCTCGTCGTTGCCGACGATCACGTCGTAGATCGGGGTCTTGCCCAGGATGCGCGCAAGCTTCTTACGCTCCTGCGCCATCATCGGCTTGAGGCGGTGCGGTGCGCCCTCGCCGACCAGCACGACGCCGGGAGTGCCTACCACGCGGTGCACTGCGTCCATGTGGGTATTGGACGCCACGCCGGCCTCCGTAATCCACTTCATGCCTACGCCATCACGCATGTTGGACAGAGCCCATGCGGCGGCTCCCGCCTCGCCTTCGATCTGGTCGTACACGCCGGTCTGCAAGCGACGGGAGAATGTCCACATCGCCGCGATCACGCCGATTATGATGCCGACGATCAGGTTCAGCCACCACCAGCCGAAAACCAGGCTGAGCAGCAGCATCAGCACAACGGGAATCAGGAAGGCCAGAACCATAAACGGGATAAGCTTCTTATCCCGTCCCTTTTGCAGCTTAAAGGCCTGCCACAGCTGGGAGCGCGTCTGCTTGCGCTGCTCCTTCTTCGCAGCCTTGGCAGCCTTCTTCTCTTCCTTGACCCTTACGTCCTTTTTATCCTTCGCCATGGAACTAACAATAAGGCATGAATAAAGGCGGGGCGAAAGTGCCCCGCCGTGATGCTGCTGGCCGCGCGCGGCCAGCGTCAGCGCGCACTAGCCGCAGCGTCAGCGTTAGCGGCGCGACGCGGTGACCGGCGTGTCCTCCGAAGCGCCGTAGCGCTCCAGCAGGGTAGAGGCCTCCTGCGACGTGGTGGAATCCAGAGTTTCCTCCAGGTGCTTCAGGTTCTCCGGGATAGCCTCCCCGCGGGCCTGCTTGGCCTGGGCGTACAGGCGGCCAGCGCGGTAAGAGGAACGCACCAACGGTCCGGACATAACAGCCTTGATGCCCAGCTCGTAGGCCGCGTCGGAGTGCTCCATGAACTCCTCCGGCTTCACCCAACGCTCAATCGGGTGGTGCATGGAGGACGGGCGCAGGTACTGGGTGATCGTCAGAATGTCGGTGCCAGCGTCCGCCAAGTCCTTAATAGCCGCGCGCACTTCCTCCTTCTTTTCGCCCATGCCCAGGATCAGGTTGGACTTCGTCACCAGGCCGTAGTCGTGCGCCGCCTGAATGACCTCCAGGGAACGCTCGTACTTGAAGGCCGGGCGGATGCGCTTGAAGATGCGCGGAACGGTCTCCAGGTTGTGCGCAAACACCTCCGGCTGGGAATCGAAGACGACCTTCAGCAGCTCCGGGCGGTTGGAAAAGTCGGGCGTCAGATTCTCCACACCCGTGTTCGGGTTCAGCTCGTGGATCTTCCGCACAACCTCCGCGTACAGCCACGCGCCCTCATCGTCCAGGTCATCGCGGGTCACGCCAGTGATGGTGGCGTAGCGCAGCCCCATCTCGCGGACATTCTCCGCCACGCGGCGCGGCTCATCGCGATCCAGCGGGGACGGGCGGCCGGACTTAATCTGGCAGAAGTCGCAGCGGCGCGAACAGGTATCGCCGCCGATGAGGAAAGTCGCCTCGCGATCCTCCCAGCACTCGTTGATGTTCGGACAGCCGGCCTCCTGGCACACAGTGTGCAGGCCAGCGCCCTTCACACGGTTCTTAATATCCCGGTATTCCGGGCCGACCTTCGCAGTCGTGCGGATCCACCGCGGCTTCGACTCGATGGGGGTCTGGGCATTCTTCGCCTCGATGCGCAGCATCCGGCGTCCATCTGCAGTCACACTCATGCCGACTAGCCTACGCCGGCGGAGGCTCAGGAATCCACCTGCAAGTCGCCGTTCAATGCGTCGACGAGGTGCCGGGCCAGCAGGGAATGGGCGTCCGAAACAGTAACCTCGCGCCCAAGCTCCTCAGTAAGAGTCGTGACACCCGCATCCGCCAGCCCACAAGGCACAATATGGTCGTAGTACTCCATGGTGTTGTTGCAGTTCAAGGACACACCATGCATGGTCACGCCGCGCGTCACGCGGATGCCGATCGCGGCGATCTTACGTGCGGGCTTAAGCTCATTCTTTATGACGCCCGCAGGCAGCCACACGCCCGAACGCCCCTCTACGCGGCCGGTGCCGTGCAGGCCTAGATCTTCACAAGTTTGGATTAGCGCCTGTTCGAGGCGGCGGACATAATCGACCACGTCCACCGGGTCGGCGAGCTTGATGATGGGGTAAGCGACCAGCTGGCCGGGGCCGTGCCAGGTGATGCGGCCTCCCCGGTCAACGTCGACGACGGGCAGGCCGTTGGTGGGGCGGTCGGAGGGCTCGGTGCGCTTGCCGGCTGTGTATGTCGGTGGGTGCTGGAGCAGCAGGATGGTGTCTGGGATTTTGCCTTCGGCGCGTTGAGCGGCGAGGTCCGCCTGGAGGTGCCAGGTGTCCTCGTAGTCCACGGCGCCGAGGTCGCGGATGTCGATATCTGCGGCGCCACTATCGGTGCTGGTGTTTGCGCTGGCGCTGGCACCGGCGCTGTGGTCGTCAGTACCGGTTGCGCCCATGTTTGCTTTGCGGATGCTGCCTTGCTGGAATCCCATGGTGGCGATGATACTCCAGTGGTTCTGTGGTGCTGCTGGGTGCGGCTCTGTGGGTGCCGGGTTCTGCTGGGTGCTGTTCAATGGGTGCCGGGTTCTGCCGGGAGTGGGGCTGGAGTTTCTGGTGGTGCTGCATATATCAGGTGGTGACTTTGATGCTGGCGCCTCCGGCGGCCAGCGCCTGCTGAACGCAGCTAAATGTCGGAAAAGTTGCATTTCTTCAAATCTGCACTGATGTTCACTTTCCCAAAATGCCCCTGACCTGCGTCTTTATATAGTTGAAAGTCTTTGCCATTAACAAATTGCAACTTTTCCGACATTTAAGACACTGGGGGTGGCGTTAGCCCTGGCTTCTGGGCATTAGGTGTTGCTCTGTGGTGGCAAATGTCGCTGAATCGGGAATTAATCAAAACAGAATCCGGATTCAGAAAAAGTGAAACTCTCTGACCTGCGCTTATGTATAGATGCAACTCATTGTCTTTAACGTATTCCCGTTCTAACGACATTTGAGGGTTCTGAAGGCCGCTAGAGATGGGCCGGGACTACTGGACTGCCATCGGGAGCCACTACGCGGGGGCTAGCAAACGCAAAAGCGCCGACCCCGCGGGAAGCGGGGCCGACGCTTTGCCAGAATAGCTGGCGCTTAATGGCGGGCTGCAGCTAACAGCCTAGAACTTAGAGCTCCAGGTCCTCGGTGAAGTCCGAGTTCTCCAGGCGGTCACGCAGGGTGGACATGAAGCGACCTGCGTCGGCACCGTCGATGACCTGGTGGTCGTAGGTCATCGGCAGGAAGACCATCTGGCGGATAGCGATGGCCTCGCCGTCGTCTTCGCTCAGCACAACCGGGCGCTTCACGATAGCGCCGGTGCCGATCATGGCAGCCTGCGGCGGGACCAGAATCGGGGTGTCGGTCAGGGCGCCCTCAGAGCCGATGTTGGTGATGGTGAAAGTGCCACCGGACAGGTCGTTCGGCTTCAGCTTCTTGTTGCGCGCACGGTCGGCAATGTCGACGATGGCCTTGGCCAGCTCCGGCAGGGTCATGTCCTGCGCGTCGTGGATGACCGGGCTCAGCAGGCCAGCCTCGGTGTCGACGGCGATGCCCAGGTTTACCCGCTCGTGGTAGGTCATTTCCTTGGTCTCTGCGTTGTAGGATGCGTTGACGTTCGGGTGGGAAATCAGAGCCTCGACCGCTGCCTTTGCGAAGAACGGCAGGTAGGTCAGGTTCACGCCGTGCTTGTCGGCGAAGGCCTGTTTGTTGGCCTTGCGCAGTTCAGCAACGTGGGTCATGTCGACCTCGTGGACCTGGGTCAGCTGAGCTGCAGCGTGCAGGGAATCCAGGGTGGTCTTTGCGGTGATTTCGCGGATGCGGCTGACCTTCTTGGTGGTGCCGCGCAGCTCCTGCTTAGCCGGGTCGACCTTGTAGGAGGAAGCGCGCGGGCCAGCCGGGGAAGCGGACTTCGCGGAAGCACCGGATGCGGAGGTACCTTCTGCTGCAGCCAGGATGTCCTGTTTACGGATACGGCCACCGACGCCGGTTCCTTCGACGGTCGACAAATCGACGCCATGCTTCTCAGCCAGCTTGCGTACCAGCGGAGTCACGTAGGGGAGGTTGCCCTCGGCCGGCTCCGACTGCTTTGCAGCAGGCTTGGAGGGCTCGGCCTTCTTTTCGTCGGCCTTTGCTTCAGCCTGCTTAGCCTCGGCCTTCTTCTCTTCCTCCTTCGGCTCGGCCTTCTTTTCGTCGGCCTTGTTGGAGTCGTCGGAGTCGTCGGACTTGGAGTTGTCGGACTTGGCGCCGGAAGCGGCGGCGTTTTCGTCGCCGATGCGGGCGATGACGGCGCCGACGTCGACAGTGTCATCCTCGTTGGCGAGGATTTCTACCAGGGTGCCTGCGACCGGGGAGGGGATCTCGGTGTCGACCTTGTCGGTGGAGACCTCCAGCAGGGGCTCGTCGACCTCGACCTTGTCGCCGACGCTCTTGAGCCACTGGGTGATGGTGCCCTCGGTGACGGATTCGCCGAGCTCCGGCATGGTGACGTCCTCGGCCTCACCGGAAGTAGCGGAACCGGAACCAGCGGAACCGGAAGCAGCGGCGGAGTCGGAATCGGAGGAAGAGTCAGCGGAGTCGTCAGAAGACTCAGCCTTGGCTGCGTCGCTGGAATCGTTGTCGCTGGAGCTGTCGGCGTCCGAACCAGAAGGCTCTTCGCCCTCCTCACCGATCTCGGCGATGACGGCGCCGACATCCACAGTGTCGTCTTCCTCAGCGATGATCTTCAGCAGAACACCACTTACCGGAGAAGGGATCTCCGTATCAACCTTGTCGGTGGATACCTCCAGCAACGGCTCGTCGACGGAGACCTTGTCTCCGACCTTCTTCAGCCACTGAGTAACGGTGCCCTCGGTTACGGACTCGCCCAGTTCGGGCATTTCGACGGAGTACGCCATGGTGTTTGAAGCTCCTCAAGCTAAACGGAAATCAGCTGTGGTTATTTGGTTGAAATACTACCTAAGTCTACGCGCCTTGACTCTGCGCCGTTGTTCGCCCCTGGTCGTGCGTCCACTAGAATCGCTTAGCGTGTTTAATCTCTTCGGCCGGAACAAGAACAGCTCCACCCGCCCGCCACGCGCGCCAGGGGAGACCGTTCGCCCCAAAGACCTGGCATACCTGCAGCAATGGGCAGGCACCCGCACCGGAGTCGAGGGGTTCGTGGAGCCGGAAACCATCGTCAACGAAATGTCCGTAGTGCTGGTCGACAGCGAAGGGGAGTGGACGCGCCGCCGCATTGGCGGGCCGAAAGGCATTGACAAGGTAGCCCACACGGTGGGGATCCCGCTGTACTTTGCGGAGGAGACCGGCTACCCGCAGCGCATGCGCGACCGCATTGAACGCGACCGGCTGATCAAGAAGCGCCTCGAGCAGCGCGAACGTCGCGCACAATTCGAGCAGCGCCGCGCCGAGCAAGAGGGCTAGCCACTAGCCCTTCAGCGCAATATCCTCCAGCGCCGCGATGATGGTGCGCACTGGCGAGCCCGTCGCCCGCTTCGGGGTGTACCCATGCGGCGCGCCCTCGTTGTAAGCCGGCCCGGCCACATCGATGTGCACCCACTGCACGCCCTCGGCCACAAACTTCTTAAGGTAGTGCCCCGCCACGGACATGCCGCCCCAGCGGGAGGCCGAAATGTTCTTGATATCCGCCACATCGGACTGCAGCGCCTCGCCCAGCTCCGCAGGCAGAGGCATCGGCCAACCGGCATCGCCCACGCGCTGGGAAATCATCGCCACGCGGTCGCGGAAATCCATCGAACCCATGATGCCCGGCGTGCGGTCGCCCAGTGCCACCAGCTGCGCGCCGGTCAGGGTAGCGGTCTCGATCAGGTAATCCGGCTTATCCTCGCACGCGCGCACGATCGCGTCGGCCAGCACCAGGCGTCCCTCGGCGTCTGTATTCCACACCTCGGTGGTGGTGCCGCCGTAGTGGCGCAGCACATCGCCCGGTCGGGTAGCCTCCCCGCCCGGCATGTTCTCCGCCAGCGGAACAGTGGCGGTGACGTGCACCGGAATGTTCAGCTCGGCGGCGGCGATCACGGCGGCGACAACGGCCGCGGAGCCGCCCATGTCGGAAATCATGTTCCACATCTTCGCCGGCGGCTTCAGGGAAATTCCGCCGGTATCGAAAGTAATTCCCTTGCCCACCAGAGCTACTCGCGGAGAGTCGTTGGCCGTCTTGTCCGGGTTGTAGTCCAGGCGCACCAGGCGCGGCCCGCGCGCGGATCCCTGTCCCACGCCCAGAATGCCACCGAAGCCTTGCTCTTCCAGCGCGGCCTCGTCCAGCACCTCGACCTCAATATCCGTGTGCTTCGCCGCCTCGGCAATGATCGCCGCGTAGCTTTCGGGGTACAGCACGTTCGACGGAGTGTTCACCAGGTCGCGCGCCAGCGCCACCGCCCGCACCGTAGCCAGGGAGTGTTCCAGCGTGTCCGCCGGATCCTCACCCGTCAGCACCTCGATGGACTCGATCGCGGGCGCTGCCTCGGAGGTCTTCAGCCCACGGTATTCATATGCACCCAGCGCGTGCCCCACCAGCGCTGCCTCGGCACCCAGCAGACCCAGGGCGCTCACCACACGCGCGCCGCGCCCCGTATTCTCGCCCTTGTCGTCGCTGTTGTCGCGGATGGGCTTTTTAATGTTTCTGGACGCCACGCCGGCGGCCACTCGGACGTCCTCAGCAGACACCTCATCGGCCGGCCCCATACCGATTGCCAGGATCTTCTCCGGGCCGCGCGATCCAGCGCCCGCGTCGACGACCCCGTCGGCGGTCTCCGGATCCTGGGTGGATTCCTGCACCTTGGCGGACAGGTTTCCGGTGGAGACGACGTCGCTGCGCGAACTCACTGGCAGATTAGGCACCACCGTGACCTCTCCCGCCGTGCCTTTCGCACCGACGGAGATCAGCAGCTTCCACATTTCCAACTGCTGTTCAGACGTGAGGGCGTCAATAGGAGCACCAGTGAGTTCCAGCCCAGCTTCACCCTCGAAGACCGGTATGACCAGCGTATCGATGACCGACGGGGTCTCCGTAGAAGTGGATTCGAGCGCGGACTCGGTGTACACCAGCGACATCTGCGGGATGTATCCGCGGGAAGGTAGGCCGGCGATGTCGGCGCCGAAGGAAGCGAACTGGGGAGTCGAAGAATTGGCGGTCATGGTGGGGTCGAATACTCCTTATTAGTTCTGCATTAGTTCTGTTAAGAGTCTTAATTCGCTGCTGTTTACTCTACCCAGAATCGATTGCCCGGCGAACGGCGATTCGGGCTGCACGGCATTCTCCCAGGGTATGGACTTAGGGAAGTGGGGAATTGCAGAAGTTTTCCAAAAGAATGTTAAATCCGTCACACTGAGCAGTAGGCGACAGAGTACGCTGGGGCGTATGACAAGCACCCCAGAATCTAACCCACAGACGAATCAATCCGGCTCTGCGGTGGAGTTCACCGTGACTCGCAACGAGAACCCGGCGACCGACCAGCAGATCGCCGACATCCTGGCCGCGCCGGGCTTCGGAAACCACTTCACCGACCACATGGTCGCCATCGACTGGACGAAGGACAAGGGCTGGCACAACGCCCGCGTGGAGCCTTACCAGCAGGTGCAGATGGATCCAGCCTCCAGCGTGTTTCACTACGGTCAGGCGATCTTCGAAGGCCTGAAGGCATACCGCGGTGAAGACGGCAAAATCGTCACCTTCCGCCCGGAACAGAACGCCCGCCGCTTCCAGGCCTCCGCTGTCCGCATGGCGATGCCGGAGCTGCCGGAGGAGCTGTTCCTGGAGTCCCTGAGCCAGATCGTGGACATCGACCAACGCTGGGTTCCGCAGGGTGGCGGCGAGGAGTCTCTGTACCTGCGCCCCTTCATGATCTCCCGCGAAATCGGTCTGGGCGTGCACCCGGCAAGCAGCTACACCTACTTTGTGATCGCCTCCCCGGCAGGCGCCTACTTCTCCGGCGGCATCAACCCGGTGAGCGTGTGGCTATCCACCGAATACACCCGCGCGGCCCCCGGCGGCACCGGCGCGGCGAAGTTCGCGGGCAACTACGCGGCCTCCCTGGCAGCCCAGGCAGCTGCGCAGAAGGAAGGCTGCGACCAAGTTGTCTGGCTCGACGCGACCGAGCACAAGTACATCGAGGAAATGGGTGGCATGAACCTGGCGTTCGTCTTCGGCAATGAGGAGACCGGCGTTACGCTGGTCACCCCGGAGCTGTCCGGTTCGCTGCTGCCGGGCATCACCCGCCTGTCGCTGCTGGAACTGGCGCGCGACCTGGGCTACAAGGTGGAGGAGCGCCGCATCTCCACCGACGAGTGGAAGGAAGCCGCGAAGTCCGGAGCCATGACCGAGGCCTTCGCCTGTGGCACCGCCGCTGTGGTCACCCCAGTCGGCACCGTCAAGGACGAAACCGGTGAATTCCAGGTCAACGGTGGAAAGACCGGCCCGGTGACCATGCGCCTGCGCGAGCAGCTAACCGGCATTCAGAACGGCCGCGTTGCCGATGAGCACGGCTGGCTCTACACGCTGGTGGAGCAGGCTGCCACCGCGTAGCGAACCATCGGCAGCGCCAGCACGGCACCGAGCCCTTGGCCGGTGCCGAGGCGCAGATCCAACAGTGGATCCAGCCCCAGCGCAGTGAGCGCGGTCTGGGTCGCCGGCTCCGTCCCCGCGGACGCAGCCAACCACCACGCAGCCGCTCCCGGCGCCAGCATCTGCGCGCACAGCGCCGCCGCGGCTGCCCCCACGCCGTCGAAAATCACCGGCGTGCGGCGCACCGCGGACTGCGCCAGAATCCCCGCCATCACCACCAGATCCGCAGAACCGATCTGCTGCAGCACACGCGAGGCCACCGCCTTGTCGTCGCGCACGCGGAACATGGCATCGCGGATGACGGACACCTTCGTTTTCCACGCTTCGTCGCCGATGCCGGAGCCCCGGCCGATGATCTTCACCGGCTCCACGCTGCACACGCTGCCAATCACCGCGGCGGCGACGGTGCTCAGCCCGCGGCCTAAATCCCCCAGCAGCAGCACTGCTGTGCCCTTGTCCGCCTCTTCGTCGGCGAATCGCATGCCGCGCGCCAGGTGCTTGTCGTACTCTTCCGGGGTCAGAGCGTCTGCGGTATCGATGGGGGCGGAGGGCTTGCCCAATGTGGCGTCCACAATAGAAAGAGAAACCCGCGCGGCCCGACAGGCATCCACAACAGGGGCCTGTGCGCGGGCCAGTTCCTGGCGGACCTGCGCGGTGAAGTCGGCGGGCAGGGCAGAAACCTCCGGGTGCGCCGTGGCCACCCCGTGCTCACCGGCGACGATAATCAGACGTGCCGCATCCAGCGGCTGGGCGGGGGCGGCTCCCTGGCAGGCGGCGATCCACGCGGCTACATCCTCCAACGTCCCCATGGAACCAGCCGGGATTCCCGCGCTGGTGGGCGCGCTCGAACGAAGCTCTGTAGCGCGGCTGCGCGCGGCCTCGTCCGGCGGGACGATGGGTGGGAAGGTAGGGGCGGAAGTCGAAGGTGCCATGGGGACAAGACTATACGCTGTCGCCGATCTGCTTCTGCGGTGCTGGGGTGCGCAGGCGGCGGATCATCGTCGCGCGGGTGAACGCGTACATGCCCAGGCTGAACTTGCCGTGCTGATTGTTCGGGAAACGTTCGTTGACCAGGCCATTGATCCGGCGACCCAGCCACAGACCCTCGCCGATCATGATCAGGAACACGAACATCATCACGATGGCGGCTAGGTTGGCCACGCTCGGGTTGGACATGCCGAAGATCATGATGACGATCACCAGCAGAGCCAGCGGCAGGAAGAAGTTCATCATGTAGCGGTGGGAATCGACCCAGTCGCGGACGAAACGCTTGACCTCGCCCTTATCGCGATCCATCAGGTAGTCCTCGTCGCCGGCCATCATGCGCTGGTTGGCCCGGCGGCGTTCGCGGTTCGCCTCGTCCTTCTGGCGCTGCTTCATGGCCTTGTATTCTTCCTTGGACATGGAAGCCTTGAGTTCCTTGCGCTGCTTACGAGCCTCGCCCGGGGTTTGGGGTGCGGTGTAGGCGCTGCGGCGGACGCCGTGCTTGCGCTCTTGTTCGTTGCGCTTCGGGGTGGCCTTGCCCTTCTTCGGCGTAAATGCCTTGGAGGTCTTGTCGTTGGTGACGCCACCGTCTGCGTCGCTGTCTACCTCAGTCGTCGTATCGGCATCCTGTGGCGAGACCTGATCCTCGGCTGGGTCGGCGGCCTTTTCCTGCTTCTTCCATGGCATTTTCACATGTAACAGGCTAGAGCAGGAGGGCAGGGGAACAAAACCCAATTTTTGATTGCCGGGAATAACACGAGACGGCAGTGGCGCTGTGGAACAATGAGGCGTAACTTGTGAGCAAAGCCAATTCTAAGATTCGGTCGTTTATTGAGGAGGACCAACATGACTGCTCCAGAGAAGGTCACCGGTGTGGAGCTGACCGAGGCCGCTCAGCAGAAGGCCAGTGCCCTGCTGGCACAGGAAGGCCGCGACGATCTTTCCCTGCGCATCGCCGTGCAGCCGGGTGGTTGCGCAGGCCTGCGTTACCAGCTGTTTTTTGATGATCGTTCCCTGGATGGCGATCTGGTGGACGAGTACGAGGGCGTGAAGCTGGTCGTGGACCGCATGTCCTCCCCGTACCTGATGGGCGCGAAGATCGACTTCGCGGACACCATCGAGTCCCAGGGCTTCACCATCGATAACCCGAATGCTTCGGGTTCTTGCGCTTGTGGCGATTCCTTCAGCTAAGCAGTGCCAGTGGCTAAGCAGTGCCAGCGGCTCTAGCCCTTTAATTACTGACGCCCCCTAGGGATTGAACTAGCCCCCGAAAGTTGGACTGGTTTAATTCTAGGCGGTGAGGGGTTCAAGGGTCTGATTCCGATATTGCATCGGGGTCAGGCCCTTTAGTCGTTGTTGGATGCGTTCGGTGTTGTACCACCTGATGTATACGTCGATCGCTTGATTGAACTCTGCGACCGTGTCGAAGACTTCACCGTGGTACATCTCTGTCTTCAAGTGTCCAAAGAAGTTTTCCATGACCGCGTTGTCGTAGCAGTTGGCTTTACGCGACATCGACTGCACACCACCGTTGTCGCCGATCAGGTCACGCCAGGAGGCATGCTGGTACTGGAAACCTTGATCTGTGTGCATCATCCACCCGGGTTCAGGCGCACACGCCGCGATCGCCTTGGACAAAGAATCGGCGGTAAACGCTGTCGACGGCGATGTAGCCACGCTGTGAGCGACGATGGAGCGGTCGAACAAGTCCATCACTGGTGACAAATACACCTTGCGGCCTGCAACCCTGAACTCGGTGACGTCGCTGACAAAGACGGTGTTTGGCTGATCCGGGGTGAACTTGCGGTCGAGTGTGTTGTCAGCGATGTGGCTGATCGCCCCGCTGTAGGAAACATAGGGCCTGCGTTGGCGGATCTTGGCTCGAAGCCCCATCTCGCACATGAGTTTGTAGACGAGTTTGTGGTTGACCACCCAGCCCTGGTTACGCAGGTCCAGCAGCACCCGCCGGTAGCCATAGCGATGCTTGTTACGTTCGAAGCACTCCCGGATCGCGTCTTTGAGCACTGCGTACTTATCCGGTTCGTTGAGTCGTTTCTGGTGGTAGAAGAACGTCGACCGTGGGATACCTGCTGCCTCTAGGAGGTACTCCAAGCGGTGGTGCGACTTGAGGATGACGATCGCCTGGACTTTCAGGCGTGTCCCTGGTTCCTCAAGTCCCGCAATTTTTTTAAGTACGCGTTTTCCGCTTCCAACCGTGCGATCTGACGGCGCAGCTTGTCTTCTTCTGTAAGCCGCTTCGGTGCAGCCGAGCCTTTGGGTCTGCCCTTCGGCTTCGGTTTCAACGCCTCATCGCCGCCTTTGCGCCATTTCCAGGACCAATCTTTGACGAGCTGGTCTGACGACAGGCCAAACTCACGCGCAAGATCCATCATTGTCTCGCCGGCAAGGTGACGTTGGACAACTTCCTTCTTGATGTCGAACGAATACTGCTGCTTAATCGGTTTCTCCACAAGACATAGCCTGCCATGCAGCTTAAACCGACGATAGAGCGTACGGACGACGTATTTGGAGACACCAAGAGCATTGGCAGCGGCAGCACAGTCCATGCCTTGCTCGAAACACTCCACCAGCTGCTCACGCTGATGCTCACTCAGCGAACTTCGTGCTCTCAATGAAAACTACTCCCCACTAGTCGGTAACTGATTTCTCAGTCCAACTAATGGGGAGCAGTTCAGATGAACTCCCTTGGGGCGTTTTTGGGGCTTTACAGGTTGACCGGGTACTGGCGCTGGTTGATCTGCGGATCGATGCGATCTTCGACGAAGATGCCGTGCCAGACCATGAAGGCGATGACGGTCCACAGTCGGCGGGAGTGGTCCGGGCCGGAGCCGGTATTCATCGCCACGCGGTGTTCGTCCAGCATCTTCAGGACCTCTGCCTTGTTGAAGATGTGGTCGGTCTGCGAGGCCTCGATGTTCTCCTTGGCCCAGCCGTAGAGCTCATCGCCGGCCAGCCAGTGGCGCATCGGAACCGGGAAGCCCAGCTTCTTGCGGTGCAGCACGTGCGGGGGCACGATGCGCTCCATCGCCTTGCGCAGCGCGTACTTGGTCGTGCCGTGGGAAATCTTGAGCTCGTGGGGGAGGGATTCCGCCACCTCGAAGACGACCTTATCCAGGAACGGCACGCGCAGCTCCAGGGAGTTTGCCATGTTGATCTTGTCGGCCTTGACCAGAATGTCGCCGCGCATCCAGGTGAACAGATCCAGGTGCTGCATCCGGGCAACTGGATCCATGTCCTTGGACTTCGCGTAGATCGGTGCGGTGACTTCGCGGTGATCCCACTCGGGGCGGATCTCGCGCAGGACGCGTTCCAGCTGCTGGTAGTTAAAGGAACGGGCGTTGCCATAGTAGCGATCCTCCATCGGCATGGTGCCGCGCTGGAGTAGGGACTTGCCACGCATGCCTTCGGGAAGTGCGTTGCCCACGCTGGCCAGCACGCGCTTCAGCGGGGAGGGGATCTTGTCGAAAGGCGCCAGGCTCAGCGGCTCTTTGTAGATGGTGTAGCCGCCGAAGAGCTCATCGGCGCCCTCGCCGGAGAGCACAACCTTCACGTGCTTGCGGGCCTCCTGCGCCACGAAGTACAGCGGAACCAGGGAAGGGTCGGCCACCGGATCGTCCAGGTACCAGATGATCTTCGGAATCGCCTCGGCGTACTCCTCGGGGCTGACCACCTTGACGATGTGCTCGGCGCCGATGGCGGCGGCGGATTCCGCGGCGACGTCGACCTCGGAGTAGCCCTCCCGCTCGAAACCGGTGGTGAAAGTCAGCAGATCCGGGTTGTGGCGCTTGGCCAGTGCTGCAATGGCGGTGGAATCAATGCCGCCGGAGAGGAAGGAGCCGACCGTGACGTCTGCGCGCATGTGCTTGGCCACGGAATCCTCCAGGGCATCGGCGATGCGCTGGAACACGGCTTCCTCGTCGCCAGCAGCGACCTTCTTCACGGGGAAGCGAGGCTCGAACCAGCGGGTCTCCTCGACCTTTCCGCCTGGGGTGACAAAGCCATAGCTGCCGGATTCCAGGCGACGGATGTGCTTGTGCAAGCTTTCCGGCTCTGGGACATACTGCAGGTCGGTGTAGTGCGCCACCGCGCGGATATCCAGATCCAGGTTCAGGCCTAGATCCTCGGCCATAGACAGGATGCACTTCTTTTCCGACGCAAAGACGGTGCCCGCCTCGGTGGTGGCGATGTACATCGGCTTGATGCCGAACTGGTCGCGGGCCAGGAAGAGCTTCTTTTCCTTTGAATCCCACACGGCAAAGCCGAACATGCCACGCAGGTGGTTCACCACATCGGCACCCCAGTGGTGGAAACCAACGACGATGGGCTCGCCGTCGCCCTCGGTATTAAAGGAGTAGCCGGCCGCTTTGAGCTCTTCGCGCAGCTCGACGTAGTTGTAGATCTCGCCGTTGAATGTCAGGGCGTAGCGGTTCGGTTCATCCTCGGGGCCCCACTGCAATGGCTGGTGGGAGTGCTCCAGGTCGATAATGGAGAGGCGGTTAAAGCCGAACACAACATCCTGGTCGTGCCACGTGCCGCTATCGTCTGGGCCACGGTGGTGCATGCAGGGCAGCGCATTTTCCACGGCATCAACGAAGTTCTCTGCGGCACCATTAGCCGCAATGATTCCAAGCAATCCACACATGCGTTCCGACTTTACGCGGGTGGGGTAGAGGTGGGCTAGTTGCCACGGCGGGGAATCAACCGTTTAGTCGTTTAGTGATATGCGTTACATAATTTGACTTCTGTGAGAATATCCAGCGATCAGTGCGCTAGGGGTGAGGTACGCGTAGCCTCGGGTACATGGCAAAAAACTTCGCATCACAGCTGGTAAAGACTCTCGAAAAGCAGGGCGTTAAACGAATCTTCGGGCTGGTGGGCGATAGCCTTAACCCAGTCGTCGACGAGGTTCGCCAGTCCTCCATTGAATGGATTCACGTGCGCAACGAGGAAGCTGCGGCGTTTGCCGCCGGAGCCGAATCCCTCGTCACCGGCGAGCTTGCCGTATGCGCCGCATCGTGTGGCCCGGGTAACACCCACCTGATCCAGGGACTCTACGATTCGCACCGCAACGGCGCGAAGGTCCTGGCCATCGCCTCGCACATCCCCAGCGTGCAGATCGGCACTCAGTTCTTCCAGGAAACCCACCCGGAGCAGATCTTCCAGGAGTGCTCCGGCTACTGCGAGATGGTTAACTCTGCCGCCCAGGGGCCGAAGGTTCTGCACAACGCTATCCAGTCCACTCTGGCTGGCAACGGCGTGAGCGTGCTGGTTATCCCGGGTGACGTATCTTCCCAGGCGATCGAGGAGGAGGGCTTCATCGACTCGGTGTACGCCAAGGGTCGCCCCGTGATGTACCCGGATGCCGAGGAAGCAGCCCGCCTGGCCAAGGCCATCAACGATGCTAAGACCGTCACTTTGTTCTGCGGTGAGGGCGTCAAAAATTCTCGTGAACAAGTGCTAAAGCTGGCAGAGAAGATCAAGTCCCCGATCGGCCACGCTTTCGGCGGCAAGATGCACATTCAGTACGACAACCCGTTCGACGTCGGTATGTCCGGCCTGCTGGGGTACGGCGCGGCGCGCGAGGCTATGTACGATGCCGACCTGCTGATCCTGCTGGGTACCGACTTCCCGTACAACGACTTCCTGCCCACCGGCAACGTGGCGCAGGTTGACATCGACGGCTCCCACATTGGGCGCCGCACCACGATCAACTACCCGGTCGTCGGCGACGTTGGCGCGGTTATCGATACGATCCTGCCGCACATCGAGGAAAAGACTGACCGCAGCTTCCTGGATAAGCAGCTACGCAACCACGCCCGCGCGCTGAACCACGTGGTGGATGCCTACACAAAGAAGGCTGGCAAGTCTAAGCCAATCCACCCTGAATACGTGGCGGACACCATCGACCGCCTGGCGGCCGAGGATGCGATCTTCACCGTCGATACCGGTATGTGCAACGTGTGGGCCGCCCGCTACATCACTCCGAACGGCAAGCGCGAGGAGATCGGCTCTTTCCGCCACGGCACCATGGCCAACGCGCTGCCGCAGGCACTGGGCGCGCAGGCTGCAGACCGAAACCGCCAGGTGATTTCCTTCTCTGGCGATGGTGGCCTGGGCATGCTCATGGGTGAACTGCTGACGGCGAAGCTGCATGACCTGCCGGTCAAGATCATGGTCTTTAACAACTCCTCGTTGGGCATGGTGAAGCTGGAGATGATGGTTGCCGGCCTACCGGAGCACGAGACGGATCACGAGCACGTGAACTTCGCCAAGATCGGTGACGCTATCGGCATTAAGACGATCCGTATCGAGGATCCGCAGGACGTCGAAAGCGGCATCAAGGAGGCGCTGGCTTATGACGGTCCGGTGCTGGTCGATGTTGTGACCGACCCGAACGCCCTGAGCCTGCCGCCGAACATCACGTGGGAAATGATGATGGGCTTCTCTCGCTCCGCGACCCGCACCGTGTTTGAGGGTGGCGTTGGCCGCATGGTGAACCTTGCCCGCGCCAACCTGCGCAACATCGGTGGAGCCGGGGTGATCGAGATCAACAAGCTCTAAACCGAACACCACGGGCGCCTGAAAGACACGCCCTTTAAGCCGATTCTTAGGCGGGAGTCTCGCGCTGCGCGGGCTCCCGCCTAACCCGTGTGGGGGCAATGAGGGCGGTTGCCAACCCCGAAAAGGGAATATCACGTTTCGTGATGGTGGCATTGTCCTGTCAATGGTCTAAGGTTCTTTAAGTGAAGTGGTTCTAGGTCTACCTATCGCGCGCGAACTGCAGGCGCGCGATAGGTGCGAAGGATCTGGAACTCAAGTGACGTGTGAATGAGGAAGGCAAACTCGCGTGGAACAGCGAAATAAGCACGGTATGACTCGCCGTATTGGCCTCGCCGGTGTACTGGGTCTTGCTGGCCTGGTGCTGACTGGCTGTACTGTCGCCCCGCCGGATAACAAGTTCTTCGAACTGCTTCGTATGGGCTGGCCGAAGGGCATTACCCCCGAGTCCAAGGAGATGGGCAACCTCTGGGTGTGGGTCTGGGTCGTCGCCTGGATCATCGGCATCATCATGTGGGTTCTGTTGTTCGTGAACATGGGTCGCTCTAGCGCGAAGAAGGCTGCGAAGCGCGGCGAGGACGAGTTCCCGCGCCAGACCGGCTACAACGTTCCGCTGGAGCTGGTGCTGACCACCCTGCCGGTTCTGATCGTTTGTGGCCTGTTCTTCTTCAACGTGCAGGCACAGGATCGCGCAACGGCTCTGGACAAGGATCCGAAGGTTACCGTTGACGTCACCGCATACCAGTGGAACTGGAAGTTCGGTTACGAGAAGGTTGCTGCAGAGCTGAACGGTGGCAAGGAGTACAACGGCACCGACAAGGAAGCTCAGGCTCGCGCCGAGGATTCCAAGAAGCCGGCCGAGAAGCTCGACGAGCACGGCCACCAGGTTCCGGGCCCGATCCACGGTCGCGCCAAGGATGACTACAGCTTCCTGAAGTTCAACAAGATCGAGACCCTGGGCACCACCCAGGAGATCCCGGTTCTGGTTGTTCCTTCCGGCACTCCGATCGAGTTCAACCTGGCTTCCGCCGACGTTGTTCACTCCTTCTGGATCCCGGAGTTCCTGTTCAAGCGCGATGCCTTCCCGCACCCGGAGGCTAACCGCTCTGAGCGTCGCTTCCAGGTCGAGTCCATCGACAAGGAAGGCGCATTCGTCGGCCGCTGTGCTGAGATGTGCGGTACCTACCACGCAATGATGAACTTCGAGCTGCGCGTTGTTTCCCCGGAGAAGTTCGAGCAGTACATGAAGTTCCGCCAGGACAACCCGGATGCCCCGAACTCCGAGGCTCTGAAGTCCATCGGCGAGGAGCCGTACGCAACCTCCACCCACCCGTTCGAGTCCAACCGCACCGGTACTCGTACCCCGAACGAGAACTACAAGGACCGCAACGCCGCGTAAGTAGCGGGGCGTAAGGCTAAGTAAGGAAGAGAGATAAGCAAATGAACTCTGGTGCAAAGCTTTTCTACGGTATCGGTACCTTCTTCGTTGTGGTCACGGTGTTCTACTTCATCGTCACCTCCTCCGTGAAGGATACGGGCAACGTCATGGGCGTTGAGTGGGCTGGTGGCACCGGCCTGGTCATGGCCACCCTGCTGGCCTTCATGCTCGGCGGTTACCTCCACCTGACCGCCAACAAGACCGACATCGGTCCGGATGACTGGGAAGAGGCAGAGATCGAGGACGGCGCTGGCGTGCTGGGCTTCTTCTCCGCAAGCTCCATCTGGCCTTTCTGGATGACCGTCTCCATCGTCGTGATGGGCGCCGGCCTGGCTTGGTGGCACCTGTGGCTGGTCGTCTTCGGCGCAGCCATGCTGATCTGGGCAACCACGATGCTGAACCTGCAGTACGGCCTGCCGCCGGAGAAGCACTAAAACTTCACACTTCACTAAAAGCTCCCCCTCCCGCTAACCACTCTGGTTGCTGCGGGAGGGGGAGTTCTTTTTGTCTTTCTTATCGACGCCCCTTCAGGCGCGCCGACTAAAACTCACGCCCAACAATCCTTTCCATCTGGCGCAAGGCGGCACCGGATTCCAGAGCCTCACGGGCGACCTCTACCTGGGCGGCGAGGGCCGCCTGGAAACCTTCCTCCTCCCAGCCCCGGACGGCTGTCAGGGCACCAGCTGTGTTGATCAAGACAGCATCCTTGATCGCCCCCTCGATCTCGCCCTTCATGAGGCGCACAGCAACGTCCGCGTTATAGCTCGCGTCGCCGCCCGCGAGGCTGCCGTCTTCATAGAAGTCGAGGCCGACGCTGCGAGGGTTAATGATTTCCTCGCCGGTGCGGCCGTGGGCGTCCACAGTTACAACCTCAGTGGGCGTGCAGACAGAGATTTCGTCCATTCCGTCCATGCCGCGCACCACGAGTACGCGACTACCGCGATGGGCGAAGGCACCGCCCATGATGGGCATGAACTCCTTGAAGGCGCAGCCAATGAGGCCGTACTTGGGGTAGGCCGGGTTCGTCATGGGCCCCAGCAGGTTGAAGATGGTGGGTGCGCCCAACTGGCTGCGAACGGGGCCGGCGAAGCGCATGGCGGGGTGGTAGGTCTTGGCGAACATGAACGCAAAGCCGGTGGTGTGAGCGTCCTCGCGGATGGCCTCGGGGGAGCGCTCGATGTCGAGCCCCAGAGCCTCCAGCATGTCCGCGCCGCCGCACTTGGAGCTGGCAGCGCGGTTGCCGTGCTTAACCACCGGAACGCCGGCAGCGCTGACAACGAAGGAGGCCATCGTGGAGATGTTGACGGTGTGGTGGCCGTCGCCGCCGGTACCGACGATGTCCACGCAGTTGGGAACATCGCTGAAGTCCACGGGGGTGGCGAAACTAGTCATCGTCTCCGCGGCGGCAGCGAGTTCCGCAGCGGTGATGCCCCGGACGCGGATGCCGAAGATAAACGCTGCGATCTGTGCTTCGGTGGCTTTGCCGTCCATGATCTCGTTCATGGCCCAGCGCACCTGCGATTCACTGAGCTCCTGTCCGTTACCCAAGCGCCCCAACACGCCGGGCCAGGTGAAGTAGCTGGAAGGCAGCTGTTCGGGGGACAATCCGCCCGGTTGTGCGGGCTGTGGGGTAGCGGGGGACATTGCTATTGGGGTACCTCTCTGGTTAGAAGAATCTAAGCGTACTAACCAGTCTATTAGGCTCGAGGGGAGTGCGGGGAGCTTTTGGCGGGTGATTAGGCGGTTCCCGTTGGGGGTGCCGGGGGAGGCCATGGTTAGCCCCATCAGAGGGTGGTGAGCGTGTCTGCTCTTGACGAAAGTGTGTATTGACCTGTCGTTATGTAGGCCGTCGGATGAGTGCATGGAAAAGTTCCCGCTAACCCCTAACGGGGTGGACTTTCAGGCTTATCCAAGGTTTCACCTGCGGATTTACAGATTCCTTCCAGAAAACCGTCCGAGTGAATCGACTATCGGGCTTCAAACGGCCATACTGTTAGGCGTGACGAGCGCAGTTGAAAACCCAGGTATGGCAGCACCACATCGTGTTGCGACACTGAACCGACCCAATATGGTCAGTGTCGGCACGATTGTGTTCCTGTCTCAGGAATTGATGTTTTTCGCTGGCCTGTTCGCGATGTACTTCGTGTCCAAGGCCAACTCTGGCGGCAATTGGCCGTCCGAGCCCACGGAGCTGAACGTGCCGTTCGCGGCAGCAATTACGGTCATTCTGATCAGTTCTTCGTTCACTGCTCAGTGGGGCGTATTCGCAGCGGAGAGGGGTGACGTCTTCGCACTCCGCAAGTGGTATGCACTTTCGGCGCTTCTGGGAACGATCTTCCTGGTTGGCCAGATCTACGAGTACATCCACTTGGTTGAGCACGGAACCACGATCGGTGGCTCCGTCTACGGATCGGTCTTCTACATCACGACAGGCTTCCACGGCGCGCACGTGCTCGCCGGTGTTCTGGCCTTCGTTGTGGTTCTGTTGAGGACCGCGAAGTCGAAGTTCACCCCGGCACAGGCCACCGCCGCCGTCGTTGTGTCTTACTACTGGCACTTCGTGGACGTGGTGTGGATCGGCCTGTGGATCACGATTTACTTCATTCAGTAGGCCGGCCAGGCCGGTTCTTCCTTCTGAAGAGAGTCGGCCTACAGCCCATCGCAATTCCATTGACTAACAAATAAGGGAACAAGATGGATATCAACTCCACCAACGCAACCACGGGGCAGGCCCCCAGTGGTTCGAAGGGCGGTGCCGCCAAGGCACGCCGCCGCCGGAAGGTCCGCAAGGCCTTCGCCGGCGCGTTGGCTTTGTTGTTCGCACTCACCGGTGCGGGCTTCCTGGCTAACGCATTGACTCCTGACGCCCAGAATGCCGTAGCTGAGAAGAGCTCCGAGGATCTGGCTAAGCAGGGTAAGGAACTTTACGAAGTTGCATGTATCACCTGCCACGGTGCAAACCTGCAGGGTGTGAAGGACCGCGGTCCTTCCCTGATCGGTGTTGGCGAGGGCGCTGTGTACTTCCAGGTACACTCCGGCCGCATGCCAATGCTGCGTAACGAGGCGCAGGCCAAGCGTAAGCAGCCGCGCTACTCCGAGCAGCAGGCTTTGGCGCTTGCAGCTTACGTCAACGCCAACGGTGGCGGCCCGGGCATCGTCCGCGACTCCAACGGTGAGATCGCTATGGAGTCCCTGCGTGGCTCCAACAACAAGGATGGCAAGATCGACCCGGCCGACGTAGCCCGTGGTTCTGACCTGTTCCGCCTGAACTGTGCATCCTGCCACAACTTCACCGGTAAGGGTGGCGCACTGTCGAGTGGTAAGTACGCACCAGCTCTGGCTCCGGCTAACGAGCAGGAGATTTACCAAGCTATGCTGACCGGCCCGCAGAACATGCCGAAGTTCTCCGATCGCCAGCTGACTGCTGACGAGAAGAAGGACATCATCGCCTTCATCAAGTCCGCCAAGGAGACCCCGAACCCGGGTGGCTTCGGACTGGGTGGCATCGGCCCGGTGACTGAGGGCATGCTGATGTGGTTTGTTGGCATCGTGGTTCTCGTTGCCTTCGCTATGTGGATTGGATCGCGGTCATGAGTGAGAACGCCAAGAAGTACAGCCACGAAGAGCTGTCGAAGATGAATGATGACGAGCTGGCCCGCCTGGGTACTGAGCTCGACGGTGTGACGGTTGCCTACCGCAAGGAGCGCTTCCCGATCGCCAACGATCCCGCTGAGAAGCGCGCGAGCCGCAAGGTCACCATCATGCTGGCCCTGTCGGTACTGTTCGCGATCGCTTTCATCGGTATCTACCTGTTCTGGCCGTGGGAGTACAAGCACCTGGCTGAAGATGGTGTTTGGCTCTACTCCATCTACACCCCGCTGTTGGGTCTTACTTCCGGCCTGAGCATCACCCTGCTGGGTGCTGCCATCGTTGCATACACCAAGAGCTTCGTTCCGGAAGAGATCTCGGTTCAGACCCGTCACGATGGTCCGTCCGAGGAAGTTGACCGCCGCACGCTGGTCGCTCTGCTGAACGATTCCTGGAAGACCTCGACGCTGGGCCGTCGTCCGGTTATTGCTGGTCTGGCTGGCACTGGTGCTGTCCTGGCTGGTCTGACGATCGCTCTGCCGCTGGGCGGCATTGTTAAGAATCCCTGGAAGGCCAAGGCAATGGGCATCCAGGGCGACGGTACCCTGTGGACCACCGGCTGGACGCTGGCGGAGCAGGGCGAGAAGGTCTACCTGGGCCGCGACACCGGCGCGATCGCCGAGGAGCACGATGGGCACTACAGCACCCAGGGTGTTTCCCGACTGATCCGCATGCGTCCGGAGGACCTGGATCCGGCCTCGATGGAGACCGTGTTCCCCATGACCGAGGATATGGTCAACGACGGCGACAAGTTCGACAAGAACCGCGACGTCTACGAGGAGCACATGCACTCCATCCACGGCCCGCGTAACGCCGTGATGCTGATTCGCCTGCGTTCCGCAGATGCCGAGAAGGCAATCCTGCGCGAGGGCCAGGAGGACTTCCACTACGGTGACTACTTCGCTTACTCGAAGATCTGTACCCACATTGGTTGCCCTACGTCCCTGTATGAGCAGCAAACTAACCGCATCCTCTGCCCGTGCCACCAGTCTCAGTTCGATGCACTGCAGCACGGTAAGCCGATCTTCGGACCGGCAGCCCGCGCACTGCCGGAGCTGTCGATCTCGGTCGACGAAGAGGGATACATGTACGCCGACCGTAACTTCATCGAGCCTGTCGGCCCGGCATTCTGGGAGCGTCGTTCATGACCACTAAGCAACAGAGCCGCGCTGCTAAAGCGGCCAACAACATCGACGAGCGGTACACTGCCTCCGGCCTGATCCGCCCGCAAATCAACAAGGTATTCCCGACTCACTGGTCTTTCATGCTCGGTGAGATCGCGCTGTACTCCTTTATTATCCTGATCCTGTCCGGTGTCTACCTGACGCTGTTCTTCGATCCCTCCATGTCGAAGGTGATCTACGACGGCGCCTACGCACCGCTCAACGGCGTGGAAATGTCCGCCGCTTACAAGACTGCTCTGAACCTCTCCTTTGAGGTTCGCGGTGGCCTGTTTATCCGCCAGGTCCACCACTGGGCTGCGCTGCTGTTCGCCGTGTCGATCATGGTGCACATGCTGCGCATCTTCTTCACGGGTGCGTTCCGCAAGCCGCGTGAGGCCAACTGGGTAATCGGTTGTGTCCTGCTGCTGCTGTCCGTGGCCGAGGGCTTCATGGGCTACTCCCTGCCGGACGACCTGCTGTCCGGTGTCGGTCTGCGCATTATGTCCGCCATCATGGTTGGCCTGCCGATCATCGGTACCTGGCTGCACTGGATCATGTTCGCTGGCGACTTCCCGGGTGAGATCATCATTCCTCGCCTGTACATCGCCCACGTTCTGCTGATCCCAGGCATCCTGCTGGCTCTGATCGCTGCTCACCTGGCACTGGTTTGGTACCAGAAGCACACCCAGTTCCCTGGACCGGGTCGTACCGAGAACAACGTTGTCGGCGTTCGTATTCTGCCGGTGTTCGGTCTGAAGGCCGCTTCCTTCGGCCTGATCACCTTCGGTGTTGTCGCTCTGCTGGCCGGCCTGTTCCAGATCAACGCAATCTGGAACCTGGGCCCGTACAACCCGTCGCAGGTTTCCGCTGGTTCCCAGCCGGATATCTACATGCTGTGGACTGACGGTGCTGCACGTGTCATGCCTGCCTGGGAGCTCTACCTGGGTAACTACACCATCCCGGCTGTGTTCTGGGTAGCACTGCTGCTGGGTCTGCTGGTTGTCCTGCTGTTCACCTACCCGTGGATCGAGCAGAAGATGACGGGCGATGACGCCCACCACAACCTGCTGCAGCGCCCGCGCGACGTTCCTGTCCGCACCGCTATCGGCGTGATGGCTCTGGTCTTCTACGTACTGCTCACCATCTCGGGTGGTAACGACCTGCTGGCCATGCACTTCACGATCTCCCTGAACCTGATGACGTGGCTGGGTCGCATTGGCCTGGTGTTGCTGCCGCCGATCGCGTACTTCATCACGTACCACCTGTGCGTCTCCCTGCAGCGCTCCGACCGTGAGGTTCTGGAGCACGGTATTGAGACCGGTACGATCCGCCAGCTGCCTTCCGGTGGCTTCATCGAGGTTCACCAGCCGCTGGGTCCGGTCGACGAGCACGGCCACCCGATCCCGCTGGAGTACCAGGGTGCTTACGTTCCGAAGACCATGAACGAGCTGGGCGTCGCTGGCCACCCGGGTCGCGGTGGATTCTTCTCCCCGGACTCCCCGGAGATTGCCGAGCAGGCAGAGCGTATCGAGAAGGCAAACCACGCCGAGCAGAAGGAAATGTTCGAGCGTCTGAACGAGGAGAACCGTCGTCGCCAGGAGGAGCTCGACAAGTAACCCTCGTTAAGAGCTAACTCAACTGCTCTCGCAAAGGCTCGTAGAGATCCCGTCCACCTTCCAAGGTGGGCGGGATTTTTATTGCTCAGTCAAGGCGCGCAGCACGCCAAAGGTCGCCAGGGCATCGTTCATTGCCCGGTGTAGCGGGCGGTGGGGGACTTTTAGGTATGACGCCACGTTCCCCAATCGATACCGTCCAACGGACTCTCGGGGGATCAACGCACGGGAGGCTTCCGCGGTGCACACTAGTCGGGGAGTATAAGGAGGCACAGAATCTATGTCGGTTGGTTCCATGCCTGTGTCCCTGTGTTGAGTCTGCGGCGCCAGCTGTGCCCGCAGAATCTCGTGTTGGATAAAGGAGAAGTCGAAGGACACATTATGGCCGACAAGGCGTGGCGTGGCTGCATGGGCGGGGAGAGTTGCACCCGTGGGGGAGTTGGGGCGCAGGAAGTGCATGAGATCGGGCAGAACCTCCGCAAACGTCGGCTGATCGGCGAGTAGGCCGGCCGAAATGCCGGTGAGGTCTGTGACTTCCTCTGGTACGTCCTGGTGGGGGTTGAGGAGGGTGGCGAAGCGATCTGTGATCTCGCCGTCTGCAACCCGTAGCGCGGCAATCTCGATGATGCGGGCCTGTTGTGGGCGCAATCCCGTAGTTTCCAAGTCGATGACGATGCAGTCTGAGAGGGTGCGCTGCAGATCCACACGCAGCCTTCCCGGATCTGCGTGTTCCGGTGTGCGGGGCTGCTGGGGCAAGCTGCGCTGAGGCAGAGCGTGTTGGGGGGAGTGGTGCTGGGGTGGGCTCTGCAGCGGTGAGTTCTGCTCTAAAGGGGAAGGAGACACGAAGAATCAGTCTAGCGGGGAGCGCGACAGGTGGGTTGATCCGTCACCTTGTTGGGGCGTAGGGGCGTCAAAAATAGGCCAAAAACCGTGGGATGTGACTAAGGTCACATAAAGTGGTTTCTGAGAGAAGGGTAAGGGGAAGGGGATACATGACTCTTCTGGGTGGCGGAAAGAAATCCCAGGTCAGCGAATTATAAAGCTTTGATAACTTTCACGCTCGTGTTGAAGGTTCGTAAAGTATCGGATTGATAACAACCGCACGTTAACGACGGAAATCAAGAAAATTTGGCGGTTAGCTAGACATTGCTTGCAACCATTTCGTAATCTTTTCGAGACCTTAGCGGTGAGCCCAAACAAGGAACTTGGATCGCCAAGGGTTGAACTACAACAGAACACTCACCGCACCGCGGTAGCGGCAATAGCTACCGGGCGAGGGGATACATCCCCAGACAACGGACTGAAAGGTAATTGAGGATCAATATGGGCAAGCACAGCCTGAAGAAGAACAACGCATCCCGCAACGCAGCAATGATCGCCGCCGTCGGTGTGGGCGCCGCTGTACTGAACCCCGCTGCAGCCCAGGCTGCTCCGGTTACCCACAAGCCGTCCGGCGTAACCGTCGAGATTCCGGACCACATGCTGCCGGCCATCAAGCCTTACTTCAAGCAGGCTAACCTGACCACCGGTGACAAGGCTCCGGCCGCAAAGGGTGCACCGGCAGCTAAGCCGGCCTCGGCGCCGAAGCCGGCCAGCTCCTCCATCGGCCAGCGTATTGCTGACATCGCTAAGTCCAAGATCGGCGCTCCGTACTCCTGGGGTGCTGCTGGCCCGAACGCTTTCGACTGCTCCGGCCTGACCTCTTGGGCGCACCGCCAGGTTGGCAAGAACATCCCGCGCACCTCTTCCGCGCAGGCTGCCGCAGGCAAGAAGGTTTCCCTGAACGCTCTGCGGCCGGGCGACGTGATCTCCTACTACGGTGGCGCTTCTCACGTTGCTATCTACATCGGTGGTGGCAAGATCGTCCACGCGCTGAACTCTGGCAACCCGGTGCGCATCGATAACCTGCACATGATGCCGGTCTACAACGCGGTTCGTTTCTAAATTTTTTTGGTGACGCCACCCCAGCATGTCAATAGCCTGGAAGGTTCTTCTGGGGCTTAAGTTACAGCTGGTAAATATGTGAAAAGGTGGGGCTCGTGCCGTTTGGGTATGAGTCCCACTTTTGCCCTTTCATGTGGCAGAATATCTACCGTTACCAAACGGTGATCTACGCCGTTGGCCCGTCCAGTGGCCATTACTCCTTCGGAATTAAAGAAAGTCCAGTCGTGAACGTGATGTTTTCCTCTTCTCGCGATCGCTTCGTCGGTTCCCGCGCGCTTACCAAGGCCGCTACCGCAGCTCTTCTGTCCCTCGCAGTGGGCGCCAGTGTCCCGCAAGCCGGCGCTGACCCGCAGGATGTTCGCAACAACCAGCAAGAGGCGCAGAATCAAGGCGACAAGGGCGACAAGGGCGACAAGAAGGCTGAAGAAGTTCGCCGTCTGCTCGACGCTCCTATTCCGAAGGACGTCGACGGGCTGCTGAACCACGTGAAGAAGATCTCCAATCTTGCCTCCGAGACCTCGGACGAGGTCGAGCAGCTGAAGATCGACATCAAGCAGGCCGAGGGCAACCTGGGGCGGGCTAACAAGACCGCTGATGATGCCAAGAAGCGCGCGGATAAGCTCGCCGTTGACGTGAAGTCCTCCCGTGCGAACGTCACCGGAGTTTCCCAGGCTATGTACCGCGGCGCGACCGTTGACCCGGTATCCGCTTTCGTCGGCTCCCAGGGGCCACAGGCTGCCGTCGAGCGCTCCTCTTACTTGGCCACGATCGGCAACCAGCGCACCGATGCTGTCGACAACCTGACCCGCAAGCTGAAGGATGCGGCTAAGGAGAAGAACAAGGCCAGCCGCTCTAAGGCAACCGCCGATTTCCAGCTGCGCACCCTCAACGACCGCAAGTCGGACCTGGAGGATCGCAACAAGCAGCTCGATAAGCTCAAAGACAAGGTCATGAAGGTCGTCGACGGCCTCAGCCCGGAGGATCGCCGACGCTGGGCCGACCGCAACGGCCCGATCGATGTCGACGTAGAGGCGTTCCTCGGCGGCCTGAAGGGTAAGGGTGATTCCGGCGCGCCAGTCAACGCAACCGGTGTGGTTGCCGCAGCGCTATCCAAGATCGGTTCTCCGTACTCTTGGGGCGCTACCGGCCCCAGTGCCTTCGATTGTTCTGGTCTGATGTACTGGGCTTACCAGCAGCAGGGTAAGACGATCCCGCGTACCTCCTCCGCACAGATTGCCGGTGGGCAGTCCGTGTCTATCAATGACCTGCAGCCGGGCGATATCGTCGGCTACTACCCGGGCGTGACCCATGTTGGCATGTACATCGGCGACGGCAAGGTGGTCCACGCTCCCGACTACGGCATCCCCGTCCAGGTGGTTCCGCTGAACTCCATGCCTGTCCAGGGTGCTGCCCGCTACTAGTAGAACTGGCGCCGATATCCTTTATCGTATGCCTAGCGAAGTCCAGCACAGCCACCCGCGCGTCCTCGTTGTCACCAATGACTTTCCGCCTACCTTCGGCGGGATTCAGACGTACGTTCGTGACTACCTCACCACACTGGACCCCAACAACGTGGTCGTGTTCGCGTCCACGCAGCATGCCGCTAACGCCCGGGAGTTCGACTCTCAGCAGGATTACACGGTCGTCCGTTGGCCCCGCAAGGTCATGTTGCCCACTCCCGCCACTGTCCGGCGGATGCAGCAGCTGATCCGCGAACACGAGATCCACACTGTCTGGTTCGGCGCTGCCGCTCCACTGGCACTTATGGCCTCAGCTGCCCGTGCCACGGGCGCACGCCGCATTGTCGCTTCCACCCACGGCCACGAGGTCGGCTGGTCGATGTTCCCCGGCACCCGCCAGGTTCTGGGTCGGATCGGCCGGACGGTGGACTGCCTTACCTATGTCTCGCACTACGCCCGCAACCGCATGGCCAGCGCCTTTGGCCCCTCCGTGGCTTGGGAGCCCATGCCCGGTGGCGTGGATACCGACGTGTTCCACCCGAATCCGGCCGTCCGTGACGCACTGCGCGCCCGCTATGGGCTGGAGGACAAGAAGGTTATCGTCGCGGTTTCCCGGTTGGTTCCGCGCAAGGGTCAGGACACGCTGGTCAAGGCCATGCCAGCCATCCTGCGCGAGCATCCGGATGCGCATCTGCTGATCGTCGGACCCGGTACGTACCGCGCGAAGTTGGAGGAACTGGCGCGGCTGTTGGGCGTCACAAAGAATACGACTTTTACCGGTGCCGTTGAGGTAGAAGAGCTACCGGGTCACTTCACCGTCGGCGATGTTTTCGCGCTGCCGGTGCGCACTCAGCTGGGCGGCTTGTCGGTGGAGGGGCTAGGCATTGTGTTCCTCGAGGCGCAGGCCGCCGGCGTGGCCACGATCGCGGGGAATGGCGGCGGCGCCCCGGAGACCGTGATGGACGGTCGGACGGGCGTGGTCGTGGACTCGCGGGACCTGGACGACGTTGCTGGTGGTATCTCTGTGTTACTTGGTGACGCCCCTACGCGCCAGCGCCTGGCGACTGCAGCGAGGAAGCACGTGAATGAACGTTGGACCTGGCAGGTCCTGGGGTATCAGTGCCGTGCGGTAATGGCAGGTGAGGGCGGGATTCCGCCGCGCCATAGCTTCGCCTAGCACGCCGACTGGGCGGTGGGGGACGTTCCGCACGATTTTTATGGGGCGCCGGGCTGGCTAGAATGAGGGGGTTAATCAGTACAGAAAGAATGTTCGGAAGGGTGGATCGTCGCGTGACTGGGAGCTTGACCGTAGGCGTGGACATCGGCGGTACCAACCTGCGCGCTGCCGTGGTGGACGCCGACGGGAAGATTCTGGACATTGAAAAGCTGCCGACCCCATCCAACGTGCACGCCCTGGAAGCCGCGCTGGTACACGCCGTGGGCTGCCTGCAGCGCCGCAACGAGGGGATCGGGGCGGTCGGCTTGGCAGTCGCCGGGTTCATTAACTCGCAGCGCGATACGGTGCGCTTCGCCCCGCACCTGCCGTGGAGGAACACCAAGGTGACCCAGCGGCTGAGCACACGCCTGGGGCTGCCGGTGGAGCTGGAGCACGATGCGAACTCCGCCGCGTTGGGGGAGTACCACCTGGGAGCTGCGCAGGGAGCGGGCACGTGGGTGCTCTTTGCGCTGGGCACAGGCATCGGCGGGGCAGTGATGGTCGATGGCGAAATCTACCGCGGGGCATTCGGAACCGCCCCGGAGTTCGGGCACCTGACCGTCATGCCCGGCGGGCGGGCCTGCCCCTGCGGAAAGCAGGGATGCTTGGAACGCTATTGTTCCGGTTCGGCGCTGGCGCTGACGGCACAGGATCTGATTGCGACGGGCGAGTTCCCGGATTCCGCCATTACTCGCGAATTCGCACAACACCCGGAGGAGATCTCTGGCCGGGCGGTAGTGCGCCTTGCCCGCGAAGGCGACCAGCTGGCGCGTGCCGCCGTAGAGGACATGGGACTGTGGCTCGGCCGGGGTCTGTCGCTGGTACAGGACGTGCTGGATCCGGAGCTGATTGTCATCGGCGGGGGAGTCAGCGCAGACGCGGATCTGTTCCTGGACCAGGCCGAATCCATGCTGAACTACGACATTGTCGGGGCTGGTCACCGACCAGTCGCGAGGGTGAAAACTGCGCAGTTGGGTGGCGATGCCGGTATGATCGGCGTGGCACTACTGGCGCGCAAGCACCTAGGAAGCGCCGCCTAAAGAGGGAAAAAAGAGTAACGGTAGGTTTTAAAAAGCATGCAGAACAAGGCGTATTGGTTCTTTAAGCACATCCTGATCGGCCCGTGGCTGCGTGTATATAACCGCCCGTTCACCAAGGGGCTGGAAAAGCTTCCCAAGGAGGGCGAGGGCATCCTGGCCTCCAACCACCTGGCAGTGATGGACTCCTTCTACCTGCCGCTGGTATCCAAACGACAGCTGACGTTCCTGGCCAAGAAGGAGTACTTCACCACCCCCGGCCTGGTCGGTGGCATTCAGAAGTTCTTCTTCACCTCCGTCGGCCAGGTGCCGATTGACCGTCAGGACAAGGAATCCCAGAACGCGGCCTTGGCAACCGCACTGAAGGTGCTGGAGCGCGGCGACCTGTTGGGCATGTATCCAGAAGGAACCCGCTCGCCGGACGGGCGCCTGTACCGTGGCAAGACCGGACTGGCCCGCATCGCCCTGGAATCTGGGGTGAAGGTGTACCCGGTGGCGATGATTAACACGAACAAGGCAAACCCCATCGGCACGTGGATCCCCCGTCCGGCGCGCTGCGGCGTGTATGTCGGTGACCCGATCGATCCCGAAGATTTCCGTGATGCGGGCGACGACTACGCCCAGGCCAGGGCGCTGACCGACGCGATCATGGAAGCCCTGCACGAGCTTTCCGGCCAGGAGTATGTGAAGGATTTCTATGCCGCGGATGTGAAGAAATCCCTGGAGGAAGGCAAGGGCTACCCGCCGGGATCGGAGCCCCGTAACTAGGGCTGATCAGTCGCTACTTGAATGCTACCCGGGCGCTACCCGAGCACTACCTGGGTTTTACCCAGGCCTTTTCCGACACGCCCTGATCGTTTCGAAGGTTGACGTAGCGGGTAGAAAGCTGATCTTCTATTAAGGATTATGGCGAAGACAGATGAGGAGCCTTCCCTAGCCAGGGCGGCCGAGCGGAAGGATCCGCGCCGGGCGCAGTCGCTAGCTGTGAAGCAAAGAGTTGACTGGGCAGACGCCGCCAAGGGGCTGTCCATTATCGGCGTGTGCATTATGCACGTGGTCACTGGAATCCCAGGGGGAGAGGATACGACCCTGGGTGAGCTCTCCAGCTTCCTCGACCCGCTGCGTATGCCGCTGTTCTTCCTGGTCTCCGGCTTGTTTTCCCACCGCATTTTGGAACGCTCCTTCGGCGACCTGTTCTACCGTCGCCTGTGGTTCCTGCTGGTGCCATACCTGGTGTTTAACCCCTTCCACGCGCTGACCCGCATGAGCATCGACGGGGAATACTCGATGCGCGCCCTTATCAAGGCCATGCTGTTCGGCAACGTGGGCCTGTGGTTCCTGTACGCGTTGATGCTCTACAACATCTTCGCCTGGCTTCTGCGCAAGCAGCCGCCGTGGCTGGCAACCCTGATTTCCTGCCTCCCACTGATCATCGGTGCCTTCCTGGGCGGCGGCGAGGACATCTTCTTCCGCCACGTACTGGCATTCGTACCGATGTATTTTATTGGGCTGCACTACCGGGACATCTTCTTCCGACTGGCCAGCGTGGCCTTCCGCCCATGGGTCGTGGTGGGCAGTGCCGCGATGTTCTTCGGCTCTGAATACCTGATGCGTGGCCTGTCGAAGACCGTCTTTAGCGATTGGACGCCTACCGTTGCCGCCATCACCCTGGGCACGGATCTGCTGCGCTCGCTGGCCGCGCTGCCTTTCGCCATCGTTGTGGCTGTCTGGATCTGCGCCATTCCCTACGTGCGCCGCGTATTCCTCTTCGTCGGTCGCAACACGCTGCAGGTCTACGTCTTCCACCCGCTGGGTCTGTTCCTGCTGGACGGAGCCGCAGTCTCCTTGGCGGAAGCGCACCCGGAGTCGCTGTCCTTCCTTGGCACCCTGGCCGGCCAGCTGTGGTGGGCCATTGGTGCGTGCGTGGTCGCCTCTGCCGTGGGCTATGCCATCGGGAAAACGCCTTACTTGCGGTGGGTGCTGTTCCCGCCGCCACTGCGGCGTCCCAAAGAAAAAGAGCAACAATCCCGCTACAGCGTTAAGTCCGGGGGCGAACGAACCCTGTCGGCCTAGCCGTGGGTGAGGGGCTCTAGACTGGATTACCGTGCGCTACTTCTACGACACTGAATTCATCGAGGACGGCACCACGATCGATCTGATCTCCATCGGCGTGGTGGCCGAAGACGGCCGGGAGTTCTACGCGGTCTCCACAGAATTCAACGCGCACCGGGCGGGGCAGTGGGTGCAGAAGAACGTGCTACCGCAACTGCCGCCGCGTTCCGATAAAGCGTGGATGGATAGGGCGACGATCCGCACCAAACTGCATGAGTTCCTGGTGCCCGAGCGGGCAACGAAGGCCCGCGGAAAGCCCGTGGAGCGCCCCGAACTGTGGGCCTGGGTCGGGGCGTACGATCATGTGGCTCTGGCGCAACTGTGGGGCGACATGACGGGCTTGCCCGCCGACCTGCCACGCTTCACCCACGAGCTGAAGCAGCTGTGGGAGATGGCCGGTCGACCGCGGTTGCCCGAAAGCCCGAGCAACGCTCACGATGCTCTTGCGGACGCCCGTTTCAACGCCGTGAAGTATCGCCTATCCATGGAAGCGCTGCGCGGGCTACGTTGACCGCCAACGTTAACCGCCGTTAACCGCAGCGTCACCCCCATCTGCGGGGGTCTGCTACCGCACAGCCTGAAAAAGGCCTGAATGCCGACAGCGTTGTCCCGGTACAGTATGCTTTCTCTATGGCTTGGACAATTGATGCACCGCTAGACGAACTGCCCGATCTGCCTCCGCTTCCTGCGAAGATTGCGGAGAAATTAGAAGATGCGCTGTCCCGCGACGCGAAGCAACAGCCCAGCTGGGATCCGGAGCACGCCGGGCGGGTGCGGAAGATCCTGGAATCCGTACCGCCGATTGTGGTGGCGCCCGAGATTAAGAAGCTGAAGAAGCAGCTGGCAGACGTCGCCTTGGGTAAGGCATTCCTGCTGCAGGGTGGCGATTGTGCTGAGACCTTTGAGACCAACACCGAACCGCACCTGCGGGGCAACGTTAAGACCCTGCTGCAGATGGCGGTTGTGCTGACCTACGGTGCCTCCACTCCCGTGGTGAAGATGGGCCGTATCGCCGGCCAGTACGCCAAGCCACGCTCCGCGGACCGCGACTCTAATGGTTTGCTGAACTACCGCGGTGACCTGGTTAACGGCGTAGAGGCCACGGAGGAGGCTCGCGCCCACGACCCATCCCGCATGGTGCGCGCCTACGCTAACTCTTCGGCGGCGATGAACCTGGTGCGCGCCCTGACGAACTCCGGCACGGCGGACCTTTACAAGCTGCACGAGTGGAATCGCGAGTTCGTCGCAACCTCCCCAGCAGGTGCCCGCTACGAGGCCCTGGCGACGGAGATCGACCGCGGCCTGGAGTTCATGTCCGCCTGCGGCGTGACTTCGGAAACCCTGCGTTCTGCCGACATTTTTGCCTCCCACGAGGCCCTGGTCATGGACTACGAGCGCGCAATGCTGCGTCTGGCTCACGACGAAGAGGGCAACGACGCACTGTACAACCTGTCCGCACACCAGGTGTGGATCGGTGAGCGCACCCGCGGGATCGATGACGCGCACATCCGCTTCGCCTCCCTGATCGCCAACCCGGTGGGCGTGAAGATCGGCCCGACCACCACGCCGGAGGAGGCCGTCGCTTACGTCCGCCAGCTGGATCCGGATAACAAGCCGGGCCGACTGACTCTGATCACCCGCATGGGCTACGACAAGATCCGCACGGTTCTGCCTCCCATCGTGGAAGCCGTGGAGGCGACCGGGCACAAGGTCATCTGGCAGTGCGATCCGATGCACGGCAACACCTACACCTCCAGCAACGGCTACAAGACCCGCGACTTCGATCGCATCATCGACGAGGTGCAGGGCTTCTTCGAGGTGCACCGCAAGATTGGCTCGCACCCGGGCGGTATCCATGTGGAGCTGACCGGTGAGGACGTCACCGAGGTCGTCGGCGGCGGCCAGTCCATCTCGGATCTGGACCTGCCGGAGCGCTACGCCACCACCGTCGACCCGCGCCTGAACACCCAGCAGTCGCTGGAGCTGGCGTTCCTCGTGGCGGAGATGCTGCGCAACTAGATTGTGGTCAGGGTGACCGTAGCCCCTCGGTGGCTGCGGGAACCGGGGCCGGGGGACTGGCTGATAACGAAGCCCTGGGGGTTCCCCTTGATCTTGACCTCAAAGCCGGAATCCTCCAGCTTTTCCTTCGCCCTTTCGGCAGTCAGGCCGAATACCCACGGCACGCGCTGGGACGTGGATTCGCGAATTTCCACGTCCTTGTTCTTTTCCGGATCCACCTGCTCGCCCGCCTTGGGCGACTGTTCCGCTACGTGCCCGGATTTCTCGGAGGAGTCCTCCACGGGATCGCCATCGACCGGGTTCAACCCTGCATCGCGCAGAGCCTTACGGGCGTCATCCATAGAAAGCCCCTGCACGTCCGGCACGGTGACCGGCGGCTTGCCCTTGCTCATGTGCACCACGATGGTCGATCCGGTCTGCACCTCGGATCCAGCGGCGGGCTTTACCTCCGCGACGTGCCCTTTTGCTACGTCCTCGGAATAGACGTCGTCGCCCTTCTTCACCTTGAGGGTGCGGTCGGACAATTTTTTGGTGTAGTACTGCAGGCTCGAATTCTTCCCTGGATCAGGCACCGTCGGCTTGCCTAGCGACAGCAGCACGGCGACCTCGGAGCCCCGGACGGCGCGGTGCCCCTTCGCGGGATCGGTACCCATCACCGTGTTCTTCTCCGCGTCGTTGTCGTAGCGCTCGTCCAACGTGGAGCTGAACCCGGCTTCCTCAATCGTCGCCTGCGCGGTGGCTTTATCCATGCCCAGGACGGTGGGAATCTCGCCGTAGCGGCCAGAGGTAAACCACCATCCACCTAGTGCAATGCCGACGACCAGTGCGAGGAGCACCAGGATCCAGATGACTGTTGCCAGGGGGGATTTGTTGGTGAGCTTGCGAATGGGGCGCGCCGCGCGTGGTGGATGCGCCGGGTGTGCTGGGTGTGCTGGGGGTCCCTGGCGTGGAGACATGGCGTTCGGGCGCTCGGCGTAGCCCGGACGACCGGGCTGGTCGTAGCGGGTCTCGGTCGTGTGACGGGAGTCTGGACGGGCGCTGTGGTGAGCACCGGGTTGCGCATGATCCTGCTCTGGCAGCGTAACGGCGCGGGTCGACATGGATTCGTCGTTCCAGGGCGTGCGCTCGCCAAAGTCCGTACCCGCCAGCGCGCTGCGAACGGCAGAATCGGTGGGCGCGGGAACCTGGAACTCCGGGATATCCAGCTCCTCGGCGGTGCGCTCGACCGCATCCAGGAACTCGGTGCCGTCCTGGAAGCGCTGGCGGGGGTCGCGGTGGCAGGCCCGAAGTACCAGTTCGTCGATCTCCGGCGGCACATCAGGCATCAGGGTGCTCGGTGCCGGCACGGGTCGATTGATGCGAGCCATTGCCGTTTCCACGGCGGTGCCGCCCTTAAACGGGGTGCGGCCGGTCAGAAGCTCAAACAGTAGGATGCCCGCGGAGTACACGTCGCTGGCCTGCGTCAGGTTCTCACCGCGAACCTGTTCAGGGGAGAGGTAGCCGACGGTGCCGATGACCTGCCCATTGACGGCAGTGGTCGTTTCCGACTGCTCACCCATGGCGGTGTTGATTGCACGCACCAACCCAAAATCCGCTAGCTTCACGCGGTGGTCGTCGCTGATCAGTACGTTGTCGGGTTTGATATCGCGGTGAATCATTCCCTTCGAATGAGCCAGAGCCAGCGCGCCCAGCACCGGCTTCATCACCGCAACGGCCGCGTGGGGTGGCATGGGGCCGCGTTCCTTGAGGAGTTCGCGCAGCGATCCACCCTCGACCAGCTCCATGACCAGAAACACGTAGTCTTCGTCTACACCCTGGTCAAAAACGTTAACCAGGGTCGGGTCGCTAAGCTTCGCCACGGCGCGCGCTTCGCGTTCGAAGCGGGTGCGGAAGGCTGGTTCTTGGGCGAGCGCGGGATCCATCACCTTGACGGCGACTTCGCGATCCAGGCGGGTATCGATCGCTGCGTAGACGGTGGACATGCCACCGCGGGCGATTTGGGCGCCGATGCGGTAGCGCCCCTCTAGCAGGTCTCCCGGGTAAAGCTCGCTCACGTCTATTCTCAGCCTCGGTTTCTTTGCGGTCGTTTGGGTTCTTCTACAGGGTTATCTTGGGAGAATTGGTATGCAATGTTGCGCAATTATTCTAGTGGTACTCGTGTCATTATACGTTTAGAGTTACGCGCGCCCCTATTTGTTTCCGGTCGGCCGTTGCCGAATGTTGCTGAATGTTGCCGAATGTTATTGACTCTTCTTGACGCCCACGCGCTACAGTGGCCACCGTGAGCAACCAAAACAAGCACGCAAACAACCACGACGCATCCGTGCAGTCTGCGGACGCAAGCCAGGGAAAGATCCTCGACGAGGCAGTGGGCGGGGTTCCCGCAGGCGAAGAGGTCTTGACCCTCCCCGACATTGCAGAACGGATGAACCTGGTGGTCACCCGGGTGATGGACATGCTGGGCAAGAAGCAGCTGCTGGCCGTAGTGGTCGACGGAGTGCGGTACGTACCCAGCCGATTCTTGGATGACGATGGACAGCTAAACCGGTTCGTTCCCGGAGCCATCGCTTTGCTGAGCGATGGCGGGTATTCCGATACGGAGATTCTGGATTACCTGTTTACTGAAGATGATTCTCTGCCGGGGCGACCGGTGGATGCCCTGCACGGGCACCTTGCCCGCGAGGTGATGCGCCGGGCTCAGGCGATGGCGATTTTGTAGTCCGCCAGGGCAGTGCGGGGGAGTAGTCCAGGCAGGCGTGGGCTACCCAGGCGAATACCGCAGCGATGGCGATAACCCACCACAAGGCGTAGAGGCGGTTGTTGCCTCCACCGTCGAACATGAAAGTCACCCACATGCAGAACACGCTGGTCAGGTAGATCAACCTCGGCGACTGGTTGGCTAGTGCAACTAGCGCCAGGGGCGCGGTGTAGTACCAGGGAAGTGTCACTGTATTGAGCACGCACGTAACGGCGTAGGCCACAGCCATGCCGGCGAAGGCGGTGCGCACGTCGTGGCGGAACAGCCACCACGCGACCACCAGACCCAGCAGCATGAGGGCGCTGCTGACGGGGCGGATTGCCTCCACCAGCACGTTGAAGGTCAGATCGTCGTTGAAGCGCGAAAGCGGTGGTTCCAAAGAAGATGCAATGAACGATGGCAGGGCGAGGGGATTGATGACCTTCGAGTTGCCCGTGACCTCCGTGACCCAGCCCCAGGTTTGGTTGGTGGCAACGGTGATGAGGGCCAGGACTCCAACGCAGGTCGCAGCACTTGCCAGACCCGTCCACACCAGGGCGCCGAAGCGACGCCAGGTATCGCGGAGCTGCAGCCACCGGCGCTTACCTTCACTAGGCGGAAGTGGGCCTGCCACGCGCGCCACCATGATCCACACAGTGAAGGGAAGGGCGATAAACGCCGTGGCTTTCAGCGCAGCCGCTGCGCCGATCAGCGCCGCAGCCGCCAGGCCGCCAGCTACCGGTTGAACCCGCACGGCGCACAGGCAGCCCAACAGGATCAAAGCCATCATCAGGTTTTCGGTGTGCATTCCGCCGACCAGGTGCAGCACGCTCAGGGGGTTGAAAACCCCAAGCCACACCGCCACATCCGGGCGGACCCCCAAGTGGGATGCCAACCTAGCCACTGCCCAAGCCATGACCAGCACCGATGCGATGGAAAGAAGCTTGAAGGCAAGGATGCCGGAAGTAATGCTATCGCCGGTGATGGACGTGATTGCCTTGCCGAGACCCATGTGCAGTGGGCCATAGGGTGTGGTCGTGTTTCGCCAATCGGCGCTGACCTCGAAAAGCAGGGGGCCGGGGTTGGCGGCAGCGCCAACCTCGTAAGCGTTGAATCCATCGCGGGCCAGGGTTCCCTGCATTAGGTAGGAGTAAATGTCCCGGGACATCAAAGGGCCAGCCAAAACAAGTGGCCCAATCCAGGCCGCAACCGCAGACCGGCGAAGGGGCTGACCGTGAACAACAACGTGCCTGCCGATGACGATCCAGCTGAGGATCATCGCCAGAAGTGCCAGCCACATCACGACCGTCAGCATTCCAGCGGCATGGCCGAAAGTGAAGGAGCTTAGACCTAGCTCCTGCATGATTCCTCCGCGGGAACGGACAGCGCCGACGCAATGGGAAGTCAGCGTCAACAAGACACTGCCGATAAGCCCCAACCACACGGCACGGCTATAGCTGATCGCCTGCAGGCGGGATCGGGCCTTGTTTAGAAAGCCCTCCGCGACCGTCACAACACACCACCGCCGGTGATGCGCCGGGCGGCAAGCGCTCCGGAAAGAATGACGGTCGGCACGCCGACGCCGGGGGTCGTCGACGATCCGGCGAGCACCAGGTTATCCACCCCGAACGCCCGGGCGTTGCGGGGACGGAACGGCCCGGTTTGGGTGAAGGAATGCGCCAGGGCGAAGGGGGTGCCGGCACCGAAGCTGTGGTCCCTGTGCCACGTTGCTGGGGTTTCCACCTTGGCAGCACAGAAGTGTTCTGCGATGCCGGTGTACCCGCGCTGTTCCAGTACACCCAGGAGCTCCTGGACGTAGGGGGCCGTTACGTTGTCCCAATCGATATCCGCCGAGCGCAGGTTGGGGGCGGGCGCAAGGATGCTCAACGGCTCATAGGCAGTGCCGTCCGGCTGCACATCATCGCTTCCGGCAGCGCGTTCCGGAACCGTCCGCGCCGGGCGGGTCAGCAGCAGCGAGGGGTCGCTCATGAGGCTGCCACGCCCGCGGGTAGCCGTGATCTCGCGGAAGGTATCGTCCCAGGCCTCTCCAAAGCTGATGGTGTGGTGGCGCTGGGATTCCCACACACCAGATACGTCGGTCGGAATGGTGCCGTGAATGACTACGGCCGAGGGCGACCAGCGCAGCGGCGCAACCTTGCGCCACATGCGGCGGGCGAAGGAACGGGAAACCAGCGAGCTGGCGCGACCGGAGCGCGTCAACAAGCTGCCCACCACCGGCAGGTCGGGTGTTGCCACGACAGCGTCGCAGGCGATGTGTTCGCCCGAGCGGGTGTGCACTCCGGTGATGAGGTCCTCAGAGAAATCCACGCGCTCAACTGCGTCGGAGGTAATGATGCGTCCACCGGCAGCCCGCAGCGCCGCGGCCATGACCTCCGGCACCTCGCTCATAGAGAAGCCCGGGTAGAACACGCCCATGGTCGTATCCATGTGGGAAATAACGGTGTACACCGCACGTGCGTCCTTCGGCGCCACGCCCGCGTAAAGTGCCTGGAATGTAAACAGTCGCTGGAGGTCTGGGTCGGGCAGGTGCCGGGCGGCGGTCTTGCCGAGGCTGCCGAAGGCGCCGAGGGAGCCAAGGTGGCTGAGGTCGGACGCCGCAGCGGGCGTGGACAGCAAGTCCAGCGCCCCGTCAAAGTCGGCGGCCAGGAAGTTCTCGAAGCTAGCGCTGAACACGTCCTGCGACCACTGGCGGTGGGTGAGGTAACCGGCCACCAGCTTGTCCGTCGCCGCGCTATCCAGCCCCTTGGCGGAAGCGAAGCGGCGAATCTCCGCGACCATAGCGTCGCGGTCAGCGAAGACCTCTATGTGCTGGCCACTGGCGAATTGCGCGTGGTAGGCCGGCGCCAGGCGCCGCGGAGCCCACGGGCGATCCAATCCCAGCTGCTGCACCGTCGTATCGGCGCGCAGGTCGAAGCCGACGGAAGCAACTGCCGACTCGACCAGTCCCGGCATGGTCAGCACCGTGGCGCCTGTGTCGGCAATGAAGTCGCCATGGGCGCTGGTCAGCACCTCGCTACGGCAGCGGCCGCCGACCTCGCTGGCGGCCTCGATGACGGTCACATCACGTCCCGCGGAACGCAGGCGCAATGCGGCGGAGAGGCCAGCCAGCCCCGCGCCGATCACGACTACGCGTTCGCCGTTGCTGGGTAGGCGCTTGCGCAAAGTGGGACGCGTCATGGGCACCAAGGGGCTCGGCAGGCTCAGGTGACGGCGACCGTCGGCAGAGCGGGTAGATAGCTTCATTTAAAACCTCCGGTGCGTTAGTTTTTCCGCCAGCTGAGTGAGTTCCGTGGTGATGTCTGCGCCCAAACCGCCCGCGCGCAGAGACTCGATCGCCCGTTGCGTGCGAGCCTCGATCAGTTTCTCCACCTCGGCCTGTGCGCCCGTGTCGTGGATGATGTCGCGCAGGCGCTCGATGTCAGCCTCTGTGGATTCCTCGCCCTTGCCCAGCCCCTTGCGCAGGGCGGTCGCCTGGGCGGCGTCGCCCCGACGTAGAGCTTCGTTGATGAGCGTGGTGCGCTTGCCCGTGCGCAGGTCATCGCCGGACGGCTTGCCGGTGACCTCCGGGTCGCCGAACACGCCCAGCTGATCGTCGCGCAGCTGGAAGGCCTCGCCGATATCCTGCCCGACGTTCCGCAGCATGTTTACGGTGCGCTCGCCCGCGCCTGCCAGTGCAGCGCCGATGTGCAGGGGGCGCGCGACAGTGTAAGAGGCGGTCTTGTACTTGATCACGGCAAAGGAATCTGCGACGTCCTCGCTGCCGTTCGCCTCGACGGCAATGTCCAGGATCTGCCCCGCGATGACCTCGGTGCGCATGGCGCGCCAGGCCGGGCGGGCACGGTGCAGCGCGTTGATGCTGAGCCCCGAACCGTTGTAAAGGTCATCCGCCCAGGCGAAAGCCAAGTCGCCGATGAGAATCGCCTGGCTGACCCCATAGTGTTGGGAGGAACCCAGCCAGCCGCGTTCGCGGTGGCGGGACTCGAAAGTGCGGTGGGCGGTGGGGAAGCCGCGCCGGGTATCGGAGCGGTCGATGATGTCATCGTGGATCAGGGCGCAGGCCTGGATGAACTCGAAGGACGATAGAGCGTTAAGCACTGCTGTCGAGTGTGCGCTGAGTTCTGCGGGGGCGGAAGACGGGGCGTCCATACCAATCCCACAAAGAGCATCCAGCGACCCGCCGCCGCCTTCGAGTGCCGCGCGGATACCTGCCCAGGCGAAGGTCGGGCGCACGCGCTTGCCGCCGTTAACGATGAAGTCGCGTAGAACCGCGATGGCGCCGTCAACGAGGGGGTTGATGTGAGAGAACTCCTGTTGGGATTGCTGCAGATATTTTTGCAGCTGCGTATCGATGGCGGCGGGAACAGCGGACAGTGGGGACTCGAGGTTCCAAGGGTGGGATGCCTGCTCATCGGTACTCATGGCTCCCTATTCTAAGGGGTCGAGGGCCGTGGGTGAAGAATAGAGCTATGGCGTGTGGGGGTGGGTTACATGCAGGGAAACGTGGTGGAAAATCCGAAAACCTTGAAATGGACAGCTCTGTCTATATGATGTTTGGGTATGGCTAGTATCCGCAGGCAGGTTGCCGTATCCCAGTCTCTATCCCTCTTCACGCCGGGGCGCGTACCCTTCTCTGTCGAATTCATGCCGCCGCGCGACGATGCCGCCGAGGAACGACTGTGGAACGCCGCCGAAGCCTTCCACGACCTCGGGGTGAGCTTTGCCTCCGTGACCTACGGCGCCGGCGGCAGCACCCGCGAACGAACCCTGCGAGTGGCAGAGCGACTGGGGATCAAGCCGCTGACCACCCTGGTGCACATGACGTTGGTGCAGCACACCAAGGAAGAGCTGCAGGCGATGCTGCGAACCTACGCCTCCCTGGGGCTGACGAACCTGCTTGCGCTGCGCGGCGACCCGCCAGGTGATCCGAACGCCGAGTGGGTGGCCACGCCCGGCGGCCTGAACTACGCCAGCGAGTTGATCGAAATGATCCGCGACATGCCGGAATGCGATGACTTCGATATCGGCATTGCCAGCTTTCCCGAAGGCCACTACCGCACCGGGTCGCTGGAGATGGATACGGAGTACACCCTGGCGAAGTTGCGCGCCGGGGCGCAGTACTCCATTACCCAGATGTTCTTCGATGTGGACCACTACCTGCGGCTGCGGGATCGCCTGGCCAAGGCTGATCCGGAGCACGGCCTGAAGCCGATCATTCCGGGGTTGATGCCGATCACGTCGTTGCGTAGCGTGCGCCGCCAGATGGAGCTCGCGGGAGCAGCGCTGCCGCCGCAGCTGGAAAAGCGCCTGTTGGATGCCGCAGCTGGCGACGAGGTGGCCAACCGTGACGCTATCCGCGAGGTTGGCATTGAAGTGACGACCGAGATGGCCGAGCGCCTGATCGCCGAAGGCGTGCCCGACCTGCACTTTATGACGATGAATAACGTGCGAGCTACCCAGGAGGTCTTGCACAACCTGGGAATGGCGCCGGCGTGGGGGCCGGGGCTTGGTCACGACATGGTGCGCTAGAGTCCGGCCCGCGTCCACTGCAGAATGCCGAACGGGCGGGGGTCTGCGGGGAACTTGAAGTTCCGCAGTACATCGGTGAAACCAGCCTTGCGATAAAGCTGCCAGGCTGCGTTCGCCTCGCCCTCCACCTCTGGCGTGGAGAGCATCACTGTGTTCTGTGGTGTTCGCTGCAGCAGGTCGTTCAGGATTTTGGTACCGACGCCCTCACCCTGCGCCGGTGGCAGAACATGTATCTCGGAAAGCTCTGCGTAGGCGTGGAGAATGCGGGAGACATCCGCGCGCGGGTGTCCGGCGAGCGCTAGTCCTCGCGCGACTTGGCGGTACCACCAGGTACTGGGGGAGCCGCGGAAGGTAAAGCCGATTCCCACGCAGCGCTGGCGGCTGTCATCTGGGTTCGGGGTGGAGTCCGCCTGGTGCAGTAGTGCCATGCTGCAGGTGAAGTCGGGCTGGGAGGCATTGTAAAACCACAACGATTTGCGCTGGGGGTGGGCTTCCTGGGGATAGCTCATCGCTGCGAGGTGAATATCGATGAGCTCGTCGAGGCGCGCGATGAATTGACGGTTGTTGGCGGGGAGGACGGATACGCGCATGGCCTCCATAGTGCCATCTGCGGGGAGGGCTTAGGTCTATATAGCGAATTAAAACATGTGTTCGATTAAATGCTGGGGAGTATCGAGAGCTTGTCCGGGGTGCCTCCTATGGTGATGACTGAAAACAACGAGGCCGAAGAAGGGGGCTGCTCAATGAGGAAGGAAAGGCCGATGCAAGTAGATCAAACACGGCAAGTAGATCAAACACGGCAGGTAGGGCGGATGGGGCGCGTGCGGCGCACCGTGAGCCCGCGCGGCTTCTTGGATGATGCGGAGCGCCAGTTGGAGCTTTCGCGTGCGGAGCTCAGGGAATCAGAGGCAATTGTTTACGCCTACCGGGCAGGGTTGCGAGCCGCCGGGGCGCTGATTGAATGGGAGATGGCATCGCGTAAGCGTCGCCCTAGCGGGAGTGCCTGGGCGAAGCTCCGGGTGCTGCGTCCAGATTTGGACGAGTGGTCGGAGGTCTTCGAAAAGCATGCGCGGGTAGCTAGCCGGGCGGGGTTGGGACTTAGCCAGGGGATCGCGCCCGATTCTCGCGGGACGATCTATCGCGACGCTTGTGAGTTGGTGGACGTTGCCCGCAGTGCCGTCGACTACCTGCCGAAGGTTGCTTAGGTCTGTTTAATTGTTGAAGAGCCTAATCGTTGTTTGAAAACCGCTGGCTGATGTAGGGTGGGTGAAGTGAAACTGCGGGTGAAGCGCGCGGGATGGAACTATTTCTCAGTGCCGAGCGTTGTCAAAAGTAGCCGCAAAGAAATGGGAGGTCGCGATGGCTCTATCGGAGCAGGAGCAGAGGATGCTCGCGGAGATCGAGCAGGCGCTGATCGCTGAAGATCCGCGCCTGGCGAAGCAGGCTTCCACCAGCGATAACCGGACGTTGAACTTCAACATTCGTTCCGTTGCGCTCATCGTTCTGGGGCTGACGGTGATGGTTGGTGGAATTGCCGCCGCTCAGCTGTCGCTGTGGTTTGTGGCGCTGAGCGTACTTGGATTCCTCATTATGTTTGGCGGGGGACTGCTGGCGTTTCAGCCGAATGAGGATCACGAGGCAGCTGCCATCAAGCGCTCCAAGTCTGGAAAGTCGGCGAAGAGCGCAGCTCGGCGAGCTTCCGGAGGTAGGGGTTCTGGGGGTCTAGGGGACAAGATGGAAGATAGCTTCCGTCGCCGCTTCGAGCGATAACCAACGACAACTAAAACCGGACAAACCACCGTTCCTTGCACCAAGGGGCGGTGGTTTTCTTTGTGTCGAATGGTGGACGCATTCACCACCTGTACGCAATCTTCCCCCACTTCACCCCACTCTGTTGGTTGACGGGTGGGTGTGGAGGGCGGATGAGTGTAAATGAGAGGAGAATAATTGCTTACTGCCTGGGGGAATGGCTAAGCGATGGCTGGGGTGTTGGGTGGGGAGGCGGTGGCGTCATTAAGATAAACAGGCGAGGCACCGCCGGACTGAGCGTTGCTGTTGTGAAGAAAATAAAGAAAAGACATGCAAAGGACTTCGTGTTGTGGAGTTTGTGGGGGGAAGTGGGGTAAAGTGGGGATCGTTGGAGCGCAAAACTGCCAACGATCGCTAACTTCATAGGGAAACCGCTGGTCGGAGCTACAAACCGGCTCGCGCGCAAAACGGTACGGCAGCAAGGAACGCGAGGAACTTCAGAAGAAAGGGGCCGATGACATGTTTTTCGGCACCTTTACGCCGAAGCTCGACGACAAGGGGCGCTTGACCCTTCCGGCGAAGTTTCGGGAAGAGCTCACGGACGGCCTCATGGTTGTCAAGGGGCAGGATCGCAGCCTGGCTGTATATCCCAAAGCGGAGTTTCTGGTTCGCGCCAAGAAGGCCGCCGAAGCTTCGCGCACGAACCCGAAGGCGCGTGCGTTTGTCCGCAACCTGGCTGCCAGTGCTGACGAGCAAGCGCTGGATTCGCAGGGCAGGATCTCGGTCTCGGCACTGCATAGGAACTATGCGGGGCTGCAAAAGGAGTGCGTTGTTATCGGCAACGTCGACTTCATAGAGATCTGGGACGCCGAGAGCTGGGAGAGCTACAGCGCGGAGCATGAAGAGGACTTCTCGGACGGCGACGACGAGGTGCTGGCTTCCTTCCTCTAGGAAGTAGCGACCAGCGGTAATGAACCTGACAACTTCAAAGTGAACAACAGAGTGTGCGCAGGCCCTTACCTGCGTGGACGACGCGGAATCTTGACGTACTTCCCCGATGTCAAGCCCGCACCCACGCAGGTGAGGCCCTGTTCGCACTCTTTTAACTTTTGTGTCACATACGTATCTATGTGACACATGAACTACATAGCACCCCAGATAAACCTGGATATTCCCAGAAGCAACGCCATTGGAAAGGAGGGAAACATTGACGCAGGACGCAGCGAATAGCGACGCGCAGCACGGCCACGTACCTGTCATGCGCGACCGAATGGTCGAACTGGTAGGGCAGGGCGTGAACAGCGATAACGCGCCCGAGCGTCCCGTCATCGTCGATGGAACCCTCGGCGCCGGTGGTCACAGCGAAGCTTTTCTGGACGCCTTTCCCCACGCAATCGTCGTCGGATTGGATCGCGACCCCAATGCGCTGGCGGAGGCGAACGAGCGGCTGGCTGGCTATGGCGACCGCTTCGTGTCCTACCAGACCCGCTTCGACGGAGTTACTGAAGCGCTCGAAGATCTGATGGGGCAGGGCGTGCTTCCCGAGAGTATGCGGGAACACGGGATCTCCGGATTCCTGTTCGACCTCGGGGTGTCCTCCATGCAGCTGGACCAGCCGGAACGTGGCTTCGCCTACGCGGTGGACGCCCCGCTGGATATGCGCATGGATCCCAGCAGCCCGCTGACCGCAGCGGAGATCCTGAATACCTACAGCCACGGCGAGATCGCACGCATTCTCAAGACCTACGGGGACGAGAGGTTTGCCGGGAAGATCGCTAGTGCTGTTGTGCGCGAACGTGACAAGCAGCCGTTCGAGAACTCTGGCCGTTTGGTCGAATTGCTCTACGCCACCATCCCAGCGGCTTCTCGCCGCACTGGTGGTCACCCGGCAAAGCGAACCTTCCAGGCGTTACGAATCGAAGTAAACGCCGAGCTGGAATCGCTTGAGAACCTAATTCCGGAGATTTCGCGCTGGATGCACGTCGGCGCGATGGGTGTGTTCATGAGCTACCAATCGCTGGAAGACAAGATCGTCAAGAAGGCATTGGTGCAGCTCAGCACATCAAAGACTCCGGCGGGGCTGCCGATGGAGCTCCCTGGCATGGAGGCCGAATTCGAACTCCGTACTCGCGGCGCAGAGAAGGCCAGTGACGCGGAGATCGAAAGAAACTCCCGCGCAGCCCCCGTCAGAGTCAGAGCCTTCAGCAGGGTCAGCGACAGAGGGAAAACAACATTTCCCCTGGACACGCCCAGTTAGCTAAGCAAAACACCTACACCGCACTGATAGAAACAAACCCGGACCTCCGAAACTTCGGAAGGAAAACATGACCGCACCAGGCACCATCCGCACTCGCCGCCCACACACCGACCGCGCCGCCACCGGTACCCGCCCGGAACGCTCTACCTCCCGCTCTGCTTCTCGTTTTGCCGAGGGGCTTACCGAGCCCACTCGCCGCAACCGCAGCGACTGGAGCGGCACGCGTGCCGATCGTCCGAACCGTACCGACAGTACTGAGCGCATCGGACGTATCGGTCGCAGCGACCACAGCCGTCGCTTCGGTGGTAGCCGTACGGGCTCGCGCCAGCAGGTGTCGGTTCGCGGACGTCGCATTATCGCCCTGGAGCGCGGCAACCCGCAGCTCACCCGTCGTATCGTATTCGCGGTTGCGGTTTTCGTCGTGGGTGTGATCTCCGTAATGGCCCTGTCCGGTGTGACGACGAAGCAGTCCTTCCAGATCGCCGAAGCGCAGAAGCGTAGCACCACCCTGGAAAACCAGATCGAAAGCCTCAACCGCGATGTAGCTAACGCGAAGTCCTCCGCAAATATTGCGAAGGAAGCTAGCGAGATGGGCATGGTGTCGCCCAAGCAGGCAGGCATCTTGGAGGACCAGGGCGGAAAGATCAAGGAGCGTCGCCCGGCCGAGGCTGAGGGTGGCAAGGAAGTCGTGGATGTCAACGGCAACGCCAAGCGACGGGGCGCTACGAGTGATCCGGAAAAGACCAACCGCGTCGAGGGGCTGCACCCGAATAACCCGGTCGTAGCCGGTGACCGTGCGCCGGACGTCAACGCAAGCGCTCCGGGGAATGCACAGAACTCCGGTGGCCTGCCGTACTCGGGCGGTCAGGCCGGTGCTCCGGCTGGTCGACCAGGTGCTGCACCTGCTCCGGCTCCAGCGCCGGCGGCACCAGCCCCAGCTCCGGCACCGGCTGGACAGGCTCCGGCCGCTCCGGTTCCCGCAGCACCTCCGGCACCGGCGCCGGCTAGGTAATACGGCAAGCCCCAGTCAGGATCCCGAGCACAACGAAAACTTCAGACACGCCGGGGCGAACCCCGGCTTGTTTTCGTATTTGTGGGGACAATAGCCAAGAGTGAATTGAAAGGAGGACAACCACGTGTCGAAAGCCAACGATCGCCGTTCCGCGCGGACGGTGGACGGTAACTCGTGGTTGATCCTCGATACCTCCGGTGCTCGATTTAGCAAGCGAGTTCGCCTTGTCCTCCTCGTCGTTTTCCTGACGTCTCTGTCCCTCATTCTGCGTCTGGCATGGGTGCAACTGGTAGCCAGCCCGACGCTGGCTACCCAGGCCCAGCTGCAGCGAACCTCCGTCATTACCGAGCCCGCTCTGCGCGGAGGAATCACGGATCGCAACGGCCAGACTCTTGCGTACACCATGGACGCGCGCAGCCTGTCGGTGCACCCGAAGAAGCTCGAGAAGTTCATGCAGGAGCGTCATGAACTAGACCCCGAAGGTGTGCCGGAGCCCAAGCAGCGCATCGAAGATATCGTCAAGCGCCTTCCCGAGATGATCAATAAAGAGGGCGACGACATCAAAGAAGACGATATCCGTGACAAGCTGACCAGCAACAACGACTACGAGGTGCTGGTCCGCAACGTCGACCCGGACATTGCCGAGAAAGTGGCCGAGGAGTTCCCGGAGATCACTGCCGAGCGCCAAGACCTGCGCCAATATCCCAATGGCGCCGTCGGCCAGAACATGATTGGCAAGATCAGTACAGATAACCAGGGACAGTTCGGCCTGGAACTGTCGCAGGATGCTCGTCTGCAGGGCATCAACGGCTCCCGCACTGTGGATATTGCAGGCGACGGCTACCTGATCCCGGGATCCACCCGCGATGTGCACCCGGCCGTCAACGGCGATTCCTACCAGCTGACCATTGACCTGGATGCGCAGACCTATGTGCAGCAAGCGCTTCAGCAGGCCCGCGAGAAATCCGGCGCCAAGTCCGCCTCTGCCGTCGTCCTGGATTCCAAGACTGGTGAAATCATCGCCATGGGTTCCAGCGACACCATCGACCCGAACGGGGACATCGAAAAGCAGCTGAAGCGCAAGAAGGTCTTCGGCGACCGCGCAACGGCGGATTCCTTCGAGCCCGGTTCCGTGGCCAAGATCATGACCGCTGCCGCGGCCATCCAGGAGGGCAAGACCACCCCCGACGAAGTCCTGAAGGTACCCGGCACCATCGACATGGCTGGCGTGACCGTGAAGGATGCGTGGGACCACGGCGAGGTTCCGTACACCACCACTGGTGTGTTCGGTAAGTCCTCTAACGTTGGCACCCTGATGCTCGCTCAGCGCGTAGGTGAGGACAAGATGTACGACTACTTCCGCAAGTTTGGCATTGGCCAGGCTGCGGGCGTCGGCCTGCCCTACGAGGTGGCGGGTTACATGCCGGAGCGCAATCAGTGGTCTGGTGGCACGTTCGCCAACCTGCCGATTGGCCAGGGTATGTCCATGAGTCTGCTGCAGATGAGCAGCATCTACCAGGCCCTGGCGAACGACGGCGTGCGCGTAGAGCCACGGCTGATCAAAAAGATCACCAGCGCCGACGGCACAGAGCTAGGGGCGGAGCCGGCGAAGGAAACTCAGGTCGTATCTCCCGAAACCGCCCGCACCACGGTGGACATGTTCCGGGCTGTGACCCAGTCGGACGAGACAGGCGTGCAGCAGGGAACTGGCGCCCCGGCGGCGATCAAGGGCTACCAAGTCTCCGGCAAGACGGGTACCGCGCAGCAGATCGACCCGAACACAGGCGCCTATTCAAACTCCTCGTATTGGATTACCTTTGCAGGTATCGCCCCTTCCGATAAGCCACGCTTCGTGGTGGGGATCATGCTGGATAACCCGCAGCGCGGCACGGATGGTGGTGCGGGCGGCACGGCGGCGCCTCTGTTCCACGACATCATGTCGTGGATGCTGGACCATTACAATGTGCCGCTGTCTGAGAAGGCAGGGCCGAAGCTGATGCTGGAGGCAAACAGATGACATCTTTGGAACGTCTAGCCGAGATCTGCGGGGGAACCCTCACCGGCCCGTGGCAGGGCGTGGAGGTTTCCATGGCCGCGATCGGGTCCCAGGACGTAGAGCCCGGCGGCTTGTTCTGCGCTGTTCCCGGCGCGAAGGCACACGGTGCGACCTTCGCTGCGGATAGCCAGGCTGCTGCGGTACTTACTGATGCCGCAGGACAGCGCATTATTGATGACGCCCCTACGCCGCTACCGTGCATCGTCGTCGACGACGTTCGCGAATGGATGGGGCCGGTGGCTGCAGAGATCTACGGCCACCCGGCACGCCAGCTAAAGACCATCGGCATCACCGGCACATCGGGCAAGACCACTACCAGCTACCTGGTGGAAAAGGCGCTGCTGGATTCCGGGAAGAAGGTGGGGCTTATCGGCACCACCGGTACCCGTATTAACGGTAACCCGATTCCGACGTCCCTGACCACCCCGGAGGCCCCCACGCTGCAGGCTTTGCTCGCACGTATGGTGGCCGAGGGTGCGACGCATCTGGTGATGGAGGTCTCCAGCCACGCGCTGGAGCTCGGGCGCGTGCGCGGGATCCACTTCGACGTGGCGGCTTTTACGAACTTGAGCCAAGACCACCTGGACTTTCACCCGACGATGGAGGACTACTTCCAGGCCAAGGCGCTGCTGTTCGAACGTGCTGAAGACGGCCAGCAGCCGGGCACGGCAGTGATCTGCTGCGAGGACGAATGGGGTGTTCGGATGCGCGATATCGCGCGGGAATACTCGCCGACCGTGGCGCTGTACCCGCAGGGAAGCGAGGAACCAGGAGACGCGCCGACGTGGTCCATTGCTTCCACCGAGGTCACGCCCAGCGGCCGCCAGCACATTCGGCTGACGATCGCCGGGGGTGCTGCCCCGCGGGAACTCGACTACAGCATCGGCATGGCCGGAGCGTTCAACCAGGCGAACAGCCTGGTCGCCCTGGCATGCATCGAAGCCGTTACCGGCGAAGTCCTGGGTGCCGACAGCCCGGCGGTCAAGGCGCTTGCCGACGTGCAGGTTCCCGGCCGTATGCAGCTGGTCGAGGAAGGCCAGGACTTCCTGGCCATGGTCGACTACGCGCACAAGCCGGGAGCCGTCCAGGCGGTACTGAGCAGCCTGCACGATTACCTCCCGGATCCGAACTCCCGCATCGGCATCGTACTGGGCGCCGGTGGCAACCGAGACCACGACAAACGCCCGATCATGGGACGGATCGCCGGTGAACTGGCCGATGCCGTGTTCGTGACGGATGACAACCCCCGTGACGAGGACCCTGCAACGATCAGGGAGGCCATTTACGCGGGGGCGCGTGAGGGCGTCACAAAGAAAGAACAACAAGACCCAGACACCGTGTGCGAGATCGTGCCAGACCGAGCGCAGGCCATCGCCGCGGCGGTGAATTGGGCCCAGCCTGGCGACGCGATCGTGGTGGCGGGCAAGGGGCATGAGAAAGGCCAGCTCGTGGCCGGCACCATGCACCCATTCGACGATGTAGAGGTAATGGCGGCAGCGTTGCAGAAGCAGGTCGCGGCAGGAAGAAACCATGAAGGCAGTGAGCAGCGATGATTGAACTAACGAACGCACAGATCGCCGAGGTGACGGGCGGGGCGCTGATTAACGGGGCGAACCCGCAGACCGTGGTGACCGGCCCGGTAGAGTTCGACTCGCGCAAGATCACCCCGGGCTCGATCTTCATGGCCCTGCCCGGAGCCCGCGCTGACGGCCACGACTTCGCCGACTCCGCACTGCAGAACGGTGCCGCCCTGCTGGTAGTGGGCCGAAAGGTCGACCAGCCCGCCCTGCTAGCGGAGCCAGTGCTGACCAACGAGCAGACCTCCAACGCGACGGCCTTCGAGTTCGATGCGGAAGGCCACGGTGCCGCAGTGCTGGCCGCCGTCGACAAGCTGGCGCGCTACAACACCGACGTACTAGCCGCCGAAGAGGGCATGGCGGTCATCGGTGTGACCGGTTCGGCCGGAAAGACCTCCACGAAGGACCTGATCGGCGCCGTGCTGCGGGAGGCAGGGGAGACCGTGGCGCCCCCGGGTAGCTTCAACAACGAGATCGGCCTGCCGTACACCGCGCTGCGCGCCGGCCGCGATACCCGCTTCCTGGTCAGCGAAATGTCTGCCCGCGGGGTCGGCCACATCCAGCACCTGACGACCGTCACCCCGCCGCGGGTGGGCGTGGTGCTGAATGTCGGTAGTGCGCACCTGGGGGAGTTCGGCTCCCGCCAGGCCATCGCTCAGGCGAAGGGCGAGCTGGTTGAGGCGCTGCCGCAGGCTGCCGACGGTGGCCTGGCTGTTCTGAATGCTGACGACGATAAGGTCGCGGCGATGGACAAGCGCACCTCCGCCCGCGTCGTGCGCTTCTCCACTGAAGGCGCGACGGGTGCCGCTGGCGTGCCGGCGGACTACTACGCCAGCGATATTCAGCTGGATGCCGTCGCCCGTGCGAGCTTTATGCTGCACCACCCGAAGGGCGAACCGGTGCGGGTGGAGCTGTCGGTGTTTGGTGCCCACCAGGTATCCAATGCCCTCGCCGCCGCGGCGGTCGGGATCGAGTTGGGTATTGACGCCGCCACGGTGGCGGCCTCGCTGAGCTCTCACGTCGCCGCCAGCGTGAACCGCATGGACGTGCGCACCCGCGCTTCCGACGGGGTGACCATCATCAACGATTCCTACAACGCCAACCCGGAATCGATGCGCGCGGGAATCGACGCCCTGGCGTATACCGCCAAGGGGCGCCGTGGCGCCGAAAGCTGGGCAGTGCTGGGACAGATGGGTGAGCTGGGCGAGGACGCGAGCGAGGAACACGAGGAACTCGGTCGGGTGCTGGCACAGCGGCGGATTGACCACGCGGTGATCGTGGGCAATGGGGTGAACCAGCACGCGTTGGCCACCGAGGCCCGGGAAAGCGGCGTGGATACGCACATCGTCGAGAACATTGACGGTGCCGTGAACTATCTGGATATGAGTTTGAACCCGCAGGATGTGGTGCTGATCAAGGCATCGTATTCGGACGGGCTATGGGCCGTGGCAGAGGGGCTGCTGATCGGCGAGGACCAAGGAGTTTAAAAGACCCATGTTGCAAATCTTTATCGCGGGTGCGGTTGCCTTTGTCGTGTCCATTGGGCTGACACCGGTACTGATCCGCTGGTTCTCCGCCGAGGGCTTGGGCCAGGAGATTCGGGAGGAAGGACCGAAGTCGCACTTTAAGAAGCGCGGCACCCCGACAATGGGTGGCATCGCCGTGCTCGCTGGAATTGTCTTCGGCTACCTGGTGGCCGTGTTGGTGGGGCTGATGACCACCGGCGCAGGGCCGGGCGTGAGCGGCTGGCTGGTGCTGGGGCTGACACTGGCCCTGGGCGGCCTGGGCTTTGCCGACGACTACATCAAGCTGGTTAAAGGCCGGAACTTGGGCCTCAATGCGAAGGCGAAGCTGGTCGGCCAGCTGGCCACCGCAATCATTTTCGGCCTGCTGATCCTGCATTTCCCGAATTCCCGTGGCCTTACCCCGGGTTCCACCCACCTGTCGGCAATCCGCGACATGGCCACTTTCGACATCGCTATCGGGCCGGCCGTCATCGGCACGATCATCTTCCTGGTGTTTATCTACCTGGTGATTTCCGCATGGTCGAACGCGGTGAACTTGACCGACGGCCTGGATGGCCTGGCCGGTGGAGTGACCGCCCTGGTCATGGGTACCTACGTGCTGATCACTTTCTGGCAGTTCCGTAATTCTTGCTCCGTCAGCGCCGAGGCCGCGTGCTACGCCGTCCGCGATCCGCTGGACCTGTCCATGCTGGCGTCTGCTGGCCTGGGCGCCTGCCTAGGCTTCCTGTGGTGGAACGCGGCCCCGGCGAAGATCTTCATGGGCGATACCGGTTCCTTGGCCCTCGGCGGCCTGGTGGCGGGCTTGTCCATCACGACTCAGACCGAGCTGCTGATGATCCTGATCGGCATCATCTTCGTCATCGAGGCAGCTTCCGTCGTCATCCAGGTGGTCTCCTTTAAGACCACCGGCAAGCGCGTGTTCCGCATGGCGCCGATCCACCACCACTTCGAGAACAAGGGCTGGGCGGAAACGACTGTCGTTATTCGCTTCTGGCTGCTCGCCGGCGTTGCCGCAATGTCCGGTCTGGGACTGTTTTATACCGAATGGCTCAGCAGCGCTAGCTGGTAGCGGTGGCTGGCGGTCTTCCCTCGAAGGAACGAGACCCGAACTCACACAATTGAACCACCCGAATTGCTCTACCTAAGGACCTAAAGCCGTGGAAGCCACACACGCACTCCAACCCACAGACGCCCTACACACCATGCGTACCCAGACAGTTCTGGTCGCGGGCGCAGGCGTGGCCGGCCGGGGCGTGATCTCGATGCTGTGCGCCCTGGGCGCCCGCACGGTCGTGGTGGCCGACGACAATACCCAGGCTCTGAGCCACATCGCCGACGGCGGCGAGACCGAGCTGCGCCTGCTGGGGGTCGCTGAGGCCGTCGATAGCCTCGGCCACTTGGCGCCCCAGTTGGTCATTACCTCTCCCGGTTGGAAGCCAGAGTCACCGCTGCTGGTGCGCGCCGCCGAGCTGGATATCCCCGTGATCGGCGACATCGCCGCGGCCTGGCTGGCCGACCAAGCCGGAGCCTTCGGCGAGCCCCGTACCTGGCTGGCCATCACCGGCACGAACGGAAAGACCACGACCACCGCCATGCTGACCTCCATGCTGGTGGCCGACGGACGCTCAGCCTTGGCGGTCGGGAACATCGGTATCGCCCCCTCGGCAGCCCTGGCGGCACAGCACCGTGGCGAACCCCGCGCGGACATTTTCGTCGCGGAGGTCTCCAGCTTCCAGCTGCACTGGGCGCCCATGTTTGCACCCTCTGTCGGCTGCATTCTGAACCTCGCCGAGGATCACTTGGATTGGCACGGGAGCTACGAAAACTACTGTGCCGACAAGGCGCAGGCCTTGACCGCCGAGTGGCCTGTTCTAGCTGCGGATGACGCCGACGTGCTGGCCACCGCACGCGCCCGCCACGTGGCAGCGCGCAGTGCCTACACGATTCACGATCCGGAGGAGGTGGCGTCACTAGAAAAAACAACAACGACCCTTGAGCGCGCCACCGGCGTGCGCGATGGGCGACTGGTCGAGGTCATCTACGGCACCGACGGCGAACCGAACCAGATTGTGGACCTGGCCCCGGCGCAGGGGATTAGCCCACCCGGACCGGCTGGCTTGGCCGATGCCGCAGCGAGTGCGGCGATGGCCCGGGCGCTGGGCGTGGCTCCCGAAGCGATTGCCAGTGCGCTGGCCGGATTCCAAGTGCAAGCGCACCGAGGGCAGGTGGTGCTGGACCACGGTGGCGTGACCTGGATCGACAACTCCAAGGCAACGAACCCGCACGCCGCAGAGGCCGCCCTGCGCGGCCAACGCAACGTGATCTGGGTGGCCGGCGGGCAATTGAAGGGCGCGGCGGTCGATGGGCTGATCCGCGCGATCGGCGGTGGTCTGAAGGCAGTGGTGGCCCTCGGCGTGGATCGGGCGGAGCTCGTCGCGGAGGTGTCGCGCCAGTTGCCCGATCTTCCGGTCACTGTTATTGACGCCACCGATCCAGAAGAAGCGATGCGTGCCGTCGCGCGCGCCGCCCATGAGCTGGCAGAACCGGGCGATAGTGTGGTTCTTGCGCCCGCGGCGGCATCACTAGACATGTACACCGGCATGAGCCAGCGTGGCGACCTATTCGCCCAGTATGCGGTGGCATATGCTGAAGCCGAATCCGATGCCTAAAGAGGAAAGGGGGTAACGGAAACATCATGGCTTTACCGGAATCCAGTTCGAAACGACGACAGAGCATTCCCGGGGCAGAGGAGCCCCAGACGACCGAGGAGCGGGACGAGCGGGGATTGGGCTCGCTGCAACGCAAGTTCGCTGCACAATTGGCCACCCCACAGTTGAACTACAAGGTTCTGCTGGGAGTTACGGTGTGCCTCACCGGACTTGGTCTGGTGATGGTTCTGTCGTCGTCGATGGTGACCTCCTACGCCAGCGGCGCGAGCGTGTTCAGCGAGTTCATCAAGCAAGCCGTTGTGGTGTTCATCGGCTTGATTGTCATGTGGTTCGCACTGCGGATGCGGCCGCAGACGATTAGGAAGTACTCCCCGTGGCTGTTGGTGATCGCGGTGGGAATGCTGCTCGCGGTGCTGATCCCCGGCGTGGGTGTCGGTGCGGATGAGGTTGGCTCGAACTCGTGGATCCGCATCGGCCCGATCGGTGTGCAGCCTTCCGAGGTGGCAAAGATGGCCCTGGCCGTGTGGGGCGCTGCGACAGTGTCCTACCGCGCGCGGGTCACGCAGAGGCTCAACACCGGGCTCGGCGCATTCATCGCGGTCAGCGCTGTGATTCTGATCCTCGTGATGGCCCAGAAGGACCTGGGCATGATGTTCTCCGTCGGCATCGTTGTCGCCGCGCTGATGTTCTTTGCCGGCGTGGATCGCAAGGTTTTCTTCGCGCTGCTGGCTGTGGTCGGCCTGTTTGGCGCTTTTGCGATTACGCAGGCAAGCTTCCGTGGTGCCCGCATTACGACGTGGAAAGACGCCCTGACTCTGAACTTCGGTGAAACCACTACCCAGGGCGCGGCTTACCAGTCGCACCAGGGCATCCTTTCCCTGTCCGATGGTGGGCTGTTCGGCGCAGGGCTAGGGCAGTCCCGCGCGAAGTGGTTCTACCTTCCCGAGGCGAAGAACGACTTCATCTTCGCCATCGTCGGCGAAGAGCTGGGCATGTTCGGTGCCGTATTCGTCGTTTTCCTTTTCGGCATGCTTGGCTGGTTCGGCATTCGAACTGCGATGGCCCAGGCGGATCCATTCATGCGGCTACTGGCGGCTACCCTGACGATCGGTATCTCCGTTCAGGCGTTCTTCAACATGGGCTACGTCGTGGGTCTGCTGCCGGTGACGGGTATTCAGCTGCCCCTCATTTCCGCCGGTGGTTCCTCGGCGATCATCACCCTGCTTTCCATGGGGCTGCTGTGCAACTGTGCGCGCAATGAGCCGGAGACGGTGTCCTCGATGCAACACGAAGGCCGCCCGCTGATCGACCGCATTCTGTTGCTGCCTGAACCGCAGGGCTACAAGGCAGGCGAGCAGCGCCGTACCCAGCGGCGCGAGACCGCCTATAGCTATGGCGCGCCGGTGACCCGCCCACAGCCGGGAGGCGGCCGGGGTAGCCAAGACGTGCGCCGCGAGCGCGATCGGGTGGAGGAGTCTATCCGCCGCGTCGGCGGCGAGTCGCGCCTGCGTGGCTACGATGGGGTACGAAGGCAGAATCTTCCCCCGACGGCAACGCCCAAGCCCATCCCGCGGAGCCGTCAGCGGGCGGACGATGCGGGGCAGAGACGAGCCCGCAAAACCCGCAGAACTATCGACGATCGACACAGGAGGCGCTAGCCCTTGACCTCGCAGCCACAAGCCGACCGGAAGTTATCAGTCGTCGTAGCCGGCGGCGGCACCGCCGGCCACATTGAACCAGCTATGGCCGTGGCAGAGGCGGTTCGTGCGCAGCGCCCAGACGCGCGCATCACCGCCCTGGGTACGACCCGCGGGCTGGAGAGCACACTAGTCCCAGCGCGTGGTTTTGATCTGGAGCTGATCCCACCGGTGCCGGTTCCGCGCAAGGTAAACAAAGACCTGATCACGTTGCCGATGCGACTGGGGAAGGCCCTGAAGGCCACCAAGCGGGTACTGCGTGAGGTAGAGGCGGATGTGGTCATCGGCTTCGGCGGCTACGTTTCCGCCCCGGCCTACCTGGCCGCACGCGCCCTGAAGATCCCGTTCTTTGTCCACGAGGCCAACGCCCGGGCGGGCGTTGCCAACAAGCTGGGCGTGAAGCTGGGCGGAACAGGGCTGGCGGCTGTTGAAGATTCGGGCCTGGAAGCCGAGGTTGTCGGAATTCCGGTGCGCGACGCGGTACTGAACCTGGATCGCGCCGCCCTGCGCAGCGAGGCCCGCGAATTTTTCGGTGTGGACCCCGACGCGCCACTGCTGTTGGTCACCGGTGGTTCCCAGGGCGCGCGCAGCATCAACGAGGCCGTGGTGAATGCAGCCAAGACACTGCAGGATGCCAACATCGGAGTACTGCACGCCTATGGCAAGAAGAACCAGGTGGAGCTCCCGCAGGAAGTGCAGGAAGGCACCCCCCCGTACGTAGCGGTTCCGTACATCGAGCGAATGGATCTGGCGCTGGCGGCCGCGGATGCGATCCTCTGCCGATCCGGCGCGATGACCGTCGCCGAGGTTTCCGCGGTGGGCCTTCCCGGCATCTACGTGCCGCTGCCGCACGGCAATGGTGAGCAGGAACTCAACGTGCGTCCCATTACTCACGCTGGTGGCGGTGTGATCATCAAGGACGCGGAGCTGACCGAGCACCGCGTGGCGCAGGAAGTCATCCCACTGTTGCGCGATGAGACCCGCTGGCAGGCCGCCAGCCTAGCCACCCTGGCAGCTGGCCACCGCGATGCAGCGCAAAAGATCGCCGACAAGATCATCGCCGCAGCAGAATCCAAATAGCTGAGCTGTCCGAGCCCAATACCGAGCCCAAGACCGAGCCCGAGCACTCGTGCTAGCACCTACCCCCTCCGTCCTCTAGAAAGGCACCTACTTCCCCGATGAGCGAGCAGCCCCAGACCACGGACCTCACCCGCGTGCACATGGTGGGTATCGGCGGTGCCGGAATGTCCGGCATTGCCCGCATTCTGCTGGACCGCGGCTACAAGGTCAGCGGTTCCGACATGAAGGAATCGCGCAGCGTCATGGCGTTGCGAACTGCCGGAGCGGCGATCCAGGTGGGGCACTCCGCGGATAACCTGCGCCTGTCGGGGGAGCTGCCGTCGGTGGTCGTGACCTCCTTCGCTGCGATTCCGCAGGACAACCCGGAGCTTGTCGCGGCTCGCGAGGCAGGCATTCCAGTGATTCGCCGCTCCGACGTTCTGGCGCTGTTGATGCAGAACCGGCGCGCATTCCTGCTGGCCGGTACCCACGGCAAGACCTCGACCACTTCGATGGCCGTCGCGGCACTGCAGGCTGCGCACCAGGATCCGTCGTTCGCGATCGGCGGCCAGCTGAACCGAGCGGGCACGAATGCCCACCACGGCACCGGCGAGATCTTCGTCGCCGAGGCCGACGAGTCCGACGGCTCCTTCCTGTCCTACTCGCCCGAGGTCGCTGTGGTCACGAACATCGAGCCCGACCACCTGGATTACTTCAAGACGGAGGCGGCCTACCGAGAGGTCTTCGAGAAGTTCGCCCACTGCATCGTTCCCGGTGGTTATCTGGTGGCCTGCCTGGACGATCCGGGTTCCGCTGCTCTTGCGGAGGGGCTTGTGGCCGCCGCGGCGCGCGGCGAGGCCCAGCCGTTCACCGTTGTTGGTTATGGCACTGCCGAGGGGTGTGACGCCCACTCTTCCGTGCCCCCAGCAGCCATCATCGATAGCACGGAGGTCACCGCCGAGGGCACCGTTTCCACCCTGCGCCTGACTGAGGCCGTGAACCAGGCCGTAGGACAGGGTGCCGGTACGTATTCCCTGCGCGTAGCCATCCCAGGTACGCATATGGTGCTTAACGCCACGGCCGCGGCGCTAGGTAGCGTGCTGCTGGGCGCGGACGTGGAAAAGGTCATCGAGGGCATTGGCGGTTTCGACGGAGTACGTCGACGCTTCGAGTACCACGGCACCCGCCGGGAGGTCGAGGTCTACGACGACTACGCCCACCACCCGACCGAGGTCGCGGCTGTGCTGTCCGCAGCACGCCAGCGCGTGCAGGCCCGAGGCGGGCGCATCGTCGCCATATTCCAGCCGCACCTGTACTCCCGCACGATTAGCTTTGCTGCCGAGTTTGCCGAGGCGCTGTCGCTGGCCGATCAGGTGGTTCTGCTGGATATCTTCGGGGCCCGCGAAGAGCCCGTCGAGGGCGTGGATTCCCGCATTATCGGCAACAAGATCGACAGTGCTACCGAGTGGGTCTTTGAGCCCGACTTCTCCGCTGTGGCCGGGGTTGTCGCCAACCTGGCGCAGCCCGGCGACATGGTGTTGACCATCGGCGCGGGGACCGTGACGATGCTGGCCGACGAGATCTTGTTGCAGCTGGAAAGTGGTGACCGCGGATGAGCGGGGCGTCAAGAATAAAGAGCAACAAGCGCAGCACCACCAACAAACGCAGCGCTGACAAGGGGCGCAACCCCCGTAGGAAGCGGCTGCAGTGGCTGGTCGCCGGGCTGGTAGCCCTGGTCGTGTTGCTGGGCGTGGTGGTGTATGCGGCGCCGATTCTGAGGGTTTCGCAGATCGACGTGCAGGGCACCACCAACGCAGATGCGGAGGCCATCCGCACAGCGAGCACCATCAACGCGGGCGATAACATGTTGCGACTGGACATTGCTGGTGCGGCGCAGAGCGTATCCAAGGTGCCGTGGGTCGAGAAGGTGACGGTGAAGCGTTCCTGGCCTACGACGGTGACCATCGACGTCACGGAGCACAAAGCGATCGGCTATGTCATGGACGGGGACACGCCACACGTGGTGGACGAGAATGGTCAGATTTTCCTGACGGGTGTGAAGCCCGAGGGTGCTTTGGAGTTCAAGAAAACTAAGGCTGATGATGCGCGAGCTATTCAATCGGTGACGCAGGTGATCACTGCGCTGTCCGATGATCTGCGGGGCAAGCTGGAGGGAATCGAAGCCGAATCGGCGGATAGCATCAAGCTGTTTTTCCCTAATCAGGCCGTGTATTGGGGATCTTCCGAGAGGGCCGACGAGAAGGCGGAGGCGACCCGTATTGTGCTGGGGCGCGAGGGGAATTGGAACGTCTCCAACCCCGCAATGCCCACCGTGAAATAGGGGCGAAACCCCAGCTTAAGCTTTAAGTTGAACTTTAAGGATACGACACGCCACCAAAAATGTGCGCCGCTAAATGCTTGACGGCTAGGAAGATGGACGGCAACAGCAAACCGGTAAATCTCAAAGCACGAAAACTTTAGGAAGGCGGAAAAACGCACATGACGAATCCTGGAAACCACCTCGCCGAGATCAAGGTAGTCGGCGTCGGCGGCGGCGGAGTGAACGCCGTCAACCGCATGATCGACGAGAAGCTGCAGGGCGTGGAGTTCATCGCGATCAACACCGACGCGCAGGCACTGATGCTCACTGATGCGGACATCAAGCTGGACATCGGCCGCGAAGAAACCCGTGGCCTGGGTGCAGGCGCTAACCCCGAGGTGGGTCGCAAGTCCGCCGAGGATCACAAGGACCAGATCGAGGAGATCCTGGCCGGCGCTGACATGGTCTTCGTCACCGCTGGCGAGGGCGGCGGCACCGGTACCGGCGCCGCCCCGGTCGTTGCGAACATCGCCAAGAAGCAGAACGCCCTGACCGTCGGCGTGGTTACCCGTCCCTTCGGCTTTGAGGGCCGCCGCCGTAGCAAGCAGGCCATGGAGGGTATCGAGGCCCTGCGCGAGGTTTGCGACACGCTGATCGTTATCCCCAACGATTCGCTGCTGAAGATGTCCGAAGAGCAGCTGTCCATGATGGAGGCTTTCCGCAAGGCCGACGACGTGCTGCTCAGCGGTGTGGAGGGCATCACCAAGCTGATCACTACCCCCGGTGTGATCAACGTGGACTTCGCCGACGTGCGCTCCGTTATGACCGACGCGGGCTCCGCCCTGATGGGTATCGGCACCGCCCGCGGCGACCAGCGCGCCGTCAAGGCCACCCAGGCAGCCATCAACTCCCCGCTGCTGGAAAGCACCATGGAAGGCGCGAAGGGCGTGCTGCTGTCCTTCGCCGGCGGCTCCGACCTGGGCCTGTTGGAGGTCTCCCAGGCTGCTGATCTGGTGGAGGAGAAGGCCGACGAAGACGTCAACCTGATCTTCGGCACCATCATCGACGATCAGCTGGGCGACGAAGTCCGCGTGACCGTCATCGCCACCGGCTTCGATGATTCCCCGTCCGCCTCGTCCGTCAACGAGCGCGCCGGTGCACACCGCGCGCCGGAGGGTGCCAACGCAACCGCTGGAGCTGCAGCCGGCGCTGCCCAGCCGACGAACCTATTCGGTGGCCAGGAGGCTCCGCAGGCTGGTCAGGCTTCCCCAGTACAGCCGGAGCCGCAGGCAACCATTGACCCGGCCACCCCGCAGGCAGGTGCGCAGACCAGCTTCGCGCAGCGTCGCGGTACCGTCCCGCAGCAGGCTCCGTCCGCCCAGTCCACCCAGTCCGGTGGCCTGTTCACCTCCGCGGCGCAGGAGCCACAGAACCCCACCCACGCCGGTGTGGATCTGTCGGAGGATGAGGACGACCTGGATCTGCCGGACTTCAACTAAAGTCCCTCCGCCAGTTAGGAGCTATCCGTGACCCAGGACCAGCACCCGCGGGTGCGCAAGGTATTCACCGACCGCAACGGTGGGGCTTCCACCGGCCCCTATGCGTCGTTCAACTTGGGCGACCATGTGGGCGACGACCCGGCTGCTGTGGCTCAGAACCGCCAGCGTCTGGCCGATGTTTTGGGGTTGGGCGTGGAGCGCCTGGTGTTCATGGAGCAGATCCACTCGCCGAACGTCACGGAGGTCACCGCCGACCACCTCACGTCTGGCGAATCTGCGGTGATTGAGGCTACTGACGCCCTCGTCACCACCATGCGGGGCACAGCCCTGATCGTCCTCACCGCCGACTGCGTTCCGGTTTTGCTGTCCGATGAGGATGCGGGCGTGGTGGCCGCGGTACACGCTGGCCGCATGGGCGCACGCAATGGAATTGTGCGCCGCACGGTTGCCCGCATGGAGGAGCTGGGGGCAGTGCCCAGCAATATTCACGCACTGCTCGGCGCCGCCGCCAGCGGCGAGAACTACGAGGTGCCGCAGGCTATGGCGGCCGACGTGGAGGCTAAACTCCCCGGCTCGGCCACCACCACCGCTCAGGGCACCACAGGGTTGGACATCCGTGCTGGTCTGACCCGCCAACTGCTTTCCCTTGGGGTGCGCAGCATCGACGCGGATCCCCGCTGTACCATTGCGCCGGAGAACTCCGATCGCTTCTTCTCCTATCGTCGGGAGGGGACGACGGGTCGCCAGGCTGGCGTAGTGTGGATGCCATGACTGAGCAGACGAGCGAGCACCGTGCGCCGGACGAGCTGCCTGGCGGGTCGACAGACCTCGGGCCGCGTGGCCAGGAGATCGCCCGGAACCTCGCCCGCGTGCGTCAGCGTATCGCGGTAGCTGGGGGAGCAGACCTGCTGCCGATCACCAAGTTCCACGTTGCCGAGGACCTTAGGGTTTTGGCACGGCTGGGCGTCACCGCCGTCGGCGAGAACCGCGAACAAGAAGCGCGCGACAAACACGCGCAACTGGCGGAGACAGGACTGCAGTTCCACATGGTGGGGCAAGTGCAAACGAAGAAGGCGAATTCCGTGGCGCGGTGGGCAGCCGCCGTGCACACCGTGGATTCGCTGAAGCTCCTCAACGCGTTGGACAGAGGTGCTGGGTTGGCGCTTGAACGCGGCGACCGGGATAGTGCCTTGCCGGTGCTGCTACAGTTCAGCGCCGACGGTGACCCGCAGCGTGGCGGGGCGGTGGAGGCCGATATCGACCAGCTGGCCGATGCCGCCGCGGAAGCCGATAACTTGGAGCTGCGAGGGCTCATGACGGTGCCGCCACTAGGGGCCGATCCGGCAGCCGTGTTCGCTCGCGGGCGACAGCTCGTCGAGCGCATCTCTGACCGGGTTCTCGGTGCGCCGGTTTACTCCGCTGGAATGAGCGGTGACCTGGAGATTGCCATCGCGGAAGGCTCCACGCTGGTGCGTGTCGGTACGGATATTATGGGCGCGCGACCAGTACTTTAAAGCACATAGCCAACAGAACTACACTAATTAATTACGCAACGGAAGGTTCCTTTAGAGCAATGGCAGACAACTTTATGGACAAGACCAAGCGCTTCTTCGGTTTTGATTCCGTGGAATCCTACGAAACGGATTACTACAGCGACGGCTACAGCTCCCGGGAACGCGATCGCGAGGCTGACCGTGACGCACACGAGCCTTCCTACCGCTCCCGCGCCGACCGGGATCGTCTGGGTGCTGACCGTGAGGACCGCTACCGTCGCTCCGAGTACTCTGATCGCGAGGATCGTTACTCTTCGCGCGGTTCTCGCTACTCTTCTTCCGCTGACTCCTACGCTGAAGCGCCGGCGGAGGAAAAGACGCCCTCGGCTTTCGTGTCTTTCACCCTGAGCTCCTACACGCAAGCCAGTGAGCTGGTAGATAACCTGAAGGCTCGCGAGGTTGTCGTATTCTCCCTGAGCGGCATGGAAAAGGGTGAGGCCAAGCGCGTGCTAGACTTCGCTGCTGGTCTGAGCCGTGGACTGGACGCACAGCTGAAGAAGCTGAAGGGCGTGCGTAACTTCATTCTGCTGCCAAAGGGCGTAACTCTGGCGCAGGATCAGCTGGATGCGATTGCTGAGTCGCTCTAGCCCCTTGCGAGAGACCCTTCAAGCGCCCCTAGACCGACATCCGAACTCTGTTGGGGAGAGACCTCTTAAGTGAACGAAATTCTCATTGTTCTGCTGTGGCTGATTCGCTTTTATGTGCTGATTTTGATTCTGCGCATCATCATCGAAATGATTCAGTCCTTTTCCCGCAATTGGCGGCCGCAGCGATGGTTCAGCATCCTCGCCGAACCGCTGTTTGTCGTAACGGATCCGCCGGTCAAGGCGCTAAGGAAGCTGATTCCACCTATTCAGCTCGGGGGAGTGGGACTGGATGTTTCGGTGCTGGTGCTGTTCTTCGGACTGCAAATTCTCAGTAGAGTACTGGCAGCACTTATTCACTAGTGAGCCACCTTTTATGGGGTGGTACTTTTGGGGAACAAAAGGGTAGGGGGGTAGTGAATGGGGGAGGCAAAGAACGGACATAGCTCAAAAGCTTGTGAATGTCCGTTCATATCTTTATCATTAAAGACATCTTCGCGGTAAGTGAGTGAGGCTGCGGAGATGTCGTGTGTAGTGACGAAAGCCGCTGCTGGTCGAGAATGTGGGTCTTGGCTGGCGGCGGCTTTCCCCTTTCGGTCACTTGTTACAACGCGGGGGAGTGTGGAGCGTTACGTGCTCTGCTAAAGAAAGTTAGAAAGTGTCATATGGGGGTAATAGCAGGGGGTGAGGTGCGTGGGGTGATAACTGTGAGGCTGATGTGATTATGGTCGACTCAAGTTGAGTGAAGTTGAGCAGCGGTTAAGGTGTTAATCTAGAGCTAAAGTTGAGACTGATACAACAGATGCTGGTATGCTTTGTATCTGTTTCATAAACCATCAATAGTTTTCATCACTGTTGCGAACGCCTTCTAGCACTTTGAGGCAATCCGAAAGGGAAAGGGACAACCTATGCCACTCACTCCGGCTGATGTGCACAACGTAGCTTTTAGCAAGCCGCCGATCGGCAAGCGTGGTTACAACGAGGACGAGGTCGATCAGTTCCTGGACCTCGTGGAGGACACTCTTGCGGAACTGCAGGACGAGAACTCCGACCTCAAGCTGAAGGTAGACCAGCTGGAGTCCGGCTCCGCTGGCGCTGGTGCTGCCGGCGTAGCGGGTGCCGCAGGCGCCACCCAGGTGGATGAAGCTGCCCTGCGTCGCGAGATCGAGGCTGATCTGCGCCGCAAGTTCGAGTCCGAGTACTCCACCAAGCTGGAGCAGGCTCGCAAGGATGCCCGTGCAGAGGCACAGGCTCAGCAGGGAACCGCCCAGCCGCAGGGTGCAGCTGCTTCCCAGGCCAACGCTGCCGAGATCGAGAGGAAGATCAAGGCGGACTACGAGGCCAAGCTGAAGGCTGCCGAGGAGCGCGCTGCGAAGGCGGAGAAGGCTGCCGAGGACGCAAAGAAGCAGGCCCCGGCTCAGGCTTCCGGTATCGCTTCCCAGGGTGTTGCCGCTTCCGGCGATGGCAAGTCCGGCGTTGCTACTGCCGAGACCCACATGCAGGCCGCTCGTGTCCTGTCCCTGGCACAGGAGATGGCAGATCGCCTGACCGGCGACGCTAAGGCAGAGTCCTCCAGCATGCTGGAAGAGGCTCGCGCTACCGCCAAGAAGACCATCGACGACGCGGACAACAGCTCCAAGAACACGCTGGCAGACGCCAAGCAGCGTTCCGAGAAGATGCTGGCGGACGCCGAGGAGAAGTCCAACGCACAGCTGGCAGATGCAAAGCAGAAGTCCGAGGTCATGATCTCCGACGCTACTGCTCAGTCCCAGGCGCAGATCCGCTCCGCACAGGAGAAGGCAAACGCCCTGCAGGAGGACGCAGAGCGCAAGCACACCGAGATCATGAACACGGTGAAGAAGCAGCAGGCTACCCTCGAGGCGCGCATCGAAGAGTTGCGCACCTACGAGCGCGAGTACCGCACCCGCCTGAAGACCTTCCTGGAGTCTCAGCTGGAAGAGCTGAACAGCCGCGGCACCGCAGCCCCCGCAGGTTCCATCGAGGTCGAGGGCGACAACAAGTAAGTAGTTCCAGAGCCCACCGGCTCTAACCTCATCAACGACCGCTAGGAGGATACGCAGACGATGCTTTTCGCAGCGATCCTCCTGGCGGTCGTCGGTTTTGTGGCGCTCGTTGTCAGCCTGGCCGTCGGATCTACCACCTGGGCGTGGGTCTGCGTGGCTGTGGCAGCAGTAGGCGTGGCGCTGTTCATCTTCGACCTGGTTCGCCACCGCAAGCGCTAATGCTTTGAGTACCCCACGAGCACCCCACGCCGCCACCCCATATGCGCAGCGTGTAGGGTTAAAGGCGATTGACAACTTAATAGCCCTAACCACGCAACGATCCGGCCATCACCGGGGAGCGTTCCTGGAAGAACGGATGCGCGCAGCGCATCTCACTAGACCCGGGCGGAATCGCGGCACGTCATAGCCGTAAGTGAAGAAGTGGGCGAGCCCCCCTGCGCAAAGCTTTGGCTAAAGCGGGCTCGTCAATCAGGGTGGTACCGCGCTGGGCTTTAATGCCCATGCGTCCCTGTTGTTTTAATGGCACGTTCGCCGGTTCACGCCGGTGGGCGTCATAAAGAAAAAGACCAAAGACAACAGCGAACGACAGAATTAGGAACCACCATGGCTGAAGCAACTCCCGCAGGCGGTGCTTACCCGCGCGTCGATATGTCCAACGGCGGCTCGACTGCATTCCCCGCTCTCGAAGAAAACGTACTGAAGTACTGGGCGAAAGACGGCACCTTTAACGAATCGGTCGCTGCCCGCGACAACGCCGAAGAATACGTCTTTTACGACGGCCCGCCGTTTGCCAACGGCCTGCCACACTATGGCCACCTGCTGACGGGCTATGTCAAGGACATCGTTCCGCGCTACCAGACCATGAAGGGCAAGAAGGTCGCCCGAGTTTTCGGCTGGGACTGCCACGGACTGCCCGCCGAGCTAGAGGCGGAAAAGCAGCTGGGCATCAAGGATCGCGCCGGTATCGAAGAGATGGGCATGCGCTCGTTCAACGACTACTGCGCGACCTCCGTGCTGCGCTACACGGACGAGTGGAAGGAATACGTCACCCGCCAGGCGCGCTGGGTGGACTTCGACAACGGCTACAAGACGATGGATCCGGGCTTCATGGAGTCCGTCATGTGGGCCTTCAAGACCCTCTACGACAAGGGCTTGATCTACCAGGGCTTCCGCGTGCTGCCCTACTCCTGGGCAGAGCACACGCCGCTGTCGAACCAGGAAACCCGCCTGGACGATTCCTACAAGATGCGCCAGGACCCGACCATCACGGTGACCTTCCCGATCACCGGTGCGACCGAGGGCACGGCCTCCGTAGAGACTCTGGCGCAGCACCCGGAGCTGGCCGATGCTGCGTTTATTGGCTGGACGACCACCCCGTGGACCACGCCGGCGAACCTTGCTCTGGCCGTTAACCCTGAGGTTGTCTACGCCGCGGTGCGGATTGGGGATGACGCCGCAGGTGCCGACGGAGCAGAGGGCATGCACGGTGCGACCGTGGTGCTAGCCGACGACCTGCGCGGTGCGTATGCCAAGGAGCTCGGCGAGACGGCCGAGGTGCTGGGTACGTTCACCGGTGTGCAGCTGGAGGGCATGACCTACGAGCCGCTGTTCGGATACTTCGCCGAGCGCGCGGGCGAGAAGATCGAAGGCGGCGAGGGGATAAAGGGCAGCGAGTTTAAGGCGGGTGCCTTCCGCGTGCTGTGCGCCGACTACGTCACCACCGCCGACGGTACGGGCGTGGTTCACCAGGCTCCGGCCTTCGGTGAGGACGATATGTTTACCTGCGAGGCTGCGGGTATCGACCTGGAGATACCGGTGGATATGGACGGCAAGTTCACCTCCCTGGCGCCCGAGTATCAAGGCCAGCTGGTCTTCGACGCGAACAAGGCCATCATCAAGGATTTGAAGGCTGCGGGCCGCGTGCTGCGCCACCAGACGATCGAGCACTCCTACCCGCACTCCTGGCGCTCCGGCGAGCCGCTGATCTACATGGCGCTGCCGTCTTGGTTCGTCGCCGTGACGAAGTTCCGCGACCGCATGGTGGAGCTGAACCACGAGCAGATCGAGTGGGCGCCCTCCCATATCCGCGACGGTCAGTTCGGCAAGTGGCTGGAGGGCGCGCGCGATTGGAATATCTCCCGCAACCGCTACTGGGGCGCGCCGATCCCGGTGTGGGTCTCCGACTCCGAGGAGTACCCGCGCATGGATGTCTACGGCTCCCTGGAGGAACTGGAGCGCGACTTCGGCCGCAAACCGGCCTCGCTGCACCGCCCGGACATTGACGAGCTGACCCGCCCGAACCCGGATGACCCGACGGGCAAGTCCACCATGCGCCGCGTGCCTGAAGTGCTGGACTGCTGGTTCGAGTCCGGCTCCATGCCGTTCGCGCAGAAGCACTACCCGTTCGAGAACAAGGAGTGGTTCGATAGCCACTCTCCGGCGGACTTCATCGTGGAGTACTCCGGCCAGACTCGCGGCTGGTTCTACACCATGCACGTTTTGTCCACCGCGCTGTTCGACCGCCCGGCGTTCAAGAAGGTCGTGGCCCACGGCATCGTGCTGGGTGACGACGGGCTGAAGATGAGTAAGTCCAAGGGCAACTACCCGAACGTCAACGAGGTCTTCGACCGCGACGGCTCCGACGCTATGCGGTGGTTCCTCATGAGCTCGCCGATCCTGCGCGGCGGCAACCTGATCGTCACCGAGCAGGGCATCCGCGAAGGTGTGCGCCAGGCGATGTTGCCGATGTGGAATGCGTACTCCTTCCTGCGGCTGTATGCCTCCCAGCCCGCGCAGTACGATACGTCGTCCACCAACGTGCTGGACCGCTACATCCTGGCGAAGCTGCACGGTACGGTGCAGGCGGTATCCGATGCGCTGGATAACACCGATATCGCCACCGCTTGCGATGAGATCCGCTGGTTCTGCGACGCACTGACCAACTGGTACGTGCGCCGCTCCCGCGACCGCTTCTGGGCAGGCGACGCGGTTCACCCAGAGGCCTTCAACACCCTGTACACCGTGCTGGAGACCCTGAGCCGTGCCGCCGCGCCACTGCTGCCGATGACCACCGAGGTGATCTGGCGCGGCCTGACCGGCGAGCGCTCCGTACACCTGGCGGATTTCCCGAACGCCGCCGATCTGCCTGCGGATGCCGAACTGGTGGCGGCTATGGACGCCGTGCGCGCCGTGAGCTCCGCGACGAGCTCCCTGCGAAAGGCACACAAGCTGCGCAACCGCCTGCCGCTGCCGCAGCTGACCGTCGCGCTGCCGAATGCCGACGCCCTGGAGGACTTCACCCAGATCATCGCCGACGAAGTGAACGTCAAGGAGGTCGAGCTGACTGCGGACGTGGACAAGGTCGGTCGCTTCGAAGTTGTCGTGAACGCCCGCGCGGCTGGCCCGCGCCTGGGCAAGGATGTCCAGCGCGTGATCAAGGCTGTGAAGTCCGGCAACTACGCCGTCGACGGCGCCGGTGTGGTCACCGCGGATGGCATCGAGCTGCAGGATGGCGAATTCACCCGCAAGCTCGTTGCCGCCGACCCGGACCACACCGCCGAGGTCTCCGGTCAGGACGGCCTGGTGGTGCTGGATACCCAGACCACCCCGGAGCTGGAGGCCGAAGGCTGGGCGGCCGACCGCGTCCGCGGCCTGCAGGAGGCCCGTAAGGCCGCCGACCTGCAGGTCACCGACCGGATCCGCCTGACCCTTTCCGTTCCTGCGGACAAGGAAGAGTGGGCTCGCACCCACGCGGATGCGATCGCCAAGGAAGTTCTGGCCACGGACGTGAAGATTGTCGTCGGCGAGCAGCTCAGCCACGACGTTGCCGACGGCTGCTCGGCGGACATCGCGGTGGCGTCCTAAAGAAAAAGGCGGTTAGACCCGCAGGGTAGGAACATGCGCTGGGTGGCTCACATCGACATGGATGCGTTTTTCGCCTCCGTCGAGCAGCTCACCCGACCGACCCTGCGCGACCGGCCCGTGCTGGTCGGCGGGCTGGGCGGCCGCGGGGTGGTGGCCGGTGCCTCTTACGAAGCCCGTGCCTACGGTGCGCGTTCTGCAATGCCGATGAGCCAGGCCGTGCGCCTGTGCAACCACCGCGCGGTGGTGGTGCTGCCGCGCAAGGAGGTCTATACCGCGGCTTCGCGGCGAATCTTCCAGGTCATCAGGGCGCACGCGGGCGTGGTGGAGCAGCTCTCCGTGGACGAGGGCTTTGCCGAGCCGCAGGGGTTGACCAGCGCCGAAGAGGCTCGCGAGTGGGCCGAAAAGCTGCAGGCCACGGTGGAAGAAGAGACCGGCCTGCCGGCATCTGTCGGCATGGCCGCCACCAAGCTGGATGCGAAGATGGCCAGCGATCTGGCTAAGCCCCATGGGGTGTTCGTTGTGCCGCCGGAATCCCGAATGGAAGTCTTTGCCGACCGGCCCGTCGGCGAAGTGTGGGGGATCGGCAAAGTGGCGCAGGGGAAGCTGCACACCATGGGTATCGATACGATCGGCCAGTTCGTAGCAGCGGATGCCGCCGATATCCGCGGGGCTTTGGGGTCCGTCGGCGCGGAGGTACAGCGCATGGCCGCCGGGGACGATCCGCGCCCTGTTGCCCCCCGCGCACCTGCCAAACAGGTCAGCGCTGAAAAGACTCTGCAGGTGGACGCGCGCACCACCACGGAGGCCATGCGTGTGCTGCACGAGACCGCGCTGGCGATGCACCGCCGTCTGCTAAAGGACGGCCGCGCAGCCCGCACCGTTACCGTCAAGACCCGCACCACCGACTTCCAGCTGCACACCAAGTCCGCCGGGCTGCCCGCGCCAACGGAGGACTTCGACAAGATCTTCGCCCTAGCCCAGCGCCTGCTGCCGCGCCCGGAGGAGGCCGGTGCTTTTCGCCTGGTCGGCGTGAGCGTCTCCGGCCTGGTGGCCGATCGCCAGGAGCTGTTGTTCCCCGAACTCGACGGCCCGCCGGTGCCCATCGTCGCTGGTAACGAGGCCGATTCGGGTCTTTCTGTCTTTACTCATGACGCCACCACGGCCCAGCCCCGTTGGCGCGCCACCCAGGATGTTTCGCACGTGGAATATGGGCACGGGTGGGTCCAAGGGGCCGGCAACGGGGTGGTCAGCGTGCGTTTCGAGACCGCCGCGACCGGCCCGGGGAAGACCCGCACCTTCCGGATTGACGACGAGGACCTAAGCCCCGCGGATCCATTGGACAGCTTGGGCTGGGATCTGGACGGGCTGGTGGAGGAGTGAGCCTAGCGAGAGCGGGGCACGGGGCGCTAGCGGCCGCGGGCGATTTCGTAGAGCAGTTCGATCCGCGCCTGGCTGGGGCGCAGCGCCCCGCCGCTGCGGAGGCCGTCGCGGGCGAGCTGTGCCCCGCCGCCACTGCCGCCGTAGACGAAGGAAACCCCTCCGGTGGGCACGCGGCTGCACACGACCACGGGAAGCTCGCCTGCCTGGGCACTGCGATCGGCGCGCCAGGCGGACAGCTCTGCCGCGACCGCGGTGGGGATGTTGCCGGAGCCCATGGCAGCCAGCACCAGGCCGTGGACCGCGCCGTCGCGATCCGGCACCGCGCCGTCGCGATCTGAACCGGCGCCGTCCCGCTCCCGCAGCGCGCGGATGAGCAGCCCGTCATCGCCCGCAAAGGTGGTGACTATCGGCACGTTCAGGCCCGCGATCCGCGGCGGGGTGGGGGCGCTGGCGGGTTCGGGCTCTGTTTCTTCCGAGCCGGATCCCGTTCCTGCCGAGCCGGGTGAAGGTGCCTCTTTACCGGAGTCGGCCAGCGCGTTGCGGAAGGCGGTCTCTGCCGTTGTGTGCGCCTTGTACGCCCCGCGGGCGGGCAGGATGGCATCCCCGAAAACGATGTGGACATCCGGGGAGAGCTCACCGGAGGCAAGCGCGGCGAACGCGCGGGAGAGGTTGGCCGGGCCGTCCGGTGCGGCGTCATCACCCGGGCGCTGGGCGCCCGTATACACCACAGGGCAGGGCAGCTCAAGGGCACAGGCGGCGGCCAGGGCGGATTCCTCCATTGTGTCCGTGCCGTGCAGCACCACGATACCGGCCGGGGCGGGTGTGTAGAAGCTGTCGATGTGGGCGACGAGCTGGTCGATCTGGGGGAGGGTGATGGAGCTGGAGTCGATGCTCATGATGTCGTGTGGCAGGGCCTCGAACCCCTGCGGAACGTGAGCCTGCCTGACAATGTCTGCGCAGGTCAGGGTTGGAACAAGGTCGCCTTCGGGGGAGTGGGTGCAGCTGATGGTGCCGCCGGTGCCGAGGACGGGGATCTGTAGGCAGTTCCGCGAGGGGGTGGAAGTCATGTGACCAATGTACGTGACGCCTAGTCGCGTTGATCGAAGATGTTGATGGAGTCTCGGCGAATAGGACGGAGTTGTGCAGGAATACTTGCATGATTATTATGCAGGTATTGCTGCACGATTGAAGGAGGTTCCATGTCCCCTCGCAAGTACCACCACCCGGAGCCTGATGAAATTACCCTGGCCAGGGTGCTGGCAGCCTTGAGCGATCCCACGCGTCTCGAGATGATTCGTCGTCTGGCTGACGGGCTCGAGCACGACAGTCTCGAGCTCGCGGACGACTTGCCCCGGTCGACGCTGACGTACCACACCCGCATGTTGCGGGAGGCAGGGGTGACATGGACCCGGGGGGAGGGGCGTGCATGTCTGATCCGGTTGAGGAGGGAGGATCTCGATCGCTTGTTCCCTGGAGTGCTTTCAGCAGTGGTGGCCAATGCTGTCCCTACAGAGGTACAGGAATGATGGGGCGGCTCTGGCCCTTCGTGGTGGGCAGTGTCGCGCTCGGGCTGGACGCATATGTTGTCGCCGGTCTCCTTCCCACTATCGCCTCATCTCTAGACGCACGCGAAGCTACTGTCGGCCTGGGAGTAGCGGCCTTCACCGGCTCATATGCGATAGCAGGCCCCTTGTTAGCTGGACGCGCGGGAAGGCGGTCACGACAGAGCCTGATCGTGTCCCTGCTTATCTTCACTGTGGCAAACCTAGCCACGGCGTTCTCGCCGACTGTTGAGTTCTTCTTAGGCTCCCGAGTGGTGGCTGGCGCAGCAGCGGGTGTGTACTCACCGCTGTCGTCCGCGGTCGCGGCAGAGATTGCAGGGGAAGTACGTCGTGGACGTGCACTGGCGCTAGTCCTTGCGGGTTTGGCAGTTGGCACCGTATTTGGAGTCCCAGCAGGTCTGGCACTAGCGCAGTACTGGGGATGGCGAGCCGCCATCCTGCTGATCGCAGCTATCGGAGGCGCGGCGCTGGCGGGAACTTTTCTGCGGGGCCGCGACCTGCCTGCTATTCCTGCTTCGGGCGCTCGTGAACGGTTGCTCTCGATCGCGCGACCCAAAAATTTAGTTACGGTGACCGTAACTCTTCTGACAGGTGTCGCTTCTCTGGGGCTTTACACCTACATGACTGTGATTTTGTCCTCAGGGAGCTTGGCGTCTCACCAGACGCTTGCGATCTGGGTCTGGGGCATTGGGGGTGCGGTGGGAGCGCTAGGCGTAGGCAGACTGTTAGACCGGCGTGCCCCGTTGCAACTAAGCATGGTTATACTCGGAGGCCTCACTTTCGCGCTGCTCGGCATGACGCAAGACCAAACCGCGTGGATTTTGGTCGCTAGCCTGTTTCTCTGGGGAATGTGCGGGTGGGCCTCGCTCGCACCTCAGCAACACATCTTGCTTCAGGCGAATCCGGCCGACGGGGCTACAGCTGTGGCTGCGAATGCTTCCGCCAATTACTTGGGGTCCGCACTGGGGGCAATCTTCGGGGCTTTACTGGTTTCCGCAGATGCGACACCAACCGTTCTCTGCATTTCCGCGGCGAGCGTAGCAGTACTGGCGCTGCTCAGTCAGTTTGCTCGGCAGCACATGAGCGCCACGGAATAGTCGTGTATGCCAACGCATGGGGGAGACTGCTTCTGTCATGTCCATCCCTGGTCGACGGTTCGTGCGTTTTGGCGCAAATCACACGAATAACATCTGCAACAGTATGGCTTGTATAGTCGGAACCTGGTTCCCCAAATTTCTTGGGATGTGTACTCCATGTGCACAGCTGTCTACGGCAGTGTGCCACAGAGCACTATTTTCTTACTCGGCTAATTGCACACGATCATTAGCATTACATTGTCCAACCATCGAAGGAGCATTCTCGTGCGTTCTACCCAGCGCCACTCTCGCAGCACTAAGATCTTTACCCGCGCAACGGCTATCTCCGCCGTGCTGGCCGCTGGCCTGACCCTGTCTGCCTGTGGTGGCGATGAGGATTCCTCCGATAACTCCTCGACCTCCAGCTCCGCTAAGTCCAGCGCCGCCCAGTCCGAAGGTGCGGGGGATAGCAAAACCCCGACCGTAGAGCAGCTGGCTGCCGTGCTGAACCGCGCCGTGGACCCCAAGGTACCGACGGATCAGAAGACTGATACGGTCGTCAACGGCGAGCAGGCACCGGAGCTTTTTGACGCCCTGACGAAGTCCCGCACCGAGTCCGGTGCGACCCTCGAGGTCGTCGAGCCCGTACTGCCGAGCCTGAACCCGGGCAACGTCAACGCCACCGTGAAGCTGACCGTGCCGAACCAGGAACCGCACGTGGTCAGCGACGTGGAGTTCGTTAACGAGGGCGGTAAGTGGAAGCTGGATCAGGGATGGGCCTGCACCCTGGTAGAAAATGTTTTGCCGGACCAGGTTCCGCCGATGTGTAATGAGCTTTAAGCTCCACCCTTAACGAGCGGCTCCCACACCGGGGGCCGCTTTTATTTTTTGGGTTTTATTGTTTGGGGCTCCACTTGGACTTCGACGTCGTGGTTTGCACCACATGTACCGGGGACTTGTCTTGCCCGTAGACGATCTTTGTTTTCACGTTAATGTGCCCGCGGGTAGGTAGTACCTTGTTGAGGTCCAGTGCGATCTGTCCGGTGGACTCCGTGTTTACAGACAGCACCTTCAAATCGGTCTGCGCCAGCGTAGACACAGCAGGCAGGCGCTGAACCTCTACCTTCAAGGAGACAGACTGGCCCTGGCGCTCCAGCAGGGTGTAGGTGATGTCCTGCTTCATCGAGATATCACCATCGACGCGGTTGGACACTGTCCACTTTGCGCCCACACCGACTGCCGGGGTGGGGAAGACGATGGGGAAGTCATTCATCTGGTTCAGCGCGGATTCCACGCTGGCGCGGGCGGTCTGGCTGGCGCTATCGGGGGCGCTGTAGCTGCGCGAGGTTACACGGCCGTCGACGTCTTGCTCGGAGGACATCTTAAAGCCCTCGGCCGTTGCGATGTCGTCGTTCTTGTCCTCATTCGTGCCGGACGGCTTGCCCACAGTCACGGTGCTCTGGCGGCCCTTGCCATCGGTGGAAGCCTCGGCGGACAGCGGCAGGTGCATCGTCACCTCGTCGTAATCCAGCTCCGCAACATCGGGACTATTTTTGTCATGCCCCTTCGTGTGCTGTTCAAAGCCCTGGGTGGCGTCGAAGGAAACCTCTTGGTTGCCCCCTTGGGAGAACCACACGAGGGGTTCCTGCGGGGTGGCGCCACGGTTCAGCACCTCGATCTTTACACCCGGCACAGCCACGTCGGCTGGCTTAGATTGCGGCTCCTCGGTATCGGAGCAACCAACGGCCGCAAAGGCCAGGCCAATGGCGCTGCACACGGCTAGCGCGGACTTCCTAGAATTACCCACAAGTTCACAGCGTAACAGGCGGACATTAGACTACTTAAGCGTGACTTCGAAACGCGCATCTATCGCAGCCTTGACCCTGATGTTTGGGATCATCGCCGTCGACCAGATCACGAAATGGGCGGTCGTCGAGAACCTCGAGCCACAGCGGGCCTACCCCGTTATCGGCGAATTCTTCCGCCTGTACCTGGTGCGCAATCCGGGTGCGGCGTTTTCGATGGGAACCAGCGCCACCATCTTCTTTTCCTGCTTCCAGCTGATCGCCTTCCTGGCCTGTATCGTTCTGGCCCTGCGTACACGTTACTTGGCGGGTGCGCTGCCGATTGGTCTGATCGGGGGTGGCGCAGCGGGCAACCTGATCGACCGTGTTTTTCGCGAGCCGGGAGGTATGCACGGCCACGTTGTGGACTTTCTGTCTTTCGGTAGCTTCGCCATTTTTAATGTTGCTGACGCCGCCATCACCGTCGGCGTGGCGTGTTACGTGATCTACGCATTCTTCATCGAGCCGGCGAATCATGTGCGCGCCGAGCGGGCTAGCGAGTCCAGTGAGGCTAGCGATACCAGCGATACCAGCGAGGTGAGCGAGGGGGAGGAGAGCCGATGACCCGGGAAAACCGAGTGATGCCGGTGCCGGATGGCCTGGCGGGAATGCGCGTGGACGCAGGACTGTCCAAGCTACTGGGGCTCAGCCGTACCGCGGTTGCGGAGCTGGCCGCCGATGGCGACATTCTGCAGGACCAGTCGCCGGTGGGGAAGTCCGATCGGCTCATTGCGGGCGCATGGCTGGACGTGACCCTTCCCGCCCCGCCTCGGGATCTGGCCGCCGAACCGGCCCGGCATGTGGAGGGGATGGAGATCCTGTACTCCGACGAGGACGTCATCGCGGTGGACAAGCCCGTCGGCGTGGCTGCCCACCCCACCGTCGGCTGGGATGGCCCGACGGTGACCTCCGGTCTGGCGGCTGCGGGCTTTCGCATTTCTACTTCCGGTCCGCCAGAGCGCAAGGGAATCGTGCAGCGGCTAGACGTCGGCACCTCCGGCGTGATGATTGTGGCAGCCAGCGAGCGTGCCTACAGCGTGCTGAAGAACGCCTTCCGGGATCGCGAGGTCTCCAAGACCTATCACGCACTGGTGCAAGGGCACCCCGACCCGACGTCCGGCACCATCGATGCCCCCATCGGACGCCACCCCTCCGCAGGCTGGCGCTTCAGCGTGCGCGAGGATGGCAAGCACGCGATTACCCACTACGACACGCTGGAGGCTCACCGCCAAGCCAGCTTGCTGGAGGTCAAACTGCAGACCGGTCGTACACACCAGATCCGCGTGCATTTCTCCGCCTTGCATCACCCGCTGTGCGGGGATCCGATGTACGGTAGCGATCCGAAGCTCTCCGAACGGCTAGGCCTCAACCGCCAATGGCTGCATGCCGTGGAGCTGGGGTTCCCGCACCCGGATGGGTCGTGGAGGACCGTGCAATCGCCATACCCCCAGGACCTGCAGCAGGCGCTGGATAGGCTGCGGGACGCCAACGGCATCGGCGCGAAGAACTCGAAGAACGCTGGAGGCCACCAGCCGTGAGCCAATCACAGCAACACCCCGATCAGCAGTATCGGGGGCGTAGTCCGCAGCAGTTGAAAGCAAACAAGAAGCGCCAGCGCCAGCTGGACTGGGAGGACACCCGCCGACCAGGTTGGGTCGCTTGGCTGTCCGGCATTTGCCTCATTGCGATGGGATGTGGCGTCATTGCCATGGGCGCATCAGACCTCACCTCCAAAGCGCCGAACATCAACGGCGACCAGCTCGGCCCCTTCGAAGGCACCCCGGCGCAGTACCGCGAGCACGCGCGCGAACAACTCGACCACATGACCGGCGAAGAACCGCGCTGGGCGCTAGTGTCCCCGGCACCGGAGCACGCATGGAATTCCGGCGAGGTGATCGAGCTGCTCAAGGGCATCGATGCGCGAGTGAGTACCCTCTACTTCGGCGCGACGGCCTATGCGACGCTGCCGGAACCAGCGGTGGGGCATACCCGCGCCGACGTCATCAACCGCGCTGTGGGGCGCATAGCGCGAAGTGCGCGGACCCAACCGGATAAGCTGCGTATCGACGGAGTGCTAGTCCACGCAACCCCGGAGCAGCTCCGTGAGCTGGCGAAACGCGCCTATGCCGTGGAACCTGCAGATCCGGGGGCGGTGTACGGACGCATTGGGATTCGACCGATGGGAGCGAGATAGTTGATCTGGGGCCTGCTGTGCTACCTGATGTGGGGGCTGTTTCCTGCCTTCTTCCCCCTGCTGCAACCGGCCACGCCGATGGAGATCCTGGCGCACCGCTTTGTGTGGACGCTGGTGTTTATGCTGCTGGTGCTCGCCGCCATACGCGGGTTTAAGCAGCTGCGCTCCATCACAGCCCGGCAGTGGCGGATCGTCGCCATCGCCGCGCTGTTGATCAGTGTGAACTGGGGGCTGTACATCTATGCGGTCAACAACAATCACGTTGCCGATGCCGCCCTTGGATACTTTATTAACCCCCTGGTCAGCGTGCTGCTGGGTGTGATCGTGTTGGGGGAGAAGCTGCGTCGCTTGCAGCTTGTCTCTGTCGGCATCGCCACCATCGCCGTCGTGGTGTTGACCGTCGCGCTGGGGTCGCCACCGGTGATCTCCCTGGCGTTGGCTTTTAGCTTTGGGTTCTACGGGCTCGTTAAGAAGCAGGTTAGTTTGACGCCCATTCAGTCCCTCACCGCCGAGACTCTTGTCCTGGCGCCGGTAGGGTTGATCTACTTGGGATTTTTGCAGTCCCAGGGCACCAACACTTACGTGCAGTTGGGCGCTGGCCACGCCGCACTGCTGATGCTGGCGGGCGTGGTGACAGCGCTGCCGCTGCTGTGCTTCGCTCGCGCCGCCCAAGAAATGTCTTTAACGAGCCTGGGCATGGTTCAATACATCACGCCGGTGATCCAGATGCTGTGGGCCGTCTTTGTGAACAGCGAGCACATCGAACCCGCCCGCTGGGTCGGCTTCGTGCTTATCTGGCTTGCGGTGGTTGTCTTCATCGTTGACTTGGTACGCAACCGCCCGCCGCGGGTACGGCGGGTGAAGAAGCTGAGCTAGGCCAGGCCGAAAACCCGATCCACCATCGCATTGCGCATCATGCCCTGCGGATCCACCTTTGCGCGTACCTCGCAGGCACGCGCCAGATCCTCGTGCCGCGCCAAGAGGTCCTCGTGGGTGAGGGTGTGCAGCTTCCCCCAGTGCGGACGCCCCGTAGCAACGGACTTGAAGATCGGCTCGATGTGGCGGAACAGAGCATGGTGGCTGTCCTTGTTGTAGCGGTGGATGGCGATGTAACAGGACTCGCGTCCCTTCGCCGTGGACAGCGGCACGTCATCGGCGGCGGTTGCGCGAACCTCGATCGGGAACAGCACCTGCTCGCCGCACGTGTTCATGGTGTGCTGGACCTCTCGCAGGACCTCGCGGGCGTCCGCCAGAGGAACGGAGTACTCCATCTCGTTGAAACGTACGCGGCGCGAGCTGACGAACACGTCGTGGGCGACGTTGGAGTATTCGCGCTGCGCCAGGGTCTTCGCGCTCAGCTTCGCAAAGGGCTTGCTCAGCCGGGGGAAGAAGTGCGCCAGGTCGCACATCGCGCGGTAGGCGCCATTGTTGAGCAGTTCGTCGTCGAAGACCTCCTTCCAGCGTGGTACTGGGTTGGTTGGAGTATTGCCCGGCAGTCGGGTGTTCGTCTTCACGTGGGCCACGTCGGTGCCGGGGAACCAGTAGAACTCCAGGTGATCCTCGCCCCGCACGCGCTCGGCGAAGTTATCCACCACCTGTGCGTTTGGTTCCGCCCGCTCGACCGCATGCAGAACGAAGGTATCCACCACGTCGAGCTCTACCTCGGTAATGATGCCGTAGGCGCCCAGCGAGACTCGGGCGATGTCGTAGAGCTCTCCGGCGATACCCTCTGCGTCGGCGTAGCATTCGTGGGCGTGGCCGTCCGGGGTGATGATGCGGAAAGCTCGCAACATGCCAGCAAAACCGGTGAATCCCAGACCCGTGCCGTGGGTGCTGGTGCCGATCGCGCCAGCCAACGACTGCGGATCGACATCCCCCTGGTTGGCCAGTGCCACTCCCCGGGGAGCCAGGATGCCCGGTACATCCCGCAGGCGGGTTCCGGCGCGCAGGCGGGCGGTCATCTTCTGCGGGTCAAAGTGGATCAAGCCCGCCAGGTTGTCCAGGCTGACCTGGATGCCATCGGTCGCGGCGACGGAGGTAAAGGAATGCCCGGCGCCGATGGGCTTGATCCTTTCCCCTGATGCGGCGGCGCGCTGGATCAGCTGGATCAGTTCCGCCTCATCGCGCGGAGCCACCTGTTTGCGCGGCTGGCCGGTGGTCACGCCGGACCAGTTGGACCAGCGGGAGTTATGGGCGGGCTTGCGGGTAATAGTGGTGCTCATTAGACAAAACTCTTTCCTTCGCCGCGGTAGGTGGGCCATTCCGCGACAATTTCACCGGCCGAGACGACCAGCACGCTATCGATGTATTCAGTTGCCTCACCGGCCTTCGCGTGGCGCATCCACACGTGGTCGCCGAGGCGCAAGTTCCGGGCTGCGGAGCCGCTCAGCGGAGTCTGCACTTCGCCGGGGCCTTCCAGCGGGGCCATCTTTAGATCCCTTGGCCAGTCGACGACCGGCAGGCGATCCTTACCCGGGGGACCAGAGGCGATACGTCCTCCGCCGGCGACCGTCACTGTCTCCGGCCCAGGGCGGCGCACCACTGGCACGACGAACCATTCCGCCGGGGTCGGCTGGAACTGGCGGTAGTGGTCGAAAAGTCCGGGGCCGATGATGCCGGAGCCCGCGCCGATCTCGGTGATGGCGGCCTCCGCGCTGGTGGTTTCGATCGAGCCGGTGCCACCACCGTTGACGAACTCCAGAGGAGGCAGACCCGCCACGCGCAGTTCCTCCGCGACGGCGGCGACGATCTTTGCGCGACGGCTAGCCAGCTCACGCACCGACAGCGCCTTCATCGCCGCGACGGCAGGGGAGGTGTCCGTGGTGCCGGCGACCTGACCCTCGTAGGCCATGAGGCCGACCAAGCGGAATCCCTCGCGCTGGCGGACCTGCCGGGCGAAGTCGCGAACCTCCGCCACCGTATACAGAGGGGAACGTAAGGCTCCGATGTGAACGGGGCCGGCGCGCAACGCGGCGTCAATATCAATACAAACCCGAATGTCTCCACGCTCGTGGGGCGGCACCACAGAGTCGATAAAGTCCAGGTGAGCGACCGAATCGACCATGAGAGTGATGGCCTCGCGGGCGCGCGCATCGTGGATCAAACGATGCAGCGCCTCGCGGTGGGCAGAAGGGTAGGCAACGAGGATGTCATCGCTGACCTGCTCCTCGCAGAGCCATAGCGCTTCGTTCAGGTTGTAGGCCAAGATGCCGCGATAACCGGGGAGGGTAAGGACCTCCGAGATTAGCGAACGGATACGCAGCGACTTGCTGGCCACCCGAATCGGGGTACCGCGAGAACGGTGCGCCATGTCTTGCGCGTTGGCTCTGGCGGCATCCAGATCGAGCACCGCGAAGGGTGCGTCCAGGTGCGCCACTGCGAGGCGGGTATCTTTCTTCATGGAAAGTAACTGTATAGCGATAAGGAATCCCATGTGCCGAAAAAAGGGATTTTTACAACACGCTAAGATGGCCAACCATGAGCGGTTCCTCCTTCGTCCACCTGCATAACCACACCGAATACTCCATGCTCGACGGCATGGCTAAAGTCGATATGCTGGCCGCGGAAGCCAAGCGGCAGGGGATGCCCGCAGTCGGTATGACGGACCACGGCAACATGTTCGGTGCGGATGCTTTTTACCGGGCGATGACCGCCGCCGACATCAAGCCCATCATCGGCATTGAGGCCTATATCGCCCCGGAATCCCGCTTTAACCAGCAGCGCGTGCGGTGGGGTAAGCCGGAGCAGAAATCTGACGACGTCTCGGCCTCCGGTGCGTACCTGCACCAGACGATGATCGCAGAGAACGCGACGGGGCTGCGCAACCTCTTCTATCTGTCCTCGATGGCCAGCTACGAAGGTCAGCTGGGCAAGTGGCCGCGCATGGATGCCGAGCTGATCGCCCAACACTCCGAGGGCATCATCGCCACCACCGGCTGCCCGTCCGGCGACGTGCAGACTCGCCTGCGCTTGGGACAGTTCGACAAGGCCCTGGAAGCCGCCGCCATGTGGCAGGACATCTACGGCAAAGAGAATTTTTTCCTGGAGCTGATGGATCACGGCCTGGAGATCGAAAAGCGGGTGCGCGACGACCTGCTGGAGATCGGCCGCAAGTTGGAACTGCCGCCGCTGGTGACCAACGACTGCCACTACGTGCTGGAGCAGCAGGCCCCGGCGCACGAGGTGATGCTGTGCGTGCAGACCGGCTCCACACTGGATGAACCCACCCTGGATCAGGGCGGTAAGCGCTTTGCGTTCTCCGGCACCGGCTACTACCTGCGCACCGCCGAGGACATCCGCGCTCAGTGGGATAAGGAAGTACCGAAGGGCTGCGACAACACCCTTTGGGTAGCCGAGCGTGTGCAGGACTACTCCGAGATCTGGGAGGAGCACCCGCACGACCGCATGCCCATCGCCGACGTGCCGGAAGGCCACACGCCGACGACCTGGCTGACCCACGAAGTGATGAAGGGGTTGGAGGAGCGCTTCCCGGGCAAGGACGTCCCCGCCGAGTACATCGACCGCGCCAAGTACGAGATCAGCGTGATCGACATGAAGGGCTACCCGTCCTACTTCCTGATCGTCGCCGAGCTGATCAAGTACGCCCGCTCCGTGGGCATCCGCGTCGGTCCCGGCCGTGGTTCGGCCGCCGGTGCACTGGTCGCGTACGCGCTGACGATCACGAATATCGACCCGATGGAACACGGCCTGCTGTTCGAGCGCTTCCTGAACCCCGAGCGCCCGTCCGCACCCGATATCGATATCGACTTCGACGATCGCCGTCGCGGAGAGATGATCCGCTACGCCTCCGACCGCTGGGGCGAGGACAAGATCGCACAGGTGATCACCTTCGGCACAGTGAAGACGAAGCAGGCTATTAAAGACTCCGCCCGCGCCCACTACGGCCAGGCCGGATTCCAGATGGCCGACCGGATCACCAAGGCCCTGCCCCCGGCGATCATGGCTAAAGACATTCCGCTGCACGGCATCACCGACCCGGAGCACGAGCGCTACCCCGAGGCCGCCGAGGTGCGCCAGCTGATCGAAACCGACCCGGACGTGGCGAAGATCTACAAGGATGCACTCGGTCTGGAAGGCGTGATCCGCCAGGCCGGTGTGCACGCCTGTGCTGTGATTATGTCCAGCGTTCCGCTGCTGGACTGCATCCCCATGTGGAAGCGCAAGCAGGATGGCGCGCTGATCACCGGCTGGCCGTACCCCGCCTGCGAGGCCATCGGGTTGCTGAAGATGGACTTCCTGGGCCTTAGAAACCTTACGGTTATTGGTGACGCCCTCGATAACATCAAGACCAACCGCGACTTCGAGTTGGACCTGGAGAACCTCGATACGGTGGATGATCCCACCTACGAGTTGTTGGCGCGCGGTGAGACGCTGGGCGTGTTCCAGCTGGACTCCGCGGGCATGCAGAAGCTGCTAAAGCGCATGAAGCCGACGGGCTTCAACGACATCGTGGCCGCGTTGGCGCTGTATCGCCCGGGTCCCATGGGTGTGGACGCGCACTGGGAATATGCCGACCGCAAGAACGGCCGCAAGCCGATTGTGCCGATCCACCCGGAGCTGGAAGAGGCGCTGCACGAAATCCTGGAGGAGACCTACGGTCTGATCGTGTACCAGGAGCAGATCATGAAGATCTCCCAAAAGGTCGCGAACTACACCGCGGGCCAAGCAGATGGTTTCCGCAAGGCAATGGGTAAGAAGAAGCCGGAAGTGCTGGAAAAGGAATTCGTCACCTTCGAATCGGGCATGAAGTCCAACGGCTACTCCGCCGATGCCATCAAGACGCTGTGGGATACGATCCTGCCGTTCGCCGGCTACGCCTTTAACAAATCCCACGCCGCGGGCTATGGCTTGGTTTCCTTCTGGACCGCCTACCTGAAGGCGAACTACGCGCCGGAGTACATGGCTGCGCTGCTGACCTCCGTGGCGGATAAGAAGGACAAGTCCGCGATCTACCTGGCAGACTGCCGCCACCTGGGCATTCACGTGCTGTCCCCGGACGTGAACGATTCGCGCTACACCTTCCAATCCGTTGGCAAGGACATCCGCTTCGGCCTGGGTGCGGTGCGCAACGTGGGCGAGGACGTGGTGAACTCCATCATCGCCTCCCGCGAGGAAAAGGGCGCGTTCAAGGACTTCTCTGACTACCTGGACAAGATCGATCTGACCGCGGCAAACAAGCGCGTGACCGAGTCGCTGATTAAGGCCGGCGCCTTCGACTCGCTGGGCCACCCGCGCAAGGGCATGGTGCTGGTGCACGAGGACGCGGTGGACGCCGTCACTGCCACCAAGAAGGCCGCAGCGAAGGGGCAATTCGACCTGTTCGCAGGCCTGGGCGGGGACGACGACGCGGGCGATGTCTTCCGCGTGGAGGTGCCCGACCAGGAGTGGGAACGCAAGCACCAGCTGGCGCTGGAACGCGACATGCTGGGCCTCTACGTCTCCGGCCACCCCCTGGACGGCTTCGAGGATGCCCTGGACGCGCAGATCGACACGCCCCTGACGACCGTGCTGTCCGGCGAACTGCCGAACAACAAGGATCTGAAGATCGGCGGCATCATCTCGGCCGTCGAGCGCCGCATCGACCGCAACGGCAACCCCTGGGCGATCGCCACGCTGGAGGATCAGCATGGTGCACAGGTAGAGCTGCTGGTGTTCCCGAAGACCTACCAGATGGTGGCCCCGCAGATCGTCGAGGACAACATCGTGCTGGCGAAGGCGAAGATTAACTACCGAGAAGACGACATGCGCCTGTTCTGCCAGGATCTCAAGTCCGCAGAGCTCACGGTTGGCGCTGGATCCGGTGTGCCACTGCGGCTGAACATCCGCGTGGATCAGGCCACGCCGGGCAACATGGCCAACCTGCGCCGCGTGCTCAGCCAAAACAAGGGGGACTCGGATGTCTACCTGACCCTCATCGACGGTGAGGAGGAAGTTCAGTTCCTGCTCGGCCCCGAGATGCGCGTGAACAAGTCTCCGTCGTTGATGGGCGCTTTGAAGGCCTCGACCTGGGAGGGCATTTTCTCCTAGATCTGCTGCGCGGCCAGCTACTGGCCAACTAACTATTCGGTGCCGTAGCGCGCCTCCCACGGGCCGAGCCCCAGCCCATCGTGGGGCGTGTCGGCCAAGTTCACGGTGACCTTCACCAGGGATTCCGGAGCTTGGTAGGTCAGCTCGATCCAGCGGCCGTGCGCCAGCTCGTCGTCCGCGTCGCTCGGCGGCACCGTCGGGTTCACGCCCGCCAGGGCTTCGCTGACTGGTTCCTCGCCGTCGGCCCACCAGCTCACGTCCAGCAGCTCGGCCTCGGCCAGGCGGTGGGTGCGGCGGAACTCCAGCAGGTCCGTATAGCCGCGCAGGACTTCCGCGTGCGGGGATTCCGTTCGCTCCGCCCACTTCAGCACGCTGTCTCGGAATGTCTCCTCGGCCGCCGGGTTCGGCACGTCCTTTGGATCCCACCCGGCGCGCGCGAACTCGCGCATGCGCCCCTCGCGGGTGGCTTGGTTGAGTTCCTCGTTCTCGTGGTCGACGAAGAACGCGAACGGCGTGGATGCACCCCATTCCTCGCCCATAAACAGCATCGGGGTGAACGGGCTGGTCAGTACCAAGGTGGCCTTGGCCAGTTGCTGCTTTACCGACAGGTTCATGCTCGGCCGATCGCCCGCCGCGCGGTTGCCGGTCTGGTCGTGGGTGGTCGTGTACGCCACGAAACGCCACAGCTCCGGATCCGTCACCGGCCGGCCGTGCGTGCGCCCGCGGAAGGAGCTGAAGCGCCCGTCGTGCCAGAACACCCGCTGGAACGTCGTGGCAAGTACCTCGACCGTCCCGAAATCGGAGTAGTAGGCGTGATCCTCGCCGGAAACGACGGTGTGGATCGCGTGGTGGATGTCATCGTTCCACTGCACGACCTTGTAACCCTCGGTGTACACGGGATCGTTCTTGTCCGTCTCGGCGATAATCCAGGCCGGCTCCGCAGCGTCGCGGATCTGCTCGATGAGGCTCACCGCGCCCGTATCATCCAGCGCATGCACCGCGTCCAGGCGCAGGCCGTCGATGCCGAACTCCTGGGTCCACTGGCGCACCGCTTCCAGGATGTAGGCGCGCACCTCGTCGGAATTCCGGCCCTGCAGATTCACCACATCACCCCAACCGGTCGAGCCGCCGGCGGTGTAGGGGCCGAACACCCCGGTGTAGTTACCGTCGGGGCCGAAGTGGTTGTACACCACGTCCAACACCACGGCCAGGTCGCGGTCGTGGGCGGCGTCGATAAACCTCAACAGCCCGTCCGGACCGCCGTAAACGTCCGTGACTGCCTGCCACATCACACCGTCGTAGCCCCAATTGCGCTTGCCGCCGAAGGGTTGCACGGGCATGAGTTCTATAGCGGTGACGCCCACCGCTTTGAGCTCGTCGAGCTTCTCAATCGCGGCGTCGAAGGTGCCTGCCGCGGTGAATGTGCCGACGTGAAGTTCGTAGATAACTTCGCCCTGCAGCGGGCGGCCCAGTTGCGTGCGGGGCTTGTCGAGATGCCAGACCTCCGACAACCCGTGGATACCGTCGGGCTGGCGCTTGGAGCGCGGGTCGGGGAATACGGGCGAACCGTCGACGGAAAATCCGTAGCGGTCGCCGGGGTTGGTAGGCATATCGGCGAGGAACCAGCTATCGGCCTCGCGGGTCATGGGGATGCGCTGTTCGGTACCGGTTGTTGCAGGTCGCAAGACTAGTTCTACGTTTTCGGCCAAAGGAGCCCACACGGAATACATGGGTTCCACCCTAGCTGCGATAATGGGAGAATGCCCGACGATACAGCGCCACTCAGCGCCTCCCGGCCCGAACCTTCCTACGTCCGCCCGCAGCAGGGGCGGTTCACCGCGGAGGTGGAGATTAAACGCTCCCGCTTCATCGCGCTGGCCGAGCGCTGCACCAGTGAGGACGAGGCGCGCGAGTTTATTAACAGCATCCGGCGCGAGTACCCGGATGCGCGTCACCACTGCAGCGCCTTCGTGGTGCACGTGGACTCCGCGCAGCCGATCGAACGTTCCAGCGATGACGGCGAACCCGCCGGCACTGCGGGCCAGCCCATGCTGGAAGTGCTGAAGGGCTGGCACACCCCGGAACCGCTGCAGGACGTTGCGGTCGTCGTGGTGCGCTACTTCGGCGGGGTGAAGCTGGGCACCGGCGGACTGGTGCGCGCTTACCAGGAGGCCACCCGCGAGGTTCTGCAACAGGTGCCGTTGGTGCTGCGCCGACAGCTGGATCTATACACCTGCGACGTGCCGCACGCAGATGCCGGGCGCGTGGAAGCCGAAGTGCGCGCCGCCGGTTACACCGTGGTAGGCGTGGAATACAAGGCCGTGGCGGAGCTATCAATCGCCTGTGGGCCCGGCGCGCCGCTGCCGGACTTCCTGGCCAGCATCACCAGCGGGGCAGCGGAGCCACACCTGGAGGGTCAACGCTGGATCGAGGACACGCTGTAGCCGATTAACTACACTGGAGAACCATGAGCAATTACGGCAACCTGCCCGCCCGCCGTGCGGGCAACGACCCCATCGCCCAGCGCAAGGCCGAGGTTCGCAAGCACTCTCGGAACATTCAGATCGCGGGTGCCGTGGGTGCAGTCAGCTTGGTCGGTGGCCTAACGATCCTGCCCACCACCTTCTTCGCCATCATCGTGCCCCTCCTGGCAGTGGCGTTCATCGCCTACAGTGGCTTTCAGATCAAGGGGATCGTCGAGCACAAAGATCAGTGGTGACGCACCCCGTTGGCCAGCCCTGCAACCTCCAGCCCTGCAACTTCTAGCAAGATCCGCATCGACGCATGGGTGTGGGCCGTCCGCCTGTGTAAGACTCGCTCCCAGGCAGCGGAAGCCTGCCGCGCCGGGCACGTAAAAATCAACGACGTGTCGGTGAAGCCCGCCCAGCCGGTTGTGGTGGGCGATACCGTGCGCGTGTGGATCAACCACCGCGAGCACATCGTGGAGGTCACTCAGCTACTGTCCAAGCGCGTCGGCGCGGAGCTGGCCCGCAAGGCCTACATCGACCATTCGCCACCCCCGCCCGTGATCCCCGCGATGCCGCGCCGGGATCGGGGAGCGGGCCGCCCGACGAAGCGGGAGCGCCGCCAGCTGGAGCGTTTCAAACGCGGCGAGATCTAAACTACCCGGCGAGCTCTAGCCCGTCTTTTGCCCCAATTGCTGCCACCTGGTGCCCAGTCTGCCGGGGCGCGACTGCGCATTGTCGCCGATGTGCACCGTCTTGCGGATGTGTTCGCGCCCATAGGCGAACAGCAGCATGTCGTCCACCAGGCGCACCTGGCCGGGGTAGTAGGGGTAATTCATGGCCTTACGCAGCGCCTTCAGTCGCGTCGGAGCCAGCAGCTCCCGCAGTTGCGCGACCGTCGTGATCTCGTGAGCCGCCAGCATGTCGATGGCATAGCGGTAGTAATCCACGCGCGAGGTCGGGTATTTATCGCCCACAATCCGCGTAAGCACGCGTGGTAGCGATGCTTCGTCCAGAGCCCCCTCGACGTCCTCGCCGGGGGTTCCGATGATGCTCGCGATCTTGTCGAACTGCTCATCCGCCAGCTCGATCAGCCCCGCGGCCAGCGTAAACGCGCGTTGAACCTCGGGCGCGCTGGTGTCTGGGTGCTCCTGGTTTTTGTAGCGCACGTCGTGTTCGAACTCGGCCCATGCGTGCTGCAGCACCGTACGCAGTTGTATCTCTATGTACTTTGGTGACGCCCCCTCGTCAGCCGCCCACGGCTCGTCCTTTGCGGACACAATCAGGTGCTGGCTGGCGTACCCGAAGCGCCCCTCGCGGGCGGTCTCGGCGGCCTTGTCGATGACTCGCACCACGGTGAAAAGGTCGGATAGTGCGTCCTTGAGCTGGGGGATCTCTGAGGAGTGGAAGGTGATGACCCGCACGCCGATGACGTCGTGCGCGTCGGTAAACGAGTCGTAATCCGGGTACGCCTCGTTGGAGAGTTTGCGGGCGAAGCTCGTTCGATCCTTGATGCGAACGCTGACGCGGTCAAACGTCAGGCCGGCGTCATCAAGAACATCAATGACGTGCGCCTCCAGGTCGGCGGCGACGGTGGGGTGGGCGTGGATCCAGGCGTCGTAATCCTGCAGCGCAGACATCAGACCCCCATGCGGGTAAGGATCGCCTGGCCGCGCTCGCTGAACAGGCTGGCCAGCGGGACCTCGCCCTCCCACATGCTGCCGGAGAGGCGATCCTCCCACACGCCCTCTGGCAGAGCCACCGTCGTGTCTGCCCAACCGTCGCGCAGAATATCCAGCGGGCGACGGGTGACCAGGGTGATCACGTCGTCGCCGCGCAGGGTGCCCAGCACGTGGCGCTCCATGGTGCCGGTGGCCATGACGGGAAGGTAGCTGGCATTGTCCAGCTCGAACTGGTTGCGGATCTGCAGGGCGGTGGCGATGAGGTAGAGGCGCTCATCGTCCTTGTCGCGCACATCGCCGCGGGAGACGCGATCCAGGGCCTCCAGGCGCTGGGCGAAGTCCACCGGGCGGCGATTATCCGGGTCGACCAGCGAATCCGTGAAGAACTCCGTGCCCTGGTAGATGTCCGGGATACCCGGCCCCATGATGTGCAGCAGCTTCTTGGATAGCGAGACCATCTCCGCCGCAGGTGCGATCTCCGCAACAAAGGTGGTGATGTCCTCCCCGTGGTTATCGATGGTGGCATCGATCCACTGGTGGATGGAGCTCTCGAAATTCTCGTTTACGTCGAACCAGGTGGTGTGTACTCCAGCTTCGCGCATGGCCTTCTCGGCGTAGGCGTGCAGGCGCTCCCGCAGTTCGTCGGAGACGTTGCCGTCCACCGGCCACACGCCGATCATGTTCTGCAGTAGGAAGTGGCAGGTGCCGCCGTCGGTGTACTCGATGCCATCGCAGAGTTCGGCGAAACGCTCGGCGGATTCGGTGATGCAGCCGATGCGGCTACGCACGTCTTCGCCTCGCTTCGTGTCGTGCGTGGTCAGGGTCGTCATCGCCTTCGGCCACAGGCGAGCGCGCTCGGCCTGCAGCAGGTGGAACTCGGCGGGGGAAACGCCGAAGCGGCCGGGAGCTCCGCCGACTTCCTGCAGGCTCACCAGGCGCGAACCTCGGTAGAAGGCGGTATCCTCCACGCCCTTGGCCATCACCGCGCCGCAGACTTGGGCGAAGCGCACGTTTGCCTCGCCGCGGGAAATCAGGGCGGTGGCGATCAGGTCCAGCGCGTCGGCGCGTTCCGGGTAGCGGATGATCATCTGGGCGATCACGGTGCTGGTCACGCGGGACAGGGATTCGTAGTCCGCGCGGTAGACCGGCATTGCGGCGATGAGTTCGATGAGGGTGTCGCGCAGTTCTTCGTCCGACACTGCCTCGCCGGATGTCGACCAGTTATCGCTGCGGATCGCGCGGGCCAGGCGGCGCACCTCCGCTGCGAGTTCTTGGCCCGCCACCTCGGACTTCAGCTCGTACTCGGCGTTGTCGAAAGCTTCGGCGTCCCACTTAGAGCCGGTCATGTCCAGCGCCAGCTCACCCATGGTGCCCACGGCCGGGCGGTGCACGAACACGCCGTCGAGCTCACGCAGCGCATCGTAGCCGGTGGTGCCGTCGACCGTCAGGCGGGGATCCAGCGGCTCGGTGACCCCCAGGATCTTCTCCACCAGCAGCCAGCGATCCTCGCCGATCAGCTTGCGCAGCTGCTTCAGGTAGTTAAAAGGATCGGCCAGGCCATCCGGGTGGTCCACGCGCACGCCGTCGATGATGTTCGCCGCGATCAGCTGGTTCAGAATGCGGTGGGAGTGCTCGAACACCACCGGGTCTTCCTGCCGCAAGCCCGCCAGACCGTTGATGCTGAAGAAGCGGCGGTAGTTAATCACCCCGTCGCGCCAGTACATCAGGCGGTAGTGCTGGCGGTCGTGCACCTCCTGCGGGGTGCCGCCGAGGGTGCCCTCGGCGATGGGGAAGCGGTTGTCGTAGTAGCACAGCACCGGTTCGGTGCCCTCGCCGTCGGCCCCAGCCTCGGCGCCTTCTTCGATCCGCAGCTCCGCCACGTCTTCTTCGCTGCCCAGCACCGGCAGCCCCAGCCGTCCGCCAGCGCCGTTGTCCTGCGACCAGTCCACGTCGAAGTAGTCCGCGTACTCGGATTCCTTGCCCTTCTTCAGCAGATCCCACCACCAGGGGTTTAGCTGCGGGTCGTCCACACCTACGTGGTTCGGAACAATGTCCAGCAGCAGCTTGATGCCCAGCTCGTGCGCTTTGTCGGCCAGGGATCGTAAGCCTTCGATGCCACCGAGTTCCGGGTTGATGGTCGACGGGTCTGTTACGTCGTAGCCGTGAGTGGAGGCTTTCGGCGATTGCATCACCGGGGACAGGTAGAGGTGCGAGACACCCAGGCGCGAAAAGTACGGCAGGTGCTCTTCCGCATCGGCGAAAGTGAAGGCTTGGGCGGGGTCGGATCCAGGTCCACGGAGCTGAAGGCGATAGGTCGCTGACATGCCTCCTAGGCTACTTGCCTACTTGATTAGCTGCAGGAACTCCTCAAACCCTATGATCTGCAGCACCTGGTCCTTGCTTTGCAGCTCGCGGGCACGCTTTTCCTTCGAGGTCACGCTTGGCCATTCGCCGACGATCAACATCGTCGTCTTCTTGGTGACGTTCTTCGCCACCACGCCACCGCGGGAGGCAATCATGTCCCACACTTCGCCCTTGTCGTAGGGTTCAACGTCGCCGGTCACGCACACCGTCTGCCCATAGATGGGGCCGTCGATATCTGCTTCCTCGTTCGCCTCCGGCACTTCGTCCGGGGTGGCGACCTTCGCCCACGGTGCGGGGGAGCGCTTCTGTTTCTTTCTTGGTGACGCCCCCTCGTCCCCGCCACCGGCGGATTCAGCGGAACTGACCCACTCCGCGGCGGAGACGCTTCCGCTGTTCTCCGTGTTCGAGCCAGCGCTTTCCTGGCCGGCCACCAGAGGGTACCCGGCCTGCAGATTCGTGAGCTGCAGATCCAGGGCGGCGAACTCGTCCGTGTGCGAGGGAGAGAAGTTCACGCGGGGGCGTTCGGCGTCAAAAAGTAATTGGATATACCCCGGCGAACAGCCATCGGGCGCCTGCTTGTACCAGCCGATAAGCTCGTCGGGTCGACGAGAAACATCGGGGTACAGCGAGGAATTCAGCGGCGAGCGAGTCACCCGGATTTCCTGCTCGGAGAGCGTGACGGTCGCGCCCCGGGCGGGGAAAGACACAGGGGAGGGGGACGATCCGGAAGCCATGCTTAGAGCTTGACCTCCGTGGTGATCGGGCGCTGCAGGACCACCGTGCTCCGCGCGGCGATCTCTAGAGTATCGCCACCGGAGAAACGGCGGGTTTCCTCTGGCACACCGGTCGGCTCTGCCGTATCGACGACGACGGTCCAGCTTTCCTCCTCGCTCGGCTCGACGTGCATCACGTTGTGGCGGCGCGGCAGGGTGAAGGTGATCGGCTCGTGGTGGGCGTTGAAGCAGAAGATGAAGGAATCGTCCTCCACCGGGCGACCCTGCGGATCCGGCTCCTCGATGGCCATGCCGTTGAGGTGAACCATCAGCGACTTTCCGAAGTCCGCGTTCCAATCGGAATCGGACATCAGGGAGCCGTCCGGGGTGAGCCATGCGATGTCGCGCTTCGCCACGTCCTGGCCCAGCGGGCCGCCGGCCAGGAAGCGACGGCGGCGGAACACCGGGTGCGCCTGGCGCAGGTGGATGAGGTAACGCGTGAAGGCGTGCAGATCCTCGTCCATGTTTTCCCAGTCCATCCAGGAGATTTCGTTGTCCTGACAGTAGACGTTGTTGTTGCCGCCCTGGGTGCGGCCGATCTCATCACCGTGGGAAATCATCGGGGTGCCCTGGGAGAGCAAGAGGGTGGTCAGGAAGTTGCGGCGCTGCTTATCGCGCAGCTGCAGGATCTCCTCGTCATCCGTCGGGCCTTCCACGCCACAGTTCCAGGAACGGTTGTGGCTTTCACCGTCACGGTTGTCCTCGCCATTGTCGGAGTTGTGCTTCTCGTTGTAGCTGACCAGGTCGTTGAGTGTGAATCCGTCGTGGGCGGTGATGAAGTTGATCGACGCAGTCGGGCGGCGACCGGTGTAGAGGTCGGAGGAGCCCGTCAGACGGGAGGCGAACTCGCCCAACGTCGAGGGCTCGCCACGCCAGAAATCGCGGACCGTATCGCGGTACTTACCGTTCCACTCGTTCCACAGAGCCGGGAAGTTACCCACCTGGTAGCCACCCTCCCCGACGTCCCAGGGCTCGGCGATGAGCTTGACCTGGCTAACGATGGGATCCTGCTGCACCAGGTCGAAGAAGGCGGACAGGCGATCGACGTCGTGGAACTCGCGGGCCAGGGTGGAGGCTAGGTCGAAGCGGAAACCGTCGATGTGCATTTCCGTGACCCAGTAGCGCAGGGAATCCATGATCAGCTGCAGGGTGTGCGGGTGGCGGACGTTCAGGGAGTTACCCGTACCCGTGTAGTCCATGTAGTGGGCCTCGTCGCCATCGACCAGGCGGTAGTAGGCGGCGTTGTCGATACCACGGAAGTTTTGGGTGGGGCCCATGTGGTTGCCCTCGCTGGTGTGGTTGTAGACCACATCCAGGATCACCTCGATGCCCGCGTCGTGGTAACTGCGCACCATCTGCTTGAATTCCGCAATCGCGCCCTCCGCGCTGGGGGAGGCCGCGTAGTCGCGGTGCGGGGCGAAGAAGCCCAGGGTGTTGTAGCCCCAGTAGTTGCGCAGTCCCAGCTCCCGCAGGCGGTCGTCGTGGATGAACTGGTGGACCGGCATCAGCTCCACGGCCGTGACGCCCAGATCCTTGAAGTACTCCACGATCGAGTGGTGACCCAAGCCAGCGTAGGTACCACGCAGGTGCTCTGGGACATCCGGGTGCGTCATCGTCAGGCCCTTGACATGGGTTTCGTAGATGACGGTCTTGTGCATCTCGATGTTCGGGCGACGGTCGTTGTGCCAGTCGAAGTAGGGGTTGATAACCACCGAGCGCATTGAGTGCGGCGCGGAATCCTCCTGGTTGCGCGCCTCCGGATTATCAGGATCGTTGATGTCGTAGTTGAACAGCGAAGGGTGCCCGTCGTAGGCGCCGTCGAAAGACTTGCCATAGGGGTCCATCAGCAGCTTCGAGGGGTCGCAGCGCAAGCCACGGGTCGGATCCCACGGGCCGTGTACGCGGTAACCGTAGCGCTGGCCGGGGACGATGCCGGGCAGGTAGCAGTGCCAAATGTCTGCGTCGACTTCCTCCATCTTCACCCGGGTCTCCGCCCCCTGGCTATCGAAGAGGCAGAGTTCCACGGCTTCTGCTACTTCGGTGAACAGGGCAAAGTTGGTGCCGTTGCCGTCAAAGGTGGCGCCGAGAGGGTAGGGCTTTCCAGGCCACCCGACCAAGGGTTCGCCGGGCGCTCGCAATCCACTTTTATCTGACAGTCCGAAAGTCATGTGCACCATTCTAACGGCTAAAACCGCGCAATATTGTTTCTACTCCCAGCACTAGATCCTCCCGTGCGTGGGCTTGGGAACTTCCTGCATCTTCCTCTGCCGTGCCCAGGCTCAAGGCCACGCCCTGGCGCGCCTGCAGCTCTAGCGCGGAGCCGAATACGAAACGCAGGAGCAGCTTGGAAGCGGCCTCTGTGATGTCCACGGCACCGTCCACGGCACCGTCCACTTCACCGGCATTCAACTCGGTGGCCAGTTCTGCGCCCAGCTCGGCCGCCAGTTCTCTGTCAAGCGTGTCGCTGGCCACCGCTGCCAGTGTGATTTCGGCGCCATCGCGGAGGGAGGTGAGGGCGTCAAAAAGAAAAGAACAATAATCGGCCGCACTGCCGGGGCGGGCGGGCACGGCGGTGAGGATCGACTCGGCAATGCCTCCGAGGAGGGCCTGCTTGTTGGGGAAGTGCCAGTACAAGGCGCCGGGCGCGACGTCGAGGGCGCGGGCGAGCCGCCGCATCGTGAGGTCGGCCAGGCCGTACTGCTGCAGGATGTCGACTGCGGTGCTCACGATTTTCTTGCGGTTTAACTGCACAGTGTCCCAGAGTAGTGGACTAGATTGCCGTAGGGTGAGCCACATGAAGTTTCGTGACGGTGCGCTGGACCAGAAGAACCAGCGCCAGTTAATCCCCCGACCGATCGGGGAAGCAGCGCTGGTCTTATTCGTCACGCTGGTCACGTTTTTGTTGCTGGGCGTGGTGTGGGGCGCGATTCACCCCACATCAGAGTTGAAAGTCACGGCCCACGGGAGCGCTGACACAGTGCCGGGGACGGAGGATGCCTCGTTCCGGGCTTATGTCTACTACCTTGGCCTGACCACTGTGGGCGGCGTTGCGATTGCCATCTGGGCTTATCGCACTCGCATCCGTGGTCTGCTGATGATGCTGTGGACCACACTGGCGGTGCTCTGGGGTACTACGGCGACCTGGTCGCTGGGGGCGTGGGTGGCCGATAAGCTGCACTCCGACCCGGTGCCTGCCTACCCGCAGCCGGGGGACGTGATTCAGCTTCTGGAGGTAGCTAACCCCTCGGTGGGGCTGGTGGTGGCCCCGGCGTTGGCGCTGATTGTGTACTGGCTGGGCGCAACGTTCGCCGACCCGGAGGACTTTGAAGGAGCAGGGAAAGGGGAAAAGGGGAAGTAGCCCCTTGAGCTCAGCTTTCGTACTAACGTAGAGCGAATGCTGAGCAACATGTTAAAGAGCATCACTCGCATGGATGGCCGGTGGGACATGCCGGACACAGTCTCCCTCGACGAGTGGGCCACGGAGGTTCGTCGCCTCAAGGAAGAGAAGAATGCGCTGATTCTGGCGCACAATTATCAGCTGCCGGAGATCCAGGACATTGCCGACCACACCGGCGATTCCCTGGCGCTGTCGCGCATTGCCGCGGAGACGGACGCGGACGTGATCGTCTTCTGCGGTGTGCACTTTATGGCGGAGACCGCGAAGATTCTGTCGCCGGAGAAAACCGTTCTTATTCCGGACGCCGCCGCGGGGTGTTCGCTGGCCGATTCCCTTACGGCCGACGAGCTGCGCGAGTGGAAGGCCGAGCACCCGGGGGCCGTGGTGGTCAGCTACGTGAACACCACCGCCGACGTGAAGGCACTGACGGATATCTGCTGCACCAGCTCCAATGCTGTCGATGTGGTGGCCAGCCTGCCGGAGGGTCAGGAGGTGCTGTTCGGGCCCGATCAGTTCCTCGGCGCGCACGTGCGCCGCGAAACCGGGAGGGACAACATCCACGTCTGGGCGGGCGAGTGCCACGTGCATGCGGGGATCTCTGGGCAAGAGTTAAACCAGCAGGCGCACGACAACCCGACGGCCGACCTGTTTATCCACCCGGAGTGTGGCTGCGCGAACTCCGCGATCTACCTGGCCGGGGAGGGCATTGTGGAACCCGAGCGGGTGAAGATGCTGTCTACCGGCGACATGATCACGCAAGCGAAGACAACCAGCCAGTCCACCGTTCTGGTGGCTACCGAGGTCGGCATGCTGCACCAGCTACGGCAAGCAGCCCCGGGCGTGGACTTCCGTGCCGTCAACGACCGGGCAGCCTGCACGTACATGAAGATGATCACCCCGGCGGCGCTGCTGCGCTGCCTAGCGCTCGGCGAGGACGAGGTGACGGTGGATGAGGAAACCGCGGCAGCGGCGCGCCGATCCGTGGAACGCATGATCGCTATCGGCAACCCGGGAAGTGGGGAATAGTGGACCACGGAGAAGTCGAACACGGAGAAGTCGAACACGGAGACATCGAACACAGCGAAACGGAACTGCCTTACCCGAACCAACTCACCGATCCCTCCCGCATAAGGGCTGCGTACCTGCGCATGGCGAAAGTAGCGCTGGAAGAGGACTTCGGTGATGGTGCGGATGTCAGCACCTTGGCCACCGTGCCCGCCGAGGCGACCGGTGTGAAGGTCATGCGCGCTCGACAGTCGGGTGTTATTAGTGGCCTGGATGCAGTGGACATTGTCGCGGAGGTCGCCGCAGATCGGCACGTGGACGTCACCGCGGTGGTGGCCGATGGAGACCGGGTGGAAGCGGGGGACGAGGTCGCCCGCGTCGAAGGCAAGATCCAGCACATCTTAATGCTGGAGCGCACGCTGCTGAACATTCTGAGCCACGCCTCCGGCATCGCCACGCAGACCCGCGCCTGGGTCGACGTGGTGGAAGCTGCGGCCACTAGCCCGCGCGGATGCCGGGTGCGCGATTCCCGCAAGACCCTGCCGGGCATGCGCATGCTGGAAAAGCGCGCGATCGTGCACGGCGGTGGCTACCCACACCGCTACAACCTGGGCGACCAGGTGATGGTCAAGGACAATCACGTCGAACTGTCGAGTGCCGCCGAAGCCTATGCGCGGGTGCGGGATTTCTTGGGGGAGGACGCCACCACGTGGGTAGAGGTCGAAGTGGATAACCTTAACCAGCTCGCGGAGCTGCTGGCCACTGATCGGCCCCACCCGCCCCAGGTGCTGCTGGATAACTTCAGCGTGGAAGATACCCGCAAGGCAGTGGAGCTGCGCAACCAGCTGGCCCCGCAGGTGCTGTTGGAATCTTCCGGCGGGCTGACGCTCGACGTCGCCGGGGACTACGCCGCTGCCGGCGTGGAGTCCGTGGCCGTTGGGGGCCTGACCCACAGCGTGCAGGCGCTGGACATCGGGCTGGATTAAGCCACGTACCCTATCAGGATTCCCAGCGCTCCAGCGCGGCCAGTCGGCGTTCGTCGATCTCCTCGGCGATCGCTTCGTGGCCCAGTTCTGTGGCCGCCACCAGCGCCATCGTGTAGCTGCCGATGGTGCGCTCGTCGTCGGCGCTGAACTCGGACCACTCCGCCACCAGGCGCGCATTCGCCAGGGCTTCCTCAAACAGCCCGCAGTTCAGTGCGGCCTCCGCCAGTGTGTAGCGCAGGTTTAGCACCGCGGGGGATAGGGGGCAGCCCGCGATGGCGTCCAGTTCGGCGTTGGCCAGTTCCCAGGCCTCGCCGGGGTATCCCTCGCCCAGCAGAGCCATCGCCGCCAACCCCGCGCAGCGCAACGCAATCACTCCCGCGTCGAGTTCACCTGCCAGCGCCATGCAGGTTCTCCAGTGATCGGCGACGGACAAAAGGGAACTCGCTTCGCTCTCTGCCGCCCGGAACATTTCGAAATGCGCCAGCATGTCGTGCGCCTCGTACAGCGAAACTGTTTGCGCGCCGGAGCCGCCACCGCTCGACACAGAGTCTTCCTCGCCTTCCTCCAGCCTCTCGACCAGTGCCGTGACCAGCTCGAAAGCCTCTTCGCGGCGCCCGCGGAACCAGGCCTCTTGGGCGAACCACAGCTGCCGGTCGGCCGCGCTCGGGGGTTTCCGGCCGAACCGGCGCACAAGTTTGGCGAAGGAATCGGCGAAGTCGCACGCGGTGGCGTCATCCTCCAAAGAACCAGAAAGGTTCGTAGCCACCGCAAAGCCCGTCGTGGCCGCCGAAGTCAGCCGATCGGCAACAGTTGGGTCGAGGTCGCGGTGCGTGATGTGCGGCGCCTCGCCGAGGGTGGGGGAATCCGGGTGCGGGCGAAAGCCGTCGAACCCCTGCGCCAGCTGTGCCAGCATTTCGCTCGGCGAGTGCAGCTCGGCGAAGGCGGTGGGGTCTTCCTCCTGGGCGAGAGCCTGGTGGGCCAGCAGAGCCAAGGCCTCCAGCGCCAGCGCGTGATCGTCGTGGCTGCGCGCCCAATGCCGCAGGTCGCGTAGCGCGCCGACCGCCTCGTCGGCGAAGCCCAAGTGGTCCGCGGCGCTGGCCCGCATGCTGTAGAACTCGCCGCGCAGCTCGTCCGGAACCTCGTCCGGGGTGGCCAGCCAGTACTGCCGGGCGAAGTCGCTGGCTAGGCGCCAACTCGTCGCAGCGTGCGCCCCCGAAACAGCGGCCGCGCGACTGTCACGGAGCAGTGAAAGGAGTGTCTGGGCCATGGCGTAAACTCTAGCCCAGCATTAAATGAAGCACTCGGAAGGAAGCTGCGTACACCATGACCCTCGCCCAGCTGGACTTTAGCCGGATCGACCTGCGTGGGCAGGCCCCAACGACCGCCGAGCTGCGCCGCCGACTTCCCCGTGGAGGGACAGACGTAGACGCGGTGATTCCCACCGTCGCTCCCATCGTCGACCAGGTGCGTACGGGTGGTGCGCGCGCGGCGCTGGAGATCGGGCAGCGCTTCGATGGCGTGACCCCGGATTCGGTGCGGGTTCCTGCCGAGGTTATTGACGCCGCCGTGGGGACGTTGGCCGACGGCGTCATCGCTGCACTCGAGGATGCCATTGAGCGCGTGCGTGCATTCCACTCCGCCATTCACCCCGCCGACAAGCAGGTGGAGGTCGCGCCGGGTGGCACTGTGACCGAGCGCTTCATCCCCGTCCAGCGCGTGGGCCTATACGCGCCGGGCGGCAACGCGGTGTACCCGTCGAGCGTGATTATGAACGTCGTGCCGGCCCAAGAGGCCGGAGTGGAATCGCTCGTGGTGGCCTCCCCGCCCCAGGAGGGCGGCTGGCCACACCCGACCGTGCTGGCGGCCTGCAAGCTGCTGGGTGTGGAGGAGGTCTGGGCTGTCGGCGGCGCGCAAGCGGTCGCACTGCTGGCTCACGGTTCCACTGCCGACGGTGGGGAGGAGCTGGAGCCGGTGGATATGGTGACCGGCCCGGGCAACATCTTCGTCACCGCGGCCAAGCGACTGTGCCGTTCCGTGGTGGGCATCGACTCCGAGGCAGGGCCGACCGAGATCGCCGTGCTCGCAGACGACAGTGCCGATGCGGTGGAGATCGCCTACGACCTGATTAGCCAGGCAGAGCACGACACGATGGCGGCCTCCGTGTTAATCACCGATAGCGAGAAGCTGGCCGACGCAGTGGTGACCGAGATGAACGAGCGCTACCACATCACCCAGAACTCGGAGCGCGTGGCAGAAGCACTGAATGGGCAGCAGTCCGGTGTGGTGTTGGTCGACGACATCGCCGCGGGCATCCGTGCGGCCAACGCTTATGGGGCGGAGCACCTGGAGATTCACACCAAGGACTCCCACGAGGTAGCCGCACAGATCACTAACGCAGGTGCGATCTTCATCGGTCGCTTCAGCCCGGTGCCGCTGGGCGACTACGCAGCGGGCTCCAACCACGTGCTGCCGACCTCCGGCACGGCCCGGCATTCCTCCGGTCTGTCCACCCTGACATTCCTGAAGTCCGTGCACGTCATCGACTACAACGAAGAAGGCCTGCGGGGCGTGGCCGACACGGTGATTACCCTGTCGAAGTCCGAGGGGCTGCCCGCGCACGGCGAGGCCATCAGCGCACGCATCAACGCGGAGGAGGGTTAAGAACCATGACCGAGCAGAAGATTTCGCTATCCGATCTGCCGCTGCGCGAGGAGCTGCGCGGCAAGTCCGCTTACGGCGCCCCGCAGCTGCATGTTGCCAATCAGCTCAACACCAACGAGAACCCGTATCCGCCGTCGCAGGAGATCGTCGAGGGTATCGCCCGGCGCGTGGCGGAGCTGGGCCAGCAGCTGAACCGCTACCCCGACCGCGACGCAGTGGGGCTACGCGCGGCCCTAGCGGCTTATGTGAGCGAGCAGACCGGTGTGGGCGTCACAAAAGAACAGGTATGGGCGGCCAACGGTTCCAACGAGGTACTGCAGCAACTCCTGCAGGCATTTGGTGGACCCGGGCGCAGTGCGATGGGTTTCGTACCGAGCTACTCCATGCACCCGATCCTGGCGGCAGGTACGCAGACCGAGTTCATTTCGGTCGAGCGTCGTGCCGAGAACCGCTTCGCGATTAATGTTGAAGAGGCGCTCGCGGCCATCGCGGAACACGCCCCTGACGTGGTGTTTATCACCACCCCCAACAATCCCACCGGCAACATCACGCCCCTGGCCGACATCGAACGGATCCTGCAGGCAGCCCCCGGAATCGTGATCGTGGACGAGGCCTACGCGGAGTTTTCCGACGAGCCTTCAGCGGTGGGACTGCTAGAGGACTACCCGACGAAGCTGGTGGTTTCTCGCACCATGTCCAAGGCCTTCGACTTCGCCGGCGGACGGTTGGGGTACTTCGTGGCCGACCCGGCTTTCATCGAAGCTGTGATGCTGGTGCGCCTGCCATACCACCTGGCCACCCTGTCGCAGGCGGCGGCGGAGGTGGCACTGGAACACTCCGCGGCAACGCTGCAGACGGTGGCGAAGCTGCGCGAGGAACGCGACCGGGTTGTCGCCGAACTGCGCGAGCTGGGCTTCGACGTCATTGATTCGCATTCCAACTTTGTGTTCTTCGGCAACTTCGACAAGCTAGGCGACGCGCACACGGTGTGGCAGCGCTTCCTCGACCGCGAAGTGCTGATCCGCGACGTCGGCGTGCCCGGCTGGCTGCGCGCGACCGTCGGACTGCCGGAGGAAAACGACGCTTTTCTTGCCGCCGCGGCGCAGATGATGGACGATTAGGCTGACGTTTCAAGAGGAAAAGACAGCAAAAGACGGAGAGGTAGGTACAGAGACACCGTGGCAACGAACCCCACCCCGCGCATCGGGAAGGCCCAGCGCGCCACCCAAGAATCGGACATTCAGGTTGAGTGGAACCTGGACGGCACCGGCAAGACCGACATCGATACGGGTCTGCCGTTCTTTGACCATATGCTGACTGCCCTCGGTGCGCACGGCTCCTTTGACCTGACCGTGCACGCCCGCGGCGACGTGGAGATCGACGCCCACCACACCGTGGAAGACACCGGCATCGTCATGGGCCAGGCGCTGGCACAGGCCCTGGGAGACAAGGCAGGCATCCGCCGCTTCGGCGATGCCTTCATCCCCATGGACGAAACTCTGGCACACGCGGCAGTGGACGTATCCGGTCGTCCGTACTACGTGGGCGTGGGGGAGCCGGAGCAGATGCTGAGCGCCGTGATCGGCGGACACTACGCCACGGTGATTAACCAGCACTTCTTCGAGACGCTGGCGCTGAACGCACGCATCGCGCTGCACGTGCGCTGCCTGTACGGCCGCGACCCGCACCACATCACCGAAGCGGAGTTTAAAGCCGTGGCCCGCGCGCTACGCGCCGCAGTGGAGGACGACCCGCGCGTAGGTGGGGTGCCATCGACCAAGGGAACGCTGTAATGGCGCGCCCGAAGGCGCTGAGCATTGAAGAACTAGAAAAGATCGATTCCGTGTGGCAGGCCCCCGGGCTGAAGGCCACGCTGGTCTCGGTCTTCTGTGCTTTCGGTGGTTGGGCGCTACTTCTGCCGGTCATCCCCATGGCCGTGATCGCTGGGGGCGGAACCGATAGCGTGGCCGGCCTGTCCACGGGCGTGTTTATGGCCGCGACTGTTCTTACGCAGGCCTTTACTCCGCGCTTGCTGCGTGGAGTGGGCTACACCCCGGTGATGTTCGGCGCGGGTCTGCTGCTGGGACTACCGGCTCTGGTTTATGTTGCGGACATGTCGGCGGTGACGGTGCTGGCGATCGCCGCGGTGCGTGGCGTGGGCTTCGGCGCGGTGACGGTGACGGAGGCTGCGCTGATCGCAGAGCTGGTGCCGCCCAGGCTGGTGGGCCGGTCGTCTGGCGTGTTCGGCGCGACGGTGGGTGTGACACAGCTGATCAGCTTCCCGCTGGGCATGTGGCTATACGACAGCTACGGCCTGGCCTGGGCGTGTGCCGCGGCTGCGGTGTACTCGATCGTCGGCGCGCTGGCGGCGCTGCGCCTGCCGAAGGTGGAGCGCGAGAATTCGCCCGGCGTGGCGGCCGACATTCCCGCTAACGCGACCGCACAGGCGGACTTCACCCCGGCGGCCCCGCGCGTGGCGACGTGGAAGCTGGCCACCGTGCCGGGTCTGTCCATCGGTGCGGCGGCCGTGGGTTTTGCCTCTTTCAGCACGTTCCTGGCGCCTGCCGCGGGCGAGATCGACGCTGGCGTGGCCGCCACGATCTCTGGCCTGGCGCTGAGCGTGGTGGGGCTGATGCAGATCGGTTCGCGATTGTTCAGCGGTTGGTACGCCGACCGGGTGGGCGAGCCGGGGCGCCTCAACGCGCTGGGCTTGGTTCTGTGCGTGGTGGGCCTCGGATCCGCCGCGGTGATGCTGGGTGTGCATCCCAGTGGCGGGCTGCTACTGGGATGGTCGCTGCTGTCGGCTGCGCTGTTCGGTGCGGGTTTCGGCATTAACCAGACCGAGGCGCTGTTGATGCTGTTCGATCGCCTTCCCCGGGAGGAATCCGCCAAGGCTTCCGCATTGTGGAACATGACCTTCGACGGCGGCACGGGAGCGGGTGCGATCCTGCTGGGCTTCGTTGCTGGAGCGCTGACGTACCAGGGTGCGTTCGTGGCGGCCGGGGCGGTTGCCGCGTTCGGTTGTGTGGTGGCTGTCCTCGACCGAATCGTGGGGCGTCACCGCGTAACCGACTACGGCAATGTCCGCGAGACCCTGCGTAGAGTACGCCGACGTGAATTGCGCCCGGGTAAGTCCGGCTAGACTAACTGGTTATGACTCCTTCGACTTCTCTTTCTTCTCGACGCCCACACGTCGCCCTGCTGGACTACGGCAGCGGAAATGTACGTTCTGCCCAGCGAGCCGTAGAAAAAGCCGGCGCCGAGGTAGAAGTGACGAAGGATCCGGAAGTGGTACAGCGGGCCGACGGCTTGCTGGTGCCGGGTGTGGGGGCATACAGCGCGTGCATGAAGCAGCTGCACAGTGTGTACGGTGATCGCCTGATCGGCCAGCGTTTGGCGGGAGGACGCCCGGTGTTGGGCATCTGCGTGGGCATGCAGATCCTTTTCGATCGGGGAGTGGAGTTCGCGGAAGGCTCTGGGGAAGGCGCTGGGGACGGCACTGGTACTGGGGATGGGGAAAGTGCCTTTACTGAAGGTATGGGCGAATGGCCGGGCACCGTGGAAAAGCTGGATGCCGACGTGCTGCCGCACATGGGGTGGAACACGGTAGAGCGTGGCGACGGATCCTCCGCCAGCGCTCTGGGCGCGGCGGCGAGCGAGCCGTCGAAGATGTTCGCCGGGATCGAGGATTCTGAGCGGTTCTACTTTGTGCACTCCTACGGCGTGCGGGAGTGGGAGCTGATGACCGACGGACGCACGGAGCCCCCGCTGGTGCACTGGGCAACTCACGGACGCAGCCGCTTCGTGGCGGCCGTGGAAAACGGCCCGTTGTGGGCCACGCAGTTTCACCCGGAGAAGTCGGGGGAGGCGGGCATTCGCCTTCTGCGCAACTGGGTGGAGACACTTTAGCTCTAGAACTAGCACTAGTTTCCCTGTTTCAAACGTCGCCGAAGTTTATACGCGTTAGGATTCTCCCTATGGCTTCTACAGATAACTCCCGTGCCCTGACCTTGCTTCCTGCCGTCGACGTTGCCGACGGCCAAGCAGTCCGCCTAGTACAGGGCGCAGCGGGCACGGAAACCAGCTACGGAGCGCCGATCGAGGCAGCCCTGGCCTGGCAGAACGCGGGGGCGGAGTGGATCCATCTGGTGGATCTGGACGCCGCCTTCGGTAGGGGCAGCAACTTTGAGCTTCTCAAGGAGGTCACCGGCCAGCTGGACGTCAACGTTGAGCTGAGTGGCGGCATCCGCGACGATGAGTCGCTGGAGCGCGCCCTATCCACCGGCTGCCGCCGGGTGAACATCGGCACCGCCGCACTGGAAGACCCCGACTGGTGCGAGTCTGTCATCGCCCGCTACGGCGACAAGGTCGCCATCGGCCTGGATACCCGCGAGATTGACGGCGAGTGGCGCCTGCGCGGTCGCGGCTGGACCTCCGACGGCGGTGAGCTGTGGGAGGTGCTGGAGCGCCTGGACTCCCAGGGAGTGTCCCGACTCGTGGTCACCGACGTCAGCCGTGATGGCATGCTGAACGGCCCGAACATCGATCTGCTGCGCGACGTGGCGGCTGCCACCGATGCGCCGGTCGTGGCCTCTGGTGGTATCTCCAGCCTGGATGACATCCGTGCGCTGACCGCCGTGGTGAACGAGGGCGTGGATTCTGCGATTGTGGGCAAGGCCCTGTACGCCGGCAAGTTCACCCTGGAGCAGGCCTTGGAAGTCGCGAGCGGGGTCGATAACTAATGACAGCCTTCCACGGAGTCCCCCCAGAAGAGCTGGATACTCGCTCGCTGCTGGCCATTGCCGAGGCTGCAGTGGACGAAGCGGAAACGACTTTCACCGCAGCCGTCGGCGCGGAGCCCGAGGTCATCAAGTCCCCCGGTGATTTCGCCACTGAGGCGGATCTGACCGTCGAGCGCCAGCTACGCACTCTGTTGACCCAATACACTGGCCTGCCCGTGCACGGCGAGGAGTTCGGCACGGTCCGCCCCGGTGAGGTTCCGGGGGAGAACATCACCGAGCCGAATCCCAGCGACGCTATGGCCGACGGCCTGGACGGCCCGCGACGGAAGTCCCTGGAAGCCGGGGACCAAGAGCTGCCGGAGACCTTCTGGGTCGTCGACCCCATCGACGGCACGGCCAACTACGCGGTGGGCAACCCCTTTGCCTGCATCCTGGTTTCCCTGGTGCACCAGGGGCAGACCATGGTTTCTGTGACCGAGATGCCACTGCTGGGCAAGCGCATCACCGCCCGCCGCGGCCACGGCCTGCTGGTGGACGGCCACCCCTCGCGCGCCATGCCACCGTCGGATCCGGGGGTTACGCAGATCAGCTTCGGCTCTATCCTGTCGCAGCGCCGCGGTAACCTGCCGATTTCCTACCGCCAGGACATGCTGAACGAGATCGGCAAGTCCTACCCACGCATGCGCGTCACCGGCTCCGTGGGCATCGACCTGGCCTTCACCGCCGCCGGCGTGTTCGGCGGGACGGTGACCTTCAGCCCGAACCTGTGGGACAACGCTGCGGGCATCCTCGCGGTGGAAGAAAACGGCGGCATTGCCACCGACTTCGCGGGCAATCCCTGGCGCCCGGGCGTGTCCGGCCTGGTTGCCGGCGAGCCAGAGGTACACGCCACCATCCTGCAGCACATCCAGGCTGTGCCGATCGGCACAGCCGCCCGCAACGCCCAGGAGATCCGCGATCGAGGAGGCATCCGATGAGCGTTACCGTGCGCGTCATCCCTTGTTTGGACGTGGACAACGGCCGCGTAGTCAAGGGCGTGAACTTCGAGGGGCTGCGCGACGCGGGTGATCCCGTGGAGCTGGCGAAGCGCTACGACGCGCTCGGCGCTGACGAGTTGACCTTCCTGGACGTTTCCGCCTCCAAGGACGGCCGTGGCACCATGCTGGACGTCGTCCGCCGCACCGCAGACCAGGTATTTATCCCGCTGACCGTCGGCGGGGGAGTACGCAGCGAGGAAGACGTGGACGCCCTGCTGCGCGCCGGAGCCGACAAAGTCTCCGTCAACTCTTCCGCCGTAGCCCGCCCCGAGCTGCTGCGGGAGCTTTCGCAGCGCTTCGGCGCGCAGTGCATCGTCCTGTCGGTGGACGCCCGCCGCGTGAAAGACCCCGCGGAGGCCGACAAGTATCCCTCCGGCTTCGAGGTCACCACCCACGGCGGCACCAAGTCCGCTGGGCTGGACGCCATCGAGTGGGCCCGCAAGGGCGAGGAACTGGGCGTGGGGGAGATTCTGCTGAACTCCATGGATGGCGACGGAACCAAGGCCGGCTTCGATATCGAGATGCTGCAGGCCGTACGCAAGGCCGTCTCCATCCCGGTCATCGCCTCCGGTGGTGCAGGCGCCCCGGAGCACTTCCCGCCCGCCGTGGAAGCCGGCGCAGATGCGGTACTAGCTGCCTCTATCTTCCACTTCCAAGAAGTGGAGATCAGCGAAGTCAAGCAGGCCCTGGCCGACGCGGGCTATGAGGTGCGCCTGTGAGCAGCACAGACCCAAACACAGATCCGGCAACCTACGACCTAGACCCAGTCATCGCCGAGCGCGTCCGCTTCAACGCAGACGGCCTCGTACCCGCTATCGTCCAGGACGTCACCAATGGCGATGTGCTGATGATGGCGTGGATGAACGACCACGCCCTGGCCCATACCCTGGCCACCAAGAAGGGCACTTACTGGTCCCGATCCCGCCAGTCCTATTGGATCAAGGGCGAAACTAGTGGCCACACCCAGCGCGTCGAAGAGGTGCGCCTGGACTGTGACGGCGACACGGTGCTGCTGAAGATCGAGCAGACCGGTGCTGCGTGCCACACCGGCGACCGCACTTGTTTCGACGCCGACCGCTTGGCCTAGCATGTTAGCCATGGGTGACAACACTTCGAGCCATTCCGTCGGCGACCTGACAAGCCGCGACACTTTCCGCGAGCTCGCGGCGAAGCACCGCGTGGTGCCCGTCGTGCGCAAAGTCCTCGCCGATGGAGAGACCGCACTGTCGGCCTACCGCAAGCTCGCCGACGGCCGCCCCGGCACGTTCCTGTTGGAATCGGCAGCGCACGGCCAGTCGTGGGATCGCTACTCCTTCATCGGCACTGGCGCCCGCTGCGCGCTGACCGCTAAGGGCAGCGTGGACGGCGGCGCTGCGCGCTGGATTGGCCAGCCGCCCGTCGACATCCCCGCGGGCACCGATCCGCTGGACGCGATCCGCAACACCCTGACCAACCTGCAGACCGCTCCGATGCCGGGCCTACCGCCGCTGACCAGCGGCCTGGTGGGATACATGGGCTACGACATGATCCGCTACATCGAAGCCGTGCCGGACACCTGCACCGACGACCTGGATATTCCCGACATGGTGCAGCTGCTGGTCGAGGACATGGCCGTCGTCGATCACCACGAGGGAACGATCTGGCTGATCGCCAGCGTGATCAACTGGGATAACTCCGACGAGCGCGTGGACGAGGCCTACGACGAGGCAGTGGAACGGCTAGGCACCATGGTGGAACGGCTGGCCACGGGCGACGCGGGGGGCGTCACTACCTACGACAACCCTGCGCCCGACTACCGCAGGCAGCGCACCTACGACGACCACCGCGAGCGCATCGGCAAGGTCAAGGAGCACATCAAGGCCGGCGATGCCTTCCAGGTGGTGCTGTCGCAGCGCTTCGAGATGGATACCGACGTTGACCCGATCGATATCTATCGCATGCTGCGAGTATCGAACCCTTCGCCCTACATGTACTTGGTCAATGTTCCTACCGAGGGTTTTGACGCCACAGCGTTCCACATCATCGGCTCCTCCCCGGAATCGCTGGTGCAGGTCCGGGATGGCGATGTCACGACATTCCCGATTGCCGGATCCAGGCCGCGCGGCGAGACGGTGGAGCAGGACTTCGCCTTCGAGCGCGAGCTGGTCAATGACGAGAAGGAGAACTCGGAGCACCTGATGCTGGTGGATCTGGGGCGCAACGACCTGGGGCGCGTGAGCAAACCCGGCACGGTGGAGGTGCACGACTTTAGGCACGTGGAGCGCTATTCCGCAGTGATGCACTTGGTCTCCGGTGTGACGGGCAAGCTGGCCCCGGGCAAGACAGCGGTGGATGCGTTCACCGCGACCTTCCCGGCTGGCACGCTGTCGGGGGCGCCGAAGCCCTCGGCGCTGAAGATCATCGACGAGCTGGAGGACACGCGCCGCGGGGTCTACGGCGGCACGGTCGGTTACTTCGATTTTTCCGGCAACACCGATCAGTCCATCGCCATCCGCACCGGGCTGTACAAGGACGGCACGGTGTACGTCCAGGCTGGCGGGGGAATCGTTGCCGATTCGGACCCCGAGGCTGAGGACTTGGAAACCCGCAACAAGGCCGCGGCGGTGCTGCGGGCAGTAGCGGCGGCGGAGACCATGAAGAACGCAGGGGAGAAGCAGTGAGCAAGGCAGAGGACGTAACACAGAAGGCCAAGCGCATCCGACAGATCGCTCTGCTGTGCGTGGTGCTGAGCGCCGCGGGGCTGTGGGGCGCAAGTCGCCTGAAGTTCGTGACCGTGGCCGTCGACGACGACAAGGCCGGAGCCTCGACCAAGGAGCTCGTGGGCTCCGTGTGGGATCCCGCGTTGGTGCCGTTGGCGCTGGCGATGGTGGCCTCGCTGATCCTGTCGATCGCGGTGCAGCCGATGGTTCGACGCATCCTGGGCGTAGTGATCGCAGCGCTGGCGGCCACCGCCAGCTTCCGTGCCGTGCAGCTGCTGGGCAACGACGTAGACCTCGCGCGAGCCAAGAGCCTGCTATCCAGCGGGGCGGCCACGCAGAAGGAATCCGACCCGGTGCAGATCTCCGAGTGGGCACAGGTGGTCAGCGGCGAAGTGCACACGATGGGAATCGTGCTAGTGCTCCTCGCCGCCGCCCTCGGCGTGGTCGGCGGCGCGATCCTTATTCTGCGCCCGGGCGAGCAGTCCAAGGGACACAGCCGCTACGAAACCCCGGAGGTGCGCCGCGCGGACGCAGAGGAAGACCTCGCAGAGAATCCGGACTCCACTCGCGTGCTGTGGGATGCCCTGGATGCGGGGGTGGATCCGACCGAAGAATCCGATTTCTCCCGCACCAAGCGCGGGCGATAAGCTTTGAAATGTGACACACATGACTGTTCTCGACCAGATCATCGCCGGAGTACTCGAAGACCAGGCCGAGCGCGAAGCCAAGATTCCCTATAAGGAAATCAAGGCCATGTCGCTGGACGCCCCTCCGGCAATGGATGCCCACGCTGCGCTGGCCGCCCCAGGGGTCAGCCTCATTGCTGAAGTGAAGCGTGCCAGCCCCTCCAAGGGGCACCTCGCCGACATCGCCGAGCCTGAGGTTCTCGCCAAGGCCTACGAGGATAATGGCGCGACGGCCATCAGCTGCCTCACCGAAGAGCGCCGGTTCAAAGGCTCACTCGCCGACTTCGACGCAGTGCGCAGCGCCGTGAATATTCCGCTGCTGCGCAAAGACTTCATCGTCAACCCCTACCAAATCCACGAAGCCCGCGCCCACGGCGCTGACATTGTGCTGCTGATCGTCGCCGCCCTCGAACAACAGCGGTTGGAATCCCTGCTGGATCGCATCGAGTCCCTGGGCATGACTGCTCTTGTGGAAGTACACACCGCAGAGGAAGCAGAACGCGCCGTTGCGGCCGGTTCTAAGGTGATCGGCGTCAACGCCCGAAACCTCAAGACCCTGGACGTCGACCCGGAAGTGTTCGGCAAGATCGCCCCGATGCTTCCGGACGGCGTCGTGAAGATCGCAGAATCGGGCGTCAAGAATAAAAACGATCTCAACGCGTATGCCGCAGCGGGCGCGGACGCAGTGCTTGTCGGCGAGGGGCTGGTCACCGCAGGTAACCCCGCACAGGCGTGCCGGGACCTCGCAGCAGCCGGGAAACACCCCGCTTGCCCACAGAAGAGTTCCTAACCGATAGCATGTGACACTGTGACTACCGAAAAGACCTCCAAGAACGCCGACGCGCAGGGCAAGCGCCTGCCGACGGTAGGCGAGATTCTGGGCACCGCCACCCACCACGAACCCGACGAGCGCGGACATTGGGGGGAATTCGGTGGCCGCTACGTCCCGGAAGCCCTCATGGCCGTGATCGAGGAGATCACCGATGCTTGGGCGAAGGCGCGCTCTGACCAGGCTTACCTGGATCAACTCGACGAGCTGCATCGCACCTACACGGGGCGCCCGTCGCCGCTGTACTACGCCGCGCGCTTCTCCGAGGCTGTGGGTGCGCACGTGTGGCTGAAGCGCGAGGACCTGAACCACACCGGCTCCCACAAGATCAACAACGTGCTGGGCCAGGTGTTGCTGGCTAAGCGCATGGGCAAGACCCGCGTGATCGCGGAGACCGGCGCGGGACAGCACGGCGTGGCCACGGCGACGGCTTGTGCTCTGCTCGGTATTGAGTGCCGGATCTACATGGGGGCTGTGGACGCCGAACGCCAGGCCCTGAACATCGCCCGCATGCGCCTGCTGGGTGCCCACGTGGAAGTGGTGCAGATCGGCTCCCGCACCCTCAAGGACGCCATCAACGAGGCCATGCGCTACTGGGTATCCAACGCTGATGACACCTACTACTGCTTCGGTACCGCCGCCGGGCCGCACCCATTCCCACAGATGGTGCGCGATCTGCAGCGTGTAATCGGCGTGGAGGCGCGCCAGCAGCTGCTGGCAGAGACCGGCAAGTTGCCCGACGCAGTCATCGCTTGCGTGGGCGGTGGCTCCAACGCAATTGGCCTTTTCCACCCGTTCATCGAGGACGAGGGCGTGGACATCGTCGGTGCCGAGGCCGCCGGCGACGGTATGGAGACCGGCCGCCACGCTGCGCCGATCACCCTGGGAATGCAGGGCGTGTTCCAAGGCGCATACGCCGACCTGATGCAGGACGAGGACGGGCAGATCATCGAATCGCACTCCATTTCTGCTGGCCTGGACTACCCGGGCGTGGGGCCGGAGCACTCCAAGCTGCACGCCGAGGGGCGCGCCCGCTACCTGCCTATCACCGACGCGGAGGCCATGGACGGTTTCCAACAGCTGACCCGCCTGGAGGGCATCATCCCCGCCATCGAGTCTTCCCACGCCGTGGCCGCCGCAGTCAAGGTTGCCGCCGAGAAGCCGGGGGCAACGCTGATCGTCAACGTCTCCGGCCGTGGCGACAAGGACGTAACGACGGCTGCGAAGTGGTTCGACATGCTGGGCCAAACGAGCGAGAAGGACAGCTAACCCATGACCTCCCGACTTTCACAGGTTTTCACCGACGCGCGCGCCGAAGGGCGGGCCGCACTCGTGGCCTACTTCCCGGCCGGCTACCCTACGGTGGCTAAGTCCAAGGAACTGGTCACGGAGCTGGCGCAGCACGCCGACCTGATCGAGGTGGGCATTCCGTTCACCGATCCAATGATGGACGGCCCCACCATCCAGGCTGCCGCCGACGAGGCGCTGGCTCATGGCTTCCGCGTGAGAGACACTCTCGACGTGGTTCGCGCCGTCACCGAGGTCGGCGGCCAGGCCGTCATCATGTCCTATTGGAACCCCGTGCTGCAGTACGGCCCGGAAAAATTCGCCGCCGACCTGGCCGCCGCCGGGGGACTGGGATCCATCATTCCGGATCTGCTGCCGGAGGAAGCCGAGCGCTGGGCGGAGGCCTGCAAGGCCAACGACCTGTCGCCGGTCTATCTTGTTGCGCCGTCTACCACGCCAGAGCGTATGGCCCTAACTGTGGACGCCGCCGACGGCTTCATCTACGCTGCGTCCCACATGGGAGTAACGGGTGCACAGGATGAAGTCTCGCACTCCGCCGAGGAACTCGTCGCCCGCGTCCGCGAAGCCACGGATCTGCCGGTGGCAGTGGGGCTGGGCGTGAAGACAGGGGAACATGCGGCGAACATCGCCTCCTACGCTGACGGCGTGATCGTCGGCTCCGCCATCATCCAGGCCGCTGCCGAAGGCAAGCTGGGCGAGCTGGCCGCCGAGCTGGCACGGGGCGTTCGCGCATGATCGCGGCGGCCATTCCATCGCCGCCCCAAGGGGTATGGGAGCTAGGCCCCATCCCCATCCGCGCTTACGCGCTGTGCATCCTCACTGGCGTGATCGTGGCCTACTTCTGGACTCGCCGGCGCTACGCCAAGCTCGGCGGCGACCCGGAAGTGGCCGTCGACGCGCTGCTGGTTGCCGTGCCCGCGGGCATTGTCGGCGCCCGGCTCTACCACGTGATTACCGACCACGATAAGTACTTCGGCGAGGGTAAGGATCCAACGCAGGTCTTCAACATCACCAACGGAGGATTGGGAATCTGGGGCGGCATCGTGCTTGGTTCCCTGGCCGTGTGGTTGCTCTTCAAGGCGAAGAAGTTGCCGCTAGGCACCTTCGCCGCCGCCGTGGCTCCCACGATCCCGCTGGCGCAGGCCATCGGGCGCCTGGGCAACTGGTTCAACCAAGAGCTTTACGGAGGGCCAAGCGATTCCCCTTGGGCCCTGGAAATCTACCGTCGCGTGGATGAAAACGGCTATTCCGCACCAGTCACCGGACACTCCACCGGCGAAGTTCTGGCCACGGTACAGCCGACGTTCCTCTACGAACTGCTGTGGAACCTGCTCGTCGTTGCGCTGGTGCTCATCGCCGAGCGCCACTGGCGGGTCAGCGGGGGCAGGCTGTTCACCCTCTACGTCATGGGGTACACCTTCGGGCGCTTCTTCATCGAAAACATCCGCACCGATGCAGCCACCACTGTCTTTGGGGATATACGCATCAACGTCGTGGTTTCGGCAGTGGTGTTCCTCGCTGCGACAGCGCTGTTCGTCTGGTGGACAATCAGGGAACGCAAGCGAGAGGGCGTCACTACCTAAGAAGTAGCGAGGACAACGGCGCAGGGCTATCCTCGAACTCGTGAATAGAAGAACCAAGATTGTATGCACCCTGGGTCCCGCGGTCGCCTCGAAAGAGCAGATCCGCGGGCTCGTAGACGCAGGAATGAACGTTGCGCGCCTGAACTTCTCCCACGGCGAGCACGCTGATCACGAGCAGAACTACAACTGGGTTCGAGAGGCGACCGACGAGTCCGGCAAGGCCGTCGGTGTGCTGGCCGACCTGCAAGGGCCGAAGATCCGCCTGGGACGCTTCGCCGAGGGCGCAACCGTGTGGGCAACCGGCGAAACCGTGCGCATTACCGTCGACGACGTGCAGGGCACGCACGATCGCGTGTCCACGACCTACAAGGGTCTGGCTCGCGACGCACGCCCCGGCGACCGACTGCTGGTCGACGACGGCAAGATCGCGCTGGTGTGTAAGGAAGTCGACGGCAACGACGTCGTGTGCGAGGTCACCGAGGGTGGCCCGGTTTCCAACAACAAGGGTGTGTCCCTGCCGGGCATGAATATCTCCGTGCCGGCGCTGAGCGAGAAGGACACCGAGGATCTTCGCTTCGCCCTGCAGCTGGGCGTGGACTTCATTGCCCTGTCCTTCGTCCGCAGCCCCTCCGACGTGGAGCTGGTGCGCGACATCATGGACGAAGTTGGCCGCCGCGTGCCGGTGATCGCCAAGCTAGAGAAGCCGGAAGCCGTCGACGCGCTGGAGCCCGTCATCCTGGCCTTCGATGCCATCATGGTTGCCCGTGGTGACCTGGGCGTAGAAGTACCGCTGGAGGACGTGCCACTGGTACAGAAGCGCGCCATCCAGATCGCCCGCGAGAACGCCAAGCCGGTGATCGTGGCGACGCAGATGCTGGACTCCATGATCGAGAACTCCCGCCCGACGCGCGCCGAGGCCTCCGACGTAGCCAACGCCGTGCTCGACGGTGCGGATGCGGTGATGCTCTCCGGCGAAACCTCCGTGGGCAAGCACCCGATCACCACAGTAGAGACCATGGCCCGCATCGTGCGCGCCGCCGAAGTGGACGGTGAAGTACCGCCGCTGACGCACCGCCCGCGCACCCGCCGGGGCGTGATCTCCTACGCAGCCAAGGACATCGGCGAGCGCCTCAACGCGAAGGCACTCGTGGCCTTCACGTCCTCCGGCGATACTGCCAAGCGCGTGGCGCGCCTACGTTCGCACTTGCCGCTGCTGGTGTTCACGCCCTCCCAGGCGGTGCGCTCGCAGCTGGCGCTGACGTGGGGCGTGGAGACATTCCTCATCGAAGACGTGAAGTCCACCGACGAAATGATGGACACCGTCGACCACCACCTGCTGGCCATGCCGGAGTACAAGTACGACGACATGATGGTCGTCGTCGCCGGCTCCCCGCCCGGGATCTCCGGCAACACCAACATGATCCAGGTGCACCTGCTGGGTCAGGAACGGAAGAGGTAACTCAAGGTCGCGGCCAACGCCGCGTCCGTGGAAGTGCCCAGCGCCTCAATGCTCGGCGCGAAAGCACCATGGTGGTTGCCGGGCACCGGCTCGCCGGAATTCCACAGTTCAGGATCCGTGGTGCCAATCGTCCAGAACAAGTACGGCACCTTGAAATGACGCGGGATCTCCGAGAAATCCTCGGAAGCGGTCCACGGTTCGGCGTCAATAGAATCTTCCCCGAAAACCGCATCGAACACGGGGCGAACATGCTCGAATGTGCTGGGCGAGTTGTCGGTCAACTCGCCGTGGGCGGAGTAAACAAACTCGGGTGGGACCTCGCAGCCAGAGGCATCGCACTCGGCGCGGACGACCCGCTCGATCGCAGCGTAGGTCTTGTCGCGCACGTCAGTGTCGTAGAAACGGCAGTTCAGGACCAAAGTCGCGCTGTCGGGGATCGTGTTGTTCGTGTGCCCGGCCGATAGCGTGCCGACGGTGATGACGGCGAAATCGGACGGCGCAACCTCGCGGCCGACGATGCCCTGCAGGCGCACCACAATCATCGCGGCGAGGAACGTCGGATCGATGGAATCCTGCGGGCTCGAACCGTGGGAAGACTTACCGTGCAGAGTGATGGTGATCGTGTCGCACGCCGCCAAAACCGGGCCGGGCGCCGACATCACAGTGCCGAGCCGACCAGGCAGAATGTGCTGGCCCAAGCACACATCGGGGGTGGGGATCTTGTCAGCCAGGCCATCGTTGATCATGTTGCTGGCGCCGGCGGTTACTTCCTCCGCGGGCTGGAACAGCGCAATGAAGGTGCCGTGCCACGCGTCGCGACGTTCGTCCAGGACAGCGCACAGCCCCATCAGCGCCGTGGCATGCATATCGTGGCCACACGCGTGCATTACGCCGTCGTTCTTGGACGCATAGGGCAGGCCCGTGATTTCCTGCACGGGCAGGGCATCAAAGTCGGCGCGCATCAGCACGGTCGGCTCGTCAGCGTTGGTTTCGGCGCTCCCCGGATTGCGGAACACCGCCGTGATCCCATGGCCGCCGATGCCCGTCGTGACCTCGCAGTCCATCTGCGCCAGCCGCGCGGTGATGTGCTTCGCCGTCTGCTCTTCCTGCAGCGACAGCTCGGGGTTTTCGTGCATCCACTGGTAGAAGCTGTCCTGCCAGCTGAGGTCGACACCGTGGTTCGAAATGAACTCGGCGATGTTCGCTGTTGCCGCTTCGTTGCTCATTGCGGTGCTCTCTTTCTTTCTTATTGACGCCTACGTCTCCGCTTAACGGATCGCTGGGTTGTACTTCAGCATGTTGGGGCGAGTGGCGCAGTCGTCGCCGAGACGGATCCCTGGGGCGAGCAGGCCTTCCTCCTGGGCGGTGTACAGGGCATTGAGAACCCGGTCGCGCAGGTCGGCGGGGGAGATGGTGTTGATGTAGATCTTCGTGCCGCCTTCGAATCCAGCCATGGTGGACACGCGCCACTTAATCACGATGCGCCAGGGCATGGGCACGTCAACGTCGAGGGGACGGTGTAGCCACTCTTCGTTGCAGGAGACGTTTGGCCCGGCGGCGACGTGGCAGGCGTGAACCAAATCCGAGACGGCGTCGCGTTCGGCGTCCGACATCAGCCAAGGTTCGGTCGTGGCGGACTTGGAGAAAACCTCGAGGGTCGGCCAACGGTGCCCGAAGCCTGCGAAGGCGATGGCGTGGTCGTTCTCGGCGAAGACGAGGTTGTGGCGGGCAGCGTAGTCCACCGCCCATTCGTTGTACATGTTCGGGTTAGCGCGGACCTGGGCGATTTCGAGTTCGTTCTGCAGGCCGTGCTCGTCGATGGCGACGAGTTGCTTGTGGAGGTGTTCGAAGCTGGCGCCCGCGGGGGCTAGCCAGTTCTGGAAGGCGGCAACGTAGCGCACGTAGCGGTTGGCGCGGTAGAGGTGATCCATGCCGTCGACAGTGAAGGCGATGAAGTGCCGGTGGTTTTCCCAGCCGAGCGTGCCACTGGAGGCCAGCTGGTCGGTGGTGTCGGCGCCGGGGACGTAGTGGTCGCGGGCGATAATCACGTCATGGCCGCCAGCGAAGAGGCCGGTGCTTTTTTCGTAGAGGGTCTGTAGGCGGTTGTCGGGGGAGAAGAGCTCGTCGAGTTCTTCCCGAGTCATGCCACTGGCAGACCACTTGGCACGCAGTATCTGCTCTACGTGGTCTTGGCCGGCTTCTTCGGCAAGGTAGTCGGTCATGTGCTTCGCCGCCGCGGGGTTCATGCGGTAGCCGTAGTTCATGAGCCAGTAATCGTAGGTCAGGATCTCGAAGAGGTTGGCCACGCGGCGGAATAGCGGCTCGGTGTCTTCCAGCTTGCTGACGGGCAGACCTCGCAGGATGTGGGCCTTGCCGTCTTCGTCCAGCACCAGGCGGGCTTTCTCCGGTGGGGTATCCAGCTTGCGATTCAGCCCGAACGCGGTGGCGGAGTCGCGGTCGCCTACGGTGCGGACCTCCGGCCGGTGCTCGGCGATGGGGCGGTTGCCGCGGCCGGGGACTGTCCACACTTCGGTGCCGGAAAACGGATTGACCTGTTTGATCGTCCCGTCCGGCAGGGTGGTTAGGGGTGGCACGGGCGCTGGGTGCGAAGCATGGGAACCAATCACGGCACACAGTTTAGTCGTTTTCATATTCTGCCGATTACACTGTCGGGGCTTGACCGTGCTTGTCGCGCTTGACCGTGCTTGCTGTTCGCCACCGCGTGCTGCCACACTAGGGGAATGCCAAAGATTATTTTCCGGCTGCTGGCCAACAAGGAGCAGCTGGCTGCTATCGAGCAGGACTTCCGCTCCATGATCTCCGCCCTCGGCGAGGCGTTTGAGGGCACGCTGAATCTCCAGTCCGGACTTCCTGCAGACCCCGAACTGGTCGCTACCTGGGTGGAGCTCTTCGGCGAAAGCCCCGATGAGGGATCCGACCCCGCCACCGGCGCCGAGCTAACTGTCGACGTTATCCGCTATGACATCGGCTCCGTTTCGGGCCTAGCGATGCACTTCGCCGAGCTCCTCACGACTCGCGAGAAAGAGCCCGCCGAGCCGATTCTGCGCCAGGTTCAGGATGATCCTGGCACGCCCCGCGTGCCGTGGCACGTCACTGTGGCTTCGGTATAACCCCCCTTGCGTGTGTGGTGAATTCCTCCCCGTGGTGGTTCACCCACTTGATCGTCCAGCCCCCGTCGTCGGTGCTTGCCCGCCACTGACCGTTGGTTTTCAGGTTGTGGTGGGTGCGGCATAAGCACTGCATGTTCCGCACATCCGTCGGTCCGCCGTCCGCGGGCGCTTTGTGGTTGTACGGAACGATGTGGTCTTTGTCGCACATTGGTGCGGGGTGTTCGCAACCGGGGAATCGGCATGTCCCGTCCCGTCCGACAAGGAATTCCTTCATTTCCCTGCTTGGTGTGTACTGCTCCACGGCCGGCGGCACTGTCACGCTATCGACTTTCGTGGCGAACCCTTCGTAGTAATCGGCCTGTTTAGTGCTGATTGCGCCGACTCCCGGGATGAACCCTGGCCCGTTTTCCCACCGGAATACGTGCACGTGCACCACCGTGTTGGGTTCTTCGCCGCTGATCAGCCCTGCGATTACGTCTAGCCGTGCTTGCGCCAGATCGCAGTCTGTCTCGTCGGCCAGTGCCTTCGCCTTCTTCGTTACCGCTTCCCACATGCGCTGCGATTGGTCTTTAGGCATGTTCAGCGTCCACCGGGAAAGCTCGGCGGTTCCGCCCAGCGTCGTCACGGATCCCCTCGTCGCGGACCGCTCCTCCGCCGCTGCCTTCTCTCCTTCGGCAAAGGGGGTAGGGAAGTCTCGCGCGATCACTTCGCACAGGTATTCGCCTAGCTCCTTCGCCGTCGGTCCGTCTTCGCGTGCGCTGATGCAGTCCACCGCGTGTTTTTCTAGGTAGCGGTTGAACTGTTCCATGTCCATGATCGCGTGCCCTGCATCGTCGGGCTCTGTCAGCTGTGCTGAGTAGGTATTCCGCACGCGCCACACTTGTTCTAGGTGCCGCACGCCGATCACTCCGGCTTTTAGCGCTGCTAGCCCGAGCATGTTCATTACTGCGAGTATCTGTGCCGCGTGCGAGAACACTATCGCATCCGCCGTCCCCGCCTTCCGCAGCGCTTGTATCCGCGCCACGGTCGGGTCGTCGATCACGCTGTATGCATACGCCGCGTCGACCCTATTACACATCCGCCGCATCTCGTCGGCATCCATTTTTGCCCCCTTCTTGTCCGAGCGCCGCTAACCTTACACACGGCCCCGGACAACCCCTTCCCCTTCTTATCGACGCCCCCTCATTTTCACCCCTAGAGCAGGCTCGATAGGAATTCTTGGGTGCGTTCGTGCTGCGGATTTCCAATGACTTCCTTGGACGGGCCATGCTCCACGATCACGCCGCCGTCCATGAACGCAACTTCGTCGGCGACTTCGCGGGCGAATCCCATCTCGTGGGTCACCACCAGCATCGTCATGCCGTCGTCGGCCAGGCGGCGCATGACGTTGAGCACTTCGCCGACCAGTTCCGGGTCCAGGGCGGAGGTTGGCTCGTCGAAGAGCATCAGCTTCGGCCGCATTGCCAGTGCGCGGGCGATGGCCACGCGTTGCTGCTGTCCGCCGGATAGTTGCACGGGGTAGGCGTCTGCCTTGTGGGCGAGCCCCACTTGGTCCAGCAGCTTGCGGGCGTGTGCGATCGCGTCGTCCTTGTTTTCGCCGCGCACCTGCACGGGTGCTTCGATGATGTTCTCTAGCACGGTGCGGTGGGTGAACAGGTTGAAGTGTTGGAACACCATTCCGATGTCCACGCGCTGGGCCGCTGCTTGCTTCGGCGTCAGCTCGTAGAGGTTGCCGTTCTTTTCGCGGTAGCCAATCAGTTCGCCGTCGACTTCGATCCGCCCGGAGGTTACTTTCTCCAGGTGGTTCACGCAGCGTAGTAGGGTGGATTTGCCGGAACCGGATGGGCCGATCAGGCAGGTCACGCCACCGCGGGGGACTTCCAGGTCGATGCCTTTTAGAACGTCTAGTCGGCCGTAGCGCTTCCACACGTTCTTGATGGCAATCATCGGTGCGTTGTTGTCAGACATGGTGGTTACTAGTCCTTCTTTTCGTTCGGCCCGACGGTGATGTTGCGCGGGGGCACGCCTTCGGCGTCGGCAAGGGCGGCGAGCTGGCGTTGCGTGAGCTGGCGCGATGATCCGCGAGAGAAGTAGCGCTCGACGTAGAACTGGGCAACCATCAGAATGCTGGTGATCACCAGGTACCACGTGGCGGCGACCAGCAGCAGGGGAACGGGCTGGAACAGTGAGTTCGAGATGTCGGTCGCACGGCCGTAGAGCTCGGCGGCGTAGGGCACGGCGATGACCAGAGAGGTGGTCTTCAGCAGCGAGATAAATTCGTTGCCCGTCGGCGGGATAATGATGCGCATGGCCTGCGGCATCACGGTGCGGCGCATGTTCTGGCCCCAGGTCATGCCCAGGGCCTTTGACGCCTCGGATTGTCCCTCCGGCACGGCTTGGATGCCGGCGCGGACGATTTCGGCCATGTAGGCGGCCTCGTTCAGACCCAGGCCCAGCACTGCCAGCATGAAGGCGTTCTGTAGTACCTGTTCAAGATTGATTTCGGCGAAACCGACGTTGATGGATTGGTACAGGGAGCTCAGCAGACCCCAGAACACCAGCTGCACATACACGGGTGTGCCGCGGAAGATCCACAGGAATAGCCAGGCCACGCCCTGCAGCACCGGGTTCGGCGACATGCGCAGCACCGCGACGATGGCGCCAAGTACTACGCCGATGATCATCGCCAGGATTGTCAGCGCGATGGTGTGCATTGCCGCCTTCGCGATGCGCGTATCCAGCAGGTATTGGAAGTAGGTATCCCAGTGGTAGGCCTCGTTCTGGGCTGCGGAGATGATGAACCACACCACGAGCCCCGCGAGGATCACCGCCGCGATCCAGCGACCGGGGTGGCGCAGTGGGATCGCTTTGTTTTCGGTGGGGCGCCTGCGCTGTGTGGCGTCAGAGGCTGTAGAGGCGTTTGGGGTGCTCACTTGGTGCCTTCTTTCGTTTGGAGCGTGCGGGGCAGCTGGTACGGCTTGAGGTTGAACGTCACGGCGTCAAGCCCACCGTCTTCTAGCCCCCACTGCTTCAGGATCGCTTCGTAGGTGCCGTCGTTCATCATGGTCTGCAACGTTGCGGCCAGCGCTTTTCCTAGCGGGTCGTTCTTTTTGACGCCCATACCGAACGGGGCGGTATCGAAAGGTTCGCCAACCCGCACCAATTTGCCTTCAGAACGGGCGATGGCGAAGTCGATCACCGGCGAGTCAGAGCTGTACGCCTGCGCTTTTTTCAGGATGGTTGCGGTGGCGGCGGCGTCGGCCTTTTCATAGACGAGCTTTTCAATCGGGGGTTTGCCCTGGGCCTCGCATTCTTCGGATCGTCCCTGCACCTCGTCCGTGTCGGAGTAAGTGCCCTTTTGGACGGCGACCTTCAGGCCGCAGGCGTTGTCGGGGTCGACAGTGTTTTCGTTGCCCGGTTGGGTGGCCCAGGAGATACCGGCGCTGTAGAAGTCGACGAAGTCGTAGTTTTTTTGTCGTTCTTCGGTGTCGGTGAAGGCGGTAGCTCCGACGTCGACTGATCCTGCGCTGAGGGCGGGCAGAATCAGGTTGAAGTCCATTTGATTCACTTCGACTTCGAGGCCCATCATGGCGCCGGCGGCGCGGATGAGGTCCATTTCGAAGCCGATGATGTTGCCGTCGGAGTCTTTAAACTCGTTGGGCGCGTAGGGCGGGTTGGTGCCGACGGTGATTTTCCCTCTTGCTTGAATCTCTGGGGGAACAAGGGCGGCTAGCTGGGGATTCTTCGCTGGGAGGATTTCCTCCCAGCCTTCCGGATTGCCGAGTTCTTCGTTGGTCACACATCCCGCCAGCGATGCTGAAAGAAGGATCGCGAGGGTGCCGCCGGCCACGGAACGGACCAGCGAGCGGGGGCGGCTTATTCTCATAGAGTGGATTATATCGGAATATGTGAATATTCCTGAATGGTTAATGACTGTCGACAGTCACCGGCTCTTTCTCCTCGTCGTTGGGCTCCTTAAGAATGACCTTGGGGCTCTTCTGCGTGTTCTTAGAGCGGAAGTCCAGGGCCCAAGCGATGACGAACAGGATCGCACCGCTTACGGCAAAGAGCGGAGCCAACACGCTGTATCCGCCGAGCAGGACGGCCAGTGCCAGCCAGTGCTTCCAGGTCAGTGCGCTCAAATCCACGCGGGCGCCGGAGTTCTTTCCGCCACGTCGGCGCCACCACATGATGTAGCCGTAAACAATCAGCGCACCGATGCTCAGCGCCAGCAGCGCCAGCGCGATCTGGCTGGTCAGGCCGAACAGGGTGCCCATGTGTAGCTGGATAATCCAGCTGGTCAGTTGGGCTGCGATCGGCCACGACTTGAAGGGGAGGCGGTCGACAACATCGCCGTTTTCGCCATTTACCGTGATTGCGTCGTTGTACATCTTGTAAGCCTGTCGGGGCTCACTGACTGTCCATGCCTGGCCAGGTTTGCTCGGGGGAACCAGCTGCAGCGTGCCGGTCAACCCTTCGTCACGGCCAACCTGCAGGACGGTATCGGCCTGACCGAAGTCCACTTCGGACGCTGCTGCGCCGCCGTGACCTGCGTGCTCGCCGTGGCCTGCGTGACCTGCGTGCTCGCCGTGACCAGAACCGCTGTCTTGCGTCGACTGTTCGCCGTTGATGTTCGTGTTCGGCTTGGGTGCGATCCAGTTCAGCTCTTCGCGTACGAGTGCAATGTTGTCACCGGCGAAGTGGGACCACGTCAGACCGGAGATACACAGGAAGATCAGCCCCGGTGCGGCTACCAGTCCGATGAGGGTGTGGCGCTTCATTGCCTGGCGTCGAGACTTCTTCTTGGGTGCGCGTTGGTTCTTCTGCTTGCGCATGAACCACCACATGGCCACGCCGGTGACGGCCATGGGGCCAAGCCACGTCGCGGCGGCTTCGGAGTAGATGCGGCCCGGCGTGTCGAGCCACAGGTTGCGGTGGCCTTCGGATAGCCATGCACGGAACGGTAGGGAGGCGGCGCTGCCGTACTGAGTCAGTTCGCCGGTGATGTGCAGGTCACCCGGATCGACGAAAACTGCTCGGCTGTAGCTTTCCGAGGGCAGTGACGGGTCGGCAAAGAGTACGCGAGTGGTCTTGCCCTCTTCGTCAGGGATCTGCACCTTAGCGACCTCTAGGTCGGGGTGGATGCGCTTGGCAGCTTCGATTTGCTTGGCTACGGGTTGCGCGGGGCTGGAGGATGTTGCCGTGAGTTCTCCGTCGTACACCCAACTTTCGATAGTGGGCGCGAGGGCGTAGAAGAAGCCAGACAGGGTGGCTACGAGGATGAGGGGTGCGATGAAGAGTCCTGCAAGAGTATGGACTCTGCGAATAATTCTGCGAGACATGCTTCATTAGTCGCATGCTTGGCAGAATCGGTTCCCGTTTGCTTTTAGTAGCGGGTGGAGTGGGGGTAAAGAACGAAAAAGCTCCCGCTGCATCCTCTGAAGGGAGGAGCGGGAGCTTTCCGGCTAAAGCTAAACCTTACTGCTGGTTCGGCTGACCGTAGTCGTTCTGACCGTAATTGTTCTGGCCAAAGCTGTTCTGCTGTGGCTGCTGACCGTAACCCTGCTGTGGCTGCTGACCGTAATTGTTCTGGTCAAAGCCGTTCTGCTGTGGCTGCTGGCCGTAACCCTGCTGCGGCTGCTGACCGTAACCCTGCTGCGGCTGCTGACCGTAACCCTGCTGGCCGAATGCTGCCTGCGGAGCGGACGGAGCCAGCTTCTTGTCGTTCAGGAGGGCAAGCACGCCAAAGACAATGATTGCGATGGATGCAATGAGGATAAAGATCAGGCCAGCACCAACGCTGACCTCAACGGAGTCGTCGTTCACTTTGCCAGCCTTCGAGCCGATGTTAGCCCAGTCGATGATGGCGATTAGAAGGAGGACAGCGCCGATAACGATCACCGGAATGCCGCGCCACCACTGCTTGATCAATTGCTCGACGAACAGGAAGGCTGCAATTCCGCCGATGACGATGAGGGAAAGGAACATGGTGAGGATACCGTCACCGCCGTCAGTGCCGGACACCGTGATGGTTCCATAGAAAGGAACCGTAACCTTGCCCCAGGTCATGAAGCTGCCGATAAAGCTGATTAGCGCGGAAGCCGCCGCAAGTACCAGCCACAGCACGGACTTGTTCGAGAAGTCGAGGTACTGCTTAATGTCGAACTGTCCGGCCTGGCCGTTCTGTCCGTTGAAGCCCTGCTGGTTCTGGTAGCCGTTCTGCACGTTCTGTGGAGCACCGTAGGCGTTCTGTCCCTGCTGCTGCGGCGCGGCCTGCTGGTTCCAGTCCTGCTGGGGCTGCTGGTTCGGCTGTGCGTAGGGGTTCTGTCCCCAGTTGCCCTGGGCCTGAGCCTGCGGCTGTTCGGGCTGCTGCGGTGCGCCGTTGTTGGCGGGGTTCACGGGATCGTTGGAACCGAAGTTCTCTTCCGTCATGGTTCTCCTAATGTCGCGAGTATGTAACTTAACAGCCCTTAAGAAAGGACTGCGGGTATTCTCCGCGACTCATACTAACGGAGATCACGTTCTTCCGGCGGGTAAGCTGTGACCTATGGCATGTCGGGGGGTGAAATGTTGTTTCTTATTGACGCCCTCACCTCAACGACGCGAACGGCGAACTATCCAATCAGGGCGTGATGGCTCTTAGTATCCGGCCTCCGCGCACTGCTGAGGATCGATGTACCCCTCACGGCAGCCGTACTCGAACTGGATTTCGCCACTGCTGCGGTTTGGGGTTCCGTCGGGTGCGGTTCCGTATCCGCACTTGTACGCGGGACAAGTTCCGCCGTTTGCATAGGGGATGTTGGAAGGGTCGAGCCCTGCGTTGCGTTCCGCTTCAAGAATTTCGGCAGCTCCGGGTTGGTTGCCGCAATACTCCGTGTTCCGAACCGTGCCGTCCGACATGCGGGAAGGTCCAGGGGTGCCAGGCAAACATTCAACGACGTAGGGTCCTGCAGCGGTTGGTTGAGGTGCGGGCGTGCTGGCCGCGACTGGCGGAGCCGATGCTGGAGTAGATTCCTTCGCCGGGGTAGTCGTAGTTTCTTTCGTAGTCTCAGACGATGAACTGCCCGTGGGGGAAGAGCTGCTTGAACTGGGGGCGTCCTCATGCTGGGAGCAGGCGGCTAGGCCGAGTAGAGGGATTGCGAGGGTAGCTACAAGTGATTTCCGAAGGTTCATGCTGCTGAGTCTTTTCAAGAAGTAGGGAAGCGCTTCAGGATCCCAAAGACATAGTTGGGGGTGGTCATCCATACCGTGCACTGGTATCCAGATTACTTTGAGACTTCACGCTGTTATGTCGCGTGGTCGGGTTCCTATAAGCAGTTGGAGTATGTCCCTGCCTTCGGTGGCATCTCCCTGGATTATTTCCAGACAGGGACAGGAATTAGCCATACCGAAGCCAGCGACGTTTGTTCCTCCAAATGAAGGAACGGAAACAAACATAGCCCGCCCCAATACGAGGGAACAGGCTATGAATCTTCGGACCCCTCGGATGGAGCACCTAATTACGTAATGGGGCAAAGGCGCGTTTGAGGTGGCTTTAGCTGACGCAGCCCGAGAATCGACGCCATTACTTTGTGACATTGGCGGCGGTTCAACGTATCGAAAGTACGTGCCTGACCGTCTTTGCTCGCCCACACTCAGTAGATCATCACATCGACGCTATACCGCTGTTCGTGTGAGCGAGAATGCCGTTGATGCCGTCTGTGAGGATTGCCTCCGGGCTAATGTGGTGGTCGGAATGTAGGCGAGCGTATGTCGGGGCTTGGTCAGCGTCAATCGGAGAGTGTCTCTCATTAGAAGCCATGGGGGCGGTGAGTGCACTTCCTATCACTAGGTTCGATAGGCGGTATGCCGAACCCAACGGATCTTCTACACCGGCCTGCTCGAGTAGAACACACATGCGCTCAGAAAGACTCATGTAGGCAGGGCCGCGTGGGGCGCGCATTGCGATCACATGACCTGCCCAGTGGTGAGAAGTTAGGTGACGAAAAAACTCCATCATGAGATCAGTGAGACTTGCTTCGTTGATCGCCTCTTGCATGGTCGAATCTTCTGCCAAGGCGATATCTAAGGCAAGGTCGTAGAGATCGTCTACCGAGCGGACCCGCGAGTACAAACTTGCGGGAGCCACGTGTATGGACTGCGCCGCCGCGCGCAGTGTCAATGCGCGGAGGCCTCCGTTATCCAGCAGTGTGACCGATGCGCGAGCGATTTCGGCGACATCTACTGCTCGATTGCGTTGCACAGGCTTGCGGTGGTCCCAATAGCTCACTGCTCCAGACTATCCGAACATCCTTCAGTTAGCTATGCGATCTATGTTAGGTTAGTGACATGTTGAAGCCTTCGATACTTCCCCTTTCATCAGGCGACACCTGTTTACGGCGTATGACGAATGCGGATGCGGCGGCGTATGCCGCTGGTACGGAAGATGAGACGGTACGTAGGTTCGGGCATCTTCCGGAGCCTAAATACACACCTACATCGGTACAGACCATGATCCGAGAAGTAGTGGAACCCGGATTAGTCGATGGCAGTTTGGCTGTGCTCACTCTCGCGGATGTTGAATCGGACGAGTTTGTTGGCTCCATTGTGATCTTCGACGTCAGTGCTGAATCGGCAGAAGTGGGTTTTTGGATTGCACCTGATTGGCGAGGCTGTGGCCATGCCTCTCGCGGTATTGAACTGGCGGTTGAACTCGCTCGGGAGTCTGGACTGAAGGCTCTGACTGCTCGTACTGTCACTACTAATGAAGCGTCTCAACAGTGTCTGGTTAATGCCGGTTTTGTGGAGATGTTTCGCAAGACCGGCACAACGCCAGCCGGCATTCGGGAAGATCTGATTCACTACCACCGCAAACTCTATCCAGATCCAATTTTTCCGCTGCACACTGAACGATTGCAGCTCAGGCTGCATCTACCAGGAGACCATGTGTGGCTGCAAGCTCTCTATTCTTGTCCAGAGGTCGCTAGATACTTGCTTGACGTCCCTTGGACTTCCGAGGACACGGGCAAGAATCTCACCCATCGAATCGCGAAAACCGGACTCGGGTCTTCCAGTGGCGCACTGGCTCTCGTTGTCGAATACAACGGCCGTGCAATCGGTGATGTCGCATTATGGCTGACTGACCGAACCCGTGGCCAAGCAGAAATTGGTTGGGTACTGGATCCAGAATATGGCGGGCGAGGGTTCGCAACAGAAGCCGTCCAAGGAGTTCTCAACCTAGGGTTCCATCACTATCACCTGCATCGGATCACTGCACAGATGGATGATCGTAATGCTGGCTCTGCGGCATTAGCCAAGCGGGTTGAGATGCGCTTGGAGGCTCGCCATATCCAGGACTGGTATAGCAAAGGAGAATGGACCAATACCCTCGTCTTTGCTTGTCTAGCTAGCGACCGACCTAACCCGCCTCATGAGGAGGCTTAGCTGAATTCCTGAAGCCCTGAGCTGAGGGTAGCGCGCCCGAGGCAGGGGGTATCAGTGTCTCGGAATCTGTTGTGGTGACGCACTTGCCGGTGGTAAAGGTGCTCGTGGGGGAAGTTAGCTGAGCATTCGGATAACCAAGTTTTGCACCCGACCGGTTAGAAGCTGAATGCAAAAGCTTCGAACCCTCCGCGACCACATAAGCCCCGAGACATATTCAATAGCGGCGCCTCGCCGCTTGAAATTGTGCCCCAGGTGAGACTCGAACTCACACTGGACGGGTTTTGAATCCGTTGCCTCTGCCAATTGGGCTACTGGGGCGATAAGTGCTTACCGGAGCATAATACGCCACGGCCTTTCAGCCAACCAAAACCGCACTCCGTTAGAGTTGAGCGCATGGCTAAACTCCTTCTCCTCGATGGGCACTCGCTGGCGTTCCGCGCCTTCTATGCCCTGCCCGCAGCCAACTTCTCCACCGTCGGTGGCCAGCACACCAACGCGGTGTATGGCTTCCTAGGCATGTTCCTCACCCTCATGGAAAAGGAACAGCCCACCCATGTGGCCGCCGCGTTTGACCTGTCCGGCCCTACATTCCGCGAGGAATCCTTCCCGGAGTACAAGGCGCAGCGCCCGAGCACGCCCGAGGAGTTCAAGGGCCAGATCGAGCTGATTCGTCGCACGCTCGAAGCGTTGGGCGTCACGACCCTAGATAAAGAGTCCTACGAGGCCGACGACATCATCGCGACCTTAGCCACAGAGGGCGCGAAGGACAACATGGAGGTGCTGATCTGCACCGGCGATCGCGATTCGCTACAGCTGGTCACTGAGGACGTGACGGTGCTGTACACACTCAAGGGTGTCTCTGAGCTGCACCGTTTCACCCCGCAGGCCGTCGAAGAGAAGTACGGCGTGACCCCCACCCAGTACCCGGACCTCGCGGCGCTGCGCGGCGATACCTCCGACAACATGCCCGGCGTGCCCGGCGTGGGCCCGAAGACCGCGCAGAAGTGGATCGCCAAGTACGGCAGCCTGCAGGGCGTGATCGACAACATGGATGACATCGGCGGGAAGGTCGGCGCCAACCTGCGCGAAAACATCGACAATGTGGTGCTCGCGCGCGACATTACGGAAATGGTGCGGGATCTTAAGCTCGTCGATGGTATGGACGCCCTCAGTCCCCGAGACATCGACCCCAACGAAGCGCTCGGCATGTTCGAGGAGCTGCAGTTTGGCACGGGGCTGCGCAATAGGGCATTCAAGATCATGGGCGTGGAGTTCGCTGACAGCGCCGCGGTGCCCGTCACTGTGGAGGAGCCGCAGCCGGGCAAGTTGGGCGCGTGGCTGAAGAAGCGCACCCGCGGCACGGTGGTGGATGTGGACGGCGAGCAGCTGACCCTGCTGGACCGCGATAACGTCGCCATCGTTCAAGACCTCGCTGACGTAGACCCGAAGGATGAGAAGGCGCTGGCGGAGTGGCTGGCCAACCCGCAGGTCACGAAGTGGCTGCACGACTCCAAGCAGGCGTATCACGCGCTACAGAATCAAGGCCTAAAGCTTGACGGAGTCGAGCATGACACGTCCCTGGCGGCGTACCTGCTGCGCCCCGACGTGCGCACTCTCGGCCTGGCGGACGTGGTGCAGCGCCACGTGGGCCATGAACTGTCGGACAAAGCCACCGGCCCCGAGCGCGCCCAGGCTGTCGCCGAACTGGTGAAGGCCCTCACCCCAGAGGTTGAGGCCGCCGGCCAGTCCGAGCTGTACTTCGACCTGGAAGTCCCGCTGGCCCTGATCCTCGCGGCCATGGAACATGCGGGCATTGCTGTGAACGACGCGGAGCTGCAAGAGCTCTCCGACGACTACGGCGCCCGCCTTAACGAGGAAGTCGCCGCCGCCCGCGAACTGGCGGGGGAGCCGAATCTGAACCTTTCCTCCCCGAAGCAGCTGCAGAAGGTCCTCTTCGAGACTTTCGACCTGCCGAAGACGAAGAAGACCAAGACCGGGTATTCCACGGCCGCCGCGGAGTTGGAGAAGCTGGCCGCCCAGTCCAACCACCCGTTCCTCGGCCACCTCATGGCCCACCGCGAGTACCAAAAGATGAAGTCCACCATCGACGGACTGATCGAGGCCGTGGGCGACGACGGGCGCATACACACCACCTTCAACCAGAAGGGCGCGGCGACGGGCCGCCTGTCTTCCTCCGACCCGAACCTGCAGAACATCCCCGTTCGCACCGACGCTGGCCGCAAGATCCGCGCCGCGTTCACGGTCGGGGAGGGATACGAGACCCTGCTGACCGCCGACTACTCCCAGATCGAGATGCGCGTGATGGCGCACCTCTCGGAAGATGCGGGCCTGATCGAGGCCTACGCCAGCGGCGAGGATCTGCACAACTACGTCGGCTCGCGCGTGTTCGACGTCCCGGTCGATGAGGTCACCCCGGAACTACGCCGCCGCGTGAAGGCACTGAGCTATGGCCTGGTCTACGGCCTATCCGCCTTTGGCCTATCCCAGCAGCTGAAGATCAGCGCGGGGGAGGCGAAGAGGATCATGGACAACTACTTCGAGCGCTTCGGCGGTGTGAAGCGCTACCTGGACCACGTGGTGGAGGTTGCCAAGGAGACCGGCTACACGGAGACTCTCTACGGCCGCCGCCGTTACCTGCCGGAGCTGAACTCCTCTAACCGTGTGGCCAGGGAGAATGCCGAGCGCGCCGCCCTCAATGCGCCGATCCAGGGCACGGCGGCGGACATCATCAAGCTGGCTATGCTGCGCGTGGATCGGGAGATCACTCGCCAGCAGCTGGCTTCCCGCGTGCTGTTGCAGGTCCACGATGAACTCGTGGTGGAGGTCGCGCCCGGCGAGCTGGAGCAGATTACCGAGCTAGTCGAGCGAGAAATGGATGCGGCCGCCCAGCTGCGCGTGCCGCTGGATGTCTCCGCCGGCACGGGCGACAACTGGGACCTGGCGGGGCACTAGCTAGCGTTGGCCTTGGCGTTTGCTGCCTTCTCGGCGACCAGCATCGCCACCACGACTGCTGCGCCCAGCACGAACAGTCCCAGCGCAGCGCCCAGGTGGTCACCCGGCGCCTGCAGATTCGCGTCCCCGTCCTGCCACGGCCACAGCGCACGCAGGGAGCCCAGCATCAGGCCCGTCATCACAAACAGCGTGATGGTGCGGTGATTGTGCAGCAGATATTCCAGTAGGCGCACGAAGCACACAATGCCGGTCAGTGCACCCAGGAAGAACACGCCCAGGTAAACCAGGTTCCTATCGTCCACCGCTGCCATTGTTGCGGAGTACAGTCCCACGGCTAGCAGGAAGAAACTGCCCGATACGCCCGGCAGCACCAGCGCACACACCGCGATCGCCGCGGCTACGAATACCCACAGCAGGTTCGGGTCAGACTGCGGGGAGCTGGTCAGGCCCGTCAGGAAGAACGTCGCCACCGCCGCCACAACCAAGCCGAGGATCGCCATCGGCAACCTGCGCCGGGCATCTTCCTTATCTGTCATGCCAATCGGCACGCTCAGGGAGAGCAGCACCATACCGAAGAACAGTGCGCGCGAGTGGACCGGCTTGTCCGTCACGAAGCTCTCCATCACGCCTGCAAGCGACAGCACCACGGCGCCCATGCCTACCACCATCGGCAGTAGCAGCATCCAGTCCAGCGCCTTGTACTGGGCAAACGCGGCTGTACGATCCTTCGGCAGCTTCTTCGTCGCATCCAGGAAGAGGTTCGCCTGGTGCAGTACGCGCTCGTACACGCCGGTGACCAGCGCAATCGTGCCGCCGGAAACGCCCGGCACGAGCTCGGCCAAACCGATCAAGCCACCACGAACCATATTTATTAGTATTTGCAGTATCTTCATCGCGCACCATCGTACTGCACGCCCCGGACAACCCCGCCTCAACTCGCGGCCGAAAGTGCATGTTTGCGCTGTTCACTGTGGTCGTGTAGCGTTATGCCCGTTGTGCGCCCTCTCTTTTATTCTTTGGGACGCCCCCACGTGGAGCACCAAGAGGTTCCCCGCCAGGTAATTGACGCTGGTGGTGGCGTCAAAAAGAAGGGTTTGCAGAACTAGAGTAACTGTCCATCTTCTATTTCTATTCGTTCCGAAAGACATTCAACATATGCCCACCAACAACGTCCCTCAGGTAGCCATTAACGACATTGGCTCCGCTGAGGATTTCCTCGCTGCCGTCGACTCCACCATCAAGTACTTCAACGATGGTGATATTGTCGAGGGTACCGTCGTCAAGGTCGATCACGACGAGGTCCTGCTGGACATCGGATACAAGACGGAGGGTGTCATCCCTTCCCGCGAGCTGTCGATCAAGCACGACGTTGACCCGGGTGAGGTTGTTGAGGTCGGCGACGAGATCGACGCTCTGGTTCTCACCAAGGAAGACAAGGAAGGCCGCCTGATCCTGTCCAAGAAGCGTGCACAGTACGAGCGCGCTTGGGGCACGATCGAGGAGCTCAAGAAGAACGAGGAGCCGGTCACCGGTACCGTCATCGAGGTCGTCAAGGGCGGCCTGATCCTGGACATCGGCCTGCGCGGCTTCCTGCCCGCCTCCCTGGTGGAGATGCGTCGCGTCCGCGACCTGCAGCCTTACATCGGCCAGGAGATCGAGGCCAAGATCATCGAGCTGGACAAGCACCGCAACAACGTTGTGCTGTCCCGCCGCGCATGGCTCGAGCAGACCCAGTCCGAGGTCCGCTCCGAGTTCCTGCACCAGCTGCAGAAGGGCCAGGTCCGCAAGGGCGTTGTCTCCTCCATCGTCAACTTCGGCGCATTCGTCGATCTCGGCGGTGTCGACGGCCTGGTTCACGTTTCCCAGCTGTCCTGGAAGCACATCGATCACCCGTCTGAGGTTGTCGCAGTCGGCGACGAGGTCACCGTCGAGGTTCTGGATGTGGATCTGGACCGCGAGCGCGTGTCCCTGTCCCTGAAGGCAACCCAGGAGGACCCGTGGCGCGTATTCGCACGCACCCACGCCATCGGCCAGATCGTGCCGGGCAAGGTCACCAAGCTGGTTCCGTTCGGCGCATTCGTCCGCGTCGAGGAGGGCATCGAGGGTCTGGTTCACATCTCCGAGCTGGCCGAGCGCCACGTCGAGGTTCCGGATCAGGTTGTAGGCGTTGGCCAGGACGCAATGGTCAAGGTCATCGACATCGACCTGGAGCGTCGCCGCATCTCCCTGTCCCTGAAGCAGGCTGATGAGGACTACACCGAGGAGTTCGACCCGTCCAAGTACGGCATGGCTGACTCCTACGACGAGCAGGGCAACTATATCTTCCCGGAGGGCTTCGACCCGGAGACCAACGAGTGGCTCGAGGGCTACGACGAGCAGCGTCAGGCATGGGAGGCTCGCTACGCAGAGTCCGAGCGTCGCCACCGTCTGCACACCGCTCAGATCGAGCGCAACCGCGCCGCAGCTGCCGAAGCCGCTGCAAACGGCGAGGGTGGCTACTCCTCCGAGACTCAGACCGAGTCCGCACCGGCTTCCTCCGAGGCACCGGCTCAGGACGCTGGCACCCTGGCTTCCGACGAGCAGCTGGCTGCTCTGCGCGAGAAGCTGGCCGGCGGCGAGTAAACCACTCGAAACCGCGCTAGCGGGGGATCGCTGCTTAACCAGCTAGGTCCGCGCGCTAGGAATATTTAAAGGCACCCACTTCGGTGGGTGCTTTTTGTTTCTCGTAGGTGCAGCTTTGGCTACAGCATCTGAATGACGGTGGCGGCGCCGATCGTGACTACAAGCATGATGGCTGCGATAATTGCCGAGCCCATGAGGATTTTCACGGTTCGCGGTGCCACACTCGGCTGATTTTCGCCATGCAGAATTGCTTTGCCCGCGATATCCATGCGCAGCTTGTGCGCCTGCACGGCAGCGCGATGGTCCTTCTTTGCTGGAGAGCCGGCCGACGGGGGAGACGACGTAGGAGAAGCCGCATGGGCGCTCTGACCTGCGTCGTGCTGTTGGATAGACATGGGAGCTCCTTTCCGCTGGGCGCCTGGCTTAAAGGTATGGCTTCAGCTCTGGTGGGAGTTGGATACGGATTTCTGGTGAATCATTCGCAGGCGGCCTGGGTGCTGGCGCCCTGGGAGGCCTGGGTGCCGGTTTCGCAGGGGGCTTAGAAGGAGGCGGAGCAGTTTCTGTTACCGTCTCTGGCTCCGGAGCTGGGGCCGGCGGGGGTGCGGGCTTGGGAGTTTCAGACTTTGTGCTCGGTGCCGTCACCTCTTCAGGCAGCTCAGGCACTTTGCCCAGTGGTGGAACTTCATCATTCACGGTCTGCTCTTTTGCATGACCTGGCGATTCGCATGCGGCTAGCGTGCCTGCAAGCGAAATCAAGAGCAGCGCGCTTGCGGTGTGAGTTTTCCTCATTAGCGTGAATACTCCTTGGCCTTTTTGTGCACAGCCTTCAAGAACACTGGGCTGGGGTTGAATTCCGAGACTGCTGTGGTCCACCCTTCTGGGCTGGTGAGGTCGCCCGCGCTACAAGTGATTTTCGCGGTGGTTAGGGCGGCGTCGTCGATGTTGTCCGGATTTGGCGCGTTGCCAGGCTCAGCGGCAGTGCCATATTGCTCCCAGCGCGACGGCATGAGTTGCATTGGTCCCACCGGGATGTCCTTCGTGGAATCGCCGTCGATGTCTCCTCCGTCGGTATCGGGCACGGACTTTTTGCCACCGGCGGCAGGCGCAACGGCGCGTATAGGCTTCGAGGTCACGCCATCTTCGTCGATGGTGGTGGAGTTCACTTGCCCATGTTGGGTCAGCACATCACCCAATGCAGCAAGTGTTTGCCAGCCGACGGCGCAGCCTTGTTCCTGTTCCACGTTGTAGGCGGCGTATGCGTATGCCTGAAGCGCGCGTTCGGGGATGTGGTAGGGCTCGGCACGCTCGGTAGCCCACTGCTTCATGGTATCCACTTGGGCGTGTTGCTCTGGCACAGGTGGTTCTAGGCGATCGGCGCAGCTGGCTAGGGTTGTTGAAGCAAGGAACCCGACGCCCAGCGCGGCCACCCCTCGGCCTACGAAGCTGCGTGACGGTGCCACGAATCAAAGTCCTCCGCAACAATTGCTGCTAGTTCCATGTAAGCCTGCTTGGTTTCCTTGCTGATGCGGTCAAGATCAACCGTTGCGCCTTCGGAGAGGTGGCGGTCGAATGGAATGACGTGCACTGCGCGGGTGCGGCTACGGAAGTGTGCAATCAACTGGTCCATATCAATCGTCGCATTCTCAGGGTGTGCCGCAGAGACAACCACTACAGAGTTTGCTGCGAGTTGTTCGTAGCCGTGCAGGTTAAGCCAGTCCAAAGTGGCGGAGGCTGATTGAGCGCCGTCAAGGGCAGGAGAGGTGACGAGCACCAAGGAATTGGCCAGCTCCAACACACCGGACATTGCGGAGTGCATCAGCCCTGTTCCGCAGTCAGTGAGCATCACGTTGTAGTGGTGCTGCAGAATGTCGACCGCGTGGCGGTAGTCCTCATCACTGAAGGATTCGGACACGGCGGGATCGCGCTCCGAGCCGATAACTTCCAAGCGAGACTTGGCCTGGGTAGTGAACTGGCGAATGGAGGCGTATTTTGATGTGTCTTCTGCGTTGAGGAGGTCGCGGATCGTCGCCGGACCGGGGGCAGCCACACGCTGTGCTAGGGTGCCGAGGTCCGGGTTGGCATCGATGGCGATGACGCGGTCGTGTCGGATGGAAGAGAAAACGCCACCCAATGCCACGGTGGTGGTGGTTTTGCCCACGCCACCCTTAAGGGACATCACCGCGATGCGGTAGTCGCCACGCAGTGGACGGCGAATTTTTTCCAGAAGCTGATCGTGTTCAAGATCTTGCTGGGAGTCACCAACGTTCCAGTGCCCACCGGTGACGTTGTAAAGCATTTTGCGCCATCCACTGCGCGGTGCCTTCTTGACGGCATTGACCAGGTTTGTCTGGTCCAGTGCCGGCGGTGGCTTTAAGTCATATTCGGACGGTACATGGTGCTTACCGTGATACGGGGCCTGCTGCGGTTGGGGCTGGGCCTGCTGTGGGTGGGCTTGCTGTGGCTGTGCCTGAGTTTGCTGCGGCTGGGCCTGCTGCGGCTGGGCCTGCTGAGGAGCTCCAGATGAAGCGGGAGAGCCGTGCGGGGCAGTGCCCTGCGGCGCTGTTCCCTGGGGAGGCTGAGGATGCTCTGCGGAATTACTTTCCACTTGGTTGGCTTGGTGACCTTGCTGAGGCTTGGACTCGTGAGCTTGCTGAGGCACCGCAGGGACTTGCTGCTGACCTTCATTAAAAGAAGGGGAGGAGGTAGGAGACTCTGCAGCGGGCGGCTCTTGGGGCTGAGAAGGTTGTTGTGGTGGGGTGGCTGGTTGTGCTGGCGCACCATCACCAGTGAACTGGAGCCAAGAGGGCAGTCCTTCGTGGGATGGCTGGTTGGTTGACACTACGCACTCCTCGTGTACTTCACTCTTTGTTACCGACAACTTCTCTACGTATAACCCGTCCTATACTAATGTGTGTTGTGCAATTTGCGCTGTGTGTCCCCCACAGATGTGTTTGATTTGCTCTAGGCAGAATGGAAGAGATCGCTAGATGAATTCCCCAAAGGTAGCTAACGCTGCACGAAGTGGAGGTTCGGGCTCGCTGGTCTCGGGGCGTAGCGTTTTCGGCAGGGCAGTGTGGGCTTCGCGTGTTGCACAGGCGCGGAGGTTTTCTTCAGTCGACACATCTAGGCCGATGGTCATCGCGGTGGCTTCCATTGACAACCGAATGCTGACTTCGCCTGTGACCGCTTTGGTTTCCATGATTGCCGAAGAGGTTTCTGAACTACCGATGGTGGTCCTGGACGCAGATGTGCAAGCTCAGCCAATGCGGGGACCGTTGGGTGCGTGGGCAGCGGGGGACGTTCTTGGGCTGGCGGCGACGGAACCGCTGGATCTGACCCGCAAGAAGATGGAAAACTTTGCGGATAGCTCCGGGGCAGTCCCGCTGTTGACTGCTTCGCAAGGTACTCAGGGGCAGATGACTGCTGATGTACTGGATACTGTGGTTAGTCGTGCTCAGCACAAGTGGCCAATTGTTGTGGTGAACTTGCCTTATACGTGTGCCGGGGAGACCATTGCCGCGGGCACGGCTATGGCGGATCATGTGCTGTTGGTGGCTGACAGACACCATGAACAGCATGGGTGGCTGTACCAGCCGGGGCACCACCTGACGGAGCTGGCGCAGTCCAAGAAAGTGACTGTTGTCAAGGTGGGGGCAGCTGCGGTGGATTTGCCGCAAGATACGGTGGTTCTGCCAAGCGTAGATGCTCATTCGACGAGCAGGTCACGGATTGTTCCATCGACGAACCCAGAGGACGTGTCGATGTATCACCGTTTGCTGTCGAGGGTTTTCGGTAGTTGAGGACTCCTACACACTGTGAAGAGTCCTGGGTTTATTTCCTACCTCTGCTAGGGAAGGATTGAACCATGCCTTGAAGGTATTCCGTTTTATGTTCGACGCCCCAACGCACTCCGCATGGAACGTCGCTACGCACCCTAGGGATTCATCGAATATGTTTAGACATGGTCTCTTGCGGATCAACAACCACTGAGCTTAGGCTCACTAGGAAGTAGAACAAATTTTCTTCGTCTAAATTAGACGGATCTATACAACAGGCAGCCTCTGCGAGAGAAGATATTTTTCCGTAATCGATAATTAAATCGTGGGGGTCTAGATTTATTTGTGCTTCATAGGTTTTTTCGTCGGTTATCTCAAGCCAATGCTCCGCTAGTTCGTTAATTTGAAAATAGTCGGCATTCTGCAGCCCTTCAAGGAGTTTTGGGGGGATATTTCCAAGGAATGGTGCTGACACCTCGAGGAATGTTTTAGCCAATACGTCTAATATCGATGATTTGTTCTTCAAACCCAGAGTTCTATCAATTATTGGGTCAAATTTCTGGTGGTAGTTGGAGAATGCTGTCAATTTTTCTTACTTACCTGATGTGGGGCTAGATGGGCCTCCTTCTACAGATGGAGTTACACCCAGCTTGACGTTTGCGAATTCTGGATCATTGTCCAGAATAGTCTGTGGGACTCGACGCAATCTTGCGGTACCGTCAACACGAGTAGGCTCACTCGATCTGACTACGGGGTATGTAGTACTCCCTCAGCGTCCCTTCCGCGCCCCATGGAAATGGCTATTCTACCCTGCTCACCTGGCTTCATTGCTGCAGCTAGTTTGTTAGTTTGCCGTTGGAGGGGATCAGCTGAGTTCTGAATTGCCTTTGTATGGGCAGACGATCCCATCAACCCAAATTGTCCCGTCGGTGGTGGTGGCCTACTTAGATCTTTCGGCGCTATGTGCACTATGTGGGATGCATGCTATGAGATATCAAGTTTGCTCCAGCCTGTGGTGGAGTGGTCAGTGGAAGTCATCCAGGTGGACAGTTCTCGGATGAGACTCCGGGCGTCGTTCCTTATGCGCCAAAAATGGTGCTGAGCATCGCCGAGGCGCATCTCTACACGGTAGTTGTTGTCGGCTGGGCTGAAGTAGCACTGGATATAGTGCTGATCTTTGGTGTTGTCGCTAATGATCAGGAAGTCCCGCGGATCGGTTCCGATATTGCGGCTTGCTAATGAACGGGCATTGGCGGTGACGTGGTCGATCCAAGAAGAAATGCTGCGAAGACTAGCCCACGGGGCGTAGAGCTGTGAGGTTTCGGTGGTGAAGTGTGAGTTTTCGTCACCGAAGGTCCATACCAGTTGATTGTTCTCGAGGATGGTCAGCGTGGTGAAGTAGGAAAGGACGGGGCTGATGAGCTGGAGTAGTTGGGGGATGTGCTCGTTGTTGTCTTTGATGGCGATGCATTCTGCACCGGTGAGTTCCACGGAGATCTTGTGGGGTGACAATATATTGGTGAGATGCTGATGGAGCTGAAGTGTATGCGCCGAAGTGTGTTTGTCTGCGCGACCGGCGGAAATGACGAGGTTATAAATATCCTCCCGCTCAGTTGGAGCGGTGGGGAGGTGGATGATAATTCGTTCCGTACTCATTATGTTCTATCTCATTTCGCGATTGTGTTGCGGAGGTACCACTTGCGTAGAAGAGGTATGAGTTATGGCGTTGGGAGATTCAGTTTCCCATTTGAGAATAGTATTGTTCCCATTCTTCTAGCGTTAGCTCTCGGTTCGTGACGAGGAAATATCTCGCATTGCTTGGTGGAGTTGAAGCCATGGTGACGTCAAGTCCGTTTTCTTCGAGGTAATCTAAGATTCGCTGCTCGTTCATCTCCTGTGCCCTCATTGGAAAATCGGATGCCATGGAATCCTCAGCGGTCTTTTTTCCAAGCCATTGTTGCCGGTAGGAGCGTGTCATCATATCTAACTCGTTCGAGTAGGTAATGAGTACCCATTGTTGGGATGCTTCGGTCTTCGTAATTGCCATTCCCAGTGGTGGACGTTCGAGATCTTTCCAGGTGTGAATTAAGAGTTGAAATAGACGATCCGACTCGTCAAGTGAATAGCTAACTGCAGTTACGCCGTTCCGTTCCTGGAAAATCCAAACTCGATCGAGATTTGAAAATGGCTCAGTAGGCTTCTCAATTTCATCGAAGTTGAGAAAAAAGGGATCAAAGTCACTTTTGACCGTTTCGATGGCGGTATCTACACCTTGCCAAAAAAATGCCGTGGGTTGGTTATATGCAATTTCAAAAGTCAAATCTATCCGCCTTGAATGAGGGTGATATTGCCAAGTGGATCGTTCATCGCTATTCGTGATTCGTGCCCTAATCTACGAGCAGAGGGAAAGCGATCCCATTCTACGAAATATCTTTGATTGTTTAGGGTGTATTGGAGGTCAGGACGATTCTGTCCGACATCGTATCCTGCCTCCTATCGGCTTGAAAGTACTGTCGCACCATCAACCAGGATCGGTGGCGTGAGGTTTCTTGTGAGCAACGGAGCCTACGAGCCCGAGAATATCCACCCAGAATGCTGCTTGGTCGACATACCCTTGTGCGGAGGCTAAACGTGGGGTAAGTCCTAGTGAGTCTTGGGCGTTGTAGGCACCCAGGGTGGGACTGGGCCCGACCCCCGGAAAGTGGACACATCGGGGGCTAGCTATGCTGCTGTGGTCAGTATAGCCGAAGTCTCGGCTTCAAAGACATCAGGAGCTACGAGATTGCACCAGGAGTGCCGCCTGCGCGTGTTGTAGCGCATGCACCACCGGAAGACCTCTTGACGACAGCTAATTGGGTTGTCAAAGACTTTCCGATCACGCAGCACTTCCCGCTTTAAGGTGGCGTTATAGGATTCTGCCAGGGCATTATCGGCACTCGTTCCAACTGCGCCCATGGACTGGCGCACACCTAACGACGAGCAGTAGTTCCTAAAGGCTTGTGAGGTGTACACGCTGCCGTGATCGGAATGGAAAATAGTCCCGTCAAGACTG
>NZ_JFCQ01000017.1 GCF_000738265.1 Corynebacterium jeikeium
AGGAGATGGACCAGAATGACTACTGTGGCACGACGAGATCCGGCTGATAAGGCCAAAATTGATGCGATTGAAAAGAAGCTGCTTGCTAACCCTGAAATCGCGAAGCTGATTGATGACCTAGGCACGTCTACAACGGATGCCAATGACCTAGTTCGCGGCATGTTGCAGGCCTCGATTACCAGGGGACTCAACGCTGAAATGGATGCCTACCTGGGCTACGAGTCTGGCGACAGGAGCGCTAAAGCTGCTGCTGGGACAGACAATTACCGCAACGGATCGTATCCAAAGACCGTGGATTCTAACTACGGGCCAGTGACCGTTGATGTCCCGAGAGATCGGGCTGGAACATTCTTGCCGACTATGGTTCCTAAAGGTTCTAGGCGCTTGACTGATGTCGATGACATGATCGTCAGCTTGTACGCCGGTGGGATGACAATTAGGGACATCCAGCACCATATGGCAACTGCGATGCGGGTTGATATTTCCCATGAGACGATTTCCGCAGTCACCGATGCCGTCCTCGATGAGGTCATGATCTGGCAAAACCGCCAGCTAGACGAGTTCTACCCGGTCATTTTCCTGGATGCGTTGCGCATTAAAGTCCGCGACGGTGGCCGAGTAGTCAACAAGTCCGCGTACATGGCAATCGGCGTGGACCTGGACGGCATCAAGCACATTTTGGGATTGTGGATCGCCAAAGAAGAAGGCGCTTCATTTTGGGCGCAGGTATGCGCCAATCTTTCCAATCGTGGGGTCAAAGACGTCTTTATCGTCTGCTGTGACGGGCTTAAAGGCCTACCAGAAGCAGTCGAGGCAACCTGGCCGAACTCGATGGTGCAAACCTGTATCGTGCACCTGATTCGCGCAGCTAACCGATGGGTAGCCTACGGGGATCGCCGGGGCGTATCAGCCGCATTGAAAAAGATTTACACCGCCGCGGACGAGTCCACAGCTCAGGCTGCCTTAGACGAATTTGAAGCCTCTGAATTGGGAGAAAAGTATCCACGCTCAGTCAAGGTCTGGCGAGATGCATGGCAGCGTTTCGTACCGTTTCTGCAGTTCCCACCAGCGGCCAGAAAGGTTATCTATACGACGAACTCGATTGAATCATTCAACAATGAACTGCGTAAAGCTACCCGCAACAGGGTGCAATTTACCAACGATGAATCAGCGCTCAAGACGCTGTGGCTGATGATCTGCAATATCGAAGACAAACGCGCTGCAAAGAGAGCGAAGCAGGGCAAACGAGTCTCAGCGACAGCCGGCAGGCTCATGGAAGGAGCCCGAGTTTCTGGCTGGAAACAAGCTATAAACCAAATGGCCGTGGCCTACCCCGACCGCTTCGACAAATACCTATAAACCTAGCCCCACACACAAACAACTTGACACGCTC
>NZ_JFCQ01000018.1 GCF_000738265.1 Corynebacterium jeikeium
GTTGCCTCGACTGCTTCTGGTAGGCCTTTAAGCCCGTCACAGCAGACGATAAAGACGTCTTTGACCCCACGATTGGAAAGATTGGCGCATACCTGCGCCCAAAATGAAGCGCCTTCTTCTTTGGCGATCCACAATCCCAAAATGTGCTTGATGCCGTCCAGGTCCACGCCGATTGCCATGTACGCGGACTTGTTGACTACTCGGCCACCGTCGCGGACTTTAATGCGCAACGCATCCAGGAAAATGACCGGGTAGAACTCGTCTAGCTGGCGGTTTTGCCAGATCATGACCTCATCGAGGACGGCATCGGTGACTGCGGAAATCGTCTCATGGGAAATATCAACCCGCATCGCAGTTGCCATATGGTGCTGGATGTCCCTAATTGTCATCCCACCGGCGTACAAGCTGACGATCATGTCATCGACATCAGTCAAGCGCCTAGAACCTTTAGGAACCATAGTCGGCAAGAATGTTCCAGCCCGATCTCTCGGGACATCAACGGTCACTGGCCCGTAGTTAGAATCCACGGTCTTTGGATACGATCCGTTGCGGTAATTGTCTGTCCCAGCAGCAGCTTTAGCGCTCCTGTCGCCAGACTCGTAGCCCAGGTAGGCATCCATTTCAGCGTTGAGTCCCCTGGTAATCGAGGCCTGCAACATGCCGCGAACTAGGTCATTGGCATCCGTTGTAGACGTGCCTAGGTCATCAATCAGCTTCGCGATTTCAGGGTTAGCAAGCAGCTTCTTTTCAATCGCATCAATTTTGGCCTTATCAGCCGGATCTCGTCGTGCCACAGTAGTCATTCTGGTCCATCTCCTTATGCGGGTTAGGTACCCACACACAAACCATCAGACACTCTCGCCTAGCTCTCAAAGCTGCCTTCCGAAATCTCTATTCCTCACAACGAGCAATCCGAAAACTAAGACACACATCACCCCTGCACCAATACTAAGGGCAGAAGCACCCCAAAGACTCGATATTGCCCCTCCGAGCGCACCACCGATGCCTACACCAAAATTGAAGATAGTAACGAAAAAGGACTGTGCAATGTCTGCCAAGTTAACTGCATTTCTGGCTAAGGCAGTCTGCAGAACTGTCGGTGCACCACCAAACCCCAGTCCCCAGACGATTATTCCAGAAATGAAAAAATAGTTGGGAGCTGCCGGTACCGACAAGAGCAAGAATCCTAAAAGCATCAACGCGCCTGAGATTAGACCAGTCAGGAACAATCTCTTATCTACAACGACAGCAGTAAGTAAAATACTGATCCCCGCAGAAATCCCGAAAAATAGAAGCACGACATCTACGCCAAGAGCTATTCCCACACCACTAGTTAAAGGTTGAATGTACGTGTAAACCATGTTGTGCGCTACTGTCCAGCCGAAGAGCGCTACAAGCACCCCCATCACACCAGGCATCAAAATCGATCTCTTAAGAACTTTGGTTCCTGGGCCATCTCCAACAAGTCCCGGCCGGGGAGGAACTGTAAACATAATCCATAACGCCAAAACGATGGATGCAACTGTTAGCATGCCGAGCGTCAATCTCCAACCAAAGTGTTGACCCCCTAATGCACCAAGCGGGACTCCAAAAGCTAAGGCGAAAGGCTGCCCAAAACCGATAATGGCAAGTGCGCGACCTTGGTTTTCCGAACTGACTATACTCCGAGCGTAATTTGCCACAAGGCCCCAAACGACGCCTCCAGCCATACCGGCAAGAAACCTAGCAAGAAAGGCTAACCACAAATACGAAGTAATAGCAGTGAGAGCGTTGAAAACGCCAAGCCCCATGATAGCTATAACCAAAAGACGCTTACGCGGCATTTTTCGAGTTGCTGTCATCACCGGTATTGCAGCCACCACAGATCCAGCTGCATAAGCGGTTAGAAACTGTCCTACTTTTCCCGTTGTCGTTCCAAAGGACTCACCCATATCAACCAAAACCCCCGTAGGAATGGTCTCGGTCATTATGGCCAAGAAAGCGGCAAACGCTAACCCTGTCAATTGTAGGACTGGTATATCTGCTTTCGATTTCCGATTCGACATGATTGGCAATAATCAATCTTCCTAAAATGCTCGCAGTCCGGTCTCCCTACATCCGGAGTGCAATCAACGTAGATTCTGGCTCCCTATCCTCCTCTATGCGCTTTCCAATCTTGTGCTTCCACAAAATACGTATCGAATTCATCTTCTCGACGGGCAAGCTCATCTTCAGGCGCCTTGCCACTCATTATCCCTCCCAAGATACGGAAATACTCAAACCTCTCCACACCGGGTGCGATAGTTACCAGTACATCCGCATCGCTACCCTTAGCGGCTCCAAAAGCATGAGGAACACCCGGAAGAACCAATGCGCAATCACCCGCACCTAGCTGGTAAATGTGGCCATCCTCCCAAAACTCCAGTTCCCCTTTAGTGACGTAGAAGAACTCACACGAAAACTTATGAAGATGTGGAACGGCTCCCTCACCCCCATCAAAAAGTTGAATATTTTGTACACTCACATGCCCTTTTGCATCCGAGGCATCCACCAGCAATCTTGCCTTCGGAAGGCGAGAGGAGGAAGCATCTGCCACTATTTCGGGTTCAGAAATTAACATCTTAAATCTCCATTGGTTGTTCGCTGACGAACTATATAGTTCGCTACCGAACTTCTTTTGTCAAGCGCTACACTAAGTTTCAGCAACCCGAAAGGAACAAAATGGACCCCATCTCCACAGCCATGAACAAATGGACGAGGATAAATCCCCACGTCGATGTGGATGCAATGGAAACAACCCTTCGCCTCACCCATCTGTTAAGAGCAATCAAAAACGAAGTGACGACCATCCATGAACAAGCTGAATTAGCTCCGGGCGACTTCGATGTTCTAGCAACGATCCTCCGCCAGGAAAACATCACCCCGGGACAACTTGCACACGCCCTACTTCTGTCAAAGGCCGGTATTACCGGAAGACTTAACAAGCTCAAAAAGCAAGGACTCATTGATGAAGAAATAAATCTTAGCGATAAGCGAGGAAAAACTCTGACACTAACGCCAGAAGGACACGACCGAATAATGTCCATCGTTGAAGCCCATGCCACAGCTGAGCGAAAAGCCCTCAACCACCTGTCCAGTACACAACAGGATGAACTGCTCGAATTGCTACGATCTTGGAGCAAAGAAAGCCCAGTCTAAACGACAGGATGTGTTGGCGAGGTTAGATGGTTGGCCATTCTGGCGTGCTAGCTACCTTGGTTCACGATGAGAGGATGAGTTAAGGATCCTCCTCGATCCCCCATCTGTAGCGAGGTGTGCACCAAACACGAAATGACAAGTGCTGGTCGCCAATGATGGCGATGCCGCACTTGCAAGGCCACCCTCACCCGCGTCAACGACGACGCAGTACAGTCCAAACGGCTCCGCCTTTTCATCTTTAGGCTCATGTGAGGCCACAGCCTAGCAGAGCCAGCTAAAAACTGTGGAGTTTCACTGCGAACTTTGCAACGCCGCTTCAAAACGTTCTGGCTTATCTGACCTCCCCTAAGCGTTGAAAAGCAGCGAATCTTCTTCGACGGCACCTACTTCAACGCCAAGGTCCTTGTCGTGGCCACTGACTCCTGCCGTGTCACCAACTGGTTCTGGTATACGAAAGAATCCTCCTGATCCTGCATGCGCTTGCTGGACGAACTAGCCCTACCAAAACTGGCGACCTGTGATGAGGATTCCGGAGGACTTGAGGGACTACGCCACCTGTGGCCGAAGACCCCTGTTGAGGGTTAAAGGATAAAAAGTGCGTCCGCGTCCCTACGTAACCGTTGAACACACCTCACAAACCACCACATCATAGCTCCCCGAAAACTGTTCCCTGCACTTACAATCCTCGACCAGTAAAGTTTAGAAAAAGAAAGAAACCGGAAGTCACGAACCCATTCGAGTTTGTTACTCCCGGTCTCGCAGTTTGTTCAACTGCTTGCTGTGGGCGAAGGGGGACTTGAACCCCCACGTCCCGAAGGACACTGGCACCTGAAGCCAGCGCGTCTGCCATTCCGCCACTCGCCCGAGCGACTATGTAGGACACATGGTATTCACCACAGTGCTTACACTGTCTTGCCTGCTAAAGCTCAACATTCCGAACTGGAAGCGATGCTCGCTGGCAACGAAATGAAACTCTAGCACGATGCATGCGCGCTTCCAAAAATCGCCTCTGACCTGCTAGAAAGTGCACGATACCCGGCATTGCCCCTATAATGGCCAACTACACACTCGCACAGTGACTGATTTTTCGCGCATGTCTGCCTCGTGGACGTACTCGCAGCGACGGGGCGCGACTTGCACAGCACAACCTGCCACCCGGCGCCTGGGCAAACTGCTGACCAGCTGTTTCGCCTACGGCGCTACAGGCATGCGACTGCATTAGAAAAACACAGGATGACACAGGAGGACTACGGACAATGAGTCTGTTTGGACGTATCAAGAAGCTCGACAACTCGCTGCAGCGCGGGTTGGATAACGGCTTCGCACGTGTCTTCGGCGGCGAGGTTGTCCCGACCGAGATCGACGAGGTTCTTAAGCAGTATGCAGAGGAATCCGTCATGACGGATGCCCAGGGTCGCCGCCTGGCGCCCAGCTACTTCCAGGTTTTGGTCAGCACCCGCGATTACGCCAGCCTCACCGAGTCCCGCCCGCGCCTGGCCGAGGAGATGGGCGATCGCCTCAGCCGTTTCATCCGTAATCAGGGCTGGCGAACTAACGAGCCGGTCAAGGTGAATCTTTCTGCCCACGAGGGCCTGCACTCCGGCCAGATGCGCGCCGACGCGCGTTTCGATGTGCCTCACGCTGCCGACGACGCTGATCACCCGGCGTGGCCGTCGTCGCAGTCCGGCGAGCGCTCTTTGGTGTCGCAGGATTATGACGCCCACAGTCACAACAGCAACCCGATCAACAGAACTGACGATTCGGGTGCGGGCAGGTCTCTGGGAGATTTGGTCTCGCCAACGGAAGCGCCGAACCAGGAAGGCAGCGCCGGTAATGATTTTTCCGGTGCAGCCGGAGCGACAGGTGCGACTGGTGCAGCCGGCGCCGCGGGACTCGGCGGAGCCGCAGCCGTGCACCACGCCTCCCCAGATTTCGCCCGTAAGCAGTCGGAGAACCAGCCTCAGCAGCCCAACCAACCAGCCCAGCCACAAGAGCAGTCACAAGACCAGCCGCAAGAGCAGGTCGCCGACAATTTTGAGCACCCAGCCAGCTACCCGGGCACCGAAGTCATCGCGCAGACCACACCTTCTCCCATCCGCGGCGGCGAAGGCGCGGGCGAGGGCGAAGGCGAGCTAAAGGTCACCCTCACCCTGCACGACGGTTCGGATCGCACCTATGAACTGCGCAAGGGCAGCAACATTATTGGCCGTGGCAACGGGGTGGATCTGCGCATTCCCGATACCGGTGTCTCCCGCCAGCACGCGGACATTACCTGGGATGGCTTCGATGCCATCCTGACGGATCTGCAGTCCACCAACGGCACGTCCGTCAATGGCACTCCGATCGAAAATTGGCTGCTGGCCAACGGCGATGTGATTTCGATGGGGCACTCCGAAATTGGGGTTGAGTTCCACTAACGCCCCCGAATCGAATCCTTTTTCTTTTCTCGTCTACTCCTCCGGGGTCATCTAAACTAGGCTATTCACATACACATGTGGCCCACTGGCCATGTGCAGCCCTGCTAGTCGAAGCGCTAGCCGACCTTGTTTGAGGAGTTGAAAACCGTGCAGACCACGCTGCTTTTGCTGGTCAAGATTGGCCTGCTGCTTTTGCTGTGGTTCTTCATCTGGATGACAGTTCGCTCCCTCAAGAAGGATGCAGACCGAACTTCCGGGCTCGCCCCGGCCGGAATGGCACCGGTCGCTGCGGGTTATGGGGCGCCCATGAACGAACCCTCGTCCTCCGGTTCCGCTTTCCGCAGGCACAAGGCCCCCCGTTCCCTGGAACTGACTTCTGGTCCATTGACCGGCACCACGCTAAACCTCAAGGGCTACGAGGAAATCTCCATCGGCCGTTCGCAGTCTTGTACTTTGGTCTTGGAGGACGATTTCGCCTCCGGTTCCCATGCCCGCCTGATCCACCGCGGATCCGATTGGTACGTGGAAGACCTCGATTCCCGCAACGGCACGTGGGTAGGCAACGAGCGCCTGGACCAGCCCGTTAAGCTTTCCGCCGGTATGGAAATCCGCATCGGCCAGACCCACGTGAGGATGGACGCATGACCGACGGCACGAAAGGCAACGCCGGCGGCCCCGCCGACACCGGCTCCACACTGAACTTCGCGGCGTGCTCCGACCGTGGCCTGGTCCGCGGCAATAACGAAGACTCCGCCTACGCCGGCCCACACCTGCTGGCCCTGGCCGACGGAATGGGTGGCCACGCGGCCGGCGAGGTTGCCTCTCAGTTCCTCATCAATGCGCTCAGCCCCCTGGATTCCCCGCTGATCGACGAACCCGACAACCGCGATCAACTGGAAAACCTGCTGGCCACGGCCACCGATGAAGGTAACCAGGACATCGCCGCACACGTCGACGAACACCCGAACCTCGATGGCATGGGCTGCACCCTGACCTCCATGCTCTTCCGCGAGGACGAAGTGGCCATTTGCCACATCGGCGATTCCCGCGGCTACGTGTTGCGCGACGGCAATCTGCGCCAGATCACCAAGGACGACACGTTCGTCCAGTCCCTCGTCGATGAAGGAAAGCTCGCTCCCGAGGACGTCAGCAGCCACCCGCAGCGCTCCCTGATCCTCAAAGCCCTGACCGGCCGCCCCGTCGAGCCCACCCTGTGGCGCGAAAAGACGCAGGTCGGCGATCGATTCATGCTTTGCTCCGACGGACTTTCGGACCCGGTGAGCCCCGACACGATCCGCGAAATCCTCTCCCACGGCACACCGGAAAAGGCCGCCCGCAAGCTCGTCGAAATGGCGCTGCGCGGTGGCGGCCCCGATAACGTCACGGTCGTTGTCGCTGATGTTGTTGGGTTCGACGCCGACTCCAACACCCCCACAGATCCGGAGCTAACCCTCCCACCCCGCCCGGTGTTGGCGGGCGCTATTGCGGGGGAGGCAACGGATATGCCACGCCCGAATTCTTCAGCGGCCCGCGCAGCGGCAATTCAGGGACTATCGACGACGACGGCGCCACCAAAAAAGGACGAAGAAGACGACGAAACCGAACCAGCGACACCCGGCGTAACCCGCACGGCGGCCCGCACCGAAGGTCGCGATGACGGAAAGGGCGCCGGCAAGTCCGGCAAGACCGATAAACCCAAGAAGTCCCGGCGCGGCCTGTGGGTTACCCTCGCGATCGTCCTAGTCGTAGTGCTGAGCGCAGCCGCGGCGGGCTACATCACGTACCAACGGATCAAAGACACGTACTACGTGGCGGAGGAAAACTCACAGATCAAGGTTATGAACGGCACCGATGCCTCCGTGCTGGGTATAAAGCTGAACTCCGTTAAACAGGACATCTGCCTGGAAGACGACGGCACGGCAAAGCTAGTGGATCCGGGCGCGGGCGATGACTGCCACCTGTTTACGACCTCCGACCTCACCCCGGCAGCGCGGGGCGCGCTGGAGGATCTGCCGGAGGATTCCTACGAGAAGGTTGAAAGCCAGGTGAATCGGCTGGCGGAGCAAACTCTGCCGGTGTGTGTGACGCGGGTGCCTTCCGATAAGGAAAGTAAGAAGGACGACCGCAACGATTCGGAGCGCCGCAGCGGCGGCGATCCGGCGGACCTCACGACCCCCGGAGTGTCCTGCCGCGAGGTGAAGTAGCCTATGAAGCTTTTTAGCCGACGTACTGAGGCCGGTCTACTGCTGCTGGCTGCGATTATCCTGCTGCTGGCCATCGTGGCGCTGGAGATCTCCCAGGGTAAGGAAATCACCTCCGAAGTTTTTTACCTGGTCGGAGGTTTCTTTACGACGTTCTTGGTCGCGCACCTGGTGGTGTGCTGGACCGCCCCGGAGGCCGACCAGATCATGCTGCCCATCGCCGCGCTGCTAAATGGCGTGGGCCTGGTGATGATCTACCGTCTGGACCTGGGGTCGGGGCGCGAGCTAGCCAAATCGCAGATCATGTGGACCGCCCTGGGCGCGATCCTTTTCTGCCTGGTGATCGGCTTTTTAAGGGATCACCGTTCGCTCCAGAACTACTCCTACCTGCTGGGTCTGGCGGGTCTGATTCTGACTGCCCTGCCGATCGTGTGGCCGACCTCCCTGAACGCGGATGCAAACGTGTGGATCAGCATCGGCCCGTTCTCCATCCAGCCCGGCGAGTTCGCCAAGATCATGCTGCTGCTGTTCTTCGCCGCGCTACTGGTGAATAAACGCCGACTGTTCACTGTCGCCGGCAAGTCCGTCCTGGGGCTGCAGTTCCCCCGCCTGCGCGACCTGGGTCCGCTGTTCTTGGTGTGGGGCATCGCCCTGATGATCATGGCCGCACAGAACGACTTCGGTCCCGCACTGCTGTTGTTCGGCACCGTGCTGGGCATGCTGTACATTGCCACCAACCGCGCCTCGTGGCTGGTGCTGGGCCTGGGCCTGGCCTTCGTCGGCGCATTCGGCGTGTACCAGATCTCGGCGAAGATTCAGGATCGCGTGTCGAACTTCGTCGACCCTCTGGCGAACTACGACGGCAACGGCTTCCAGCTTTCCCAAGCCCTGTTTGGCATGTCCTTCGGTGGCGTGACCGGTCGCGGCCTGGGTGAGGGCTACCCGAACAACATCCCCGTCGCGCACTCCGACTTCATCCTGGCTGCCATCGGCGAAGAACTAGGACTGATCGGCCTGGCCGCCGTGCTACTTTTCTATGCAGTGTTCGTCTCCCGCGGATTCAACACCGCTATGCGGGCCAGCGATTCCTACGGCAAGCTGGTCGCCGCGGGCTTGGCGCTGACAATCGCCATCCAGGTTTTCGTGGTCACGGGCGGTATTTCGCGCCTGCTTCCCATGACGGGCCTGACCACGCCATTCCTCTCCCACGGTGGTTCGTCGCTGTTGGCGAACTACATACTGTTGGCAATTATTCTGCGTATTTCTCATGACGCCCGCACGCCCCAGGCCATCAAGGAAGGAGAGGAAGCATGAATCGCTCCATCCGCGCGGTAGCCATCTTTAGCTTCATCTTGGTCATGGCTCTGATCGCAAACCTGACGTACATCCAGGCCTTCCAGCAGAAGTCGCTGGCGCATAACCCGCTGAATTCGCGTCAATTCCTAGAGGCCAAGTCGCAGGAACGCGGCAGGATCACCGCCGGCGGCCAGGTGCTGGCGCAGTCGGTGAAGGATTCCGAGGACTTCTACGACCGTGAATATCCCTACATGTCCGCCAAGTACGGCTCCGTCATCGGCTACCTGTCGGATCAGTACGGTGCGTCGGGCATCGAGTCCTCGCAGAACTCCATCCTCACCGGTGAAGACGATTCCCTATTCGCCACCCGCACATGGGACATGCTGACGGGTAAGGAAGTCGGCGGGGCGAACGTGGAGCTGACCCTGAACCCGAAGGTTCAGGAGGTTGCCTACGATCAGCTGGCCAACAAGGGCTACTCAGGTTCCGTAGTGGCGCTGCGCCCCTCGACGGGCGAGGTGTTGGCGATGGCCAGCACCCCCTCTGCCGACCCGGGCAGGATTGTCGGGCCTCCGGCGGAGGAGGCGAAGGCGAACTTCGACAACTACGCGCAGGACGAGTCCTCTCCCCTGCTGAACCGCTCGACGCAGCAGATCCAGCCTCCGGGCTCGACGTTCAAGGTGATCACCACCGCCGCTGCTCTGAATGACGGCGATAACCCGAATACCTCTGTGACCGCCGCGTCCCAGATCACTCTGCCGGGTACGAATACCACCCTGGAGAACTACGGCGGGGCGGCCTGCGGCGGAGGCGGCACCACGACCCTACGCGAGGCCTTCAAGCGCTCCTGCAACACCGCATTTGTGGAGATGGCCAACCGCCACGGCACGGATAAGTTCAAAGATGTCGCCCGTGCTTTCGGCGTGGGCGAGAAGGACGACTACCTGGGTCTGCCCCTGGAGCCCTCCCGCCTGGGCGACATCCCCGACGATGCAGCGCTGGGCCAGTCCTCCATCGGCCAGCGCGACGTGGCGCTGACCCCGCTGCAGAATGCGGTCATCGCCGCCACCATCGCCAACGGCGGTGTTCGCATGAAGCCCTACCTGGTCAGCAAGATCACCGGCCGTGACCTGTCCACCCTGCGCACCACCAAGCCGCAGAAGGCGGGCAGGGCGATCCCGGAGAAGACGGCCGACACGCTGAAGGAACTGATGGTGGACGCCGAGAAGTGGGCCGGTGGGGATGCCTCCATCGCCTCGAAGACGGGTACCGCCGAGCACGGTGAGGATTCCCGCAACTCGAAGCCGCATGCCTGGTACATCGCGTTTTCCACCAGCGCCGACGTGGCGGTAGCGGTTCTCGTGGAGAATGGTGGCGACCGTGGTCAGGCCGCAACCGGTGGCTCGGTGGCTGGTCCCATCGGACGTGCCGTCATCCATGCAGCTGAGAAGGAGCAGCAGTAGCCATGAGCGATTCCCAACAACCCGACCGCACGGAAATCGAGCGCACACAGCGGCTGCTGGGTGCGCGCTACGAGCTGCAGTGGGTCATTGGCCGCGGTGGCATGTCCACCGTGTGGCTGGCCCGAGATGGCGAAGAAGAGCGCGACGTAGCGGTCAAGATTCTGCGCCCGGAATACACGGAAAATGAAGAGTTCCGCGCGCGCTTCCGCAACGAGGCCGAGGCAGCGCAGGATCTATCCAGCCCCAACGTGGTGATCACCTACGATTCCGGCGAGGTCGAGGACCCCGATAACGGGACGGTGTTCTGCTACATCATCATGGAATACATCCGCGGGGAATCCCTGGCCGATGTGTTGTCGCGCGAATCCGCGCTGCCGCAAAACCTGGCGCTGGACGTGTTGGCTCAGACTGCTGCGGGGCTGCAGGCCATCCACGCCGCCGGCCTGGTGCACCGCGACATCAAGCCGGGGAACCTGCTGATTACCTCCGACGGAATGGTGAAAATCACCGACTTCGGCATCGCCAAGGCAGCCGCCGCAGTGCCACTGACGCGTACCGGCATGGTCGTCGGCACAGCCCAGTACGTCTCCCCGGAACAGGCCCAGGGTGATCAGGTCGGCCCAGCCAGTGACGTCTACTCCCTCGGCGTGGTTGGTTTTGAGATGTTGGCCGGGTACCGCCCATTTTCCGGCGATTCAACTGTCTCTGTGGCCATCAAGCACATCTCCGAAACACCTCCAGACCTGCCGGACAACATCAGCCCGAACCTGCGGGAACTTATCAAGGTGTGCCTGCGTAAGAACCCACGCACCCGCTACGCCGATGGCGCGGAGCTCGCGGCCGCCACAGTGCTGGTCGCCGAAGGGAAGCAGCCGCCACCGCCGCACAATGTTCCGGAAGTAAGCACGGAACCGCACCCGCTGACCGAGCAGTTGGGGAACGTAGCCACCGGTCCGGGAACCCGCGTGCCTTCCACGGAAGGCACCGGGCGCCCTGGTTCGCCTTACCCCAGCTCGAACCACACCAGCTCGAACCACACCAGCTCGAACCACCCCGGCTCGGGTTATTCCAACGCGGCATACCCGTCCTCGCACGCGCCCGCCACGGGAACCGGCAACCCCGCGCTGGCGCAGGGGGCTAGGGGAACGCAGGGGGCGTCACAAAAAAAGAACGGCTTGATCATCGCGGTGTTGGCGCTGGTCAGCATCGTCGCGCTGCTGGTTGCAGCGTACCTGCTGACCAAGGGCGGCGAGGACGAAGCTCCCAACCCCGAAACCATGACCGTGACCAACGAGGTCACGACGAGCCCGACCGAAGAAGAAGGAACGACAGGTCAGGGTGGAACGGTGCCACGAGCAACAGTTAACCCTGGCCCGACGAACACAGCTAATAGCCGGGAGACCCGCCGACCCGAGACCTCTGAAGAAAGTACGGAGACGTCCGAGTCGTCCAGCCCCTCTTTCCCGACATTCCCGACCTTCCCCAACGGCCGGGGCGGCGGCGAGCCCACCGCCGCACCTAATTCGCCGGACGAGCAGAATGGGCCGAATAACCCCAACCGACCAAATAACCCTAACCGCCCGAACACCAACGACAACGCCACGTCGGCGGATAACGACCTGCCCGGGGAGCTCCGCGAACCGAATCTAGAGACCAACAACCAGCCGATTCTGTAGAAAAACTAAGGCCGAGGAACCAGGAACACAGTCCATACAACTATGTCCCTACAACAAGTTCGACTAGGATTTGTTAATCAAAGTGACAAGAGAGCCAATCTGAGGCCTAGATAGCTGGGCAAAGACAACCATCGGCAAGCACCAACAAGTAGCGTAGAGAAAAAGGCAAAGGAGCAACGGCGTGGACCGAAATGGCACAACCCTAGGCGGCCGATACCGCCTTGGCGCCACCATCGGCACCGGCGGCATGTCCGACGTCTACGCTGCTACCGATGAGCTGCTGGGTCGCGATGTCGCTGTGAAGATGATGCGCCCCGACCTGGCGCGCGACAAGACCTTCCTGGAGCGTTTCCGCCGCGAGGCGCAGAACGCAGCGAAGCTGAACCACCCGGCGATCGTTGCTGTGTACGACACTGGCCAGACTCCCGACGAGGAAGGCGCCGTGCCGTACATCGTGATGGAGCGCGTACACGGAGAGACGCTGCGCGACATCGTCCAGCATTCCGGCAAGATGAGCCTTAACGACGCCGCCGCGGTGATGTCGCAGGTATGCGATGCCCTGTACTTTTCCCACGAAGCGGGCATTATTCACCGCGATATCAAGCCGGCGAACGTGATGATCACGAATACCGGCGCGGTGAAGGTCATGGACTTCGGTATCGCCCGCGCGCTGAGCGATAGCTCGTCGGCGATGACGCAGACCGCCGCCGTCATTGGCACTGCCCAGTACCTCTCGCCAGAGCAGGCGCGCGGACAGTCCGCCGACGCCCGTTCTGATATCTACGCCGCCGGCTGTGTCTTCTACGAACTGGCGACCGGCCAGGCGCCCTTCCACGGCGAATCGCCGCTGTCCGTTGCCTTCCAGCACGTGCAGGAGAACCCGGAGCCCCCGTCCCAGGTGCCCGGCATGCACCTTTCGAAGCGCGAGGCGCTGAGCCTGGATTCCATCACCCTGACCGCGATGGCTAAATCGCCGTCCGATCGTTATGACGATGCGCAGGAAATGGCGACGGATCTTAAGCGCCTTTCGAAGGACCAGCTGCCCCTGGTTGCGCAGGCTTATACCAATGACGCCGATTCGGAAGCAGCGGGTTCCCACCAGGCAGGCTCCGGTGCTGGAACGTTGGCTGCGGGCGCCGCCGGCGTAGCGGCAGGTGCCGCCGGGGCTGGAGCTGCGGGATCCGGTTCTCACTGGGACGACGATCCTCAGACTTCCGTTATCCCCGCCAGCCAAAATGCCAACTTCCCGGGTGCTGCCGGCGCTGCCGGGGCGGCGGGTGCGGCTGGCGCTGCCGGGGCGGACAACGGGGCGTCCTACAACTACGACGAAGACCTCGACGGCGATTATTACGACGACGAATACGGCGATGACGAGTACGGCGATGACGAGTACGGCGACGACTACGATGACGGCGCGTACTACGACGAGGATTACTACGAGGACAAGCCGAAACGCCGCTGGTGGGCGCCAATTGCCTGGGTGGCGGGCATCGCCGCGGTCCTGGCGGGTGGTTACTTCGCGTACCAAGCCGTCACCGACGACGGCGGCGACAAGCCCGTCGAAGCTGAGCAAGTGAAGATTCCTAACGTCCAGAACAAGGACCGTGCTGAGGCGCAGAAGCAGCTGGAGGAAGCGGGCTTTAAGGTCAGCGTAGAGGAACAAACCCACGACAAGATCGCGCGTGGCAAGGCTATCGGCACTGATCCCGCTGCCAATGCCTCCGTGGCGCGAGGCACTGAGATTAAGCTGCTGGTTTCCAGCGGTCGCGAGATCACCGACGTGCCCGACCTGACGGGCAAGACCACCGAAGAAGCCTCGAAGCTACTGAAGCAAGCGAAGCTGGCCCTCAACAATGAGGTGAAGGAAGAAGCCAGCAACGACGTGCCCAAGGGCAAGATCATCACGCAGACTCCGCCCCAGGGGTCGCAGGTTTCGGTCGGCACCAAGGTGACGATTACCGTCTCCACTGGCCCCGAGGACGTGCGCGTGCCTGTGGTCACCGGCCAGCAGGTGGAGGATGCACGCGAGAACCTTGAATCCTCCGGCTTCAAGGTAGTCGTGGAGCAGGTCGATTCGACCGAGCCGAAGGGCAAGGTGCTGTCCGCATCGAGCGAGGGCGAGAAGCTGCCGAAGGGTAGCGAGATCACCCTGGAGGTCTCCCTGGGCAACCAGTTCGAGATGCCTTCCCTGCAAGGCAAGAAGTTCGGCGATGTCTTCCGGGAGCTACAGGCCGCCGGCTGGCGTGGCAACCCTGATCAGCTGCACCGGGATAACAAGAACACCCCGGATCTGGGCCGCGTCGACGAGGTGGCGCAGCAGTCCATCCGCGCGGGCGAGGTTGTCAAGCGCGACGAAGACATCACGGTGACCGTCTACGTCTTCAACCTGCTGCCCTAGGTTCGGCGCAAGCTTACCCCCCGCCCCAGCACGCCCGGTGCAAACTAAAGCATCGACGCCTCGGCGCTGATCGCGCCTGTGACCTCCAGCTGCTCTTGCACTAAGCGATCGACCAGCTCGGCGGGCACAACCTCCCCCAAGCCAGCACGCTGCCCGGCCTCGTTCAGCCAGTTGGCCAACATCAGGTGGCCGTATTGAGTCATCACGGACTCCGGGTGGAACTGCACGGAATGGATCGGCAGGCTCCGGTGGCGCATCGCCATAATCATCCCGGAATCCGACGTTGCCGTAACCAGCAGTTCTTCCGGCACGCTTGCCGGGTCGACGGTCAGGGAGTGGTAGCGCGTCACGCGGAATGGGCTTGGCACCCCGGCCAGCACGCCCGTCCCGTCGTGGGTCACGGGCGAGGTCTTACCGTGGAAAAGCTCGTCCGCCCGCACGACCTGTGCCCCAAAGTGCATGCCGATCGCCTGGTGCCCCAGGCACACGCCCAACAGGGGAATCTGCTGATCAACCACGATCTTCAGGACGTCCAGGGTGCGCCCGGCTGCGCTGGGTTCGCCCGGTCCTGGGGAGACCAGGATCGCGTCGCAGTCCTGCAGCGTTGTGGCCAGCCCATTGCCCTGCAGCTCTGGGGCGTCATTACGCAGCACCACGCAGTCATCTCCGCTGAACCCCAACTGCCCGATGTATTGCACGAGGTTGTAGACGAAGCTGTCGTAGTTGTCGATCACCAGAATCCGCATAGCAAAGAGTCTAGCGCGCTGAGTATGCTGCTTTAGCGATATGTGCTGCTAGTATCGTTGGGTACGTAATTTTTGCCCATGGGCGTTCGGCTGGCGCTCACACACCCGGGCTGTGCTTGTGATGTGCTGCTCGTTGCCCGCCAACCGTCCGCTTCGCAGTCAACCCTTTCGAGGTTTTTTAAAATGCCAAAGTCCAAGGTCAATTCCGCTGAGGAGAACTTCTCTAGTTCCTCTTCCACGGATCGTCGCACGCCCGTGAAGCTGAATTCCACCGGTACTCCGCGCTGGTACATCGTTCTGATGCTCGCGCTGATGATCCTGGGTCTGGCGTGGCTGGTTGTTAACTACATCGCTGGTCCGCAGATCCCGTTCATGCGCGACCTGAACGCGTGGAACTACCTGATCGGCTTCGCTCTGCTTATCGTGGGTCTGCTGATGACGATGGGTTGGAAGTAGCTGCCTAGCTAGTAGTGCCACCCCAGGCCTGTCCATATTGTGAAGGCCAGAATGACCGTCGCGGCTGTTGCTGCGATGGTCTTTTTTCTTATGGACGCCCCTTCGCCCCCGCTACTGCCCGCCTCAGTGGACGTGGTAGCGAACGCAATGACGGTGCCTCCCACGAGCCCGCCAATGTGTCCCCACAAGGAGACGTTGGAGAGCAGCATGGAGTATCCGAGGTTCACCAGCAGCAGGGCGATGGGTCCGCGCAGGTCGCGGTGCTCTACTCGGGAGAGGGCGATGAGCATGGCGAGGAGACCATAGCCGACGGTGGAGGCCCCTCCGACTGGCACCTCGGGTTGGAAATACATGCAAGCCAAGGCACCACCGGCGGCGCTGGCGACGATGAGGCAGAGCATGACGATCGCCCCGTAGTGGCGCTCGACCTCCCTGCCGATCAGGAAGATCAGCAGGGTATTGAAGCCCAGGTGCACCGGGCTTAGGTGCACCAGCGCGGCGGTTAGGATGCGCCACCATTCGCCGTAGAAAGAGACGTTGGCGGCGCTGAAGATCATCTTCAGCCCCAGGTTTTCGCAGCCGAAGGCGAAGGACGATTGGCCGTCGAGTGGGCTGGCAATGTTGCCAGACTGAAAAACCGTCACCCCGTAAACCACGCAGCACGCTACGAGGAAGACGTTGGTGACGGTATAGCGCCGGTAAGGGCGCCGAGTGATCACTCCTGGATCTCTACAGATTCGATGACGACATCGTCCTTCGGGCGATCCATGCGGTCGGTAACCACGCGGGAGATCTTAGCGACGACCTTCTGGGACTCCTTGTCCGTGACCTCGCCGAAAATGGTGTGGCGGTTGTTCAGGTGCGGGGTGGCGGTCACGGTGATGAAGAACTGAGAGCCGTTGGTGCCGGGGCCAGCGTTGGCCATGGCCAGCAGGAACGGGCGATCGAACTGGAGCTCCGGGTGGAACTCGTCGCCGAACTGGTAGCCCGGGCCACCCTTGCCGCTACCCTCCGGGTCGCCGCCCTGGATCATGAAGCCATCGATGATGCGGTGGAAGATCGCACCGTCATAGAACGGGCCTTCGTTGGTGCCGGAGGCGTTGGGTTTGAAGTACTCCTTGGTGCCCTTAGCCAGGCCGACGAAGTTAGCCACGGTCTCCGGCGCGTGATTGCCGAACAGGTCGATGGCAATGTCGCCATGGTTAGTGTGCAGAATTGCGGTTGCAGTCTTGTTAGTCACGGTGCTCCATTGTACTGGAAACTGAAAAACACATCGGATACCCGGGTTCTTAATAATGAGGTATTGCCCATCCCCGGTGAGAATTTTTCTTTAGGATGGGTAGCAGTCCGAATTAGATACATACACAAAAACACTCAGAAGATCCCCAAGGAGCCTTCCCCACGATGAATCCCACCACGCTGAAGTTGGCGCTGCGCGGCGCTAAGCAAGGCCGCACGATGCTCAATAACCGCAAGGAGTTCAAGCGCCGTCAGGAGTTCGACGCGCTGCAGCAGCTCCGCGAGAACCTCGCTTCCGAGGGCGAGCGCGAGGGCATCATCGCCGGTTCCCCCGCCCACGTCAAGGCCGTAGCGGAGCTCATGCGCAAGGAAGAGGGCGCCGCGGCTGCTTTGGAGCAGGCTCGGGCGGCCGCCGCTGCTCGTAAGCGCCACCGCGTGCACAATTCCCCGGATGCCACCGTCGCGGATGTGGCTGACATGGCTTCCACCGGTTTCAACAACACCGCCGACAAAGCTGCTGACAAGGCTGCAGATAAGTCAGAGAAGGCACAGGCCAAGGCTGCTGGCCTGGTGGCGTCACTAAAGAAGAAGGGCAAAGACTTGAACAACATTGACCTGAACGACAAGCTCGGCGTGGATGCCGAGAAGCTGCGCAAGAAGATCGAGAAGCGCACTCAGAAGCTGCGCGACCGTTTCGACAACGCACAGGAAAAGGCTACGAAGAAGGCGGGCAAGCAGGCTGCCAAGCGCGAGAAGAAGATCGCGCAGCTGTCCGCAGCGCTGAAGGATAACGCTCAGGATCTGCAGGAACGCGGCCTAGAGGCCACCTCCAAGCTGCGCGAGGATGCCGTCGCACGCGGTGAGGAGCTGGCGAAGACCACCGAGAAGAACCGCAAGCAGCTGAGCAAGAAGCTGGAGGCCACCAAGAAGAAGGCCGCCAAGCGCGCGAAGAAGCAGGCCAAGGGTGCAGAGAAGGATGCCCGGAAGCGTGCAGCGAAGCTGGACAAGAAGGTTGCTCGCACCACCAACAAGGTGCAGAGCAAGGCTCTGGCGAAGGCCGAGCGCAAGGCCGCTGCGAAGCGTGCGAAGAGTGAGAAGAAGGGTGGCCTGTTCGGCAAGTTCCTGCTGTTGGCCGTGCTCGTAGCCGCTGGTGCCGCTGCATTCAAGTTCCTGCGCGGCGATCAGGCCGCGCCGAAGAACACCCCGAAGGTGCAGGACTTCGCCGACAAGGCCACCGGCGCTGCCGAGAAGGCCAAGGCGAAGGCCGCTGACACTGCCGATCAGGCAAAGGCAAAGGCCGCCGAGGTGAAGGAGAAGGCCGAGCAGAAGGCCGAGGCTAAGGCTGAAAACAAGGCTCCAGAGGCTCCGGCAGCTGCAGCACCGTCCGCACCGGCTCCGGGTGCACCGGGTGCACCGGGCGCTGGCGTAGCTGTTCCGGGCGCACCGGCTGCCCCGCAGGCAGGTAGCGCCCAGGGTGCCGCCGACGTCGAGGAGGCAACAGAGGCCGCCGACGCTGCCGAGGCCGACTTCCCGCTGGCCGAGGGCCCGGGCGAGGATCCGGACGAGGGTGGCAAGCACCGCCTCTAACCCCAGCCCTCCGCTCGCGCGCTGAACCCGGCGCGCGATAATGGCGTACATGACCCCGCGCCGCCTCACTTTCCGCACGATCCCCCTGCCGTCGGCAGACTCTCGGGACATCACCGGAAGTGTCGCGTCGCGGGTCTTTTTGTCTTTATTTAATGACGCCCCCACCGCCACCTGGCTGGACTCTTCCGGTAACGGCGGCAGGATCAGCGTGCTGGCGAACAGCGCTGGCCCCCTCGCGCGGACATGGCTACCGCAGGTTGCTAGCTCGGCTGAGTTCTTCGCGCAGCTCAGAAGCGCTTTCGCCGAGCCGGTGGAGGTCCCCGCAGAATGGCCATGCGACTTCGCCCTCGGCTGGGTGGGTGCGCTGGGCTACGGGATCGAAGACATTGCCCGTTCCCGGGAGGACCACCCTGATGCAGCATTGCTCTTCGCCGACCGGGCGGTTGTTGTCGACCACGAGCGCGCGGTGGCCCACGCGATGGCGCTACTTCCGGGTGTTGACGGGCCCCCGCAGAAGGCCCGCGAGGTGCACGCCAAGCAGCTGGAATGGCTGGATGCCACCGTCGTGGCGGTTCAGGACATCGCGAATGAAGTCTCCGGGCCCGTCCTGGGCTCTGCCCCAGTCGCTACTCTGGGTGGCACTCTTTCAACCGACTACGCGCCCACCGACTACGCAGCAACCTTCCGCTTCGACCAACCGAAGCAGCAGTACTTGGCGAGCATTCAACGCTGCCTGGATTACATCGCCGCGGGCGATAGCTACGAGGTCTGCCTGACGAACACTGCCCGCGGGCCGGCTCTGCGTAACCTCGCTGCCCTTGGGGCCAGCGAACACTCCTCCCGGCAGTCCCCTGCGGCCGCCACCGGCTCCGCCTCCCCAGAATTGCAGGCCTACCTGCGCCTCCGCGAGGTTAGCCCGGTCCCCTACGGCGCATTCTTGCGTTTCTCCCGCCCGGGTGCAGCACCGCTGCACATCCTCAGCGCCTCACCGGAAAGGTTCCTGAAAGTCTCACCGGCCGGTGCAGTCTCCGCCAAGCCGATCAAGGGCACCCGCCCCCGCGGGAAGGATCAAGCGGCTGATGCCAGAGGGCGTCAAGAATTACAGAGCAACCCGAAGGACCGGGCGGAGAACCTGATGATTGTCGACCTGCTGCGCAACGACCTGGGCAGGGTCTGCGTGCCGGGCAGTGTCGAGGTGCCGAAGATTTTTTCGGTGGAGACGTTCTCGCACGTCCACCAGCTGGTCAGCACGATTACCGGCCGGCTCCGCGCGGGGCTTGGCGCCGTCGACGCGATTGAGGCCAGCTACCCCGGCGGTTCGATGACGGGCGCGCCGAAGATCCGGACGATGCAGATCATCGAGGAGCTGGAGCCGCAGCCGCGCGGGTTCTATTCCGGGGCGATCGGCTGGATCTCCCCCAATTCCGCGGCGGAGCTAAACATCACGATCCGAACGCTCATTGACGACGGCAAAGAGTGCTCTTTCGGGGTCGGCGGCGCCATCGTCGCGGACTCGGATCCGCTGGCGGAGTACCAGGAAACGCTCGTGAAAGCCGCCGCGCTACTCGATACACTCGGGGGCCAAATCGCCTAGCATTCTACTCGAAACATTTTCGAGTACGTTGTTTATCGCAGGTCAGAGGCTCGAAATTTGTTTCGAGTACGTTTCGAGTAGCTTTCGAGTACGCCTTGAAGCTACCTCAGCGGCCCCGTTACAGACCACACCGCGCGAGGATCCCGTGGGCCATTCCCCCGCCATCGGACTAGCCCCGCGTCCCGCATAGCCTGCAAAGAGCGGCGCACGGGAGGAGCCGACAATCCCAACGCTTCCGCCACCTCTCCCGTGGACATAGGGCGACCCCCCGTTTCCAAAACAGTTAACACGTCTGCGGAGTGACGAGGAAGATCACCCAGAACGTGGGCATCCAAGCGCTGCATTGCATTCAAAGTCAGTACTACGCTTCCGCTGGTTTGCGCGTAAACCGGGTCGGCAAATCCAACCCGACGCATGCTTGCGAACATACGACGAATCCCCTCACCTAACTCCTGACCAATGCGAAGCTCTGCTGTCACGCGTGCGACCAGAGGATTACGTGCGAACCGGGCAATGGATTCTGGCCTCGTCGGATCTACAAGGCCGGGGAATCGACCCGGGCTAGAGACCTCAATACGGCTCGGATAGATCTCGAAGCGAATGTGGTCGCCGATCATGCTGTACGAGCGATGCACCACTGCATTGACCAGACCCTCTAGCCAAACGTCGTGCGGGATCAGACTTTCGTCCTCGAAAAGCCCGGCATTTGTAAGTCTTCGAGCGTTGGGCAGCATTTCACCAATTGCATCCTGCGCTGCTTGAATCTGTTGCGGAATCGGACCACCAAAACGCTGGTCTTCCAATAGTTGCTGCAATTCTCCCGGCAACCGTTCATCCTCACCGAAGCGCAGGACCCTGATGTGTGCATTGGGAAAGAACTCCTGGGGATTCTTGCCAAAAAGCAAGATCGCAGCTGCGCGTGGATTGCCTTCTCGATCAACCAGGTTTCGCGCCTTTAAGGCATCGTCGGCGCTAGAGGATCCAATAGCTTTGGCATAAGCCACAACCAATTCCATATCCAGGTCACTCGGATTGGCGCCCATCGGCACTGTCGCATCGTATTGCTGCTCACCCTTGGTGTAGCGAAGCTCCAGGATGTCATCGGCTCTTAACTGCTTTGTTTCATCACCGACCCGCAGGAAGCAGTCCCCCGACTTCAGGTAATGGACCCGTTCACTGGGCAAGACGTGGAAAAGATACACCTGCGCACGGTCATCCACATCGCACAACTCGATCTGGACGCGAACCGTCGGATCGGTATGATCCAGCGAAGTCTGCCGCAGAGCATTATCTTGGCCGGCAGTTGGTCTTCCGTCGAATCGACGATCCGTGATTCCAACTGCGATAACCCCACCTTCGGCATTGGCCATGCCGACAATTGTTTTAGCCAAGTCCTTGGGATTAATGCGGAACGATTTACGCTCGAACCACTGATCTTCCGGGAGTTCCAGAAGCTGGCTTGGTTCCTTGTGGAAGTTTCGCTGCACAGTCACAACTCGACATTCTACTCGAAACATTTTCGAGTACGTTGTTTATCGCAGGTCAGAGGCTCGAAATCTGTTTCGAGTACGTTTCGAGTACGTTTCGAGTACGTTTCGAGTAGCTTTCGAGCACGTTTCGGGTAGCCGACAGTGGCGGTAAGTTAATCTGAAAGGAAGCTATGCACACCCCCTAACGGCATCGGCGCTGGTACGGGGCGTGGGTGGAACGATAGGCGTCAATAAGAAAAAACGGGGTGAATCCGCGCGTGCGAACAAGCGAACAGCACATCGATACCGCCGCGTGGATGCAGGCCATCTTCAACCGCAGCGAACAGGGCGGCACGCGGAGGGAACGCACGCGGCTAGCGCTGCTGCGCGCAGGAATCGAGCTGATCGCCGAAGAGCGAACCGACCTTTCCATCCTGGCGATCACCCAAAAGGCCGGGGTCTCCAACGGCAGCTTCTACAACTTCTTCAAAGACCGCAACCAGTTCTTCGACGCGGTGGCCGAATACGCGGTGAACCACCTGGCAATCATCTTTGACCTGGCCGATGCCCCAGACCTGGACTCCATCGACGCGGCGGCGACGAACATCCGCATCCTAGCCTTCGCGCACCGGCTGGTACCGACCCTGTCGAAATCCATCGTGCGGCGCTCCCCCGATTTCTACACAATGCCGAACGAGCTGGTGCGGCAGCTGCGCGAGCGAATCAGTGCGGGCGTGGAAGACGGCTCTTTCCACGTTGCCAGCACCGAATCCGCAGCGGCCGTCATTTTCGGCGCCTCCGCCATGCTGGGTCAGCGCCTGCACGAGGATCCTGAGTTGAATAGCCGGATCGCCGGGGATGATCTCGCGCTGGATCTGCTGCGCATGCTGGGGGTTTCAGAGCAGCGCGCCAAGCAGGCGATTGCGCGGCCGATCGACGATTACCTCATCCCCCCGCAATAGGATTCTGGCAGCAAGCCCCGGAAGCTTGTCGCGGCCCCGAGGCAGCTAGTCCTCCCGCGCCACGCCGAAGCCGAAGCGGTCGAGGAAACGGTCTTCCTCCCGGCGCGTGTCCCGCGAGTGCTTGGTGATCCAAGCGGTGATTTGCTCCTGCAGCTCTGGGGTCAGCGGCACGCGCACCAGGTCGGGTCCGAGGATCCTCTCCCAGGTCGGCACCATGATCCCACGGTAGTTATGGCCATGGCCTTCCGGCGCGCGCTTCGAGTTCAGCATGTCCATGGCGACCTGCCAGCCAGTGGTGAAGGGAATCCAGCGCAGCTTATCCACCACATCGCTGTGTTGCGTCGGTGGCGCGGGCACTCCCCGGGCGCCAGGTTCGCGCAGCCAGTCGGGTTCCTTCCAGAACAGTTCGGCATCCCACCACACGATCGCGTCGGACGCGTGCTGCACCACCGCCACCCGCGGGTGTTGCCAGGGTTGGCCGTATTCTTGGCCGCGCCAGTCCCGGTCCAGGTGGTCGGCATGGCTGATAAAGCGCACGTGGCGCCCCTGGTCGTACAGCGGAAGCCGTTCCGGCGAACCCTCGCTGCGCTTCTCTGTGAGGTCGCGGACAATTGTGGTGAAGCGTGGCGCGCCGGACAGCACCGCCCCGTCTACTTTCGCCAGCATGTCCTCCAGCCCGTCGAAAGCTGCGGCCGTGCCATACGCCCCCAGGGATTCGCCGGTCACAAACACCTTCGGCGCGTTCGGCATGCCTTCTAGCAGCTCAAACACGGCGTCAATAAGTAACTTCGCAGCGCGCACCGGGGTATCGCGGTCGAGCGCATAGGCGACGGGCGACTGCACATAGGAGTACTGCATCGTCACATTCGCGCAGTTACCGCCGGTGAGGAACTCGACGGTATCCAACTGCCAGTCCGGCACCCAACCCGTGCCGGTAGACGTGTGGATGACGATCGTCGAACGGTGCAGCGCGCCCGTCCGCAGCAGCTCGCGTTTTACCAGTTCAACGATACTTTCCAGCGTGCGTCCGGGGGCCAGGCCGCCGTAGATACGGATCGGCTCATGCACGTCATCCAGGCCCGTGACCGCGGTGATGTCGCGCGCCCGCGGACCGCCGCCGACCAGCACGCGCCCCTGCGCACCCAGCGCGATCCACCGTTCATGGGACCAGACGGAACCCGACCGCTCAGGCTCCCATGGTTGCTGATAACCCCAGTAAACGCGCCGGTTTACAAGCTCGGCCTTCTCGTTAAATTTTTCTAGGAACTGCCGTAGCAGGATTTTTTCGGAGATGAGGTAGGTGATGACGCCCACCGCCCCAGCAGCCACAGGCACAGCCACGGGGGCGGGGACGAACCGGCGAAGCGAATGCCTGGTGAGGTCGAAGCTGGACTGCAGCAACTCGCCGAGCAGCAGGAATGCGCCGTAGCCAAGCGTACTGACGGCGACCCCGACGAAGGCGGAGGGTGCGCCGAGGCGCTGGCTTTTCACCAGTGCCGCAGATTCACCTTGGCGCTTGTAGAAGCGATAGGCCGCAGCGGCGGTGGCCAGGGTGAAGGCTCCGTGGACACCGCGGTAGGCCTCGCGGTAGCCGGGCTTGTTCACCAGTTCCCTTAGATCCAGGCCGAAGGCGCGGAAGGCCGGCAGGGCTGCGCTGGCGACGATGGTTCCGTTGAGGTGCCCCACTGCCTGGGACGTTGCTGCGTTGCCGGCGACGGCCCACCACGGGTGCGGTAGAAGCGAAGGTGAAAAGGCGTTCCACATGCCAATTTCCGCGCCGATGATGGCGAAGCCACGGCGGGGATCCAGGGCATGGCGCCTGTTCAGGCGCACACCGGGGAAAAGATTCGCATAAAGCTCGACCGCATTCGCGGCCGCATTAAAGGACAAGGAAAGCGCTGTTAAAGAAGCCCACTTCGCCCGGCGCCGTATAACCGGGATAATCCTTTGCCGTGTTTTACGCATGAAGATTTCAAGTATCACGCACCGCGCAGGGTGGCGTGGGTGACGTAGTACTCTTCGTAGTCCTGTAGCGAACGGGCTTTCTCGGTGAGACGAGCCATCACGGCCTCGCGGGCGCTGTCGTGGTCGTTGTAGAACTCCAGTGGGTCGCCGACGCGAACTTCCTCGCCACGTTCCACTAGCAGGTACGCCTTACCTTCTGGGCCCTCGATAGTCTGCGGCGTGCCAGTGAAGGGGTCAGTGTAGCGATACGTGGTAGTCATGCTGCTCATGAGTCGTGGCGCTCCATTGGTTGGGGTGTGAATTCGCCGAAGGGGCTAAATCGGATTTCTTGAATCCACAGTACTTGCAGCGGACGGGATGCTACCACTGTTATGTCCATAGGGTTTTTGGACATGGAGTCCGGTGTCTTCTTGGACAAGGAGTCCATGGAGTTCTTGGACACTTCTAGCGGCTTATGGTTATGGCCTGCGTGTCGGCCGAGGTTTGGATAGTTTCGGGTTCATCCGCGGTGGTTGGCGATGTTTCATTCCTTCAACGAGGTTGATGTTGACCTGGCCACCTGGTGGCCTGTGGCTCAACGTGATTGGCAGCGGCACGCTGAAGAGGAATTCACCGTCATGGGCCGTGTAAAACTCCGCAACCTTATCGGCTGTGACCGTGGAGTAGAGCCTGCGGTTTTTAAACCTCAGCCCAATGTAGAGACCGAAGCCGCACACGCGTACAACGCCATCTTTGCTCACACAGAGCTGGTCTGGGATGCCCCAATGGTTTGTTGAATTTGTCGTCGGCACCGTTAACGTAGGGGTATCGGTGGAAGGTATGCCCTGCTGAGCTGCCATGTCATCGGTGCTGGCCTCGTGTGAAGTTGCCGCTTCCACGGGGCCGTTTAGCATTTCGGGTACAGCGTGCGGATTGTGCGCCTGGTTGTAGGCGACTACGCGGGCCCAGACCTGCTCAGGATCGAGTGGATGCGTAGGCGGCGGTGCCTTGGGGAAGGTATCGAAAGCCTGGCGTGGTGTGATGTGCATTTTGCCGACCAGCAGTGATTGATGCCGTCGTCGCTCGTTGTACACCTGGCGATATTCAGCCAGATAGGCGTTGACCTCAGCAAGGCTAACTGGGTGGCGTGCATCGAGGAACTGGGTCAACGTGCGGTGAGAGCGCTCGTCTTTTCCCTGGGTTGTCGGGGCGAAACCAGCAATAGCAAGTACACCTTGGCTGGCGAGCCAAGTTTCAGTAGCAGAGAGAAAACCACGGTGATAGGTGGCAAACGCATCGCCATTGTCGGAAAGGATTTCTTGGGGCTTGCCGTAAGCGGCGAACGCTGCGGCCAGCACAGCGCGCGCATCAGTACCGTTTTCTGGCAGAGCGAACGCTGTGGTTCCGACATCGAACCTGCTGGCATCATCGATGATCTGGTAAATCGTGACATGTGTGTGGGCGTGGTCAAAGAGGCGATAGACCAGTCCATCGATCTGCCAGAGTTCACCGACGAGATCACGAGCGAAGCGCTTATAGGAGCTGCGTGGCCGTTTGCGGGCGTTGGCATCAACGAATCCCAGCTCATGAAGCCACGAGGCGATTGTAGAACGCGACGGTGTGGAATCTGGACCTACAGTGTCGAACAAGAAGTAGTAGATCGACCAAGGCCCATAATCCAAGCCTTGCTCCATCAACTCCTGCCTGGCGTGGACGACTGCGATTTTGTCGGCCTCGTGGAATTTCTTAACCGGATTCTTCGGGGCAGTCGAATCCGGCACAATACCTGCGCGACCCTTCTGCGCTATCCGGCTTTTGATGTTGTGGTACGTCTGCCGCGAGATTCCCAATTCTTTGCAAAACTGTGTGACCGTCTTGCCGTCACGAACGGGATCGAAATCTGCGACCTTTCTACGCTTATGCAATGGAATAGCCATCCGGCTATTCCACCGCCGCAAACGTCCAAAAAGCCACTAGACATCCCGTCCAAAAACATCCTGGACTCCGTGTCCAAAATGTCGCTAGACATCACA
>NZ_JFCQ01000019.1 GCF_000738265.1 Corynebacterium jeikeium
GTTGCCTCGACTGCTTCTGGTAGGCCTTTAAGCCCGTCACAGCAGACGATAAAGACGTCTTTGACCCCACGATTGGAAAGATTGGCGCATACCTGCGCCCAAAATGAAGCGCCTTCTTCTTTGGCGATCCACAATCCCAAAATGTGCTTGATGCCGTCCAGGTCCACGCCGATTGCCATGTACGCGGACTTGTTGACTACTCGGCCACCGTCGCGGACTTTAATGCGCAACGCATCCAGGAAAATGACCGGGTAGAACTCGTCTAGCTGGCGGTTTTGCCAGATCATGACCTCATCGAGGACGGCATCGGTGACTGCGGAAATCGTCTCATGGGAAATATCAACCCGCATCGCAGTTGCCATATGGTGCTGGATGTCCCTAATTGTCATCCCACCGGCGTACAAGCTGACGATCATGTCATCGACATCAGTCAAGCGCCTAGAACCTTTAGGAACCATAGTCGGCAAGAATGTTCCAGCCCGATCTCTCGGGACATCAACGGTCACTGGCCCGTAGTTAGAATCCACGGTCTTTGGATACGATCCGTTGCGGTAATTGTCTGTCCCAGCAGCAGCTTTAGCGCTCCTGTCGCCAGACTCGTAGCCCAGGTAGGCATCCATTTCAGCGTTGAGTCCCCTGGTAATCGAGGCCTGCAACATGCCGCGAACTAGGTCATTGGCATCCGTTGTAGACGTGCCTAGGTCATCAATCAGCTTCGCGATTTCAGGGTTAGCAAGCAGCTTCTTTTCAATCGCATCAATTTTGGCCTTATCAGCCGGATCTCGTCGTGCCACAGTAGTCATTCTGGTCCATCTCCTTATGCGGGTTAGGTACCCACACACAAACCATCAGACACTCTCCATTGGTGATGATCCGTCGGATGGTCGACGTTGACGGTACTCGCAGCCCTTGGCGGTGAAGGTGGAATGCAATGGTGTCAGGGCCTGCGTCTAAACCGGATCTGACCAGTTGCTTACGCATGTCGATGATCTGGTTGCGTAAAGATGTTGGTACTGCTTGCGGGTGGGTATGCGGGGCGCGGGATTTCGGGGCGATGGCATCAGCGCCTCCGGCATCAAACTGGGACAGGATTTTGTAGACACGTTGCCGTGAGATTCTGAAGCGTTTGGCGACTTTGGTGACGGGTTCGCCTTGTTCGCGGACTGCCTTGACGATGGCGAGGTTGCGGTTGGGACTATTCATTTGTCAACAATGTCGCAGCTGAGGTGTCAACCATCACCGCTTTTGCTTTGCGGTGGCAAACTGTCAACTATGTCGCGGCTGATCTGACAACCGTCACAACGCTTTTCCCTGGAACACGTTGTCAACTATGTCCTGACTTCAGACATCGTCGCCGGCTCAAATTGTTGTGTTACCCTTGTGCAATGTCAAAGGATGACCACTCACCACAAACAATCCGAGAACTGCTTTCTGCTAACGAAGCTCAAAATTTGACCCGCTCGGTCCGTGCCGCACTGGTATCTGGAACGGTGGATTACAACCAAATTGGGCATGTTTTGCTTGATTTCCCGGGACTATTGAACGTTCCTGACGATTGGGAACAGCGCCTAGAAGAGTTACCGGTCGGCAAAGACGCTATCCCCGAGGACGAGAAACAGAGTCGTCTCGACCTGGTCGGGGATTTTCTGGACGAAATTATCCAGAGTTTGACCGATGAAATGGATGCCTGGGCTGGCATGGTCACCGATTTTGACCGACTGTATTGCTCGATTTTGGATATGCGTGCCGAAGGCGTAGACATCTGGGTGTTCGATGACTGGGGATCGGTAGACAGCGAAGATGAAGAAGTTGGCGTGGCGGTAATCCCCTTCGAGATCGCAGACGATCTTGATCTGCGGGAAGTGGTCATCGACTTCTATGTCCGGTCAGAAGCAGGTCAGGTAGCCGAAGCGGTGCAAATCATCGTCGAAACGCTGGAAAGCTACGGCTTGAACCCCGAGTGGGATGAGGATGCTACGGGTCCTGTCCGGGGGCCTATTTCAGTTCGAATGAACTGGCAGCCGCACAGCATCCTCAAAGAGGGCTGGGACGATATCTACGAAACCCCGGAGGAATACATAGCCAGCCTTGCTGTTCCGCTGAGCGAATAATCGTGGTGCCGTTGCAACTCTGTCTCGGGGTCTGATTCGGCACTTTTTCTAGTCGAAAGTGTAAAGCATGACGTGCGCGTGCTCAGCCTCGTCCACACCTTTGTCGACGTAGCCGATTTTCTCGTAGACGTGCTTCGCGCGGTCGTTACCGAACACCACGCATAGGCTTACGCCCGGCTTGCCGTCGGCCTTCGCCTGATCCAGCACCGCCTGCATCAGCTTCGTGCCCAGTCCTTTGCCCGTGTTGCCGGGCGCCATCGCGATCGCTACTTCGGGGTATTCCTCGGACACGTAGCCGTAGCCGTGGTTGTCCGCCGAGGAGTCGAGCAGCCATGCTGCGCCGATGGACTCGCCGTTTTCTTCGACGATGACGCCACCTTGTCCCTCAGTCCAGCCATCGACGTAGAACACGGTGTCTTCGTCGAACGTCTCCGAGAATTCCCTATCTGGATCACCCCACGTGTCCGTCTCCTCGTTCATCTTGTGGATGAACGGGCGGTCGGCCTCGACCGCGCGACGGAAAGTGAACTGTTCAGGGGTAGCAGATTCAGAAGCCATGAAATCTAGCGTAGCGAAAGCAACCCCCAGGGCGAAGTGGCTCTAGTGAGCCGCGTGTCCTGGGGGTTGGGGGTTAGGTCAGTGAGACCCAGAAAGTGAACCTAGAAAGTGAACACTAGTAGATGTAGATCCGGTCGCCGACGTTCAGCGCGTTGAAGAAGTTCTGAGCGTGCGGGGCTGCCAGGTGGATGCAGCCGTGGGACATCACGTAGGGGGAACCCTGGTGGAAGGCGTGACCGTTGTTGGTGAAGTACACGGAGTACGGCATCGGGGCGTTGCCGTAGGTACGGGAGACCTCGTTCTTCACCTTGCGGGTGATGACGTGCCAGCCCTTCGGGGTCTCGTAGCCACGCTTACCGGTGGAGACCTTCACCGGGCCGTAGCTGGTCTTGCCGCCGCGCTGCAGCCAAGCGGTCTGGTCGCGCAGGCTCACGCAACCGCGGGCGTTAGCTGGGCAGGGGTTGTTGCGAGGAGCCGGTGCGGGGCGCTTCTTCGGCGGAGCTGGACGGGGAGCGGGCTTGTTTGCGCGCTCGCGGGCTGCCAGAGCGCCGGGAGCCAGGAAGTTGGTAGCGTCATCCGCTGCGCGGTTGATGGAGCCACGGATGGGCTCAGGCAGGCCGCGGGTTCCGTTGTGAATGTTGTCGTGTGCGCCCAGTACGACCCTGTTGATGTCCTGCTGGGAGGAGCCGAGCGGGGCAGCGGAGGCAGCGCCGGTGCCCAGGGAAGCGGCCATCATGGTTGCGGCGCCGAGCGCGACGAAGCGACGGCGAAGAGAGCGAGAGTGAGAATTAGAGTTCGTCATAGGCACAGCTTAATGGGTGTAAAGCAAAAATGGTGCACTGAGTCACGATTTAATTCGCATGTCGCATTGCACACTGGCAGGTTGGGTTCCTGTTGAGGGCTTGTTGCGGTAGCGGCAATCCTCGAGGGGGTTCACAGCTAACACCCAGCTATCATGCAGATAGACGCCAACACTATGCAGCACAATGAGGTGCATGACCATGCCAAATGCCCAACCGGTGAAGGTACTCGTTGTTGATGACGAGGCCAATATCTCAGACCTCCTAAAAGTCAGCCTGAAGTTCCAAGGTTTCGACGTTGAAACGGCAGACAACGGCCAGGACGCGCTGGCTCTGGCAGATACCTACAAGCCGGATGCTTTCATCCTGGACGTCATGATGCCCAGCATGGACGGCTTCACCCTGCTAAATAAGCTCCGCGCCGCTGGGCACGAGGCGCCAGTTCTCTTCCTGACCGCCAAGGACGGTGTGGAGGATCGCATTCACGGACTGACCATCGGTGCCGATGATTATGTGACGAAGCCCTTCAGCCTGGAGGAAGTTATTACCCGCCTGCGGGTAATCCTGCGCCGCGTTACCCCGGAAGAAGAACAGGAATCCAGCCTGATTACCTATGAGGACATCACCCTCGACGACGACATGCACGAAGTCACCAAAGCCGGTGAAGTTGTCGAACTATCGCCCACTGAGTTCAAGCTGCTTCGCTACTTGCTGGTCAACGCAGAGGTCGTGCTGAGTAAGTCCAAGATTCTGGACCACGTGTGGAACTACGATTTCGGTGGCGACGGTAACGTCGTTGAATCCTACGTCTCCTACCTGCGCCGCAAGATCGACAAGGAAGAGCCTCATCTGATCCAGACCGTTCGCGGTGTGGGTTATGTACTGCGTAAGCCCCGCGTTTAACCTCGCGTGAGCCGCATTTCCGTCTATGTTTCCTTCCGCCTCGTCACCGTCGTCGCCTAATCAGACCCCGTCGTCTGTGTCAGCACAGCGCGAGCCCGAACAGCCCGAACCACCGGTGCAATCGAATTATGCCCACGGGTCCGCAGTCGCCGTCACAACGAGCCATCCGGGGCACTTTCTTTCCCACTATCCGCTGCGGGTTTCCCTGGTCGTGGTCATTGCGGTGCTGGTGGCCATGGGATTGTCCGTATCTGGCGTATCCGTCACCACCACACTCCAGCGCTTCCTGATCCAGCGCGTGGACGAACAGCTGGATGAAGCGACCAATGGCTGGGCCCACCGCTCGGGCTTGGTCGATGGCACTCAGAACGATGGCGATAATTCCGGTTCCGGAGGTTTGAGTGGTTCCTCCGACACTCTTGGGCTAAGCGGCCTAGACGTGCTAGGTAAGCAGCAGCCACCGAACCCTGTCACCGGTGTCACGCGCCCACCCAGCGACTTCTATGTTCTGGTGGTCGACGAGCAGATCTCCTACGAGTACTTCAACTCGCCCATGACTGCCCGCCCGGAGATCCGCGGCTTGGGCAAGCCGACCTTGCCCGTCACCGTCGGCTCTCGGGAAGGCTCGGGTGCGAACATTAGCTGGCGTGCCACCAGCTTCCGCAATGACGACGGCACGATCACCATCGTTGCGCTGCCTTTGGAGGAAGAAGAGCACATCATTTCGCGCCTTGTCCTCCTCCAAGTCATCATTGGCCTGACGGTCGTCGGGCTCGTCATCCTGGCATCGATGTATCTGGTTCGTCGTGCGTTGCGCCCGTTGAATGAGGTGGAACTGACGGCGTCCAAAATTTCGAACGGCGACCTGGGGCAGCGCGTGCCGAACTGGCGGCCCAATACCGAGGTCGGTCGACTGTCGTTGGCGCTCAACAAGATGCTGGCGCAGATCCAATCGGCCTTCGTCGCTATCGGTGCCTCGGAGAGGCAAGCGCGCAGGTCGGAAGCGTCAATGCGCCGCTTCATCGGGGATGCCTCGCACGAGCTGCGCACGCCGTTGACGTCTGTGCGCGGCTATGCGGAGCTGTACCAATCGGGTGCTACTGATGACGCCCCTATGGTCATCGACCGCATTTCTGAAGAGGCCAGTCGCATGAGTCTGCTGGTCGAGGACCTCCTAGCCCTGGTCCGCATGGACGAGGGGCGCCCGCTGGCGAAGAAGCGTGTCGACATGCTGGAGCTGGTGCTGGAATCGGCAGAGTCGGCGCGCGCCGGGTTCCCGAATCGCACGGTGCAGGTTGTAAACGAAACCGGTGAGGTGCCGATCGTCGTCGGAGATGTGAACCGCCTGCACCAGGTCTTTAGCAATCTGCTGACCAATGCTCTGCGACACGCCGGCGAGGACGCTGAGGTGACCCTGCGCCTAGACAAGACCGACGACCGAGTGATCGTGGACGTGGAGGACAACGGCCAAGGGATTCCGGCCAAGGACCTGCCGCACCTGTTTGAGAGGTTCTACCGCCCGGATGTCTCGCGTTCGCGCATGTCCGGCGGCTCCGGGCTGGGGCTATCGATTGTGAAGGGGCTGGTGGAGGCCCACGGGGGTTCCATCACAGTGCACAGCGTGGAAGGCGAGGGGACACGTTTCCGAATCGAGCTGCCGGAGGCATCCGAAACGGAGTAGCTCGGGGCAAGCGTGGTCAGGCCCACGAGCTGACGCGCTAGACCTCCGTATCGTGCTCTTCCAGACCGTCCAACAGCGCTAGGTGGACGATGTTCTGGACGTCGGGGTTCGTCGGCAGCTCCTCGTGCTTGCACTTGGATACGCCAAGGTCCTGCAGGAAGTAATTGGTAACGATCGCCTCGCCCGAGTCGCCGTCCGAAGTGCTGTCGGCAAGGCGTTCCCCCTCGTCGTCGCCGGGAATCAACGGCTTGCGGTCACCGAGGAAAGCGTTTTCATGGGGCACCACCGTCGCATCATTGCGGGTTGCGTAGCAGGTGTAGCGGATGTGGTTACGGGTTTCGGGGGAGGCTGCCAGGGTTTCCAGAAGAGGCGAGCCGATCACCTGCTGCATACCGGCCGCGCCGAACACTCGGCGGATCGTGGCGGCTGCCACCCGCTGGCTCATGTCCGTGGTGAGCATGCTGCCAAGCATGCCCAACAGTGTGGTGCCCTGGTGCGGGGTTCCCAGGGTGATGAGGTGATGGACGTAATCCTCGCCGCCGAGTTCATTGATCCAATAGCGCGCCAGCAACCCGCCCTGGGAGTGACCGACGATGTCCACGGCCTCCGCGCCAGTCGCGGCCAACACTTGCTCGATATATGCGCCGATATCCTGGGCCGAAGTCGGGATGTCCTGCGTGCCATGTACGCCGTAGTCGGGGCTGAACACTACGAAATCGTCCTCGCGCAGACGTAGCACCAGGTTCTGCCATACGTTCTTAGAGCTGATCGTGCCGTGAATCAGGATCACCGGATACGGCCGATCGATAGTGGGGCGTGCCTGCCACAGGTCGTCGGCGTAGCCGGGGGAGACCTGGCGGGCGCCGAGAGGCGGATCGGGGATTGCCCCGCGCAGCTGCGGCATCTGGGGGCGGCTGACACGCGACGGTATATCCCACAGGAAGCGACCGGTGCTGGAGATTCCGCTGGAAATCCCGCTGGCCATCCCGCTGCCCAAGCGGCTAAGCCAACCACGGGAGTCGGGCGCGCCACCGATGACGTCGCCCGCGTTGGCGGGGTCGTACAGTTCTTCTGCTAGTTCTTCTTCTACGGCCGTGCCCGCCGGAGGGTCGACCTCCGCGAGCTCGTCCAGCTCAAGTTCCATCGGATCTAATTTGTCGTTGTCCACTGTTCAGAAACGTCCACTGATCTGAGATCGGATAGGTGCTTGCAGGTGGTGACCCGAGAGGGGCTTTTAGGCGTTGGGAACCTTCGCCTGATCGACCCCTTGCCTCAGAAGCGCCGCGCGGATCTTCGCGGCGGAATCGTCCATCTTTTCCGGATCGGTCTCGTCCATACGCATTACGTTCTGCAGGCTGAAGCCGGACATATCGGATGCGGGGAATACGTGGATGTGAGCGTGCGGCACCTCGAATCCAGCGATCAGGTAGCCGGCGCGTGGGGCGTCAAAAGTATCGACGATAGCCTTGCCGACTAGCTGGGCGACCTCGTTGCAGTGAGCCCACGTCGCCGGATCCATGTCCGTCCAACGGTCGACTTCCTCGATGGGAACGACCAGCGTGTGGCCGTATGCAGCAGGTTCGATGGTCAGAAACGCCACTACCTTTTCGTCGCGGTAGACGAAGCGCCCCGGGATCTCGCCGTTGATGATTTTCGTGAATACCGTAGCCATGGTGCCGATGTTAGCGCGTTAAACGTTTCTGTTGTGGGGGCTTGGGATGCAGGCTGCCGGTGGTGGTCTGTGGCTTCGCTAGACTGGGGAACCATGCGCATTCTTGTTATCGGCAGCGGTGCTCGCGAGCACGCATTGGCCTATTCCTTGTCCCAGGATCCGACCGTCGAGCAGGTTCACGTCAGCCCGGGCAACGCCGGCATGGCGGCCGTGGCTACCCTCCACCCGGATGGTGATCCGGTTGCGCTGGCCCAACAGGTCCAGGCGGACCTGGTTGTGATTGGCCCGGAGATTCCCCTGGTCGCGGGCGTTGCCGATGAGCTGCGCGCCGCGGACTTCGCCGTGTTCGGTCCGTCTGCAGCAGCAGCCCAGATTGAGGGTTCGAAGGCCTTCGCCAAGGACATCATGGCCAAGGCAAAGGTCCGTACCGCAGAGGCCGTCGCTGTTCCTGTCGGGTCTAGCGATTCTTTTATTGACGCCACCCTCGACAAATTCGGTCCCACCTACGTTGTCAAAGACGATGGTCTGGCTGGAGGCAAGGGCGTGGTGGTCACGGCCGACCGCGCGGAGGCTCTGGAGCACATCCACGCCGTGCACGCCGGCGGCAACCCAGTGCTGCTGGAAAGCTTCCTGGACGGCCCCGAGGTTTCCCTGTTCTGCCTAGTAGATGGGGAGACGGTGGTTCCGCTGCTGCCCGCGCAGGACCATAAGCGAGTGGGTGACAACGACGAAGGGCCGAACACCGGCGGCATGGGCGCATACACCCCGTTGCCCTGGCTGCCAGAAGACGGAGTGCAGCGAATCGTCGAGGACGTTGTGAAGCCGGTGGCTCAGCAGATGGTGGCCGAGGGCGTGCCTTTCAATGGGCTGCTGTACGCGGGCCTGGCATGGGGTAGCGAAGGTCCGGCGGTGGTGGAGTTCAACTGCCGCTTCGGCGACCCGGAGACCCAGGCCGTGCTGCGCCTGCTGAAGACCCCGCTGGGTGGGGTGCTGAACGCCGTGGCTACCGGCACCCTGGATCAGCTGCCGCCGCTGGAGTGGGAGGACGGCTATGCGCTGACCGTCGTCCTGGCTGCCGAGAACTACCCGGCCAGCCCTGTCACCGGCCAGCCGATTACCGGTGCGGAGCCAGGCAGTGAGGCTCGCGGCATCCTGGCCGCGGGTGTGGCGGACAAGGACGGCCAGCTGGTCAGCGCTGGTGGGCGCGTACTGAACGTCATCGGCTCCGGGGCTACGCTGGCGGAGGCTCGCGAACAGGCCTATGCGACCCTGCAGGGAATCGAACTGGAGGGCTCGCACTACCGCTCCGACATTGCCCTTCCCGCAGTTGAGGGGCGCATCTCCATTTAGTTTCCGGCGCAGCAGTGTGAGCCAAAACTCGGGTGTCAAGATTGCGTAAGGGTTTCGCATAAGGAGCAAGAGGTTTAAGGTAACCTCTTGTGATTGCACACTCAGGCGAACGCCGCCAGCGAAGCCGACAAGGGTTCAGCCCTGCGCAGCTGGTTTCCGTGAGCTTCCTGCTGCTCATTCTCGCAGGTACAGCGCTTCTGCTGTTGCCGTTTTCTCGCAGCGGGCCGGAGAGCCCGGAGTTCACTACCGCCCTTTTCACCGCTACTTCGGCCACGTGCCTGACCGGCCTTACTGTCGTGGATACCGCGACCTACTGGTCTCATTTCGGGCAGGTCGTCATCATGCTGCTGATTCAGGTCGGAGGCCTTGGCATCATGACGCTCGCCACGGTGGTGAGCTTTGTTCTGGCTGGACAGATGGGCGTCAAAGGGCGCCTGCGAGCTGCCGCGGAACAACGCGGAAGGGACCTGGGCGAGATCCGCACCATCATCTTCGGCACCATCGGCTTCTCGCTGGCGACCGAGCTGGTCATCGCGATCGTGCTGACCTTCCGCTTCGCTGCGGAATACGGCTACGGTTTCCTGCCCGCCGTGTGGGAGGGGGTCTTCCACTCCATATCCGCGTTCAACAACGCGGGCTTCGGCCTGCGCTCCAACAACCTGGTGCCTTACGTTAACGATGCGGGCATCATCCTGCCGATCGCATTCGGCATTATCGTCGGCGGCCTGGGCTTCCCCGTGCTGCTGGAACTTCGGGCGCGGTGGCAATCGAAGGTGAAGCACCCACCGTCGCTGACGTTGATCTTTACCCTCGTTGGCACCGCGATCTTGCTGATGGTGGGCACTATCGGCTTTGCCCTGATGGAGTGGACCAACGCGCTGCGGGATCTATCGCCATGGTCGGCCGTTCAGGCGGCGTTCTTCCACTCCGTGTCCTCCCGCACCGCGGGGTTCAACTCGGTGGATCTTTCGGACCTGCGGCCGTCGTCCCTGATGCTGACGGACTTCCTGATGTTCATCGGCGGTGGATCGGGCGGCACAGCGGGTGGCGTGAAGGTCACCACCGCCGCGGTGCTAGTTGCCGTTTTGATCGCGGAGGTGCGTGGCGATGAACAGCTGCTGGTCGCGGGCAGGCGCATCCCGGGGCGCATCGTGCGCCAGGCGATGGCTGTGTTCATGATGGCTTTCCTCATCGTCGGCGGTTCTATCATGGCGCTGCAGCTGTTGCTGCCGCAGTTCCACTCCCACCAGATCACCTTCGAAACCATCTCCGCGTTCGCCACCGTCGGCCTGACCACCGGCATCACCCCGGAGCTGCCCGATTTCGCCCGCATATGGCTGGTGGTGCTGATGTACCTCGGCCGTATTGGCCCCATCACCGTGGTGGCGGCGTTGGCCGCCCGTACTAATCGACGCCTCTATTCCTTCCCAGTAGAAAGGCCGTTCATTGGCTAAGTTCTTTTCCCACCCCACCAATCCTCCCGTCGTCATCATCGGCCTGGGCCGTTTCGGCATGGCCCTAGGTGAAGAGCTTGTGCAGTCCGGAGTGGAAGTTCTGGGCATCGACGTGGATGAAGCAGTGGTGGCCAAGGCCGCCCCGCTGCTGACCCACGCAGTGATCGCGGAAACCACGGACCAGGACGTGCTGCGCCAGCTTGGTGTACAGGATGCACACCGTGTTGTGATCGGTATCGGCTCCGACATGGGGGCGTCACTACTTACTGCCTCAGCCGTGATGGATCTCGGGGTGCCCAATGTCTGGGCAAAGGCCGACAACCAGCAGCACGCGAAGATCCTCACGCAGATCGGCGTGCACCACGTGGTGCGGCCAGAGCGCGATACGGGACGGCGCGTGGCGCACCTTATCGCGGGTCACGTGCAGGAATACATTGAGTTCGACCGCGACTTCGCCATGGCGAAGCTAGCGCCGCCGCTGCACATGCACGGGCGGAAGGTGGAGGAGACCCCGCGGGGGATCGCGATCGTAGCGGTGCGCTCCGCGGAGGGGCACTTCTCCACACCACCAGCGGAGTACGTGATCCGCTCTGGCGACCTGGTGATTGCAGCGGGGCGGATCAAGGACTTGGATAAGTTCGCAGATTCCTAAAAGCCAGCGCTGCGCATAAACTCGGGGGCGTGCCTGCTAAGAAAAATATTTCCAACGTCCTTGCCAACCGCTACGCCTCCCCGGAGATGACCGCCATCTGGTCGCCGGAGGACAAGATCATTATGGAGCGCAAGCTCTGGATCTCTGTGATGAAGGCCCAGGCCGCCCTCGGGGTGGATGTGCCCGCCGAGGCCATCGAGGCCTACGAAAAGGTCATCGAGAACGTCAATCTGGATTCCATCGCTGAGCGCGAAAAGGTCACGCGCCACGACGTGAAGGCCCGCATCGAGGAATTCAATGCGTTGGCTGGTCAGGAGCACATTCACAAGGGGATGACCTCCCGCGACCTGACGGAGAACGTGGAGCAGCTGCAGATCTTTAGCTCCCTGCAGTTGGCTCGCGATAAGGCCGTTGCCGTGCTGGCGCGCATCGGTCGCCGTGCGGCGGAGAACCAGTCGCTAGTGATGGCCGGGCGTTCCCACAACGTTGCCGCCCAGGCCACGACGTTGGGCAAGCGCTTTGCTTCCGCCGCCGACGAGCTGCTGGTGGGGCTGGAGCGCATCGAGGATCTGTTGGGCCGCTACCCGCTGCGCGGCATCAAGGGGCCGATGGGCACCAGCCAGGACATGCTGGATCTGGTCGGCGGCGACGAGTCCAAGCTGGCGGAGCTGGAGAACACGATCGCGGAGAACCTGGGCTTCTCCCGCGTCTTTGACTCCGTCGGCCAGGTTTATCCGCGCAGCCTGGATATGGATGCGCTGAGCGCCCTGGTGCAGGTGGGTGCCGCGTTGTCTTCGCTGTCGATGACGATCCGCCTCATGGCGGGCAATGAGACCGTGACCGAGGGCTTCAAGGAAGGCCAGGTCGGTTCCTCCGCCATGCCGCACAAGATGAACGCCCGCTCCTGCGAGCGCGTCGGCGGCATGCAGATCCTGCTGCGCGGCTACCTGACCATGGCCGCGGATCTGGCGGGTGCGCAGTGGAACGAGGGCGACGTGTTCTGCTCTGTGGTTCGCCGTGTGGCTCTTCCGGACGCCTTCTTCACCTTCGACGGCATGTGTGAGACCTTCCTGACCGTCCTGGACGAGTTCGGGGTTTTCCCGGCGATGATCGACCGGGAGTTGGAGCGCTACTTGCCGTTCCTGGCCACCACCCGCATCCTGATGGCGGCCGTGCGCGCCGGGGTAGGGCGCGAGACCGCCCACGAGCTGATCAAGGAGCACGCCGTGGCGGTGGCGCTGAACATGCGCGAGAACGGTGGCGATCAGGATCTGGTTCAGCGTCTGGCCGGCGACGACCGCTTCCCGCTGGACGAGGCACAGCTGGAGGAGGCCCTGGCGGACCGCCACGCTTTCATCGGCGCGGCCGAGTCCCAGGTTTCCCGGGTGCTGGAGCGCATCGAGGGCGTCACCAGCCGTCACGCGAAGGCCGCTGCCTACGCGCCGGGCGAGATTCTGTAGTGCCCCAGTGATTCTGTAGTACCCCAGCACCGCGGTCGTGAGGTGGGTCACGACCGCGGTTTAGCAGCGCAAACACAATAATCTCGCAGGGCTTTCGCCATGAATAGTCAAAAGCCGGGGACAGGGCTACACTAGCTACTCATGCGTCCAGAACTGTGCGAGTACGAGCATCATTCCGCAGGAAAAGTGCGGGAGATCTACGAGGTCGACGAAGACAACCTGTTGATGGTTGTCAGTGACCGGATTAGCGCTTATGACTACGTCCTTGATACGGAGATCCCAGACAAGGGTCGAGTGCTCACTGCCGTGAGCGCCTTTTTCTTTGACGAGATCGACTTTCCCAACCACCTGGCCGGTGCGCTGGACGATGAGCGGATCCCCGAGTACGTCCTCGGCCGCGCCATGCTGTGCAAGAAGCTGGACATGATCCCCTTCGAGTGCGTAGCCCGTGGCTACCTGACGGGCTCCGGCTTGAAGGAATACGAGGAGACTGGCAGCGTGTGCGGCGTGGAGCTGCCCGAGGGACTGGTCGAGGCTTCCCGCCTGCCAGAGCCGATCTTCACCCCGGCGACCAAGGCAGAGCTGGGCGATCACGACGAGAATGTGAGCTTCGACGTGGTTGTCGAGGAACTGGGGGAGGAGCTCGCCAACAAGCTGCGGGATGCCACCCTGGCCATCTATAAGAAGGCCGCTGCCATCGCCGAGGAGAAGGGCCTGATCCTGGCCGATACCAAGTTCGAGTTCGGCCTGGATGCAGACGGCACCCTAGTGCTGGCCGACGAGGTGCTGACCCCGGATTCCTCCCGCTACTGGCCCGCCGAGGGGTACGAGGAGGGCAAGGTGCAGCCCAGCTTCGATAAGCAGTACGTGCGCAACTGGCTGACCGGCCCGAAGTCCGGATGGGACAAGTCGGAGGGCACGCCCCCGCCGCCGTTGCCGGGTTCCGTCGTGGAGGCCACCCGCTCGCGCTACATCGAGGCCTACGAGAAGCTGTCGGGCAAGCGCTTCTCTGACTGGATCGGCCAGTGCGTCTAGGGGCTGTCTGCCCCAAGCATTAGGTCTTAGTAGCATGGCGCGTATGCCTAATAACGACGCGCCCCAGACAGCCAACAACCCGATTGCGGCTCCGCCGACTGCGAAGAAGGTGCCGCACACACGCACCTTCCACGGTCGCGAATTCGTTGATAATTACGAGTGGCTGCGCGACAAGGACAACTCCGAGGTGCGCCAGCACCTAGAGGCGGAGAACGCCTGGACTGCTCAGCAGACCGCCCACCTCAAGCCGTTGGAAGACCGCCTGTTCGAGGAGGTCAAGGCCCGCGTGCAGGAGACGGACATGTCCCTGCCTGTGCGTTCCGAGGGCTGGTGGTATTTCTCCCGCACCGAGGAAGGCAAAAGCTACGGCACGATGTGCCGCCTGCCCATCGCCAACGAGGACGACTGGACCCCGCCGACCATCGAACCGGGCACCCCCGCACCGGGCGAAGAGACCTTCCTGGACTGCAACGCTTTAGCCGAAGGCAAGGAGTTTTTCAGCCTGGGCGCGGCCAGCGTGACCCAGGACGGCACGCGGCTGGCTTACTCGGTGGACGAGACCGGCTCGGAGCGCTTCACCCTGCGCATCCGCGACCTCACCACGGGGGAGGACCTGGAGGATGTCATCGAGGACGTCTTCTACGGCGCCACCTGGGTCGGCAGGGATACCGTGTACTACCAGCGCGTGGATGAAGCGTGGCGACCGCACGAGGTCTGGCGCCACACAGTCGGTGAGGGCGTCGATAAAGACGAGCTGGTGTACCGCGAAGACGACGAACGTTTTTGGACGGGCGTGGCAACCACCCGCTCCGAGCGTTACCTGTTGATCCACACGGGCTCGAAGGTGACCAGCGAGGTGTGGTACCTCGATCTGGAGGATCCGAATGCCGAGCTGACCTGTGTAATCCCGCGCGAGGCCAATGTGGAATACGGGGTGGATCACGCTGTTGTGGGCGGCCAGGACCTGTGGCTGGTGCTGCACAACAAGACAGGTGTAAACAGCGAGCTGGGCTACCACCCGACCGGCCAGATCGCCGCGTGGGACGATGTGCAGGCGCTGGTGCCGCACCGCGACGACGTGCGCCTGGAGGGTGTGGATGTTTTCAGCGACCACATTGTCCTCGAAGCTCGGGAGAATGCGCTGGAGACCAGTTACATCATGAAGCTTGGGGACGCCGACACGTCGGCCGGAACCGCTTCCGCCCCGGCCTTCGGCGAGTTCGAGCGGATCGAGTTCCCCGGGGAGCTTTGCGGGGTCGGCGCCGTCGGCAACAGCGAGTGGGACAGCCCGGTTCTGCGGGTGGCCTACAGTGCCTTCACCACCCCGCCGCGGATCTATGACATCGACCTGGCGACGGGGGAGAAGATCCTGCGCAAGGAGCAGCAGGTGCTGCCCGACCCGGACGGCCGGGAGTTCGACCCCGCTTTGTACACCTCGCAGCGGCTATGGGTGACAGCCGAGGACGGGGCGCGGATTCCGGTTTCCCTGATTCACCGCACCGACGTGGACATCACGCAGGCAAACCCGGTGCTGCTGTACGGCTACGGTTCCTATGAAAACTGCATCGACCCGGGCTTTTCCCTGTTCCGTCTGTCCATGCTGGACCGTGGCGTGGTGTACGCCATCGCGCACGTCCGCGGCGGCGGCGAGATGGGCCGACTGTGGTACGACCACGGCAAGGGGCTGGAAAAACGCAACACGTTCACGGACTTCGTGGCAGTGGCCGACCACCTGCTGCGCGAAGGCATGACTACCCGCGAGCAGATGGTGGCCGAGGGCGGCTCCGCCGGTGGAATGCTAATGGGGGCGGTGGCTAACATGGCGGGCGATCGTTTCGCAGGCATTGAGGCAGTGGTTCCCTTCGTCGACCCGCTGACCAGCATGCTGATGCCGGAGCTACCGCTGACCGTGACCGAGTGGGACGAGTGGGGCGACCCCTTCCACGACCCGGAGGTCTACGACTACATGGCCAGCTACGCGCCCTATGAGAATGTCTCCGCCGACTTGAACTACCCGCCGATTCTGGCAGTGACCAGCCTGAACGACACGCGTGTGCTGTACGTGGAGCCTGCGAAGTGGGTGGCCAAGCTGCGCGAGGTCGGCACGGACAACACGCTGCTGCGCATCGACATGGAGGCCGGGCACGGCGGTGTATCCGGCCGCTACGCGAAGTGGCGCCAGGCGGCTTTTGAAACCGCGTGGGAGCTCGACAAGATGGGGGCCACTGAGCTGCTGTAACACGGCCGGGGCTTGCCGGGAGGGTCTTGCCGTAGCTTTTAACAAGTAGACAGCCAGAAGTCGGCCAAAAGTCGGCCGGGCGTTACCTGCCGTTCACCTGCGTGGGGCAGTGTACTCAGGTATGAGTCCCGCACAGTCCACCCCCGGCACGCAGCGCGCCCCCCGAATGCTGTTGACCATCACGGGGTTGCGCCAGGGCACGGTAACGGCGGCTGAGAAGATGCGCGATGCAGCCCGGGCGTTGGATATCCACGCGGGTCTGGTGCTCACGGTTCAGGGGCCGGACTGGCGGTTGAAGGACGACCGGGCAACGCTGGAGCTGGTCCACGATTCCGCTGCACGCGGGCACGAGCTCCTGCTCGGCGGGCTCGGGCCCCTGGGCGGAACGCACGGCAAGGGGGAGTTCCACCGGCTCGGCCGGCACGAGGCTACGCTGCGCCTCTCCGCAGCCACCCGCCAGCTGGACGCGCTGGGACTGGCACCGAAGGTGTTCGCGCCGACCCGCTGGTTGGCGTCGGAAGACGCTCTGGAGGCTGCCGCCAAGGTTGGCCTGGAGGTGGCGGCGGATGCCTATACCATCCGTGACCTCACTAATGACAACCGCCACCAGGTGCGCGTGCTCGCGTTTGGGGATGGGTTTGGTTCGGTGAAGTGGTGGCGTCGTAACGTACTCAACAGCGTGCGACGGGGCGCGGCGAAGGGCAAAGACATCCGCTTGTCGATCAGCGCAGCAAAGGCAGATAAGGACGACGTAGCGGGCGATATGCTGCGCATTCTCGAGCTGCTGCGGGACAGTGGCTACCAGCCAGCGAACTACTGCGACTACGTCGATCGCCAGCAGGTATCTGTGGCTTAAAAACCTGCCACTTCGCAGTGTTACCATGGGGCGGTAAATACCTTCCGAAAAATACCGCAAAGCTGGGAGAATATAGAAGCCATGGCTCGTGTAGTCGTCAACGTCATGCCCAAGAAGGAAATCCTCGACCCGCAGGGTCAGGCCGTTGTCCGTGCGCTGGGTCGCATCGGTATCAGTGGGGTAGAGGACGTGCGCCAGGGGAAGCGCTTTGAGCTGGAGGTCGGCGAGGCTGTCTCGCGCGAAGACCTGGAAAAGATCGCCTCCGACCTGCTGGCCAACACCGTGATCGAGGACTACGAGGTAGTCGTAGAGGGTGCAGAAGCCGTGGCAGGCGGCGCGGATGTGGAGGCAAAGTAAGTGACCAGCCGCATCGGAGTAATCACCTTCCCTGGCACCTTGGATGACGTCGATGCCGTGCGCGCCGTGCGCCTGGCGGGGGCGGAGCCGGTGGAGCTGTGGCACGCTGACGAAGATCTGAAGAACGTTGACGCCGTAGTCGTACCCGGCGGTTTTTCCTACGGCGACTACCTGCGCGCCGGCGCCATCGCTTCCATCGCCCCGGCCATGAAGTCCGTAGTGGCTGCCGCGGAGCGGGGCACCCCAGTGCTGGGCATCTGCAATGGCTTCCAGATTCTGCAGGAAGCCGGCCTGCTGCCCGGCGCCCTGACTCGTAACGAGGGCCTGCACTTTGTGTGCCGCGATGTTTACCTAGAGGTCGAAAACACTTCCACCGCGTGGACCAACCAGTTCGCCGAGGGATCCAAGATCCTGGTGCCGTCTAAGCACGGCGAGGGGCGCTTCCAGGCCAGCGAGGAGACCCTGGAGCGCCTCGAAGGCGAAGGTCGCGTGGTGTTCCGCTACGCCGTGAACCACAACGGATCCCGCAACTCGATCGCCGGTGTGTGCAGCGAAAACGGCCGCGTAGTTGGCCTGATGCCACACCCAGAGCACGCAGTGGAAACGCTGACGGGCCCGTCCCTTGACGGACTGGGTCTGTTCCAGTCGGTTCTGTCCACGCTCGTTTCCTAAATTTTCTTCTTACAAGGAGCACCCGATCCCCATGATTCACAACGACACGGTCGCCGACGCTAAGGCCAACCCGGATCTGGAGCAGCCGTACCACGAGCTGGGCCTGAAGGACGACGAGTACGCACGCATCAAGGAACTCTTGGGCCGTCGCCCAACCGATGCGGAGCTGGCGATGTATTCCGTGATGTGGTCCGAGCACTGTTCGTACAAGTCCTCGAAGACGCACCTGCGCTACTTCGGCGAGACCACGACGGACGAGATGAAGTCCAAGATGCTCGCCGGGATCGGCGAGAACGCCGGCGTGATCGACATCGGCGATGGCCACGCCGTGACCTTCAAGGTCGAATCCCACAACCACCCGTCCTACGTGGAGCCCTACCAAGGCGCAGCCACCGGCGTGGGCGGCATCGTCCGCGACATCATGGCAATGGGCGCGCGCCCGGTGGCCGTGATGGATCAGCTGCGCTTCGGCCCGGCCGACCTGCCGGATACTCAGCGCGTGCTGCCCGGCGTGGTCGCGGGTGTGGGTGGTTACGGCAACTCTCTGGGGCTGCCGAACATCGGCGGTGAGACTGTTTTTGACGCCACCTACGCGGGTAACCCGCTGGTCAATGCACTGTGCGTGGGCACTTTGAAGACCGAAGATCTGAAGTTGGCCTTCGCCTCTGGCAAGGGCAACCGAGTGATTCTTTTCGGCTCCCGCACGGGCCTGGATGGCATCGGTGGCGTATCCGTGCTGGCCTCCGACACCTTCGAGGAGGGTGCGGAGCGCAAGCTGCCCGCCGTGCAGGTGGGCGACCCCTTCGCGGAGAAGGTACTGATTGAGTGCTGCCTGGACCTGTACCGCGCTGGCGTGGTCGTCGGCATTCAGGATCTCGGTGGCGCTGGTCTTTCCTGCGCCACTGCAGAGCTGGCCTCCGCCGGTGACGGCGGCATGCACATCAACCTGGACAACGTTCACCTGCGCGCCGAGGGCATGACCGCCGCGGAGATCCTGTCTTCCGAGTCCCAGGAGCGCATGTGCGCCGTCGTGACCCCGGAGAACGTGGATGCGTTCATGGAGATCTGCCGCAAGTGGGACGTCCTGGCCTCCGACATCGGCTGCGTGACCGACGGCGAGCACCTGGTCATCGAGCACCGTGGCGAGATTGTGGTGGACGCGTCCGCGCACACCATGGCCGAGGAGGGCCCGGTATACGAGCGCCCCTACGAGCGCCCGGCCGAGCAGGATCAATTGAACGAAACCCGCGGTGTGGACTTGCCGGAGACCGCACAGGAAGTGCGTAGCCAGATCCTGGATCTGGCGGCCTCCCCGGCGCTGTGCTCCCGCGAGTTCATCACCGAGCAGTACGACCGCTACGTACGCGGCAACACTGTCTCCGCCAAGGATGCGGACGCAGGCGTGCTGCGCATCGACGAGGAGACCGGGCGCGGCATCGCCGTGTCTACTGACGCCTCCGGCCGTTACACCCGCCTGGACCCGCGCACCGGCGCACAGTTGGCGCTGGCCGAGGCATACCGCAATGTCTCCGTCACGGGTGCGACCCCCGTGGCGGTCTCCAACTGCCTGAACTTCGGCTCCCCGGAGGACCCGGGCGTGATGTGGCAGTTCCGTGAGGCTGTGCATGGCTTGGCCGATGGCTGTAAGGAAATGGGCATCCCGGTGACGGGCGGCAACGTTTCGTTCTACAACCAGACCGGCGATACCGCTATCCTGCCGACCCCGGTTATCGCAGTGCTGGGCACCATCGACGATTGTGCTCGCCGCATCCCGCAGCAGCTGCCGAAGCAGGCTGGTGCTGGCGCCGAGGCCGGCGGCGACGAGAGCCAGGAACAGTACCACCTGGTTCTGGTGGGCGCGGAGACCCGCGAGGAGCTCGGCGGTTCCATCTGGCAGCAGGTTGTTCACGACGAGCTGGCCGGCCTGCCCCCGCAGGTTGACCTGTCCGTGGAACAGCGCCTGGGCGCCTTCATCACTGACCAGCGCGACAAGATAGTCGCCGCCCACGACCTTTCCGAGGGCGGCTTGTCGCAGGCCGTTGTGGAGCTGGCAATCCAGTCCGGTCGGGGAATGGCTGTGAACCCGATGCTCAGCCAGCACGAATCTGCTGTCGCGCAGGGCCGCACGCTGGCACAGCAGGCGGCGGTTGGCCTGTTCTCCGAGACCGCGTCCCGCGTCCTGCTGGCCGTGCGCAGCGAGGACTACGGCGATCTGATGCGCGACCTGGCCGAGACCGGCCTGACCGGCGGGTGGATCGGCCTGACCGGTGTCAGTGACGCAGCTGGTCAGCCGATCATCCGTTTCGGCTCCGGCGTGTACCCGGTGCTGCCGTTCGGCGGGGAGATCGAGCTCGACCCGGCCAAGCAGCATGATGATGACTTCGACATCGTCATCTCGCTGGAAGAGGCCGAGACGGCGTGGAAGTCCACCCTGCCCGCGTTGTTTAGCCACGCGGCCGGCAACAATTCTGTGATCTAGGTAGCCGCGACAAGTAATCAAGGGGCCCACGACCAAATGGTCGCGGGCCCCTTGACTTGTGCTGTGGCGTTTTGCCGCCGCGCTTTACTCTACGAAGCGGAAGTCGCGGTTGCTGGGGCTCACCAGCGGTCGCGGCAGGAATTCCTTACGCAGGTTGCGCAGCGTTGCTGCGTGCTCCTCCAGGCGCTTGTCCTCGTTGGTTACCGGCGTGTACTGGCGGGCCTGCAGAGGGTTTCCGTCCAGGTCGATCGCGATATACGTCATAGAGGCGTGGATGGCGACCGGCAGGTTGCCCTTGCCCTCGCGCGGATCGCCTGCACGCAGGTGCACCATCACCGTCATGGAGCGTTCGTCGGTTCGCACCAGGCGCGCGTCCACTTCCACGAGGTCGCCGATGTGCACGGGACGGTAGAAGCGAATGCCGCCGGCGTAGACCGCGGTGGTGCGCTCGCCCGTCCACTGCATGGTGCAGGCCGTGGCGGCTTCGTCGATCCACTCCATTGCCGTGCCACCGTGGACGTTGCCGCCCCAGTTCACGTCGGTCGGCTTGGCCAGGAAGCGGTTCACCAGCTCCGGCGCAGTCGACTTGTCGGTGTAGGTCTGGCGCAGCATTTCCTCTTCGATGGCCTTGCGCAGCTGAATGCGGGACAGCGCAGCGTCTTCCACACGCTTTTCTTCGTCGGTGGTGGGAACGTAGGTGGGGATCTGCTTGGACTTGCCGTTTTCGTCCAGCGCCACGAAGATCACCAGGCAGTCGCAGGCGCGGGTGAATACGCCTTCGCGCGGGTCCGCGGACAGCACCTCGTTGACGATGTGCATGGAGCTACGACCGGTGTAGGCGATACGGCTGCGCACCTCCACCATGTGGCCCGAGGGGATCGGACGGGTGAAGTGAATGTGCCCCACGTAAGCGGTCACGCAGTAGGACTGTGCCCAGCCCACGGCGCACGCATAGGCTGCCTTATCGATCCACTCCAGCACGCGACCACCGTGCACGCCCATGGCGCCGGCCATCAGCACGTCTGTCGGGGCGGCTAGGAAGCGCAGCGTCACCTTTGGGCTGCGCTCTTGTGGTGCCTCTGCCGTGTTGTCCGTGCTGTTCGTGCTATCCGTCACGTCGCTACCTTCCTCTTGTTCCTTTGGTTCCTCGCGCTGCGCGGCCATGTCCAACGACCAATACTAACGTGCGCCTTAGCTTGGTGTTTTATCGAACACTACAATTCTTTTGTATGAAGCACCTACACGGCCCGGAATTGTCCGCCGAGGCTCGACATGGCGTCGAAAAAGTAGCCCCGTGGGTACGCTCTCCCGACGATCAGCCCCGACCGCCCCGCGCCGATGTGGCGGCGGCTGTGCGCCTGTCTCTGAAGGTGCTGGAGGAGCTTGTGCCCGGCCATTCCGTCGAAGTGCGCGTCCCTCCTTTCGGTGCGATTCAATGCATCGCCGGGCTGGAGCATCGCCGCGGTACCCCTCCCAATGTTGTGCAGTGCTCGCCGTTGACGTGGCTGCGCCTGGTTGTTGGGGAAGAGGATCTTTTTGGTTCGGACGCCGACACCTCCGGAACTCGGGCATCCAGCATCGCGGAGCACCTTCCGCTGTTTCGAATCTGAAGATGAAACCCCATCCCTTTGGGTTAGCGCCCATGGGCTAGTAATGTCGGGATAGTGGCAAACATTCACGGCCAAGAATTTCAATCAGAGGCAGAAGCGTTGCTGAGTCCATTCGACGACCGGGGCGAAACTGAGCCCCGGGAAGAATGCGGCGTATTCGGAGTATGGGCGCCGGGGGAGGACGTTTCTAAGCTGACCTACTACGGCCTCTATGCCTTGCAGCATCGTGGCCAGGAGGCCGCAGGTATCGCAGTGGGCGATGGCGACCAGATCGTTGTGTTCAAGGATCTGGGGCTTGTCAGCCAGGTCTTCGACGAACAGTCGCTGGAGGCCCTGAAGGGGCACATCGGCTTGGGGCATAACCGCTACACCACCGCCGGTGGAAATAGCTGGGAAAATGCGCAGCCTATGTTCCGCATGGCCCCCGACGGCACGGACGTCGCGCTGGGGCACAACGGCAACCTGGTGAATCACCGGGAGCTGACCCAGGAGGCCGCCCGTCTGGGACTGGTGGATCCAAAGGAAAACCCCTCCGATTCCCTGGTGATGTGTGCCCTGCTGGCTGCCGACACGCGCGAAGGTCACGGGGTGGAGGAAGCAGCGATGGAGCTGTTCCCCAAGGTCAAGGGTGCATTCTGTGTACTGTTCACCGACGGCGACACGCTGTATGCGGCGCGCGACCCGCAGGGCGTGCGGCCGCTGTCCATCGGCCAGCTGGCAGGTGGCGGCTGGGTTGTGGCTTCTGAAACCGCGGCGCTGGACATCGTGGGTGCGCGTTTCGTCCGCGATGTGGAGCCGGGCGAGCTGGTGATCGTCGACGGCGATGGCGTGCGCTCCCGCCGCTTCGACGAGACCGCCCACAAGGGCTGCGTGTTTGAGTACGTTTACCTGGCGCGCCCCGATTCCGTGATCCGCGGCCGCTCGGTCAATGGCGCGCGTCTGCAGATCGGCCGGAAGCTGGCGGAGGAAGCCCCGGCGGACGGCGACCTGGTCATCCCCGTTCCGGAATCCGGCACCCCGGCGGCGGTGGGATACGCCCAGGCTTCGCGCATCCCCTTCGGCCAGGGGCTGATGAAGAACGCCTATGTGGGGCGCACCTTTATCCAGCCTTCGCAGACGATCCGTCAGCTGGGCATTCGCTTGAAGCTCAACCCGCTGCGCGAGGTTATCGAGGGCAAGCGCCTGGTCGTTGTCGACGATTCGATCGTGCGTGGCAACACCCAGCGCGCTCTCATCAAGATGCTGCGTGAAGCGGGGGCGAAGGAAGTTCACGTCCGCATTGCATCGCCGCCGGTGAAGTGGCCGTGCTTCTACGGCATCGACTTTGCCTCGCCCACCGAGCTCATTGCGAATAACGTTGACGCCGCAGACCCGGTGGAAGGGATCCGCAAGGAAATCGATGCGGATTCCCTAGCCTTCGTCTCGACCGAGGCGATGATAGAGGCGTCACAACAAAGCAGCGACGAGCTGTGCGCGGCGTGCTTCGATGGCGTGTTCCCCCTAGGCATGCCGAGCGACAACCCGAATTCAGCGCTGGTCGAAACAATGCTGAAGCAACAGGCTAAGAAAGCGAGTACTAAGCCATGAGTGAGCAACCAGAGAACACCCCTGCACAGGCGGCAGGTGCGTCCTACGCCGCCGCAGGTGTGGATATTGAGGCCGGCGATCGTGCGGTAGAGCTCTTTGCTCCGCTGGCGAAGAAGGCCACCCGCCCTGAGGTCCGCGGCGGCCTTGGCGGATTTGCCGGACTGTTCGCCCTGGGGAATTACGAAAAGCCTTTGCTGGCTGCATCCTCCGACGGCGTGGGCACCAAGCTGGCCGTCGCCCAGGCGATGGACAAGCACGACACGATCGGCCGCGACTTGGTGGCTATGTGCGTGGACGACCTGGTTGTGTGCGGTGCCGAGCCACTGTTCCTGCAGGATTACATCGCCATCGGCAAGGTAGTCCCCGAGCACGTCGCCAGTATCGTTTCGGGCATCGCGGCGGGCTGCGAGGAAGCCGGCTGCGCCCTGCTGGGTGGCGAGACCGCCGAGCACCCGGGCGTGATGGAGCCTAATGAGTACGACGTCTCCGCCACCTCCGTCGGCGTGGTCGAAGAGGCCAACCTGCTGGGACCGGACCGTGTGCGTCCGGGCGACGTGGTGATCGCCATGGCCTCGTCCGGCCTGCACTCCAACGGCTACTCTCTGGCGCGCCACGTGCTTCTGGATACCAAGAAGCTGCCGCTGGACGGTCACATCGACTCCCTCGGTCGCACCCTGGGGGAGGAGCTGCTGGAGCCCACCCGCATCTACGCCCTCGACTGCCTGAAGTTGGCCAGCGAGTGCGATGTGCATACCTTCGCCCACATCACGGGCGGCGGCCTGGCAGCTAACCTGGCCCGTGTGATTCCTGAGGGCCTGGTCGCGGAATTGGAGCGTTCCTCCTGGACCCCGGGTCCGATCTTCCGACTGATCCAGGAGGAAGGCCAGGTTTCGCAGGAGGAGATGGAAAAGACCTTCAACATGGGTGTGGGCATGGTCGCCGTCGTCGCCGAAGACGATGCCGAACGTGCCATGGCTATGCTGACCGCCCGCCACATCGACGCATGGCGACTTGGCGAAGTACGCCCGGCAGAAGAAGGCAAGTCCGGCGCGGTACTTTCCGGCGAGTACCGCACCCCGGTGCAGGGCTAAAAGCTAACTACGCGGGTTGCCCTGGTGCGGGCCGGGGTTGGGGCAACTCGCCCATGAAAAGCTCCCATGTGAAAAAGCTCCCGCCCCTCCACCTTCTAGGTGTGGAGGGGCGGGAGCTTTGCGGAGGATAGGCTAGTTATTTCCGAGAGTCGTCGGAGTAGCCATCCTCGTAATCGTTGGCATACTCATCGTCGTAGTCGTCGTACGCTTCAGCGTATTCGCTGTAGTCATCCTCGTAGTCGTCGTAGCTATCGCCGCCGCGGGAACCGGAACCCCGGTTTTGCGACTGGCCCGAGAGTTCCCTCTGCAGGCTCTCCAGATCCATCTCCGGAGCGTTGTACTTCAACTGACGAGCAACCTTGGCTTGCTTTGCCTTGGCACGGCCGCGACCCATGGCCTGACCCCCTTGCGGTGTCCTCGAGTGGCGCGGGAGTTCGGCCACCCTTTTCGTTTACATGTTAAGTTTCTTCCTGCCCTACACCATAGCGGTTTGCGATCAGTTTTTCCCAAAAGATCACTACTCTATTGCGCGCCCGCGGGTGCTGGCGGCAACATAAACACCCTGTGACCTGCGCCATTGTCGTGTGAGCTAGGGGGTTAACCAGCCAATTGGGATCCTAGTTTCGTCCGCGCAGCCGGTTGATCGCCGCGCGCCCCGGTCGGATCGAGTCGTCGCCCGCTGCCGCCGCCAGGTCACTGGGGTCGATCGATGCGTCGATCCCATCGGCTAGAAGCGGGGGAACTTTGCTATTTTTGGACGCCACCTTCTCCACCACATTCCGCTTCACCAAAGCAAGGGCGACGGGGCCGTAGTCGCAGTCGTGCACGCTGGATCCGACCCGGCCGATCGCGCGGCCACCCGCAGTGAGGTCCGCGCCAACTTTCGGTAGCCGGTTGGCGGATCCGTCGAGGTGCAACAGCACCAGAACGCGCGGGGATTTTCCCAGGTTGTGGACTCGGGAGACCGTCTCCTGGCCCCGGTAACAGCCTTTGTTGAGGTGCACGGCTGCCTCGGTGGGACCCGCAGCTACGTCGTCCAGCTGGGTGGCGCCGCTGATTCCCTTGCCGATGAAAGCAGGTACCTCGTGGGGGATGGCGCGCTCGTCGGTATCCACGCCCAGGATCGGCAGGCGCGCCTGGATTCGGAAGGCGTCGTAGGCCATACGTCCCGCGGGGGTCGCAACATCTGTGAGCAGATCCCAGGTATCGACGAAGCTATCCCTAGATACCCACAGATCAAGCGTCTGCATCTCCCCGATAGTCCCGAAACGCCACAATTGCAGGTCCAGATCGTCTGGAATGTCGATTTTCAAATGATCTGGTAGCGCGGCGGGAGACGTGGCGTCATTAAGAGACAGCGAGGAATCCGCGACGAGGCCCGTGCCGATGACGGTGAGTCGTGCCCACGGCAGGCGTTCGACGGTGACCTGCGACCAGAAGACCATCTTGCGGAGGTAGTCCTCGAGCGCGTCGGCGTGGGTGGCTGGGGTGTCGAGGGTCAGAGCGTCGTCGGTGGCGAGGATGCCAAAGAAATGCTCGATGTGCCCCTTGACGTCGAGGATCAGGCCGAAGGTGGCCTGGCCGGGGGCGATGGCGTTGACCTTTTGAGAGATCAGGTTGTTCAGCCAATCGCGGCGCTCCGGGCCGGAAATGCGGATGGCCACGCGATCCCAGAAGTCCACGAGGCCTGGCTTGTCATCGTTGATACGGGACTGTTCGGTGAGGGGATTGCCGTAGTGCCAGGCGGTGGCGCCGATCTGGGGTTCGGCTTGGTTCCCTTCTTGGGCACCCTGCACCTCCGAACCTTCGGTGGACTCGCTGCCAGTCAGCGCGCTGGCATTGGGAACGTGGTCAAGGATCGGGCTATGAGTCAGGTCAAACACGCCACCCATCGTAGGGCGGAGTGCGCGCGGCCTGCCAGTAACATCACATTTATGGGTAACTGGAACGCAGAGTTCGTGGTCGTCGATGTGTTGGGAACCAACGAAGGGGCAGAGCCGCAGGTCCGGGACGTGAGCGTTCCGATGATCTACGCGGACGACCTGGCGGCGGTGCGTGGCGACGGCGTATTCGAGACGTTTATGCTGCGTGGCGGAAATGTCCGCAACCGCGAGCGCCACGCCACACGTTTTATTAACAGCTCCGCCATGCTGGATCTGCCGGAGCCGGATCTGGAGCGTTGGTATCGTGCCACCGACATTGCCGTGGCCGACTTCGAGGAAAAGAACGGTCCGGGGCAGGAGGCCGCACTGCGCTGGGTCTACTCGCGCGGGCGGGAATCCACGGGGCAGCCGACGGGCTGGGTCACGGTGGCGCCGGTCAGCGAGCACGTGCTGCACGACCGGGCGCACGGAGTGCGGGTGATGACTGCCGAGCGGGGCTTCCGCATCGACTTGTCAGAGCGCTCTCCATGGGCGCTGATCGGCGCGAAGACGTTGTCTTATGCCGCGAATATGGCGGCCCTGCGCAGCGCTAAGAAGCGCGGGGTGGACGACGTGATCTTCCTATCCGACGAGGGGCTCGTGTTGGAAGGTCCGACCTCGACGGTTGTTGCTGCGGAGGTGGATCCGGCAACGGGGGAGAAGAAGCTCGTCACCCCGCCGACCCACGTGGGCATTCTGAAGGGAACCTCGCAGGCCGCATTATTTAAGCTGGCGGAGCAGCGTGGGTGGACCACGGAGGAGCGCGTCTTAAGAGTCGAGGACCTGCAGGCGGCAGCCGGCGTGTGGCTGGTCTCCTCTGTGCGCGTGCAGGCGCGGGTGACGGAGCTGGACGGGGTGGACAGGCCCCGCCCGGAGCTCGCCGACGAGGTAGAGGAAATGGCCTGGGAAGCCGTGACCGGGTAGCCAGCTTGTTGGCCACCCGTCTAACTGGTTAACCGACCACGCGGGACAGCTGCGCGGACTGCCATGGCACCATCTCGCCGTCAATGAGGCGCTCGTCGACCCAGCCGAGGTCGTTGTTCGGCATCAGGCCGTAAAGGCGCTTGCCCGGACCCAGGTTCGTCGGGCCGGTAGCCGTCGCCATGGTCGAGGCGCTTTCCAGCTGCCACGCGCGCTCGTTCAGCGGGCTGCCGTAAAGGATCTCCACCATCCCATCGGAGTGTGTGAGGATCATTTCGATCTCATCGTCATCGTTGATGCGCAGGAAGCCGGACTCGCGGCGGTCGGGGATCTCGGTCGGCTTTCCGTCGTCGTCCATGCGCCACGTGCGGGAGTCGTAGCTGATGCGGTTCTCGCCATCGTGGGCGAAGACAACCTGCTGGCCGAAGGTGAATTCCTCTTCGCCGGGAGGTGCAGCCTGTCCCTGCCCGCGCCACACACCGATCAGCGGCAGCAGCGCCAGCAACCCGTCGTGCAGATTAGGCCCCTTGCGCAGGTTGGCTGTGTCGTCGGGGATGGGCATATCGCCGAATTCCGGCAGGTTCTTGTCGCTGGTGGACTTGGACTGTTCGGCGGCCAGGTTCACTGCGTCGTTGGCATTGACCTTGAACTTCTTGTTTTCTTCTTCAGCCATGCCCCTAAGCCTATAGCCTGGGCTGTTCCTCTTCACTCAAGGGGCGGGAACGCGGGGCCAGATCCGACAAGCTGATCTTGGTGTACACCTGTTCCGTTTCGACGAACAGCGAGCCGCCGGAAACATAGACGCGCTCGGGGTCGCCCGGCATCGGCAATTGCTTGCCGGGGATGCTTAGGCTGAAAGCCTCATTGATCCGCCGGACAATGTCCTTGTCTATGCTGCCCTCATCCGTCACGTCTTTGGCTTTGATGTCTAGGCCGTCGGGGGCAGAAAGGATCTTGATCGGGGTGATCTTCATGGTGCCCGCAACAATCCGCAGCTTCACTTCGACCTTTGCGGGTTTGGCGAAGCCCTCCGGCTTGCCTTCGAACACGGCCTCGGTTTCCCATCCGCCGCGAGGCGAGATGTCGTCCAGGTTCTGGATCTGCAGCGCTTCGATGTTCATGCGGTCGCCGAGCAGCACTCCGTCTAACTGGAGGCGGGTAAACACCTTGCGCGCCGGGGCATTTTCGATCTTTCCGTTGAATACGTCGTCGGCGGAGACCGTGATGTATTGCGCGGAGGTGTGCACGCTCATTAGTCCAAACCCCGGTACATCAACGTCGCTGGCGGTGACCGTGACGGCCTGTATCTCGTGGCTGAGCGCAGCGCGCGTGTAGGGGAATCCCGCAACCTGCACCTTCGGCGGGTTCGCCAGGTTCGAGTCGGCGTACAACGCTTCGGAGATCTTGTGTTCCGCGCGGGCGGCGATCACGTTGTCGGTGATGAGCGCCACGATCAGGAGGACGACGAAGACGACCGCGCCACGGATTGCGATCTTCTTCACCTTGCCGGCCACCTTTCTGGAGTCTGATTCTGTTCCCTTCAGGTTACTAGGTGCCCTTGTTCTTTCTTTTGGACGCCACACTCCAGCCGCCCCAATCCCAGCCACGGGTAAAGAAACCTGTTAAAACGCTCTCATAGATTCCGAAAGTGGGGGACAATCGGGGACATGGCTATTACTTACGACACATATGAAGACCTGTGGGAGCACTCCGAGGTGCTGGAGGGGGTCCACGAGGTGTTGCAAGAGGTCGCTGAGGCCGATGGTGTGGCTGCGATTAGCGAAGCCTTCGTGCGGGGGATCGACGAGGACTTTGGTCACAAGCATGTAGTAGCGGTCAGCGATGAGCGCATTGCGGAAGGCACACGGGGCGAACAGTGCGACCGGGTGGTCGGCGTGCTGGCCATGGATCCAGATCGTGTTATTGAGCTGGCGGTGTCTCCGGAAGGGCGCCACCGCGGAGTAGGGGTCGGGTTGTTTGAGGCCCTGCGGGATCAGCTGGGAGTCAGCGGTGCAATTGATGTGTGGGCCCATGGTGATTCCGCCGGCGCGCAGCGTTTCGTTGAATCTTTGAATGCCCGCCGTACCCGTGAGCTCCTGAAGATGTCGCTGGATTGCCTGCCTGCGACGAAATCGGCCAGGAACATTGAGGCTAAGAGCACCGAGGCTGCGGATCTCTGTGTAGCGCAGGGGATTGAGGTGCTGACGTATAGCGAATCAATCGAGCGCTTCGACGCAGACTCTGTGGACGCGGAATGGGTGCGCGTTAACAATGAGGCTTTTGCGTGGCACCCAGAGCAGGGTGGCTGGGATAGCGAGCGTCTGCGCGCGGCCCGCGATACGAACTGGTTCGAGCCTGACGGTGTGCTGATGCTGTGGGTGCGTGACCATAATTCCGCGGCGGAGCGCGTGGGCATTCCCTGTGCGTCCGAAGGTGGTGAAAGTGGCGAGGGCACCGGCTGCGATGATGTGTTCCGTCTAGCCGGATTCCACTGGACCAAGATTCCACTGGAGGAAAAAGAAAAGGACTCCGGGCAGCGCACGGGCGAGGTGTATGTCGTCTGCCTGTCCGACGATGCGCGTGGCAGGGGGCTGGGGCAAGCAATTACGCTGCTGGGCATGAAGCTGCTGCTGGATCGCGGATGTGGCTGCATTGAGCTTTACGTTGAGGGGGACAACGCGCCGGCTGTGTCTACGTACAAGCGCCTTGGTTTTGAGGTGGTCCACACCGACGTTGTTTATCGCGGTCGCCTCTGAGTCTGACCAGAGTTACCGGACACACCCAAATGTAAGAAAAAACTTAAGATTTGCGTAACGGGGTTTAGCTTTCGTCAGGGTGTCGCGTGGTTTAGGGGCTGCACTGACGATCGCATGGTTAACGCGAGGTGAACTCGGGTATCTTTTCTTCACGCGGGGGTAGTGGCTAGGTGTGTATTTCGGTGGCTTTATCGGTGGGTAAAACGGGTGTAAACCGGTTGTTACCTGGGGGGATGAGATAGTTCACCTAGAGTTAACTTCTAGCATTCTTTAATTCCATAAGCGCCGATTAACTTTTCTGATGAAGCAAGAGTGGCTCCCACAACTGCGGGCTATTCCTGTACGACACTTTCTGTACTTCTGACAATTTTCGGAGGAGAACCTCGTGAAGTTCACCATGAAGCGCACCAGCGCCGCAGCCGCAACCCTGTTTGCTGGTTCCCTGATCCTGACCGCTTGCTCCAACGCTGACAACAACGACAACGGTGGCAGCAACGGTGCCGAGAGCACCCGTGAGATGGAGGAGGCCACCGGCGAGCTGCGCGGTGAGGGCGCTTCCTCTCAGGACAACGCAATCCAGAACATCTTCGGCCCGGCTTTCTCTAACACCGGCGCTACCCTGGCATACACCGCTTCCGGTTCTGGTGACGGCCAGAAGAAGTTCATCGCTGGCCAGGCTGACTTCGCTGGTTCCGACTCCCCGCTGAAGGATGACCAGATCGCAGACGCGAAGAAGCGCTGCGAGGGCAACGATGCATGGCACCTGCCGATGGTTATCGGCCCGGTTGCTATCGCCTACCACCTGGAGGGCGTGGACACCCTGAACCTGTCCACCAAGACCGTCGCCAAGATCTTCAAGGGCGAGATCAAGAAGTGGGACGACGAGGCCATCAAGTCCGAGAACGAGGGCGTGGATCTGCCGTCCAAGCCGATCGAGGTTGTTTACCGCTCTGACGAGTCCGGTACCTCCGACAACTTCCAGAAGTTCCTGGCCGCTTCCACCGGCGAGTGGGACTCCGAGGGCAAGCAGTTCCCGACCAAGGTCGGCACTGGTGCTCCGAAGTCTAAGGGTGTCGCTGACCAGGTTGCTCAAACCGACGGTGCAATCACCTACGTTGAGTCCGGCTTCGCTGAGGAGCTGGACAAGGTCAACGTCGCAAACATCGACTTCGGTGCTGGCCCGGTTGAGCTGAACAAGGAGAACGTGAACAAGGCTCTGAACGCTGCTGAGTTCAAGGGCGAGGGCAACGACCTGGTCGTTGACTCCAAGAAGCTGTACTCCCTGAAGGGCGAGGGCGAGTACCCGCTGGTTCTGACCACCTACGAGATCGTCTGCTCCGCTGGCTACGACGAGAACACCGGCAAGCTGGTCAAGAACTTCCTCTACACCATCCTGGACAACCAGAACGATGACCTGGCTGACCAGGGCTACATCCCGCTGGACGGCGAGTTCAAGTCCAAGCTGGAGAAGGCCGTCGACGCTCTGAAGTAGTCCACGACTGCTTTGAATAGTGGTTTTCTTCAATCGAGAAAGCCATAGCTGCCTAACAGACAGCGACTTAACCCCCGCTCGTTTTTCGATCGGGGGTTGCGGTCTGAATGAGGCGGCAGTAGTGACGCGAAACACGTTCGCAAAAAATTCTCGTAATACATAACGACCTTTTAAGGATTCCTCATGGCAAACGCCAATAAGGTTGAGGTCGCCAAGTCCACAGAGGCAGAGGGCGACGCTCCTCAGCCGACGCAGGATCACCAGTTGGCAGACAACAGTCAGCGCTCCGGCGGTGGCAACGTTAAGCGCCCTGGCGATGTTGTTTTTGAAACGCTGGCAAAGACCTCCTCAATCCTGATCACCGTGATCATCGCGCTGATCGGCCTGTTCCTGATCTTGCAGGCAGTTCCCGCAATGGGCCGCCTGCGCGACGGTATTTTCAGCTTCTTCACCTACGGCGAGCGCTGGAACACCGACTACACCACCAACGACGGTGGGTGGATGCAGTTCGGTATCCCGAACCTGTTCTTCACCACTGTCCTGGTTTCGCTCGTCGCCCTGGTACTGGCAATGCCGGTTGCTCTGGGAATCGCGATCTTCCTGTCCAACTACTGCCCGAAGTCTCTGGTGAAGCCCCTGGGCTTCATGGTCGACCTGCTGGCTGCAGTGCCTTCCATCGTGTTCGGTATCTGGGGTGCTTACGTCCTCGGCCCGGCACTGGGCGACTTCTTCGAGTGGCTGTCCGGTTGGGCTGGCGGATTCTTCCTCTTCAACCACCAGCAGGGTAACTCCCCACCATTCTCCACCTCTCGAAATATCTTCACCGGTGGCATCGTTCTGGCAATCATGATTCTGCCTGTGATTGCCGCAACCACCCGTGAGGTCTTCGTTCAGACCCCGAAGGGGCACGTCGAGGCTGCTCTGGCACTGGGTGCAACCCGCTGGGAAGTTGTTCGTATGACTGTGCTGCCGTTCGGTCTGTCCGGCTACATCTCCGGCGCGATGCTGGGGCTGGGTCGCGCACTGGGCGAGACCATGGCGCTGTACATGGTCATCGCTAGCTCCGCTGGCTTCCGTGGCTCCCTGATGGACGGTGGTACGACCTTCGCGACCGCCATCGCGGCCGCTGCGCCGGAATTCAACGACGAGCTGAAGGCGGGTGCCTACATTTCCGCCGGCCTCGTGCTGTTCCTGTTGACCTTCCTGGTTAACGCTGCCGCCCGCGCCGTTGTGTCGAAGAAGTAGGAGACGTAAAAACAATGACTGATGCAGTAGCTGTAGAAAACAAGAAGTCCTCTTCGTCCTCTGCCCTCTTCACCCAGATCTCCGGCAAGCGTAAGGCTGCGGATAAGGCCGCCACCGTCATCATCTACCTGGCGATGGCTCTGGCTCTAGTTCCTCTGCTGTGGGTTCTGGTCAAGGTCCTCAGCGACGGCTTGCCCGCGATCCTCAACCCCGACTGGTGGATGTACGACATGGTCGGCCAGCCCCGTAACAAGGCCGGTGGCGGTGCAGTTCACGCCATCATCGGTACCCTGATACAGGTTCTGGTTACCTCCGCGCTCTCCGTCCCGATCGGTGTGTTCACCGCCATCTACCTGGTGGAGTACTCCCGCGGAAACTTCCTCGGCCGAATCACGACCTTCATGGTCGACATTCTGACCGGTGTTCCTTCCATCGTTGCCGCCCTGTTCGTCTACGCAATGTGGATCACCACCTTCGGCTTCGAGCGATCTGGCTTCGCCGTCTCGATTGCGCTAGTGCTGCTGATGGTTCCGATCATCGTGCGTAACGCGGAAGAGATGCTGCGCGTGGTTCCGATGGATCTGCGCGAGGCCTCCTACGCACTGGGCGTGCCGAAGTGGAAGACCATCGTCAAGATCGTCCTGCCGACCGCACTGTCCGGCATCGTTACCGGCATCATGCTGGCCGTTGCCCGCGTGATGGGTGAGTCCGCACCGGTGCTGATCTTGGTTGGTTCCACCACCAAGATCAACTGGAACCCGTTCGAGGGTGGCCAGCAATCCCTGCCGCTGTACATGGTTGACCTGTACAGCGCCGGCAGTAACGAGTTCGTGCTGGAGCGCCTGTGGGGCTCCGCACTGACCCTGGTGCTGCTGGTTGCCATCCTGATGATTGGCGCCCGTCTGATCTCGAAGCGCTACTCGGTGAAGGCCTAAGGCTTAGCCCAAGCCCTTAGACCCCGCCGGGACCGAAAACCAAACAAAGCCTCTTCACTTGCACAGAACGACGACCGTCCCATACAAAAGGGCGGTCACCCTAGGACCCTAGGAGAACAACACAATGGCTAAGCGCCTAGACCTCAACGACGTCAACATTTATTACGGTGACTTCCACGCCGTACAGGACGTCAACCTACACATCCCGCCGAAGGCAGTGACCGCCTTCATCGGCCCGTCCGGCTGCGGTAAGTCCACCGTGCTGCGCACCCTGAACCGTATGCACGAGGTTATCCCCGGTGCCCACGTCAAGGGTGAGATCCTGCTCGACGGCGAAGACATTTACGGCCCGAAGATCGACCCGGTGGCTGTCCGCAACACCATCGGCATGGTGTTCCAGAAGGCTAACCCCTTCCCGACGATGTCCATCGAGGAGAACGTCGTGGCTGGCCTGAAGCTGGCCGGCGAGAAGAACAAGAAGAAGCTCCGCGAGGTTGCGGAGCGCGCACTGCGTGGCTCCAACCTGTGGGACGAAGTTAAGGATCGTCTGGACAAGCCGGGTGGCGGCCTTTCCGGTGGTCAGCAGCAGCGTCTGTGCATCGCCCGCGCTATCGCGGTCGAGCCGGAAGTCCTGCTGATGGACGAGCCCTGCTCCGCCCTGGACCCGATCTCCACCCTGGCTGTCGAGGACCTGATCCACGAGCTGAAGGAAGAGTTCACCATCGTCATCGTGACCCACAACATGCAGCAGGCAGCCCGTGTGTCCGATCAGACTGCCTTCTACTCCCTGGAAGCTACTGGCAAGCCCGGCCAGCTGGTTGAGGTTGGCCCGACCAAGCAGATTTTCGAAAACCCGACCAAGAAGGAGACCGAGGACTACATCTCCGGCCGCTTCGGCTAAAGATCCCTCGCCTCCCTCCCAGCGCGGAGGGAAGAATTAAGAAAGTGTCTGTACGGCGGAGCTTCACAGAGCCCGCCACCCACTAGCGGGGTTCCGGTAAACACCGGAACCCCGCTTTTGGCGTCAATAGTAAAAATAAAACGGCATACTAGAGGCAGCGACGGGCATTGCAGACAGAAAGGAGCCAACATGTCTAGCTCAGAGACTCCGGCAACCCTCCACGTAGTAGTGATGGGGGTGAGTGGCAGCGGCAAAACCACCCTGGCGCGCGCCATGGCCGAGAAGACCGGCTGGAAGCTACAGGAGGCCGACGATCTGCACCCCGAAGGCGCACTGGAGATCCTGCAGGACGGCAAGCTCCCGCCAGAGTCGGGCCGCCGTAAGTGGCTGGGAATCGTGCGCGATTGGATCGCGGACGAGGCTGCACAGGGTAACAACACCGTTACCGCATGCACTGCGCTGCGTATCGATCATCGCGAGATCCTCAACGATGTGGGCGAGAATGCGACCGTGTTCTACGTGCACCTCTACGGCACCGAGGACGTGCTCGCGGAGCGTATGAGGAACCGCGTGGGAGACGCGGATATGCCACGCGAGCTGCTGACCGCGCAGTTGGACGACCTGCAGCGCCTCACGCCGGGGGAGAAGGGTATCCAGCTGGACGTCAGCCGTACGCCGGAACAGCTACTTGACGATGCCCTGAACGCGGCGATGTTCGCCCAGAAGGCCTACAGCAGTTAGTAGTCGAAGTTCCTGTCGTAGCGGTAGCGCATCTCGTCGAACTCTTCGCGGAAGCGTCGCTGGACTTCTTCGTCTTCCTGCTTGCGCTGGTATTCGTCCGGGGTTAGGCCCGTTGCGATGAAGATGATGCGGCTGCCGATCGTCACAGCGTGATCGGAAAAGCGCTCCAAGTAGCGGGACAGCAGCGTGAGGTCAACGGCCTCGCGTACAGAGTGAGGCCACTCGCGCATCGTAGTCAGCTGGAAGAGGTGCCGGTGGATATCGTCGACCGCGTCGTCGTCTTCGATGAGCTCAAGTGCGGTCTGAACGTCCAAGTGACGGAGCAGCTCCTGCACCTTCATCGCCGAGTTGTCGCACTGCCGCGCCATCTCTTCGATAAACGGACGGATGGCCTCGGGTACGGCATTTTCTGGATGACGCCGCCGCGCCACCTTCGCCACATGCACCGCAAGCGCGCCCATGCGGGTGAAATCCTCGACAATGTGCTGGCCCGCGACCACCACGCGCAGGTCCCTGGCCACGGGAGCCTCTAGCGCCAGTAGCTGGAATGCGGCCTTTTCCGACGTGACGCGCAGATCTTCCAGGGTATCCACGCTGCCGAGGATCTTTTCCGCCAATGCTAGATCAGCGTTGAGCAGGGCACGGGTGGCAGAATCCAGCGCTGTGCGCGTGAAATCCGCCATCAGGGAAATATCGTGTCTGAATTCCCGGAGTTGGTCTCTATATACCCTTCGCATGAAAGGCAACTATAGTCGCCGAGGGTCTACGGCGCTCGGGCAGCAGCCCCCAGAATTTAGCCCCGTGTAACTATTGGCAGCTACGCGGATCCGGCCTAGCCTCCGCTATTCTCGATATCAGCGCCGTCCGGCACAGCCTCGTCCCAGGGATCGTCCAGCCAGCCTTCCGGGAGGGCAACTTTCGCAGGGGAGCCTTGGCGCCCGCGGGCGCCGTCTGCGTCCTCGGCCAACGCGGGGGAATCCCACACCTCCGCGAGGGCGGACTTCAGCTCCTCAAAGCTGCTTACGCGGGAAAGGCTGCGGCGGAGCTCGCCGCCGGCGGGGAATCCCCGCAGGTACCACGTCATGTGCTTGCGCAGGTCGCGGCATGCCTTCTGTTCGCCATCGTGGGCAGCCAACAACTCCGCGTGGCGCAGGATGATGCGGGCGACCTCGCCCAGTGTTGGCTGTGCGGGGATCGGAAGCCCCCGAAGCTCAGCGGAGAGCTCTGCGAACAGCCACGGACGTCCCAGGCAGCCTCGCCCAACGACCACTCCGTCGCAGCCGGTTTGTTCCATCATTGCCCGCGCGTCCGTGGCCTTGAAGATATCGCCGTTGCCCAGCACCGGGATGCCGGTGTGAGCCAGGTGCTGCTTCAGGCGCGCGATCTCGTTCCAATCTGCCTGGCCGGAGTAGCGCTGCGCTGCCGTACGGCCGTGCAGGGCGACTGCGGCGGCGCCTTCCTCGACGGCAATGCGACCCGCGTCCAGGTGTGTGTGGTGCGCATCGTCGATGCCTACGCGCATTTTCACGGTGACGGGAATATCCGTTCCCTCGGTGGCCTTTACTGCAGCGGCCACGATGCTGCCGAAGAGCTTGCGCTTGTAAGGCAGGGCAGAGCCGCCGCCACGGCGGGTTACCTTCGGCACCGGGCAACCGAAGTTCATGTCGATGTGGTCGGCCAGGTTCTCGTCGACGATCATCTTCGCCGCCTTGTAGGTGTACTCCGGGTCGGTGGTGTACAGCTGCAGGCTTCGCGGGTCTTCGTCGGGTGCGAAGGTGGTCATGTGCAGCGTCTTTGGGTTGCGCTCGACCAGCGCCCGCGCGGTGACCATTTCGCAGACGTAGAGCCCAGCGACCGAGCCCATGCGCTCGCGCTCCTGCTCGCGGCACAGGCTACGGAAGGCGACGTTTGTCACGCCCGCCATCGGCGCCAGAACAACGGGGGAGTCCAGCTTCAGGGGTCCGATCTGGAGTCCCTGGGGAGTCGATGAGGTAGGGACGGAGGATTCTGTGGTGGGGGTGGGGGTTGCGGTCGATGTAGTCACAGGCACCATTTTCACACTCTAAAGGGGCGAATACCAAAGGGCGTCAATAAGAAAGAACGAAAGAAGAAAAGGATAAGGGGGAGGTGGCAGTAGCAACAAAGATTGTTCAACAATAGGCTAGAGGGTGAGCGCGAGCTAAGTCACATTTATGTAGGCTGAGGAAATGAAAGCGGAAAACCGCTGCATAGCTATATAGGAGGAAGCGATGTCTGAGCGCATCTCAAACGAGTTTTACAAGTCCAAGGTCATGTCCGCGGACGAGGCGGCACAGTTCATCAACCACGGCGACAAGATCGGCATGTCCGGCTTCACTGGCGCCGGATACCCTAAGGCCCTGCCCACCGCCATCGCCAACAAGGCCAACGAGCTGCACGGCCGTGGCGAGGACTTTCAGATCGACCTCTTCACCGGAGCTTCCACCGCACCCGACTGCGACGGCGTGCTGGCGGAGGCATCCGCTGTGCGCTACCGCACCCCCTACGCTTCCGACCCGGTGATGCGCAAGAAGATCAACGCCGGTGAAATCAAATACCAGGACATCCACCTTTCCCACCTGGGGCAGCAGGTAGAGGAGGGCTTCTTCGGCAACCTCGACGTAGCCGTGGTGGAAGCCGTGCGCATCGACGAGGCGGGCAACATCATCCCGTCGTCGGCCGTGGGCAACAACGTGGAGTACCTGAACTCCGCCCGTAAGATCATCATCGAGGTCAACGAGTGGCAGTCGCTTGACCTAGAGGGCATGCACGACATCTACAAGATCCAGGATCTGCCCAACCGCACCCCGATCCCGATCAACCGTGCTGGCGACCGCATTGGCACCCCCTACATCCCGGTTGATCAGAACAAGGTCGTGGCCGTCGTTAAGACCAACGCCGCGGACCGCAACGCCCCCTTTAAGCCGACCGACGAGATCTCCGAGAAGATTGCCGGCCACTTCCTGGACCTGCTGGAAGGCGAGGTGCAGGCGGGGCGTCTGACCTACGACGGCTACGTCATGCAATCCGGTGTGGGCAACGTGCCGAACGCCGTGATGGCAGGCCTGCTGGATTCTAAGTTCGAGAACATCCAGGCCTACACCGAGGTCATCCAGGACGGCATGCTGGATCTGATCGATAGTGGCAAGATGACCGTCGCCTCCGCTACCTCCTTCGCCCTGTCGCCGGAGTACGCAGAGAAGATGAATGCAGAGGCAAAGCGCTACCGCGAGCACATCGTGCTGCGCCCGCAGCAGATCTCCAACCACCCGGAGGTCATCCGCCGCACCGGCCTGATCGCCTCCAACGGCATGATCGGCTGCGATATCTACGGCAACGTGAACTCCACCAATGTCGCTGGCTCGCGCATTATGAACGGCATCGGCGGCTCTGGCGACTTCACCCGCAATGCCTTCCTATCCACCTTCATTTCCCCGTCCACGGCGAAGGATGGCGATATTTCGGCGATCGTGCCTTTCGCTACCCACATCGACCACACCGAGCACGACACGATGGTTGTGATCACCGAGTACGGCTACGCTGACCTGCGCGGCCTTGCCCCGCGTGACCGCGTTCCGAAGCTTATCGCCGTCGCGCACCCGGACTACCGCCCGTTGCTGGAGGAATACTACGAACGCGCCTGCTCCGAGGGGCACTTCCTGCACACCCCGCACGACCTGAAGACCGCCTTCGATTTCCACATCAACCTGGCGGAGAAGGGCTCCATGAAGGGCTAGTGCTCGGCTGAATAGGTAGTGACTGATTGCCGTCCATGCGGGGGCAATTTTCTGCTTCGCTTCGGCGTTAGATAGAATGCTTCCCGTTGGGCCTTTAGCTCAGTTGGTAGAGCTACGGACTTTTAATCCGCAGGTCGTGGGTTCGAGCCCCACAGGGCCCACTTTTTGATTTCCCCCGGTTGTCGAAACCGGGGGTTTGTCTTTTTTTGAGGGGACGGGACCGCGAATGGGCCGGTCGGGCACATGGGGTTCTACCGCTCGAAGTGTCGGGATCTGTGGCCGGGGGTTGCCGAGTGGCTGGAGTCGAAGCTCGAGGTCTTGCGTCGCGGGACAGGCAATTTGGTTGTTGTGCGGGGAGCAGGTTAGACTAAGCGAGCTGTTTGAGACGCGGAAGCGTTACAAACATGCTCCCATCGTCTAGAGGCCTAGGACCCCGCCCTTTCACGGCGGTAACACGGGTTCGAATCCCGTTGGGAGTACGGCCCTGTGGCGCAGTTGGTTAGCGCGCCGCCCTGTCACGGCGGAGGTCGCGGGTTCAAGTCCCGTCAGGGTCGCCATAGCTAGAGCTTTTCCAGTGCTTTTCGCGCCGGGAGGCTCTTTTCTTTTTACCTTTTTATGGACGCCCACTTTTCCGCCCAGTTAGGTCTCAAAAACGCGGCGCAGGGGTGCTGTGGAAATAGCGTTTGAACAGCTGATTTGCTTAAGAAGTTCGCCACTGTGTAGAGTCTATTCTCGTGCAACGGACGGCTTAGACAAGTTGTTGTCTGGTCGTTTTATTTAGTTGCGCAGGCATTATTGGCCCTGTGGCGCAGTTGGTTAGCGCGCCGCCCTGTCACGGCGGAGGTCGCGGGTTCAAGTCCCGTCAGGGTCGCTTCGATGTTCGAATCGGAAGCGATCGGGCAACGAAGGCCAGATAGCTCAGTTGGTAGAGCGTTCGCCTGAAAAGTGAAAGGTCGCCGGTTCGATCCCGGCTCTGGCCACATCCCAACCCCGGTAGCGATAAAGCTACCGGGGTTTTGCCGTTGGGGGAGTGGCATGTGCGGCTACGTAGACTGGGGGTTAGATCCTGCATAGAGGCAGGGCAAAGACATAGAAGAGCAAGAGTCAGTGAAGGAGCCCCCAAGCACCATGTCAGGCGCCAAGAGCATTGTCCACGATCAAGCCCAGAGCCGCTTTGTCATCTATGTGGATGACCAGGAGGCCGGCTTTGCCGAGTACGTCCAGGATGGCAGCGTGCGCGATTTCAACCACACGGTCGTCTCTGGTGAGTTTCGTGGCCAAGGCCTATCCAAGCCCCTGATCTGCGAGGCCTTGATGGCTACCAAGGAAGCGGGGCTAAAGGTAAAGGCCAGCTGCTCCGCAGTCGAGGCCTTCGTGGAGAAGAACCCGGACTTCAAGGAGCTGCTGGCCTAGTTGGTCGCGCGTTCGCGCGCCTATATGTTGTTCTGGATGTCGTCGACCCACTTCACCGCATCCACCAGTGGGGTGTTCTGCTCGGGCTTACGGGGGCGAATCTTTGCCGGAATGCCCGTCAGGATGGAGTTCGGAGGCGCAGACTTGGTGACCACCGCGTTGGCGCCGACCGCGGAGCCTTCGCCGATGGTGATCGGTCCCAGCACCTTGGCGCCGGCGCCGATCATCACGCCGTTGCCGATGGTGGGGTGACGTTTGCGCTGCACCAGCTCGGAGCCGCCCAGGGTTACGCCGTGGTACAGCATTACATCGTCGCCGATCTCCGCGGTTTCACCGATAACCACACCCATGCCGTGGTCGATAAAGAACCTCCGGCCGATGGTGGCTCCAGGGTGAATCTCGATGCCCGTCAGCCCGCGGGTGATCTGGCTAATGACGCGCGCAATGCCTCTATGGCCACGCGTCCACAGCGCATGGGATACCCGGTGCGCCCAGATGGCATGCAGGCCTGAATATACGATGGCGTTTTCCACGTCCCCGCGTGCCGCTGGGTCGTGTTCGCGGGCATTGGCGAGGTCTTCGCGGATGCGTCCAAGAATGCTCAAAGGTGTGGTCTTTCGATTGAGGGGGAGGTTCGGCTAAAAATCTTTTGCAGCCACTATAACGAGAAGGCGCTGCCGCCTATTCCACTGCAAGGTGGAAAGGTGGTAGCGCCTATTTCTGGCTACTGGAGGTAGCTGGAGGCCAGCGGCATTCTAGTCGCGCAGGTCGTCGAACAGCAGGGTGGAGACGTAGCGCTCGCCGAAGTCGGGGACGATAACCACGATGGTCTTGCCCTCGTTCTCGTCCTTCTTGGCCTCTTCCAGGGCTGCCCAGACGGCAGCGCCGGAGGAAATGCCGGCGAGGATGCCCTCGGCCTTAGCTAGCTCGCGGGCGGTCTTGGTTGCGTTCTCCAGCGGAGCGTCGATGACGCGATCCAGGATGTCCTTGTTCAGGTTCTCTGGGAAGAAGTTGGTGCCCAGACCCTGGATCTTGTGCGGACCGAAGCGTCCCTCGGTCAGCAGCGGGGAGTCCGCCGGCTCCACACCGACGACCTCGATCTTGTCGTTCTTTTCCTTCAGGTACTTCGCTGCACCGGAGATGGTGCCGCCGGTGCCGACACCTGCGACGAAGATGTCTACCTCACCATCGGTGTCTTCCCAGATCTCCGGGCCGGTGGTGTTGTAGTGGATCTCTGGGTTGGCCGGGTTGGCGAACTGGCGGGCCAGGATGGCGTTCTCCGTGGTCTCGACGATTTCGTTGGCCTTGTCGACCGCGCCCTGCATGCCGCCTGGGCCGGGGGTCAGGACTAGCTCTGCGCCCAGAGCGCGCAGCATGATGCGGCGCTCGTTGGACATGGTCTCCGGCATGGTCAGGACGACCTTGTAGCCCTTGGCGGCGCCGACCATTGCCAGCGCGATACCGGTGTTGCCGGAGGTGGCCTCGACGATGGTGCCGCCCGGCTTCAGGGTGCCGTCCTTTTCGGCTGCCTCGATGATGGCCTTGCCGATGCGGTCCTTCACGGAGTTAGCCGGATTGAAAGCTTCCAGCTTCAGCAGGACGTTGGCCTTCAGTCCTTCGCCGAATGCGCCCAGCTTGACCAGGGGGGTACCGCCGATGAGGTCGGTGATGTTGTTGTAAATCTTCGCCATGGGGGCGATCCTTTCATTCTAGACTGATCGGTCTATACTGGGTAGTCTACACGACACCTTTCTTGCGCACCACTGCTGTCCTGGTGACTTTTATTGACGCCCCTACCATCCCCGGGCTTTGGTGGATTCTCAGTCACGGCAGCGGGGGATTTGGTTCAATGGCAACCATGACTTCCAACACCCAGACTTCCTTTGATCCCGCGAACCCCGACAAGCCCTACGAGACCATTCAGGTGGCCGTGGAGGGCGCGGTCGCCACTATCACTCTCGACCGCCCGAAGGCCCTGAATGCGTTGAACAGCCAGGTTCTCGCTGAGATTGTTCCGGCTGCAGAGGCACTGGATGCAGACCCGGCCATCGGCGCCATCGTCATCACCGGCAGCGAGAAGGCTTTCGCGGCGGGTGCCGATATCAAGGAGATGAAGGACGAGGTCTACCCGGAGGTAGCGGAAAAGCGCCTGTTCGCCGACTGGGAGAAGCTGGCGCAGTTGAAGACCCCGTTGATCACCGCGGTCTCCGGCTTTGCCCTGGGTGGCGGCTGCGAGGTGGCGATGCTGGGCGACATCCTGCTGGCCAGCGAGTCGGCAAAGTTCGGCCAGCCGGAAATTACCCTCGGTATCATCCCGGGAATGGGTGGCACTCAGCGCCTGACCCGCGCAGTGGGCAAGTACAAGGCGATGGACCTGATCCTGACCGGCCGCATGATGGATGCGGAGGAAGCCGAACGCAGCGGCTTGGTCTCCCGCGTGCTCCCGGCGGAAGGCTTCGCTGAGGAAGTGCAGAAGATCGCCGCCAAGGTGGCAAGCATGTCCCAGGTCGCGCTCGCCGCGGCGACGGAGATGGTTGACGAGGCCTACAGGTCCACGCTGGAAGACGGCGTGGAGGCCGAGCGCCAGCAGTTCTGGCGCCTCTTCGACACCGCTGATCAAAAGGAAGGCATGGCCGCCTTCGTAGAGAAGCGCAAGCCGGAGTGGCAGCACCGCTAGGTGCTTCATGCTCGAGATAGTCGCTCTACGCCCGCAGTCGAAGAGCTAAACCTGGCACAATTGCGGATATGTCGCATTCCAAGCATGTCAACCGCACGATCGACCTCTCCGTCCAACAGGTCTACGAGGTCGTGTCCAGCGAAACCTTCCTGCTGACCGATGAGGGAATGGTGGAGAAGACCGACGCTCGAATCATCGAGGCAGAGCGGAAAGACCTCCCCGATGGTCGGGTGTGGGCGCGGGTTGGAGTGAGGGCGTCACAAAAAGAGCTAGAAGAGCTTTCCGACAACGGCGAGAAACCTGTCTCCTTCCAAGAGACCTACGTATCGAGGCCCGACGCGTCGGGCGCGTTTGAGGTCACGGCGACGATGGAGCTGCCGATGGGGATGGGCACCATGCAGACACAATTTGTTTATGCGCCGGTGGCAGGACAGACGGCGTGTGAAGCGACCCTGACCGCGGATGTCGGAGTCCCACTGATCGCAGGCAAGCTGGAAAAGCACTTGCTGAAGACCTCCGACACAATCGTGGACAACAGTCTGGCGCGAATTACCAGGCTGAGCCACCGTTAGCCCCGATTGGGTTTGAGCATTGCGTTCGCTTGTAGCGAATAAAAGCACGGGGGCAGTTTTGGGGGTAGCTAGGGGGTGAACTATACTCCCTAGTCACACGGCGCCTGTATCCCGTAGGCGGTGGGCGCCAGAGGTCAAGTTTGAGGAGTGAACAGGTGGACCAGCAGCGGCAACGCGATGACGAAGACGTCATCATCTCTGCGCTGAATTCCCTAAAAAACGCGACCGGAATCCCGGTGACCATGTACGCCGCAGGGGCGGCTGATGGCAGGCTGCGGATCTCCAAGTGGGTAGGGCTTCGCACTCCGGCGTTGCACAACCTGGAGATCGCCCCGGGTGCTGGCGTTGGTGGCCGCGTGATGACCACCCGTCGTCCAGTGGGTGTGTCTGATTACACTCGGGCAAAGTCCATCAGCCACGACTTCGACCGTCACATCCGCGACGAGGGGCTGCACTCCGTAGTTGCGGTGCCGGTGATCGTGAAGCGCGAGGTGCGAGGCGTGCTTTACGCAGGCGTGCACTCCCGCGCCCGCATGGGGGACAAGGTGTTGGAAGAAGTCACTATGACTGCCCGCTGCCTGGAGCAGGACTTCGCTGTGAACGAGGCCATGCGTGAGACGGAGGCCGGGGGTGGCGCTGCCACGGGGGCGTCGTCCACCAAACAGGTTCGTTCGATGTCCGGTGCGGAGTGGGAGCAGGTCCGGGCCACCCACAGCAAGCTCCGCATGCTGGCCAACCGCGTAGAGGATGAAGAGCTGCGCCGCGACCTCGAGGTGCTATGCGACCAGATGGTTTCGCCCGTGCGCGTAAAACAGACCACCAAGCTGTCCGCGCGCGAGCTCGACGTGTTGGCCTGCGTGGCGCTGGGCCACACGAACGTGGAGGCTGCAGCCGAGATGGGTATCGGCGCGGAGACTGTGAAGAGCTACCTACGCTCCGTCATGCGTAAGCTCGGCGCACACACCCGCTATGAGGCTGTGAACGCCGCTCGCCGTATTGGCGCGCTGCCCTGATTCAGCCTCCGCGAGGCGCTGCCTAGTGGTCCCTCGGCTCCGTCTGCCCATCGCTCCGCAAAGCGCGGGGCGATTTTTTGTAGGCTGGGTGGCGTGAAAGACAGCTTCGTAGTGACAGGTGGAACCAAACTGCAGGGCGCCATCAAGGTTTCTGGCGCGAAAAACAGTGTGCTTAAGCTGATGTCAGCCGCACTGTTGGCACCGGGGACGACGACCCTGACTAACTGCCCCGAGATCGCCGACGTACCTTATATGGCAGAGGTACTACGTGGCCTGGGGTGCGAGGTCGAGCTCGATGGCTCCGTCGTACGCATTACCACGCCGGAGGAAATCGAGTACAACGCGGACTTTGAAGCGGTTCGGCAATTCCGCGCTTCTGTTGCCGTACTGGGGCCGTTGACTTCGCGTTGTCTGAAGGCGCGGGTTGCTCTTCCTGGTGGTGACGCCATCGGCTCCCGCCCCCTCGACATGCACCAGTCCGGCCTGGAGCTGCTGGGTGCAACCACCAAAATTGAACACGGTTGCCTAGTCGCCGAGGCAGAAGAACTGCATGGTGCGAACATCAAGTTGGACTTCCCCTCGGTCGGGGCGACCGAGAACATCCTGACCGCCGCCGTGCTGGCCGAGGGCACGACGGTGCTGGATAACGCTGCGCGCGAACCCGAGATCGTGGATCTGTGCAACATGCTGACCGAGATGGGCGCGAAGATCAGCGGAGCCGGATCGAACACCATCACCGTCGAGGGCGTAGAGCGCCTGCACCCGGTGGATCACGAGGTTGTGGGCGACCGCATTGTGGCAGGCACCTGGGCATATGCAGCGTCGATGACGATGGGGGACATCACCGTAGGCGGAATTGATCCGCAGCATCTGCACCTGGTGTTGGAGAAGCTAAAGCTGGCGGGGGCGCACGTGGAGACCTATCCGACCGGATTTAGAGTCCAGCAGCCGGAGCGCCCCAAGGCTGTGGACTACCAGACGCTGCCTTTCCCGGGATTCCCGACCGACTTGCAGCCGATGGCGATCGCCCTGTGCACGGTCAGTGAGGGAATGAGCGTGATTACGGAGAACATCTTCGAGTCCCGTTTCCGCTTTGTGGACGAGATGATGCGCCTGGGCGCAGATGCCAGCATCGATGGCCACCACGTGGTGATCCGCGGGACGGATCAGCTTTCTTCCGCACCCGTTTGGAGTTCGGACATTCGCGCCGGCGCCGGCCTGGTGCTGGCCGGGTTGGTGGCAGATGGCGAGACTGAGATCCACGATGTCTACCACATTGACCGTGGCTACCCGGACTTCCCGGAGCAGCTGCGCTCGCTGGGCGCGAAGATCGAACGGGTGCAGCGCTAGAGCACAAGCGTTAGATCAAGGCGCTAGAGCAAAGCGCTGGTGCAAGGCACTAGAGCACAGACGCTAGAACTAGGCGCTGGTGCAAATCTCAAGTGCACAACAGTGCGCAAACCAGTGCACGAAAATGGCTCCTACCCTGCGGGTTTGTGTTTGTTGTGGGGTGTGTGTACATTAATTCGAGTCAGCGCGACACGGCGCCGGGAGTTACAGACTCACAGCGTGTCTT